>CAVQUM010000001.1:0-194529 GCA_963716815.1 uncultured Chloroflexia bacterium
CCGAAGCCGTCGAGCTCATCGAGGCCGGAAGCCATACGGTCATCGACGTGCGTACGCCCGAGGAGTACGCGGCCGCCCACGTGGTGGGTGCGCTCAACATCGACGTCGAGGCGCCCGACTTCAGCGAGCGCATCGCTGAGCTCGACCCGCTCGAACCGTACCTGCTCTACTGCCGCAGCGGTCGTCGCAGCGACCTCGCCGCCGGGCGGATGGCCGCGGCCGGCTTCACCGACATCGCCGACGCCGGCGGCCTGGCCGACCTTGCCCGCGCCGGTGCCCCCATCGAGTAGGCCGTCATGATCGACACGCTGCGTCCGGCTTCGGTCGCCTGTGCCATCGCAGCGCTGGCACACTCGCTACCGGCCGCAGCGGCGGGGGAGTGGAGCCCGTTCGACGGCGGGCCGGACACGACCTGTGCCGATGGCAGCGCGGTGCCCTTCCTCGAGCGCGTCGCCGATCCGACGAAGGTGGTGCTCTACTTCGAGGGCGGCGGGGCCTGCTTCAGCCAGGCCACCTGCGCCCTCGATGGTCCGGAGGTGGCGTACGTCTCGTCGAGCGAGGTCAGCGCCGAGTCGCTCGCCAGCCGCGGCGGCGTGTTCGACTTCGACGACCCCGAGAACCCGCTCGCGGACCACTCGTTCGTGTACGTGCCCTACTGCACCGGCGACGTCCACCTCGGCGACAAGGCGCACGTCTACGCGGACGACCTGGTCATCGAGCACCGCGGCGCGGTCAACGCCAACGCCGCGCTGGACCACCTTGTCGAGCGTTTCCCCGACACGTCCGAGCTGATCGTGGTCGGCGTGAGCGCCGGCTCGGTGCCCACGCCGCTCTATGCCGCGCTCGCCGCCGATCGTCTGCCGCAGGCGCGGGTCGTGACGCTAGGCGATGGTTCGGGCGCGTATCCCGACGACCCCCTGCTCAACGCCTACATCGGCACGCTCTGGGGCTCCATGGCCGCGCTGCCCGACTGGCCCGAGCTGGCAGGGGTGACCGTGCGCGACTGGAGCATCCCTGGTCTCTACGTCCATGCCGGCCGGCATGCCCCGGATGTCACGTTCGCCCGTTTCGATCACGCCTACGACGAGACCCAGGTCTTCTACGCGGGACTGGTGGGCGTGCCTGCGGACGACCTCGTCAGGCACATCGATCGCATCGAGACCGAGATCGAGGCCGAGGGCGTCCCGGTCGCGAGCTACACCGCACCCGGGAACGACCACACCGTGCTCTGGCGCGACGAGCTCTACGAGCTCGAGGTCGAAGGTGTCCGCCTCATCGACTGGGTCACGGCGCTGTTCGAAGGCGAGACCCCGGCGGACGTCCACTGCGTCGCCTGCCGCTAGCGGCCGATGTCCGACGTCTGCAGCGGATGGGTCGGCGGTCCCGATGGTCCCGCGCTGGCGGTGGACCCGTTGGTGATGCGCCGCGGGGGCACATGCGAGTACCCTTGACGGTGCAGGGCGGTCGCATGATCGCTGACGCCGATCGGAGGACTTGATGGAGATCTTGTTGATCGTCGGGATCATCGTGGTGATCCTGTTCGCTGCCGGCATCCTCATCTACAACGGACTGGTGCAGCGGCGCCTGCGTATCGATGAGGCCTTCGCGCAGATCGAGGTGCAGCTCAAGCGACGCTGGGACCTCATCCCCAACCTGGTCGATGCGGTCAAGGGCTACATGGGCTTCGAGGAGTCCGTGCTCACCGCCGTCACCGAGGCGCGGGCCAACGCGGTGGCTGCCGGGGCCAAGGGCACGCATGAGCAGGCACAAGCCGAGAACATGCTCACCGGCACGCTGCGCTCACTCTTCGCTACGGTCGAGAACTATCCCGAGCTCAAGGCCAACCAGAACGTGCTCGAGCTGCAGGAGCAGTTGACCACCACCGAGAACCAGATCAGCTTCGCGCGCCAGCACTACAACGCTTCGGTCCTCGACTACAACACCTCGATCGCCACCTTCCCTAACGTGCTCATCGCCGGGCCGCTGGGCTTCGACAAGCGCGAGTTCTTCGATGCCGAGCCAGAGGCGGAGCAGGTACCGGAGGTCGACCTGGGCTTCGGCAAGGACGACGACAAGTAGGGGGGTCACCCGACCCGAGCATGCCGTCCCGGGTCGCCCACGTGCCTGAGGAGCGGCCATGACGCTCGTGCGCGAGACGTTCCATCAGCAGATCGGCCAGAACAAGCGCCGTTCGGTGCTGCTCATGGCCGCGGTCGTGGTCATCTTCGCGGCCCTGGCCTGGTTCATCGGCTTCGGTATCGCCGGCGACCCCACCGCGGCCGTCTTCTTCGTGCCCATCGGCGGCATCATCGCGCTGGTCGTGGCGCTGGGTGCCTTCTATGGCGGCGACAGCATGATCCTGGGGGTCGCACGCGCCCACGAGGTGAGCGAGACCGACGAACCACAGCTGGTCAACGTGGTGCGCGAGCTGAGCCTCGCCGCGGACCTGCCCCTGCCCAGGGTCCACGTCATCGAGGACCCGGCACTCAATGCCTTCGCCACCGGGCGTGACCCCGAGCACGCGAGCGTGGCTGTGACGCGCGGCCTGCTCGACCGGCTCGACCGCGAAGAGCTGCAGGGCGTGATCGGTCACGAGTTGGCTCACGTGGCCAACTACGACATCCGCTTCAGCCTGCTCGTGGGCGTACTGGTGGGCTCCATCGCGCTGATGGCGGACATGCTCGCGCGCATGACCTTCTGGGGCAGCATGAGCCGCGGCCGGCGCAGCAGTGGTGGTGGTGGTGGCGGCGCGCAGGTCCTCATCCTCTTCCTGGGGCTGCTCGTGGCTATCCTCGCGCCGCTCTTCGCGCGCCTGGTGCAGATGGCCGTCAACCGCCAGCGCGAGTACCTCGCTGATGCCACCAGCGTCGAGCTCACACGCAACCCCTACGGTCTGGAACGCGCGCTGGCCAAGCTGGGCACCGACACCCAGAAGCTGGAAGGTGCCAACAAGGCCACCCAGCACCTCTACGTGGTCAACCCCGTCAAGAAGCTGGACCACAGCGCGCGCGGCTTGTTCAGCACCCACCCCGCTATCGTCGATCGTGTCAACCGCCTGCGCAAGCTGTCGGGCCAGCCGGAGATCGACGAGAGCGAGCTCGCGGGTATCGCCGGACGGTTCTGAGGCCGTGCCACGAGCGCTGCGCGCGCCTCGAAGGCACGGACGCGGTCAGCAGCGCCACCAGGCAGGCGCACGATGCCGCTGATCCGGCCGTAGAGGAGGGCGCCGGCACCCGCGACGGCCATGCTCAGGAGCAAGCCGCCGGTCTCGTCCATGAGCCCGGCACTGACCGGCGCCATCATCAGGAAGGGCGTGACTCAGCCCACGCAGGCCCATGATCGAGTTGAGTCCGGCCGCGACCTGCGCCTGCTCGCCCTCGGCTGCGTGATCGGCGATGAGCAGCGGCCAGGAGGCATTGACCGCGGCATTGGAGGTGCCCAGCAGGAAGGTCGCGGCGAGGATGGCTCCGAAGCCCGGGGCCAGGGCGAAGACTCCGAGGGCGACGGCCCCGAGGAGTGTGCCGGTCGAGATGACCGCGAGCGCTCCCGAACCTGCCCGCGAGCCGTCCCCAGATCGCGATGGTGGCGGCGGTACTGCCGTAGCTGACCAGTCCGGCAAGGGCGATATCGCTGACGTCGAGGCCGAGACGGTCGACGTGGACCATGGCGATGAAGGCGGGAGCCGCCATCACACCCGCGCCGAAGAGGAGCTGCGCACCGGCGATGCGTCGGACCATGGGTGTGCCCACGACCGCGCGCAGCGAGCCCTTCGCACTGAATGAGTGGCCCGACTCGATGCCGGGGACCTCCATGCGCCCGACCGCGAGGCTGCTGAGCGCGCCGATGCCGGCCACTACCGCCACGATCGGCACCCAGCCGGTCGAGGAGGCAGCGACCGTGATGGCCAGCAGCGCGAGCGTGCCGGCGGTGAAGCGTCCGGTGCCCACCAGCCCGAGCAGCCGGCCGCGGTCGGGCGAGGGATAGATGGTGGCCCAGATGCGCTGCTGCAACGGCGCACCCAACGCGAACGAGACCCAGAAGGTGAACGTCGTGGCTGCGATGAGTAGCGGATGCGGGGCGATGAGCACCAGCAGCAGACCGACCGCACCGGCGGCGCGCAGGATCGCCAGACGGGCAGGCGAGCGCGGGCCGATGCGCCCGGCGAACATGGTCAGCAGCGTGGCCAGGAAGGGCAGGGCTGCGAGCGCTGCCAGGCCCATCGCATCGAGGCCCTCGCGACGTGCCACCGACGGCAGCAGCACGCTCACGATGGCCGTGGTCGTGCCCAGGCCTACCGCTGAGGAGAGGTCGAGCGTCAGGTTGCGCTGCAATGTCGAGAGACGACGGCGCGAGACCGCGGGGGACGTGTCGGGAGATGGTGCAGCAAGTTGCGGCCAAGCCACGAGGTCACCTCGTTCGTTCGATCGGCTTGGCCTGCGAGGTGAGCTGTCGGGCTCGGCTGCGACGGCAGCCTTGGCGGCGGGTCCGCGATTCGCCCCTGGTGAGAGTGGTTCCCCCGTCCTCCGCGCACGGAGGTTCGGCCATCTCCTACTCTAGCGGAAGCAAACGTTTCCGCGGACGCGTCGGGGGTGAAGAATCAACAACACTCCACGAGCGCGTTGGAGCGGGTCCGATGGCGTTTGTGCGGACCGCCCATGATGTGGTGTAATGTCCTGACCGCACCGGCGGGCCGAGATAGCTCAGTTGGTAGAGCACGCGACTGAAAATCGCGGTGTCGCCAGTTCGAATCTGGCTCTCGGCACCACCTCAATGGCGCCGGTCGGTCGCTCGAGGATCGGGCGGAAGTGGCTCAGTTGGTAGAGCATCACCTTGCCAAGGTGAGGGTCGCGGGTTCGAGTCCCGTCTTCCGCTCCACTCCCTCTCCCTACGCCGTAGACTGTCCCGGGTGATTCGCTGCCCCTTCGTCTAGTGGTAGGACACCGGACTTTGGATCCGAGAACCGAGGTTCGAATCCTCGAGGGGCAGCCACGACTCAGCCAGGCCGAGGCTGGTAGCATCATGGCCGCACGCGGGGTGACGTGGCGAAGAGGCTTAACGCACTGGTCTGCAAAACCAGCATTCACCGGTTCGAATCCGGTCGTCACCTCCACGCACCCCTGGACACGCGAAACCGCCCGCACAAGGCGAGCGGTTTCTTCGCGTCTGGGGGGTTCGGCGGCTACATGCCCGGCAGGTGCGGTACGCGGCCTCGCTTGGAGAGGCGTGCGTACGTGCCCCAGGCTTTCTTCATCCGGTGGCCCACGACCGGCAGCGGCAGCATCAGCTGGCGCTTGCGACCGCGGTAGACGAAGGCGGCGCCGTTGCCGGTGTCCATCACGCACAGGATCGAGAGATGCGCCTGGTAGCCCTTGCGCTGGGGCTTCCCGGCCGTGTGCGCGGCGATGCTGTGGGCCGCGGTGTGGGCCATGACCTCGGCGGTGTGACCCTGCTTGGCGCGCCAGTCGGGGCCCTCGAGGGCGGCGATGTCACCCCCGGCGTACACGTCGTCCGTATCTTCGGCGAGGCAGTGGTCGTCGATCTTGACGAAGCCGGCCTCATTGGCGGGCAGGTCCGGATCAGCGATGACGCTGTGGCCGGTGACGCCCAGGATGAAGAGCACCAGGTCGGCATCGAGACGCGTGTCGTCCCAGAAGCTCACATCAGCCTTGTCGAAGCCGGTGATCTTCGTGCCCACTCGCCGCTGGAACTGCGAGCGCTCGAACATCGTGTCCATCATGTCGAGCGCTCGGTCGCCCATGCGCGCGCCCGGCTGGGCCATGGGCGCGAAGAAGGTCAGCGTGAACTCGTCACGAACCTGCTTCTTGCGCAACAGGGTGTGGATGTCGAAGAGCAGTTCGAAGGCCGGACCGACGTGGGGTAGAGCCGGAGGTAGTCGCGGTCCGAGACGAGCGTGACGTCGAAGGCGCCGTGTTTGGCCAGGTCGGTCGCGGCCTCCACGCCGGCGAAGCCCCCGCCGACGACGAGGGCCCGCTGCCTGCCAGATGCCGGCATGGGCTCGTTCGTGTCCATGCCGGTCAGGTTACGCCTACCGGACCTTGGCGAGGAGGTCCCCCGACTCGATCACGAGGTAGTCCTCGTCCTCGATCTTGAACTCGGTGCCGGTGTACTTGGGGAAGAGCACCTTGTCCCCGACCGCGACGTTGATCATCTCCTCGTCGTCGCCGACCGCCACGACCTCGCCGCGCTGCGGCTTCTCCTTGGCCGTATCGGGCAGCACGAGCCCGCTCTTGGTGGTGGTCTCCTCGGGCGTGATCTTGACGAGCACACGGGCGCCAAGGGGCTGCAGGGTCTCGGACATGGGTCTACCTCTCGTTGGATGTGGCTTGCTGGAAGTCGGCCTGCCGGGTGCCGGCCTAGTGGACAGGGGCGCCGGACTTGAGCCCGAGCAGCGAGTCGATCTTGCCCTGGTCGAAGCCGACGATGGGCCGGCCATCGATCTCCACCACGGGCACGCCCATCTGGCCGGTGCGGCGCACCAGATCGCGCGCGGCGGCCTGGTCACGGGCCACGTCCACCTCGCGGAACTTCACGCCGCGGCTGCGCAGGTACGACTTCGCGCGCGTGCACCAGGGACAGGTGGGCGTGGTGAAGACGATGACGCGGTGCGGGCGGCCTTCGGTCGCGGGCATGGGGCTGGATCTCCTCGGTTCGGGGCACTCGTTGCAGCGATGGTATTACGTATTTGCGCAATCACGCAAGTACTGGCCGATCGAGGCGGCCAGGCAGGGGACCGCTACAGTGTCGGCGAGTACCAGGCCCGGAGTGGCGGAATGGTAGACGCGACGGTCTTAAACACCGTTGAGGGCTTCGCCCTCGTGTGGGTTCGAGTCCCACCTCCGGGACCACGCTTCTGAGCGTCGTTGACCGTGCGTCTCGCCGCGCGGCCCGGGGGTACCGGGGCACGCCGAGGACGATGGCGGGTCTTCGGGACGTTCGTCACTTGCCGAGCCAGGCGATCCGACGGAGTCTCCGCGTGTGCGAAGGAGGCATGTGATGCTGGCCATCCTGTTGGGGCTCGCGGTTCTGCTGGGTTCCGCCTTTGTGGGCTTCTCGGCGCTGGTCTTCGAGGAGGCCGCCAGCGTGGAGCCCGACTGCGGCGGCAACTACGTGGGCTACTCGCCTGCCGAATGGTCGCCGCCACGCTGGGCCAGCGACTTCGACCCTGCGCCCTACTTCACCGACGACTACGAGACGGTCTGGATCGCCGTGCGCGACGAGGACATCGAGCTGCACGGCTGGTGGCTGCCGGCCGACGACCCTGGCGCATCGGCCATCGTCGTCGTCCACGGCCGGAGCGGCTGCGTGCGCCATCCCGAAGTGCTGGCGCCGGCCGCGATGCTGCACCAGCTCGGCTACGAGGTGCTGCTCATCGACCTGCGCGATCATGGCGCCTCGACCATCGAGGATGGCTACTACGCCGGCGGCACCGAGGAGTACCGCGACGTCGTGGCGGCGGTCGACTGGCTGCTCGAGCGAGAGACACCGCCCGGAGGCATCGGCGCGCTGGGGACGTCACTCGGCGCGGCTACCGTGGTCATCGCGGCCGGCGTGGACGAACGCATCGAGGCGGTGTGGGAGGACAG
Organism: uncultured Chloroflexia bacterium; assembly: GCA_963716815.1. GTDB lineage: Bacteria > Chloroflexota > Limnocylindria > Limnocylindrales > CSP1-4 > JAFMJV01. The sequence continues at coordinate 7,605 of CAVQUM010000001.1, forward strand.
CAGCTACTCGGAGATGATCCGGCGGGTGGAGGAAGATCTCGAGGAAAAGGGTCTGCCCACGTTCCTCGCACCCGCGACCGTCCCTCTCTTCCGGCTCTTCGCCGGCTATGACCTCGACAGCCACACCGTGCTCGGCGAGACCGAGAACCTCGCCGGCCGCCACCTCTACATCACCCATGGCCAGGAAGATGAGACGACCTACGTCTCGCATGCCTACGTCCTGCTGGAGGCAGCGCAGGAAGCCGGTGTCGAGGTCGACTCGTGGATCGTGCCCGAGACCGCGCACGTGGCGGCCATGTTCATGTACCCCGAGGAGTACGAACGGCGCCTCGCCGACTTCTTCGCGGCGGCCTTCGACTGAGGCGCATCTGCGCGATCGTGGCAGGGTCCGCGCTGGGGCTGCCTCAGCTGTGCGCTCATCATCCTGCTCATCGGCCGGTGTACGGTCTCAGGCCGGCTCGGCGGAGAGGCGCTCATCGGCGGCGTCGGCTTCGCCTTCGGCCCGCGCCACACGTGCCCGCTTGGGCAGGGGTACCTCGCGCAGCGGCAGCAGCACCAGGAAGGCGACGGTGATGGCACCGATGCCGATCCAGAAGACGTTGCCCGTGGCCACGCTGACGGCCTGGTGCATGCCGTCGACGATGGCTCCCGATGAACGGCTCGACCGGGGCCCGAGCCTCCTCGGGCAGGGCCGCAAGGATGGCCACGCCAGGTCGCCCACCGCGGCCGTCTCTTCGCTCACGGCGCCGCCGCTGCCACCGGTCAGGCCGGCCGCCAGCTCATCGGGCACGCCTGCATCGCGCAGCGCCCCGGGCAGACGGTCGTCGAACACGCCCGTGAAGTAACGAGCCCGCGAGCGCCAGCCAGACCGAGGCGCCGAGCTGTCGGGCCGAGGTCAGGGTGCTGGTGGCCACGCCCATGGTCTCGGGCGGCGAGGTCGACTGGATGACCGCGGTCAGGACCGAGGTGATGGGGCCCAGGCCCAGGCCGGTGAGGAACATCGCGCCCCACACGATAGGGCAGCTCGCTGTCGGCCTGGAGACCGGTCAGCAGAAGCATGCCCGACCGCACCCACGGCCATCGAGCCCAGCAGCAGCACCTTCCAGCGCCCGGTCCGGGCGACCACACTACCGGCCCCGATGGCGCCGATGATGAGGCCCGCGAGCAGGGCCATGGTCTGCCAGCCCGACTCGGTGGCGGAAGCGCCGTGGATGAGCTGGAAGTAGCGCGGCAGGAAGACCACGCCCGCGAAGAGCCCGGCGACCGAGAGGAAGACCACGGCGCAGGCGACCGCGAAGGTCCGATCCGCGAACAGTCGCACCGGCACGATGGGTTGTTCGGCGTAGGCCTCCACGATGACGAAGACAAGGCCGATCGGCGAGGCCCAGGAGCATCAGGCCGCCGACGGCCAGGTCGGTCAGCGAGCCGTCGGGGAGGTTGCGCACACCGATGAGGAAGGGCACGACGGCGACGACGAAGAGCACCACGCCCGCGAAGTCGAAGCGCTTGGGCGTGACGTCGCTGTCGAGCGGTGGCATCAGGCGCCAGATGCCGATCATGGCCACGACCGCTGACCGGCAGGTTGATGTAGAAGACCCAGCGCCAGCCGATGGTGTCGGCGAAGAGGCCACCGAGCGTGGGCCCGATGAGGAAGGCCAGCACGAAGAGCGAGCCGAAGAGTGCCTGGACGCGCGCTCGATCAGCGGGGGCGAAGAGGTCGCCGATGATGGCCAGCGTGACCGGCGTGATGGCACCGGCGCCGAGGCCCTGGATGGCCGCGGAAGAGCACCAGCTGCCACATGTCACTGGCCAGTCCACAGAGGATGGAGCCGACGACGAAGGCGACGAGGCCGACGAAGAGGACGGGTCGCCGGCCGATGCGGTCGCTGAGCGAGCCGAAGACGGGCATGCTCGCGGTCATCGCCAGCAGGTAGACGGTGAAGACCCAGGTGTAGAGGTCGCTGCTCTGCAGGTCGGCGACGATGCGCGGCAGGGCCGTGCCGACGGCGGTCGAGTCGAGCGAGGCGGCCAGCAGCACCAGGGCCAGGCTCAGGAGCACGCCGCGGACGGCGCGAGGGTGAGAGGTCGTGGCGGGGAACGAACGGCTCGGCCGCCCGGCTCCGCTCGAGGGGTCGCTGAAGCGTCATCGAGGTTCTCCTTCGGGCATCAGTGGTTCGATTGCGGGAGTGCCGCGATGACCGCACCGGCGACCGCGGCACGAACCACATCGTGACACTGCGTGCCAGTCGACTGATAGTGCCATCTGTCACATCGTGTCATTTGACACGGTGAGAAGGATAGCTATGCTGTCGCCCATGGATCCGATCCCCCAGGGGCTGCGCGAGCGCAAGAAGCGCCAGACGCGCATGGACCTCGCCCGCGCAGCCGTGCGCCTGTTCGAGGAGCGCGGCTACGGCCGCACGCACGGTCGAGGACATCGCCGCGGCAGCCAATGTCTCGCGGCGTACGTTCTTCCGCTACTTCAAGTCCAAGGACGAGGTCATGATCGTCGACCCGGAGGGCAAGCTCGCGGCCATCCACGTGGCGCTGGCCGAAGGCCCGCCGGAGGAGCCGACGCTCGACGCACTGCGCCGCGGCGTGGTGGCCATGACCGAGGCCTACTGGGACCCGGAGCTGTCGCGCTCGGTCATCGCCCTCATCGCCCGCGAACCCGAGATGATGGCCGCGGCCATGGCCTACCAGGTTCGCTTCGCCGACGTCCTCTCGCAGGAGCTGGCCGGGGACATGGGTGTCGACGTCACGCCTCGATCCGCGGCCTCGCATCCTCGCGTACGCAGCCATCTCCATGATGCGCTCGGCGGTGGCCGGCTGGTTGCTCGACGAGATGGGCGGTACGCCGGTCGACCGGACGGTGGAGGCCTTCGAACGAGGGCGGCCGGCGCTCGAGGCCATCCTGGCCATGCGCGTGGAGGCGCCACCCGAGGACGCTTGATCCCCGGGGATGGTACCGGCGAACGCCTGACCCACGGGGCGCCGTGCGAGGAGGCATGGCCCCGACCTGCCGCGCCGTGGCAGGATGCCCCGATGAGCGCTGACACGACTCGATCCGACGTGGGACCTGCGCGTCCCGACCTCCGGACAGTTGCGGGCATACATGGAGCCGACCACGCTGGCCTTCGCGGAGGCCACGTCCGGCGCCCAGGTCGACGACTGGGCGGAGCTGCTCGAGCCCGATCGCTGGATCGGTGCATTCGAGCACCCTGAGAGCGACACTGCGCTGGGCGGCGCGGCAGCCCTGACGCTGCGGCTGACCGTGCCCGGGGGCGAAGTACCGGCAGCCGCGGTGACCGCCGTCGGCGTGCGGCCCGACCATCGCCGACGCGGCATCCTGCGGGCGCTCATGCGGCGCCAGCTCGACGACGTCCACGCGCGCGGCGAGCCCGTGGCCATCCTGTGGGCTTCGGAGGGTGCCATCTACCAGCGCTTCGGCTACGGCCTCGCGGTGGCTGATGGATCCTTCGAGGTTTCGACCCGGCGCACGGCCTACGTTCGTCCGGTCTCGCGGCAAGGCCGGGTGCGCATCGTCAGCGAGCTGGAGTCGGCCGAGCTCATCCCGGGTGTGTACGAGACCATGCGAGCGGCTACGCCCGGCGCCGATCAGTCGTAGCGAGCGCTGGTGGACCTCCGGAGTGCTGGCCGACCCCGATTACAGCCGCCATGGCGCGAGCGAGAAGTTCCGCGTGGTGTACGAGGCTGATGGCCGGCCGGAGGGCTACGCCATCTACCGCGTCAAGATCGACTGGGATCATCTCGGGCCCAAGAACGTGCTGACGGTCAATGAGGCGGTGACCAACACGCCGCGCGCGCTGCGAGAGCTGTGGCGGTACCTCTTCGACGTGGACCTGGTCGTGGCCGTCAAGGCTGGCCGCCTGCCGCTGCCGTGCCCGCTGCAGTACCTGCTCGCGGAGCCGCGCGCGCTCGGCCTCATCGCAGCTGATTGGTTGTGGCTGCGCCTGGTGGACCTGCCGGCCGCCCTCGGTGCTCGCCGATACGGGGCGGTCGATGACCTGGTGCTCGAGGTCGCGGACGAGTTCTGCGCCTGGAACGCCGGCCACTGGCGCCTGCGCACGGGCGGGGGCCCAGGCGCGGCGGTGGCCGAAGTCGAGCGCACCGAGGCACCCGCGGATGTATCGCTCGACACGACCGACCTCGCAGCCATCTACCTCGCTGGCACGCCGCCGGCGGTGCTTGCCGCGAGCGGCCGCATCGAGGAGCACACGGCCGGCGCGATCGGGCGGTTGGGCGCGTTGTTCGCGGCTGAGCATGCACCCTGGTGTGTGTCGATGTTCTAGTGGTCGCACCGCGGGGGACCGGGGTCGGCTGGCGGTCCCCGCGGCGGCCGTTGGCCCCGGTTCCGACCGTGTAGGTGGTGCACCCGCTCGCTTCCCCCGGCCGCGGTGCGTTCGGGCAACAGCCCGGTGGTGCGTTCCCGCACCGATCCGGTGACATGGTGAATCGGCCGAAGTCGGCCGCTGTGGAGGTCGGTCGGAGCGGCTGTGCTATCCTGCGTCGGTCCTTTCAGTCCCGCCGTGGGGCGACCACGCCCGGCACGCGAGTGGGACAAACCCATTGGGAGGAGTGAGCGCGTATGCGTCGCTATGAACTCATGTTGGTCCTGCGGCCGGACACCGCCGATGACCGCGTCCAGCAGATCCTCGATCGCACCACTCGCGGCATCGCCGAGGGTGGCGGCCAGATCGTCAAGGTCAGCCCCTGGGGCCGCCGTCGTCTGGCGTACCCCATCTCCGGCTACCGCGAGGGTTCCTACTTCATCGTCGTCTTCGACGCGCCCTCGGAAGCCATCGACGAGCTCGAGCGCAGCCTGAACATCACCGAAGAGATCATGCGCCACCTCGTGACCCGCATCGAGCGCCCGGTCCGCCGTACCGAGAGGCAGGGCGAAGGGGACGTGGAGGAGGATCTCGACGAGGACGACGACGATGTCGAGCTGCCGCCAGCGGACGAGGATGAGTCGGAGGCCGATGGCGAGGTCATCGACGAATCCGAGAGCGAGGCCGCACCCAAGGCCGTCTAGCCGCCGGACCTTCGAGGAGGATCAGCCATGTCGCTGAACAAGTGCATGATCATCGGCAACCTCGGCCGTGATCCGGAGATGCGCTACACGTCCACCCAGCAGGCGGTCACGCAGTTCAGCGTGGCCACCAACCGCAACTTCCGCGACCAGCAGGGTGAATGGCAGAGCGAGACCGAGTGGTTCCGCGTCGTCGTCTGGGGAGACCAGGGCGAGCGTGCGGCGGAGCAGCTGCGCAAGGGCCACAAGGTCTACGTCGAGGGCCGTATCCAGACCCGCCAGTGGGAGGATCAGAGCGGAGCCAAGCGCTACACGACCGAGCTGATCGCCAACCGCGTCACTTCGCTCGAGCGCCGCGACCGCGAGGGTGAACCGCCCTTCCCCGGCGAGGCTCCTGGTGGCTTCTCGGGTGGTTCCGCCGGCAGCGGCGGCCCCGGTGATTCCGCCGGCAGCTCAGGCTCCGGTCCGGCCTCGGCCGGTCCCACGGCCTCTGCTGCGGACTATGACGACCTGCCCTTCTAGCCGCACCCTCGGCTGCTGACACCGACACTGCTACCGACCAGGAAAGGAAACCCCGCCATGCCACTGCGCAAGCGCCGCGACGACTACTACCGCGACCGCCGACGCCGGAAGGTCTGCGCCTTCTGCGCCGACAAGTCCAAGACCATCGACTACAAGGAGGTCAACCGCCTCCGCCGCTACATCAGTGAGCGTGCCAAGATCGAGCCGCGCCGCAAGACCGGCACCTGCGCTCAGCACCAGCGCGCGCTGGCCGTCGCGCTCAAGCGTGCCCGCCACGTGGCCCTGCTGCCGTACGCGCCGCAGCACATGCGGCCGTAGGGACGCCGCCCCGCGCGGCCCCCCGCGGCCCCGCGCCGAGCTGGCCGCACCGAAGACCCGGTCAGCACGACCGGGTCTTCTGCCGTCGGGGCCTGTGTGGCTCGAACCTCGGGGCCCAGTCGGATCCGCGGACGGGCCCGCTCATGCTGACTCCCGGCCCGGCGGGGCCGGGGCGAACGAAGCATCACCGGAAGCGGATATCGGCGCCGACGGCGCTCCGCGTATACTCCCGCTCATGTTGACCCAGAAACCCGCCCCCACACCGGCAGAAGCCACGGCCGATGCCCATGCCACGCGCCCCGGTGCCCGCCCGCAGGACGACACGGTGTGTTGGTTCGAGGACGCGTGGACGCCGCTGGCGGAGGCCAAGGTCAGCATCATGACCCACTCGTTCCTCTACGGGACCGCGGTCTTCGAAGGCATCCGCGCCTACTGGGACGACGAGACCGAGCAGCTCTACCTGCTCAAGGCTCGCGAGCACTTCGAGCGCATCGTCGACTCGTCCAAGATCCTGATGATGGACCCGCACTATGGCGTCGACGAGATGGTCCAGCTCACGCTGGAGTTGCTGCGCAAGAACGGCTACCGCGAGGACTGCTACGTGCGCGCCACGGTCTACAAGTCGGACGAGGCCATCGGCGTCAAGCTGCACGGTCTCGAATCGAAGCTCAACCTGCTCTCGCTGCCGTTCGGCGACTACATCTCCGTCGACGAGCCCATCAGCTGTGGCACCGTCTCGTGGCGGCGCACCGGGGATCTGAACATCCCCTCACGGGCCAAGATCACCGGCTCGTATGTGAACCCGGCCTTCTCCAAGACCGAGGCTGCGCTCAACGGCCACGAGGAAGCCATCGTGCTCACCGGAGATGGCCGCGTTTCGGAGGGCAGCGCGGAGAACCTGTTCATGATGCGCAAGGGTCAGCTGGTGACCCCAGGCGTCAACCACGACATCCTCGAGGGCATCACCCGCGCCGGCATCATCGAGATCGCCCAGCGCGAGCTCGGCCTCCAGACTGTCACGCGCCCGATCGATCGCAGCGAGCTCTATGTGGCCGACGAGGTCTTCCTCTGCGGCACCGGGGGCCAGATCTCGGCCGTGGCCTCGATCGACCACCGACCGGTCGGCGAGGGTGGCATCGGCCCCGTCACGCGCGCGATCATGGACACCTACTTCGCTGCGGTGAAGGGCCGGCTCGACGACTACAAGGACTGGGTCATCCCCGTCTACTAGCGGACCACGGCCGCTCGCGGCCCGGGACGAACGACCGCTCAGGCGCTGGGGCTACGGCTTCAGCGCCTTGGTCTTCTTGCCCACGATGATCACGAAGTCGGCCGTGGTGGCACGATCGTCGATGAACTCGACGGTGCGCTTCTTGTCGCTCAGTAGGCCCTTCAGCTTCTTGAACGTGTCCGGCATGGTCGCTTCTGCGCCGTTGTAGGCACGGATGACCGTGCCCGTGTAGCCCGCGCTGTCGGCCTTGCCGTCGTTGACCGGCGGCACGATGGCGTCCATGCCCTTGCCCGCGAGGTTGGAGGCGATGTTGATGGCCTTGCTGTTACGACCACCCTCGCCGTTGAGCACGTAGACCGTGGCGCCTTCGTCACGCAATTGGTTGATCTGGCGCTGCTTGGCCTTGCTGAGGGTGAAGACGTTCTTGACGTCGGCCCTGATCGCTGCAGGATTGGCCTTGAGCATCCACAGCCCGAGGCTGCCGCAGGGGTAGCACTCGGTCACGTACTTGCCGCTGGAGAGGACCAGGTTCTCGCGGCCGTCCAGATCGATGTCCTGGGCCAGGGTCAGCATCTTGGGCACGAGCTTGGGCTTGATGTTGGTCTTGACGTCCTTCTGCAGCTGCTTGATGAGGTCGGTCAGGACGCCCGGCTCGAGCAGCGAGTCGATGTCGGTCTGGTCGCGGACGGAAGTGATGACCCGCTGCTGGCGTGCCGAGCGGTCGTAGTCGGACGAGCCATGGCGTGAGCGCGCGTAGGCCAACGCTTCCTGGCCGTTCATCTTGCGCATGCCCGGCGGCACGTAGAGCTTGAGCTTGCCGCGTCCGTCACCGGTCGCGTAGCCGTAGTCCATGACCGGCAACTGCACGTCCACGACCACGCCGCCGAGCGTGTTCACCACCTGCCGGAAGCTGTTGAGGTCGACGGCCACGTAGTACTTGATGTCCAGCCCGTAGAGCTCGCCGAGGGCGCCCATGAGCGCGTTGTAGCCGCGCTCCTTGTCGTTGCCGGGGAAGAGGTCGGAGCGGGAGCGCGCGGTGGCGTAGAGCGTGTTGATCTTGTTGTTGTACTTGCCGCCGAGGGCTCGATACGCCGGCCACTCCTTGGGCAGCGGGATGTTAGTCGCGTCGCGGGGCAGGGAGATGAAGGCGAGGCGGCCGGTGACCGGATCGACGCTGATGGTGATCATGGTGTCGGTCAGGAGGCTGTTCTTGTTCACGCCCTGGCGGCCGCCGTCGGAGCCGATGAGCAGGATGTTGAGGCGGTCCGTGCCGTCCCATTCGGGCTTGGCCGTGGGCGTGGCTGTGGTGTCCGCCCCATCGGGCGGCTCGCTCGTGGGCTCCTCCGCCGGCTCCCGCGTGGCCGGCGCTGCGGAGGTCTCGGGGTCGACCGACACGGCGGGGTCAGGCGTGGCCTGCTCCGTCAACTCACCGGTCTGCAGGATGAAATCCTCGCCGCCCCGGGCCGCGAGCTCTTCGGGGCTGAGCACCTCGCTCTCATCGCCGGCGTTCTCCTCGATGGCGGCGTAGACGTCGGTGGCGATGAAGACCGGCTGGGCCACGGCCACGTGGCTGCCGACGAGCACGACGACCAGGGCCAGCAGCCCGGCCGCCGAGAGGGCCCGTGTGCCGGCCGAGCCGACGCTGCCGTCGAGCGCCAGGCGGTAGGCGTCGAGCACCGCGATGAGGCGGTAGATGACATCGAGGACGAGGAAGACGAGGACGAAGTTGAGCACGTCCGGGTCCGCGGCCAGCTCGATGAGCTCGTCGCGACTGCCGGTGACCGCGCGGCCGATGACGAAGGCCAGACCGATGAGGGGCAGCGCGGCCCAGAGGATGGCCCGCAGCCAGCGGCCAAGGTAGGCATGCCCGAGGCCGGGGAAGAGGAACGAGAGGAATGCCGCGGCGAAGGCGCTACGCCTGGGACGCACGACTACGTCTGGTGGGGCCACGGCGGCATCGTAGCCGCTCTGTTCGAACCCTGCCCACGCCGCGCTTGGCGGTGCGTTCGCGCACCACTCGGTGAACGCGAGCGCTCGGCTAGACTTGGCCGACCGATGTCACGAAGCCCCTTCCCGGCTGTCGCAGCGCAGCCTGACCTCGCTGCCCAGGAACACCGCACGCTCGACTTCTGGCGCGAGCGGTCCATCTTCGCCAAGCTGCGCGCCCAGAACGCGGGCCACGAGCACTGGTCCTTCGTCGACGGCCCCATCACGGCCAACAACCCCATGGGCGTGCACCACGCCTGGGGTCGTACCTACAAGGATGCCTTCAACCGCTACCACGCCATGTTGGGCAGGGAGCTGCGCTTCCAGCAGGGCTTCGACTGCCAGGGCTTGTGGGTGGAGGTCAACGTCGAGCGCGAGCTGGGCTTCACCAGCAAGAAGGACATCGAGACCTTCGGCATCGCCGACTTCGTGCGCCTGTGCAAGCAGCGCGTGCTGACCTACGCCGCGGTCCAGACCGAGCAGTCGATCCGCCTGGGCTACTGGATGGACTGGAACGACCCCGATGAGCTGCGCCGCCTGCGCGATCTGCTGGAGCAGGACCCGAGCCAGATCATCACCGTCGAGGGGCCGCATGGGCCGGTCACCGACACGGTCGAGATGATCGTCGGCCGCCTGGGCCTGCCCGAGCTGGGCGGCTCCTACTTCACCTTCAGCAACGAGAACAACGACCTCATCTGGGCCTTCTTGGCCGAGTGCGACCGCCGCGGCTGGCTCTATCGCGGGGTCGACTCCATGCCCTGGTGCACGCGCTGCGGCACGGGCATGAGCCAGATGGAGATGAACGAGGGCTACGCCGACCGCGAGGACCCGGGCCTGACCGTGCGCTTCAAGCTGGTCGAGCGGCCGGGCGAGTCGCTGCTGGTGTGGACGACTACGCCCTGGACCATGACCGCCAACGTGGCCGCCGCGGTCCATCCCGACCTCGACTACGTGCTCGTCGACCAGGGTGGCGACGAGCGCTTCTGGGTCGGGAAGGTCGCGCTCAAGACGGCCGTGCAGGGCGACTTCAAGGTGCGTCGACGAGCAGAAGGGCTCGTTCCTGCTGGGACTGCACTACACGCTACGCCTTCGACGACCTGCCCGGCGGTGCGCGAGGCCTTCGCCGCGGGCGTCGACGAGAACGGGCAGGCGCCGCTACGTCCATCGCGTCATCGAGTGGAACGAGGTCGGCGAGGACGAGGGCACGAGCATCGTGCACATCGCGCCCGGCGGCGGCGCCGAGGACTTCAGGCTGGGAAAGCAGCTGGGCCTGCCGGTCATCGCGCCGCTGGACGAGGCCGGTCATCTACCTCGCGGGCTTCGGGACCTTCGCGGGCAAGGACGCCGCGGGCGTCGCGGCCGAGATCATCGAGGAGCTAGAGGCGAGCGACTTCTACTACCACCTCGAGCCGTACACCCACCGCTACCCGCACTGCTGGCGCTGCGGCACGGCGCTGCTCTTCCGCGTGGTCGACGAGTGGTACATCTCCATGGGCGAGGTCTACGACCAGCCGCGCGAGACGCTGACGAAGGAGCAGGTCGACGCCAGCCTGCGCTACCAGATCATGGAGATCGTGGACCAGATCGACTGGTACCCGGGCTTCGGCTACGACCGCGAGATCGACTGGCTCTTCACCATGGGCGACTGGATGATCTCCAAGAAGCGCTACTGGGGCCTGGCCCTGCCCATCTGGGAGTGCACCACCGACGACTGCCACGGCTACCAGGTCATCGGCGGGCGCGAGGAGCTGGGCCAGAAGGCCAGTCGTCGGGCTTCGAGCAGCTCGACGGTCGCTCGCCGCATCGACCCTGGGTCGACGAGGTGGTCGTACCCTGCGACCGGTGCGGGGCCGAGTCGCGGCGCATCAAGGACGTGGGCAACCCCTGGCTGGACGCGGGCATCGTGCCCTTCAGCACGCTCCACTACCGCACCGACCCCGACTACTGGGAGAAGTGGTTCCCGGCCGACTGGGTCAGCGAGTCCTTCCCCGGCCAGTTCCGCAACTGGTTCTACTCGATGCTGGCCATGGGCACGGTGCTCCGCCGCGAGCGCCCCTTCAAGTCGCTCTTCGGCTACGCCACGCTCTACGGCGAGGACGGGCGGCCCATGCACAAGTCATGGGGCAACGCCATCGAGTTCAACGAGGCCGCCGAGCGCATGGGCGTCGACGTCATGCGCTGGATGTACAGCACCGCCACGGCCGGAGGACAACATCCTCTTCGGCTACCACACCGCGGACGAGGCCCGGCGAGAGCTGCTGGTGCTGTGGAACGTGCTGGCCTTCTTCACGACCTACGCCCGCCTGGGTGACTGGGCGCCGTCGCGCGCGGTCCTCGGTCGAGCAGGTCCCGGCCCCCGGCCGCACGCCCCTGGACCGCTGGATCCTCTCGCGCGCGGCGGACATGGCCGCGACCGCGGGTGCGTGCATGGACGTGTACGACACGCGCGGCGCCACGCGCGCCATCAGCGGCTACGTCGACGACCTCTCACAGTGGTGGCTGCGTCGCTCCCGCCGCCGGCTCTCGCGCGGTGACGACGCCGGCGACCGCGACGCGGCCTTCGGCACGATGCACCTGGCGCTCATGAGCGTGGCCCGTACCATGGCCCCGTTGCTGCCCTTCCTGGCCGAGGAGTTCCACAAGGTGCTGGTGGCCCCGACCGGCCGAGGACGCACCAGAGTCGGTACACCTCACGGCGCTGGCCGGCGGCAGACCTGGCCCCGCTGCGCGACCGTGCGTCTGGAGGCGGCCATGGCCGACCTGCGCCGGGCGGTCGAGCTCGGCCGCACCCTGCGCAGCCAGGCCGGGCTCAAGGTGCGCCAGCCGCTGGGCCGACTGTGGCTGGCCATGCCCTCGCGGCTCGCTGACGGAGGGTCTCGACGTCGGAGCCGCGGACGAGCTGCTGGCGCTGCTGGCGGACGAGCTCAACGTCAAGTCGGTCGAGATCATCGGCGACGAGTCGGAGCTGGTCGACCGGCGTGTCAAGCCGCTGCTGCCGGTCATCGGCAAGAGGTACGGCAAGCAGATCCCGGCCATCATGGCCGCCGCCCGGGCGAACGAGGTCGAGTACCTCGACGACGGCTCGGTCGCACTCGCCGGGCTGACGCTCGCGCCCGATGAGGTGGAGATCCTGGCCACGCCCCGCCCGGGCACCGCCGTGGCCCACGACGAGGGCATCGTCGTGGTCATCGACACCGAGCTCACAGCGGAACTGATGGCCGAGGGCGATGCTCGCGAGCTGACCCGCGCGGTGCAGGACTTGCGCAAGCGGGCCGAACTCGCGCTCGATGCCCGCATCGTGCTCTATCTCGACGGCCGGGCCGCTGCGCTCGACCGCCTGGAGCCGTACCTCGCGGGCCTGGCCAGCGACGTGCTTGCAGACGAGGTCCGCCGCGCGCCGGCCCCCGCTGACGCCGCCGCGTCCGAGGTGGCTCTCGAGGCGGGAAGCGTGAGCATCGCGCTGGGGGACATCGGTGGCTGAGGCGTCAGCCTCGACCACATCCACAGCGCCCGAGACGCCTGCCCAGGCGCGTCGCCGCTGGGCTACGTTCCTGGGGCTGGTGGCGTCCGTGGTGCTGCTCGACCAGCTCAGCAAGACGTGGGTGGACAGCTCCTTCGAGCTGGCCTCGCGCGCGGTCGCGGCCGGAGAGCCAGGCGGGCCCACCGAGGTCGTGGGCGAGCTGCTGCGGGTGGCCAAGACCTACAACGACGGTGCCATCTTCGGCTTCCTCGATGCTTCGGCCACGCTCATGGCCGTGCTCTCGGTCTTCGTCATCGCGGGCGTCACCTGGTACGAGTGGCGTCATGCCGCCGGTCTCGGGCCGCTGGTCACGATCGGCCTCGGGCTGCTCGTGGGCGGCGCGGTCGGCAACCTCATCGACCGCCTGCGCTTCGGGCACGTCATCGACTTCGTGGACATGGGCGTGGGCGACACTCGCTGGTATGCCTGGAACATCAGCGACGCCGCGGTCTTCCTCGGCATCGTCGCGCTCTTCGCGGCGGCGCTGCTGGGTGACCGGGCCATCCCCGGCCGCGGGGCAGGGGAGCCCGGATGAGTGAACCGAGGCGGGTGGAGGTGCCCGCCGGGGCTGCCGGCAGTCGCGCCGACCGCTACATGGCCGACGCCACGGGCCTCTCGCGCGCCTACGTCCAGCGGCTCATCAGCGACGGGCGGCTGACCAGCGAAGGCGCGCGCGTCCGTTCTCGCGACCCGGTGCACGCGGGCCAGGTGCTGGTGCTGGACGTGCCCGAGGTCCGGGTCGATGAGCTGGTGCCCGAGGACATCCCGCTCGAGGTGGTCTATCGCGACGACGACGTCATCGTCATCGACAAGCCCGCGGGGCTGGTCACGCATCCCGCCCCCGGGCACGAGCGCGGCACACTGGTCAATGCCCTGCTGGCGCACGAAGCCGGCACCGGCGGCCTCGGTACCGCCGCGGGCGCCGAGCGGCCGGGGATCGTGCACCGGCTCGATCGTGACACGTCGGGACTCATCGTGGTCGCTCGCAACGATGCGGCCCAGGTCTCGCTGCAGGCACAGCTCAAGGCGCGGCGCGTGCGCAAGACCTATCTCGCCCTCGCCGGCGGCGTGGTCAACGCCCAGCTGGGCCGCATCGAGAAGCCGGTCGGCCGCGACCCGCGGAACCGCATGCGCATGGCCGTCACGGCCCAGGGCAAGCCGGCGGTCACCGGCTATCGCATCCGGGAGCGATTCGCCGAGTGGACCGAGTTGGAGCTGGATCTCATCACCGGTCGCACGCACCAGATCCGGGTGCACCTCGCGTCCATCGGGCATGCCGTCGCGGGCGACCGGGTCTACGCCACCGGCGCCGTGCGCCGCGGGCCCGATGGCTTGGAGCGCCTCTTCCTCCACGCCTGGAAGCTGGAGTTCGTGTCACCGGGGTCGGGCCGGCTCGTACGATGTGAGGCACCATTGCCCCACGAGCTCGAGTCCGTGCTCGACGGGCTGCGAGCCGGTGAGGCAGGAAGGAGTTGAAGATTCGCCCGATCGTGGGACAGCCAGGAGCGCAGGTCGTGATCATCTCCGGCCCTTCCGGGGTCGGCAAGGACGCCATCATCGAGGCCATGCGGCGGCGGGAGCCCCCGTATCCCCGCAGCTACGTCACCACCGTGACCACCCGTGAGCGCCGCAAGAACGAGATCGACGGCACCCACTACCATTTCCTCTCGCTCGACGACTACGGGCGGCTGGTGGCCGACGAGGGTCTGCTCGAGGCCAGCGAGGTCCATCAGCACTGGTACGGCACGCCACGCGACCAGGTCCAGTCGGCCCTGGCGCACGGCCGCGATGCCATCCTCAAGATCGACGTGCAGGGAGCCGACAAGATCCGCGCCAGGGTCCGGGATGCCCTGCTCATCTTCGTGGTGCCGCCCTCGATGGAGGAGCTCGAGCGGCGCCTCGTCAGCCGCGGGACCGAGCCGCCCGGGGACCTCGACATCCGCCTGCGCAACGCGCGCATCGAGATGGCCCGCCGCAACGAGTTCCACCACGTCGTGGTCAATGAGACCGACCAGATCGACGCCACTGCCGAGGAGATCGACGCCATCATCGCGGCCGAGCACGAGCGCTTTCCCGACCGCCAGATCGACGTCTAGCCGGCCGTGACGGAGCCGCGCTTCGTCGAGGTCGCCGTCGATGCCCCCGGCGTGGCCGGCGGTCGGCTCTTCACCTACTCGGTCCCGACGGCGCTCGCCGACATCGAACCGGGCGAGGCGGTCATGGTCGAGTTCGGCCGGCGGCGGGCGGTGGGCGTGGTCATCGACCAAGGCGAGGCACCGCCGGCCGAGGCCAAGCCGCTGCTGGCTCGCGTGCGCTCCGACGGTCCGCTGCTGGGCCCGCTGTCACGACGTGTCGCGCGCCATGTCGCGGAGCACTACCTCGCGCCGCCCGGGCTGGTGGTGCGGGCGATGCTGCCGCCGGGCACGCTCGAGCGCATCGAGCTGTTCGTGGTGCCCCTTGTCCGAGAGCACGCTGACGACCCGTTGCTCGACGCGGTCGCGGCCGCCGGCCCCGCGGGCGTACTCGTCGACGACCTGCCCCAGCCGGACAGCCGGGCGACCCTGCTGCGCAGGCTGCGTGCGCACGAGTCCGACGGCGTGGTGCGCCTGGAGTGGCGGGTGGTGCCGCCGGCGACTCGTGAGAAGCAGGTGCGCTGGGCCGTGCTGACGGCACCCGGACGCACGGCCGCAGCGTTGCTGACCGAGGGCGGGCGACCCGAGGGGCCACCGTTGGGGTCGCGCCAGAAGGCCCTGTTGCTCGAGCTGGCCGGTCCCGATCAGACCGGAGCAGAGGTCGCCGCGCGCCTCGCCGGGCGGCACGGTTCCTCGGCCGTCTCCGGCTTGGCTCGGCGCGGCCTGCTCGAGCTCGAGACCCGGGTCGAGGCACGCCGCCCCCTGGCCGGTCGGGTCGCACCCGCCCGCGGCAGCCGTCCGCCGGGCTCGGAGCTCGACGCGGAGCAGGCCGCCGCGGTCGCGGTCGTGCGCGAGGCCATCGAGACCCGAGCGCACCAGACCGTCCTGCTCGAGGGCGACACGGCGGGCGGCAAGACCGCCGTCTACGCCGCTGCCATCGCCCATGCCCTCGCCGCCGGTCGCGGTGCGCTCGTGCTGGTGCCCGAGATCGCGCTGGCCACGCCGCTCCTCGACCGGCTGCGTCATGACCTCGGCCTCGAGCCGGCCCTGCTGCACAGTGCCCTGAGCGACGGGGAGCGAGGTGACGAGTGGCGCCGGGTGCGCACGGGCGAGGCACGGGTCGTCGTGGGCACGCGCACGGCCGTGCTCTCGCCGCCAGAGCCGCTGGGCCTCGTCGTGGTGGACGAAGAGCACGACCCGGCCTACAAGTCCGATCGCACCCCGCGCTACCAGGGCCGGGACACGGCTGTGGCGCTGGGCCACCTCGCCTCGGCGCCGGTCGTGCTCGGTTCGGCCACCCCGGACATCATCAGCGTCGGCTTGGCCCGGGAGGGTCGCTACCGCCACCTGCGCCTGCGCGGCCGGCGGTCCGGCGCGCCCGTCACGGTCGAGGTCGCGGACCTGCGCGAGGAGCTGGCCGAAGGCAACCGCGGCCTGCTCTCCGCGGCTCTCGTCGGCGCGCTCGAGGCGCTCGACACCGTCGCGGGCGATCGCGCCATCCTGCTCATCAACCGGCGTGGGGCCGCCTCGGTCGTGCTCTGCCGCGACTGCGGCTACGTGCAGGTCTGCCCTGAGTGCCAGCGTCCGCTCGTGTTCCATGCGTCGGTGGTGGCCCTGCGCTGCCACCACTGCGGCGCGAGTGCACCGGTGGCCCGCCGCTGCCCGGCCTGCGGATCGGTGCGCATCCGCTACCTCGGCGGCGGTACCGAGCGGGTCGAGCAGGAGTTGCGCGTGCGCTTCCCGGCCCTGCGCGTGGCTCGCCTCGACCGTGACGTGGTCGAGCGCAAGGGTGCCGCGGCGCGCGTCGTGGACGACTTCGCCGCGGGTGCCTTCGATGTGCTCGTGGGCACGAGCCTCGTGGCCAAGGGGCTGGACGTGCCCGAGGTCACGCTCGTGGGCGTGGTCAGCGCGGACATCGCTCTCAACCTGCCCGACGAACGAGCCGCCGAGCGCACCTGGCAACTGCTGACCCAGGCCGTCGGTCGGGCCGGCCGCGGTGACCGACCGGGCCGCGCCATCGTGCAGACCTATCAACCCGAACACCCGGCCATCGAGGCCGTGGCCAGCGGTGACCCGAGCGCGTTCGTGGAGGCCGAACTGGCTCGGCGCCGGCGCTTCGGCTCACCGCCGTATCGGGCGCCTCATCAAGCTCACCGTGGCGCTGCCCGAACGCGATGCCGCACAGGAGGCCGCGGACGTTCTCGCCGGTCGCCTGCGTACCCGCTCGGACGAGCTCGAGGCGCACGTCTCGGTGCTGGGGCCGGTGCCGGCCTACGTCGCCCGCCGGGGCGGCCGCTGGCGCTTCCACGTGGTCCTGCGCGGTCCCGATCCAGCGGCGGTCCTCGACGGCGACCCAGGCGCGCCGTGGTCCGTGGACGTCGATCCCGAGAGCCTGCTGTAGGCGCCGGCCCCGGGCGCCGGCCCCGGTGGGCGAGTTCGAAGAGCGTGCCCAGCGGTCCTATACTCGAGCCATGACCGTCAAGCCAATCCTCACCCTTGGTGATCCCCGGTTGCGCCTCAAGGGCGAGCCGGTCGACAGCTTCAGCGCGTACCTGCACGAGTTGCTCGACGACCTTACGCACACCATGCGTGACGCGCCCGGCGTGGGCCTGGCCGCGCCCCAGATCGGCGAGCCCCTGCAGGTCTGCGTCATCGAGGTCGAGGGCCGCCTGTACGAGCTGGTCAATCCGGTCATCACGCGTGCTTCGGGCGAGGACAACGACCTCGAGGGCTGCCTCTCGGTGCCCGGCTACGTGGCCTACGTGCCGCGCAAGGAGAAGGTCTGGGTCGAAGCCCAGGACCGCAACGGCCGCCACATCAAGGAGCATGGTACCGGCCTGCTGGCGCGTGCCATGCAGCACGAGCTCGATCACCTCAAGGGCATCCTCTACATCGACTACCTCGAGTCCTTCGACGACCTCATCCCGGTCTCGCGGATGGAGGAGGAGTTGGCCGAGGCCGGCGAGGAGATGCCGGCGGTCGGCTAGGCCGCGGTGAGCCGACCCGTCCGCACCCTCTTCTTCGGCAGCGGCCCCGTCGCCCTGCCGGCGTTGGAGCGCCTGCTCGAGAGCGAGCTCGTCGAGCTCGATTCGGTGGTCACCGCTCCGCCACGCCCGGCCGGACGCAAGAACCGGCTCACACCCACGCCCGTGGGTGCCCTCGCGACCGAGCGCGGGCAACGAGTGCGCACCCCGGCCACGCTCCGCGACGAGGCCGTGCTCGACGAGTTGCGCCTGGCCGGTGCCGAGCTCATCGTGCTCGCCGACTACGGCCGCATCGTCCCCGCCCCGGTGCTGGAGTTGCCCGTCCACGGCGCGCTCAACATCCATCCCTCGCTGCTGCCGCGTCATCGCGGGGCGTCGCCGGTGGCGGGCGCCATCGCCGCCGGCGACGAGGTCACCGGCGTGACCGTGATGCGCATGGACGAGGGTCTCGACACCGGGCCCATCGTGGCCCAGACGGAGGTGGCGCTGGAGGGCACGGAGCGGGCGCCGGAGCTGGAGGCCCACCTGGCCCGAGCCGGCGCGGAACTGCTGCTCGAGTGCCTGCCGTCATGGCTCGGCGGTTCGCTGCCGGCGCGCCCGCAGCCTGTCGAGGGTGCCACGCTCACGCGCCCTCTGCGCCGCGAGGACGGACGCCTCGACCCGGCCCGCCCAGCCGCCGAGCTCGAGCGCCAGGTGCGCGCCTACCAGCCCTGGCCAGGCTCGTTCCTCGAGCACGACGGCACCCGCCTCAAGGTCTGGGCCGCGAGCATGCTGGACCGAGGCCGTGCCTGTCGAGCAGGGCGCCATCGTGCTCACCGAGGGCACGCTGGGCCTGGGCACGGTCGACGGCGTCCTGCGCCTCGACGAGGTCCAGCCGGCGGGAGGGCGACGCATGAGCGGCGCCGAGTACCGTCGCGGCAGGCGCCTGTAGACGACGCCTGGCGGTGCGGCCCAAGCGCGCGCCCGGCCGTTGACGGCCTCATCGGGCGTTCAGCGCTACCATCACGCCTCGATGCCCAACCCGGTACCAGCTCCCATGCCCGATCCCCTCATGCCGCCCGCAGAGGGGGCGCTACCGATCGTGGACCTGCCGGCCACCGGCCCGCAGGACGCGCGGCCGGGCATCTCCGACGCCTCGCCGCAGGAGCTGCTCTCGTGGTTCGCCGATCGTGGTGAGGCCGCCTTCCGCGCACGGCAGCTGGCCGACCACGTGTGGTCCGGCCGGGCCCAGTCCTTCGACGACATCCACACGCTGCCGGGACCGTTGCGCGAGGCGCTCGGCCAGTCCTACCGCTACTGCACGTTGACCGGCACTGAGCGCACCCAGACCGATGGCGGGCTGACCGACAAGGCCCTGCATTCGCTCGACGATGGGCGCGTCGTGGAATCGGTGCTGATGCGCTACCCGGCGCGGGGCTCGAGGCGGGAGCGCACCACCCTGTGCATCTCGAGCCAGGCCGGCTGCGCGGTCGGCTGTCCCTTCTGTGCCACCGGTGAGCTGGGCTTGTGGCGAGACCTGCGCACCTCGGAGATCATCGATCAGGCCCGCTTCTGGCGCAATGAGCTGGCCGATGAAGGCCGCCGCCTGACCAACATCGTGTTCATGGGCATGGGCGAGCCCCTGCTCAACCCCGACGCCGTACTCGCGGCCTGTGCCGCGCTCAGCGATGGCAACCGTTTCGGCCTGGGCCAGCGCCACATCACCGTCTCCACCAGCGGCGTCATCCCCGGCATCGAGCGTATGACCTCCCTCCGCCGTCAGTACAAGCTGGCGGTCTCGCTGCACGCGGCGCGACCAGCGCTGCGTGACGTGCTCGTGCCGCTGAACCGGGCCTACCCGCTCGAGGACGTGGTCGCGGCCGCCACCGACTACGCCGATGCGACCGGCCGGCGCATCACCTACGAGATGGTCATGATCGACCACATCAACGACACCGCCGCTGATGCGCACGCCGCCGCCGAGCTGCTGCGTGGTCGCCTGGCTCATGTCAATCTCATTCCCATGAACCCGGTCGCGCACACGCCCTGGCAGCCGTCGTCGCCCGAACGCACCGAGGCCTTCGCCTCGGTGCTGCGCTCGGTCGGGCTGCACACCACCGTGCGCCGCAACCGTGGCATCGATATCGGCGCGGCCTGTGGCCAGCTGGCCGCGGAACGGGCCGGCGGTCCAGCGCCCGCGGCGGTCCAGCGGCGGCGTGATGTCATCGAGCGACGCAGCGCGGCCGCGCTCGTGGGCGACACCAGGCGAGGACACGAGGAGGGGAGCCCAGCATGACCGACGCCCACCAGGTCCTGGTCTCGGCCAGCATCCTCAATGCCGACTTCAGCCGCCTGGACCGGGTCGTGCACAAGATGGAGCGCGCGGGCGCTGACCGTCTCCATCTCGACGTCATGGATGGGAGCTTCGTCGACAACATCACCTTCGGGCCGGACATCGTGGCGGCCTTCCGCCGTTTGACCGACATGCCGCTCGACGTCCACCTCATGATCGCGGAGCCGGCCCACTACATCGAGCGCTTCATCGAGGCCGGGCCGGAGACGATCACCTTCCACGTCGAGACGGCCGAGACGGCCGAGCCGGCCGAGCGCAAGAGCGAGGCCATCGCTGCCATCCATGCGCACGGCAAGGGGGCGGGCCTGGCGGTCAGCCCGGACACACCCGTGTCGGCCCTCCAGCGCTGGATCGACGAGCTCGACATCATCATGATCATGAGCGTGCACCCCGGCTGGGGCGGTCAGGGCTTCCTGCCCGAGACGGCGCCCAAGATCGCCGAGGCGCGGGCGGCACTGGCGGCGGCCGGACGGGGCGGGCTCGTGCACGTGGACGGTGGCGTCAACAGCAGGACTGCCGAGATCGTGGGCAGCTACGGCATCGACGTCTGCGTCGTCGGGTCGGCCCTCTTCCAGCGCGGCCGGGATGCCTCTGAGGAGGTCGAGCTCGTCAAGGAGCTTGCGCTGCAGGGGTACGAGGCCGGTCCGGCCGAGGGTCGCTAGATGCGCGTCCTGCTCCAGCGCGTCACCCGCGCCGAGGTCCGCGTCGGCGGCGCGGTCCGCGGCTCCATCGGCCCCGGCCTCATGGCCCTCGTGGGTGTGGGCCCGGATGACACCGCCGAGGTGGCCACGACCCTGGCCCACAAGTCGGTCGACCTGCGCATCTTCCGCGACGAGGACGGCCGCACCAACCGCGCGCTGGCCGACGTCGGTGGGGCGGTGCTGGTGGTGAGCCAGTTCACGCTCTACGGCGACACGCGCAAGGGCCGCCGGCCATCGTTCATCTCCGCCGCGGCGCCGGACCTGGCCGCCGAGCTGGTGGAGGTCTTCGCCGGGGCGGTCGAGTCACGCGGGATCGAGGTCGACCGCGGCGAGTTCGGGGCCGAGATGGAGGTCGAGCTGGTCAACGACGGACCCATGACCATCTGGCTCGACAGCGACGCCTGAGCCATGGCCGGCAGCCCGCTGCTGACCCGGGTGCGCAACCGCGTGAAGCGGGTGCGCCAGCGCCGCTGGCGCACCGCGGCCTACCGCTCTGGCGAATCGCACATCGTCATGGGCGGCGCGCCGCGCTCGGGCACGACCGTGCTCCGCCGGCTGCTCGACCGCCACCCCGAGGTCCGCGCCGGTGCGGAGAGCAAGCTCTTCGTGCCGGCGGCTTTCAACCTCGAGTTCCTCGCCCGCTCCTATGCCATCGCGCTCGGCGAGCTGCGGACGATGCGTGACACGGCCCCCTCGCAGGCCGCCTTCATCGATGCGTTCGCCGAGCGAGTGCGGGCGGACGCGGGCGCGGAGCGGTGGGCCGAGAAGACGCCCCAGAACATCCGCCACCTCGACTGGATCAGGGCACACTTCCCCGAAGCCTCGATCGTGCACGTCATCCGCGACGGCCGGGACGTGGTCTGCTCCATGCGCCAGCATCCCGATTGGCGTTGGGTGGACGGTACCTGGCAGAAGGTGCTGGTCGAACGCCCGCTCGCGTGGTACGTGGATCGCTGGCTCGGCGATACGGCCGCGGGCATGGCCTGGCGGGACGACCCGCGCTACACCGAGATCCGCTACGAGGACCTGGTCGCCGACCCGGCCGACGTGCTGCGGCTCCTCTGCGAGCACGTCGGGATCACGGCCGACCCCGCCTGGTTGGCGCAGGCCGGGTCAGGCACCGACGCGCCCGCCGCGAGGCAGGCGAAACGCCCCGACTACGAGGGCGCGGTGAGCGGGGCCTCGGTGGGGCGCTGGCGTGTCGACCTGGGCCGCGACGAGCGGCGGGAGGTCGAGCGGCGTTGTGGGCCGCGGTTGCGGGAGCTGGGCTACGAAGTCTGAGCGTTCGCCTAGGAGGCGGACTTCATCAGCGTGCGGCGGCAGCGCGTGCAGATGAGCGTACGCGTGACCTGACCGCCGTTGTAGACCTTGAGCTGCTGCAGGTTGACGTTGTAGCGACGCTTCGCCCGGACGCGGTTCATCCCAGATGACTGGGGGTTGAAGCCGCCCATGGAGGTCTTGCCGCACTTCGCGCAGGAGCGAGCCATGATCATCCTCAGGAGTCGGTGGATAGGGGTGGGGCGGGTGTCCGACCGCACGGCCGCGTACTATACCATCGGCCTCGCGAGAACGGAGGAAGCCGAGCCATGCCATGCCATCGCCACGCTGTGACCCGGTGTCCGTGCAGGGCCGTGCTCGAGACTCGATGACGCGCCTGCACGTCGACGGGCCGACCCTCATCCGCGCGGTCAAGGCTGCCACGCGCAACCTCGAGCGGCATGTCGATGAGGTCGATTTACTCAACGTGTTCCCGGTGCCCGACGGGGACACCGGCTCCAACATGCTGGCCACGATGAAGTCGGCCCTGGCCGAGGCGGAGGCGCTGCCCGATGAGGGTCGCGATCTCGACTCCGTGGCCGAGGCGCTCAGCCGGGGCGCTCTCACCGGCGCTCGTGGCAACAGCGGGGTCATCCTCTCCCAGATCATCCGCGGTATGACCCATGGCGCCGACGGCCGTGAGGTCGCCAGCGGCGTCGAGTTCGCTGCCGGCCTGCGCAAGGGGTCCGAGGTGGCCTACGAATCAGTGCTCACGCCCGTCGAGGGCACCATCCTCACCGTCATCCGTGACGCTGCCGATGCGGCCGAGTCGGCCGCCGGCCGGCAGCCACACGTGGAGGCCGTGCTCGCCGATGTCATCGAAGCGGCCGCCAGCTCGGTCCAGCGCACGCCGACGCTGCTGCCGGTGCTGCAGGACGCGGGCGTGGTTGACTCGGGCGGGCAGGGTCTGTACCGCGTGCTCGAGGGCATGCTCCACGTCGGCGACGGAGAGAGCCACATGGCCGTCGCCCGACGCATGGTGCGCGCTCGTCGAGCGGCCGAGATCGCGGTCGCGGCCAGGGGCGCCAGGACAGGCGGCGTCAGCACCGCCGGCGCCGACACCGCCGACCCTGCCGCCATCGAGGCTGCGTCACGGGAGCCCCACCACACGCATGCCCATGACGGGCACGCCCATGCCCATGGTGCCAACGACCCCGAGCATGGGTACGAGACGCAGTACATGCTCACCGCCCCACAGGGCAGCATCGACGTAGCCGCGCTACGCGAGGCCATCCAGGCGGTGGGCGACTCGGTCGTCGTGGCCGGCGACGAACGGCTGTGTCGCGTGCACGTGCACGGGGAGCGGCCGGACCTGGCCATCGCTGCGGGCCTGCTCTACGGTCGCCTGGGCAACGTCGAGGTCACCGATCTCGACGACCAGGTCCTGCACAACCCGGCTCACGCAGGGGCCGAGCCTAGCCGGCCCGCGGCCGCTGCGCCCGCCCTCGCCCTCGTGGCCGTCACCGGCGCCGAGGGACTGGCCCGGGTCTTCGAATTGCTCGGCGCACGCGTGGTCAAGCCCGGGCATGGCACACGACCGTCGGTCGGCGAGATGGCCGAGGCCGTCCTGGCCGCTGGCGCACCCGAAGCCATCGTCCTGCCCAACGACCGCGATGCGCTGCTGGCCGCCGGCCAGGTCGCCGAGCTCACGCCGATGGTCAGCGTACGCGTGATCCCCACGCGCAACGCGGCCGAGGGCATCGCCGCCGTGGTGGCCTACGACCCGGAGGCGACGCTCGACGAGAACCACCAGCGCATGACTGACGAGGCCGCCGCACTGCGCTCGTTCCGGGTCATCACCGCGGCCAAGGACTCGGTCGTCGACGGCGTGGCGGTGCGTGCGGGCCAGGTCCTCGCGCTCGATGCCGCTCGCCATCTGCTCGCGGCCGGGACGGACGTGGAGGCGGTCACGCTCAAGGCTCTCGCCACCCTCGACGACTTCGAGCTCATCACCCTCTACTGCGGCAACAGCGAAGGGCCCGGTCAGTCCATGTCCTTGTGCGAGCGCATCGAGCTGGCCGGCTTCGGGGCAGAGGTCGAGCTCGTCGACGGCGGCCAGCCGCACGACCACCTGCTGGTCGCGGTCGAATAGCGGGTGGCGCCAGCCGCGAAGGGCGAGGCCCAGGTTCCGCGGGGGCTGCGCACGCCGATCGGCGCGTCGAACCTGCCCGGTGCGCGTCCGCTCGGCCGCCACGGGCGCCGCCTGGGCATCCTCGACGTGGGCGATCTGCTCGCCACCTTCCCCCGGCACTATCGCGACCTGCGCGAGCTGACGCCACTGTCGGCGTTACCTGACCTCGATGCCGGCCGGGAGGTGACGGTGGAGGCGGAAGTCGTCTCCATCCGCGTCGTGCCGACCTTGCGCCGGCGCGTGCAACGAACCATGGCCCTGCTGCGGCAAGGGCATCACACGGTCGAAGTCGTCTGGTTCGGCCGGCGCTTCATCGAACGCCAGCTGAAGGCGGGCGACCAGGTCGTCGTCAGCGGCAGGCTCAAGCACTACCGCTATCAGCCCCAGCTGGACAACCCCGAGTTCGGGCGGGTGGGCGACGGCGAGATGCTCCACGCAGGGCGCATCGTGCCCGTCTACCGGCTGACCGAGGGCATCACGGCCAAGACCCTGCGCCGGGCCATCCGCGCCGGCCTGGATGACTACGGCCACTTGCTCGAGCCCGACTACCTGCCGCCGGAGCTGCGCGTGGGCGCACCGTCCATCCGCACCGCGGTGTCCGCGGCCCACTATCCCGACGACTTCGAGCAGCGCGATGCGGCGGTCCGCCGCCTCGCCCACGACGAGCTGCTGGCGCTGCAGGTGGGCATGGTCCAACGCCGTCGGCAGCGGGCCGATGAGCCGTTCCGCGAGGGCATAGACACCAGCGATGCCACCGACTCCGCGCTGCGCTCGGCCATCACCGCCGGTCTCGCGCAGCGGCTCGGGCGCGCGGTCGAGCTCACCGGCGACCAGGCTGCGGCCATGGACGCGGTGCGCCTGGACGTCAGTCGGACCGTGCCGATGCTGCGCCTTTTGCAGGGCGACGTGGGCTCGGGCAAGACGGCCGTGGCGGCCTACGCCCTGGGCCTGGCTGCGCGTGGCGGTGGACAGGGCGCGCTGCTGGCTCCCACCGACCTGCTCGCCCGACAGCTGGCCACCACCCTTGCGGACCTGCTCGACGAGGCCGCTCTGCCGGTGACGCTGCTCACCGGCTCGGTCGGCCGGGCAGCCCGGGTCGCGGCACACGAGGCCATCGCCAACGGACAGGCGCAGATCGTCGTGGGCACGCACGCGCTGCTGCAGGAGGCGGTCGCCTATGCTCGGCTCGACCTCGTGGTGGTCGACGAGCAGCACCGTTTCGGCGTAGCCCAGCGGGAGGCGCTCGCGTCCAAGGGCATCTCGCCGCACGTACTGCTGATGACAGCCACGCCCATCCCGCGCACGCTCGGCCAGGTGCTCTACGCCGATCTCGATGTCTCCGACCTGCGCTCTGCGCCGTCGGGCCGGCAGCAGACGAGGACGGGCGTCAAGGCCCCCGACAAGCTCGCGGGCACCTGGGACAAGGTGCGCGAGGAAGCGGCCGCCGGTCACCGCATCTTCGTCGTCGTGCCCCACATCGACCCGCAGGGCTCCGACGAGGGTGACGACACCGCCGAGCTGCCACCGTCCCTGCCGGCGGCCGACGGCTACGACGAGGCGCGTGGGGCCGAGGCCGTGGCCCAACGGCTACGGGAGCAGCTGGCGCCGGTGCGCGTGGGCCTGGTCCACGGGCGCATGCGGGCCGATGCGCGCGATGCCGAGATGGCGCGCTTCCGCGACGGCGAGATCGACCTGCTGGTGGGTACGACCGTGGTCGAGGTCGGCGTCGACGTGCCCGAGGCCACGCTCATGATCGTGCTCAACGCCGACCGCTTCGGGCTCTCGCAGCTGCATCAGCTGCGCGGCCGCGTGGGCAGGGGCCCGGCCCAGTCGTTCTGCGTGCTCGTGGCCGACATCAGCGAGGACACCACGGCCACGGCCCGGCTGGCGGCCATCCACGACTCCAACGACGGCTTCGAGCTGGCCGAGGAGGACTGGCGCCTGCGCGGCGAGGGTGACGTCCTCGGCCTGGACCAGAGCGGCCTGCCGCGCATGCGCGTGGCCTCGCTCACCCGCGCGGGCGACCGTGAGCTGGCGCTGCGCTGTCGCGAGCTGGCCGAGGCCATGGTCGACGAACGGGGCGCGCTGCGACCTGGCTACGAGGCCTTCGAACGCGAGTTGCGCCTGGGCTGGCTGCGCCAGATCGCGGCCGCTGAGGGCCTTGACGAGGAGGCCGTCGGTGCCTGACGCAGGTCGGGTCGTGACCGGTGCCGCCGGCGGCCTGCGCCTCGAGGCGCCGGGTCCCCGCACCCGTCCGCTCTCGGACAAGGTCAAGCAGGCGCTCTTCGCGATGATCGAATCCGAGCGCGAAGACGTCTGGGAGCGGCCGATGCTCGACCTCTTCGCCGGTTCGGGCGCGGCCGGCATCGAGGCGCTCAGCCGTGGCGCGCCGGCGGCGGTGCTGGTGGAGCGGGACGGCCGCGCCGTGGCCGTCATCCGGCGCAACCTCGAGCGGACACACCTGGCCGAGGACGCCATGGTCGTACGCCAGGACGTGCTGGCCTACCTTGTGACGCCCTCGGAGCCGGCACCCTTCGGCTGTGTCGTGCTCGATCCGCCCTACCCCCAGGTCGCCGACCTGCTGGCGGCGCTCGGGCGTCTCGGTGGAGAGGACGGCTGGCTCGACCCCGACGCGGTCGTGGTGGCCAAGCATTTCTGGAAGGACGCACCGCCGCCGCGGGTGGGCCGGCTCGAACGTGTGCGGGAACGGCGCTTCGGCGAGACGGCTCTGAGCGTGTATCGTCGTGGGCCGGAGCACTCGCAGGGAGGTGACTGATGCGTCTGGCGGTCTACCCGGGATCGTTCGATCCCATCACCCGCGGTCACATCGACATCATCGACCGCGCTGGTCACGTCTTCGACCGCCTGGTCGTGGCCGTCCTCGTCAACACGCGCAAGGCGCCCAGCCTCTCGGTCGAGGAGCGGGCGGAGCTCATCGGTGAGGCGGTCGCCGCGGAGCTGGGGGCGGCCGCGGCAGAGACCATCGAGGTCATCACCTATCACGGTCTGACCGTGGACCTCGCCCGTGAGTGGGGCGCGACCTCCATCGTGCGCGGCCTGCGGGCGATCTCCGACTTCGAGAGCGAGCAGGCCATCGCTCACCTCAACCGCCAACTGGCGCCGGAGGTGGACACGGTCTTCTTCATGACCGGCATCGAGCACGCCTATCTCAGCTCCAGCCTCGTGCGTGAGATCGCGGCCTTCGGCGGCGATCTGAGCGCGATGGTGCCCGACGTCGTCGCTCGCCGGCTCGAAGAGGCACGCCGCGGCTAGGCGCAAGGCTGTGGCCAGGCCCACGGCCTCGCGGTGCGGCAGGCTCGACGCGTCCGCTAGAGTAGGGCTGAGAGGGAAGTCGGCTACAATGCTCAGTCGTTCTGCCCTGTCCAAGGAGTCCGTGCCATAGACCTCATGTTCCTCATCGAGCGACTCGATGCCCTTGTCGAGCAAGGTCGCCAATTCCCCGGCACCAACGCCGTCATGGTCGACAAGGTGGCTGCCACCGACCTGATCGAGCAGCTGCGTGTGGCCGTGCCCGAAGAGGTCCGCCAGGCCAAGCGCATCAACGAGGAGTCGAGCCGGCTCGTCGAGCGCGCCCAGGACGAAGCCGAGCGCGTCATCGCGCGTGCCCAGGAGCAGGCTGCTTTCCTCATCGAGGAGCGGGAGTTGACGCGGGCTGCCGAGCAGCGCTCTGAAGAGATGATCGAAGAGGCCAAGGCCGAGGCCCGCGAGGTCCAGCAGGGCGCTGACGCCTACGCCGCCAACACCCTCGTCAAGCTGGAGGGTGAAGTGGTCAGGGCGCTCGAGTCCATCCGCCGCGGCCTGCACGCGCTCGACGAGCGGTACCCGGCCGACGGCGGCGAGCCGTCCCAAGCAGACGCCGAGTCCGCGCCCGACGAGCGGACGCATGCTCAGCTATAACGTCGCCGATCTGCTGCGCTCGGCACCCGGAACCTGCGAACGCCATCGGATCGCGGTCCCGGCCCTGTCGGTGGCGGAGAGCGTCGAGCTCGCCGATCCGGTCAGCGGAGAGGTGCGGCTGACCTATTCGGGCCGCAGCATCCTCGTGCAGGGCTGGCTCCGGACCGCCCTCGCCGAGCAGTGCTCGCGCTGCCTTCGTCCCGCGCGTGCGCAGGTCTCGGCCGAGTTGGAGGAAGAGGCGTTACCCGCCATCGACCTCTCGAGCGGGGCGCCGCTCCAGATCGAGGCAGAGCCGGATGTCCTGCGCCTCTCGGATCATCACGAGCTCGACCTCGAGCCGCTGATCCGCGACGCCATCTCGCTGGCCGAGCCGATCGCCCCACTGTGCCGGCCCGATTGCCCCGGTCTGTGCGAGACCTGCGGCCTGGACCTGACCGACCATCCGGGGCACCGCCACGATGACGACGAGATCGACCCGCGCCTGGCTGCTCTGGCCGGCCTGCGTGACCAACTGCACTAGCCCAAGAAGGAGAAGAGGTTACCCATGGGAGTCCCCAAGCGACGCGTCTCGAGCACGCGCAAGCGCGAGCGCCGCTCGCACCACGCGCTCTCGATCCCGAGCCTCGTGGATTGCTCGCACTGCCATCAGCCCAAGCGCTCGCATCACGCCTGCCCCAACTGCGGCTGGTACGGGGGCCGTGAGGCGGTGAAGATCCGCGAGAAGTCGACGCCCGGGCAGAGCACCTGACCAGCGCCGACATCGAACTGAGCAGCCGGGCCGCCTGACGTGGACGTCGAAGCTCTCAGCCAGCACGAAGAGGGCTATCTCGAGCGACCACGCGTGGCCGTCGACGCCATGGGCGGCGACCACGCGCCCGAGGAGGTCGTCCGCGGCGCGGTCGATTGGGCTCGCGAGCACCCCGACGTCGAGGTCATCCTCGTCGGTGACGAGGCTCGCGTCACGCCGTTCATCGACGAGGCCCTGCCGGAGCATGTGCGCATCGTCCACGCCTCCGAAGCGATCGGCATGGACGAGGCGCCGGCCGTGGCTGTGCGCCGCAAGAAGGACGCGGCCATCAACGTGGCTATGCGCCTGGTGCGTGACGGTGAGGCCGACGCGGTCGTCACGGCCGGCCATACGGGCGCGGGCGTGGCCAGCGCCATCCTGCATCTGAAGCGGCTGCCGGGGGTGGACCGGCCGGCGCTGGCCGTGCAGATGATCACCCAGACCGGCCCGTTGACCCTGCTCGACATCGGCGCCACCACCGACTCCACGGGCGTGAATCTGGCCCAGTATGCCCACATGGGCTCGCTCTTCAGCGAGAAGGTGCTAGGCGTGGAGAACCCCAGCGTGGCGCTGCTCTCGATCGGGGGCGAGGAGGGCAAGGGTGAGATCCGCGTGCAGGACGCGACGGCGCTGCTGCGTGAGGGCCACCTCAACTTCGTGGGCAACGTGGAGGGGCGGGACGTGCCGCGCCATCCGGCCGATGTCGTCGTCTGCGACGCTTCC
The DNA here is from genome assembly GCA_963716815.1 of uncultured Chloroflexia bacterium. Classification (GTDB taxonomy): domain Bacteria; phylum Chloroflexota; class Limnocylindria; order Limnocylindrales; family CSP1-4; genus JAFMJV01. Next base: position 37,260 of record CAVQUM010000001.1, read on the forward strand.
GTCGGCAACGTCACGATGAAGTTCTTCGAAGGCCTCTCGTTGACCATCTTCGGCATGCTCGAGGCGGAGTTCCGCCGTCTGCCGTGGGGTCCACTGGGCTACTTCTTCATGCGCCCGGGCATCGGCCGCATCCGCGAGCGCTTCGACTACGAGAAGCTCGGCGGTTCGCCCCTGCTGGGCGTCAACGGCACGGTGCTCATCACCCACGGCAGCGCCAAGCGCCGCATGATCGGCTACGCCGTGGAGGTCACCGCCGCCGCCGCCCGGGCCAACATCCCCGAGCGCATCCGCACCAAGCTGGTGGAGGAAGGCGTGGACAAGTCCACGGCCCAGAGGAAGGCGGCTGCGTTGCACCTCGATGGCACCGTCCCCGATGAGGTCGACGAGGTCGACGAGGGTGTCTGAGGCCCTCGCCGGGCCACGTTCGGGCTCGACCGTCCATGAGCCCGAACGCGAAGGGCGCCAGGTCGCCCTCGCTGCCGTCTTCGAGGCCGAGTTCGGCCAGCTTACGGCCACCCGAGCGCTCGAACGTCGCCTCGCTGAGGGCGACATCGGTGAACGCGCCGGCACCCACGCCACACGTGTGGTGAAGGCTGTGGTGACCTACCGCGACAGCATCGACGCGACCATCGAGGCGGTCGCGCCACAGTACCCGGTGGTCCAGCTCGCGCGCATCGACCGCGCCCTGCTGCGTTGCGGGGTTGGCGAACTGCTACACTGCGCCACGACGCCAGCCCGGGTCGCGATATCGGAGTGGGTCGAGCTTGCTCGCACCTACAGCGGAGAGCCCACCCGGCGGCTCATGAATGGCGCTCTCGGGCGTGTCGCCGAAGAGGCGGTCACAAGCGAGGGGACCGAACGGGGCGACGAGTCCACGCCAGGTCCGCAGAGCGCTACCGATACAGTGACCGAAGACCATACGGAGGGAACCAGAGAGTGACCGCTTCGACCTTCGAGCGACTCAAGAAGATCATCGTCGAGCAGCTCGGTGTGGACGAGGCCGATGTCAAGCTTGAGGCGTCGTTCGTGGATGACCTGAACGCCGACTCCCTTGACCTTGTCGAGCTCGTCATGAGCCTCGAGGAGGAGTTCGGTACCGAGATCTCGGACGAGGACGCGGAAAACATCCGTACCGTCCAGGACGCTGTCGACTACATCGACGAGCGCCTCAACGCATAACCCCCGCCCGGGGTCGATGCCAACGAGCGCAACGGAGCTCGCGGACCGTCTCGGCCTGGAATTCGACGACCCTGCGCTCCTGACCGAAGCGCTCGTCCATAGCAGCTACGTCAACGAGCACCCCGAGGGGTCCTCGCGCTCCAACGAGCGCCTGGAGTTCCTCGGGGATGCGGTGCTTTCGCTGGTCATGTCAGAGGCGCTCTTCAAGCGGCATCGGGACGAGCCCGAAGGCGTGCTGACCACGCGCCGTGCCGCGGTCGTCTCCACCCGTGGCCTTGCCCGCATCGCGCACCGGCTGGGCATCGGGCAGGCGCTCATCCTGGGCCAGGGCGCGCAGAACTCAGGCGAGCGTGCACGTCCCTCGGTGCTGGCCGGGCTCTTCGAGTCCATCGTGGCCGCCATCTACCTCGACCGGGGACTCGAATCCGCCCGCCGCTTCATCCTCGACTCGGCTGCTCCCGAGCTGGAGGCAGCCCTGCCGGCCGATGAGCTCAAGGCGCCCAAGAGCCGCCTGCAGGAGCACGCGTTCGCCGTGACCGGCCACGCCCCGGCGTACGGCATCGTCAGCAGTGACGGCCCCGATCACGCTCGCCACTTCGTGGTGGAGGTGGCCGTCAACGGCGATGTCGTGGGCAGGGGCGAGGGCCGTAGCCGGCGGGAAGCGGAGACCCACGCGGCCGAGGCTGCGCTCGAGCACATCGCCGGTGCTGCGACCGAAGTGGACGAGGTCGACGAAGAGGACGAGGTGCCTACCTCATGAGCCGCGCCCGGCTGCGCGAGCTGCGCATGGTCGGTTTCAAGTCGTTCGCCGAACGCACGACCGTTGAGTTCGGCCCCGGCATCAGCGCGGTCGTCGGGCCCAACGGCAGCGGCAAGTCCAACCTGGCCGATGCCCTGCGCTGGGCCCTCGGCGAACAGGGACGCGCGCTGCGCAGCCGCCGCGCCGAGGACCTCATCTTCGCGGGCTCAGCGGTCCGCCGCGCCGTGGGCATGGCCGATGTCAGCCTCGTCATCGACAACGAGGACCGGCTGCTCTCGGTCGACTTCGAGGAGGTCGAGCTCTCCCGCCGCCTGTTCCGCTCGGGCGAGAACGAATACCTGCTCAACCGCCAGCGCATCCGCCTGCGCGACCTGGTGGAACTGCTCGACGACGCCAACATCGCCGACAACGCCTTCCTCTTCATCGGCCAGGGTATGGTCGACCAGGCCCTGGCACTGCGACCCGAGGAGCGCCGGCCCCTGTTCGAAGAGGCCGCCGGCATCCGCAAGCACCAGCGCCGCCGCAAGAAGGCCGAGAACGAGCTGGCCGAGGCGGAGTCGAACCTCGAGCGCGTCCGCGATGTGCTGGCCGAGCTGCGCCCGCAGGCTCGCCGCCTGGCCGCCCAGGCCGAGCAGCAGGAGGCCCGCATGGCGGCCGGCGCTGAGCTGGCCGAGGCCCTCGTGCTCGGCGCGCGCGCCCGCCTCGCGGCGGCCGAGCACGAGTCGCGCCGACATGCCCAAGCCCTCGCCACGTCGCGCCGTGAGGCCGACGGCGCCCTTGGTGCGCTGCGCGACGCCGAGGAGCAGGCCGCGAGCCTGACCCGGGCCCTCTCCGAGCGAGCCGATGCCGAGCAGCACCTGCGCGAGCGCCTCGATGAGGCCCGCAGCGCCGTCCAGCGCATCGAGCTGGCGCGGGCGCGCACGGCCAGCGAAGCGGCTGCGCTCGTGCGCGAGCGCGAACGCCTCGGCGATGAGCGGATGGCGGCGACGGCCCGGGCAGAAGACGCTCGCCGACACATGGCCGCGGTGCTGCCGGAGCCCGACCGGGCGGCCGAGGATGCCCTCGAGCAGGCCGAGCAGCGGCTGGCCGAAGCCGCTCACGATGCCGACGAGCTGCGTGCCGTGGGGCGAGCCGGAGAGGAGCGTGCCGCCACCGCGCGCGCTGCTCGCCAGCGCCTGGCGGGGGACGCCGAACGAGCCGCGCGGCGCACGGCCGAGCTGCAGCAGCGCCTCGCGGGCCAGCAGGAACGAGTGGCGCTCGCCACCGAGCGTGCGGCCACGACTGCCGAGAAGGCCAGCGCGGCGGCCGAGGCTCGGACGGCCGCACACGCGGCGGAGGAGGCGGCCGAAGCCACAGCTGCCGAGGCCCGTGCGGCCGCCAACGAAGCGGAAGCCGAAGCGGCCGCCGCCAACGAGGCCCGCACTCGCCTGCGGGCGGAGCTGGAGGGGCTGAGCGCTCGTCACGAGGCCCTGGAGCAGCAGCTCGAGACCGGCATCGACGAGACCGTGCTGCGCTCGGCTCGCGCCCGCGGAGGTCGCCGCTTCAGCGATGGCCTGGAGGTCGAGCCCGAACTGCGCCTGGCGGTCGAGGCCGCGCTGGGCGAGATCCTCGCCGGCCTGGTGCTCGACCCCGATGACGCACACGCGCTGGCCGACGCCGCCGCCGTGCTGGTGCTGCGCGATGGTGGCGACGGCCGTGACCGCGCCGGCGACCGCGCCGCTGCACGGCTCGAGGAGCAGGTGGCCGGGGCCGGAGGCGGCTCGCTCGCGGCGGCCTTCCGGCTCGACCCCGAGTCGCACGCAGCCCGACTGCTGGCCCGCTGCGTGTGGGTGCCGGGCCTGGAGGACGCGCTCGCCCTGCGCGACCAGCTGCCACCGGGTTGGCGCGTGGTCACGCGCGATGGTGTGGTCATCGACGATGTCGGTGTCGTGCGCCCGGCGCCTGGTGTCTCCACCCTTGAGCGACGCGCCACCCGCGACGAGTTGGGTCGGCGGCTGCAGCGGACACGACTCGAGCTCGAGACCGCGACCGAGCGGGCGACCGTGGCCGGCGAGGGACGTGCCGCTGCCGACGAGGCCGTGGCCGCCGCGCGCACCGCGCTCGACGCCGCACGCCGTGCTCGCCGGGTGGCCGACGAGACCGACCGCTCGGTCGCATCCGCGGCCGAGAACGCGGCCCGTGAGCTGGCTTGGCAGGAGGCCGTGCTAGAGCGTGCCGCCGCGGAAGCGGCCACGGTCGCGGAAGCGGCAGGCCAGCGCGCTGCCCAGCTCGCGGCCTACGACGAACGCCAGACCGGTGTGAGTGCCAGTGACGAGGTGCGTGCCGCGCTGGCCGCGGTCGAGGCGCGTCTGGCGGCGCTGCGGCAGGAGCGTGATGCCGCCGCGCGGGCTGCCGGCGAGACGCGCGCCGCCCGGGACCGCGCCATGGAGGACCGGCGCCGAGCCGAGGTCGCGCTGGGCCTCGCTGAGGGCCGCATCGAAGAGCTTGCCCGCGATGAGGTCGCCCTCAGTGGCCGCGACGCCGACCTCGTCACCGAGCGCGAGCGTCTGGGCGGGGAGCTGGCGGCCGCGCAGGCGAAGCAGAAACGCGAGGCCGAGGCCTTCGAGGCCTCGGTGGCCTCGGCGCGGGACGAGCGAGCGGACCTGCTTGCGGCCGAGGAGGCTGCCAGCGCTGCGCGTGAGCACCTCCGCGTCGCCGAGAACCGCAGTCGCCAGAGCGAAGTCGCGGAGATGGAAGCACGCATGCAGGTCGATGCCGCGCGCGAGGGGCTGCTGGTGGAGCTGGCCTCCATCGGCGACGACGGCCTCAAGACGCTGCTGGCCCAGACCGAGCATCAGGCCCCGGCGCAGCCGCCCGGCTCTGACGAGCTGCCCGATCTGCTGGAGGCGGCGCTCGACGCGGCCCTCGACGCCTGGCGCGAGGGAGCCGGGAGCGACACGGAAGGGCCGGAGCCGCCGTCGCGGGCGCGCATCGCCTCGTTGCGCCGACGCTTCAACGACGTCGGCGCGGGCAATCCCTTCGCCGTGCAGGAGCTGGCCGAGGTCAAGGAGCGGCTGGAGTCGCTCGAGGCCCAGCGCGAGGACCTGGAGAAGGCCATGCGCGACACGCGCGAGATGATCGTGCGTCTGGGCAACCTCATGACCGAGCAGTTCCGCCAGACCTTCGAGGCTCTCGAGGGCGCGTTCGGCCGGCGCTTCCACCAGCTCTTCGGCGGCGGCGAGGCCGTGCTCTCCCTGACCGACCCGGCCGACCTCTCCGCCACCGGCGTCGAGATCGACCGCTCGACCGCCGGGCAAGAAGAAGCAGCCGCTGGCCATGCTCTCGGGCGGCGAGCGTGCCCTCACCGCGGTGGCCCTGCTGATGGCCATGCTGGAGGTGCGGCCGGTCCCGTTCTGCGTGCTCGACGAGGTCGATGCCGCACTCGATGAAGCCAACGTGGGACGCTTCAGCTCAGCGCTCCGCTCACTTGCCGAGGAGATCCAGTTCGTGGTCATCACCCACAACCGCGGCACCATCGAGGCCGCCGATGCCCTCTACGGGGTGACCGTGGGCGACGATGCCGTCAGCCGCGTCATCTCGCTCAAGCTGGCCGACCTGCCCGAGGACGACCCGCGCCTCGGCGGGCCGGGGCAACGATGACGAGGCCTGACGGCACAGCCGTGCCGCCCGAGCGCATCCTGCTGCAGGACGCGCTGGAACCGACACGCCTCGGCTTCGCCCGGCGCGTGCGCAGCCTGCTCGGGTCGGGGCACCCGGACGACGAGACCTGGGAAGAGGTCGAAGAGGCGCTCATCTCGGCCGACCTCGGGGCAGAGGTGGCCATCGAGGTCTGCGATCGCGCGCGCGCTCGCACCGACGTCGGCCCCCAGAAGGCGCTGCAGCTGGAACTGCTCAACCTCTTCGCCGAGCGGGTGGCCGTGCCCTGGCCCCGGATCCCGGGCCCCGGGATCCCAGCGGTCATCCTCGTGGTCGGCGTCAACGGCACCGGCAAGACCACCACCATCGCCAAGCTCGCCCATCGCTTCAAGTCGCTCGGGGCCAAGGTCCTCCTGGCTGCCGCCGATACCTTCCGTGCCGCGGCCATCGAGCAGATCGAGACGTGGGCCGAACGCATCGACGTGCCGGTCGTGTCGCATGCGGCCGGAGCCGACCCCTCGGCTGTCGTCTTCGACGCCATGGACGCGGCGGTCGCCCGGGGCATGGACGTGGTCATCATCGACACCGCCGGGCGGCTGCACACCAAGGCCAACCTGATGGAAGAGCTGGCCAAGATCCGACGCACCATCGGCAAACGCATCCCCGAGGCCCAGCCGGAGGTGCTCTTCGTGCTCGATGCCACCACCGGCCAGAACGGGCTCATGCAAGCGGCCGCCTTCAACGAGTCCTCGGGACTGACGGCCATCGCGCTCACCAAGCTCGACAGCACGGCCAAGGGCGGCGTGGCCTTCGCCATCGAGCGCTCGATGGGCGTGCCCGTGCTCTTCGTCGGCCTCGGCGAGAAGATCACCGACCTGCGCGACTTCGATCCCAACGCCTTCGTGGCCGCGCTCTTCGCGGTGGAAGGCGAAGCACCCGCGAGGTAGGCCGCCACTCTGGTCGCTCGCGGGGCGAGCGATCTCGACGGGCCTGCACCGGCTGCTGCAGGTATCGCCCACGGCATGAGCAGAGGCGCCATTCGCGCTCACGCGTGGTGCAGGATCGGCACGAGCGCACGCCAGGCGCGTCGAGTTCGTTCAGAGCGTGAGCAGCCGCCTCGACCGACGGTAGAGCCCACTCAGTGGCACCTCGACACCGCTGAGCGGGCACTGGGGCGCTCGCCGCTAGACTGAGCGCATGTTCGACGCTCTCTCCGATCGACTCCAGCACGCCCTCGCCGGGCTGACCGGCCGCGGTCGCATCACCGCAGACGATGTCGAGGTGGCCATGCGCGAGGTGCGCCTGGCGCTGCTCGAGGCCGACGTCAACTACAAGGTCGTCAAGGACTTCGTCAAGCGTGTCAAGGAGCGCGCGGTCGGCGCCGACGTCATCGAGAACGTCAACGCCGGCCAGATGATCGTCAAGATCGTGCACGAGGAGCTGACCGACATCCTCGGGGCAGGGGACCGCATCTTCCGTTATGACGGCTCACCGGCGGTGGTCATGCTGGTCGGCCTGCAGGGCTCGGGCAAGACCACGTCCGCGGCCAAGCTCGCGCGCTGGATCGTGCGCCAGGGACGGCAGCCGCTGCTGGTGGCAGCGGACATCTACCGCCCAGCGGCCATCGACCAGCTCAAGACCCTCGGGGCCAACCTCGACATCCCCGTCTATAGCGCGCCATCGGGCACACGCGTGGTCGACATCGCCACCGGTGCGGTGGCGCAGGCCAAGCAGACCGGCCGCGACGTGATCATCCTCGATACCGCCGGTCGGCTCCAGATCGACGAGGCGCTCATGGCCGAGATCCGCGACGTCCACGCCGCGGTGGCACCCCGGGAGACGCTGCTCGTGGTCGATGCCATGGTCGGCCAGGAGGCCGTGGCCGTGGCCGGGGCCTTCCATGAGAACACGCCCGTCACGGGACTGGTGCTGACCAAGATCGACGGCGACGCCCGTGGCGGCGCGGCCCTCTCGATCGCCGCGGTCAGCGGCCTGGCCGTGAAGTTCATGGGCACCGGCGAGAAGGCCGAGGAGTTCGAGGTCTTCCACCCCGACCGACTGGCCGGGCGCATCCTTGGCATGGGCGACGTGGTCAGCCTCGTCGAGCGGGCGCAGGAGACCTACGACGCGAAGGAAGCGGAGAAGCTGGCCGAGAAGCTGCAGAAGAACGCCTTCACGCTCGACGACTTCCTCGAGCAGATGCAGCAGGTCAAGAAGATGGGTCCGTTGGGCTCGATCATGGAGATGATCCCCGGGCTCGGTGGCGCGGCCAAGCAGGCGCAGCAGGCCATCGACCGGGGTGAGCTGGCGCACGTGGAGGCCATCATCCGCTCGATGACGCGGGACGAGCGCAATGACCCGACCATCCTCAACGCTTCGCGTCGCCGGCGCATCGCCAAGGGCTCGGGCACCAGCCTGCCGGAGGTCAACCGCCTCGTGAAACAGTTCGGCGAGATGCAGAAGGTGATGAAGATGATGCGCGGCAAGGGGGGACGCATCCCGGGTCTGCCCATGGGACCCCTGGGCTAGATGTAACGACTGCCCCAACGGTGAGACAATGACGCCGTTGAGATCGTCCAGCAATCCCATTCGCGCCTCGGAGGTATCCATGTCCACCCCCACGCCGACGGCTCCCAACAGCCGTCGCGGGCTCATGCGCTGGTCCATCGCCGCCGCCGCCACGGCCACGCTCGTCATCTCCGGGTCCGGCCTCGTCGTCTTCGCCCAGAGCGGAACCGGTGAAGCTCAGGGCCCCCAGTTCGCGCCCGCTGACGCGATCGCCTACGTCGAGGCTCGCCTCGACATGCCAGCTGGCCAGGAAGAGGCCGTGGCGCAGATGCTGACGGCCTTCCCCGGCTTCGCTGACCCCGGCAGCTTCGAGATGAAGAAGGATGAGCTCCTGGCCATGCTCACAGCCCAGCTCGGCGCGGACGCCATCGAGGGTGACCTCATCGGTGACGTCCTCACCGGCGAGATCGGCCTGGCCCTCGGCGATATCGAGTCGGCCATGATGGGTGGCGATCCTTCGATCGTCGCCGGCATGGCCGTGGCCGACGCCGACGCCGCACGCGCGGTCCTCGACGGGCTCATGACCCGTCCCGGCATGGCTGTGACCGAGTCCTCCTACAACGACGTGGCGGTCTACAGCGATCCCAATTCGAGCCCGGCCACGAGCCTGGCCCTGCACGGTGACTGGGTCATCATGGGCGTGGGCGAGGGCGCCATCGAGAGCGCTATCGACGTGCTCGACGGCAAGGCCCCCAGCCTGGCCGAGAACGAGGACTTCATCGCCGCCTGGTCGCGCCTGCCCGACGCGCGACTGATGGGCGCCTGGATGGACCTCACGCCGTTGGCCTCGCTCCTGGACATGGCCGCCATGATGGCCGAGGGCGAGACCGGTTTGGCCCTGCCGACCGCGGATATCGCGGCCATGCTGCCGGTCGACATGACTGCCTCGCTGGTGGCCGAGAACGACCGCCTCACGCTCGAAGCGCTGATCACGCCTGGTGCCGGCACGCCCATGATGCCGGTCGGCGATTCCGATCTGGCCATGAGCTTCCCCGGCGACACCCAGGTCTACATGGAGACCCGCGAGCTCGGCGCTGCCATCGAGAGCGGCCTCGAACAGCTGGTCGAGACGATGGAGGCCCAGGCGCTCGCGACCGAGGACCCCATGGGCCTCGGTGACGTGTCGGAGATCACGGCTCTTCTGGGTGAGGACAGCCCGTTCACGATGATGCTCCAGGGCGTCACGCTGACCGAGTTCCTCGACTTCGTCGGCGACGCCGGCGTGGGTGCGGGCATCAGCAGCGACGGGCTCTGGTTGGGCATCGCCGGTGAGGTCAAGGACGAGGCTGTGGCAGAGATGCGCATGGCGAACCTGATAAGCCTCCTCACCGGCCTCACCCTCGGCATGGAGGAGTCAGGCATCAGCGTCGACAGCGCCAACGTCGAGGACGTCGAGGTGACCACGTTCACCGTGCCCATCGACGCCATGCTGGCGGAGTCGGGTGTGCCCATGGGCGTGGGTGACAGCATCGACATCGCCCTCGCCGACGGCAAGGTACTCATCGGCCTCGGTGACTTCGTCGAGAACGCCATCGTCTCCGACGGCAGCGACTCGCTCGGCGCCAGCGTCGGCTATGCCGACGCGCTTGCCGATGACACCACCAACAGCGGCGTGTTCTATCTGAACATCAGCTCGCTGCTGGGCGAGCTCGATCCCATGCTCACGGCCATGTCCCCCGAGTGGGCGCAGATCTCGCCGTACGCCACCGGTCTCGATCGCATGATCGTGGTCGGCACAGGCGAAGATGAGGTCATCCGCACGCGCATGACGGTCATCGCCGGCCAGTAGGCGCGGGACGCGGTACCATTCGCCGGGCATCGTTCGCGGTGCCCGGCGTGCCCATGCCCGCGGGACACCACCATCGCGGCAATGACATCGCCCCATCAGGAGGTCATCACAACACCTTGGCAGTTCGCATCCGCCTCACCCGCGTCGGCGCGAAGAAGCAGCCCAGCTACCGCTTCGTCGTCGCTGACAGCCGCAACGCCCGAGATGGTCGTTCCATCGACACCCTCGGCCACTACAACCCACGCACCGAGCCGGTCGAGATCAACGTCGACGCCGAGAAGGCCACCAAGTGGATGGCCCAGGGCGCCAAGCCCTCTGCCACCGTCGAGCGCCTCTTCCGTCAGGTCGGCATCTTGCCCGACGCCAAGTAGCCATGGCTGCTGTCGAGCTGGTCACCTACGTCGCCAAGTCGCTCGTGGACGATCCTGATGCGGTCAGCGTCGAGGTCCACGAAGAAGATGGTGGGCAAGTCATCGAGCTGTCCGTCGCCGAAGACGACATGGGCAAGGTCATCGGGCGCAATGGCTCCGTGGCCAAGGCCTTGCGCACGTTGCTCAAGGTCGTCGCCACCCGCGAAGGCCAGCCCATCTCGCTGGAGATCGTCTAGCCAGACGTGACCACGCCCGCCGACGAGCGCGTCACGGTCGGGCTCGTGCGAGGATTCCACGGGCTGCGAGGCGCGCTACGTGTCGAGGTCCTGAGCGACGAACCCGAGCGCTTCGCCGTCGGTTCGGTGCTGTACGCCGAGGGCGACGACCGCCCTCTGACGATCGCCTGGAGCGGCCCGGCCAAGCCCGGAGTGCTCGTGCGCTTCGAGGAGTTCCCGACCCGCGAGTCGGCTGAACAGCTGCGCGACCGCTATCTCGAGGTCGTGCCCGAGGCGCCGCTACCCGAGGACACGTTCTACTGGCATCAGATCCGTGGCGTAGCCGTCACGACCACCACGGGCGATGAGCTCGGGACCGTCGTCGAGGTCTTCCGCGCCGGCGGGGGAGAGGTCTACGTCGTTCGCGGCGGCCCGCTCGGGGAGGTCATGGTGCCCGGTGTCCGGGGCGTCGTGGTCGAGTTGGACGTCGATGCCGGCCGCATGGTCGTGGACTCGGTCGCCCTGGACCTGCCGCCCAAGCCGCCCCGTCGCCGCAAGCGTCACGCGCAGCCCCGGCGTCAGCGCAAGGCCGCTGCCGCGGCAGCGGCCGCCGAGCGCCGTGCCGCCCACGCTGCGCCTGATGCGGCGCCGATGCGGCGCCCCCCGAATCGATCACCGGGCGAGGATGCGTCCTGATGCGCATCGACGTCATCACCCTCTTCCCCTCGGTCTTCCCCGGCCCGCTCGTGGCCTCGATCCCCGGCCGCGCCCTCGAGCGTGGTCTCGCGGAGCTCCACGCGCATGACCTGCGCGACTGGGGCCTGGGCAAGCATCGTTCCGTCGACGACTACCCCTACGGTGGCGGCGCGGGTATGATCCTGCGTCCGGAGCCGGTCGCCGAGGCCCTCGACACGGTCGCCCCGCGCGGGTCGGGCGCGTTCCGCATCTTGCTCGATCCCGGGGGTGAGCCCTTTCGCCAGGCACGAGCGCAGGACCTCAGTGAACGTGAGCACGTGGTCTTCGTGTGCCCGCGCTACGAGGGCATCGACGACCGCGTGCGCTCGCTCGTCGACCTCGAGCTGTCGGTGGGCGACTACGTCGTCTCCGGCGGAGAGATCCCGGCACTGGCCGTCATCGACGCGGTGCTGCGGCTGCTGCCGGGGCCATCGAGGATGCCTCGACCGAGGACGAGTCATTCAGCGCGGGCCTGCTCGAGTACCCGCAGTGGACGCGTCCGCCGGAGTTCCGTGGCCTGACCGTGCCGGACGTGCTCGTGAGCGGCGATCACGCTGCCGTCGACGCCTGGCGCCACGAACAGGCCTTCGAGCGCACGCGCCGGAACCGGCCGGACCTGCTGACCCAGGAGGAGCTCGAGGACAGCTGAGGGCGTCTCTGCCCTGAGAGCGTCTCACGGAGAGCCTGCTATACTCCGCCATCGACCCACATCGGACGTCTCCGCTCAGCCATGCCCGCCGCCGGTAGCGGCCGAGGCCCCAACGCCAGGAAGTGACCCAAGTGACCGTTCTCGACGAGATCGTCGCCGACCAGATCCGAACCGACCTGCCGGAGATCCAGCCCGGCGATACCGTGCGCGTCTCTGTCAAGGTCGTCGAGGGCAGCCGCGAGCGCATCCAGGTCTTCGAAGGCACCGTCATGCGTATGCGTGGCGGCGGCATCACCCGCTCCATCACCGTCCGCGCCCTGCGCAGCGGTGTCGGTGTCGAGCGCACCTTCAAGGTCAACTCACCGCGCATCGACAAGATCGAGGTCGTGCGCCACGGTGTCGTCCGCCGCAAGCAGCTGTACTTCCTGCGCAAGCGCGTGGGCAAGGCCGCGACCCTGCGCGAGCGGCGCGCCTAGACCCGCTCCGGGCGGCCACGGCCGCCCTCGCACCCCTCGTGCCAGCCACTCGTGTCGCGGCGTGTGCCCCGAGCGGTAGCATCATCAGCGTGGCGCCACGTCAACCGCACCTCAAGGCCGAGTACGCGCTGTGGAGCGCGGGCGCGCGCCTCGTCGCCGGCGTCGACGAGGTCGGCACCGGCCCACTCTGCGGCCCGGTCGTGGCTGCGGCCGTGCTGGTCAAGCCCCACACCCGCAAGATCAGGGGCGTGCGCGATTCCAAGACGCTGAGCGCGGCTCAACGGGAGCGCCTCGTGGAGGCTATCAAGGAGCGCAGCCTGGCCTGGGGCCTCGGCGCCGCCTCGGTGGGCGAGGTCGAGCAGCTCAACGTGCGCAACGCTGCGGCACTGGCCATGCGCCGGGCCCTGCGTCGGCTGCCGCCGTACGACCACGTGCTCATCGACGGGCAGAAGATCCGCGGGCTCGAGGAGCACATCGGGCCCTACACCTCGATCGTGAAGGGCGATGTCTCCTCCTATTCCATCGCATGTGCCTCGGTCCTGGCCAAGGTGACCCGTGACCGACTGATGTCCCGTCTGGCCGTGCGCTACCCCGGCTATGGCTGGGAGCACAACGCCGGCTATGCCACCGCCGATCACGTGGCCGGTCTGCGTGAGCTGGGCGTGAGCCCGCATCACCGCCGGACCTACCAGCGCATCCGGGCCATCCTCGAGGGCGATCAGCTGGCCTTCGATCTCGGTGGGCCCGTCGGGGAGGAAAGCCACGATGCAGCCCGGGATGAGGCGCCCGTGATCGCCCCCTAAGCCGAGTGCGGTCGCGCTCGGCCAGCATGGCCGGATGTCGACATGCGGGCGTGCCCCGGCCGGACCACGCGGCGCCATCGGCGCGGTCGCGGAGGACGCCGCCGCGGCGTACCTGCGTGGCGAGGGCTGGGTCCTGCTCGGGCGCAACCTGCGGGTCGGACGTGACGAGATCGACATCCTCGCGCGTGAGCCCGGACCGACGGCTGTGCTCGTGGTGGTGGAGGTCCGTGCCCGCAGCGGCCGGGGCTTCGGTGCCGCAGTCGAGTCGGTCGACGCGCGCAAGGTGGCCCGGCTGTACCGGGCCGCCTGGGGCCTGCGTCGCGGCGGCCATCCCGAGGTGCCCGCGTCGGCCATCGACGGCAGGGTCTGGCGGGTCGACCTGCTGACCCTCGCGCGCGCCCCCGGTGGCGCCTGGCGCGTGGAGTGCCACCTGCGTGGCCTGCAGCCACCATAGGCCTCGGTGCTGCGGGCGCAACCGATGCCTACGTGCTAGCATCCCGTGGGCTCACCGCGTGAGTCCACGAGCGCAGCGCTCGCTGCGTATCACACACGCATGCCGCTCCCCACAGGGGTGCCGGTGGCCAGCCATGGCCAACGGTCTGCGGATCATGAGGCATGCGGAGGAAGAACCGCACAGGAGGCCTACAGCCCATGCCCACGATCTCGATGCGCCAGCTGCTTGAGGCCGGTGTCCACTTCGGCCACCAGACTCGCCGCTGGAACCCGAAGATGAAGCCGTACATCTTCGCCGAGCGCAATGGCATCCACATCATCGACCTGGCCCAGACGGCCAAGCTGCTCGGCGAGGCCCTCGACTTCGTCACCGAGACCGTGGCGCACGGCGACTACGTGCTCTTCGTCGGCACCAAGAAGCAGGCCCAGGAGCCCGTCCACGACGAGGCCACTCGCGCCGAGATGCCCTACGTCAACCATCGCTGGCTTGGCGGCATGCTCACCAACTTCGTGACCATCCGCAAGCGTGTCGGCCTGCTCGACCAGCTCGAGGCCCGCCAGAACAGCGGCGACCTCGACCGTCTCTCCAAGAAGGAGGCCAGTCGCCTCACCGACGAGATGGCCCGCCTGCAGCTGAAGCTCGGCGGCGTGCGCAAGATGCGCCGCCTGCCCGGCGCGGTCTTCGTGGTGGACCCGGTGCGCGAGAAGATCGCCGTGACCGAGGCGCGCCGCCTGGAGATCCCGGTCATCGCCACCGGTGACACCAACGTCGATCCAGACATGATCGACTACATCATCCCCGCCAACGACGACGCCATCCGCTCCATCCGCCTGCTGTGCAAGCTGGTGGCAGAGGCGGCCATCGAGGGCATGGGCCAGCGCGCCGCGCGGGCCGAGTCCGAGGTGCCCATGGGCGCCGACGTGAGCGACGCCGAGACCGCCAGCGACGAGATGGTCGCCGCGGTCGCCGCGGGTGGTACGTACAGCTTCGCACCGGAACCCGACGAGGATGAGGCCGTGCTGCCGGGTGAGGACGCCACGGAGGCTCCCGCCGACGAGGCCCCGGCCGCCACCACCGAGGCCCCGGCCGCCACCACCGAGGCTCCCGCCGCCACCACCGAGGCTCCCGCCGACGCGAGTGCCGAGGCTCCCGCCGACGCGAGTGCCGAGGCTCCCGCCGACGCCACCACCGAGGCTCCCGCCGACGCGAGTGCCGAGAACCCAACACAGGAAGCGGTCGAGCCGGCCGCCCCTGCCGAAGAAGAGAGCACGGGCGAGGCTTCCGACGAGGCCAAGGCCTAGCGCCACGAGACGAAAGGGATAGCCGCGAAGATGGCTGAGATTACCGCCGCACTGGTCAAGGAGCTCCGGGACCGCACCGGTGCCGGCTTCATGGACTGCAAGAAGGCACTTGCCGCGAGCGATGGCGACATCGAGGCGGCCATGGCCGTGCTCAAGGAGAAGGGCGTGGCCAAGGCTGCCGGCAAGGCCGGCCGCGAGGCACGCGAGGGCCTCATCGGCCAGTACATCCACGCTGGCGGCAAGCTGGGCGTGCTCATCGAGGTCAACAGCGAGACCGACTTCGTCGCCCGCAACGACGATTTCCAGAAGCTCGTCCGCGACATCGCCATGCAGGTCGCCGGCATGGCCCCCACCTACGTGACCATCGAGAGCATCCCCGCCGACGTGCTCGAGGCCAAGAAGGCCGAGCTGCTCGCCGACGAGGCCACGCAGGGCAAGCCCGAGGAGATCCGCGAGAAGATCGTCGAGGGCCAGCTCAACAAGTGGTACAAGGATGTCGTGCTCTACGAGCAGACCTTCCGCGACACCGACATCACCGTGGGTGAGCTCGTGACCGAGGCCGTCGCCCGCATCGGCGAGAACATCCGCGTCCGTCGGTTCGTGCGCTACCAGGTCGGGGAAGCACTGTGACCGACGGCTCCTCTCGAGCCGCAGAGGCCGGGGCGCCCGCCGAGGGCGCCCGCTACGGCCGTATCCTGCTCAAGCTCTCCGGCGAGGCACTGCTCGGCTCGCGCCAGTACGGGGTCGACCCCGAGACGTGCGTGTTCATCGCGAAGCAGGTGCGCACGGCGGTGGACCGCGGTGTGCAGGTCGCCATCGTCGTCGGTGGCGGCAACATCTTCCGCGGCCTGGCCGCCTCCGCCAAGGGGATGGACCGTGCGACCGGTGACTACATGGGCATGCTGGCCACGGTCATGAATGGCCTGGCCTTGCAGGACGCCATGGAGTCGGCGGGAGTGGAGACCCGTGTCATGACCGCCATCGGCATGAACGAGGTGGCCGAGCCCTACATCCGCCGCCGCGCGGAGCGCCACCTCGCGAAGGGCCGTGTCGTCATCCTCGCGGCCGGCACCGGCAACCCCTACTTCACGACCGATACCGCCGCGGCCCTGCGGGCCGTGGAAATCGGCGCGTCCGTGCTGCTGAAGGCGACCAAGGTCGACGGCGTGTACAGTGCCGACCCCGTCCAGGATCCCAGCGCGAAGCGCTACGACGAGCTTACCTACACCGAGGTGCTGGCCAAGCGCCTGGCCGTGCTGGACTCGACGGCGACGAGCCTGTGCATGGACAATGAGATGCCGATCGTCGTGTTCGACATCAACCAGGAAGGCAACATCACTCGGGCCGCACTGGGCGAGCCCGTCGGAACGCTCATCCACGGAGGGACCAACGCATGAGCGATGCTCAGGACAAGTCAGTCGAAGCGCGCATGTCCGATGCCGTCGAGGCCATGGACCGTGACTTCAACCACATCCGCACCGGACGCGCCTCGACCTCCCTCGTCGAACGCATCAGCGTCGACTACTACGGCACGCAGACGCCGCTGAACCAACTGGCCAGCATCAGCGTGCCCGAGTCGACGACCATCGTCATCCAGCCTTGGGACCGTGGCGTGCTGGGGGCCATCGAGAAGGCCATCCAGAAGGACGACATCGGCATCACCCCCAACTCGGACGGCACGGTCGTGCGCCTGAACATCCCGCCGCTGACCGAGGAGCGTCGCAAGGAGCTGGTCAAGCAGGTGCACAAGCGCATGGAGGAGGCCAAGGTCGAGATCCGCAGCCACCGGCGTGACGCCGTCGACGCCATCCGCAAGCGCGAGAAGGCCGGCGAGATCGGCGCTGACGAGGCGCACCGCGAGCAGGAAGCGCTGGAGAAGACCACGCACAAGTGGACCGATGAGGTCGACCGCGTCGGCGCCGCCAAGGAGGCGGAGGTCCTCGAGGTCTAGGTGACCGCCCCATCGGCGACAGAGCAGGACGAAGACGCCAGCGAGATCATGGACCTCGAGCAGCGCGTCCCGCGGCACGTGGCCATCATCATGGATGGCAACCGCCGCTGGGCCCGCGAGCGCGACCTGCCCGAAGCGCAGGGTCATGCCGCAGGCGTCGAGGCCATCCGGCCGATCGTCGAGCACGCGGTCGAGCTCGGGGTCGAGGCCCTGACGATCTACGCCTTCAGCCGCGAGAACTGGCAGCGCTCGAGCCACGAGGTCGAGACGCTCATCGGCCTGCTCGAAGCCACCATCCGTGACGAGACGCCCAAGCTCGTGGAGCAGGGCGTACAGGTGCGCCTGGCCGGACGCCTCGCTGAGCTCGCGCCCGAGACCCGCGCCTCCATCGAGCGAGCCATCGCAGCCACCGCCGGTGGACGCCGGATGGTGCTGACCGTGGCCTTCAACTACTCGTCCCGCTCGGAGATCATCGACGCGGTGCAGGCCTACTTGGCCGATGGCAACGACCCCGCCGCGCTCGACGAGGAGCAACTCTCCGCGTATCTCTACACCGGCGAGTTGCCGGACCCGGACCTGCTCGTGCGCACCGGCGGCGACCAGCGCATCAGCAACTTCCTGCTCTGGCAATCGGCCTACGCGGAGCTCTACTTCTGCGACTGCTACTGGCCGGACTTCGGCCCCGCCCAGTTGGACGAGGCCGTGGCGGAGTACGCCAGCCGAGCTCGCCGCTTCGGACGCTAGGGGCCCCAGGCATGCGTGAACGCGCCATCTCGGCGGCCGTCATCGCGGTCGTCGTCGCGGTCTTCTTCCTGCTCGGCCAGCCCTGGCTGACCCTCGGGGTCGCGGTTCTCTCCGGCGTTGCCGCATGGGAGGTCTTCCACCTGCTGCCGCCTGCCGGCTTCCCGGTCCAGCCGCTGCCTGGCGTACTCCTGCCGCCGTTGCTGGTACTGGCCATGGGTCTGGGCGTGGTCGATGCCGGCTGGCTGGCCGTCTACGTGGCGGCGGTGCTGGTGATCCTGGCCATCGATGGCTTCCGCCGTCCGGATGTGCGTGACGGCTTCCTCTCCTGGGTCGGGGGCAGCTTCGGAGCGATCTACCCCGCGACCCTGGCGTTCATGGCCGGCATCCTCGTGGTGGCACCCGCAGTGCCTGCCCAGGCCCTGCTCGGGGACACGTTCCTCACGGCCGGCCAGACCTGGCTGCTCGTGCTGGTGCTGACGGTGTGGTCGTTCGACACCTTCGCCTACCTCTCGGGCCGGACCTTCAAGAAGGGGCGCTTCCTCAACCACATCTCGCCCAACAAGACCTGGAGCGGCGTCATCGGCGGGACCGTGGCCGCGGTCATCGTCGGCGGCCTCCTGGCCGGGGCTGCCGGGCAGTGGCTGCCGGGCGGCCTGCTCATGGGCCTGCTGGTGGCGGTGGCGGGTCAGTCAGGTGACGTGGCTGAGTCGATGCTCAAGCGCACGGCCGGTGCCAAGGATTCGAGCAACCTCATCCCCGGCCATGGCGGCATCCTCGACCGCACCGACTCGTTCCTCTTCGCCGCGCCCGTGGTCTACGCCTACCTGCTCATCGTCGGCGCCTGATGACCGCTCCGCGAGTCGAGCGGGCCGGGCCCACGCGCGTGGCCCTGCTGGGCTCGACCGGCTCCATCGGCCGCCAGACCATCGATGTCATCGCCTCCGCCGGCGAGGCGGCCTTCGACGTGGTCGCGCTGGCCGCCGGTCGCGACGCCGACACGCTGTCCGAGCAGGCGGCTGCGCTCTCGCCCAAGGTCGTGGCGGTCGCCGACCACGAGGCTGCCGCACGGCTGCGCCTACCCGAAAGCGTGGCGCTCCTCGAGGGCGAGGACGCACTCACGCAGATGGCGACGCGCGACGATGTCGACCTCGTCATCGTGGCCACCGGCGGCGTGGTCAGCCTGCGCCCGACGCTGGCCGCGCTGGAGGCGGGGGCCATCGTGGCCACGGCCAACAAGGAGACGCTCGTCTGCGCAGGCCACCTGGTCATGCCCTTGGCACGCGCTCGCGCGCTCGAGGCCGGGCTGAAGGAACCCGGGGGGCCGATGGCCTCCCCGTTGGCCTGGGTGCGGCCCATCGACTCGGAGCATTCGGCCATCTGGCAGTGTCTCGTGGGTGAAGACCTCCGGAGCGTGGAGCGGCTGATCCTGACCGCCTCGGGCGGGCCCTTCCGCACGTGGTCCGCCGAGCAGATGGCCGCGGCGCGCCCAGAGGATGCGCTCAAGCACCCCAACTGGACCATGGGCGCCAAGATCACCATCGACTCGGCCACGCTCATGAACAAGGGCCTGGAGGTCATCGAGGCGCACTGGCTATACGATGTGCCCTACGAGCGCGTCGACGTCATCGTGCATCCACAGAGCCTGGTGCACTCGCTCGTCGAGTTCGTGGACGGCTCGCAGAAGGCCCAACTGGGCCTGCCAGACATGCGCATCCCCATCCAGTACGCCCTGACCTACCCCCACCGAGTCGCCGGCCCGGCGCCACGGCTCGAGCTCACGGAGCGATCCGAGATGACCTTCGAGGCCCCTGACGAACAGCGCTTCCCGGCGGTTCCCATGGCACGGGCTGCGGGCGAGGCCGGCCCAGGCGCTACGGCGCCGCTCATCGCCGCCGACGACGTGGCCGTGGAGCGCTTCCTTGCCGGCAGCCTCTCGTACCCGGGCATGGCCCGCCTGATCGAGCGCGCCATCGAGCGCTTCAGCGTCCCCCATGCCCCCGGCCTCGAGGAGCTCGAGGCCATCGACGGCGAGGTCCGGGCGTGGGCCCGCAGTGCCGTGGAGGGGACGCTCTAGTGTTCGAAGGGCTCGTCAACATCCTGCTCTTCCTGCTCATCCTCACGGTGCTCGTGCTGCTGCACGAGCTGGGCCACTTCGTAACCGCGCGCATGGCAGGCGTGAAGGTCCACGAGTTCGGCATCGGCTTCCCGCCGCGAGCCCGCGTGCTGTTCACCCGTGGCGACACTACCTACACGCTCAACTGGCTGCCTATCGGCGGCTTCGTGCGCATGGAGGGGGAGACGGTCAGCCCCGCCGACGGCACAGAGAGTGGAGAGGAGCGGGAGGCCCATGAGGAGATCGAAAGGCAGCATGACGAGGAATCGCTCGATCCCCGAGCCTTCGTCAACCAGCGCCTCTGGAAGCGGCTGGTCATCCTGGTCTCGGGCTCGCTGGTCAACTTCGTCCTGGCCTGGATGGTCTTCGCTGCCATCGCCTTCGCGGCACAGCCGGTCTACTCCATCCAGATCGCCAACGTCATGCCCGACTCGCCGGCCGAGGAAGCCGGACTCATGGGCGGGGAGTTCCTCGAGTATCGGCTCTACTCGGTGCTCGACGCAGATGGCCGGCCCACGGGCGAGGTCATCCCGTACCGGGTCTACGACGAGACCGGAGACACCATCCTGGCCATCGACGAGCAGACCTTCCCCTACTTCGACGACATCCCGCGCCGTGCGTCGATGGACGCCGAAGAGTTCCGCATCGCCTTGCTCCAGTACCTCGCCGACCGACCCTCGCAGATGGTCACCCTGACCATCGAGCGGGCCGACGGCACCATCGCGGAGGTGGAGACCACGCTGCGTACGCAGGCTGAGATCGAGGCCGGGCAGGGCGCGCTGGGATTCCAGCCCCAGCCGTACTTCGGCCTTGAGGAACAGACCAACGATCTCGGTGATGCCGTCGTCATCGGGTTCGAGCAGATGGTCGATACCTCGACACTCGTCCTTCGGGCCGTGGGCAACATCGTGGTCGGCCTCTTCAGCGGCTCCGGCGACGGGCTCGCGGACGTGGCCGGCCCCGTGGGTATGGTGGGCATGGTGGGGGACGTCCGCACGGGCGCTCCGCCGGTCTTCCTGCTCTGGTTCGTGGGCCTCATCTCGGCCAACCTCGGCGTCATCAACCTGCTGCCCATCCCGCCGCTCGACGGCAGCCGCATGGTCATGGGCGTGGTGCAGGCGGCTCAGCGGCAACCGCGTGAGCCCGGCGGCCGAGCGCCTCGTCTACTTCACCGGCTGGGTGGCCCTGATGGTGTTCCTGGTGGTGGTCACCTTCAACGACATCGGACGCATCTTGCGGTGAACCTCGGCTGGTCGATCGCCGCGACGCGCGAGCCCGACCAGGTCGACGTCGGCGGTGTGCTCATCGGCGGCGACCAACCCGGTCGTGGTGCAGTCGATGACCAACACCGACACCGCCGACGCCGACGGCACGGCCCTGCAG
Source organism: uncultured Chloroflexia bacterium (assembly GCA_963716815.1). Classification (GTDB taxonomy): domain Bacteria; phylum Chloroflexota; class Limnocylindria; order Limnocylindrales; family CSP1-4; genus JAFMJV01. The sequence goes on from CAVQUM010000001.1 coordinate 58,387, forward strand.
GTGGCGGCCCTCGCGCACGCCGGCTCCGAGCTCGTGCGGGTCACGGTCAACAACGACGCGGCGGCGCGCGCCGTACCGGTCATCCGGCGCAAGCTCGACGATCTCGGTGTCGGCGTGCCGCTCATCGGCGACTTCCACTACAACGGCCACCTGCTGCTCGCGGAGCACCCCGACATGGCGGCGGCGCTGGCCAAGTACCGCATCAACCCGGGCAACGTCGGCTCCAAGCGGCGCGACGAGAACTTCAGCACCATCGTGCGCGCCGCGATCGAGCACCATAAGCCGGTGCGCATCGGCGTCAACTGGGGCTCGCTCGACGCGGCCCTGCTGACCGAGATGATGGATGCCAACGCCCGCTCGGCCGCACCGCTCGACACGCGCGAGGTGATGATCGAAGCCATGATCGCCTCGGCCCTGCGCTCGGCCGAGCTGGCCGAAATCGGTCGGCCTGGGCCACGACCGCATCGTCATCAGCGCCAAGGTCAGTGGCGTGCGCGACCTCGTCGACGTCTACCGCCAGCTGGCGGCACGCTGCGACTACCCGCTGCACGTGGGCCTGACCGAGGCCGGCATGGGCATGAAGGGCACGGTCGCCTCGGCCGCCGGCCTGGCCATCCTGCTCGACGCGGGCATCGGCGACACGATCCGTGTCTCGCTCACGCCCGAGCCCGGCGGCGATCGCACCGAGGAGGTGCTCGTGGCCATGCAGGTGCTGCAGTCGCTGGGCCTGCGCTCATTCCGACCCCAGGTCAGCGCCTGTCCCGGCTGTGGCCGCACCACGAGCACCTTCTTCCGGGAGATGGCCCAGGCCATCGAGGGCCACATCGCACGGCGCATGCCCGAGTGGTCCGTGGCCTACCCCGGGGTGGAGGACATGTCCGTGGCGGTCATGGGCTGCGTCGTCAACGGCCCGGGCGAGTCCAAGCACGCCGACATCGGCATCAGCCTGCCGGGTACCTTCGAGGAGCCGGTGGCGCCGGTCTTCATCGACGGCCAGCTCCACGACACGCTCAGGGGCGACGGCCTGGTGGACGAGTTCATCGGGGTCCTCGAGAGCTACGTCGAGCGCCGCTACGGCGCCCAGCCCGCGTAGACCTCCCGGCCCAGCCCGCTACGCTACGATTCCGAACGCCCGCACCCATCGATCCTGTCAGGAGGCCCTGTGTCCAAGTCCGGTTTCGTCAGTGAACTGACCCGTCAGTCGGAGGACTTCCCCGGCTGGTACAACGACGTCGTCCTGAAGGGACAGCTGGCCAGCTACTCGCCGGTGCGCGGCTGCATGATCATCCGGCCCTATGGCTTCGCCATCTGGGAGTCGATGCGCGACGAGCTGGACCGCTACATCAAGGCCACCGGGCACGACAACGTCTACTTCCCGCTCTTCGTGCCCAAGTCGCTGCTCGACCGCGAGGCCGACCACGTCGAGGGCTTCGACCCGCAGGTCGCGTGGGTCACCCGTGCGGGCGGCAGCGACCTCGAGGAGCCGTTGGCCATCCGGCCCACCAGCGAGGCCATCATCGCCGAGGTCGTGAAGGACTGGATCCAGTCGTACCGCGACCTGCCGTTGTTGATGAACAGCTGGAACAACGTCGTGCGCTGGGAGATGCGCACGCGCCTGTTCCTGCGCACGGCCGAGTTCCTGTGGCAAGAGGCACACACGTTCCACGCGACCGAGGGTGAGGCAGCCGAAGAGGTCGCCACCGGGCTGGCGGGCTACGTCAAGGTCTCCGAGGAGTGGCTGGCCATCCCGGTCATCCAGGGCCGCAAGAGTCCGGCCGAGACCTTCCCCGGCGCGAACTACACGCACGCGGTCGAAGCCATGATGCGCGACAAGAAGGCGCTGCAGGCCGGCACCAGCCACATGCTCGGCCAGAACTTCGCCAAGGCCGCCGACATCACGTTTCTCGACCGGAACAACGAGCGCGTGCACCCCTACGGCACCAGCTGGGGTTTCAGCACGCGCATGGTCGGCGCCACCATCATGGCCCACGGCGACGACTCCGGCCTGGTGCTGCCACCCAACGCTGCGCCCATCCAGGTGGTGGTCGTACCCATCTTCCGCAAGGAGGAGGACCGGGTCGTGGTGGCCGCTGCCATCGAGAAGCTGGAGGCGATCTTCGCCGACGTGCAGACGGTCTCGGGACCGCTGCGCTACAAGGTCGACTGGCGCGAGGAGACGCCCGGCTACAAGTACAACCACTGGGAGCTGCGCGGGGTGCCCTTGCGCATGGAGGTGGGTCCACGCGATGTGGCGAACGAGGCCGTGATGCTGGTGCGCCGGCTGGACCGGGCCAAGGAGTCGCTGCCCGTGGCCGCTCTGGCCGACGAGCTGCCCGCTCGCCTCGCGGCCTACCAGGCGGACGTCTTCGGGCGAGCACTCGACTTCCGTGAGGAGAACACCCACCAGGCCGACACGCTGGGCGAGATGACCGAGATCCTCGACGGCCAGGGCGGCTTCATCATGGCCCCCTGGTGTGGCTCGGCCGAGTGCGAGAAGGCCGTCTCCAACGAGAATGGCGCCACCATCCGCGTGATCCCCTTCGACGCGCCCGACGAGACCGGGAGGTGCGTGGTCGACGGGGCGCCCAGCGAGCGCCGCGCGCTCTTCGCCCGCGCCTACTAGGCGGGCGTCCACGCCGGACCAGCGGTCATGGCCATCCTCTGTCGCGACATCGGGCTGCTCTTCCTGCAGGCGCCGCACACCGGCTCGACCTCGCTGGGCACGCTCCTGCGCGAGGACTTCGGCGGGGTCAAGCTGCTCGAGGACGTGATCCGTGACGAGCGTGGCCAGGTCGTGCTGCGCCAGAAGCACCAGACGCTGGCGCAGTTGCTCGAGGCCGGTCTGGTCACGCCCGAGGGTCGGGCAGGGCTGCTCGTCGTGGTCGGTGTGCGCAATCCCTTCGACCTGGTCTTGACCGAGTACGCGCGCAACCGCGAAGCCGGCGCCATCTCGGCCTGGCAGCGCCTGCTGCGTCGGCTGCCGGGGGTCAGCGACGACTTCTCCGTCCGTGATTTCGAGCGCTTCGTGGTCCGCCGCTACACGCCCAACGCGTTCTACCGGGCGATCGGACGGAGGCCCATGGCCCCGGTCGACTGGACCGCGGGGGCGGACCACATCATCCGTTTCGAGGCCATGCAGGAGGGGCTCGATGCTGCCCTGGCCAAGGTGGGCGTGACCGAGCCGCATCCGCTGCCGCACCGCAATCCCACGGCCTCCCGCCGCGAGCGCGACTACCGCACGGTCTACAGCGAACGTGCTCGCGAGATCGTCGCGCGCGCCTATGCACGCGAGCTGCGCCAGCACGGATATACTTTTGATGCCTGGGTCAAAGAGGGGCGGGTGAGGTGATATACTCCCCGTCTGACCATCTGGCCGCCTGAAACGTGGGTGACCCCCACGTTTTGTTGTGAGCGGCGGAAAATGGACCATCGAAAGGAGGGCGACGCATGAGCCGGGACTTCATCGGCGCACTCCTGCAGCTCAATGCGGAGAAGGGCGTTCCGCGCGAGCAGCTCATCCGCACCGTCGAGGACGCCATCCAGAGCGCCTACCGACGCGTGGCGCCCGGCTACGAGGACGTCTACGTCAAGCTCGACGCCGAGAGTGGCGAGATGCGCATCTTCCGCGCGCGCGTGGTCGTCGCAGAGGTCGAGGACGAGACCGTCGAATGGACCATCGACCAGGCGCACGAGCACGATCCCGGTGCTGTGCTCGGGGGCCTCGTCGAGTACGAGCAACTGGAGCCCACGCACTTCGGTCGCGTCGGCGCCCAGGTCGCCGGACAGGTCGTGCGCCAGCGCCTGCGTGAGGCCGAGCGCGAGACCATCTTCGACGAGTTCGCCCATCGTGAGGGTGAGATCATCACCGGCTCGGTCGGCCGCGTCGAACCCACGGGCGTGATCCTCGACCTGGGCAAGGCCGAGGCCGTGCTGCGCACCACCGACCAGTCGGCCACCGAGCACTATCGCATCGGCCAGCACGTCAAGGCCTACGTGCTGGAGGTCCGCCGTACCACGCGCGGCCCGCTCATCTACGTCAGCCGCACCCACAAGAACTTCCTGCGCCGGCTCTTCGAGCTGGAGGTGCCCGAGATCCAGGCCGGCACGGTCGAGATCAAGGCCATCGCCCGCGAGGCCGGCAGCCGCAGCAAGATGGCCGTCTCCAGCCGCCAGGAGGGCCTCGACCCGGTCGGCGCCACCGTGGGCCAGCGTGGCGGGCGTGTGCAGGCGGTGGTGGCCGAGCTCGGAGGCGAGAAGATCGACGTCATCCCCTGGTCGGAAGAGCCGGAGGTCTTCGTGGCCAACGCGCTCAGCCCGGCGCAGGTGGTGAGCGTCGAGATCGACGAGGAAGAGCGCATCGCCTCGGTCACCGTACCCGAGCGCATGCTCTCGCTGGCCATCGGCCGCGAGGGTCAGAACGCACGCCTGGCGGCCAAGCTGACCGGCTGGCGCATCGACATCCGCTCGGAGACAGGCACTGGGCCCGAGGACGCCGACGGCGCCCCCGCCACGTCCGTGGCCGAACCCGAGCCCGACGAGCCGGAGGAGGTCGCGGAGGCCACCGCCGAGCAGCCCGAGCCCGAAGCCGCGGAGCCTGCGCCCGAGCCCACGCCCGAGCCCACGGAGGCTGCCTCCGAGCAGCCCGAGCCCGAGGCCCCCGAGCCGGGAGAAGCGGCCGAGGCGGCTGAGCCCGGGGCCGCCGAGGCCGAGGTGCCGGTCGACGACACAGCGGAGGCAAAACGGTAGCGGGCGCCGCGGTCGCGGTGGCGCGACACGTTCCGGAGCGAACCTGTGTCGCATGCCGCACGCGCCGGGACAAGGCCGCTCTGCTCCGCGTCGTGCGCCGGCCTGACGGGACCGTCGAGGTCGACCCCACGGGCGCCGCTGAAGGTCGCGGTGCCTACCTCTGCGCGGACCGCTCGTGCTGGGCGACCGCGCTCAAGCGTTCGTCACTGCAGCGGGCGCTGCGAACACCACTACCTGACGGATTGAGAACACGATTGGAGCACGGCGACGTGGCTGCTAACAGCGCCATTGCCGATCACGGGGCTCCTGCAACGATCACAGGAGGCACCCATGGCTCGTAGCCGCAGCGGGACCCGCGGACGACGTGGACCCCGAAAGCCGCGCAAGCGCAACGACAACATCCAGAACACCGTCCAGATCGCCGATCCCGCGACCCGCGGCGCAGTGGAGATCCCCGAGAGCATCACGGTCAAGGAACTGGCCGAGCTCATCGGCATCAACTCCGCGGACGTCATCCGTGAGTTGATCCGCTCAGGCATCTTCGCCACCATCAACCAGATGATCGACCGCGACACCGCGGCGCTCGTCACCGAGGAGCTGGGGTTCCAGGTGGCCGAGGGCGGCCCGGCCGCGACCGATGACGAAGAAGCGGAGGCCGAGAAGGCGCCCGCAGCCAAGGACCACGACATCTTCGCCGAAGCCGATGCCGATGACGTCGTGGAGCGCGCCCCCATCGTCACGGTCATGGGCCATGTCGACCACGGCAAGACCAGCCTGCTTGACCGCATCCGTGAGACGGCCGTGGCCGAGGGCGAGCGCGGCGGCATCACCCAGCACATCGGTGCCAGCGAGGCCACGGTCAACGGCCGTCGCATCGTCTTCCTCGACACCCCCGGTCACGAGGCCTTCACGGCCATGCGTGCCCGTGGTGCCAAGGTCACCGACATCGCCGTGCTGGTGGTGGCGGCCGACGACGGCGTCATGCCCCAGACCATCGAGGCCATCGACCACGCCAAGGCGGCCGGTGTGCCCATCATCGTGGCGCTGAACAAGTCGGACCTGCCCGATGGCAAGCCCGATCGCGTCAAGACCGAGCTCTCCGAGCGCGGGGTGATCATCGAGGAATACGGTGGTGAGACCCCGCTCGTCGCCGTCAGCGCCAAGACCGGCGAGGGCATCAGCGACCTGCTCGAGACGATCATCCTCACGTCCGATGCCAACGTCGAGCCCGTGGCCAACCCTGACCGGCCGGGCATCGGCACCGTGGTGGAAGCGGAGCTCGACCGCGGTCGCGGTCCCGTGGCCACCATCCTCGTGCGCACCGGCACGCTCAGGCAGGGCGACGCCGTCATCGTGGGCAACACCTACGGCAAGGTCCGCGCGCTGGAGGACTCCACCGGCGCGCGCATCAAGTCGTCCGGCCCCTCGTCGGCGGCGGTGGTCCTCGGCCTCTCGAGCGTGCCCGAGGCCGGCGACATCATGTACGTGGTCGATAGCGAGAAGCTCGCCCGTGCTCAGGTCGAGCAGAAGCAGCTCGACGCGGCGGCCACGTCCGAGTCGCAGGGTCACGCCACCCTCGAGGATCTCTACCGCCAGATCCAGACCGGCCAGACCAAGGAGCTGCGCATCGTCCTCAAGTCGGATGTGCAGGGTTCGCTGGGGGCGGTGGTCCACGGGCTGGAGCAACTCCAGACCGACGAGCTCCGCTTCAACTTCCTGCTCCAGGGCACGGGCGACATCACCAACAACGACGTCAACCTCGCCGCCGCCTCGGATGCGGTCGTGGTCGGCTTCAACGTGCGCATCGGCGGCACGGCCAAGCAGATGGCCGAGTCCGAGGGTGTCGAGGTTCGGCTGTACGACATCATCTACAAGCTCACCGAAGACATGGAGGCCGCCCTCGCGGGCATGCTGGAACCCGAGGTCGTCGAGACGGTCCAGGGTCGTGCCGAGGTGCGCCAGGTCTTCCGCGTGGGCAAGAACGCCCAGGTCGCGGGCAGTTACGTCACCGACGGGCGCATCGTCCGTGGCGGCGCTCGCGTCTATCGCAACGGCGAGCTCATCGCCACTGACAAGATCTCGTCGGTCCGTCGCTTCAAGGACGACGTCCGCGAGGTCACGGCCAACCTCGAGTGCGGTATCGCGCTGGCCGGCTTCCATGACTTCGCGGAGTTCGATGTCATCGAGTCGTTCACCACGGAGACCATCGCGCGAGCCGTCTCGAGGTAGCACGTGAGCGAGCGCACAAGGCGCGTCGACCATCTCCTGCGTGAAGAGATCAGCGCGATCATCGCGCGGGAGGTCCACGATCCTCGCGTCGGGTTCGTGACCATCACCAGCGTCGAGACCACGCCCGATCTGCAGCACGCGACCGTCTACGCCTCGGTCATCGGTGACGAGAAGCAGCGGGTGGCCACGATGGAGGCACTCGGCCGGGCGATGCCTTTCGTACGCCACAGCCTCGGGTCGCTGCGCCTCAGGCGCATCCCGCAGTTGCACCTGCGCGAGGACGACTCGGCCCAGCGCGGCACCCGCGTGATGCAACTGCTCCAGCAGGTCGAGGCAGAGCTGGAGGGTACGGGCGAGCACGTGGATGACCCCGCATCCGACGTGCCCCAGCTGCCCAAGCCGTCGACGCTCAATGATCCGGCCCAGCCCGGGGAACCCGAGGACCCGCTGCCGGCAGGCTACCGCCGACGCGTGGATCGCGTGTCTTTGCGCAAAGCCAGGAAGCGCCGTGGGCGCTGAGCCGCCCCGCTCGTTGCGGCCCGAGGACCTCGACGCAGTGCCGGCCGCGGTACCCGCGCGCTTGCTGGCCGCGAGGCGGGTGCTGACCACCGGTCACGAGAACCCCGATGCCGACGCGGTCGGCTCAGCGCTCGGCATCGCGCTCGCGCTCGAGTCGCTCGGCGCTCATGTCGAGACGGTCTTCGCCGATCCGGTGCCGCGGATGTACGGATTCCTGCCCGCCGTCGAGCGTGCCCGACTGGCGCTTGCCCCTTCGTTCGAGCCCGATCTCATCGTCGTCTGCGACGGTGACCTCGAACGTACCGGCTCGGTCGTGCGCGACAACGCGGAGCTGTTCGGGCGCGTGCCCATCGTCAACATCGACCATCACGTGTCCAACTCGGGCGCAGGCGACGCGCACTGGGTCGATGCCGAGGCCGCGGCCACGTGTGAGCAGGTGACCCTGCTGCTGCCGCACCTGGGCGTCGACTACGACGCGGCCGGCGGTGCCATCGCCCAGCTGCTGACCGCCGGGATCGTCTTCGATACGGCCAACTTCGCCCACACCAACACCACCCCCCGCACGCTGCGCGCGGCCAGCGAGCTGGTCGCCGCCGGGGCCGAGCTGCCGACCATCGCACGTCTCATCTATCGCACCAAGCCGGCGGGGCAACTGAAGCTGTTCGGGCGCGTGCTGGCTCGACTGGAGTCGTCGGCAGATGGCCGTCTCGTGTGGTCGGTGGCGACGCTGGAGGACTTCCACGCTGCGGGTGCCAGCATCGAGCAGTCGGAAGGCCTCATCGACCTGCTGTCCCAGTCGGCTGGCGCTGAGGTGGTCGTCCTCTTCAAGGATCTCGGCGATGGCGTGCGCCTGTCCATCCGCACACGCGACGAAGGTGTCGACGCAACGCGCCTCGCCGGCACCTACGGCGGCGGGGGCCACGCGCGCGCTGCCGGTGCCAGCTTCGACGGGAGCCTCGATGAGGCCCGTTCGGCGGTGCTCGGCGCAGCGCAGCGGCTCATCGACGAGATGCCCGCGCGCTGATGGCACGACGACCCCGCAACGAAGGTCCGCGCATCGACGGCATCCTCGTCGTGGCCAAGCCGGCGGGCCCGACCTCGCATGACATCATCGACACCGTGCGCCGGCTCACCGGTGTGCGCCGGGTCGGCCATGGCGGGACGCTCGACCCCTTCGCCATGGGCGTGCTGCCGGTGTTCATGGGCCGGGCCACGCGCATGGTCGACTACCACGGCGCTGACGCGAAGGCCTACCGGGCATCGGTCGTCTTCGGTGCCAGCTCCACGACCGACGATATCGACGGTGAGATGACCCCGGGCGAGGCGGCGGCGCCCGACCGCGCCACGGCCGAGGCCGCGCTGGGTGCCTTTCGAGGCGAGATCGAGCAGGTCCCACCAGACCATTCGGCGGTGCACGTGGGGGGCAAACGCGCGTACGAGCTGGCTCGGGGCGGGGAGAAGCCGGAAATCGCGCCGCGCACCGTGGTCATCCACGGTCTCGACCTCTTGGAGTGGGATACATCCGATCCTGAGCGCCCCACGGCCGAGCTCGACGTCCGCTGCAGCGCCGGCACGTACATCCGCTCGCTTGCGCGGGACCTCGGACGGCAGCTTGGGTGTGGCGCATATCTGGGTGCACTCACACGCACGGCCAGCGGCCCCTTCACCCTCGAGGAGGCACATCCGCTCGAGCGCGTGCGTGAACGGCTCGCCGCTGGCGACGCCGGGTCGATGCTGCTGGCCCCGGACGCCGGCCTTGACCACCTGCCCATGGTGAGCATTCCCGACAGCGACCGCGAAGCCATCGCGCGCGGTCAGATCATCCGGGTCCGCGGCAGCGTCAGCGGTCCGCTCGATCCGGCCGCGGTGCTGGCTGGCGCGCAGGACGTGCGCGTGCTCGATGAACGCGGCACGCTCGTGGCCATGGCCCACACCAAGCAGGGACGGCTCTACCCCGAGAAGGTCTTCATCACCCCGGAGGACCTCGCCAGCGCATGAGCGACTACCTGCGCGGCATCGATCGATTGCCCAAGGACACTCGCCTGGCCGTCACGGTCGGCGTCTTCGACGGCGTGCACCGCGGCCATCAGCAGGTCTTCCGTGTCCTGGAGGAGACCGCTCGTCGTCTTGGTGCCATGCCCGTGGTGGTGACCTTCGACCCACATCCCGATGCGGTCGTCACCGGCCGGGCGCCGGACATGCTCATGGACCGGCGCGAACGCATCGAACGTATCGGTCGCCTCATCGGCGGAACCGTCGTGCTGCAGACCTTCGACGAGGCCTTCCGTCGGACGACCGCGGAGGACTTCGTGGCTCGCCTCGGTGGCGGTGCCAATCTCGCCGCGCTGGTCATGACCGAGGTCTCTGCCTTCGGTCGCGATCGCGGCGGCACGCTGCCGGTCCTGCGTGAGATGGGGGCGGCCCAGGGCTGGGAGCTGGTCGAGGCTCCCACGCTCGACAGCGGCGGTGCCCGCGTCTCGAGTGCACGCACGCGTGCGCTCGTGGCGGAGGGCCAGCTCAAGACGGCGGCAGACCTGCTTGGTCGCCCGTTCGCGCTGGTGGGCTCGGTCGTGTACGGTGAGCAGCGCGGGCGCGAGCTTGGCTTTCCCACCGCTAACCTCGACTTCGGCCAGCCCGTGGCCCTGCCGCCCGACGGCATCTACGCCGCCCGAGCGTCGTGGGGTGGCGAGGCCGTGCTGGAGCCGCGAGAACGTGCCGACGCGGTCATCTCGCTGGGCACCCAGCCCACCTTCGGCGGCCGCGTGCGCCTGATGGAGGTGCACCTGCTCGATCGCGACGAAGATCTCTACGGCCAGCGCATGCGGATCCAGTTCTGCACCTGGATCCGGGGCCAGCGGCGCTACGACTCGGTCGACGAGCTCATCACCCAGATGGGTCGTGATGTGGAGCGCTCACGCGCCATCCTCGACGGCTGCGAAACCTGCTGAGGCCGACCCAGCGGCTGACGGCACGCAGCGCCCGCCAAAGCGTGCCTGGAGTTCGCGCTATGCGGGCAGACAGCCGGCGGGTCGCCTCCTACCCGAGCCGCGCCTGCAGCGCTCGTGTCAGCAGGCGTGCGAGCAACAGCGCCGAAGCACCGTGCGGGTCGAGCTCGGGCTCGAACTCGGTGACCACGAGGCCTTCGAGCGTGCCACGTGCAGCCAGTGCCTCGATGAGCTCAGCGATGACGTCGGCACCCGGCCCGCCCGGCACCGGGGCCCGCACTGCGGGGATGTCGGCCGGGTCGGTGCCGTCGACGTCGTAGACGACCACGAAGCGCTCGCCGGCCACGAGCCGGCCGGCGACTGCCTCGACACCGTCACGCGTCAGTTCGCCCGCGCGCACGATGGTGTTGCCCGCTTGCAGCGAGTCCTGCACGTCGCTCGGCCGGGCCGAGCCGACGCCGCGCTGGCCGACATGGATGATGCGCCGCACCCAGCTCATCTCGCTGGCGCGGCGCATGGGGCTGCTGTAGCCGTGTGATTCCCCGGCGACCTCATCGCGGTAGTCGAGATGGGCGTCGATCTGCACCACGGTCACGGGGCCGTGATCGCGCCAGCCGGCCACGAACGGTTCCGCCACCGAGTCGTCGCCGCCAAGCAGCACTGGCATGGCGCCCTGCGCGACCACGCGGGCGACAGCACCGGTGATGCGCCGGCGGTTGCCCTCGGCGTCGGCGCGGACGGTGTTGACGTCACCGGCGTCGGCCACGCGCCGCAGCCAGGTAGCGAAGGGTGCGTCGATGTCGAAGTCGTAGTTGCCCACGAAACGAGCCAGCCGATGCGAGGCTTCGCGGATGGCCACAGGAGCGGTGGTCGCGTGCGGGTGGCGTTCGGGGTAGACCGTGGCCATGGCGGCACCAAGGATCACCGCCTCGACCTCGGGCGTCGGCGCTCCGACGTGCATGAACGTGTCAGTCATCGGTCCCTCCTTCGAACCAGGTCCACAACGGCCGTACCGCGCCCAGGCGGTGCGCGAACGCGCCTTCATGTTCGATGTCCCACGCCACGACGTCGGCGCTCGCCCCGGGCACCAGGCGGCCGACCCGCGAGCCCAGGCCCAGCGCCTCGGCGCCGCCGGCCGTGGCCGCCCACACCGCTTCATCGACGGTGAAGCCGAGAGCCACCGCCAGCCCCACCGCCAGGGGCATCGACGGCTCCCCGAAGGTGCCGGCGTTGGCGTCCGACCCCAGAGCCACCGTCGCACCCGCATCGAGCAGTGCCCGCACCGGAGGCGTGCCGGCGCGCAGCATCAGGGCCGGCCCGGGCAGGATCGTGGCCACCGTGTCCGTCTTGCGCCAGGGCAAACGCATCGGCCTCGCTGATGCGCTCGAGATGGTCTACCGAGAGCGCCCCCAACGCTGCGCCGAGCAGCGCCGCGCCCGAACGCTCCAGCTGGTCGGCGTGCAGCTTGAGGGGCAGACCGTAGCCCGCTCCAGCGACCGCGATGGCCCGGGTCAGCTCGAGGTCGAACAGCCCCGGCTCACAGAACACGTCGATGTAGTCGGCCGTGTCGGCCACGAGCGGCAGGGCCTCGATGACGGCCAGGGCCTGCTCCGCAGCGGTGGAGCCGGCCGGCACCGCATGCGCACCCAGGTACGTCCGGCGCACGCGCAGGGCCAGACCCTCGGTCGCGTCCGCGATGCAGCGGAGCAGGCGCAGCTCTGCGGCGGCTTCGAGGCCGTAGCCGGACTTGACCTCGATCGTGGTCGTGCCCCGGGCGCGCGCGGCGAGCAGTCGCAGGCGTGTCTCGCGCACGAGCTCCTCCGTCGTCGGCCGCCGTCGTGGCCGCCACCGTGCGCAGGATGCCGCCGCCGGTGTAGGGCTCGCCGCGCGCGCGCGCTGCGGCCTCGTCCGAGCGGTCGCCGGCGTAGATGAGGTGCGTGTGCGGATCGACCATGCCCGGGCGTGACCAGGGCCGGGCCCACGTCCTCCACCAGGTCCGGGTCGTCGGGCGGCAGCCGGCCCGGCCGCACCTCGACGATGGTATCGCCCTCGATGAGCACCACCCACGGCCCCTCGATCAGCCCGTTCTCGCCGGTGCGGGCACCACGCATCGTCAGCAGGCGGCCGTGCCCGACGATGGCCCGGCGGTTCATCGCGGATCGGGCCCCAGCCACGACGTGCCCGCTGCGCGCGGCGCTGCTGCGAGGTCGACCAGGTCTCCGTCATGGACGAGCCGGAAGGCCGCCTCCAGGTCGGGACCGGGCTCGCGGTCGCGCTCGAGCCGGTCGATGACCGCTCGTATGCGCGCGTGCGCCTCTGCCACGCCGGTCCCGGGCGCGGTGTGCGGTTGTAGGTCAAGGCGCAGGTCGAGGCCCTGCGCGGCGCAGATGAGCTCGATGGCCACGATGCGCTCGCTGTGCTCGAGCACCGTCATGGCATTGCGGGCAGCGATCGAGCCCATCGAGACATGGTCCTCCTGGTTGGCCGACGTGGGTATGGAATCGGCCGCAGCCGGGTGAGTCAGCACCTTGGATTCGGAGGCCAGCGCGGCAGCCGTGTACTGCACGATCATGAGCCCCGAATCGAGCCCCGAGGACGCACCGAGGAAGGCCGGCAGCCCGTCGTTGAGGCGCGGGTCGAGCAGCAGCGCCACCCGTCGCTCGCTGATGGCGCCCAGCTCGGCGAGGGCCAGCTTGGCGTAGTCGAGCGCGAGCGCGACCGGTTCGCCGTGGAAGTTGCCGCCGCTGATGACCAGGCCGCGGCCGGTGGCGAGGGCATCCTCCGGCACCTCGCCACCCTCGGGGAATACGAGGGGGTTGTCGGTGGCCGAGTTGAGCTCGATGTCGAGCACGCGACGTAGTTGGTCGAGGGCGTCGCGTGCTGCCCCGTGCACCTGGGGCACGCAGCGCAGCGAGTAGGGGTCCTGCACGCGGTGGTCGTCACCGTGGTGCGCGGTCTGGATGGTCGAGTCACGCAGCAGCCAGCGCAGCTCGGCCGCGGTCTGCACCTGTCCCGGATGCGGGCGCGTCGATTGCAGCGCCGCGCTGAAGGCCACGTCGGTGCCGCGCAAGGCTTCGACGGAGATGGCCGCAGCGACGCTGGCGGTGCGGGCCAGGCGGTCTGCCGCGGCCAGTACCAGTGCTCCGATGGCACTCATCATCTGCGTGCCGTTGAGCAGGGCCAGGCCTTCCTTGGGCTCCAGCACCAGCGGCTCCAGCCCCGCGGTCACGAGTGCCTGCGCGGCGGGCATGACCCGGCCTTCCACTTCCACCTCACCGTGGCCGATGACCGGCAGCGCGAGGTGGGCCAGCGGCGCGAGATCGCCCGAGGCCCCGACGCTGCCCTGCGCGGGCACGAGCGGGTGGATGCGCAGACGCAGCAACTCGAGCAGGCGCTCGATGAGCTCGGGCCGGCAGCCCGAATGGCCGAGCGCGAGCGTGTTCGCGCGTAGCAGCAGCATGGCGCGTACGACCTCGGTCGGCAGGGGCTGACCGACGCCGGCGGCGTGGCTGAGTAGCAGCCGTTCCTGCAGTTCGCGGGCGCGCTCCGGCGGCACGTAGGTGGAGGCCAGCGACCCGAAGCCCGTGGTCACGCCATAGACGACCTCGCCCGACGCGACCAGGCGCTCGATGACCGCCCGTGCCGCGGCCACTCGCCCACGAGCGTCGTCGGCCAGGACCGCGGAGCGCTCACCGCGGGCCACCGCCTCCACGTCGGGGACGGTGAGCTCGGCGCCGTTGAGAAGGACGGGGGAGGGGGTCATCACTCGTCGAGCATGGGCACGCGCAGACCACGCTCGCGGGCCACTCCGATCGCTCGCTCGTAGCCGGCGTCGACGTGGCGCACGACGCCCATGCCGGGGTCGGTCGTGAGCACACGCTCGAGCTTGTGGGCGGCGAGGTCCGTGCCGTCGGCGACCACGACCATGCCGGCGTGCTGGCTGTAGCCGATACCCACGCCCCCGCCGTGATGGATGCTGACCCAGCTGGCGCCCGCGGCGGTGTTGACCATGGCGTTGAGCATGGGCCAGTCGGCGACCGCGTCGGAGCCGTCACGCATGGCCTCGGTCTCACGGTGGGGCGAGGCCACCGAGCCCGCATCGAGGTGGTCGCGACCGATGACGATGGGTGCCGAGACGGCGCCCGAACGCACGAGCTCGTTGAAGGCCAGCCCCGCCCGCTGTCGCTCGCCGTAGCCCAGCCAGCAGATGCGCGACGGCAGACCCTGGAAGGCGACCCGGTCCTGCGCCGCTCCGATCCAGCGTGCCAGGGCCTCGTCCTGCGGGAACAGCTCGAGGACGACCTCGTCGGTGGCCGCGATGTCGGCCGGGTCGCCCGAGAGCGCCACCCAGCGGAAGGGACCCTTGCCCTCGCAGAAGAGCGGCCGGATGAAGGCCGGTACGAAACCGGGGAAGTCGAAGGCATCCCCCACACCGCCGGCCTGCGCTCCTGCCCGGATGTTGTTGCCGTAGTCGAACGTGATCGCGCCGGTCGATTGCAGATCGAGCATCGCGCGCACGTGGGCGGCCATCGAGGCCAGCGCGCGGCGGGTGTAGCCATCGGGGTCCGACGTGCGAAGCTCGGCGGCATCCTCGAGTCGCAGGCCCGCAGGCACGTAGCCGTTGAGCGCATCGTGCGCGGAGGTCTGGTCGGTCACCGCGTCGAAGTGCTCCCCGCGTCGGACCAGCTCGGGCTCCACCTCGGCGGCGTTGCCGACGAGGCCGATCGAACGGGGAGTGCCGGTCGCGGCGGCCTCGCGTACCCAGCGCAGCGCCTCATCGAGATCTTCGGTCGAGCGATCGAGGTAGCGGGTCTCGATGCGTCGCTGGATCCGCTCGGGGTCGACCTCGATACAGAGCGCCACGCCCTCGTTCATGGTCACCGCCAGCGGCTGGGCTCCGCCCATGCCACCGAGGCCGGCGGTAAGCACCACCCGGCCACGCAAGGTGCCGCCGAAGTGTTGCCGTGCCAGCTCGGCGAACGTCTCGTAGGTGCCCTGCAGGATGCCCTGGCTGCCGATGTAGATCCACGAGCCCGCCGTCATCTGGCCGTACATCATCAGGCCTGCTCGTTCGAGCTCGCGGAAGTGCTCCCAGGTGGCCCAGCGGCCCACCAGGTTGCTGTTGGCGATGAGCACGCGAGGGGCCCACTCGTGGGTCCGGAACACGGCCACCGGCTTGCCCGAGGCCACCAGCAGCGTCTCGTCGTCCTCGAGCGCGCGGAGTTCGCGCACGATCGCGTCGAAGGCCGCCCAGGAACGTGCCGCGCGCCCGGTGCCGCCGTAGACCACGAGGTCGTCGGGGCGTTCGGCGACTTCGGGGTCGAGGTTGTTCATGAGCATCCGCAGCACGGCTTCCTGCTGCCAGCCCTTGCAGCTCAGCTCGGAACCGCGGGGGGCCCGGACCGGTCGTGCACCGCTTGCGCTCATGGCTGTCCTCCTGTTGCGTGCAGCGTATCGCGTCGGACCAGGAGCGGTGCCAGTCAAGCGCGGCCGACACCGCTTGCCATCGAACGCCGATTCCGCTACGTTTCGGCGCCACCGCTCATGCCGAGCGACGAATGATCATCAGGCACGGAGGCCCCCCACCGTGACGACCCGTTCCCGCTACCTTGCTCTGCCACTGGCACTCGCGCTCGCTCTGGCCACGGTACCGGCCGTGGCCCAGTCGGACGGCGACGGCGAACCGCGCCGCATGGGCGACATCATCGCCGACGCCATCGAAGACCTCGCCCGCGCGGTCGGATCCGAGCAGGGAGACATCAGCGACCTCGCTCCCGGCATCGATCCAAGCGATCCCGACGCCGACGCCGATTCCACGGACCCCGACGCGCCGGTCGACCCGTCGGACCCGGAGAGCCCCATCGACCCCAGCGACCCGGAGAGCCCCATCGACCCGAGCGACCCCGACAGTCCGATCGATCCGCCGGCCCCGGTCGAACCCGCTGGCCCTGCACCCGATGGCGCAGGGGGGCCGGCAGGGCCTGAGATCGAGGACCTGGGTGAGCCTGACGGCGACGGTGGCTACCGCGAGATCCAGCTCATCCCCGATCCGGTACCCAAGGCCGGTAGGTGGGAGGTCACCAACCAGCGCGGCCTCGTGACCTGCGACAAGGCTGGCAACATCGACCTCGCGGAGACGTCCGAGACCGGCCGGATCACCGTGCGGGACGAAGGGCGCGTGCTCATCGGCCGCAGCCTCTTCGAGGGCCAGGGTGCGCCCGTGCGAATGGTCTGGAACCCGGATCTGAACCGCTATGAGGGCGAGGTCACCGCCGCTGCCCCGGGCGGCCGGACGGTGCTGAAGTTCAACGCACGTGTCCGCGGCGCGGGTCGCATGATCGGCGAGATGATCGCCAGGGTCAAGGTGGACTCCGGAGGTGTCCGCGAGCGTTGCCGCATCGCTCGCGGCCTTGTCTTCAGACGCAAGTAGCCCGACGTCGTGGCCGAGCTGCGCCGCAGCGTGCGCGCGTGCGCCGAATGGGGCACAATGGGTGGCAGATAACCGACGAACGCCCGCGCTCTTCACTGACCATGCGGCGTTGCGCCGGCTTCTCGCGTGGCCGTAGCAGGGCCTATCCTGAGACTGTGTGCTATGCTGCCGGGCGTTAACAGATAGGTATATGGATAGGCTGGAGGACCAGTTGCCGCTCACGCGGGAAACGAAGGCAAGCGTCGTTGCCGATTACGCCACCAAGGAAGGTGACACCGGATCGCCCGAAGTCCAGATCGCGCTGCTCACGGAGCGGATCGCGGGTCTGACCGAGCATCTCCGACGCTACCCCAAGGATCACCACTCGCGCCGCGGCTTGCTCAAGCTCGTTGGCACGCGACGCCGCCTGCTTGCGTACCTGATGCGCAAGGACGCTGCTCGGTATCAGTCCGTCATCGAACGGCTCGGCCTGCGCCGCTAGGCGACACGGCCCTGGCGGGCGCCGCCCGCACGCGCTACCAACTCGCATACGCCGGAAGACCTCAGGAGAGGTCTGCGTAGCCCACCCCAACGCGCCCCGGTCCGTCGGTCGTCCCGTTGGAGGACAAATGACGGTAACCACGCTCACGACCGAATTCGGCGGTCGCACGCTCACCATCGAGACGGGCAAGCTTGCCCGCCTGGCCGGTGGCTCCGTGACCGTGCAGTACGGCGATACCGTGCTGCTTGGCACGGCCAACCGCGCCGAGCCCCGACCCGGGCTCGACTTCTTCCCGCTCACGATCGACTTCGAGGAGCGGATGTACGCCGCGGGCAAGATCCCCGGCGGCTTCATCAAGCGCGAGGCGCGTCCCTCCGAGGCCGCCATCCTCGCCGCCCGCCTCACCGACCGTCCCATCCGCCCGCTCTTCCCCAAGGGCTACAAGGACGACGTGCAGTGCGTGCTCACGGTGCTCTCGACCGACCAGGAGAACAACCCTGACGTCATCGGCACCATCGCAGCTTCTGCCGCGCTGACCATCAGCGAGATCCCCTTCCTGGGGCCCATCGCTGCGGTGCGCATCGGTCGCATCGACGGCGAGTTCGTGGTCAATCCGCTGGCCAGCCAGATGGAGGAGTCCGAGCTCGACCTCATCGTCAGCGGTACCCGTGACGCCATCATGATGGTCGAGGCCGGCGCCGATATCCTGCCCGAGGATGTGATGGCCGACGCCATCATGTTCGGCCACGCGTCGCTCAAGCCGGTCATCGAACTGCAGGAGCAACTGCAGGAGATGGTGGGCAAGGCCAAGCAGATCCCCTACATCGAGCCGGCCGTCGACTCCGTCATCGATTTCGTCGATGCGGTCAGCGCGGGCGAGTCTTGCGTCGTCTTCGACACCGAGACCACGAGCAAGGATCCCCGCACCGGCGAGCTCGTCGAGATCGGTGCCGTCCGGCTGCAGGGTGGCGAGGTCGTCGATCGCTTCGAGACGCTGGTGAAGCCGACCCGCGGCATCGTGGGGGCGCAGATCCACGGCATCACCAACGCCGACGTCGAGGGCGCACCCGCCCCGGCCGAGGCTGCCCGCTCGTTCCTCGACTGGGCCGCCGATGACGTCCTCATCGGCCACAACGTCGGCTTCGACATCGGCTTCATCGAGGCGGCGCTGGCCGATGGCACGCGCATCCGACCGGGCGACTACCTCGACACGCTCGTGCTCGCGCGGGCCGGCTACCCGGACCTCGATGCACACAAGCTGGCGGATCTGGTGGACTTCTTCGAGATCACCGTCGAGCCTACGCACCGGGCGCTGGCCGATGCCGAAGCCACCGCCGCCCTGGTGGGGCGCATGGCCGAGGACATCCCCGCCCGTGTCAACGCCTTCAAGTCGGCCGTGGCTGACTCCATCCGCATGCGCGCGGGCGGCGAGAACAACGATGTCGCGGACGCCGCTTTCGAGGCCGCGCTCGTGGCCTCGGGCCTGTCCAAGTCGCTGACCACGCTGCTGCACAAGAAGACCGTGCGCGAGGTGACCCTCGCCGAGGGCATCCGCATCGACGGTCGCGACGTCGACACCATCCGGCCCATCACGGTCGAGGTCGGCCTGCTGCCGCGCGCACATGGCAGCGGCCTGTTCACACGGGGCGAGACACAGGCGCTCACGGTGGCCACCCTCGGCCCCTCGAGTGACGTACAGCGCATCGACACCATCAGCCCGGATGAGTCCAAGCGCTACCTGCATCACTACAACATGCCGCCGTACAGCACCGGCGAGAACAAGTTCATGCGCGGCCCCGGCCGGCGTGAGATCGGCCACGGTGCACTCGCCGAGCGCGCGCTCGTGCCGGTCCTGCCGGAGCAGGAGGAGTTCCCCTACGTCATCCGTCTCGTATCCGAGTGCGTGACATCCAACGGCTCCACCTCGATGGCTTCGACGTGCGGCTCGACGCTGGCGCTGATGGACGCGGGTGTGCCCATCAAGGCCCCCGTGGCCGGTGCGGCCATGGGCCTCATCACCGATGGCGACGACTTCGTGGTCCTCACCGACATCCTGGGCAAGGAGGACTTCTTCGGTGACATGGACTTCAAGGTCACCGGCACCGAGGAGGGCGTGACCGCGTTGCAGATGGACATCAAGGTCCAGGGCATCAGCGAGGACATCATCCGCCAGGGCCTGGCCAAGGCCTACACGGCACGCATGACCATCCTGAGCAAGATGACCGAGGTCCTGCCGACGGCGCGTGGCGAGGTCAGCGACTTCGCGCCGCGCATCACGACCATCAAGATCAACCCCGAGAAGATCCGCGACATCATCGGCAAGGGCGGCGCCACCATCCGCAAGATCCAGGAGGAGACCGGCACCGAGATCAACGTCGAGGACGACGGCAGCGTCGAGATCGCGGCTGTCAGCTCGGAGAACTCGCGCAAGGCCATCCAGTGGATCGAGTCGCTCACCCGTGAGGTCGAGGTCGGCGCACTCTACCTGGGCAAGGTCACCCGCATCATGGGCTTCGGCGCCTTCGTCGAGATCCTGCCGGGCAAGGAAGGCCTCGTGCGCATCGGCGAGTTGGCCGACTACCACGTGCCCACCGTCGAGGACGTCGTCCAGGTCGGCGACGAGATCATGGTGGTGGTCATCGAGATCGACCGCCAGGGTCGCGTCAACCTCAGCCGCAAGGCCGCCATGCAGCGGCACCTGGCCAAGAACGAGGGGGAGGGGGCCTAGCGCCTCCGCCGCTCAGTCTGCGGGGTCGGGCTCGGTGAGCGCGGCCTCGTAGACATCCCGGGTGGCCTGGGCCACCCGGCTCCAATCGAAGCGCGAGAGGTCGGCGGCATTGTGCCGCCCCATGGCCTCGGTATCCGCCGTCATCGCGACCCGCAGTGCGCCCTCGAGGCCCTGCGGGTCGTCTGCGTCGTAGAGGATCCCGCCGGTCTCGTCGAGGACGTCGGTGACACAGCCGCGGCGCGGTGCGATGACGGCCCGGCCGAACGACATCGCCAGCAGCACCGAGCCGGAGGTGAAGATCTCGAGGAAGGGCGCGGCGACGACATCGGCTGCGCGCAGATAGAGCTGCAGGTCTTCGTCCGGCACGAAGCCGATGGAGAGGTGGATACGCTCGTCACCCTTGGCTGCGGCCGTCAGACGCGCGGCATACGCGCCGTCCACTGCCTGTCCGGCGATGACCAGTCGGGCGTTGGGCGCATCGAGCTTGCCAAAGGCCTCGTACAGCTCCCACACGCCCTTGTACGAGCGGACCCAGCCCACGAACGAGATGACCACGGCCTCCTGCGGCAGGCCCAGACGCGCGCGTGCCTCTGCTCGCGTGACCGTGTCGGGGTATGCGCCCTGGTAGTGACCGTGGGGGATGACCGCGATCTTGCCGCGTCCGGCCTCGCCCACGCCGAGGGTTTGGAGCAGCGCGTCAGCGGCCGCGGAGCAGTGCACCACGACCGCGTCGCAGAGCGCGAAGAGCGAGCGCATGAAGGCCAGCTCGTTGGGGTCCTCGCGGCGATCGTGGCGGAAGAGGTCGTGCGCCGTCCAGACCAGGCCGACGCCGGCGCGCTTGGCCAGGCCTAGCTCCAGCAGCGTGCGGCGGGCCTTGAGCCGGCTGACCCGGCTGCTGCCGCCCGCGATGTAGGGCTCGGTCCAGTGGACATGGATGACGTCCGGCCGCCCGTGACGTCGCAACGCCTCCATGATAGGCAGCACCCGGCGTGCGCCGGTGGGATCGGCGCTGACCTCCACGCCCATCTCGCCGAGGCCCTTGCTCAGC
Organism: uncultured Chloroflexia bacterium; assembly: GCA_963716815.1. Classification (GTDB taxonomy): domain Bacteria; phylum Chloroflexota; class Limnocylindria; order Limnocylindrales; family CSP1-4; genus JAFMJV01. The sequence goes on from CAVQUM010000001.1 coordinate 79,513, forward strand.
GCGCGCTGATAGGCGTTGGCGGCGGAGTAGTCCGGCAGGAACAGGACCTTCACGAAGCGCTTACACCCCCTGATCGTCGTAGACCCGCAACAGCGCGCGGGCCTGATGCTGCCAGGCGTACTTGGAGCGGGCGGCCGCGAGGCAGCGCAGGCGAAGCGCGAGGCGCTCCTCGGCGGGCGCGTCGATGATGTCACGGATGGCGCGCGCCACGTCGGCCGGGTCGGTCGGGTCGCAGAGCACGCCGCAGCCGGTCTCGGTGACGATGGGACTGATGCCGGGCAGCCTGCTCGCGACCACGGGCACGCCCACGCCCATCGCGTCGTACAGCTTGGTCGGCGTGTTGAAGCGATGGTTCAGGGTGTCCGGCTGGACGGGCATGGCCGCGACGTCGGCACCGCGCGTCCAGTCGGGGATCTCCGCGGGTGGCACCGACCCGGCGAAGTGGATACGGCCGGCGTGGGGCAGGGCCGAGGCGATGGTCTGGTAGCGCTCGTAGTCGGGGCCGAAGCCGGCCACGACCAGATGCGCATCTTCCACCAGCGAGATGGCCTCGAAGAGCTGGCGCAGGCCGCGCCCGCGCATGACCTGGCCGACGTAGAGCACGATGCGCTGCGTCGGGCGGCAGCTTGAACTGACGTCCGAAGCGGTCGCTGCGCTGGACCTCCTCCGGTCGCGGCTCGGCCTCGAGGTCGTCCACCATCGCGGCGTTGCGCACGACCGCGTCCACCGGCCGGCCCAGGACCCGCTCGAGGATCTGTGCGTACGGGTCCGAGACGGTCACGACCGCGTCGGCCGCACGGGCCAGGCGGCGCTCGTGGCGTCGCAGCAACTGCTTCCAGGGACCGGGCAGGCGGGCCATGCGGCCAGCCTCGCTGTCGATGTCGTTGGCGTCGTAGATGACGATTCCGCCGAAGTGCTTTCGCAGTGCCACCGCTTGGCTGAGCGTGATGACGCTCTCGGCCTGCCACACGTCGAAACCCTCGACCTGTCGGGCGATGACCTTGGTCCAGGCGCGGGACATGCGCAGGTAGCGGAGCGCCTGAGCACCGCGGCCGATGCTATCGCGCAGCCGTCGCCGCACACCACCGGTGCGCCCGCGCGGGTCGTCGCCGGTCTCGGGCAGGCTGGGGGTGGGCAACCAGCGCAGCACCTCCGGCTGGCGGATGCGAGTGACGGTGTGGTGGTCGAGCTGCTCGGTGGTGGCCAGGCCCGCCCCCCAGCGCGCGATGACCGTGACGTGGTAGCCGGCTGACCCCAGCGAGACTGCCGTCTTCCAGGCGCGGGCGTCGGCCACGTAGGTGTTGTTGATGAGGATGGCCACGCGCACCGGAGCGTGGCGCCCAGCAGCGCTCACGAGCCGGGAGTGGCGAGGCAGGCAGGCCGGCGGCGGGAGAACGCCGCGCGTTCGCAATTCACCATTCCACGGTAGCGTAAGGGGCGTCGAGCGGGCGTTCCAGACGCGCTATCATCGTCACGTGCCCTCGATGGAAGATCCACAGGAATAACACCATGCCCATCGAGTCCCCCCACCAGCCCCTGACGGTCGCGGTCGTCGGCGCCACCGGGCTGGTTGGACGAACCATGATCGCCATCCTCGCCGAGCGCGACTTCCCCGTGGGCGAGCTGCGCCCGCTGGCCTCCCGCGCCGATGGTCGCACCCTCGAGTTCGCCGGCCGCGAGTGGCCTGTACAGGTCGCCGCCGCGGAGGCCTTCGAGGGTGTCGACATCGCCATCTTCAGCGCCGGCGGCGGCACCTCCAAGGTCCTTGCGCCCGAAGCGGCCGCGCGCGGCGCGGTCGTCGTGGACAACTCCAGCCAGTGGCGCATGGAGCCGGGTGTGCCGCTGGTGGTCGCAGGCGTCAACGATGAGGACGCTGCGGAGCACGAGGGCATCATCGCCAATCCCAACTGCTCCACCATGCAGCTGATGCCGCTGTTCAAGGCCCTGCGAGACACGGTCGGCATGAAGCGCGTCATCGTGGACACGTACCAGGCCGTCAGCGGCAGCGGGGCCAAGGCTGTGACCGAGCTCGAGGACCAGGTCCGCGCACATGTCGCGGGCGAGGAGCTCACGGCCTCGGTCTATCCCCACCCCATCGCCTTCAACGTGTTGCCGCACATCGATGTCTTCCTCGAGAACGGCTACACCAAGGAGGAGTGGAAGGTCACCACCGAGACGCGCAAGATCCTGCACCTGCCGGAGCTACCGGTCTCGTGCACGGCCGTGCGCGTGCCGGTCATCACCTCGCATTCGGAGGCTGTGCACGTCGAGCTCGAGGGCTCGATGACCCCCGACGAGGCGCGCGAGTTGTTCGCGGCCGTGCCGGGGGTGATCATCCGCGACGATCCCGCCAACGACGTCTACCCGCTGGCCACCGAGGGCGCGGGCGTGGACGAGGTCTTCGTCGGCCGCATCCGCGCCGATGCCTCCTTGCCGCCGGGCAAGGGCCTGGCCTTCTGGGTCGTGTCGGACAACCTGCGCAAGGGTGCCGCCACCAATGCCGTCGAGATCGCCGAGGTGGTGGTCCGCAACGGCTGGCTGATGAAGGCCTCGGAGCGCGCAGCCGGAGCGGCGTGACGACCGAGGAACGCCAGGCCGCGCTCGACGCCATCGCCGCCGAGGTCAGCGCCTGCACGCGCTGCCGCCTCGCCCAGGGCCGCACACGGGCCGTGCCGGGCGAAGGCAGCGCCGACACCGAGGTCGTGTTCGTGGGCGAGGGTCCCGGCCAGAACGAAGACCGCCAGGGGCGTCCCTTCGTGGGCGCCGCCGGCAACCTCCTCGCGGAGCTGTTGGGCATGATCGGCTGGCGGCGCGAGGACGTCTTCATCACCAACGTGGTCAAGTGTCGCCCGCCCAACAACCGCGACCCTGAGCCCGACGAGATCGCCGCTTGCCAGCCCTTCCTCAAGCACCAGCTGGAGGTGCTCGACCCGGCGTTGTTGGTGACGCTCGGCCGCTTCAGCCTGCAGACCTTCATGCCCGGCGATCGCATCAGCCGCGTCCACGGCACCGAGCGGCCGATCGATCCCGCCACCGGTGCGCGCGCGGCCATCGGCTATGCGCTCTACCACCCCGCCGCTGCGCTGCGCCAGGGCTCGCTCAAGGAGACCATGCAGCGTGACATGGCGGCCGTGCCCGAAGTGCTCATGCGCGCTCGCGCGGAACGTGCCGCTGCCACGGCGGCGGCCACAGCAGCTGACCCTGAGTCGGTGACCGCACCAGATGCGGCCGCCCCTACCGAGGACGTACCCATGACCAATTCCGAAGAACAGTACGGGTTGCTCTAGATGGCCGTGAAGCGCGCTCCTGCGACGAGCACGGAAATCCTGCGTGTGGTGCCGCTTGGCGGCCTCGGCGAGATCGGCAAGAACATGACCGTGTTCGAGTTCGGCGGAGAGGTCATCGTCGTCGACTGCGGCCTGGCCTTCCCTGAGCCGGAGATGTACGGCATCGACATCGTCATCCCCGATATCGCCTACCTGCGCGAGCTGCGCGAGCAGGTGACCGCCTTCGTCATCACCCACGCGCACGAGGACCACATCGGTGCGCTGCCCTACGTGCTGCCGGAGTTCCCCGGCGTGCCCGTCTACGCTTCGACCCTGGCTCGGGGCCTGATCAGCAACAAGATCAAGGAGCACAAGCTCCGCAACAACCCGCTCAGGGCGATCGAACCCGGTGAGACCGTCGAGCTGGGCAACTTTGACGTCACCGCCTTCCGCATCGGCCACTCCATCCCCGATGCCATGGGCGTGCGCATCCGCACGCCCTTCGGCGACATCGTGCACACGGGCGACTTCAAGTTCGACCAGACCCCGGTCGACGGCAAGCCGGCCGACTTCGGAGATATCGGCCGCTTCGGCGAGGAGGGCGTCCTCTGCCTGATGTCCGACTCGACGCGGGCAGAGGTGCCGGGCTACACGCCCTCCGAACGCACGGTCGGTGACGCCTTCCACGACATCATGGAAGGGCTGGACGGCCGCGTCATCGTGGCCACCTTCGCCTCCAACATCGCGCGCGTGCAACAGGTCTTCGAGGCCAGCGAGACCTTCGGACGCAAGGCCGCCGTGCTGGGCCGCTCGATGGAGCAGAACAGCCGCATCGCCGCGGACCTCGGCTACCTGCATCCGCCGAGCACCGGGCTCGTGCCCAAGGGCAAGATCTCCTCGGTGCCCGACCACGAGCTGACCATCGTGACCACGGGCGCCCAGGGTGAGCCCATGGCCGGTCTCGCGCGCATGGCCAACGGCGAGAACCGTTTCGTGGAGTTGAAGCCGGGCGACACCGTCATCGTCAGTGCCAGCCCCATCCCCGGCAACGAGGAGTACGTGGCGCGCACGGTCGACAACCTCTTCCGTGCCGGGGCCAACGTCTACTACCACGCCATCAAGCGCGCGCACGTCTCGGGCCACGCCAGCCAGGAAGAGCTGAAGCTCATGCTCAACTTGACCAAGCCCACCTACATCATCCCGATCCATGGCGAGTTCCGCATGCTGGTGCAGCATGGCCGGCTGGCCCAGGAGGTCGGCCTCGAGGCCGAGAACATCCTCATCCTCGAGAATGGCCAGCCCATCGAGTTCCTCGCCGACGGCAGTGCTCGCCGTGGCGAGAGGGTCGAGGCCGGCCGCGTCTACGTCGATGGCGTCTCGGTGGGCGAGGTCGGCGAAGTCGTGCTGCGCGATCGCCGGGCCCTGGCCAAGGACGGCATGTTCCTCGTGGTCGTCACCATCGACAAGCAGAACGGCAGGCTCGTGGGACAGCCCGAGGTGGTTACGCGTGGCTTCGTCTCGCCGACCGACGAGAAGCTCATCGCCGGTTCGGCCGCCCGCATCGCTTCGGCCCTGCAGCGGCCGGGCGATCACTTCGCCGATACCGGGCTGCTCAAGGCGCAGGTCAAGGACAACCTTTCGGCCTACCTCTACGAGCAGACGCGGCGGCGTCCGCTCGTGTTCCCGGTGATCGTGGAGGTCTAGTCTCGTATGGCCACGCGCAAGAGGAGCACGCGCAGCTCGAGCCGCTCGCGATCGAAGAAGGAGCAGGCGCCCCGCGTCGATCCCTCGACCTTGCGTTCGGTCGCGGCCGTGGTGCTCATCGCGCTCGGCGCAGTCACGCTCATCGCCCTCTTCCTGCCCGCTGGCGGCATCCTCAACGGCTACGTCGACGGCTTCCTGCGGCCGCTCTTCGGCCAGGGCGCCTGGCTGCTGGGTATCCTGCTCATCGTCGCGGGTGTGCTCGTGGAACGGGCGCCCAGCGTCGACTACAGCTGGATCACCGTGGCCGTGGGCGGGCTCATCGTCTTCATCGGGGGCCAGGGTCTGATCCACCTCTTCAGCGGCAAGGGCGACGGCACCGCCGACCTCAAGCAGGGCGGGGGAGCGCTGGGAGAGGCCCTGGCCTCCACGCTGTCCGACCTGGTCAGTCCCGTGGGCGCCTTCGTCATCCTCGTGGGCGTGGTGCTCGTGGGCATCCTGCTGCTCTTCAACATCACCCTCGTCGCCTTCGTCACACCGTTCATCGATGGCGGGCGGGCGGCCCTGGCCCTCGCTACCGCGGGCGTGGCCAATATGCAGGAGGCACTGCGAGAGCGGCGCGAAGTCAGTGCGCGCAAGGCTGCTGCACGTGAGGCCGCGCCGCCCCTGCCTCGTCCCGCCCGCGGCCGCCGAGCCTTCGCCGACGAGCCTGAGCCGGTCCTGCCCGCGCCGACGCCCAGTCCCGCGCCCGTGAGCCTCACGGTCTGGACCGGCAGCCGGGCCACGCGGGAGACGGCGCCAGCTGCGAAAGCCGTGCCTGCCGGCGCCGTCATGGCTGAGCCGCTCGCTGGCGATACCAGCGACGACGTGCTGCCGCCGATGGCAGCGGCGGGAGGCGCGGTCGTGGAGAAGCCGGCCCTGGAGGCCTACGGCCAGAACCAGAAGGACGAGTCCTACCCCGACGCCGCCGAGGTCGCCCGCCGGCGACTGCACCAGAAGGAGTGGCGACTGCCGGCGGTGACGCTGCTCGACCCGGCCACCGAGACGGCCGACGCCGAGCTCCACGACCACGAGAGCAACGTGCGCATCATCGAGGAGAAGCTGCGCTCGTTCTCCATCCCGGCGACTGTCGTGGGCACCAATACCGGCCCGGTCGTGACGCAGTACGAAGTGCGGCCCGACGCCCGCATCAAGCTCAGCCGCATCGAGGGCCTGGCCGACGACCTGGCCATGGCCCTGGCTGCGCGCAGCATCCGCATCGAGGCACCGATCCCGGGGCGCGATGTCGTGGGCATCGAGATCCCCAACCACGCCTCGGAGATAGTCGGCTTCCGCTCGGTCTACGAAGACGCGGACATGGCCGATGCCACCAGCGCCCTCACCTTCGCGTTGGGACGCGATGTCTCGGGCAAGCCCTACGCGGTCGATCTCGGGCGCATGCCCCACCTGCTCATCGCGGGTGCCACCGGTTCGGGCAAGTCGGTCTGTGTCAACGCCGTCGTGACCAGCATCCTCATGCGCGCGCGGCCGACCGAGGTGCGCTTCGTGCTGGTCGACCTCAAGCGCGTCGAGCTGGCTCCGTACGGACGCATCCCGCATCTCCTGACCGATGTGATCATGGAGGCCCACGAGGCGCGGGCGGCGCTGGCCTGGGCGGTGGGCGAGATGGAGGAGCGCTACAAGCTGCTGGCCAAGTCGAGCACGCGCAACATCGCTGCCTACAACGCGCGACCTGATCTCGACCACACCGAGCGCATGCCCTACATCGTGCTCATGATCGACGAGCTGGCCGACCTCATGATCCAGGAGGGTCGCAAGGTCGAGGAGCCCATCGTCAAGCTGGCCCAGAAGGCACGCGCGGTGGGCATCCACCTCGTGCTCGCCACGCAGCGGCCCAGCGTCAACGTCGTCACCGGCCTGATCAAGGCCAACGTGCCCAGCCGCATCGCCTTCGCCATGGCCTCCAACGTCGACAGCCGCACGGTGTTGGACCAGCCCGGCGCCGAGGATCTCATCGGCCGCGGCGACATGCTCTACCAGCCGGCCGACCTGCCGCGCCCGGTGCGACTCCAGGGCGTCTTCGTCTCCGATGCCGAGGTCAAGGCCGTGGCCGACTTCTGGCGCGAGCAGGAACCCGAACCGCCCTACGACCCTGATGTGCTCGCGAGCTCGGGCGACAGCGACGATGGCGAGAACGGCCAGTTCGCCTGGCTGGCCAGGCTGTCGGAAGACGAACTCACGCCACGTGCCGCGGAGCTGGTGCAGCTCACCGGCAAGGCCAGCACGTCGATGATGCAGACCAAGCTGAAGGTCGGCTTCAACCGCGCCAGCCGCATCATCGACGAGCTCGAACGGGTCGGCATCGTGGGTCCGCAGGATCCGCGCAACCCGGCCGTGCCGCGGGCGGTCTACGGGCCGGAGAATTGGCTCAAGGGCCCGGAGGACGCGGACGCCCTCTGAGGTCGCGCTTTCTTCATCAAAGTCACCGTTCACGAGGCCGTGAGAGCGAGTAGACTTGGGTCAACGTCGCGACTGCCGTGGTCGCTGGCGTTGCCGTGAATGAGTGAGGGCTCCATCGCCGGATGACCGCGCGCCAAGAAGCACGCGTCGGGACTCGAGCGACAAGCGGGGATACGTGGTCGTACGAGACCCAGCGTGCCCCACATGTCGGGGAGATCCTGCAGACCGCCCGCGAGCGCAAGGGCGTTGATCTGTCTCGTGCCGAGCGCGAGACGAAGATCCGCGCGCGTCACCTCATGGCGCTCGAAAGCGGCGACCTCGCGGACCTGCCGGCGCCGGTCTACGCGAAAGGCTTCCTGCGCAACTACTCCACCTACCTCGGGCTCGACGCGGAGGAGATGGTCGCGCGCTGGCGCCAGGAGATCGACCAGCCGCGCTCGGCCGACACGCCCAGCGTCAAGCCGCCGCCGCAGCCCATCACCGCGCCCAGCCGCGGCTTCAAGCTCACCAGCGGTCTCATCGTGGCGCTCGTGCTCGCGGCCATCGTCTTCACCTTCGTGGGCTACGTCGGGCTCCAGCTCGTGCGCTTCACCCAGAACCCCGAGATCAGCCTCAGCGGCCCGGCCATCCGTCAGCTGCAGCCGGGTGCCGAGTTCGTGCGCCTGAGCGGCAACGGCGACCCACTCACGGCCATCACCGCCACCGGTGCCGACACCGGCGCCTCCGACCAGATCGTGCGCACCACCACGGCCGACGTCAACGGCTCGTGGGCCGTGAGTGTGCCCGTGGTCAAGGGTGAGAATCACTTCACCGTCATCGGCACCGACCCGGAGACCGCACGCGACTCGGCGCCACTGCAGGTCATCGTGACCGTGCCGGTCGACGACGGCAGCATCCCCAAGGGCGACTTCGCACCGGCGCTGCCGGAAGGCGTCGCCGACGACGTCATCACCGGCATCCCCTCGGCCCAGGTCACGTTGCTCGAGCCCGTGAAGGGCTTCCAGGCCAAGGATGGCAAGATCAAGGTGGCCGGCACCACCGACGCCGAATCGGTGACGGTCAGCTTCCAGTGGCGCGGCAACACCGAGGCCGAGAAGATCCCGCCACGGAAGCGGGTCCTGCCCGTCAAGAACGGCATCTTCCGAGACACGCTCCAGCTGGCCAAGGGTCGCTGGCTGGTTTCGGTGGCAGCATCCATCGACGGTGGCTATCCGGACGTCAAGCAGATCCCCGTTCGCTCGCTCAACGACAAGATGGTCATCAAGGTCGAGGCCCTCGACGGCAACACCCGGGTCAAGATCACCAGGCCCAATGGCGACATCGTGGCCCAGACGGTGCTGCTGAACAAGGGGCAGAAGCGGACCTGGCAGGTGGACCCCGACGTGATCCTGCGCGTGGGCAACGCCAAGGCCGCCCACGTCACGGTCGACGGCCAGCCGTACGGCAAGGTAGGCAAGACAGCGGTGCCGGTGGAATGGCGCATCAAGCAGGGCCAGCAGCCCAAGGCGATCGACTGAGCGTTCCGGGTCAGGCGGAGGCCCTCGCCCTCGCGGGCAGGCTCCAGGCGATCGCGCTCGAGCACGGCCTGACGGTGGCCACGGCCGAGTCGTGCACCGGCGGGCTCATCGGGCACACGCTCACCGGCCTGCCCGGCTCCAGCGACTACTACCTCGGTGGCGTCGTCAGCTACAGCGATGCGCTCAAGCTGGAGCTGCTGGGTGTACCCGCCGCTGCCCTCGAGCGTCACGGCGCGGTCTCGGCCCAGGTCGCGGTCGCCATGGCCGAAGGTGCCCGCTCGCGGCTGGGCACGGACTACGCAGTGGCCGTCACGGGCGTGGCCGGTCCCGGCGGCGGCACCGACGCGAAGCCGGTGGGTCTGACCTATGTGGCTGCAGCGGGCCCAGCCGGCCACGAGGTGCGCCGCCACACCTGGGCTGGCGACCGTACCTCGAACAAGGAGCAGAGTGCCGTCGCGGCCCTGCAGTTGCTGCTCGAGCTGGTCGAAGGGAGTGGTGGTGATCCGGGGCGCGGCTGACGTCGCGCGCGGCTTGGCCCCGGCCCGCGAAGCACGAGCCATCGAGCCGGGTGAGCGCATCCATGTCCTCGGCGCGGCCGGCGCCGGCGCATCCGCCGCGGCGCTGCTCGCCTTCGCGGCCGGTGGGGCGCCGGACGGCTGCGATCCCGGCGCGCCCACGCCCTACACCGCCGCGCTCGAGGAGCGCGGAATCGAAGTCGCCGGCGAGCACGATGCCAGCCACCTCGACGGGGTCCGGCCGGCACGGCTGGCCGTGACCAAGGCGTTGACCTCGGTCCAGCCCGATCACCCCGAACTGGTCGCGGCGCGCGCGGCGGGTGTGCCCGTCGAGGCTTGGCAGCAGACCGTCGCCGACGCCGCAGTCAACCAGGGTGGCCGGCTCGTGGCCGTGGCCGGGACGCACGGCAAGTCCACCTCCGCCGGCTGGCTGGTGCACATGCTCGTGGCTGCGGGGCGAGACCCAGGCGCGTTCGTGGGTGCGCTGCTGCCGGCGGCCCTGACCGGGGGGACGCCCGCGACGGCCCGCTGGGGGAGGGGGGCGGCCTTCGTCGTGGAGGCGGATGAGTACGCCGGCAACTTCGACCCCTACCGACCCGCCATCGCGGTCGTGCTCAACGCCGAGTGGGACCACCCCGACGTCTTCGCCGACCGCTCCGCGGTCGTGGACGCGTTCGACTCCTGGCTGCGTGCCCCCGGAGCGTCGGAACGGCGGGTGATCGTGGGCATCGGCGACGCGGGCGGCGCCGAGTTGGCCGGCCGTCTCGCCGACTGGGGCGAGCGTGTCCTGCGCGTGGCGCCCGCCGACGGTGGGCCCACGGACGCTGGCCCACTGACGTCAGCTACCGCCTCAGCGGCTCGCTGCTCTGGCTCAGCGGTCTCCCGGGTGAGGCAGCCCAGATCGCGGCGCCCCTGCAACTGGCCGGCGCCCACAACGCGGCCAATGCCGCCTGCGTGGCAGCAGCCGGCTCGCTGCTCGGACTGGGTGGCCACGAGATCGCGAATGGCCTCTCGTCGTTCGAGGGCGTGGGCCGGCGCTTCGACGTCAAAGGCGAGCCCGGCGGTGTGCTGGTCATCGACGACTACGGCCACCACCCCACCGCTATCTCGGCCACCGTCGAGGCCGTGCGCAGCCGCTACCCGGGCCGCCGACTGTGGCTGGCACACGAGCCGCTCACCTACCATCGCGCGGCGGCCATGCTCGATGAGCTGGCGGCGGCGCTGGCCGAGGCCGATGAGGCCGTCGTGGCTGACATCTGGGCCGGCCGCGACCCCGACACCACCATCACCAGCGCGGCGGCGCTGGCTGAGCGTGTCTCGGCCCTCACTGGCCGCGAAGTGGCGGCTCCGGGGGGCCCCGAAGCTACCGCTGCCTACCTCGTCGGGCGCGTACAGCCCGGTGACGTGGTGTTGGCCATGGGCGGCGGCCGCTCGTATGTCATCGCCGAACGGCTGGTCGCCGACCCTTGCCGCTCGCGGCTCTGAGTAGAATGGTCTCGTGCCCGACACGCTGACGCCCGGTGACGGGCAGGACTTGTTCGCCCGCTTGAAGCATGCGTGGGAGAAGCGCGATCCCGACGCGCTGCTCGAGCTCTACGCCGATGATGCTGAGTACCGCACTGACCCGTTCGCGCAGCCGCTCGTGGGTGCGAACGCGATCCGCCGGCACTGGAACGACGTCGTCGCGGCCCACGACCACATCGAGTTCGATGCCGAGCGCGTGTGGGTCAGCGGGAGTACCGTGCTGGGTAGCTGGCACGTGGCACTCACGCAGCGGCTGACGGCCGACCGACTGCGCATCCGTGGCTTCACCACCATGGAGCTCGACGACGCAGGCCTCATCGCGCGCATGCGAGACGTGGCCCGTGACACGCACGGTGGGAATCGACAGCAGCTACAAGCCCAGGGCCGAAGCGACAGGGGCAGGGGAGTAGATCGATGGCCAGTAACGTCTCATTCGATGTCGTCAGTGAGTTCGACCAGCAGGAGCTGGTGAATGCGCTCGACCAGGTCCGCCGCGAGGTCGCTACGCGCTACGACTTCAAGGGCTCCAAGGTGCAGATCGACCTCAACCCACAGGACGTCACGGTCGTGACCGACTCCGAGATGCGCTCGGCGGCGGTACAGGACCTCATCGGCTCCAAGGCCGTGCGCCGCGGACTGTCGCTGAAGGTCTTCGACTGGGGTGAGGTGGAGCCGGCCGGGGGCATGACCTACAAGCAGGTCGCGCGCCTACGTGAGGGTCTGCCGGAGGACATCGCCAAGAAGATCACCAAGCTCATCCGCGACGAGTTCCCCAAGTGCAAGGGCCAGATCCAGGGCGGCGCCGTGCGCGTAAGCGGCAAGTCCAAGGATGACCTCCAGCGCGTCATCGCCCGACTCAAGGAGGAGGGGGAGGGCTACCCTGTGGCACTGCAGTTCAAGAACTATCGGTAGGCAACAATGATCGACACCCAGAGCCGGGCCGTCCGGCTCGTCCTCGCCGTCCTCGCCATCCTCATCATCGCGTCCCTCATCTTCACCTTGGTGTACTAGCTTGACCGACCCACAGCACGACCAGACCGACCCGCGCCGTCGTCGAGCGAGCCCGTCGAGGCTTCGCCGGCGCCTGAGGCTGCCGCATCCGAGCCGGACCTGGCGGTCCCGGCGCCGACCGAGCCCGAGCCCGAGCCCGAGACGGAGGCATCGGCGCCCGAGCCTGAGGCTGATCAGGCCGCTGAGCCCGAGCAAGGCACCGAGCCCCAGTCCGAGACCGAGGCCGAACCCGCACCGAGGCCGAACTCGTATCCGAAGCCGACGCCGAACTGGCACCCGAGCCGAAGCCGCAGCCGAACGGCACCCGAAGCCGAAGCCGAGCCGACCGGCACCCGAAGCCGAAGCCGACGCCGAACTGGCACCCGAAGCCGACGCCGCAGCCGCACCAGAGACCGACGCCGCACCCGCACCCGAGCCGCCGGCCATGGTCCGGCGTACCGTCTCGCAGGAAGTCGCCCGCCAGCTGGTCGCCGCCGGCGCCCGCTACTGCTTCACCGTGCCGGCGGAGCCGATCCTGCCGCTGCTCGACGATTTGGCCGAGGCCGGACTCCGCGTCGTCACGGCCCGCCATGAGAATGGCGCCGCCTACATGGCCGAGGCCCTGGCCCAGTCGACCGGACGCCCGCAGGTCGTGGCGGTCTCACGCGCCGTGGGCGCAAGCAACGCCGCGGTGGGCATCCACACCGCACAGCAGGACTCCGCGCCGCTGGTTGCCCTGGCCGGCCAGGTCGAGACGTCGGTTCGTGGTCGTGAGGCCTTCCAGGAGGCCGACCTCATCGGCAGCATCGGTTCGCTGGCCACATGGTCGGCGCAGATCGAGGCGGCGGACCAGGCTCCGGCCGTGCTGGCGAAGGCCTGGCGGCGGATGAATACCGGCCGACCCGGCCCGGTGCTGCTGTCACTGCCCGTGGACGTCCAGACACAGGAGGTCGAGCTGCTCGACGGAGCCACCGCCCAAACCGCCGGGCGCACGTGGTCCTGCCGCCGACCGCTCCGCAGTCAGCCGTGCCATGAAGCTGTTGGCGGCATCCGAGCGCGGCGTCATCGTGGCCGGTGGCGGCGTGCTGCACGCACGCGCCACGAAGCGGCTCGTGGCCCTGTCGGAAGCGCTGGCCGTGCCGGTCATCGCAGCCTGGCGCCGGCCGGACGTATTCCCCAACGACCATGTCAACTACCTCGGCATGGCCGGCTCGTGGTCGGCCTCGACCGTACACCAGCGACTGGCCGATGCCGACGTCATCCTCTTCGTGGGTACGCGCCTGTCGGAGATCAGCACCGACGGCTATGCCATCCCTGGTCCCGATACCCGGTGGATCCACGTGGATGTGCAACCACGCGTGCCCCACGCGGGGCTAGCGGCGCCAACGCTCTCGATCACGGCCGACGCGTCGCGCTTCCTCGACTCGGCGTGGTCGGACCTGCGTGCTGCCGCGCTCGACAACGAGATGCGCAGCCGACGTGAGGCGCGCAACGCGGCCGATCGCGAGGCCTACCGGGCAGCCAGCGACGTGACCAAGGGGGAGTGGAACGGACCGGGTGCGCACCCAGGGCGAGATCATCGCTGCCCTTCGCGCTGCCTTGCCCGACAACGCCACCATCACGACCGACTCGGGCAACCTGGCCGCGTTCGTGGCGCGGGGCTACCGCTTCCGCCGAGCGGGCACGTTCATCGGCGCCACGTCGGGCACGATGGGCTACGGCTTCCCGGCCGCCATCGCCGCCTCGCTCATGGACCCCGACCGCATCTCGGTCGCGCTCTGCGGCGACGGCGGTTTCGCTGCTTCGATGAGCGAGCTCGAAACGGCGGTGCGGGAGGGCGCTCACCCCATCGCTGTGGTCTTCGACAACCAGCGCTACGGCATGATCGCAGGACAGCAACTCATGGCGGACCGACCGACGCGCTCGACCGACCTCGGGCCGATCGATTTCGCCGCGGTCGCCCGCGCCCACGGCGCGCTCGGCTTCGCCGTCAGCAGCGACGCCGAGTTCGAAGAGGCACTGCGGGAGGCCATCACCTCGCGCCGGACATCGGTCATCCAGGTCGCCGTCGACCGAGCCTGGCTGTCGGTGGACCAGAACCCGCTCAGCTCGGGCGCGTAGCCGGCGTCACAGCGTGAGAGCCGCATCCTCGGCTGTCTTTGCGCAGAGACAGCTCAGGTGGTGCGTTCAGTCACCAGCCCCGCGGTGCGTTCGGTCAACACCCGCTGACGCGTCTCGTCATGCGGCGGGGGAGTGGATGGGGCGACGCATGGCGATAGCACCGAAGCGTGCGCCCGATTCGGCGTCCTGCCCGCCGCGCACGGGGTCGAAGCCGAGGTCGCGGTAGAACTCGATGGCTGAGGTGTTCGCGCCGAACACCCACAGGATGGTCTCGCTCGCATCCCAGCCCTGCGCCCAGCGCTCGAGCTCCTCGATGAGTAGCTGTCCGACGCCCAGGCGGCGTGCCTTGGGGTCCACCCACATGCTGAAGAGCAGCAGCGTCCGGGGACGTCGCTTGCGACCCTGGACGAGCCCGACCGTGCCCCGGTCGGTCTCGGCGATGAGCCATGTCCGGTTGTCGCCGTGGGACGACTGACGTGCGCTGCGCTGCCACTCCTGCTCCGGCCGCGCGCGCGCTTCCGCTAGGGGTTGGCCGAAGGCATCAGGCGCGTCAGCAATGCTGCGCAGGCGAAGGTCGCGCAGGAGCAGCGCATCTTCCGGGCGGATGCGGCGGATGCGAACGCTCGGGTCGTGCAGCACCACGCAACGGTAGCAGCGCTGCTCGGAGGGACCGCGGCTCAGGTCATCGAGGCTTGCGAGGAGCTGCTCTGGGCCGCGCTCACCCGAGCGTGGGGCTTCGGCCTACTCGACCGGGGCGCCGGCGCGGGCGAGGTCGGCGAGACCGCCGGCATCTGCGATGTCCTTGATGCCGGCAGCCTCCATCTGCTCCGCGGCCTGGGCGCTGCGGTTGCCCGAGCGGCAGTACACGAGGTACGGCCCCTCGCTGTCCAGTTCAGCGATGCGGGCGTCGAAGTCTGCGCCGTCGACGTCGATGTTGACCGCGCCCACGATGTGTGCCCCGGCGTACTCGGCCGGCGAGCGCACGTCGATGACTGTGCGCTCGCCGCTCTCGATCATCTCCACGGCGTCCTCGGCCTTGACGGTATAGGCGCCGGGAGCGTCCGAGGAACTCCCGGAATCGCAGGCGGCGACCGCGAAGACGGCCACGAGGGCCAGGACCGCGAGCATGAGGAAGCGACGAGACATAGGAGAGGCCCCCGTTGCGAGTGCGTGTTTCGGTGATTAGGGCTCAATCATTACAGTATTTGCGCAATCACGCAAGTGTAAGCCGGGGAGCGGGTGGAGACCCTGGGCAGACGGCCGCGGGGTGCCAGGAGTGCGCGTCGACTCGGTGCGCTCCGCTGGGACCGTGGACCTGCCGGGCATCGTCGTGGCGAACCGCCGGTGTGCGATGCCGTCATGCACGAGTGAGGAGTGAGGACGGGAGAGCGGGTCTTGGCGGCCAGCAAGATCGAGACTCTTGCGCGCGTATGTTACATAACTTACATTATCGGCCCTGATGTCACGCTTGACCCATGTCCCTCTCGCGCTGCGACGCGGCTCTGCATCCCAATCTCGGCGGCCGGGTATCGTGACCGGATGCAGGCCTGCAGCGCACTCGTGGTGGTGGGTGCCTTCGGCATCGACACCAACGTCTACCCCGTGGGTGCCCAGCGCGGCACGGAGATGACCTTCGCGCGCACGACCGACGGCCTGGGCCAGGCCGGCTGCTACAGCGCGCTCGCAGCGGCAGCCCTGGGCGTCTCGACCCGGGCCATCGCCGCCCTCGGCGCCGACCGCCTGGGCGCCTGGGTGCACGACGAGCTCGCCGCGGCCGGGGTGGCCGTGACGGAACTGCGTGACCCGGCCGGGACCCATCGCAGTGTCAACATCGTGGCTGCGGACGGTTCGAGGCGGAACTTCTTCGATGCGCGTGGCGTGAGCGACACCATCGTGGACGCGCAAGCATGCCGACGAGCTCTGGGCTGCTCACGCGTCGCACACGTCCATCTCGACGACTGGTGTCGCGAAGTGCTACCGCTCGCGCGTGAGGCTGGCGTGACCATAAGCTGCGACCTGCAGGACATCGCCGACATCGACGACCCGTACCACGCGGACTTCGTGGCGGCAGCCGACGTGCTCTTCATGTCGGCGGCCAACCTCGCCGATGCGGCGGCGGCCGCATTGGAGCTGGCCGCGCGGCGCCCACGACGCACGGTGGTCGTTGGGGCCGGGTCGGACGGCTGCCTGGTCGCGCATGATGGTGCTCTCGAGCGCTATCGGGCGGTCGAGCTGCCTGGTCACCCGGTCGTGGACACCAACGGTGCGGGCGACAACCTCGCGATCGGGTTCCTCGTGGCCCGCCTCTTCGGCCTGCGCCCACTCGACGAGGCGGTGCGGCGGGCGCAACTCGGCGCTCGCTGGATCTGCTCGCATCTTGGCGATGCCAAGTCGCCGCTCACCTCCGAGCAGCTCGATGCCTTGGAGCCGGTCGCCCGCTGACCGGCCACCGCGCTACTCGCTCGCGAGCACCTCGATCTCGACCGCACCGGTGTTGCCGCCGGTCGAGGTCTCGACCTCGAAGCGCAGCACCTGCGCCACCACACCCCGGTCGGCCAGCTCGCCGAACGGCTCGTCGGCCCGGAATGGCCCGTACTCGACGCCGTCGGCGATGACGCGGGAGCTTTCGGTGCGCGCGGTGCCGTCACTCATCGAGCGGGTGCGGAAGACGACCTCGCCGATGGCTTCGGGCAGGCCGAGGTCGATCTCGACCCAGGCGTCGTCACCGTCGCCGCGAGACGACCACTCCGTGGTGGGGTCGCCGTCGAACGCGTTCGCGGCGGCGAAGGCATCGGACCACTCGGAGCTCACGCCGGTGACCGTGGCGCCAAGGGCGAGGTTGGCCGGTCCCGAGGGCGCGGCGGGCGTGGTGAAGGTCGCCACCTCGCTCACGTAGATCGAGCCGTCTGGGGCGGTGCCCTGCAGGCGGTAGAGGTAGGTCGTGTCCGGCTCGAGGCCACCGAGCACGGGCTGATGGTCAGCGTGCGCGCCACCGTCCATGTCGCTGTCCACCGCGATCAGGCCGAAGCCGTCGTCGGTGCCGTAGACGACCGAACAGGCGACGTCGATGGTCGTGTCGACCTCGAGCACCACCGCGCGGCCGCTCGGGTCGGGCGTGACCGCGACCGCTGAGGCTCTGGATATCGTTGAACGGATGGGTGGTCTCGGCGCTGGCCGCGGCGGCCAGGCCGGCGGTGAGCGACCCGGCCACGAGCAGCGACAGGGTGCGGGAGGAGGCGCTGGTCATGGAGGAGAGCCTACACGCGCCATGCGATGAGCCCGCCCGAGAGCCATCGGTGGCGGGCAGCCCCTGCCCTGCCTCAGGAGTCCCTGTGCCGGCGCAGGTGGAACAACGTGCGCGTGGTGCCCTCGATGGGCACCTCCATGACGATCTCGAACCGGCGCCCGAACGCGCGGCGGAAGCCCTCGAGCGTGTAGTCCGCGAAGACGTCGCGTCGCGAGGCCAGCAAGCGCTGGCTCATGGGGTCCTCCTTGGGCACGAACTCGACGATCGCCTGCGGGGCCAGCCGCGCGAAGAGTGTCGCGATCATGGGCAGTGGCACGTTGGAGCCGATCGCGAGGTGATGCACGAGTGCCAACGCGAGGATGACGTCGGCATCGGCCGCGATGCGCTCGAGCAGGCCCAGCCGCTCGGCACTCCCCCACCCCAGCGGCGGGCTGGGGTCGGTGATGTCCGCGAGCAGCGGCATGATGCGCGTGTCGCCCGCCTCGCGCAACGTGCGGTAGCCACGCTCGACCGCGGCCGGGTCGAGGTCGAGCGCCACCACGCGATAGCCGGCCTCGGCTGCGATCGCGCTGTAGCGGCCGGTGTTCGCACCCAGGTCCCAGGCACGCTCGCCACCGACGGCCTCGAGCATCGTGCGCACGGCTCCGGCCTTGGCCGCGGTCGCGCCGTCGTCGTAGCTGGTGTTGTCGGCATAGTCGGCCCAGGCCGTGCCGCTCGGCTCCCACGAGAGGCCGGCCACGGTGTCACGCAGGCTCTCGATGAGCGTCGCCAGCCGCGCCGCGGACATGGTGGCCTCGGACCCACCTTGGGCATTGTCGGCGGCATGTCGACGTTGGGCACGCGCATGCAGGTGGACGTGCGGTCCAAGGCTCAGGCTCAAGCGCGTCCGACCGGGCAGGAGCCGTGCGGCAAGGTCGAGTGGCACGCCCTCGAGGTTGTCGCGCAGCAGCCGGCCCAGGCGGATGTCGACCTTGGCCATCAGCGCCAGCGGTGCGAGGAAGTGCTCGCAGAACTGGCGGTACGGCATCCACGGTCGGTCGGGCTGTGCGCGTTCGAATGAGAGCGAGTCGATGAGCAGCGGACGCCCGTGGTGGAACTGGACGTTGTAGGCGGACGCGTCGCGCAGTCCCATGCCCACCTCGGCCGCGAGCGCCTGGGCCCGCAGGGTCAGCAGCGCCGCGTCCTGGAGCTGGCTGAACGACCACTCGTACGGGTAGCTGACGAGTTCGAGCGGTACGGGACGGATGACCGCGTGCGCAGGTGACTGCGCGGCGAGGTCGAGCGGGACCTCCTCGTGGCCGACGACCAGTCCCTCGCCGGCCAGGCGTTCGTAGAGACCGCTCGAGAGGTAGGCGTCCCACTCGGCCGAGAAGGAAGGATCGACCTGACGGTAAACGACGCCGTCGCGCCGGAAGACGAAGCCTGCGGGGTCGCGATACGAGCCAGGGTCCCGGGCGGCATCCGGCCGAGCCGCCGGCGGCGGCGTGGAGCTGGCCTCAGCCACGCTTGGCAGCGTCCTCGGGTGTGACGGGTTCCACCTCGGGGGGTGCATCGTCGCCGCCGCGGAGCGTGCGCACGAAGCGGGAGATCTGCCGGCGGAAGAAGATGGGCACCGCGACCAGGCCGGCGATCAGCGCCTGGATGACCAGACTGCCCGATCCCGGATCGATGTAGGCGAAGATGAGCTCCATGGCCGACGCTCCCACAGGTGCTGTCCCGACGCGCCCCGACGGTCCCACGGCGTGGCGGGGGCGCGACCACGATAGCACTCCGCTCCCGTCCCTCCCCGCGACCGTGCCCGTCGTCTTTGCGCAAAGACGTCTGTCGGCGACGCGCTATCGCGTCATCTGGCGGCGCATCTGTGCCGCATACCCGGGGAAGTATCGCTCGATCACGGGCAGCTGGAACTCGCGCAGGATGGATTCCCGGGGCTCGCGCGCCAGCAGGAACGCGAACGAGGCCTCGACCAGCTCCGTGGGATCGTAGTGACCCGGTGCCAGCTCGGCGAGGTCGTCCTGGCTGACGAACACCGTGTGCCGCGTGGCCGCCGGGTCGGTACCCACCCGCACGTCGCAGGCGAAGCCGTCGGGCGTGAGCCGGCACACGACGCTGACCGAGGGACTCATACGTTGGCCTCCTGTCTCGCCTCCGCCCACCGCGCCGCGGCCGCCTGCAGCTCGCTCGCGAGCGAAGGCACCACGCGGCCCTTGATGTGCACGTCGGTGTCGCGGTAGTCGACCTCGACCGTGCCGCGCTCGCGCACACGCGCAAGCAACTCGCCCTCCGTGTAGGGCACACTCACGTCCACGTCCGCCCACAGCGTCGCGATGGCGCTCGCGAGCGACAGGCGCAGCGTCTCTAGCCCGTAGCCGGTCAGTGCCGAGACCGGCACCACGTCGCCCAGCACCGGAGCGGGCATCTCCGCGGTCGCGTGCGCCGCGTCGTAGAGGTCGGCCTTGTTGAGCGCGACCACGCGCGGCTTGTCGCCCGCGCCGAGCTCGTCGAGCACGGTCTGGACGGTCTCGCGGTGTTCGCGGGAGTGTCCGTCGGCGCCGTCGACCACCTCCAGCAGCAGATCGGCCCGCGTGACCTCCTCGAGTGTGGCCCGGAAGGCGTCGACGAGCTGGTGCGGTAGCTTGTGGATGAAGCCCACCGTGTCGGTGAGCACGACCGACTGGCCGTCGCCGAGCTTCACCTGGCGGCTGGTGGGATCAAGCGTGGCGAAGAGCTGGTCCTCCGCGCGCGCCGCCTCGCGGCCGCTGAGCGCGTTGAGCAGCGAGGACTTGCCGGCGTTGGTGTAGCCCACGATGGCCACGCTCGGCACGAGTCGCCGGTCGCGTGAGCGGCCGGCCGTCTCGCGCTGCTGGCGCACGTGCTCGACCCGCTCCCTGAGCTTCTTGATGCGGCCCCGGATGACACGGCGGTCGGTCTCCAGCTGTGTCTCGCCAGGACCGCGGGTACCGATGCCGCCACCGGTGCGCGAGAGGTGGGTCCACATGCGCGTCAGGCGCGGCAGCTGATACTCGAGCTGGGCCAGTTCTACCTGCAGCCGGCCCTCGTGGGTGCGTGCGTGCTGCGCGAAGATGTCGAGGATCAGCCCGGAGCGATCGAGCACCTTGACCTCGAGCGTCTGCTCCAGCGCCTTCTGCTGCTTGGGGCTGAGTTCGTCGTCGGCGATGAGCATGGTGAAGCCGGTCTCGCGCTTGGCGTCGCGCAGCTCTTGCGCCTTGCCCTTGCCCAGGTACCAGTTGGGGTCGATGTGGCGACGGTTCTGCCACTCGGCGCCCACGACGTCGGCACCGGCCGTGTCGGCGAGGTTGGCCAACTCCTCGAGTGACTCCTCCGCCGTCCAGCCTGCATCGTCGCCGGTGTCGACGGCGATGAGGAACGCGGCTTCACGCTCGGGGGTGAGATCGATGGGCTCGCTGCGACTCATGCTCGCCCAGCATAGTCGCCTGAACCGATG
The DNA here is from genome assembly GCA_963716815.1 of uncultured Chloroflexia bacterium. Classification (GTDB taxonomy): domain Bacteria; phylum Chloroflexota; class Limnocylindria; order Limnocylindrales; family CSP1-4; genus JAFMJV01. The sequence continues at coordinate 100,320 of CAVQUM010000001.1, forward strand.
TGCTCGATCCAGGGCTCCAGCGACGCCTTGGCCGCGCCAGCTGCCCCCTCCCCCGCCTCGAGCCAGTGGATCCCCGGCTCCGAGCGGAACCACGTGCGCTGGCGCCGAGCGTAGGCCCAGGTGCGGTTGGCATCTCGTGCCATCGCCTGGCCCAGCGTGCAGCGGCCGGCCAGCACGTCGAAGGCCTCCCGGTAGCCCATGGCGCTGAAGGCGGAGAGGTCCTCCGGGTAGCGCGCGCGCAGGCGGGCGGCCTCGTCGAGCAGGCCGGAGTCGAAGTGATCGTCGATGCGGGCACGGATGCGGCGGCGATGGGCGGGCGGATCGAGGCTGAGCCCGAGCCAGGTGACCGGCGCCGGGTAGCCCTCTGGCTGCGGCGGGCTGGCCGAGCCGGTCAGGCGGGCTCGTTCGAGGGCACGCACGACGCGGCGCGGGTTGCGCAAGTCGATGCTCGCGGCGCCGGCGGGGTCGAGTCCGGTCAACTCGTCCACCAGCCCTGCCAGTCCCTCCGCGGCAACGCGCGCATCGAGCTCGGCCCGCAGGGCCGGGTCGGTGTCGCTGGCTCCGAGCGGCAGGCCGCGCGCGATGGTGCGCAGGTACAGTCCGGTGCCGCCGACCAGCAACGCCACCGCGCCACGCCCGGCGATGCCGGCGAGTGCCCCCAGTGCCACGTCGCGGTAGTCGGCGGCGGTGAAGGGCTCGTCCGGGTCGACCAGGTCGAGGCCATGATGGGGGGCGGCGGCCAACTCCGCAGGCGTGGGCTTGGCGGTGGCGATGTCCATGCCGCGGTAGACCTGTCGGGAGTCGGCCGAGACGATCTCGGCATCCCCGATCCACCGCGCCAGGCAGATCCCGAGCGCGGTCTTGCCGGTAGCGGTGGCGCCGGCGATGACGATGAGAGGCGGCAGCTCAGACGTCGTTCCGTGCCTCGATCGGCTGGCCCGACAGCGCGTACGGCCCGGCTCGCTCGACCTCGACCTCGACGAGCGTGCCCACCAGTGCTCCGGGTCCGTCGAAGTGGACCAGCTTGTGTTCGCGGTTGCGGCCCACCAGGCGAGGTCCGCGACCCTCCGCCGTTTCGTGATCGTGTACGCGTGGCCGGCGAGCCTCATCCACGAGTACCTGCGTGCGCCGGCCGACCCAGGCCTCGTTGCGCTCGAGGCCGATGCCCTCCTGTACCGCGAGCAGGTCGTTGAGGCGCCGCTTCTTGTCCGCCGCCGGCACATCGTCGGCGAGGCGCGTGGCCGGCGTACCCGGCCGCTCCGAGTAGGCCGCCGCGAAGACCTGGTCGAAGCGCACGGTCCGCAGCAGTTCGAGGGTGGACTCGAACTGGGCCTCGGTCTCGCCACAGAAGCCGGTGATGACGTCGGTGGTGAGGGCGATGCCGGGCACCGCCGCGCGCAGGCGTTCGACGAGGTCGAGATAGGCCTCGGCACTGTACTGGCGGCCCATGCGGCGTAGCACCTCGTCGTCACCGGATTGCACGGGCAGGTGCAGGTGCTCACACACGGAGCTGCACTCGGCCATGGCTTCGATGAGTCGCTCGGTCAGGTCCCAGGGATGCGAAGTGACGAAGCGTACGCGCCTGATCCCCGGGCGCCCCTCGCCATCACGGATGGCGTCGATGGCGCGCAGCAGCGCCGCGATGTCCGGCCGGCCCGCCCGATCCTGGGCCCGGCCCAGCTGGCGTTGGCTCGAGAGCCCGGCGAAGCGCGGGTCGGGTGGCAGGTCATGGCCGTAGGAGTTGACGTTTTGGCCCAGCAGCGTGAGCTCGAGGTAGCCGTTCTCGGCGAGGGTCTGGACCTCGGCCACGATCTCGTCGAACGGGCGGCTGCGCTCCGGGCCACGGGCGAAGGGCACGATGCAGTACGTGCAGGTCTTGTCGCAGCCATAGACGATGGGCACCCAGGCCCTGGTGCCACGGCCGCGCGCGATGCGCCCCTCCTCCACGGCCGCGGCTCGTGTGCCCGGCAGGCGGTCGGCGGTGGCCGCGACCGAACGTCCGATGCGTTCGAAGCCAGCTGCCCCGAGCGAATCGGGCGTGGTCGGGCTCCCGAGGCCGAGTCGGGCGGTCAGCTCCGGCTCCTCGTCGGGCCGCAGGAAGAGGTCCACTGCGGGATAGCGGCGCTGCAGGGTGTCGGCGTTGTCGGCGCGGACCGAGCAGCCGGTGAGCACGACGCGCACCGCTGGGTTGGCATCCTTCAGGTTCCCGAGCGAACCCATGCGTCCGATGACCTTGTTCTCGGCCGCCTCGCGGATGGAGCAGGTGTTGATGACGATGAGCTCGGCCTGCTCGAGGCTCGCCGCCTCGGCGCAGCCGGCTGCCAGCAGGGCGCCAGCCATCTCTTCGGAGTCGGACTGGTTCATCTGGCAACCGAGTGTCCACACGTGGAAGCTGGGCAGGGTCTCAGCCTCGGTGCCGAACTCGGCCACCTCGGCCGCAGGCTCGGCCGGTGAACGCGGGGCTGCCTTCTCCGGCAGGGGCGTCTCCAGGACCGGCAGGGCGGGCCGGTCAGAACGAATCGTCATAGTCCTCCGCCTCGCCGGCCAGCCAGTGGAAGAACCGGTCGTGGTCGTGAGCGCACTTGTCCCAGGCGTAGTAGTCGCGTACCCGCTCGCGGCAGGCTACCGCAGCCCGGGCCCGCAGCGCCTCGGCGTCGATCTCGACCTCCTCGATGCAGGCACGCAGCGAGCCCGGCGCCTTGGTCCAGAGCAGGCCCTCCCCGCCGAGCACCTCGCGATTGAAGGGCACCGCGTGCGCCAGCACCAGCTGGCCGCAGCCCATGGCCGTGACCAGCGAAGGGTTCGTACCGCCGACCTCGTGGCCGTGGATGTAGGCCTTGGCGCCGAGGAAGAGCGCCTCGATCCGCTCAGGCTCGTAGACCGGGCCCAGGAAGCGCACGCGCGGGTCGTCGGTGGCCTTGAGGCCCTCGAAGTAGTCGCTCTCGTAGTTGGCTCCGCCGACGACGAGCAGGGGGTCTTGCGCACTCGAGGTGAGGTACTCATGCACGACCACGTCGGGGTTGTTCTCGGGCTCGATGCGGCAGACCTGCAGGTAGTAGCGGCCGTGCTCGACGCCGTGCTCGGCGAGGATCTGGTGGTGACGGGCCTGGTCCGCGATCTCATGGACGTGGCCACCGTTGGTGAGGAAGGCCGACTCGGCGCCGTAGTCCTCGCGATAGAGCCGCTGTAGTTCCTTGCTGTCGGAGACGAGGTATGAGGCGATCACCCGCGCCAGCCAGTAGTTGGCCCGCAGATAGGCACGGGCGAAGCGGCCCCACTTGCGCCGCTTCCAGTCGAGCCCGTCGGTGTTGAAGACCACCGTGCGGCCGAGCAGCCGATGCGGCAGGTAGGCCCAGGCGGTCCGGCAGCCGAGCACGTAGTAGACATCCTGTCGCGTCTGGGTCAGGGCATGCAGGCTGCTGAACAGCTCGTGCAGGGTGGTCTCGCTGAACTTGCCGTAGACGGTGGGCAGCTTGACCACGCGCATGCCCTCGTAGCTACGTCCGACCCCCTCGCCGGTGTAGCGAGGCATGGCGTAGAGCGTGACCTCGTCCCCCGCCTCGACGAGGCGCGGCCCGAGCTCGGTGACGATGGTGTCCCAGCCGCCCCAGCGTGCGGGCACGCCGCGGGCACCGAAGATGGAGAGTCTCACGGTCTCGAATGGTAGCGCCGCTCGCTGACACGGCCACGAAGTGCCCTCGCCCCGAGCGCCGGACCCAGGCCGCGGGCGGCTAGTGCGGGAGCCAGCGGGCCATCAGCAGCCACACGACCGCACCGCCAGCCGCGAACGCCGCCGCGGTCCCGCCGAAGACGTCGACCGCGATCAGGACAGCCGCAGCGCAGGCTGCCGTGCCGGCCGCGATCGACGCCAGACGCCATCGACCATCAGAGCGTGCGCGGCCCAGGCTGAGCCAGATGCCAAGGGCCAGGAAGCCGATGTTGGCGAGCCACCAGAACCAGCCCGCATGCATGAGCACGGTCACGCGGTCACCGATGACCACCGGATGGATGTCCGCCCAGGGCTCGGTCGCGAGCAGCACCAGGCGGAACCCGGTGGCAAGCAGCACCCAGACCGCGACGGCGCTGGCGATGGCAGCCGCGCGACGTCCGCGTTCGGACAGCGGGGTCGTCGCGTTCGCGGCGTTCGCTTCGCTGTGGGGACCTCGACGCTCGACCGCGATCTGGTCCGTGTCATCACCGCTTGGGCTCTCGACCAGCGAGGAAGGCACCGGGACCACCCCCGTATAGGGCGCCAGGAATGCTCCCGCGTTCCTGGTCGCGATGGGGCGACCTTCCTCGTCTCGCTCACGCATGGCGTTCGCCTCCCGGGGTCATCATCAACCCCCGCGGTACCCCGCCGGAAGTGTCGAACGGCCCTCGAGCGTGGGCGGCGGCTACGAGGCGGCCAACGCCTCCAGGAGTCGCTGGCCGTGGACTGGCGGCACCTGCACGCTGTCCTGGGACTCGGCGTAGGTGCCCGTGTCGCCGTGGTAGTCGGAGCCGCCGGTGCGCAGCAGGCCCCGCGCGTCGGCGACGGCGCCCATGGCCTCGATGCGCTCGTCCACCCAGTGGTGGTAGTGGACCTCCAGGGCACGCAGGCCCCAGCGCATCAGCTCGTCCATCACCTCCGGCTCATCGGGTGCCCACGGCGAGTGGGCCAGCGACGCGATGCCGCCGGCCGCGGTGATGGCCTCGATGGCCGCGCGCGGGCCGATGCCCTGCCGCCGCACGTAGGCAGGCATGCCGGGCACGAGGTAGCGCGCGAACGCGTCCTGCACCGACTCGGCGTGACCGGCCGAGACGAGCGCGCGCGCGACGTGCGGTCGGCCCAGGGCGTCGATGCCGCCCTCGACCTGCGGGAGATGGCCATCCACGTCCAGGTCCAGCTCCCGCAGACGGCCGAGCGTGAGCTGGAGTCGTCGCTCGCGGCCGCCACGCTGCGCCACCAGGACCGCCTCGAAGGCCGCGTCGTTCGGGTTCACGCCGAGGCCCAGGACGTGCAGCTCGCCGAGGCGCTCCTCGGTCCCGCCGACCGCCTCGATCTCCTCGTCGATGGCGGTGTTGATCTCGACGCCGACGATGATGCGCGGGCCGGCCCCCTCGGGCCTGCCCAGGCCGGCGGCGATGAGCTCACGGGCACCCGCGAGCGTGTCGTGGTCGGTGATCGCGACGAGGGTCGAACCCCAGGCGCGCATCTGCCGGTACAGCTCCTGCGGCTCAAGGACCCCGTCGGAGCGGGCGGTGTGCGTGTGCAGGTCGACCGTGTTACGCCGCGGCAGGCTCACACCTCGATGATGCGGCTGATGCGCTCGATACTGTGGGCGTGCCCGTCAGCGGGTTCGATGTCGATGAGCACGGCGTTGAAGAAGACCGGTCCCGAGCCGACCGCGAAGCGCGTGGGCAAGCCGTTCATGAAGCGCGGCAGCACGGTCTCGGGCTCGAAGCCGATGACGGAGTCGAGCGGACCGGTCATGCCCAGGTCGCTGACGTAGGCGGTGCCGCGCGCGAGCACACGATGGTCGGCGGTGGGCACGTGCGTGTGGGTGCCCACGACCGCACTGACGCGGCCGTCGAGGTGCAGTCCGAAGGCCGTCTTCTCGCTGGTCAGCTCGCAGTGGAAGTCGACCAGGCGCACCGGCGGCAGCGTGTCGGCGCCACCCTCGAGCAGTTCGTCCATGTCCGTGAAGGGGTTGTCGATGGGGATCATCGTGCTGCGGCCCTGCGCGTTGATCACCGCGACCTCGGTGCCGTCGGCAGCGTGGAAGGTGCCCCAGCCGTGGCCGGGCACGCTGCCGTAGTTGAGCGGACGCAGGATGCGCGGTTCGCCGTCGAGCTGCGGGATGAGCTCGCGCTTGTCCCAGATGTGGTTGCCGCTGGTGATGACGTCCGCGCCCGCGTCGAACAGTGCGCCGGCCGTGGACATGGTCAGGCCCATGCCGCCGGCCACGTTCTCGCCGTTGACCGTGACGAAGTCGATCCCGCGCTCCTGGCGCAGGCCGTGCAGCTCACGCTCGAGGGCCTGACGCCCGGGCTTGCCGATGGCGTCGCCGATCATGAGTACGCGCAGGACACCCGGCTCCGGCAGGAGCGGGAGCGCCGGCAGTTGATCGGCCGCCAGTGTGCGCGTCTTGTCCCGGCGCGTCATCGGTCGCGTTGGGCCCCTGCCCTGCTGCCGCGGAGCGGCAGGGTCACTTGGCGTACTCCACCGAACGGGTCTCACGGATGACCGTGACCTTGATCTGGCCGGGGTAGGTCAGCGTCTCTTCGATCTGGCGCACGATGTCGCGAGCCAGCCTGACGGAGGCGAGATCGTCGATCTCGTTGGGCTTGACCAGGATGCGCACCTCGCGGCCGGCCTGCACCGCGAACGACTTCTCCACGCCGGGGAAGCCATCGGCGATCTCCTGCAGTTCGGTGAGCCGCTTCATGTACGTGTCCATGGTCTCGCCGCGGGCGCCGGGACGCGAGGCGCTGATGGCGTCGGCGATCTGGACGATGGGTGCCTCCTGGCAGGTGTAGTCGACCTCCAGATGGTGCGCTGCGATGGCGTTGACGGCCTTGGGCGAGAGGTTGTGCCTGGCCGCGATCTCCGCTCCGATGGCCGCGTGTGGACCCTCGACCTCGTGGTCGATGGCCTTGCCCATGTCATGGAGCAGGCCGCCGAGCTTGGCCGCTTGCACGTCCGCGCCGAGCTCGGCGGCGATGATGCCGGCCAGCAGCGACGTCTCCTTGACGTGGTTGAGCACGCTCTGGCCGAAGGAGGTGCGGTACCTGAGGCGGCCGAGCAGGGTCAGGATCTCGGTGGGCAGGCCGGGCACGCCGGTGTCGTAGGCGGCCGACTCGCCGGCCTCGCGGATGACGACGTCCACCTCCGCCTGGGCCTTGTTGACCACGTCCTCGATGCGGCCGGGATGGATGCGGCCGTCCTGCACGAGCTTGGTCAGGGCCAGGCGGGCGACCTCACGCCGGACCGGGTCGAAGCCGCTGAGCATGACCGAATCGGGCGTGTCGTCGATGATGAGGTCCACGCCGGTGGCCTGTTCCAGGGCCCGGATGTTGCGGCCCTCGCGGCCGATGATGCGGCCCTTCATCTCGTCCGAGGGGATGGGTACGACGGTGACCGTGGCCTCCGCGGTGTGGTCCACCATCACGCGCTGGATGGCGGTGATGACGACGTCGCGGGCCTTGTCCTCGGCGCCCTCGCGAGCGCCTCGTTCGATGGCGCGCACGAGGCGGACGGAATCCTTCTCGGCCTCCTCGCGCACCTCTTCGACGAGTGTCGCCTTGGCCTCTTCGGCAGAGAGGCCGCTGACGCGCTCGAGGGCCTGGACCTGCTCGGCCCTGGCCGCTTCCAGCGCGGCACGCTGCTTGTCGAGCTCCTGCTCGCGCATCAGCAGCTTGCGGTCGCGCTCTTCGAGCATGTCCGTGCGCTGGTCGAGCTGCTCGTCACGCTGCAGCAGGCGACGCTCGAGGTTCTGCAGGTCGAGGCGCTTGGCGCGGCCTTCTTCGTCGACCTCGCGCTGGATGCGGACCTGCTCTTCCTTGGCCTGAAGGATGAGCTCCTTCTGCTGGGCTCGCGCCTCGGCGACGATGCGCTCGGACTTCTCGTTCGCGGCCTTGACCGCCTGATTGGCGACCGTGCCTCGCAGGAAGAAGCCGACAGCGAGCCCGATGGCGGCCACCACGAGGATGACAGCCGCCATGACGACGGGTTCGTTCACGTTTGCCTCCCATCCAGCCCGGAGGCTGGAGGTCAATATCGTCCAGGGTGAACCGCCTCACAGCGGTTGAGCGGCAGTCACTCCCTTTGGCGCCGCTCGGGCCTCCCAGAGGCCAGACCGGAAGCGTAGCGGTGCTCGGAGTGGGGCGTCAAACGGGCGTCATGCCTGGGTGGCGATCCTCCTCGACGATCGTGGCGGAGACCTCGCGGCACACGTCGGGGGCGAAGCCGTTGCGGGCCAGGAGGGCGTATGCCCTCTGCCTGCGGCGGCGCAGATCATCCTCTCGTCGGAGGCTCGATGAGCGGCGGGCGATGAGCTTGCGCGCGGCCTCGCGGTCCGCGTCGGTCGACACCCGCTCGCCGGTCGGCGCGCGCTCGGCTGCTGCCTGGGCGCGGCTCGCGAGCACCTGTGCGACCGTGTCGTCCGCGATGCCCTTCTGCTGCAGCTCGCGGCGAAGGGCGACCTCGCCGCGCGGGCGTGCGCGGTCACGGCTCTCCACCCAGGCTCGGGCGAACTCGAGGTCATCGAGATAGCCCAGCTCCACGAGGCGCGTCACGACCTGGTCACAGAGCGCCGCCGGATAGCCCAGATGGCGAAGTCGCCGCCGAGTCTCCTCCATCGAGCGCGAGCGTACCGAGAGGAAGACCGCCGCGGCCTCCATCACGACCTCGGGGTCGGTGACCTCTGCGCGCGGCGCGCGCGGCGCGCTTCGGCTGCCTCGCGGCGTTCCGTCGCCGTCCGCGCTCGCCCGGCCATCTACTCGGCCTCTGCGATGCCCTCCACGCCGACGTCGATGTCGGCGACCTTGGCGCGGATGCGATCCTCCAGCTCTGCGGCGATGTCCGGGTTGGCCTTGAGGAACTCCTTGGACTGCTCGCGTCCCTGCCCCAGGCGCGTCTCGCCGTAGTTGAACCAGGCGCCGGACTTGCTCACGATGTCCGAGGCCACGCCCACGTCGAGCAGTCCGCCCTCGCGCGAGATGCCGGTGCCGTACATGACGTCGAACTCGGCCATGCGGAACGGCGCCGCGACCTTGTTCTTGACCACCTTCACGCGGGCGCGGATGCCGATGGCCTCCTGGCCCGCCTTGATGGTCTCGATGCGGCGGATATCCAGGCGCACGCTGGAGTAGAACTTGAGCGCGCGGCCGCCGGGCGTGGTCTCGGGGTTGCCGAACATGACGCCGATCTTCTCGCGCAGCTGGTTGGTGAAGACGAGCGCGGTGTTGGAGCGGCTGACGATGCCGGTGAGCTTGCGCAGGGCCTGGCTCATGAGCCGAGCCTGGATGCCCACGAAGGAGTCACCCATCTCGCCCTCGATCTCCGCGCGCGGCACGAGCGCCGCCACGGAGTCGACCACGACACAATCGACACCGCCCGAGCGGATCGAGCGTCTCGGTGATCTCCAGGGCCTGCTCGCCGGTATCCGGCTGGCTCACGAGCAGATTGTCGACGTCCACCCCGCAGGCCTTGGCGTAGATGGGGTCGAGCGCGTGCTCGACGTCGATGAAGGCGACGACACCGCCGAGTTTCTGGGCCTCGGCGAGGACATGCTGGCAGACGGTGGTCTTGCCCGACGACTCGGGGCCGAAGATCTCCGTGATGCGGCCGCGCGGGATGCCGCCGACACCCAGTGCCAGGTCGAGCGCGATCGAGCCCGTGGGGATGGCGTCGATCTGCTGATGCGTGCCGGACCCGAGACGCATGATCGAGCCCTGCCCGAACTGCTTCTCGATCGACATGATGGCGGCATCGACCGCCTGGGCGCGTTCTTTCGCTTGGCCGTCGCCGGCCCCGTTCTTAGCGATCTTGTCGTTCCCGGTCGACCGACCGGCGCTGGTGACGGTCATGCCGCGTAACCTCCATGGCTGTCACCCGAGAGCCGGTCTGGCGAGTGGCCCTACTCGGGCCACTCCTCCTCGTCCTTGGGCTTCCGCTTGGGCTTGATCAGCTCGACGGATGGCATCGGGGGCTGGGAGAACGGCTCGAGCGTGGTCGCCTTCGCCTTCTTCGACTTCTTGGGTTTCTTCGCTTCACGGCGAGAGGGGACCTTGCCTGCCATGTTCCTCGCGCCTCCATCTGGTGCCGCCTAGTGTGGGCGGCGGGGTTTCACTCGGACTTCACCCTCCCTTCATCGACACTATCAGCGCCGTTCGTGCCACCTTGGGTGGCACGGAGTTGGCGCGCCAAGTCCGGGAAGGTACCGGCTCCGATCGCGGACCGGATCCTGCCCATGAAGTCTAGGGTGAAGGTCAGGTTGTGACAAGTTGCGAGGCGGTACCCGAGCATCTCGTCGGCCCGCAGCAGGTGAGCCAGGTAGGCCCGCGAGAACGAGCGGCAGAGACGGCAGGGACACCCTTCCTGGACCGGTCGCGGATCATCGAGGAAGCGGGCGTTGCGGATGTTGAGCTTGCCCTGCGGCACCCACAGCGTGGCGTTGCGCGCGACGCGCGCAGGCAGCACCGAGTCGAACATGTCGATGCCCGCGTCCACCGCATCGAGCAGGTCCACCGGCGAGCCGAGGCCCATGAGGTAGCGGGGCCGGGGATCGTCTTCCAGCAGGGGCACGACCACGTCGAGTGCGGCGCGACGCTGGGATGCGGTCTCGTCTCCGGCCAGGCCGCCGATGCAGAGCCCATCGAACGGCAGCGCACCGATGGCCTCGGCCGACTCGGCTCGCAGGTCCGGCTCGAGGCCGCCCTGGATGATGCCGAAGAGCGCCTGGTCGGGCCGTCGATGGGCCTCCAGGCAGCGCTCGGCCCAGCGGTGGGTGCGTGCCGTGGCCTCGGCCACCTCGTGACGCGTCGATGACCCGGGCCGCACTGGCTGATCGAGACAGACGGCGATGTCCGAGCCGAGCGCCTCCTGCACCCTGATCGCGTGCTCCGGCGTGTAGTCGATGAGCGCTCCGTCGAGATGCGACCGGAAACGGACTCCGTCCTCACCGATCTTGCGCAGCTCGCCCAGGCTGACCACCTGGAAACCGCCCGAGTCGGTGAGGATGGGTCGGTCCCAGCCCATGAAGTGGTGCAGTCCGCCGAGCCGCTCGATCCGCTCGTGTCCCGGGCGCACCGAGAGGTGATAGGTGTTGGCGAGGATGATCTGGGCGCCGACCTCGTGGAGGTCGTCGGGATCGAGGGTCTTGACCGTGGCATTGGTGCCGACGGGCATGAAGATGGGCGTCTCGACCACGCCGTGCGGGGTGGTCAGGCGGCCGGCTCGCGCACGCGTGCCCTCCCCTCGTGCGAGCACCTCGAAGTCGACCGGCGAGGTCCGCCGCAGGGCGGGGCTCACTGGGTGATCTGCGCCCGCCGCGCCGCGATCGCCGCGACGGCGAGCGCCACCACGAGGTAGCCGATGGACCAGACGAGGGCCGTATCCGCGTCCAGCACGGGGAACTCCCCGAAAGCCGTCGCGGTCTCGAACGATTTCGTCGTGCCGATGACCGCGCCCGAGACGCTGAACGGGAAGTAGATGAGGACATCGCGTAAGCCCGGCACCAGTTGCAGGAACTGCTCGGCGAAGTAGAACGCCAGCCCGGCGCCGATGCCGGCCAGCTGGCTCTTGAAGAGCATGGCGATGGCGAAGCCGATGGCGGCGGCCTGGGTCACGCCGAGCCACGTCCGCAGCAGCAGCTCCGGCAGCTCGGCGAGGGCGTCCGCCTCCGTGGCACCTGCGCTACCCAGGCCGGCCATCTCGGCCGCGGCGATGGCCGAGATGGCGCCGACGAGGCTGGCGAAGGTGATCCCTACGCCGATGACGAGCGTGATCGCCAGGAAGGTGACCAGCGTGTAGCGCACGCGACTCTCGCCGCGCGCCACGATCGCGCGGATGGTGCCCCAGGCCCAGTCGGCGCCGATGATTGCCGCCCCGTAGGCCACGCCCAGCAGCCCACCGAAGGCGAGCACGAAGCCGGCCACGATGGTGTAGGCCGTGGGGAAGTCGAGCAGGGTGCGGATCTGGAACTCGTCCATCATCGACTCCATGCTCCCGGCGGTAGCACCGAGCGAGATGAAGACGAGCGCGATGAGGCCCGAGAGGATGGCGAAGACGATCCACGTCGCCGGTCGGCGCACGAGCTTGATGAGCGCGACGCGCAACAGGGCCATCTAGCCGCGCTCCCCCCAGCCCGAGCCGCGCGCCGCGACCGCGGCCGGCGCGGTGGCGGTCAGGGACAGGAAGACCGACTCGAGGTCGCTGCCGGAGCTGATCTCGCTGGCGTAGATGCCCGCGGCGGCGAGCGCGCGGTTGACGTCCGCGGCGCGGGCCGGCGGGATGCGCACCTCGATGGTGGCCATCCCGCTGGTGCTGCTGGGCCGGGCGCTGATGGGCGCGGCCAGGGCGGCCAGGGCGGACATGGCCGCGGGCAGCTCTGCCTCACTGACCTGTGCGCTCACGCGCCCGCCTTCACTGAGCAGCTCGCCGAGGCTGCCCTCGCGGATGAGGCGGCCGGCATCGACGATGCCCACGACATCGGCCAGCTGCTGCACCTCCGGCAGGATGTGGCTGGAGACGAAGACGGTCTTCCCCTGGCGGGTGAGGTGGCGCAGGGTCTCGCGCATGGCCACGATGCCACCAGGGTCAAGACCGTTGGCCGGCTCGTCGAGCAGCAGCAGCTGGGGGTCGGACAGCAGTGCGGCGGCGATGCCCAGCCGCTGCTTCATGCCCAGCGAGTAGCGGCCGGCCTTGTCGCGGCCGCGTTCGGCCAGGCCCACGAGTGCGAGCACCTCGTCCACGCGGCTGTCGGGCACGCGCGCGCCCGATGCCGCGAGCGCGCGCAGGTTGTCGCGACCCGAGAGGTAGTCGTAGAAGACCGGTGACTCGACCAGGGCTCCGACATCGTGGAGGACCGAGCGGCGGCGCCAGTCGTAGGGTTGGCCGAGGATCTCGATCTCGCCCGCGTTCGGCCGGATGAGGCCCACGAGCAGGCGCATCAGCGTGGTCTTGCCCGCCCCATTGGGGCCGAGGAAGCCGTAGACCACGCCCCGTGGCACAGCCAGGTCCAGCCCCTGCAAGGCGACCTGCGATCCGTAGTGCTTGACCAACCCCCTGGTGCGCAGGGCGTAGCCCTCCCCGCTCGGTCGAGCCGGCCGTGTCGGTGCCTCGCCCAGAGCGGTCAAGCGTCGACCTCCGTCCCGTCGCGTCCTTCGCTGGTGACGCCGTCCCACAGGCCCGGGTCTTCACGCTCTGCGCGTCGCGGCGCCGGGACCTCGTAGCCGAGGACGCGCAGGTGCTCGCGCGCGAGCTCCGTGGCCACGCGGCCCTGGGGCGTGCGGTCGAGGAAGCCCAGCTGCAGCAGGTAGGGCTCGTAGACATCCTCCACCGTCTCCACCGATTCGCCGATGACCGCTGCGATGGCGGCGCCGCCGACGGGTCCGGAGCCGAACTTCTGGATGATGGCCGCGAGCAGGCGGCGGTCGGTGGTATCGAGCCCGGCGTCGTCGATGTCCAGCGCCTCCATGGCCGCGGTCGCCTGGCGCTGGGTGATGTGCCCGTCGCCGCGCACCTGGGCGTAGTCGCGCGTCCGCCGCAGCAGACGGTTGATGACACGGGGGGTGCCGCGGCCGCGGGAGGCGAGCATCTGCACTGCGGCCTCGTCGATCTCCACCTCGAGGATCGAGGCCGATCGCCGGGCGATCTCCGCCAGCTCGTCCACCGCGTAGTAGTCCAGTCGATAGACGGCCCCGAAACGGTCGCGCAGGGGCGCTCCGATGCGGCCGGCCCGGGTGGTGGCCCCGACCACGGTGAAGGGCTTGAGCGAGAGGCGCAGGCTGCGCGCGCTGGGACCCCGGCCGATCATGACATCGATGGCGAAGTCCTCCATGGCCGGGTAGAGGATCTCCTCCACCGAGTGGTTCAGCCGGTGGATCTCGTCGATGAAGAGCACATCGCGCTCGTCGATGTTGGTGAGGATGGCCGCGAGGTCACCCGGCCGCTCGATGGCCGGACCGCTGGTGGTGTGGATGTTGACGCCCAGCTCGCGGGCCACGATGTTGGCCAGGGTGGTCTTGCCCAGTCCGGGCGGACCGTAGAGCAGGACGTGGTCGGCCGCCTCCTCGCGCTGGTTGGCCGCGGCCAGCAGGATGCCCAGGTTCTCCTTCACCTGGGCCTGGCCGATGTACTCCCCGAGCTGACGCGGCCGCAACGACGTCTCGACGTTGTTCTCCTCGGGCGCCACTACCTCCGGCGAGATCAGTCGCGCGTCGTCATCCATGGCTTCCGAGTCTAGCAGAGATGAGCGTGGAATGGAACGGACGTTCTAGCCGTCGAAGGCCTCGCTGCAGTCATGTGCGCAGGGCCTGGAGGGCCTCCTTGACGCGGTCCTCGAGCGAGGCGTCGGGAGGCAGGGCGGCGACCGCGGCACGGGCAGCTTCGCGCCCCTCGCGAGAGCTGTAGCCGAGGGCCTCGAGCGCGGCTACGACCTCGGCCTCGCCGCCGCCGTCGCTGATCGCGCCCGCGCCCGCGGCATCGACCTTCTCGCGCAGCTCGAGCACGATGCGCCCGGCGAGGCGCTTGCCCACGCCCGAGACGGCCGTCAGCACGGCGTCGTCGCCCTGCAGGATGGCCAGCTGCAGGTCGGCTACCGGGCGCGACGAGACGATGGCAAGGCCGACCTTGGGACCGACCCCGCTGACCGTGGTGATCAGTTCGAAGAAGGCCAGCTCCTCGGTCGACCCGAAGCCGTAGAGCGCCTGCGCGTCCTCGCGCACGAGGTGGTGCGTATGCAGCTTGATGCGCTGTCCTGCCGACAGGCCGGCCAGCGTCGAGGGCCCGAGGTAGATGCGATAGCCGACGCCATTGACCTCCAGCACCACGGCGGCGGCGGAGACCTGCGCCACCGTCCCTTCGAGTGAAGCGATCATGCGGGCACTGCCTTGCCGGGCGTGATGGCGTGGGCCGCGCACACGGCCACGGCCAGCGCGTCGGCCGCGTCGTCGGGCCGCGGCAGCTCGGACATGGACAGCACCAACTGCACCATGCGCTGGACCTGGTCCTTGGGCGCGCGGCCGTAGCCGGTGACGGCCAGCTTGACCTCGTGCGGGCCGTACTCGAGGACGGGCAGACCATGCTCGGCGGCGGTGAGCAGGACCACGCCACGCGCCTGGCCCACGGCCATGGCCGTCTGCACGTTCTTGTTGAAGAACAGGCGCTCGACGCCCATGGCCTGGGGTCGGTGGGTCTCGATGAGCTCGGTGATGCCCTCGTGGATGAGCAGCAGGCGCTGCTCCAGCGGTCGGTCGTTGACCGTCTCGAGGCAGCCATAGTCGCGCATCGTGAGCTGACTGCCCTGGCGCTCGACGACGCCGTATCCGAGACGAGCCGTGCCGGGGTCGATCCCCAGCACGATCACGAGCCGGCAGCCTCCGCGAGGATCTCGTCCGGCAACTCGAAGTTGGCGGTCACGCGCTGGACGTCGTCGCTGTCTTCGAGGGTTTCCATCAGCCGGAGGTTGGAGCGGGCCTGCTCGAGGTCGACTTCGACGGGCGCCTTGGCCACCATCGTCAGCTCGGCCGATTCGATCTTGACGCCGGCCCCTTCGAGCGAGGTTTGCACGTCGAACAGTTCGCCCGGCTCGGTCGCGATCTCGATGGGATCGGATTCGGTGTCGACGTCCACGGCCCCAGCGTCGATGGCCGCGAGCGCGACATCGTCGGGGTCGCCACTACCGCCGACCACGTTGATCAGGCCGCGCGGCTCGAACTGCCAAGCCACCGAGCCCTGTCCGGCCAGCTGTCCACCGGCCTTGCTGAAGATGGAGCGGACCTCCGCGGCGGTGCGGTTCTTGTTGTCGGTCGCGGTCTCAACGAGGATGGCCACGCCGCCGGGGCCGTAGCCCTCGTAGGTGATCTCCTCGTACTCGATGCCCTTGTCGCCACCGGTGGCTCGCTCGATGGCGCGCTTGATGTTGTCGGCGGGCATGTTGGCGCCGCGAGCCTTGTCCACGGCCAGCCGCAGACGATAGTTGGCATCGATGTCCCCGCCTCCTGCGCGGGCCGCGATGCTGATCTCCTTGCCCAGCTTGGTGAACAGCGCACCACGCTTGGCATCGTTGGCGCCTTTCTGGCGTTTGATGGTCGACCACTTGGAATGTCCGGACATGGCTCCAGATTCTATATGATGGGCGGCACGAAACCGACTCGGTCGGCCCGAGGGACGAGGCCCGCCCAGAACTGCCTCACGCCGGCCCCACTCGCTTCTTGGAGGTCTGCGCGTGCCGCACGTCGATATCTCACGACTCCGTAACGTGGTCCTTGCCGGACATGCAGGGTCCGGCAAGACGACCATCGCCGAGCACCTGCTTCACAAGGCCGGCGTCATCAGCCGCATGGGCAATGTCAACGACGGCACGGCCTCGCTCGACTTCGAGCCCGAAGAGCAGAAGCGTCAGCTGTCGCTCTCGCTCGCGGCCAACACCTTCGACCGTGACGGCAACCACGTCACGCTCATCGACACCCCGGGCTACGCCGACTTCGTGGGCGAGGTCATCAGCGGTTTCGCGGCCGCGGACGGCACGCTCATCACCATCGACGCCTCTGGCGGCGTCGAGGCTGGGACCGAGACGGCCGTGCGCCTGTCGCGCTCCACCCACACCCCTGCCGTCTTCGTCATCACCCGTTGCGAGCGGGAGAACGCCGATCCCACCGCCGCGCTCGACGCGTTGCGTGAGGAGTTCGGCAGCAAGGTCGCGCCCCTGCAGATCGCCATCGGCAAGGGCGAGGACTTCAGTGGCTACGTAGACCTGGTCCACCGCAAGGCCTACACCTACAGCGGCGGCCAGCGCACCGAGGTGCCCATCCCCGAGGACATGGTCGACGAGGTCGCGACCCGCCGCGAGCAGCTGCTCGAGGCCGCAGCCGACGCCGACGACGATGTGCTCATGAAGTTCCTCGAGGGCGAGGAGGTCAGCGACGAGGAGCTCGAGCTGTGCCTGCACAAGGGGGTCAAGGACTCGGTCCTCGCGCCGGTGATGGTGACCTCGGCCAACCGCGACGTGGGCATGTCGGCCATGCTCGACGCCATCATCCGCTACCTGCCCACGCCGCTGGAGGAGCCGCCGGTCAAGGCCCTGGATAACCGCGGTGACGAGGTCGAGATCGCGCCCGATGCCGACGGCCCGCTCCTGGCCCAGGTCTTCAAGACCACGGCCGACCCGTTCGTCGGCCGCCTGACCTACTTCCGCGTGTGGTCGGGCTCGCTCAAGTCCAACGACAAGGTCTGGAATGCCGAGAAGGGCGAGGAAGAGCGTATCGCCCAGGTCTTCTACATCAAGGGCGCCGAGCAGGAGCCCGTGGACGAGGTGCGTGCGGGAGAGATCGGTGCCGTGGCCAAGCTGGCGCACACCGTCACCGGTGACACGCTCAGCTCGAAGGAGACGCCGTTGACGATGGCGCCCATCGAGTACCCCGAGCCGACCCTGCCGGTGGCCGTCGAGCCCGCCAGCAAGGCTGACCTCGACAAGCTGTCGGGCGCGCTCGGCCGTCTGCAGGAAGAGGACCGCACGCTCAGGGTCGAGCGCAGCATCGAGACCGGTGAACAGCTGCTGTGGGCGCAGGGCGAGAACCAGATCCAGGTCGCCGGCGAGCGGCTCACGCGCAAGTTCGGCACGACCATCGTGACCTCTGCTCCGCGCGTGCCCTACCGCGAGACCATCCGCGGCACGGCCAAGGTCGAAGGCCGGCACAAGAAGCAGACCGGCGGCCGCGGCCAGTTCGGCCACGTCTGGCTGGAGATCAGCCCCAACCCGGGCGGCGGCGTCGAGTTCGCGACGAAGGTCGTCGGCGGCGTGGTGCCCAAGCAGTTCTTCCCCGGCGTGGAAAAGGGCGTGCGAGCGGTGGCCGAGAAGGGCCCCATGGCCGGCTATCCGGTCATCGACTTCAAGGCCGTGCTCTACGACGGCTCGTTCCACACCGTCGACTCCGACGAGCTCAGCTTCCGGCTGGCGGCCTCCAGCGCGACCCGCAAGGGCATCGCCGAGGCCAACCCCATCCTGCTCGAGCCCATCATGGAGGTCGAGGTCCGCGTGCCCGAGCAGTACATGGGCGAGGTCAACCGCGACCTCAACACCCGTCGCGGCCGACTCCTGGGCATGGACGCCCAGGAGGGGCAGCAGATCCTCTCGGCCCACGTGCCGCAGGCGGAGCTGTTCACCTACGCCACCGAGCTGCGCTCGATCACTGGCGGTCGCGGCATCTTCAGCGCCAAGCTGGCGCAGTACGAGGAAGTGCCCGCCCACGTGGCCCAGAAGGTCATCGACGAGCACAAGGCCGAGGAGGAAGAGGGCTAGACTCCTTCCCTGCCCCGCGCTGCACACGCCGGTCGGCCTTCCGAGGTCGGCCGGCGTTCTTCGCCTCGGCCGAACGGCTGCTCGCCCCACGAGCGATCTCGTCCTGTCTGCGTCCGTATCTGCAGGGCGTGCTCGCCCCGTGAGCACCGTTGACATCCGTGCTCACCTCATGTGCAGGAACGGCGGTTCTGCATGCATCCCGGTCGAGATCGCACACGGGGTAAGCAACGGGTGGCCCACGCGGCCGCGATCTCACCGTGCTCGTCTCGCCATCGCCGACGGTGTCACGAAGCTCACGAGGACACGTCCAGAGGGTGCCGCGGGAGAACTGGGTGACGGCTGACGGCGATGGCCACGGGTGGCCGGGAAGCACCGCGGTAGCTGCGCGCGGCGAGTTCTTCGAGACCACGATGGCGATCGCGGCGACCGGGATGTTCTGGGACTTGTTCGAACGGCACCCGATGCCCCAGGAGCCGCGTCGGGCAAGGTCGACGCCCCCTCCGGTCGTGGTTCTCGGATCACCGGCCGGACGGCCTTCCCGGCAGCCATGGCGCTGCCGACCAGACCAGACCCCCGCAGTACGGCATGGCTGCCGTGGCACAGCGAGAGAGCCGGGATCGTTCCCGGCTCTCTCGCTGTGTGGCCTTGCGGGACGTGCCGAAGGGCAGCCCACGGACGTCGGTGGCTAGGCGATCTGGTACTGGATGATGACGCTCACCGAGAGCTCGACCTCGCCCGGCAGGACCGGCGTCTTGGCCATGCCATCGGCAGCTTCGTAGGCCATTTCTTCGCGATCCAGGTAGAGCGGCTGGGGCTGTTGGCTACCAGACTCGGTGATGGTGATGATGCCGGTGATCTCGACGCCGGCATCGGCCGCCAGCTGGTCGGCCTTGGCCTTGGCGTCGGCGACGGCCGCGCTGCGGGCCGCGGCTTCAGCCTCGGTCGCGTCCTCGACGCGGAAGCTGATGCCGTTGATGCTGTTGGCACCCGCGGCGGTGGCGGTGTCGACCACGGCGCCGACCGAGTCGATTTCGCGGACCGTCACGTTGACTAGGTTGTTGGCTTCCCAGCCCGTGATCTCGGGCGTCTCGGACTCCCAGTTGTACACAGGGTTCAGATTCAGGCTGGTGGTCTGGATGTCC
The DNA here is from genome assembly GCA_963716815.1 of uncultured Chloroflexia bacterium. GTDB lineage: Bacteria > Chloroflexota > Limnocylindria > Limnocylindrales > CSP1-4 > JAFMJV01. Next base: position 119,467 of record CAVQUM010000001.1, read on the forward strand.
GCCTCCGCGATGCCCATCGCGAGCAGGGCCGTGACCATCGCATCCATGGCCTCCGCGGCCTGCTGGCTGGCGCCGCCGGCTTCCTGGTCCCTGATGGTGACGCCGAGGCCGATGTCGGCCACATCGGGCGCGGCCTTGACCCGGCCGACGCCCGACACGTTGATGGAGCGGACGGTCTCGTCGCTGTCCGTCGAGGACTGGGCACTCACCGCGGCGGTGCCCATGAACGAGGCCGCGAGCAGGCCCGCGGCAAGACCGGCAGCAAGTGCGCGCCGGTTGGGGCGCGCCAGGGAGAGGGAGTTGTTCACCGTGATCGTTCCTCCAGGGGGTGATGGGGTCACTTGGCGGGCGCAGTCGGCGGAGTCGCCGTCCCGCGGTACTTAGACGTCGGCCGACCCGTACCGGTTCCGGATCGAGCGAGGGGTCGCTCTGGGCACAGCCGCTGCCTGGTCCGTTGCGGGCAGCCACTCGACGGTCTCGGTCAGTCCGCGCCAGCACGGTAGTCCCAATGGCACTTGCCTGCTCCCGTGGTCCGGGCGCCTAGTGGCCAGAGGAGGTCGAGGATGCGAACGCTTCAGGTCCCGATGATCGTGGCGGCTCTACTCGTGGGCTCGGCCGTCGCCGTGGCGGGAGAGCCGGACGCGGGCTGTGTCGACGAGGGCTGCGTGCTGGGGGACTTCTCCGGCCGTCTCGCATTCGACCCGATGTGCGATGGCGTCGACACATTCGGTCTCACCTGCAACGCGCCGGCCTTCGTTGAGGGCTTCACCGATCCACGGCTCGACGGCGACATCGCCATCACCGGGTGGACTCGAGAGATCGGGGAGACATCTGTGCTCTGGCTCGGCTCGTGGCTCATCGGCGACGAGCGGGCCGGCTGGGTGGAGGTGGCGTCCCCACGCCTTCAGCATCGCGATGGGACACCCACGCAGTACACGAGCGTCTTGGTCGGCACCGGGGCGAACGAGGGCCTTTCGGCGGTCTCGGAGGTGACGGTCAGCGGAGCCGTCTTCGACTTCCATGGCCGCATCGTGCCGGGAAACATGTCGGCGGGCGTGCCCGACTTCGCGGGAGTCATCAGGACGGGCGATATCACGGAGCTGGACTGGTAGTCTCTCGCCGCGCCCGGCGGATCGTGGGCCGGACCGTGCACGGCATGCGCCACGGCGGCAACGACCAGGCCAAACCCGCTATCCATGGCAAATTGGCGAGGACCATCGTGCCGACACGGCCGTCTGCCTTGATGGACCGGGCCGCTGACCTCACCGTCGGTCTGCTGCTCGGTCGGTGGCCCATGCGACTGCCGACGGTTGCAGAATTCGTCGAGCTCCTGGGAAGCGCCTCTCGAAACGATGGCGGTGCCGGACTCCGTCGCGCGGGACGATCATTGGCGATCCAGTCCGCACGGAGGAGCCAGCTGCAGTCCCCGGGAAGTGACTGAAGACCCTCCCGTCGGCAGCCAACGTGGTCGGATGCTATTGCCGGGATGACGAGACTCTCGCCAAGGTCGTCGACACCGCCTCCGGTCCGCACCACCCTGGTCACGGCCATCCTCGTCGTCCTCGTCGCGGCGACGGTCTTGGCCAGCGAGACCGCGACCGAGGACGCGTGGGTCGATTGGGCTGCCGAGCACGCACTCATCCTCAATTCGGTAGATTGGCCCGGCACGACCCCTCAGGAACTCCGTTCGATATCCGATGATCTCGAACGTGCGAGGGTCGTGTTCATCGGTGAGCCCGACCACTACATCGCCGAGAAGTACGACTACCGGCTGCTGCTCATGCGGGCGTTGTTCGAGCACGGGTACCGTCATATCGGCATGGAGATGGGTCTCTCTGATGGCATGCGCATCGACCGCTATCTGGAGACTGGTGACGAGCGCTACCTCGACCGCGTCGCGCTCTATGGTTACCGAGGTGACGCGCGGCCGGACCGAGCGTCCATTCCGCCGCCCTTGGAGGCTGTGGCAGGACAGCCCTTCTACGATTCCTTCATCAGCGAGGAGCGTGCGTTCCTCCGACGACTGCGCGAGATCAACGCGGCGCTCGGACCAGGCGAGGAGCGGCTTCACTGGTTCGGTTGGGATATCGATGTCACCGCACCCGGCGGAGGCTACACGGAGGCGCGCGAGTCCTGGAGCCGCATCGTGGTGTGCCCATCGTCGAGGAGATCGAGGCTCGGATGAGGCTGGTCCCCAGCGAGTCGTTCACGGAGGAAGCCGAGCGCCTCGAGGCTGCACTGGCCTTCATGGCCGATCACGTGGAGGAACTCCGGACGGTGCTCGGGCCGGCCGACGCGGACGTGCTCCGACATGTCGTCCGCAACCTCATCGACTCGTTCCGCTTCAGGGAGCTCGCCTTCCGGGAGCCCTTCGGGCGCTACTGGAGCGAGGCCATCCAGCGCCGTGAGGCGGCCCTCATCGAACGCCTCGACGACGGTTGGCTGACCCGTCTCGATCCGGGCAGCAAGGTGATCCTCGTGGGGCACAACATGCATCTGAGCAAGGACCCCTCGACCCTCCGCATCGGCTCGACCAGCAGCGGCGCGTCCGTCCAGATGTGGCCGTCGGTCGGCGGCGCCGTCACGGAACGGCTACCGGTCCACTCCATCTGGATGCTCTACGACCACGGCACCAGCGTGCGCGCCTTCGACCCGGACCCCATCTTCGCGGTGCCCAGCCGTCCCGACCGCCTCGAGCACCTACTGGCGCGGGTCGCCCCGTTCCTCCTGCTCCCGCTCGGCGACGACGATCCGCGTGCATCATGGCTCGACGAGGACCGTCGCTTCGTGCAGAACGGCGACGATGCCAGCGGCCGGCTCCGACGACAGGCTGATGCCATCTTCGTCGAGGAGGTCGCCGTCGTGGGGGCTGAAGATCGCCTGTCCGGTTCCGCTGACCCCGATCGAGCCGGGTCAGCATGCGTCTTGTGCCTCGCTTGACGGCGACGATGCAGACGTCGTACGCCTGGCGATTCGGATGTCTGTGACGCTAGGCAGATGCGGCTGCCGCGAGGGCTTCGGGGAGCGTGAAGGCACCCTCGTAGAGCGCGCGGCCGGTGATGGCGGCGGCGAAGTCGCGGGCGGCCAACTCGCGGATGTCGGCGATGGAGCTGACGCCACCGCTGGCGATGATGGCCGCGCCGGGCACGGCCGTGCGCACCGCTTCGAGCAGCTCGTAGTCGGGACCACTCATCTGGCCGTCGCGGGCGATGGCGGTGACCGCGAACCAGCGCACGCCCTTCTCCGCGAGTCGTCTGCGCGAGGCCGATGACCTCGGCGCCGCGAGCGCCCTCCACCCAGCCGTCGCCCAGCGCCTGCCCGTCGCGCACATCGAGCGCGGCCACGACCCGGTCCGGCCCATAGCGTTCGGTGAGGGTCTTGGCCAGGAGCGGACGGCTGATCAACGCCGAGCCCAGCACCACGCGGTCGGCACCGGCACGCAGGCCCGCGGCCACGGCATCGGCATCGCGGATGCCGCCGGCGACCTGGCAGGGCACGTCGACGGCGGCCACGATCGAGGCGATGACCTCTGCCTGCATGGCCCTCCCCTCACGCGCCGCGTCGAGATCGACGAGGTGGATGCGCTCGGCCCCATCGGCCGCGAACCCGCGTGCGACCGCCAACGGATCGTCGCCGTACTCGGTGACCGCGTCGTAGGCACCCTTCGACAGGCGCACCACGCGTCCGCCCAGCAGGTCGATGGCCGGGATCAGCTCCATCGGGTCAGTCCCGGGCAGGCAGGGCACGACACCCGGCGGCCGTTGTAGCGTTCTACCATGCTACTATGCTAGCATAGCGAAACGGATCCGAATGCCACCAGGAGACCTCGCGACTGACCATGACCAGCGACCCGACCGAGTGGCGCTCCGAAGATACGAGCGACCTCCTCGACATCATCCTCGCCCTGCCCGACCGCCCCGCGGCCGAGCGTTTCTTCCGCGACCTGTGCACGTTGCGCGAGTTGCACGACCTGGCTCAGCGCTGGCACGTGGTGCGTCTGCTTGACGCTGGACAACCCTACGCTGAGATCAGCCGCACCACCGGCGCCAGCACCGCCACCGTCACGCGCATCGCCGGGTGGCTCAAGCACGGCACCGGTGGCTATCGCGAGGCACTCGACCGGCAGGCGGAAGGAGCCGCCGAATGATCGCGGGCGAAGGACGCGTCACGGCCTTCCCCGGGAGCGAATCGGGCCGGGTGCGCCTGGCGCTGCCCAACAAGGGCCGCATGCAGGGCCCTTCGCTGCAACTGCTGCACGACGCCGGCCTGCGCTTCGAGGACGGCACGCGCGCGTTGACGGCCTCGGTCGAGGGCTTCCCCCTGGACATCCTCTTCGTGCGCACCGACGACATCGTCGAGTTCGTGGCCGACGGTGTGGCCGACCTGGGCATCACCGGCACCAACCTGCTCATCGAAGCCGGTGCCGAGCTCGATACGCTCGCGGAGCTGGGCTACGGCTACTGCCGCCTGGAGGCGGCGGTGCCCAACGAGTCCCCGGCCCGGTCCCTGGCCGATCTCGCCGGCATGCGGCTTGCCACCAGCCACCCCAACGCGACCGAGATCTCCTTCGCCAAGCGCGGTATCGAGACCGAGCTGGTCACGGTCAGCGGCGCCGTCGAGGTCGCACCCACGATGGGTTTGGCCGATGGCGTGGTCGATCTCGTCTCGAGCGGCTCGACGCTGAAGATGAACGGGCTGCGCTCGGTCGGCGCGCTCTTCGCCAGCCAGGCCATCCTCGTCGGCCGCCGCGATGTGAGCCCCGAGGCCGCGGCCATCATCGCCGAGGTGCGCACGATGATCGAGGCGGTCATCGCCGGTCGCGGGGTCAAGTACCTGATGATGAACGCCCCCGACGAGGCGCTCGAGGCCATCGAATCCATCCTGCCCGGCCTCGACTCGCCTAGCGTCCTGCCCCTCGCGCACCCGGGCATGCACGCGGTCCACGCGGTGGTGGGCGCTAACGACGTCCACCGCATCCTGGTCCCGCTGCGTGAAGCCGGGCGCCACCGGCATCCTCGTCATCCCCGTGGAGAAGCTCCTGCCATGACCGACACCCCCGCCCCCTCCCTGCGCCGGCTCCGCCTGGCCGATGCGAGCGAGGCCGACCGCCGCGCCCTCACCGACCGTGCCTCGACCGCTACGCCGGAGGTCCGGGCCAAGGCCCGTGCCATCGTCGATGCCGTGCGCACCGGTGGCGATGCCGCCCTGCGCGAGGCCAACGCCAGGTTCGGCGGCGGCCTCGTGGAACCGGCCGAGGCCCCGGCTCTGCGGGTTCCGGCCCAGGAGCTGCGCGCGGCGCGCGATCGTCTGCCGGCCGAGCTGCGGGCAGGCCTCGAGCAGATGGCCCGCAACATCGAGACCTTCCACGCCATCGAGGTGCCGCCACCCGAGCAGTGGGTGGAGACCGAGCCCGGCGTCGCGGTCGGCCGCGTCTGGCGTGGACTCGACCGCGTGGCAGCCTATGTTCCCGGCGGCACGGCGGCCTACCCGAGTTCGCTGTTGATGAGCGCGATCCCGGCGCGTCTCGCGGGCGTGGGCACGTTCGTCGTGGCCAGCCCGGCCGGCGTGAACGGTGAGCTCTCCCCCGCCCTGCTCGGCGCGGCCGGCCTGATGGAGGTCGAGGAGTTCTGGGTCATGGGCGGGGCCCAGGCCGTGGGCGCCCTCGCCTACGGCACCGAGTCGATCGGCCGCGTGGACAAGATCGTGGGCCCGGGTAACGCCTGGGTCACCGCCGCCAAGCTGGAGGTGCTCGACGCCTGCGCCATCGACATGCCCGCCGGACCGACCGAGGTCATGGTCGTGGCGGACGATTCGGCCGACCCGGTGCACGTCGCGGCCGACCTGCTCAGCCAGGCCGAGCACGGCCCCGACTCCCCTTCCCTGCTGGTCACGCCCTCGGAGGCGCTGGCCGACGCAGTCGAGGTCGAGATCGCGAACCAGCTGCCGACGCTGTTGCGACGCGAGACGCTGGCCGAGTCCGTGCGCGCGGCGGGCACGGTCGTGCTCACGGCCGACATCGACGAGGCCCTCGCCTTCGCCGACGAGTACGCGCCCGAGCACCTCTCGGTCGTCGTCGCCGACCTCGATGGGGTCCTGGAGAAGCTGAGCCACGCCGGCTCGCTCTTCCTCGGTGCCTATGCGCCCGAGTCCGCGGGCGACTACGCCGCCGGCTCCAACCACGTGCTGCCCACCGCGGGCGCCGGTCGGGCCTACAGCCCCCTGGGCGTCGAGTCGTTCGGGCGCTGGATGCAGGTCAACCGCGTCACCCGCGAGGGTCTGGCGCGCATCACCCCGGCCGTCGCAGCCGTGGCCGAGGCCGAGGGTCTGACCGCTCACCGTCGCGCGGTCGAGATCCGCTTCGAGCACGGGGGCTGACATGTCGCTCGAGACGACCGAGGCGCTCGTCGCCTCCTCCAACGTCTACACGTGGGAGCCACCCAATCGCGTCATCGCCGCCCGCTACGGGCTCGATGAGGCCGAGGTCCTGCGCTTCGACACCAACACCAGTCCGGCCGTGCTCGCCTACCTGCCCGCGGCGCTCGAAGGCCCCTGGGACCCACCGCTGCACGAGTATCCCGATTCCACCTACGCCGAGCTGGCTGAGGCGGCGGCCGAGTACGTCGGTGCCCGTCCCGATGAGATCCTCGTGGGCTGCGGCGCGGACGAGGTGCTCGACATCATCGCCAAGACATTCCTGCAGCCGGGCTCGACCTCGGTCGTGCCGGTGCCCACCTACTCGATGTATGCGGTGCTCACCGACCAGCGCGGCGCAGCCCTGGCCTCGGTCCCACGACTGGGTCCCTGAAGCCGGCTACGCCCTCGACATGGCGGCCATGACTCTGGCCTTGCCCGGGGCGGCCGTGGTCTGGCTCTGCGTCCCCAACAACCCCACCGGCACGCCCGAGACCCGCGCGGACCTGGTGGCGTTGCTCGAGGCCGCCGCGACGTTGCCTGCCGGTGGGCCGGTCGTAGTCGTCGATGAGGCCTACATCGAGTTCCATCCGGGCTCGCTCGTCGAGCTGCGTGAGCGCTACCCAGCACTGATCGTGGTGCGCACCATGTCCAAGGCTTTCGCCCTGACCGGCCTGCGCGTGGGCTACGCCGTGGCCGCTCGCTCGACGGTCGAGCAGCTCGAGCGCCTGCGTCCGCCCGGTTCGCTCAACACGCTCTCGGCGGCCGCGGCGGCACGGGCGCTGCGGCAGCCGGAGAATCGCCGCCGCCAACGCCGCTGCCCTCGGTGACGAGCGCGAGTGGCTGGGTGCACGCCTGACAGCGGCCGGCCTGACGCCGGTCCCGAGCGTGACCAACTTCCTGCTTTGCCGCATCGGCAGCCCGTCGCAAGCGGACGAGCTCAACGAGGCCCTCTTGCGCGGCGGCATCGTCGTACGCACCTTCGGGCCCGACTCGCCCCTCGCGGGGCACCTGCGCTTCACCGTGCGCGACCGCGAGCAGAACCTACGATTCCTGAGCGTCATCGAGGCCTGGACGGCCGGGAGGTCAGCATGAGTGAGACACGTACGGGCGAGCGCGTCCGCGAGACCCGCGAGACCCGCATCGCGGTGAGCGTGAACCTCGACGGCACCGGCGAGGCCACGATCGCCACCGGTGTCGGCTTCTACGACCACCTGCTCAGCTCGCTGGCGCACCACTCGCTCATCGACATCGAGATCACGGCCGTGGGCGACACCGAGATCGACGACCACCACACCGTGGAGGATGTGGCCCTCGCACTCGGCGGTGCGGTCAGCGACGCGCTCGGCGACCGCACCGGCATCACCCGCTTCGGCGCCGCCCGCGTGCCCATGGACGAGTCACTGGCTCAGTGCGCCATCGACCTCTCGAACCGCCCCTATGCCGTGATCGACCTGCCCTTCCGGGCGGACCGCATGGGCGAGCTCAACGCCCAGATGGTCGAGCACGCGCTGTACTCGTTCGCCCAGGCCAGCGGGGCCACCCTGCACCTCGATGGGGTGGGCCGCAACGACCACCACCTCGCGGAGGCTGCCTTCAAGGCCCTGGCCCGCGCGCTGCGCATGGCCGTGGCGCCCGATCCGCGACGGAGCGGCGTGGCATCGACCAAGGGCTCGCTGCCGACCGGCGGGGACGGCGCATGAACGAACCCATCCGGGTCGTCGTCGTCGACTACGGTGCCGGCAATCTCGTCTCCATCCGCAACGCCCTGCGCCAGCTCGGCGCCGACGTGAGCGTGGCGGAGTCGCCCGCCCAGCTCGAGGGCGCGGAGGTCATCCTCGTGCCCGGCGTCGGCGCCAGCGAGGCGGCCATGGGTCGCCTGCGCCGCCAGGGCCTCGTCGAGCCCATCGTCGAGCGCGTCCGCGCGGGCACCTGGTTCGTGGGCATCTGCCTGGGCCTGCAGCTGCTGTTCGAGGAGAGCCACGAGGACGGTGCGCAGATGCTGGGCTTGCTCAAGGGGGACGTGGAGGTCATCCCCGATGCGCCGAGCCTGCCCCACATCGGCTGGAACCGGCTCGAAGATCCGACGCCACCACCCGGTGCTCGAGGGGCTGGCCGACGGCACCCCGGCGTACTTCGTGCACAGCTACGTGCCGGTGCCGGCCGACTCCGACGGTGGTGGTGGCCGAGACCGAGCACGGCGGCCGCTTCGCCAGCCTGGTCGCACAGGACCGCATCCTCGGCTTCCAGTTCCACCCCGAGCGCTCCGGCGCCGACGGGCTGCGCATGCTGCGCAACAGCCTGGGGCTCATCGCGGCCGATCGGCCGGCCCCCGCGGAGGTGAGCGCCTGATGTTGCTGAAACGCGTCATCCCCTGTCTCGACGTCAAGGACGGCCGCGTGGTCAAGGGCGTCCGCTTCGTCGACCTGACCGACGAAGGCGACCCGCCGGAGCTGGCGAAGCGCTATGCCGAGGCTGGCGCCGACGAGATCTGCTTCCTCGACATCACCGCCGCGCCCGAGGGCCGGGGCACGCTGCTCGACATCGTCGAGCGCACCGCCAGCGAGGTCTTCGTACCGCTCTCGGTCGGTGGCGGGGTGCGTTCGGCGCTGGAGATGCGCGACGTGCTGCGCGCCGGCGCCGACAAGGTCGCGGTCAACACCGCGGCCGTGGACGATCCCGACCTCATCAGGACCTGCGCGCGACGTTTCGGCAACCAGTGCGTGGTCATCAGCGTCGACGCGCGCGCCGTCCCCGGCCAGACCGGCAAGTGGGAGGTCGTGGTACAAGGCGGGCGGAAGGCCACCGGGCTCGACGCGGTCGAATGGATCGAACGCTGCGTCGAGCACGGCGCCGGTGAGGTGTTGCTCACCTCCATCGACCGCGACGGCACACAAGAGGGCTTCGACATCGAGCTGCTGCGCACCGTGACGGGTCGGGTGCACGTGCCGGTCATCGCCTCAGGCGGTGCCGGGACCCCTGCCGACATGACCGCCGCGGTCACCGAGGGCAATGCCGACGCGGTGCTGGCGGCTTCGATCTTCCACCGCGACATCCATTCCATCGCCGCGGTCAAGGCCGACATGGCCGCCGCGGGTGTGCCCGTGCGGCTGGGCGGAGGCAACGCGTGATGGGCACGCGCGGCGCCCGTCCGCTCGACCCGGCGGCGGTCGACTACGGAGCCGACGGTCTCGTGGCTGCCGTCGTGCAGGACGCCGACGATGGGCGCGTGCTGATGGTCGCCTGGCAGGACGCCGAGGCGGTCGCGGCCACGCTGGCGACCGGCGAGGCCCATTTCCACTCGCGTTCCCGCGATGCGCTCTGGAAGAAGGGTGAGACCAGCGGCAACACGCTCGCGGTCGTGTCCATGGAGCTCGACTGCGACGCCGATGCCGTGCTCATCACGGCCCGGCCGGCGGGCCCCACCTGCCACACCGAGGCGCGCTCGTGCTTCGACCTCGCGCCAGGAGCAGAGCCCGGCCCCGCGGCCGTCCCGGCGGCCCAGGACTTCGCCTGGCTCGAACGCCTGTGGGCGGTGATCGACGAGCGCGCGCGCGCCCGGCCCGAGGGCTCGTACACCAGCAAGCTGCTGGACGAGGGCGTCGACGCGGTCGCCCGCAAGGTCAGCGAGGAGGCGAACGAGGTGGTCATGGCGGCCAAGGACGACGACTTCGCGGAGCGCGCCCGAACCGAACGGCCGAGCGCCGAGCTGGCCGGCGAGCTGGCCGACCTGCTCTACCACTCGCTGGTGCTGTGTGCCGAGCGCGGCCTGCCGCCGTCAGCGGTGATGGAGACGCTGAAGGCGCGTCACAAGGCCTGAGCCGCCTGGCCCTCGCCGGCGGCCCGCGTGTAGTAGCGGCGGTACTCGGCAGGTGACATCGAAGTGGTGCGGTCGAAGACCTTGTAGAACTGGCTCAGGTTGGTGTAGCTGACCGCCTGCGCCACCTCGGCCACCGAGAGCCTGGTCGAGACCAGCAAGCGCTTGGCCTCGGCCACGCGCAGCTGGGTCACGTACTCCTTGAAGCCGACGCCCGTGACCTCCTTGAAGACGTGTCGTAGCCGCGACGGGCTGACGTGCGCGACCGCAGCGACCTGTTCGAGCGTGATCGGTTCGCGACAGTGCTCGTCCACGTAGGCCAGCACCGGGCGGATGAGGTCGCGACGAGAGAAGGTCGCGCGTGAGCCGACCGCCGCCGGTCGTGACCGCCGTTGTCGATTGACCAGGGCCAGAACCTCGCGCAGCTTGGCGTCGGCCAGCTGCTGCTCGCCGGGCTCACGTCCCTGCCAGATCCGGCTCAGCTCGCCCAGCACCTCCGCGATCTGGGCCGCGAGCGGCGTGCCACCGGCGATCCGGGGTGAGACGCCGGGGTCATCGGGGCGGAAGGCGGCGAGGTAGCCGAGGTCGAACTCGCGGCCACCGGGGCCGGCGATGAGCTCCGGCCGGAAGAGCACGAGCAGCAGCCGCATCACGCTCCCGGGCCGGCCGTGGGCGACGTGTGGCTGCGAGTTGTCGACGAAGAAGACGTCGCCGGGTTCGGCCGGCAGGCTGCGTCCGCCGAGACCGAACTGGCCCCGGCCCCCGAGCACCTGCGCGATCTCGAGGTGGTCGTGCCAATGCATCGGGTCCGCGGCGCCGTGGACCTCGTACTCGAGGCACGCCAGCGGAAAGCCAGGGTCGAGCGGCTGCTGCCAGACGTGAACGGCCATGCCGGCACCATCGCCGGAGGCAGCCGCATCGGACAGGGCCGCTTGGCGTGAATCTGCCCGGCCTACGGTCGCGTGCAGCCGTTTCTGCCATGACCTCGACCGCCTCTGGCATTGTCGCTTTCGGGGTCCGGGTGGACCATCGGCACATCGACCAGTCACAGCCACATCGGGGGGACCGGCATGGCATTCCCGCATCTCTTCAGCCCCTTGCGCATCGGCCACATGGAGCTGCCCAACCGCATCGTGCAGGTGCCCATCGACATCAGCTCGTCGGGCGCCGACGGCGAGGTCAGCGAGCGCGACATCCACCACCACACCACCATCGCCAAGGGTGGCACCGGCTTCATCATCGTGGGCGCGACCACGCCCCACATGGCCACCGGCCGACCGACCGTCACCTGCCTCGTGGCCGACGGCGACAACTACATCCCCGGCCTCGCACGCCTGGCCGAATCGATGCACCGCTACGGCGCCAGGTGCGCGGTCCAGCTGCAACACCCCGGGCGCCAAAGCGCCATCCCGCGCTTCAACACGCTGGGCGCGACCGACCGCGTGCTGAAGCTGCCGTGGTCGGCCGGCCACGAGATCGTCTACGAGAACGCGGAGGAGAAGGGCAAGGAGATCCGCGAGGCCTCGATCCCCGAGATCATGGAGCTGGTCGACCTCTTCAGCGAGGCGGCCTGGCGGGTCAAGCAGGCCGGTTTCGATGCGGTCGAGCTGCACGCCGCGCATGGCTACCTGCTCAGCGAGTTCATGAGCCCCTTCCTCAACATGCGCACCGATCGCTTCGGCGGCAGCTTCGAGAACCGCATGCGCTTCCCGCTCGCGGTGGTCGACGCCATCCAGAAGAAGTGCGGGGCGTCGTTCCCGCTGTTGGTGCGCTACTCGTTCGAGGAATGGTGCGAGGGTGGGCGCGGCCTCGAGGAGGGCCTCGAGACCGCGCGCGAGTTCGAGCGCGCCGGGGTGCATGCGCTCGACCTCTCGATGGGCATGCAGGAGAGCCCCGGGGCAGGATTCGACCCGCCCCCTTACCCGCAGGGTTGGGCCACCTACGCGGCGGAGGCGACCAAGAAGGTCGTGGGTATCCCGGTCATCACCAGCCACTCGCTGCGCGATCCCGAGTACTGCGAGCAGATCCTGGCCGACGGCCAGACCGACCTCGTGGGCCTCGGTCGCCAGCTGCTGGCCGATCCCTTCTGGCCGGTCAAGGCCAGGTACGGCAGGGTCCGTTCGATCCGGCGCTGCATCTCCTGTCTCGGCGGCTGCTGGCAGGAGTCGCTGATGGCCCAGAAGGAGATCGCCTGCTCCATCAACGCGGCCTGCGGCGACACCCGCTACGCGGACATGCGCCCCAGTGACAAACCGCTGAAGGTGGCTGTCGTCGGCGGCGGCCCGGCCGGCATGGAGGCAGCGCGGGTCGCCACCGAGCGTGGCCACCGGGTCACGCTCTTCGAGAAGCACGACGAGCTGGGCGGAGCCATGCTCTACGTCTGCCTCGTGCCGGGCAAGGAGAAGATGCGCTGGTACCTCGACTGGATCCGCGACCAGCTGCTCGACCTCGACGTCGACATCCGTCTGGCTCACGCGCCCACCGTTGACGAGCTGCGCGAGTTCGACATCGTGCTCAACGCCACCGGCGCGCGCTCGTACGTGCCCGAAGTGCACGGCGATGCGGACGCGGTGGTGCCCTTCGAGGAGGCCATGGCCTGCCCCAAGGTCAGCTGCGAGTGCCACCCCGGCGGCCGGCGCATGCGCAAGCTGGGCGAGCGCGTGCTGCTCTGGGGGGACAGCTACGCCGCCACCGACACGGCGGCCTTCCTCGCCGACATCGGCAAGGACCTCACCATCGTCACCGAGAACCGGGAGTTCGCGGCCGACTGCGAGGTCATCCACATGTACGTGCTGCGCAAGCGTTTCGAGGGGGGTGACGCCGAGGTCCTCGAGTCGCGGCCCTACAAGCACCCGGTCAAGGTCGTCACCAGCACGACCGTGGAATCGATCGATGGCGGCACCGTCGTGCTGCGCGGCGCCGACTTCGAGCGCACGAGCATCGAGATCGATGACATCGTCACCTGCCACACGCGGCCGGTGACGGACCTCTTCGAGGCTGCGCGCGAGGCCGGCCTGAACGTGGTCAACGTGGGCGATGCGGTCCGCGTGCGCAACCTCTACTGGGCCGTGAAGGAGGGCTCAGACTTCGGCATGGCGCTCGACGAGCACCTGCTCTTCAACAGCAACCACGCCATCCTCAACGACCTGCCCAGCGACGTGTTGGGACAGTTGACGCGCGAGGAGGGCCCGGCCTACACGGCCGCCCGCATGGCGGAGCTCACCCAGTAGGCATAGCCCCGTGGGGGTGGTCCTGGGTGGCCGAGGTGGTCCGCCCCAGGGTCAAGGCGACAGCTATGTGTGCCATCTGTCGCCTACTCCCCTGCCGGCTTCGTCCGCGTCTCGGGGAAGTGGATCACGAGGTCGCTGTCGCCCGAGTCCGCGCGACGGTCGGGCGTGTGCTCGACGGCTTGGATCTGCGGCGGCGGTCCGTCGCGGAGGGCCTGCTCCAGCCCCAGCATCGAGGCGCCCAACGCGGTCCCGAAGCTGCCCTTCGTCGTCAGCGGTGGGGCCTCCTGCTCGTCGTCGCGGCGCGATGGCTCGTCGGCCGCAGGCCGGCGCGACCGGTCGGGGTGGTCCACGTGCGCGAGCGCCTACTCGGCGCGGCGTCCCACGAAGCGGCGCTTCTTGCCCATGCCGACCCACCAGTAGCGCTCGCCGATGAGCGCCGGCGGCACGGCTGCGGGGTCGCTCAGCTGTTGCCCGTTGACGCGCAAGCCGCCCTGGCTGATGAGTCGACGGGCCTCGCCCTTCGACGAGCCGCTCGCGGCCACGGCCACGTCGAGAGCGGTCCACTCGTCGGCCTCGGCGCCGAACTCGAAGCCGCCGACCACGTCGTAGAGCACCGCCAGCACGGCTGGGTCATCGACCTCGGTGGCGAACGCGGCCGAGGCCACCACGACCTGCCGCTCCGCCTCCGCCGCCCCGTGGATGCGCGCGGTGAGGTCGTAGGCGATGGCCTTCTGAGCCAGCCGCTGCTCGGGCGCCGCCTCGTGTGCCTCGGCGATCGCTTCGACCTCCGCGCGCGTCATGGTCGTCAGCCAGCGCAGGTGGTCGAGCACGACCTCGTCATCGTCGTTGATCCAGTACTGGTAGAAGTCGTATGGGCTCGTGAGCGAGGCGTCGAGGTAGACCGCACCCTGCTCCGACTTGCCCATCTTGACCCCGGCTCGGTTGAGCAGCAGCGGGCTGCACAGGCCGAAGGCGGTGGGCTCGTGGCCCTCGCTCTCCTCCCCCGAGGACGCGCGGCTCTCGACGCGCCGGATGAGCTCGAGGCCTGCGGTGATGTTGCCCCACTGGTCGGCGCCGCCCATCTGCATGTCCACGCCCTCGTGCTGATGGAGGTGTAGGAAGTCTGCCGCCTGCAGTGTCTGATAGCTGAACTCGGTGAAGCTCATGCCCGCGGCCAGGCGCGCCTGCACCGAGTCCTTCGACAGCATGTAGGGCACGGTGAAGTACTTGCCGATGTCACGCAGGTAGTCGATCATCGACATCTTCCCGAGCCAGTCAAGGTTGTTGAGCATCTTGGGCTGGGTGGGGCCGGGCGAGAAGTCGAGGAAGCGCTCGAGCTGGGCGCGCAGCGCCGCGGAGTTGTGCTCGATGGTCGCAGCGTCGAGCAGCACCCGTTCCGACGACTTGCCCGAGGGGTCGCCGATCATGCCCGTGCCGGCGCCGATGAGCACCACCGGGCGTCCGCCGGCGCGCTGCAGGTGGGTCAGCAGGAAGACCTGCAGCAGATGGCCCACGTGGAGCGAGGTGGCGCTGGCGTCGAAGCCGATGTAGGCGCTGGCCGGTCCGGCCGCGAGGCGTTCCTCGAGCCCCTCCGAACGCAGGTGGATGAGCCCGCGCCAGCCGAGCTCGTCGAGCAGCGTGGTGCCGCTCACGAGCGGTCCACGAGCGGATAAGTCTGTGTGTGCATCCCTTCATGCTAGCCATGGCCGAGCGTGCGCGTGCGGGAGCGGCCCAGCGCGGCGCCCGACAGGTCAGCGAGCCGCTGCTAGAGTCGGCCACGAATGCAACCGTATCCGCCATATCGTCCACCCGGGCCTCCACCCCCACCCCCTGCGCCGTCACGCCGGCCCCGCAAGAGCGCCAAGTCGCGGCTGCTCAGGACCGTCGTCGTGCTCGTGTTCGCGCTCTTCGTGGTGGTGGGCATGACCGGCTTCGTGACCGTGGTCGGAGCGGCCTTCGTCTACAGCCAGGGCCTCAAGCACCCCAGCGAGCTCGAGGCCATCACCTTCCCCGAGGACACGATCATCTACGCACGCGGCGGCGAAGTCCTCGCACGGCTGTCGCCCGGCGGCGAACGGCGCCGCACCATCACCTGGGAGGATGTGCCGCCCACGTTGGCTGACGCGGTCACCGCGGTCGAGGACAAGACCTTCTGGGCCAACACCGGCATCGACCCCATCGGCATCGCCTCGTCACTGCTCGACACCATCACCGGCGACCCGCGCGGCGGCTCGACGATCACCCAGCAGCTGGTGCGCCAGAAGCTGCTGCCCGACGAGGTGACCGCCGCATCGGGACGTCTGGCCGATCGCAAGATCAAGGAGATGATCCAGTCGGTCCGGGTCACCGACTACTACCGCGGCGAGGAGGGCAAGCAGGCCATCCTGACCGCGTACCTCAACCAGAACTTCTACGGCAACAACAGCTACGGCGTGCTGGCCGCGGCCAAGTCCTACTTCGACATCCACGACCTCGACGACCTCTCGCTGGCCCAGGCGGCCACGCTCGCGGCCATCCCGCAGGCCCCGTCGACCTACGACCTCGTGCGCAACGCCATCCAGAACGAGGACGACAAGTGGGAGGTGTCGTCGGATGCGGCCATCTACAAGCGGCGCAATCTCGTGCTTCGGTTGCTCGCCGACGACCCCACGCGGCGCGTGCTCAGCGGCAGCCGCTACTCCACCCAGGACTACCGCGCCGCCATGAACGAGCCGCTCGTCATCGTCAACCAGAGTCAGCCCGCGTGGAAGGCCCCCCACTTCGTGTGGTACGTGCGCGATGAGCTGCGAGACCTGCTCTGCGACGAGGCCGAGACCTGTGATGCGGTCAGCCAGGGCGGCCTGCGCGTCTACACCACGCTCGACTTCAAGATCCAGCGCAAGGCGGAGAAGTGGGTCGAGGCCACCGCGCTGGTGCCCCATCGCCAGGACCCCGCGCAGGCGGCGCAGGACCTGGGCGTGCCCTACACCGGCTGGATGGCCAAGCTGCGCAACCAGAACGTGTGGAACGCGGCCCTGTCCGCCATCGACTACCAGACCGGCGAGATCATCGCCTACGTGGGCTCGGCCAGCTACTACGAGCGGGCCAAGGTGAACAAGAAGATGCAGCCGCAGTACGACGTGCTCAGCCAGGGCTGGCGCCAGCCGGGCTCCACGTACAAGCCCTTCACCTATGCCACCGGCATCAATGACCGCACCCTCACCGCGGCCACCATGTTCATGGATGTGACCACCGACTTCGGTGGCTACACCCCCACGGACTTCAGCGGCTACGAGCGCGGGCCACTGCGCCTGCGCGACACCCTCCAGCTCTCGCTCAACGTGCCCGCGGTCAAGGCCCTGAGCCTGGTCGGTGTCGACAAGGTCTTCAAGAAGTCGCAGGAATTCGGCATGGAGTTCCAGAAGAAGAAGCCCACGGCCGGCCTGGCCATGGCCCTGGGCACGCTGGAGGTCCACCCGCTCGACCTCAACCAGTCGTACGCGACCATGGCCAACGGCGGCGTCAACGTGGGCCACACCGCGATCCTCGAGATCCGCAGCGTCAACGAGGACAACCCGGTCTCGTACAAGTACAAGACGCCCAACGGCTCGCGCGCCATCGGCGAGCAGGCCGCCTACGTCATGACCGACATCCTGAAGGGCAACACCGACCCGGCCCAGAACAAGGTCTGGGCGGATGTGGCCCAGATCACGGCCGGGAACGGCCAGCGTCGCCCGGCGACCCTCAAGACCGGCACCACCAACGACGCCAAGGACCTCAATGCCTACGGCTACATCGCCCCGCCGTCGAACGAGGGTCGCAAGGACGGCGAGTACGCACTCTCGGTCGGCGTGTGGGCCGGCAACAGCAACTCCAGCCCGGTCACGACCGTGTCCAACCCGGTCTTCTCGCTCGACGTGGCCGCGCCCCTGTGGGATGCCTTCCTCACCGACGTGACCAGGAGCTGGGAGGTGCGTGACTTCAGCAAGCCTTCAGGGCTCTCCACGCACACCGTCGACGCCTGGACCGGGCACATACCGTCAGCCTACTCGCGACGCCAGTACAGCGAGCTCTTCATCACCGGCACCGCGCCCACGACCGACCCCTACATCAGGTCGGTGCAGGTGGTGCGGGGCAGCGACCGCGAGTGGTACAAGTGGCACGACAGCTGCGAAGGGTCGCCCAGGACCCGTGGCTACCTCGTGCTCGACGACGCCGACTCGCACACCACGTCGTGGAACGATGCGGTCAAGGGCTGGATCAAGCGCGCGCGCAAGGGCGCTGGCGTGGGGGCCAACGTGTCGCGCAGCAAGACCACCTACACGGCCTACTTCTACGCGCCCTACTTCCAGCCCTACGGCTCGTCCTGGGGCGGCCCGTTCGCGCCGACCGCGTCGTGCCGCAAGATGCCGGTGGATCCCAGCGAGGAGCCCAGCCTCGAGCCCTCACCGGAAGCCTCGCCCGAGCTCAACGAGTCACCTGAGCCGACCCTCGAGCCCGAGCCGACGCAGCAGCCGGAGCCGACCCCCGAACCGACGAAGACGCCCACGCCCACGCCCGAGCCGACGAAGACGCCCAAGCCTACGCCGGACGCCCACGCCCGTGCCGTCGCCGCAGCAGTCGCCCGCACCGGCCGCGGAGCAGTCGCGCGCACCGGCCGCGACTGATGAGCCCCTCGCCAATGAGCTCGCGGCCGATGAGCCCCCGGCCGAGGAATAGACAGCCGACTGAGCCGGGCCTTCGCTAGAGCGACACGAGGGTGGCGCCGTCGCCACCTTCGCCCTGCTCGCCGGGTCGCCACTCGCGCACGAGCGGGTGGCCGCTGAGCATCTCGCGCACGGCGTTGCGCATGGCGCCCGAGCCGTGACCGTGGATCACCGTCACGCGCCCGGTGCCCGCATGGACGGCATCGTCGAGGTACTGATCGAGCAGGTGCAGGGCCTCTTCCACGCGAGCACCGCGCAGGTCCAGGCTGGAGGCCACGGCCCGCGCCCGTCGCCGGCCTGCTGAAGTGG
The DNA here is from genome assembly GCA_963716815.1 of uncultured Chloroflexia bacterium. Taxonomy (GTDB): domain Bacteria; phylum Chloroflexota; class Limnocylindria; order Limnocylindrales; family CSP1-4; genus JAFMJV01. The sequence goes on from CAVQUM010000001.1 coordinate 137,919, forward strand.
CTTTGGCTTGCGCCGCCCCGGTGGCGAAGGTCGTGCGTGGCGGCTCACCGAAGTCACCGCGGCGGCCGCTCTTGGGCTGGCCGGGTGTCCCGCCGCCGTCACCGCCGCGCCCACCGACCCGGTCCAGCTCGTCGAGCTTCACGTCCACGCGCAGGCCGTTGACGTCGAGCGTGGCTCGCCCACGCCCTTCGTCGAGCGCGGTGACGGTGCCGCTCCAGCCGCTCGCGGCCGTAGCCCGGTCGCCGACCTGCCAGCGGTGTCGTGCCGGCCCGCGTGTCGTACCCGTGTCCTCCGTGCCGGGCATCACGCCCAGCCGCGCGTCGATGCGGGCCATGGCCTGATCGAGGCGCGCTTCGGTCAACGTCTCACGCTGCAACGAGCCGCGCATCTCGGCGATCTCGGCCTCGATGGCCGCCAACGCGATCTCCCCCTGGCGGCGTGCTTCCTGGGCCGCGGTCCGGCGCTCGGCCCGCGCCCGGCGGCGCTCGTCCTCGGCCTCGGCCAGGGCAGCCTGCATCTTCGACTCGGCATCGGCCGCGCGTGCCTCGGCGGCGGCGATATCGACTTGCGACTCGCGAATGGAGGCGAGGGTGGTCTCGAACTCCTGCTGGGCCTCCGAGAGCCGCGAGCGCGCGTCCTCGACCAGTGCCGACGGCAAGCCCAGGCGCTCGGCGATAGCGAAGGCCTGGCTCGTGCCGGGCAGACCGATGGAGAGGTGGTACGTGGGCCGCAGCGTGGCCAGGTCGAAGTCGACCGAGGCGTTGCGCGCGCGCTCCTCGTTGTGGGCGTAGGTCTTGAGCTCGGCGTAGTGGGTCGTGGCCACCACCAGCGAGCCGGTGCGGATGAAGTGGTCCAGCAGCGACTGCGCGAGGGCCGAGCCCTCGGTCGGGTCGGTGCCGGCGCCGAGCTCGTCGAGCAATACCAGCGTGCCCTCGTCGGCAATCTCCACGATGCGCGTGATCGTGCGCAGGTGGCCGCTGAAGGTGGAGAGCGACTGCGCCACCGACTGCTCGTCGCCGATGTCGGCGAGGACGTCGTCGAAGATGGGCATCACGCTGCCGGGCGCCACGGGCAGGTGCAAGCCCGCCTGGAACATCAGCGCCAGCAGCCCCACGGTGCGCAGGGCCACGGTCTTGCCGCCGGTGTTGGGGCCGGTGATGACGAGCGCGGTATAGCCGTCGCCAAGATGGACGTCGATGGGCACGACCTCGCCCTCGAGGCCAGGGTGGCGCGCCGAGAGCAGGCTGACCCGCTGCTCCTTCGCCAGCGTCGGACGTACCGCGTCGAGCTCCTCGGCCAAGCGCGCCCGGCACATCCACAGGTCGAAGCGGGCCAGCGCGTCGAGGTCGGCTTCGAGCGCCTCGGCGTTGGCGGCCACGTGAGCCGAGAGCTCATCGAGGACGCGCTCCTCCTCGGCCTGGGCGGCCAGCTCGGCCTCGCGCCAGGCGTTGGACATCTCGACCGCGATGAGCGGCTCCACGAAGATCGTCTGGCCACTGCCCGACTGGTCGTGGACGATGCCTTTGACGCGGCTGCGGGCGTCGGCCTTGACCGGCACCACGTAGCGACCGTTGCGCAGCGTGATGATCGGTTCCTGCAGGGCGCTGGCGACCTCGGAGCGGACGAGCGCCTCGAGGCGGTTGCGCAGCCGCTCGTGGGCGATGCGCACCGCCCGGCGCAGGCCACCCAGCGCCGGCGAGGCGGTGTCGAGGACCTCCCCTGCCGGGTCGACGCTGGCTTCGAGCCGGGAGCGCAGCGCCGGCACCGGGTCGATCGAGCGGTAGAGCGTGTGCAGTAGCGGCCGGTCGACCTCGCGTAGTCCGTCCACCAGCCGACCGGCGGCGATGAGCGTCTCGACCACGGCCCACAGCTCGCTTGGGTCGAGCCGTCCGCCGCGTGACGCACGGGCGAGGACGGGTGTGAGGTCGCGGGCGCCACCGATACCCACGTTGGGCTTCTCCGAGAGCAGCCAGCGTGCCTCGTCGGTCTCGTCGAGGCGACGTGTGACGATGATGCGGTCGGTGGCCGGCTCCAGTCGCTCGGCCAGGCGGCGGGAGGGCTCGAAGGCGGCGTAGGCGGCCAGCCGGGCCCGGATGAGCGGGTACTCGAGCAGTTCGGCGGAGCGGGCGTCCATCAGCGCGGGGTCGGGAACGGCTTGCTCAGCGCCTTGCTGGCGGCCAACCCGAAGCGCCATGGTTTCGCGGCCCATCGCGGGCCGGCGTAGTCGACGCCGATGCGTGTACCGCTGACGATGGCCCCCGCCGGTGGGCGACCGGCGGAGTCGGCGGCGAGCCACAGTCGCGAGTCCGCGAGCAGGTCCACGCCGTCGAGCTCGCGCGTGACGTCGAAGGCCTCGCAGGTACGCGCCGGACCTGCCGCGAGGCGGGGGTCAGGTCCGGCGCCGGAGCCGCGCCGGGCGCGCATCAGCTCGGTTCCAGCCACGGGCTCGACTGCGCGGATCAGCACCGCTGCCGCCTCACCGTCGGGCGCGCAGACGACGTTGAGGCAGTGATGCAGGCCGTAGATGAGGTAGACGTAGGCGTGTCCGGGCGGTCCGAACATCACCCTCGTACGCGTGGTCCGCCCGACCCGCGCGTGGCTGGCGCGGTCGTGCGCTCCGGCGTAGGCCTCGGTCTCGACGATCCGCCCCACCCGCCGCCCAGCTCTCGTCCTCACGCACGAGGAACGCACCCAGCAGCAGCCGGGCGGCCGTCACCGCATCGGCGGACAGGTCTGCGCGCGACAGTCGCGCGGAGACCGCGACCGATCGTCTGTGCGCCTGCTCGGAGTCGGTGTCTTCCGCGCCTTCGGCGGTCAGGGTCAACCGAAGACCTCGCGTACGTCCGATGGCAGGAAGGGACCGAAGACGTAGCCGATGATGGGCACGATGTGGTCGTTGATGCCACCGCCGATGCTCGAGGCAAGCAGGTTCCCGTAGAGGTTCGCGGTCCACTGCGGCCCGCCCCCGAAGTCGACCGCGGCACCGCCGTAGTACGTGCCGAGCACGATGATCACGCCGCCGATGCCGATGACGGAGACGAAGACCGCGAAGCCGGCGCCCACGAGGTCGTCCAGCACCTGGAAGCGGGTCACCCGCTCATTGCCGCGGGTCACGATGAAGATGACGATGGGCGCGGCCAGCAGCAGGCCCACGAAGATGATGCCGAAGGCGGCCATGTCGTTGTAGTCCGCCGAGAAGTGGCCCCACTCACGGGCCAGGTATGCGCCCAGGTCCGTCTTGAGGTACGCGCCGGCGAGGAAGGCCAGCACCCAGGCGGCCAGCAACAGCAGGCTGCGCACCGCGCCCCAGAAGAAGCCCACGACGAGCGTGGAGACGATGATGACCAACAGGAAGATATCCGTCGTCCCGACGGTCATGACAGGCACCTCATGGGCGCAACGCTATCAGGCGCGCTGGCGCGCGCCAAGTCGCTCGGACAATACCGCAACCACCCGCTCTACAGCAGGTTGGACCGCATCGTCATCGAGGGCGTCCTCCGCAGACTCGAATCGGAGACGGTAGGCGAGGCTCTTCTCGTCGTCGCCGAGGGGGGCGCCGCGGTACTGGTCGAAGAGCGTGACCGCGCGCAGGTGGCCGCCACCATGCTCGCGGATGAGCGCCTCGACCGCGCCCGCGGCCGTGCCCGCCGGGACCACGATGGCGATGTCGCGCTCGACCCCGGGCAGGTGTTCGATCCGCCCCACCCGCAGGCGTGCGGGCACGAGGCGCTCGAAGGCGTCGAGGTCGATCTCGGCGAAGGCCACGTGCTCGGCGCGTGCACCGTAGGCCTCCAGCAGCCGGGGGTGGACCTCACCGACGCGGCCCACGATGGTGCTGTCGCCGTCGAGCGCGACGGCCACGACCGCCGCGGTGCGCCCGGGATGCTCTACGCCCTCGCGCGGCGTGAGCGCCTCGTACACCAGGCGGCACCGTGTGAGGCGAATGCTGAGCTGCTCGAGCAATCCCTTGACCATGGCCACGTCGACCGGCACGGGCGCGCGATCGTGGGTGACCGGGCGTTCGCGTCCGGCGAAGAGCAGGCCCAGCACCTGGCGCTGCACGGGCTCGCCCTCGTGCCAGTGGTGCAGCGCGCCGACCTCGAAGGCATGGATGTCCAGCGTGCGCTGGCGCTCGTTCTCGACGAGCACGCGCAGGTGCTCCGGCAGCATCGAGCGACGCAGCTGCGAGTGGTCGAGCGTGACCGGGTTGGCGGCGATGACGGTACTCGCGTCCTCGGCCGCGAAGCCGAGGGCGAGGTGGTCGTCGGGGCCGATGAGCCCGTGGGTGATGATCTCGCTGAGGCCGGCTCCCGCGAGCATGTCGCGGAGCTGGTCGGCCAGTCGCTGCGGGTCGCGGCGGTAGGCCGGCATACCGGTGTGGGGCAGCGCGCCCGCGACGGTGTCGTAGCCGCGCACGCGCGCGATCTCCTCGATGATGTCGGCCTCGATGGCCAGGTCCAGGCGGTGGCCGGGAATCAGCGCCACGAGCGCCTCAGTGGCATCGACGACCGTCCCCAGCGGCTCGTCGCCGGCGATTACCGGCACGACCTCGTCGGGCGCAGCAGCTTCGGTCTCGATCTCGACCCGCTGCAGCTGCTGGCGCTGCTCGTCGACGCTGATGTCCTCGCCCAGGAGCTGGCTGACACGGGCCGGGCGGAACGGGATGCGGACTTGTGCGGGAGATTCCGGCTGGGTATCGACCACCCCGGTCGCGACGCGGCCGCCAGCCCAGCGGGCGATGAGCGCAGCGGTGCGGTCGGCGCCAAGGCGGGCCATGGGGTGCGCCTGGCCCTTCTCGAAGCGGAGGCTGGCCTCGCTGCGCAGTGAGTAGCGGAAGGCCGTCCGGCGCACGCTCACGGGGTCGAAGATGGCCGACTCGATGATGATGGCGGTGGTCTCGTCGCCGACCTCGCTGTCGGCTCCGCCCATGACGCCGGCGATGGCCACGGGGCCGTCGGGGTCGGTGATGAGCAGCGTGTCCTCGCTCAGCTCACGCTGGACGTGGTCGAGCGTCTCGAGCCGCTCACCGGCCGCTGCCCGGCGCACGATGATGTGCCCGTCCCTGATGGCCGCGGCATCGAAGGTGTGGATGGGCTTGCCCAGCTCCATGAGCACGTAGTTGGAGGCGTCGACGATATTCGAGATGGGCCGGACGCCGGCGGCGATGAGGCGCTTCTGCACGTCCCAGGGCGAGGGCCCCACGGACACGCCCTCGACGTAGCGGCCCACGAAGACGGGGCACAGCTCCGGGTCGGCCACGTCCACGCGCAGATGCTCGGCGGTGCTGTCGCCGGCCTCCTCCACCGAGAGGTCGGGCCAGCGCAGCTCAGCCCCAGTGGCGGCCGCGACCTCGCGCGCGAGGCCCAGGATGGAAAGCGCGTCGCCACGGTTGGGCTTGACGTCGATGTCGAGCACGACGTCGCCGGCCATCTTGGCCATGTCTACGCCCAGCTCGCTGTCGCGCGGCAGGATGAGGATGCCGTCGGCGTCAGCGGTCAGGCCCAGCTCGTCGCCCGAGCAGAGCATGCCCTGGCTCTGGGTGCCGGCGATGGTGGTGATGTCGATATGACGCTCACCCGGCAGGACCGAGCCCGGCAGGGCCACGGGGATCCGCTGGCCGGCCTCGATGTTGGTGGCACCGCAGACGATCGAGAGCTCCTCTTCGCCTGGGCCGGTGCGCACGCGCGTGAGCGACAGCTTCTGTGAGTTGGGATGCGGGGCGACTTCGAGCAGCTCGCCCACCACGATCCGCTGCCAGTCGGCGCCGATGTGCTCGATGGCCGAGACCTCCATGCCCAACAGGGTCAGTCGCTCGGCCAGTCCCTCGGGCGAGAGCTCGACATCGACGAACTCGCGCAGCCAGGAAAGCGGGACGCGCATCTAGAGCCGCTCCAGGAAACGCATGTCGTCCGCGAGGAAGGCGCGGATGTCGGTGATGGCGTAGCGCAGCATGGCGATGCGGTCGGTGCCCATGCCGAAGGCGAAGCCCTGGAAGCGCTCGGGGTCGATGCCGCCGTTGCGCAGCACGATGGGGTGGACCATGCCCGCTCCGAGGATGGTCATCCAGCCCGTTCGCTTGCACGCCGGGCAGCCCTCGCCCTCGCACACGACACAGCCGATGTCGAAGGCCACCGAGGGTTCGGTGAAGGGGTAGTAGCCGGGGCGGAAGCGGGTGGCGCGGTCAGCACCGAACATGGCGTGGGCGAACTCGTCGAGCAGGCCGCGCAGGTGGCCGAGGGTCGTACCCTCGTCGATCATCAGGCCCTCGATCTGGAAGAACTCGAAGCCGTGGCTGGCATCGACCGCTTCGTAGCGATAGCAGCGACCGGGCGTGAGCACGCGGATGGGCGGCTCGCTGTCGCGCATGGCGCGGATCTGGCCGGGCGAGGTGTGGGTGCGTAGCAGCAGCCGATCGCCGCGCGTCTCCGCCGCAGGATCCTTGACGTAGATGGTGTCCCACAGGTCGCGCGAGGGATGGTCGGCGGGGATGTTGAGCGCCTCGAAGTTGAGCTCGTCGGTCTCGACCTCCGGGCCATCGACGACGACGAAACCGAACTGGCCGAAGATGCGCGCGATCTCCCGCTCGGTCTCCCGCAGTGGGTGCAGCGAACCGCGCCAGACCGGACGCCCGGGCAGGGTCACGTCCTCAGCCTCGGCCAGGAGGCGTGCCTCGAGAGCCTCCGCCTCGAGTCCCACACGGCGCTCAGCGAGGGCCTCCTCGATGGCGCTGCGCACCGGGTTGGCAAGCGCGCCCACCTTGGGCCGGTCCTCGGCGGGCAACCGCGCCGATGCCGCCGAGCAGGCCCTTCAACTCGCCCTTGCGACCGAGCATGGCGTGCTCGATGGCATCGAGCGCTGCAGGCGACTCGGCAGTGGCGATGGATGCCACGGCTCGCGCCTGCAGCTCTTCGAGCTGGACGCTGAATGAAGCGACGTCCACGACGGGCTAGGTGCTCGTCGCTAGGCGGACTTGGCGACCTCGGCGATGCGGGCGAACGTCGCGGCATCGCGGGCACCGATCTCGGCCAGGCTCTTGCGGTCGAGCTCGACGCCGGCCGACTTGAGGCCGCTGATGAGCCTGCCGTAGGTGGTGCCGTTCTGGCGTGCGGCCGCGTTGATGCGGGCGATCCAGAGCGAGCGCATCTGGCGCTTGCGCTCCTTGCGGCCGCGATAGGCGTAGGCCATCGCGTGCAGCTGTGCCTCGCGCGCGCTGCGGATCGAGTCGGCGGTGCGTGCCGGTCTTGCCCTCAGCGGCCTTGAGGAGTCGCTTGTGACGCTTGTGGGCGGCGACGCCGCGCTTGACTCGTGCCATCGACTGTGTCTTGCTCCTACAGGTACGGCAGCATCCGCTTGACGGCGTTCTTGTTAGCGCCATCAACCGTTGCCTTGCCCTCGTAGCGGCGCTTGCGCCGCGACGACTTGATCTCGAGGTGGTGGCCGCGCCACGACTTGACACGGTAGACCTTGCCACTGCCGGTGGCGCCGAATCGCTTCTGCGCGCCCTTGTGGCTCTTCATCTTCGGCACTGGCTCTAGCCTCCTGTGCTCGTCGCCGGGGAGGCCTCAGGCTCTTCCTTCGCGACCGGCGGCGCCGCTGGCTGCGGAGCCGCCTGCTTGCTCTTCTTCGTGTTCGGCTCGACAGGAGCCTTGTCCACGTGGACCTTGGGTTTCTGCGTGGCGGTCAGGACCATGGACATCGAGCGGCCCTCCAGTGTGGGCTGCCGGTCGACGGTGCCGTAGTCGGCGACCAGTTCGGCGAACCGGTTGAGCAGGTCCCGCCCGATGTAGGCGTGACTGACCTCGCGGCCGCGGAACTGGACCGTGACCTTGACCCGGTCACCGTCCTCCAGGAAGCGGATGGCACGCTTGACCTTGGTGTCGAAGTCACCCTTGCCGATCTTGACCCGGAGGCGGACCTCCTTGAACTCGACCGAACGCTGGTGCTTGCGCGCTTCCTTTTCCTTGCGGGCCTGTTCGTACTTGTACTGACCGTAGTCCAGGATCTTGGTGACGGGCGGGTTGGACATGGGTGCGACCTCGACGAGGTCGAAACCACGCTCCTGCGCCAGTTGCTGGGCCTTGGGGCGTGGGCATGACGCCCAGCTGTGTCCCCTCTTCGTCGATGACCCTCACTTGTGGGATCCGGATCATCTCGTTGATACGCAGGTCCTTGCTCAGGCTAATCCCTCACCGCTATCGCTGTTCTGTCGATGCTCCCGAGCACAACGCGACACAAGGCCACGACCTGCACGGGTCGCCGGCGGACTATAGCACACGAGCGCGCTTGAGCACGGCGCTCAGCCATGCTCAGCGAGCCCGCGCATCGGCGTCGACGAGGGCTACGTGCCATCCGGTTCCGCGGGCCGCCCGGGGCCGCGAATGTTGCCCGCCGGCGACTTGAAACGGCCTCCATCGGGGTCTACCCTTCGTGCTGGAACGGCGAAGAGCGCGGTGCGCATCGGCCGCCGGCCTCGCCAAGTACGAAGGGGGACCTTCTCATGGGTGTTCAGATCAAGCGCCTCACGGTGGCGCTCAGCTCGGCCGCACTGGTGGCCACGGCCATCGCGGCCACGGCCGCGCCGGCGGCAGCCGCACCGAAGTGCACCGACACGGTCGACGGCCTCTGGGCCGGCGGCACCGTCACCGGCGGCATGGTCGTCTGCGGCGGCCCCGGTGACGACCACATCCCGCACATGACCGGCGGCGTCTTCCTCGGCGGCCGCGGTGACGACTCGGTCGAGACCAAGGACGGCGGCCGCTTCTACGGCAACCTCGGGGCCGACGAGGTCGAGTATCACAACGGCGGCCGCTTCATCGGCGGCTTCGGTCCCGACGAGATCGCGTACCTCTACGACGGCACCTTCGTCGGTGGCCCCGGGGCGGACTACGTCGAGGGCGTCTACGGCGGCACCTTCGAGGGCGGCCTCGGCGACGACATGGTCGACGGGGACCTGCGCGCGCCCGGCGTCTTCATCGGCGGCCCCGGTGCCGACTACGTCTGGGGCGGCGGCTGGGTCGACGGCATCTACCGCGGCGGCCCCGGTGCCGACAGCGCCAACTGGCTCAACGGCCCCGGTGTCTTCTACGGCGGCCGCGGCAAGGACTCCATCGTCTTCAACAAGGCCGGCCTCTTCATCGGCGGCCCGGCCCCCGACAGCGTCGAGGACATGCGCCCCGGCTCCAAGTTCGTCGGGGCCAGGGGCAACGACCGGGTGACCGGGGTCATGGAGGGTTCCACCTTCCATGGCGGCATGGGCATCGACTCGGCCAAGCTCTGCGGCAGCGACAACACGCTCACCGGCGTCGAGATCCAGATCGACGTGCTCTGCCCCGTGGCGGTGGCCGCGGCCGACCAGACCGGGCCCTAGGCCCGACCCAGGCACGACCTGCGAACGGCCCGTCCCAGCGAGGGGCGGGCCGTTTGTGACCGTGCTGGTCGACCGTCGCGCCGTCCTCGGCCGTGGTGCTGACCGGCTCGACCCGGCGTGTCAGTCGGGACGCTTGGCGGCAGCCTGCTCGGCCAACTGCTCGGCCAGCTGCTCCCAGCCGACGGGGTCGAGCTGCTCGCCTGTCCTGGTACGAGGGGCGGCGGTGCGGCTCTCGACCTCACGGTCACCGAGCACCAGCATGTAGGGGATCTTCTGGTCCTGGGCCAGCTTGATCTTCTTCTGCATGCGGTTGGAGCTGTCGTCGACCTCGACGAACAGCCTCCGCGAGCGCAGCACGCCGGCCAGCTCCGCGGCTGCTTCGTTGTGACGGTCCGCGATGGGGATGATCGATCGCCTGCACCGGCGCACACCACAGGGGAAAGGCCCCGCCGAAGTGCTCGGTGATGATGCCGATGAAGCGTTCGAACGAGCCGAGGATGGCGCGGTGGACGGCGATGGGTCGCTGCCCCTGACCCTCCTCGTCGATGTAGGTCAGGTCGAAGCGCTCGGGCAACATGACCAGGTCAGCCTGGATGGTCGAGAGCTGCCACTCGCGGCCGAGGGCATCCTCCACGTAGCCGTCGATCTTGGGCGCGTAGAAGGCCCCGTCTCCGGGCTTGACCGTGTACTCGACACCGGCCCGGTCGAGGGCCTCGCGGATGTAGGCCTCCGCTCGCTCCCAGAGCGCGGGGTCGCCGAGGGCCTTCTCGGGTCGCGTGGCGAAGGCGAAGCGCGGCTTGAGGCCGAACCAGCCGAAGGCCTCGTTGATCTCGCCCAGCAGGCCCTCGACCTCCTCGCCCAGCTGGTCCGGCCGCACGTAGCAGTGGGCGTCGTCCTGGCTGAAGTGACGGATACGCGTGAGCCCCGAGAGCGTGCCTGAGAGCTCGTTGCGGTGGAGATGGCCGAAGTCCGCCAGGCGTAGCGGGAAGTCGCGATAGGAGCGCACGCGCGAGTTGTAGATGATCGTGGAGAGCGGACAGTTCATGGGCTTGAGCGAGTAGTCGGGCTGGCCTTCGTGTCCCTCGACCTCGAGCGTGAACATCTTGTCGTCGTAGTGGTTCCAGTGGCCCGACCGCTCCCACAGCTTCCTGTGCACCAGGATGGGGGTGCCCACCTCCTGGTACTCGCGCCGGTCCTGGACCTCGCGCATGGCTGTCTCGAGCGTGCGCCAGAGCCGCTGGCCCTTGGGGTGCCAGAAGGCCGAGCCGGGGCTGACGTCATGGAAGCTGAAGAGGTCGAGGGCTACGCCCAGGCGCCGGTGGTCGCGCTTGCGGGCTTCCTCCAGACGCCAGAGGTAGAGGTCCAGCTCGTCTCGCGTGCGCCAGACGGTGCCGTAGATGCGCTGCAGCATGGGCCGCTTCTCGTCGCCGCGCCAGTAGGCGCCCGAGACCTTGAGCAGCTTGAACGGGCCCAGCTTCCCGGTCGACTCCACGTGCGGCCCGCGACAGAGGTCGGTGAAGGGACCGTGGGAGTAGGTCGAGACTGGCGGCGCTGGCTCACCTGCGGCATCCGCGGCCGCGCGCAAGTCATCGAGGATCTCGAACCTTGTAGGTCTGCCCCGCGGCTTCGAGCATGGCCCGGCCCTCGTCTGGGTCCCACTCCGCCCGCTCGAAGGGGTGGTTGCGCCCGACCGACTTCTTCATGCGCTTCTCGATGGCCTTGAGATCCTGCGGCGTCAGCGCGCGGGGCAGGTCGAAGTCGTAGTAGAAGCCGTCCTTGATGGCCGGGCCGATGCCCAGCCTGGCGTCGGGAAAGAGGTCCATGACCGCCTCGGCCATGATGTGCGCGGCCGAGTGCCGCATGGGGTCCAGCTCGTCATGGGCGCTCGCATCGAGCAGCTCGGTGGCCGAGCCCTTCTCGGGGGCGTCGAACTCGAGCTGGTCCTCACTGGCTGCGTCGTCGGCGCTGACTTCGCCGGCGTCGCGCTCATCTGCGCACATGTGTCTACTCCTGATCGAAGTGAACGCCCCTCGCACCGCACGTTGGGCGAGAGGCGCCTGGGCGACGTTCCGGACGGCTGCCCGGCCTGAACTCGATCGTACCTCAGGCGCCGGAGCTTGGCGAGGTCGTGGACGGCGCAGACGAGATGCCACTCGGCGGTGACCTTGGCCTTGCCCCGCAGGCTGAAGCGGCGGAAGCCCAGGGCCTCCTTGATCTGGCCGAAGACCGGCTCGACGATGACCTTGCGCCGGGCGTAGTGGGCGCGGCCCTGCTTCGTGCTCAGCTTGCGGGCCATGCGCTCGCGGCGGCGAGAGGTCCGTCGGGATGCGACCCCGGGGCGCGGCTGGTGGCGGCGCGGAGTGGCGGTCGCGGCGGACCGCCACGTAGGCGTCGATGCCCTCGCTCGGCGAGGTGCGCGAGGTTGTCGTCGGACTGGTAGCCGGCGTCGGCGAGGAGCCGCCTCGGACGGCGGCCGGTGTTGGCCTCGACCTGGTCGACGAGCGCCGGGCAGCGAGCCATGTCGGTGGCGTCGGTCGTCGATGGTCGTGGCCACGATGACCTGGTGGGCCTCGTCCACGACGGCCTCGGCGTTGTAGCCGTAGATCCAGCCATCGGGCTTGCTGCGCATGATGCGTGCTGTCGGGATCGGTGAAGTTGCGCTGGGCCTTGGGCTCGGGCACGGCGTCGGGGTCACCGCTCCGCTCCTTGGCCTCGGCCTCGAGCGCGGCCTTGGCCTCGCGGATGGCGCGCAGGCGGCCCTCGCGGGTGCGCAGCGCCTCGGGCAGCTCGTCGCCGCGGGCATCGCCGTAGAGCTCGTCCTCGGCCGCATCGATCGCCTCGGCCTCGTCGAGGATGCGGCGTGACCTCGGCCTCGAGCGCGGCCTCGCGCTCGTCCATGCGGGCGTAGCTCATGGCCTTGTGCTTGCTGGCGTTGGCCTTGACCTTCGTGCCGTCGAGCGCGACCCGGCCGAGCTTCACGAGCCCGGCCTGCCTGGCACAGCAGGAGGATGTCGAGGAAGAGCGCCTGGAAGGCCGCGAGGTGACGGCGGCGGAACTCGCCGATGGCCTTGTGGCCGGGCCGGGCCTGCCCGGCGAGGTACATGAAGCCGACGTCGCGCTTGCAGGCGCTCCTCGAGCTTGCGCGAGCTGCGCACGCCGATCGCGTAGCCGTAGAGGAGGACCTTGAGCATCATCGCGGGGTGATAGGGCGGCATGCCCCGGGGCTCGTCGTGGGCCGCGAGGAAGGGTGCCAGGTCGAGGTCGTCGACGAGGTCGCTGATGAACGCCGGCAGGCGAGTCGGGATCGACCCAGTCACGCACGCGACGGTGGCATCAGCAGGAGGGTGTCCTGGTCGTAGGGGCGGAAGGTCTTGGTGCGCATGACCGGATTCTGGCATGTGCCAGACTCGGCCGGTGACCATTACCGACGCAGGCTCCTAGGCGGTCGGCTCCCCTCGCCCGCCGAGCAGCTCGTCGAGGCCGGCCAGCGGGATGCCCAGCCAGTCGGAGCGCGAGCCGAGGCGCGAAGTCAGCTCGTCGCACGCGCGCGAGACGAGCAGGCTCGTGAAGAGCACCGACCAGGCGTCGTCGTCACGCGGGTTGAAGTCCGTGCCTGCGGTCGCCTCGCGGTAGCCGGCGATGCAGGCCGCGGACGTCCACTGGAACCACGCGGTCGACCACGCGGCCAGGCCGTCGGGCTCGACCACGTCCTCGCTCAACAGCTCACGCTCCACGCGCGGCCAGTGGGCGGCGAAGTGGAATGAGCGCACGAGGCTGGCGAGGTCGGTCAACGCTGGCCGCTTCAGGCGGCGCTGGCTCAGCGGGCGGGCGGTGTCGCCCTCGAAATCGATGAGCACGACGTCATCGCCGGTGTCGAGCACCTGGCCAAGGTGCAGGTCGCCGTGGACGCGGATGCGCTCTCCGTCGCTGGGCAACTGACGCAGGCGGCCCATCAGCGCCTCGACCCGCGGCGCTGACTCGAGCACGACCCGGGCGGCCTCCTGGTCACGCAGGGGCAACGAGTCGCCTCGCTCCTGCAGCATCTCCATGGCCTCGTTGACCCGCCGCCGTACCGACTGGTAGAGCGAGCGCACGTGGAAGGGCGACATCGGCTCGGGTGCGAAATCGGGGTCGCCAGGGTCGGCCGCAGCGAGGACCACGTGCATCTGGCCGAGCCGCTCGCCGAGCACACGCGCGGTGTGCAGCGGAAGGCCGATGCGGGCAGCCACCTGCGCCGGGACCGCCCGCTCGGACAGGTCCAGGAAGAAGCGGACGCCATCGGTCGCGAGGACCGGTGGCTGCGACTCGGCCTCGGCATCGTGGAGGTAGGCGCCCACGGCCTCGCGCATCGACGCCCACAGGTTGCCCTCGTGGGGCACATAGGCCTGCAGCAGGGCCATCGTGGCCTTGCCCCGGGCGGCGCCGACCTCGGCCGTGCCCAGGACCGCCGGCACATTGCCGAAGCCGTGCTCGCCGAGATAGCCGCCCAGCTCTTCGTCCGGGTTGGGCCCGTCTTCGAGCACGCGGTAGAGCTTGAGCACCAGCCGCTCGTCGTAGGAGGCGCTGCTGTTGGACATCGTGGGCTGATCGGGGATGGGCGTCGCGCGCAGGGCGCTGGGCGTGGCTCCGGCCAGTCGCGTCTTGAGGCCCTTCCTGATGTGGCCCACGAGGTCGCCCCCGGCGCCCTTGATCCGGCGACGGCCGCTGACGACGACGCCCAGGAGGGCCTCGAAGACAGCCGGGACGACGCTGCCGTCGACGAGCACGCTGGAGCCGTTCTCGTCCACCAGTCGGGCGATCGCGGCATCGGGTGCGCCGGCGATGACCTCGGCCGTGGCAGGTGCCGCATCGGTCGTCAGCGGCAGCACATACGTGGCCGGCTCCATGTCGCGGTAGCGGACCTCGAGGAAGGCTACGACCGCAGCCGGCGACCCCGGCAGCGTGAGCACCTCGGTGATGCGGACCGCCGCGACCGGGTGTTCGCCCCCGCGATACCAGCGACGGGTGACCATCCAGCGCAGCAGGACGTCGGCAGCGTCTTCGCCCGAGCGCCGCAGGCGGGCAGCCAGGTCTCCGCGCCAGGCCAGCTCGGGCAGGTCTGCTGCGCCTGCGGGCAGCTCGGCCGTGGAGGGGTCGGCCGCCAGGCGGAACCAGAGGAACGAGTGCGGGCCCAGGCTCAACAGGTAGGGCTCTGCGCCGATGCGCGGGAAGTCGACCGCACCGAAGAGCTCGACCGGCACGCGGCCCTCGTAGCCCTGTAGCGGCAGCTCGGTCCATTGCGCGTAGCGCGAGAGGTTGGCGACCACGAGGATGGTCTCGTCGCCGTGCTCGCGCACGAAGGCGAGGATGCGCCGGTTGTCGGGGTGCAGGAGGCGCAGCGTGCCGCGACCGAAGGCGGGGTGCTTCTTGCGCAGGGCGATGACCCGCTTCATCCACCACAGCAGCGACTGCGGATTGGCCTGCTGGGCCTCCACGTTGACGGCCTCGAAGTGGTACTCGGGATCGGTCACCACCGGCAGGTAGAGCGACTGCCGGTTGGCCGAGCTGAAGCCGGCGTTGCGGTCCGACGACCACTGCATCGGCGTGCGCACGCCGTTGCGGTCGCCGAGGTAGACGTTGTCGCCCATGCCGATCTCGTCGCCGTAGTAGATGACCGGTGTGCCCGGCAGGCTCATGAGCAGGCCGTTCATGAGCTCGATGCGCCGGCGGTTGTTGCCCAGCAGCGGCGCCAGCCGGCGGCGGATGCCGAGGTTGATGCGCGCCCGCGGGTCGGCCGCGTAGACGCGGTACATGTAGTCGCGCTCCTCGTCGGTGACCATCTCGAGCGTGAGCTCGTCGTGGTTGCGCAGGAACAGGGCCCACTGGCCGTTCTCGGGCAGCTCGGGCGTCTGCTCGAGGATGTCGAGGATGGGGAAGCGGTCCTCCATGCGCAGGGCCATGAACATGCGCGGCATGAGCGGGAAGTGGAAGGCCATGTGGCATTCGTCGCCGGCGCCGTCGCCGAAGTAGGCCACCGAGTCCTCGGGCCACTGGTTGGCCTCGGCCAGGAGCATGCGGTCGGCGAAGTGCTCGTCGACGTGGGTGCGCAGGTCCTTGAGGAAGGCGTGCGTCTCGGGCAGGTTCTCGCAGTTGGTGCCGTCGCGCTCGTAGAGGTACGGGATGGCGTCGAGGCGCAGCCCGTCCACGCCCGGCCTCGAGCCAGAAGTCGGTGGCCTTCAGCAGTGCCTCGCGTACCCGCGGGTCGTCGAAGTTGAGGTCGGGCTGATGGCTGTAGAAGCGATGCCAGTAGTAGGCGCCCGCGACCGGGTCCCAGGACCAGTTGGAGGTCTCGAAGTCCTTGAAGATGATGCGCGCGTCAGGGTAGCGCTCGGGCGTGTCGCTCCACACGTACCAGTCGCGCTCGGGCGAGCCTGCGGGTGCCTGGCGCGCGCGCTGGAACCAGGGGTGCTGGTCGGAGGTGTGGTTGAAGACGAGCTCGGTGATGACGCGCAGGTCGCGCTCGTGCGCTTCGCGGATGAAGGCGCGCACGTCACGGAAGGTGCCGTAGTCGGGGTTGACGCTGCCGTAGTCGGCGATGTCGTAGCCGTCGTCCCGGCCGGGCGAGGGGTAGAAGGGCAGCAGCCACAGGGCGGTCACGCCCAGGTCGGCGAGGTAGTCGAGCTTGCTGGTCAGGCCGCGGAAGTCGCCGATGCCCGAGCCGGTGCTGTCGCGGAAGGCGCGCACGTGCAGCTCGTAGATGATGGCGTCCTTGTACCACAGCGGATCGGCCGGGAAGCCGGTCGCTTGGCGCTCAGGGGCGCCGCTGACGCGCCGCGCGGTCCTGCCCATCGTCGCTCCCTTCCCGTGTCGCGCCGGATCCCGTGGTCTCGGCGCCCAGCGGGCGCAGCGTACCCGATGGCGGGCGGATCAGGCGGGGTCGACGCGGCGCGCGAGCACCAGCGAGTGCCCCGCCAGCATGATCGACTCCGCGGCCGCCCAGCGCTCCCCGGCGCGAGTCTCGAACGGTCGCGGCACCGCCGTGTCCAGGACGGGTCGCCAGGCGCCCCCCAGCCAGCCGTCGGGCAGGGTGAAGACCAGCGGGTCGGCGGTGGCGTTGAGCGCGAGGTAGAAGGAGTCGTCCTCCATCGGCCGCCCTTGCTCGTCGTGCAGGTGCCGGCCCGAGAGGTACACCGCGATGGCGGCGGCGCCTTCGGTGTGCCACTGGTCGTCGGTCATGCGCACCCCCGCCGTCGTGCACCACTCGATGTCGCGGATCTCGGCCTCGCCGGCGTCGTCGGGCAGGCCCACCCGGAACCAGTCGTTGCGGCGGAAGACAGGGTGCGCCCGGCGCAGGGCGATGAGCCGGCGCGTGAAGTCGAGCATCTCGACGTCGACCGAGGCCCAGTCGTACCAGGACAACTCCGAGTCCTGGCAGTAGGCGTTGTTGTTGCCCGACTGCGTACGGCCCAGCTCGTCGCCGCCGAGCAGCATGGGCACGCCCTGGGAGAGCAGCAGCGTCGCGAGCAGGTTGCGTCGCTGGCGGGTGCGCAGCTCGTTCACCTCCGGGTCCGTGCTGGGCCCCTCCTCGCCGCAATTCCAGGAGCGGTTGTGCGACTCGCCGTCGCGGTTGCCGTCACCGTTGGCGCGGTTGTGCTTGTGGTCGTAGCTGACCAGGTCGAGTAGCGTGAATCCGTCGTGGGCGGTGACGATGGGAGCGTGTCCGGCTGGCCTCGCCACACGTCGCGCACGGTGTCGCGATAGGCGCCGTTCCACTCGGCCCAGGGCGGTGGATTCTGGAATTTTTCGGTATCTCGCTGGCCAGTTTTCAGGTGGGCGGCGGACTGCTGCTGCTCACCTCGGCCCTGTCCATGCTCAATGCGCAGCCCGCCGAATCCCGGGTGACGCAGGGCGAGGTGGAAGACGCCTCAGCCCGCGCCTCGATTGCGGTGGTGCCGCTCACCATTCCCCTGCTCACCGGCCCGGCCACCATGTCCACCGTGGTGATCTATGCCGACCAGGCCAGCACCTTGCTGCAACACGCTGCGCTGATCGGCTACGGCGTGGTGATCGCCGTGGCCACCGCGATCTGCTTCACGCTGGCCGAACCAATCTCGCGCTTTCTGGGCCAGACCGGCATCAACGTCATGACCCGGCTGATGGGCCTGATCCTGGCCGCGCTGGCGGTCGAGGTGATGGCCACCGGGCTGATCAAGCTGTTCCCGGCGCTGGGGGCCTGAACAGGGTCTTTCGTGAGCCGCATCGCACGGATGCGACACACGGCTTCGAGGGTCCCTCAATCGGGATAAAGCCCCAGCGTTCTCGCCTGCAACCGGCTCAAGCCGAGCAGCGCATCGGTGAACGGCGTGGCCACGCCGGTGAGCTGGCCGAGTTCGCGCACCGAGCTCACCAGCGCATCGAGCTCAAGCGGCTTGCCCGCTTGCACATCTTGCAGCATGGAGGTCTTGAAGGCGCCGAGCTTGCGGGTGACTGCGTGGCGATGTTCGGGTTGCTGGTCGATGGGAATGCCGAGTCGCTCGCCGATGGCCTTGGCTTCGAGCATCACACTGAGAGAGCCGCGGCACCAGATCGTCGCCCAGGATGCGGTCGGTGGTGGCACCGGTCAGCGCGCTGATGGGGTTGACCGTCATGTTGCCCCAGAGCTTGTACCAAATGTCTTTCTGAATCTGCGGTGACACGCTGGCGTTGAAGCCAGCCTGTTGCAGCAGCGTGGCCAGCGCCTGCACCCGCTCGCTGCCGCCGCCCGCCGGCTCGCCCAGGATCAGGCCGTTGCCGAAGTGGTGCCGCACCACACCGGGCGCGTCCACCGAGCAGCTCGCGTGCACCACACAGCCCACCACATGGCGCACCGGAATGTCGCGCGCGATCTGGCCAGCGGCATCGGTCGATGTCAGCCGCGTGCCGGCGAGTGCGCCGCCAAAGCCGTCGAGAAACCACCAGGGCACGCCATTCATGGCGGTGAGCACCACCGTGTGGCGGCCAATCAGCGGGCCGATCTGCCGCGTCACCTCGGCCAACGCCGGCGCCTTGACCGCCAGGATCACCAGATCCTGCACACCCAGCGCCGCGCTGCTCTGGGAAGCGTTCACTGGCGCGTGCATCGAATGCTCGGCCGAGCGCAGCTGCAAGCCATCGCGTTGCAGAGCAGCCAGCGTCTCGCCGCGTGCCAGTGCACTGAGCTCGCAGCCGCCGCGCGCCAGGTGCACGCCGAGCCAGCCGCCAATGGCGCCGGCGCCAACGATCGCCACCCGGGCAAAGCTGTGTTTTTGGTGTTGGTCCATGGCTCAGTATCCCAGGCTCGATCCAGCCGCTGGCACGTCCAGCGCTGACTTGAAGCGCTCGGCCAGGGCACTGGTCTGCCGCGCCAGAATCTGGCTGTCCAGCCCCACCGCCACAAACAGCGCGCCCAGTTCAAGGTACCGACGGGCCTGCGCTTCGTTGGTGCACAAGATGCCTGGCGCCTTGCCAGCGCGGCGAATGCGGACAACGGCGTCTTCGATAGCGGCTTGCACCGTGGGATGGTCGGGGTTGCCAACATGGCCCAGCGAAGCAGAAAGATCGGCGGGTCCGATGAAAACGCCGTCCACGCCCGGGGTGGCGTTGATGGCGTCCAGGTTCGTCAGCGCCTCGCGTGTCTCCACCTGCACCAGCAGACAGACCTGTGCGTTGGCGGCCTTGGCGTAGTCCGCCATGCGGCCCCAGCGCGATGCGCGCGCGCCGGCCATGCCCCGCACGCCACCCGAGCCGTCGTCCTGCGGGTAGCGGCAGGCGCTCACGCAAAGCGCCGCCTGCTCGGCGCTGTCGACCATGGGCACGAGCAGGGTCTGCACGCCTGTGTCGAGGTATTGCTTGATGAGCACCGGATCGGCCACCGGCACGCGGGCAATGGCGTGGCTCGCCGGGTAGCCGGCGATCACCTGCGCCTGCGCCAGCACATCGGCCACACCAAAGGGCGCGTGTTCACCATCGATCAACAGCCAGTCGAACCCCGCGCCCGCGCCAATTTCGGTGGCGGTGGCGCCACCCAGGCCCAGCCACAGTCCAATTTGCGCGCGTTGCTCGCGCAGCGCTTGCTTGAAGGGGTTGACCGGTGTTTGCATCGCGCGCTCCGTGAAAGCCCACAGAATAGCCGGGGCCGGGCGACCGCTGGCGCTCAGGCGGGACAATGCGGCCCATGAAAAACCTGTGCGAACTGCTCCAGACCGAGCTGCCGCTGATCCAGGCCCCCATGGCGGGTGTGCAGGGTTCGGCGCTGGCGATTGCCGTTTCCGGCGCCGGCGCGCTCGGCTCGCTGCCCTGCGCCATGCTCGCGCCCGATGCCCTCGCACGCGAGCTGCAAGCGCTGCAAACCGGTACCCACCGCCCGGTGAACCTCAACTTTTTTTGCCACACGCCGCCCGAGCCAGACGCGGTGCGCGACGTTGCCTGGCGCACCGCCTTGGCACCGTTTTATGCCGAGGCCGGGCTGGACATCGCCAGCGTGCCGGCGGGCGCGGGGCGGGTGCCGTTCAGCCACGCCATCGCCGATCTGATCGAGCCGTTTCGCCCGCAAGTGCTGAGCTTTCATTTCGGGCTGCCAGCGCCCGATCTGCTGGCGCGGGTAAAGGCCTGGGGCGCGGTGGTGCTCTCCAGCGCGACCACGGTGCTTGAGGCGCGCTGGCTGCAAGACCACGGTGCCGACGTCATCGTGGTGCAAGGGCTGGAAGCGGGTGGCCACCGCGGCATGTTCCTGATGCAAGACAGCCCCCACGCGCCACCGCTGCGCGGGTCGCTGCCCTCAGAGGGGACTGCTCTGCCTTGGGGCGACCCGGCGGCAGATCACCTCAGCACCCAGATGGGCACGCTGGCGCTGCTGCCGCAGGTGGTTGCGGCGGTGAATCTGCCGGTGATCGCAGCGGGCGGCATCGCCGACGCGGCGGGCGTGGCCGCGGTCATGGCACTGGGCGCGGCCGGTGTGCAGGTGGGCACCGCCTACCTGTGCAGCGACGAGGCCAGCACCAGCGCCCTGCACCGCGCCGCCTTGCACAGCGAAGCGGCGCAACACACAGCCCTGACCACGCTGTTTTCCGGCCGCCCGGCGCGCGGTATTGTGAACCGCATGATGCGCGAACTCGGCGCGCTCAATCCCGCAACGCCGGCCTTCCCGCTGGCCACGGCGGCAATGGCGCCGCTGCGCGCCCACTGGGAAGCCCGGGGCAGCGCCGATTTTTCACCGCTGTGGGCGGGCCAGAACACCAGCGGTTGTCACGCTTTGCCCGCCGCCGAGATCACACGCCGGCTCGCTGTGGGTTTTGCTGCCCGTCACTGAAAGCGCAGCACACCGGGCAGTTACCCGAGCCGCTGACTGGCAGCCGCCTGGCTCTTCAGCCAGCGCTTGAAGCCGGCCTCGGTCTGGGCCAGCCGGGCGTCGGCGCGCATCAGGTCGAGCGCCATCTCCAGCTCTTCTCCTGCTCCAGCAGCACCATCTGCAAGGTTCTGGGTGTGACCCCCAGCCCGCGCGGCACCTGAAACTCTTGCGCCAGCGCGTCCTGCCGCCCCGCCCGCTCGCGCTCCAGATCGGCCACCTGCTCTTTGAGCAGCAGCGTCATGGCGGCGATTTGCTCGTCGGCCAGCGCGCCGGTGGTCAGGGGATCGGAGAGCGCGGCGTGCTTGCTGCAACTGCAACAGGGCCAGCAGGTCTTTGCGCGCGTAGGCGGCGTTGGCCTCGCCCATGAGAGCGGTCTTGCGATCGCGCGCAAACGGGTCGGTTTCGCGGTCGGGGTGCAGTGCGCTGGCGAGCTGGCGAAACAGGCCTCGCAGCAGGTTGGCCGCGTTGAGCTGGAGCGCTTGCGCCGCGCTGGGCTGGCCGGGGCGGGCCTTTTTTTTGGCCTGCCGGCGCTCGGCCTTCGCGCGCTTGTCTTCATCGGCTTGCTCTTGCTGCTCGCGCAGGCGCGCCATGCCGGCGGCCAGAATCTGCTCGGCGCTGGCGTCGGGCGGCAGCCCGTCAAGCTGGGCGCCAAGCGCAGCCTCGATGTCGGCGCGCATGGCCTGGCTTCGCTCGCGGGCCTGGGCCGCCAGGGTGGAGGGGCTGTGGCGATCGTGCAGCGCGGCCATCTCGGCATCGCCCTCGCGCGCCAGGGTGGCCGCCATGCTGCACAGAATGCTCAGCGCCGCCTGCCGCTGCGGGCTGGCCAGGGATTTGCCGCCCAGGCGCTCGTCGATCAACAGCACCATGTCGCGCAGTTGCTGGCGGTGGGCCGCCTGCAGGGGATGCACCCGCTGGTGCACCGCCACGCGATGCGCCTGCGCCAGCGTGTCAAGGTCCGCGATCTGCTGCTTCAGCTTGGTGATGCGGGTGAGCTGCAGCTGGTGGGCGGCGAAGCGGCCGAGCCTGTGCGCGGCTGGCCGGGTTTTTGGGGTGTGACCGCCAGGGCGGTGGGCTCGGCGGGGCGGCGAAAACGGGGATCAAAGGCGTTCATGGGTCACGGTATTCTCCCTGCATGGCCAAAGAAAAAACCATCTACGTCTGCACCGAATGCGGCGGCACCAGCCCCAAGTGGCTGGGCAAGTGCCCGCATTGCGGCGCCTGGAACACGCTGATCGAGTCGGTGGCCGAGACCACCGCGCCGGCGAAAAACCGCTTCGCCTCGCTGGCCAAGACGGCCGAGGTGACCGCGCTGTCCGACATCGAGGCCACCGACGTGCGAGCGCACGCCCACCGGGCACGACGAGCTCGACCGGGTGCTGGGCGGCGGCATCGTCGAGGGCGGCGTGGTGCTGATCGGCGGCGACCCCGGCATCGGCAAGTCGACCCTGCTGCTGCAGGCGCTGGATTCGCTGCAGCGCGCCGGGCGAAGACGCTTGTACGTGACCGGCGAAGAAAGCGGCGCGCAGGTGGCGCTGCGTTCGCGCCGGCTGGGGCTGGACGACTCGCAGGTCAGGGTGCTGGCCGAGATCCAGCTGGAGAAGATTCTGGCCACGCTGGATGCGACGCAGCCCGACATCGCGGTCATCGACTCGATCCAGACCGTGTATTCCGACCAGCTCACTCGGCGCCGGGCTCGGTGGCGCAGGTGCGCGAATGCGCCGCGCACCTGACGCGCGCGGCCAAGGCCAGCGGCACCGCCATCGTGCTGGTCGGCCACGTCACCAAGGAAGGCGCGCTGGCCGGCCCGCGCGTGCTGGAGCACATGGTCGACACGGTGCTGTATTTCGAGGGCGACACGCACAGCAGCTTCCGGCTGGTGCGCGCCATCAAGAACCGCTTTGGCGCGGTCAACGAGATCGGCGTGTTCGCCATGACCGAAAAAGGCCTGAAGGGCGTGAGCAACCCGAGCGCGATCTTTCTGAGCCAGCACGGCGAGCCGGTGCCCGGCAGCTGCGTGATGGTCACGCTGGAAGGCACGCGGCCCGATGCTGGTGGAAATCCAGGCGCTGGTGGACAGCGGCGGCCCAAGCCCGCGGCGCCTGATCGTGGGGCTGGACCGAGACCGGCTGGCCATGCTGCTGGCGGTGCTGCACCGCCATGCCGGCGTGGCCTGCATGGACCAGGACGTGTTCGTCAACGCCGTGGGCGGCGTGCGCATCAGCGAGCCGGCGGCCGACCTGGCGGTGATGCTGGCGATCACGTCCAGCCTGCGCGGCAAGCCGCTGCCCAAGGGCTTCATCGCGTTTGGCGAAGTCGGCCTGGCCGGCGAGGTGCGGCCGGCACCGCGCGGCCAGGAGCGCCTGAAAGAGGCGGCCAAGCTGGGCTTCAGCGTGGCGGTGGTGCCCAAGGCCAATGCGCCGAAGAAAGACGACAAGGCCATCGAGGGGCTGACCATCCACGCGGTCGAGCGGATCGAAGAGGCGATGGACGTGGTGCGGGGGCTTTAACCATGTTCACCCTGCCCCCTCGACTGCGCGCGCTGCTGTTCCCGGCATCTGTGCGGTGGCGCTCTCTTACGCGGCCTGGCGCAGTTACGGCGCCCAGGGCCTGCTCCTGGCGGTGCTGATGCTGAGCTCTGGCTGCTGCTGCATTTCACCAAGCTGATGCGCCTGCTGCGCACGGTTGCGGCACGGCCGATGGGGCGGGTGCGCGACGCAGTGGCGATGCAGGCGCGCCTCAAGCGCGGCATGGCCATGGTCGACGTGATCCGCCTCACCCTGAGCCTGGGCCAGCTGCGCACGCCGCCCGACACCGAGCCCGAGCAACGCGCCTGGGCCGACGACGCCGGGCAGGCGCTGGTGGCCACCTTTGAACACGGGCGCCTGGTGAGCTGGCGCGTGGAGCCGGTTGAGGCGACGAACTCGCCCGATACCGACGCACTGTCGGCTGGCGCGCGCGCCAGCGGGCCAGCCGGGCCGGCGCCGTAAAATCGTGTTTTTGTCCGCCCGGCCTGTCGGCCGGCTGGCGTCACGATTCACTTCAACCCCACGAGGCACTGCGCATGGCACCGATTCCTTCAATGTCCGACCGCGACGGCAAGATCTGGATGGACGGCCAGATGGTCGACTGGCGCGACGCCAAGATCCACGTGCTCACGCACACCCTGCACTACGGTTGCGGCGCGTTTGAAGGCGTGCGCGCCTACAAGACGGCCGACGGCGGCACCAGCCATCTTCCGGCTGGAAGAGCACACCGATCGCCTGTTCAACAGCGCCAAGATCCTGCGCATGAAGATCCCGTTTTCCAAAGCCGAGGTGATGGAAGCGCAAAAAGCCGTCGTGCGCGAAAACAAGCTGGAAAGCGGCTACATCCGCCCGCTGACCTGGATCGGCGACAAGAAGCTCGGCGTTTCACCCAAGGGCAACACCATCCACCTGATGGTGGCGGCCTGGCCCTGGGGCGCCTACCTGGGCGAAGAGGGTCTGAAGCGCGGCATCCGCGTGAAGACCAGCAGCTACACGCGTCACCACGTGAACATCACGATGACGCAGGCCAAGGCGGTGAGCAACTACACCAACTCCATCCTGGCCAACATGGAAGTCACCGACGACGGCTACGACGAAGCGCTGCTGCTCGACGTCTCGGGCTTCGTGTCCGAGGGCGCGGGCGAAAACATCTTCGTGATCAAGAACGGCGTGATCTACACGCCCGACCTGTCGGCCGGTGCGCTGAACGGCATCACGCGCAACACGGTGTTCCACATCGCCAAGGACCTGGGGCTGGAGATCGTGCAAAAGCGCATCACCCGCGACGAGGTCTACATCGCCGACGAAGCCTTCTTCACCGGCACCGCCGCCGAGGTGACGCCGATCCGCGAACTCGACCGCATCGAGCTGGGCGCAGGCTCGCGCGGCCCGATCACCGAGAAGATCCAGAGCGCGTTCTTCGACATCGTCGGCGGCAAGAATGCCAAGTACGCGCACTGGCTCTCCAAGGTCTGAGCGCGTGAACGCAGCGGAAGTCACCCCATGAGCCAAGCACCGATCGAACTCCAGGCCAGCGAACTCACCGCCGACGGCGGCGTCTTCTGCCCCAGCCCACGCGCCGACATGAAGCTCTGGAACAGCCACCCCAGGGTCTACCTCGACGTCGCCTCCACCGGCGAAGCCCGCTGCCCGTATTGCGGCACGCTCTACCGGCTCAAAGCCGGCGAGGTGATGGCCCACGGTCACTGACCGCCAGGCGCCAACGCCAGGCCAAAAAAAAGCCACCTTGCGGTGGCTTTGTAAAGTCCTTGGAAGGACGTCGTTGGGAGACCGATGGCCGGCGCGGTGCGCCTGAAAATTCGGGTCTGTCCATCTTCTTCGACGTTGTGACAGCAACGAAGTTATTGTGCAGTGCCGCATAACTTCTCGCCATCCCCTGTTTGGGGGAAAGCTGCCGAATTTCTGGGTAATAAAACCCAAAAAATGGCTGGCGCTGTCAGACCGCGGTCAGGCTTGGCATTCGGCGGACGCCATCACAAGGGCATTTCCACCACAAAGCGCGCACCGCCGCCCGCGCGCGCTTCGCATCGCACGCTGCCGCCATGCCGCTCGGCAATGGTCTTGACCAGCGACAGCCCCAGACCCACACCGCCCTCGCGCTCACTGGCACCGGGCAGCCGGTAAAACGGCTCAAAGATGCGCTCGCGCAACTCGGCCGGCACGCCCGGGCCACGGTCTTCCACCGACACCACGGCAACAGCCGAGGACCCTGCGGCGCGACGCGCCAGCGTGAGCCGCACCGCTGGCGCCGAGTCAGCGATCGCATCCAGGCTGCGCGGCGGCTGACCGTAGCGGCGCGCGTTCTCCAGCAGGTTGCGCAGCAGGCGCCGCAACAGGCGGGCGTGGCCAGGTACCAGCAGCGGCGAGACGCCCGGCGCGATGTCGAGATCGGCACCGGTGCGGGCGCACTCTTCGGCCGCCAGTCCGATCAGGTCCACCTCTTCGGAGGGTCCGAGCGCCGAGCCGTCGTTGGCATCGCGCAGGTCCAGGCGGCTGGCGAGCAGGATTTCGTCGATCAGCTGGTCGAGCTCGTCGATGCTGCGTGCCATTTCCTGGCGCTGGGCGCTGGGCGCGCCACCCGGGCCCATCAGCTCCAAGCCCATGCGGATGCGGGCCAGCGGCGAGCGCAGCTCGTGTGAAGCGTTCGCGAGCAGGGCCTTGTGCGACTGCAGCAGGGTCTGCACGCGCTCGGCAGCGGCATTGAAACGGGTCGCCAGAAACGCAACCTCGTCTTCCCCCTGCACCGGCAGGCGCGTGGACAGATCGCCGTCGCCCCAGCGCTCCACCCCTTTTTGCAGCACCTCCAGCCGCTTGGTCAGGCGCCGCACCACCGGGTAGGCGCCCAGCGCCACAGCCAGAGCGACCAATCCGAGCAACCAGGCAAAACCCATCGGCGACTGCATCCAGGATTGCGCCCGCTGCCCGGGCCCCGCACCGCCCGGCGGCCGATTGCGGCGCGGCAGGTTGATGTAAAGCGTCTGGCCGTCCACCATGGTGACCTGGAACTCCAGCCCCTCGCCCGGCACCCGCACCGCCCGCGCCGGTGCCTGCCCCACCACCTCGCCCGCGCTGTTGCGCAACACGATCTCGCGCTCGGTGCGACTCAGCGCCTGCTCACGCTGGCTGTCCAGTGCCACCTGCCACAACCACCCCACCGCCAACGCCAGCAGCCCCACCGCCACCACGATGGCGAGCCAGATGCGCAGATACAGGCGCTGACCGAGCAAGCCTTTCATGCGAACGACTCAATGGCGGTGAACAACGAAGCCAACGGGTCACGACACCCCCCGCCCCGAGGGAATGGCACCAGAGCGCCGTGCCTCCACCCAGGGCACCGCGGAACCGGCTTTGCCGGGCCGCCAGTGCCGCCCCCCTGGGGCGTGACGCGCTGAAGGCGCGGCGCGGGGGGGTGTCCTCAATCCTGTTGTTTCGCAAAAACATACCCCACCCCACGCACCGTGAGGATGCGCTTGGGCTCCTTGCTGTCGGCCTCGATGGCGTTGCGGATGCGCCCGATGTGCACGTCGATGCGATGCGGTCAAACGCGTCGAGTTCGCGCCCCCGCACGGCTTCCATGATCTGGTCGCGGGTGAGCACGCGCCCGGCGCGCTCGGCCATGGCCACCAGCAGGTCAAACTGGTAAGACGTGAGCTCGCACAGCTGCTCGCCCACCCTAACCGTGCGCGCGTCGCGGTCGATCTCCAGCGAGCCGAAGCGCAACACCGGCGTGCTGCGGCTGACCGAGCTGGGCGCTCCGTCGCCGCGTCGGCGCAGCACCGCGCGAATGCGCGCCAGCAACTCACGCGGCTCGAAAGGCTTGGGCAGGTAGTCGTCGGCGCCCAGCTCCAGGCCGATGATGCGGTCCATCGGGTCGCCCTTGGCGGTCAGCATGATCACCGGCACCCGGCGCCAGCGCCGCCGGGCAATGCCCGGATACGCCGACACACCTCCAGCCCGTCGATGTCGGGCATCATCAGATCGAGCACCACCAGCTCGCGGCATGCACCAGCGGCAGCTGCTGCCAGCCCGCTTTCGCCGTCGGCCGCGTGGGTCACGGCATAGCCCGACTGACCAAGGTAGTCCACCACCATCTGCGCCAGGCGGGCTGTCGTCTTCGATCATCAACAGGGCGGGCGCTGTGCTCATGGATTCAGTGTAGCGATGGGGTTCATCGTGCGATCCTCGCGCATCGGCGTGAACCGGTGCCGTGTCGGCGGTAAAGAAACGTGAAGCTGGCGCTGAGCCATTGCCTCACGGTCTTGGCGCGGGTCGCGAGCCACACCAGCACCAGCACCGGCAGCCCCAGCAGAGCGGTGCCGGTGAAGAAGGTGGCGTAGTCATAAGCGTCGACAAACGCACCCGAGAAGCCCGCCAGCCACTTGGGCGCCAGCAGCATCATGGAGCTGAACAGCGCGTACTGCGTGGCCGAGTACTTCACGTTGGTCAGGCTGGAAAGGTAGGCAATGAACGCGGCCGAGGCGATACCGGCGCTGAGGTTGTCGGCCGAGATCACCGCGATCAGCGCGGTCACGTCGTGCCCATGCCCGGCCAGCCAGGCAAACAGCAGGTTGCTCGCTGCCGACAGCACCGCGCCCAGCATCAGCACCCGCATCACACCCAGGCGCAGCGACAGCGCGCCGCCAATGAAGGCACCCACCAGCGTCATGATGATGCCGTAGACCTTGGTGACCGCCGCCACCTCGTCCTTGGTGTAGCCCATGTCCACGTAAAAAGGGTTGGCCATGATGCCCATCACCACGTCGCTGATGCGGTAGACGCCGATGAGCGCGAGGATCAGCAGCGCCTGTTTGCCGTAACGCGTCAGAAAGTCGGCAAACGGCTCAACCAGCGCGCTCTTGCAGCCACTCGGCCGCGTTGCGAGCCGGCGGCAGCTCGATGCGCGCCGGCTCGCGCGTGAAGAGCACCGTCAGCACGCCCACCAGCATGCTGGCCGACATCACAAGATACGCGGTGGTCCAGGCGGCCTGCTGATAGAGCACGCCCGGCGCGGCGCCCACCGCCGACGACCGCCGGCGCCACCTCGGCACGTGCGGCCAGCCACAGCACGCCGGCGCCGGCCCAGATCATCGCGATGCGGTAGCCGGTCTGGTAGGTCGCGGCCAGCGCGCCCTGGTGGCTGACGTCGGCCGATTCGATGCGAAACGCATCGAGCGCGATGTCTTGCGTGGCCGAGGCAAAGGCCACCGCCAGCGCGCACCACACCACCAGCGTCGAGCTGGGTGCGCGGATCGGCCAGCGCCATGCCCACCAGCGCCGCCATGATGGCGAACTGCGACAGCAGCAACCAGCTGCGCCGGCGCCCCAGCGCGCGCGTGAGCAGCGGGATCGGCAGCCGGTCCACCAGCGGCGCCCAGCACCACTTGAATCCGTAAGCGAGCCCCACCCAGCTCAGGTAGCCGATGGTGGTGCGGTCCAGCCCGGCCTCGCGCAGGCGAAAGCTCAGCGTGCCCAGCACCAGCAGCAACGGCAGGCCCGCGGAAAAGCCCAGCGCGAGCATGCGCAGGCTGGCGGGCTCCAGGTACACGCGCAGGGTGTCTCCCCAGCTGGGCCGCGCCGCGCCGGCCGGTGCGTTCGGGGCGGTACCAGGCGCGGTGTTCGGGCTGGGAAGTGCGTCGTTTTCGGGCGGCATGGAGCGGGGGTGGATGCGGCGCTGTTGTGCAGCGCCTGGCGGCTTTCTCTATTATTGACCCATGTGTTTCATCTGCGATTTCAAAACCCGGTCCGTCCTCGCTCGCCGAACCGGCTGCGCCCCGCGAAGGCGCGTGGTCGGCGCGGCGGGCGTTTTTGCTTGCGGGCGCGGCCTCGGCCACCGCGGCGGCCTTGCCGGCGGCGGCGCAGGTGGACGTGGGCCGGTCATCCTCCATGCGCCAGCTGGTGCCGGCGGCCGAGCTCGAAAAAGCGGCGGCCCAGCAATACAGCCAGATGATGGCCGAGGCGCGGAGCCAGGGCACGCTCATGGGCGACGGCAATGCGCAACTGCGCCGCCTGCGCGCCATGGCCGATCGCCTGGTGCCCCACGCCGAGCCCTGGAACGAGCGCGCGAAAGGCTGGCGCTGGGAGGTCAACCTGATCAACAGCCCGCAGATCAATGCCTTTTGCATGCCCGGCGGCAAGATCGCGTTCTACACCGGCATTCTGGACAAGCTCAAGCTCAGCGACGATGAGTCCGCCATGATCATGGGCCACGAAATGGCCCACGCGCTGCGAGAGCACGCGCGCGCGCGGCTGGCCAAAACGCAGGCCACGGGCATGGGGCTGGGCATCCTGTCCCAGCTGCTGGGCCTGGGGGATCTGGGCAACGTGGCGGCCAACCTGGGCACGCAATTGCTGAGCCTGCGCTTCAGTCGCGACGATGAAACCGAGGCCGACCTGGTGGGTCTGGAGCTGGCCGCCCGCTCTGCCTTTCAGCCTGCCGCCAGCGTGAGCCTGTGGCAAAAAATGGCCCAGGCCAACAGCAATGGAGGCCCGGCTTTCCTCTCCACCCACCCCAGTGGCCCAGAACGCATACGGCAACTGCAGGCCAACGTGCCCAAGGTGCAGGGGCTCTACGAGCGGGCGCGTCGCGGCTGAGCTCGCGCTCAGCGATCGCGCACGTGAGGATTGGAGCGCCGCTCGGCGCCCAATGTGCTCTCCGGTCCATGGCCGGGGATGAACACCGTGTCGTCACCCATCGGCCACAGGCGCTCGCGGATGCTGCTGATCAGTTGCGCGTGGTCGCCCTGCGGGAAATCGGTGCGGCCGATGCTGCCGGCAAACAGCACGTCGCCGACAAACGCGCGCTTGGCCTGCGCTGAATGGAACACCACATGGCCCGGCGTGTGGCCGGGGCAATGCCGCACGTCCAGCGTGCAATGCCCGATCTGCACCGTGTCGCCATCGGCCAGCCAGCGCGTGGGCGTGAAATGACCGGCCGGCGGGAAGCCGAACATGGCGCTTTGCTGCGGCAGGCCGTCGATCCAGAACTGGTCGCCGGGGTGCGGGCCGATGATGGGCAAATGCAGCCGCCCGGCCAGTTCGGCGGTGCCGCCGGCGTGGTCGATGTGGGCATGGGTGAGCCAGATGGCTTTGAGGTTCAAGCCCAGGCGCTCGACCTGGGCCAGCAGGCGATCCAGATCGCCGCCGGGGTCGATGATGGCGGCGTCCATGGTCTCGTCGCACCAGACGATGGAGCAGTTCTGGGCGAAGGCGGTGACGGGGACGGTGAGGTATTGCAGCATGCGGACTTTCGGAGGCCCGCACTGTAACCGAGCCGTTTCAAGGCCGCCGCCCGCTGGGCTTAGGCGGCCTTCGCCATCGGCCACTCGTTGACCGGCAGCAGCATCTGACGCTGCAGCCCCCAATGCTCCACGGCCGCGTTGAGCACGCTCGACTCGCCGTCGGCAACATGCCCGTCGGCCTCGGCGACCTGCACACACAGGTGCAGCACGCGCTGGCGCAGCGCGGGCTGCGTGATCTGGCCCATGAGACCGGCGATTTCGCGCTCGTCGAGCGGACACACGTCGGACCAGTTCAGCTGCGGGCTGCCCAGCATGTCCTGGCAGAAGTCTTTCATCACCGCGTGCATCTCGTCGAGCGAGAGGTTGAGCTGCTCATGCACCTTCAGATCGTCCAGGCGCTGCAACTCGGCCTCGCCAATGTGGCCGTCGGCCACCAGGGTCAACGCGACGATGCGGGCGGCGGCTTGCGGGCTGTTGTTCAAAAAGGTCTGCATGGCTGGTCTCCTGAAAAGTCCCGCCGGGGGACGGTCTGCACAGAGCGCGCCGGGAAATTTGGCCCTTTGCGCCACGGATCACTTGGCTTGCAAGCTGCACCTTAGGCGGCATCACCGGCTCGACCCAGCAGGCTGCGGCGAAAAGCAGAATCGAGAAATCGGGACAGTTCACACTCGAAACAGCTGAGAAACAAGCGGTAAAGGGACTCAATAAGCAGTATTTATCGATGTGTAAATTCGATATTGGCTGCTTTTAAAAGAAGGTTTGGCCACGCACATTGCGGCTTCCGACACACCAACTGGAGTTCTCATGGACATGCAATTCCGCTCTCCCGATCCCGAAGGCGCGCTTTGGCACCAGCGCTCCCTGGCGCGCATGCGCCGTGCGTTGCGCCGCATGCATGGCGCGGTGGCGCAGGTGCGCGTGCAGCTGGAAGACATCAACGGGCCCGACGGCGGTGTGGACAAACGCTGCCGGGTCGAGGTCGCCGTGGCTGGCCAGGAGCCGGTGGCCGTGACCGCCACGGCGCGCTCGTGGCAAGCGTCGATCGACGCCGCCGCCACGGTGCTGCGACAACGCCTGATCAGCCGTCGCGCCCGTGCACCGCAGACCAAGCCGAATGGATCCACACGCGAAGCCGCCCGCCCGGCGGCTTCGCGCGCGCCGCTTCGCTTGCAGCCCGCAGGCTGAGGTCGTCCAGACCGGCCACACCCCATGGACATCGCCCTCTGGATCCTCGCTGGCGCTGGCGTGCTGCTTGGCCTGGCCGGCCTGGTGCTGCCGCTGCTGCCGGGCACGCCCTTGCTGCTGGGCGGCTTGTGGCTGGCCGCCTGGCTGGGCGATTACGCGCAGGTGGGCATTCCGGTGTTGCTGGTGCTGGCGCTGATGGCGGCACTGGCCTGGCCGGTGGACTACCTGGCGGCAGTGG
Organism: uncultured Chloroflexia bacterium; assembly: GCA_963716815.1. Classification (GTDB taxonomy): domain Bacteria; phylum Chloroflexota; class Limnocylindria; order Limnocylindrales; family CSP1-4; genus JAFMJV01. Next base: position 169,837 of record CAVQUM010000001.1, read on the forward strand.
TCGGGGTTCGGCGCGCGGGCGCAAGCGGGCAGGCGGTGGCTGGCGCGGGCGCCGGCGCGGTGCTGGGCCTGTTCGGCGGGCTCCCCGGCCTGCTGCTGGGGCCCATCGCGGGCGCCATGACCGGCGAGTGGGTGGCCAGGCGCAACCCCGCGCAGGCCACCCGCGCCGGTCTCGCGGCCGGCCTGGGCTTTCTGCTCGCGGCGGTGGTGAAGCTCGGGATTGGCCTGTCGATGGTGCTGGTGTTTGGCGTGGCGTATCTGGTCTGAAAGGTCGGGCTGCGTCTGCGCATGTCCGGGCTCAGCCCCGCCGCAACACCTCGGCTTCGGGCCGTTGCAGCAGCGCCTTGAGCCAGGGCGGCTCGAAATGGCGCTGCACCGTGATGGCGTAGAAGCTCTCCTGCAAATCGGGCACCACCGCGTACTCCACCAGCGCGCCGCTTTTCAGTTCGTCCTGCACCACCACCGTGGGCAACAGGGCCACGCCGCCCGAGTCGCGCGCCAGCAGGCGCAGCAGCGCCATGTCGTCCACCTCGGCGCGCAGCGTGTAGCGAATGCCGAGCTGATCGCACAGCAGATCGAAACTGGCGCGGATGTCGCTCGCCGGCCCGGGTAGCAGCAGCGGCACCGACGCCAGGTCCGCCGGGAAATCGAAACGCCCGGCGGCTCTTGCGCGGCGGCCCGACCAGGCTGATCGGCTGGCGCGCGATGCGCCGGCAGCGCCAGGGGTCGTCTGCGCTGCTGTGCACCCGCTGGTTGGACAGCACGATGTCCAGCGTGTGCACCCGCAAGCGCGAAAGCAGCTCGGCCAGGCTGCCGGACTGCAGCACCAGCTCGACATCGTTGCGCGCCAGCAGCGGGGTCAGAAAGTTCTCCTGGAAGTTGCGTGACAGCGTGGCCACCGCGCCGATGCGCATCACCTCGCGCTCCAGGCGGCGCCCGTCGCGCAGCAGCGCCATGAGCTCGGTGCCCGAGGTGAAGATGGATTCGGCGTAGCTCAGCGCCAGCTGGCCGGCGTCGGTGAGCACCAGCGTGCGGCCCTGGCGCTCGAACAGCGCCTGGCCGAGCTGCTCTTCGAGCTGCTTGATCTGGGTCGAGAGCGCCGATTGCGACACGTGCAGGCGCGCAGCCGCGCGGGTCAGGTTGCCCTCTTTGGCGACCGCCCAGAAGTAGTGCAGGTGGTGGTAGTTGAGGCGTTGCATGGTGCTTATCGTTCTTTATTAAAGAACATTTTGTCAACAACAATGAATTTTACGAAACTGCAATAACCTGGGCACAGTCTGGTCATCGCGTTTTCCCCAAGTCGGCCACCAGCGCTGCGCGCAACAAATTCTCCCGACCATGACCCCAGAACTCTTGCCCACACTGCCCATCGCCCAGGCCTTGCTGCTGCTGGCCCCGATCGCCACGCTGACGCTGGCGGCCCTCGCGGCGGCCCGCAGCGCCTCGCCCGCCTGGGGCCTGGCGCGCGGCGCCAGCTCGGCCGCGCTGCTGTTCAGCCTGGCCAGCGCGCTGATGCTGCTGTTTGCACCGGCCGGCCAGGCCTGGGGCCTGCGGATCGACGCGATAGGCGCCACCGTGCTGCTGCTGGTGAGCTTCGTCGGCTGGTGCATCGTGCGCTACTCGCAGACCTACCTGAACGCCGAGCGCGGCGAGGCGCGCTACGTGGCCTGGCTGCTGACCACGCTGGCCGCTGTGCTGGTGGTGGTCACCAGCAACCACCTGCTGCTGCTGGCGCTGGCCTGGACGGCGACCAGCCTCGCCCTGCACCGGCTGCTGACCTTCTTTGCAGAACGGCCCGCGGCGCAGGTCGCGGCGCACAAGAAATTCATCGTCGGCCGCGTGGCCGATGTCTGCATGTTCGCCGCCGCCGGCCTGCTGTACGCCGCCTTCGGCACGCTGCAGATCGACCAGCTGCTGCAAGCCGCGACCCAGGCCCCGGCGCTGCCGCTGACGCGCGCAGATCGCCACGCTGCTGGTGGTGGTGGCGGCGTTGCTCAAGACCGCCCAGCTGCCGTTCCACGGCTGGCTGATCCAGGTGATGGAGGCGCCCACGCCGGTGTCGGCGCTGCTGCACGCCGGCGTGGTCAACCTGGGCGGCTTCGTGCTGATCCGGCTCGCGCCGCTGGTCGCCGAGCTGCCGCTGGCCAGGGCCTGCTGGTGGTGGCCGGCACCATCACCGCGGTGATCGCCGCGCTGGTGATGACCACGCGCATCAGCATCAAGGTGATGCTGGCCTGGTCCACCTGCGCGCAGATGGGCTTCATGCTGATGCAGTGCGGCCTGGGGCTGTGGGAGATGGCGCTGCTGCACCTGGTGGCGCACTCGCTCTACAAGGCCCACTGCTTCCTGGCCGCCGGCGGCACGGTGCGCCAGAACCAGGTGCGCCAGCTGGCGCCCGCCGCGGCGCCGCCGCGTGCGTCGACCCTGCTGCTCGGCGCGCTGGCCGGCCTGCTGATGACCGGTGCAGCGGCGCTCGCCTTGCAGGCCAGCGGCGTGCATGGCGCAGCGACGCCCGCCCTCTGGGTGATGGGCGGCATCCTCGCGCTGGCGCTGGTGCCGCTGCTGCAATCCACTGGCCAAGGCGCTGCGGGCGTGCTGAAGGTGGCCGGCAGCGCCTTCGTGCTCGCACTGCATCTACTTCGGTCTGCACGCCTGGCTGCGTCACCTGGGCCAGCCCGCCCGCGCAAGCCCCCGGCCTGATGGGTGCTGGTGCTCGTCGGCATCGCCTTCGCCGCGCTGTTCGCGCGTGCAAAGCGCGCTGGCCACGCGGCCACAGGGCGACCTCGCCGCGCGGCTGTATCCCGGCGTTCTATGGCGGCCTGTTCCTGGACGAGAAGTTCAGCCGCGTCGCCTTCCGCCTCTGGCCGCTGCGGCGCCCAAGGCCAGCGCGCACCGCACCCGCCTCCCTGGCAACCGCCCATTCCTGAACCCCGATCCGAGTTTCATCATGAACGCACCCGTGGACCTCCCCGTGAACACCCTGTCCGTGTCCAGCGCCATCGCCCAGGCCTGCGACCGCATCGCGCCCACCTGGCCGCTCGACCAGTTCATCGCCGTCAACCCCTACTGGGGCTGGGTCGGCAACAGCCGCGCCACAGGCCGCCGCGGCGCTCGGCGCGCTCGCCGGCACCCGCCTGACCCTGCCGCGCGCCGACTTCGCGAGCATTGGGCCGCCGGCGATCTGAACGTTGACCACCTGCAAGCCGCGATCGCCGCCAGGGCAGCCAGATCACGGCCGACGAACTCATCCGCGCCTGCAGGCGCCCGAGCCAGCCTTGCGCGCGCTGCCGCTGCTCACCGAGCGCATGCAGGCGCTGCTGCCCGCCGCGCCGCAGCCCTGGCGCGACCTCGTCACGCACCAGATCAGCCAGCACTGCGCCGCCTTCTTCGACGCCGGCCAGGCCCGCTGGGGCCTGGACCGGCGCGCCGGCCTGTTCGCCACCTGGCGCGCCAGATCGCCGCCGACCGCGGCCTGCCCTGGCACCAGCCACAGCGCGACGCGGCCGCGCGCATCCAGGCCCTGCCCAGCGATCCGCTCGCGCTCATCACCGCAGGCGCTGGACGCCCTGCGATGTGCCCGCGAGCGCCCACAGGCCTACCTCAGCGCCCTGCTGCTGAGCATCAACGGCTGGGCCGCGTGGTGCGCCTACGAGCGCTGGCAGGCGCGGCTGGGCGGCGGGGATGACGACCAGATCGTGCACCTGCTGGCGATCCGGCTGGCCTGGGAATTGCTGCTGCACGACGACGCCGCGGCTGCCGGCGCGCCCGCCCTCAGCGGCGACGGCTGGGCTCAGCAATGGGCCACGCCGACACCGAGATCGCCCGCCAGCACGCCGAGCAGCAGCGTCGACTGGCTGCTGCAGGACGCGCTGGAAATCGCCTACCAGCAGCCGCTGTGCAGCGGCCTGCTGGCCGCGCTCCAGCAGCCCGCCATCGCAGCGCCCAAGCCCGCGGTGCAGGCGGTGTTCTGCATCGACGTGCGCTCCGAGGTCTTTCGCCGCGCCCTCGAATCCGCCCGCCCGGCATCGCCACCCGCGGCTTCGCCGGCTTCTTCGGTCTGCCCATCGCCTACAGCCCGGTGGGCAGCGCGCATGACCCGCCCGCAGCTGCCCGGCCTGCTCGCGCCCGCCATCACGGTCAGCGAGAGCGTCACCGACGAAAAAGGCCTGGGCCAGGCGCTCACCGAGCGCCGCCAGGGCGCGCTCGCCTGGCGCCAGCGCTGGGCCGACCTGCGCGCCGCCGCCGCCTCGGCCTTCAGCTTCGTCGAGACCTGCGGCCTGGTCTACGGCGCCAAGCTGCTGAAAGACAGCCTGCCCAGCGAAGGCCCGCCCGCGCGCTGGGAAGACACCGGCCTGAGCGCCGCCGAGTCCAGCCCACCGCCCGCGCCTGCCGCAGGCCAGCACCGACCCGGCCGCCGCCGCGAGCCTGGCGGCCGGCATCCTCAACGCCATGGGCCTCACGAAGGACTTCGCGCCGCTGGTGATGCTGGCCGGCCACGGCAGCCAGACCGCCAACAACCCGCATGCCGCCGGCCTGGACTGCGGCGCCTGCGGCGGCCAGACCGGCGAGGTCAACGCCCGCGCGCTGGCCGACCTGCTCAACACGCCGGCGGTTCGCGTCGAGCTGGCCAAGCTGGGCCTGGACATTCCCGAGGGCACGCACTTCCTGCCCGCGCTGCACAACACCACCACCGACGAGGTGCAGCTGTTCGACACCGACGCCGTGCCGCCCGCCCTGCAGACCGCGCTGGCCGCGCTGCGAAGCCGCGCTGCAAAACGCTGGCCAGCGCGCCCGCGCCGAACGCGCACCCACGCTCGGCCTGGCGCACCTGGTCAACGACGCACCCGCGCTGGAGCGTTCGCTGCGCGAACGCGCCAACGACTGGGCGCAGGTGCGGCCCGAGTGGGGCCTGGCCAACTACGCCGCCTTCATCGTGGCACCGCGCGCGCGCACCCAGGGCATGAACCTGGCCGGCCGCAGCTTCCTGCACGACTACGACTGGCGGCACGACGAGGGCTTTGGCGTGCTCGACGCTGATCATGACCGCGCCCATGGTCGTCACCAACTGGATCAACCTGCAGTACCACGCCAGCGCACTGGACAACCGGCGCTACGGCAGCGGCAACAAGGTGCTGCACAACGTGGTCGGTGGGCGTCTGGGCGTGTTCGAGGGCAACGGCGGCGACCTGCGCATCGGCCTGCCGCTGCAGTCGCTGCACGACGGCGAGCGCCTGCGCCACACGCCGCTGCGCCTGTCGGTGTTCATCGAGGCGCCGCGCGCCGCCATCGACACCATCATCGAGCAGCACGCGGTGGTGCGCGACCTGGTGGGCAACGGCTGGCTGCACCTGTTCCGGCTCGATGGCGACCACCCGGCGGTGGAACGGCGCGCAGCGAATGGCTGGCAGGCGGCGACCTGATCGGGAAAACGGCGGCGCACCACGCCGCTGTCACCCAGGCACGGGCGGCGCGCGCAAGGGGCGTTCAGAATGTTTCAGGCGCCGCCTGATGCGGTGCCAGAACCATTCCAGAAACCCGGAGACAAGCCATGGAACACCGCGCCACCTTCACCCGCATGGAAGACAGCACCGCCGCCGACTGGCAAGCCATCGGCGGTGAGTTCATGCAGTTCGCAGCCAAATTGCCCGACCGCATCATCACGCACCTGCGCCTGCTGGAAAACGACTACGGCGGCTTCCCGGTGGACCGCTACACCCACTGCCTGCAGACCGCCACGCGCGCGCTGCACGACGGACGCGACGAGGAATACGTGGTCTGCGCGCTGCTGCACGACATCGGCGACACCCTGGGCAGCTACAACCACGCCGACATCGCCGCCGCCATCCTCCAGCCCTTCGTGAGCGAAGACAACCACTGGATGGTCAAGCACCACGCGATCTTTCAGGGCTACTATTTCTTTCAGCACATCGGCCTGAACCGCGACCTGCGCGACAACTTCAAGGCCCACCCGGCGTTTGATCAGACCGCCGAGTTCTGCGCGAAGTACGACAACCCGGCGTTTGACCCGAAGGGCGAGGCACTGCCCCTGGCCGAATTCGAGCCCATGCTGCGCCGCGTGATGGCGCAGCCCAGACAGTCGATCTACAAAGCGGCGAGTGTGCTCAAGGCCTGAGGCCTGTTCATGCGACCTTGCCAGCCGCACGGCACGGCGGCAAGACGCTTCTACAACTGGAAGCCGTATTCAATCGTCAACGGCGCGTGGTCGCTGAACTTCTCGCCCTTGTAGACCGCTTCACGCTTCGCGTGCGCCGCCAGGGCTGGTGTGGCCAGGTGGTAGTCGAGCCGCCAACCGACGTTGTTGGCATAAGCCTGGCCGCGGTTGCTCCACCAGGTGTAGGCGGCATCGGTGGCCTCGGGCTGCAGCTGCCGGTAGACATCGACCAGACCGCCTTCGTCGATCAGCTTCGTCATCCAGGCGCGTTCTTCTGGAGTGAAGCCGCTGTTTTTCTGGTTGCTGCGCCAGTTTTTCAGGTCCATCGCTTTGTGGGCAATGTTGATGTCACCACACAAAACAAATTCCCGCTCAGCCTTGAGCGCCATCAGATGCGGATACATGAGATCGAGAAAGCGGAACTTCGCCGCCTGGCGTTCTTCGCCTGAGGAGCCGCTGGGAAAGTAGGCGCTGATGAGCGAGAGCTTGCGCGCCGGCGTGTCGAAACGCAGCTCGACCCAGCGGCCCTCGGCATCGAACTCACCACCGTCAAAACCGGCGATCACATCGCTGGGCTCATGCCGCGTGTAGACGCCCACACCCGAGTAGCCTTTCTTCTCGGCGAAGTGGAAATGCCCCTGCAAACCGGCCAGCGCCTCGAAGCGGCCGCTCACATCAGGCGCCTGCGCCTTCACTTCCTGCACACAAATACAATCGGGCCGGTGCGTCTCCAGCCAGCCCTCCAGCCCTTTGCTGGTCGCGGATCGAATGCCGTTGAGGTTGAGGCTGGTGAGTTTGAACAAGGGATTCCCCATGGTGTTGGATGCGGGCGTGGCCGGAGCCGACGCCAAAGATGGCGCGCTGGCGCAAGCATTTGTGCAGTTCTGCGTGGACGCCGGCGTGTTGCGCTTTGGCGAGTTCAAGACCAAGGCCGGACGCCTGTCGCCTTACTTCTTCAACGCCGGTCTGTTCGATGACGGCGCCAAGCTCGGGCGCCTGGCCCAATTTTATGCACAGGCCCTGGTGGCCAACGGCGTGCAGTTCGACATGGTGTTCGGCCCCGCCTACAAAGGCATTCCGCTGGGTGCGGCGGTGGTGATCGAGCTCGCGCGGCTGGGCCGCAACGTGCCGTTTGCCTACAACCGCAAGGAAGCCAAGGACCATGGCGAGGGCGGTTCGCTGGTCGGTGCGCCGCTCAAAGGCCGGGTGCTGATCGTGGACGATGTGATGTCGGCCGGCACCGCGGTGCGCGAGTCGATCGCGCTCATCCGCGCCGCTGGCGCCACGCCACATGCGGTGGCGATCGCACTGGACCGGCAAGAGAGAGCCACCGAGGCAGGCCCCGATGGTGTCGTGCGTGATGTCGCGCACAGCGCGGTGCAATACGTGCGGCGCGAGCTCGGTTTGCAGGTGTGCGCGATTGCCACGCTGGATGATCTGCTCCAGTATCTGAACCTCCACGCGGGCGATGAACTCCAAGCCCAGCGAGACCGGGTGCTGGCCTACCGCCAGCGCTACGGCGTCAACTGAGGAAACGCCCGTGATGAATCGCTATTTCTCTCTGGCCGTTCGCCGCACCGTCACCGCGCTGGGTGCGCTGCTGGCCTGCGCGCTCGCCGGCGACGCCCTCGCGCAGCCCTCGGGCCCAGGCATCTACACCTGCATCGACAGCAAAGGCCGGCGCATCACCTCGGACCGCCCGATCATGGAGTGCCTGGACCGCGAGCAGCGCGAGCTGGGCGCCACCGGCGTGACCCGGCGCGTGGTGCCGCCGAGCTACACCGCCGACGAGCGCGCCAGGCTAGACGCACAGCGCCGCGCCGAAGAAGAGGTGCAGGCGAGAATTGCAGAAGAAAAGCGGCGCGACCGCGCGCTGATGATCCGCTACCCCAATCAGGGCGTGCACGACAAGGAACGCGGCGAAGCGCTGGCCCAGATTGACGAGGTGGTGGCCGCCGTGGTGCGACGCGAGCAGTCGCTGGTGAAACAGCGCCAGGAGATCACGACCGAGCTGGAGTTTTACCAGGGCGACGTGAACCGCGCACCGAGCTGGCTCAAGCGAAAGCTCGAAGACAACGAGAGCCAGATGCAAGTTCAGAAGCGGTTTCTGGACGATCAGGCGCAGGAAAAAAAGCGCATCAACGCACGGTTCGACGAAGAGCTGGTCAAACTCCGCCAGCTCTGGCGAACCCTCGGTTCGGCCAGCACCGCGCGCTGAGCGCGGTTTGCGGCGCGAACGCGCCGCGCCCCTGCATCACCCCAGTTTCTGCCGCAGCATGTCGCCCGCCTGCTGCGGGTTGGCTTTGCCCTTGCTGGCCTTCATGACCAGGCCCACCAGCGCGTTGAAGGCCTTGTCTTTGCCGGCGCGGAACTGCTCGACCATGGGCGCGTTGGCGGCCATCACCTCGTCGATGATGGCGTCAAGCGCGCCGCTGTCGTTCATCTGCTTGAGGCCTTTGGATTCGATGATGGCGTCGAGTTCGATCAAATAAGCTGCCAGGTCCGCAATCGCAGCTCGCGTGCCGACAACCATTTCCTGAAAAGCTGTCTTCGCACCTGAATGAGAGAGCACACCATCAGATATGCGTTGAATCAGCGCAGCAACCTGAACTGGGCCAGGAATCTCGGGATCATCAATCGACACCTGCTGCCGATTCATCAAAGCCGCCACTTCACCCGTCACCCAGTTCGCCGCCAGCTTGGGTTGCTGGGTCATCGTTGCGACTGCTTCAAAATAGCTGGCCATCGAAAGTGACTGCGTAAGCGTCAAAGCGTCGTACTCGGACAGTCCGTAGGTCGCGCACCAGGCGCTCGGCCATCTGCCGCGGCAGCTCTGGCATGGCGGCGCGCACCTGCTCCACCCACTCGCGCGACACCACCAGCGGCGGCAGGTCGGGGTCGGGGAAGTAGCGGTAGTCGGCCGCGTCTTCCTTGCTGCGCATGGCGCGCGTCTCGCCGGTGTCGGGGTTGAACAGCACGGTGGCCTGCTGGATCTCGAAACCGTCTTCGATCTGCTCGATCTGCCAGCGGATCTCGAAAGTCGATCGCCTGCTGCATGAACTTGAAGCTGTTCAGGTTCTTGATCTCGCGCCGCGTGCCCAGTGGCGCGCCGGGCTTGCGCACCGACACGTTGGCGTCGCAGCGAAAACTGCCCTCTTGCATGTTGCCGTCGCAGACGCCGATCCAGGTCACGATTTTGTGCAGCTCTTTGGCGTAGGCCACGGCCTCGGCGGTCGAGCGCATGTCGGGCTCGGTCACGATCTCCAAGAGCGGCGTGCCGGCGCGGTTGAGGTCGATGCCGGTCATGCCGTGGAATTCTTCGTGCAGCGACTTGCCCGCGTCTTCTTCGAGGTGGGCGCGCACCAGGCGCACCGTCTTCTTTTCTTCGCCCAGCAGGAACGACACCTCGCCACCTTGCACCACCGGAATCTCGAACTGGCTGATCTGGTAGCCCTTGGGCAGATCGGGATAGAAATAATTTTTGCGCGCGAACACGCTCTCTTCGGCGATGTGCGAGCCCAGCGCCAAACCGAGGCGGATGGCGTGCGCCACCGCCTCGCGGTTCATCACCGGCAGCGTGCCCGGCAACGCCAGATCGACCGCGCAGGCCTGGGTGTTGGGCTCAGCGCCAAACGCGGTGGGTGCGCGGCTGAAAATCTTGGATTGGGTGGCGAGCTGGGCGTGGGTTTCGAAGCCGATCACGACTTCGTAGCCTTGCACGAGCAGCGACTTGTTTGAACTCATCGTCAAAACCCTGGAGGTGTGCGCAGGTGCCAGTCGGTCGCCTGCTGGAAGGCGTGCGCCGTGTGCAGCAGCTCGCCTTCCTTGAAGTAGTTGCCCACCAGCTGCAGGCCAACCGGCATGTGGCCAGCGCCAAAACCGGCCGGCACGCTCATGCCGGGCAGGCCGGCGAGCGAGGTGGAGAGGGTGTAGACATCGGCCAAATAGTTGGCGAGCGGGTCTTCGCTTTTCTCGCCGATCTTCCAGGCCACCGTGGGGGCCACCGGGCCGGCGATCACGTCGCACTGCGTGAAGGCCTGCTGGAAGTCCTGCGCGATCAGACGCCGGATTTTCTGCGCCTGCAGGTAGTACGCGTCGTAATAGCCATGGCTCAACACGTAGGTGCCGATCATGATGCGCCGCTGCACCTCGGGGCCGAAACCTTCGCTGCGCGTCTTCTGGTACATGTCGGCCAGGTCGGTGTACTGCGCGGCGCGGTGACCGAACTTCACGCCATCGAAACGGCTCAGGTTGCTCGACGCTTCGGCTGGTGCGATCACGTAGTACACGGGAATGGACAGCTCGGTGCGTGGGAGTGAGATGTCGACCAGCGTGGCGCCGAGCTTCTCGTATTCGGCGAGTGCGCTGCGCACGGCGGCCAGCACATCGGGCGCACAACCTTCACCAAAAAACTCTCTGGGCAGACCGATGCGCAAACCTTTGAGCGGCTGCGCGGCGGTCGCACCGTCCCGAGGCTTCAGCAGTGCCGCGCTGTGGTCCTCGGCCGGGTGGTCCAGGCTGGTGGAATCGCGGTCGATGTCGGGCCCGGCCATGGCGGAAAGCAACACGGCGCAGTCGGCCGCGCTGCGCGCCATGGGGCCGGCCTGGTCGAGGCTGGAGGCAAAGGCCACCATGCCGTAGCGCGAACAGCGCCCATAGGTGGGCTTGATGCCGGTGATGCCGGTGAAGCTGGCGGGCTGGCGGATCGAGCCGCCGGTGTCGGTGCCGGTGGCGGCGGGCACCAGGCCGCGCGGCCACGGCGGCCGCGCTGCCACCCGACGAGCCGCCGGGAACGCGCTCAATGTCCCAGGGGTTGTGGGCTGGCGTGTAGGCCGAGTTGTCGTTGCCCGAGCCCATGGCGAACTCGTCGCAGTTGAGCTTGCCCAGCGTGACGGCGCCCGCGTCGGCCAGACGCTGCACCACGGTGGCGTTGAACGGACTCTGGTAGCCCTCAAGCATCTTCGAGCCGGCGGTGGTCGGGAAATCGGTGGTGACGAAGATGTCTTTGTGCGCGATGGGCACGCCGAGCAGCGGGCCGCGTTCGCCAGCGGCGATGCGCACGTCGGCGGCGCGTGCCTGCGCCAGGGTCGCGTCTTCGTTGAAGGCCAGATAGGCGCCCAGGCCCTGGTGTTGCCGGGCACGGGCGAGGAGGTGCTGCGCGGCTTCGACCGCCGAGGTTTTCTTGTCGGCAATCGCGGCGGCAAGATCGGCCACGCCGAGTTGATGGAGATCCTTCATTCGATCACCTTGGGCACGAGAAACAGGCCGCGTTCGACTGCGGGCGCGCTCTTCTGGTTGGCTTCGCGTTGGTTCGGCTCGCTGGCCACATCGGGGCGCAGGCGCAAACTCACGTGATCGATCACCGCCGTGGGGTGGGCCAGCGGCTCAACGCCGGTGGTGTCGACCGCGTTCATCTGCTCGACGATGTCGAAAAAGCCGTTGAGCTGGTCCAGCATTCGCTCGCTCTGCGGCTCGGAAAGCGACAGACGCGCCAGCTTGGCGATGCGCCCGATGTCGGTGGGGGTAAGAGACATGAGGGGAAGGGGAGAAAAAGGGAGGCGCCGTGAAAGGGGCAAACGCGCCTGAAACGGGGTGTAAATAGGCAGGTTGACCCCAGAGAGCACACGGCCTTGAACGGGCGATACGTTATTATCCAAGGTTTGATGGCAGGCGCTGGCCTCAGCGATTTTTGCCATGGAATCAAACACTTAAGCCCCACCGCCGGTCTGCTGCCGGCCCCCCATTCCGGTGATGCGCGCAGCGGCCTGCGCAGCGTGCCCAAGGATTTTTTGACATGTTTGAAGCGTTCCGTCGGCAATTCTCGACCGATCTGGCCATTGACCTGGGCACCGCCAACACCCTGATTTACGTCCGAGGCAAGGGCATCGTGCTCGACGAGCCTTCGGTGGTGTCCATCCGCCACGAAGGTGGCCCGCAGGGCAAGAAGACCATCCAGGCCGTGGGCCACGAAGCCAAGGCCATGCTGGGCAAGGTGCCGGGCAACATCGAAGCGATCCGCCCGATGAAAGACGGCGTGATCGCCGACTTCACCGTCACCGAGCAGATGCTCAAGCAGTTCATCAAGATGGTGCACCCGCGCTCGATGTTCAAGCCGAGCCCGCGCATCATCATCTGCGTGCCCTGCGGCTCGACCCAGGTCGAGCGCCGCGCCATTCGTGAGTCGGCACTGGGCGCTGGCGCCTCCGAGGTCTACCTGATCGAAGAACCCATGGCCGCGGCCATCGGCGCTGGCCTGCCGGTGTCCGACGCGTCGGGCTCGATGGTGGTCGACATCGGCGGCGGCACCACCGAGGTGGGCGTCATCTCGCTGGGCGGCATGGTCTACAAAGGCAGCGTGCGCGTGGGCGGTGACCGCTTCGACGACGCCATCATTGCCTACATCCGGCGCAACTACGGCATGCTCATCGGTGAGCCCACGGCCGAATCCATCAAGAAGAACATCGGTTCGGCCTTCCCCGGCTCCGAGGTGAAGGAGATGGAAGTCAAGGGCCGCAACCTGTCCGAAGGCGTGCCGCGCAGCTTCACCATCTCCAGCAACGAAATCCTCGAAGCGCTGACCGACCCGCTGAACAACATCGTCTCGGCGGTCAAGATGGCGCTGGAGCACACGCCACCCGAGCTTGGCGCCGACATCGCCGAGCGCGGCATGATGCTGACCGGCGGCGGCGCCCTGCTGCGCGACCTGGACCGCCTGCTGGCCGAAGAAACCGGCCTGCCGGTGCTGGTGGCCGAAGAGCCACTCACCTGCGTGGTGCGAGGCTGTGGCATGGCCCTGGAGCGCATGGAGCGCCTGGGCACCATCTTCACCAGCGAATAAACCGTGGGTCCACCGGACCCGCCCACCCCCACGACGAGCGCCCAACAACCATGCCCCTGGGCACCCTGGACCGGACACCGCCCCCCATCTTCAAGCAGGGGCCATCCGCCATGTCCAAGCTGGTGGTGTTCAGCGCCCTGGCGCTGTTTCTGATGGTGGCGGACGCGCGGTTCAAGGTCAGTGCGCCGCTTCGCATGGCGATGGCGGCGGTGCTCTACCCGGTGCAGTGGCTGGTGTTGCAGCCACTGCAAGCCATGGGCCAGGCGGGCGGTTATTTCCAGTCGCTTCACCAGGCGCAAACCAGCGAGGCGCAGGCGCTGGAGCGGCTGGCAACTCAGGCTGGCCGCAGCCTCCAGGTGGAGCAACTCAGGCTGGAGAACCAGCGCCTGCGCGATCTGCTGACCATGCGCGAACGCGTCACCACCCAGGCCACCGGTGCCCAGGTGCTTTACGACACGGCCGACCCTTACACCCGCAAGGTGGTGATCGACCGCGGCCAGACCCACGGCATCCTGCCCGGCTCGCCGGTGATCGACGACAGCGGGGTGCTGGGCCAGGTGACACGGGTCTACCCACTGGTCTCCGAGGTCACGCTGCTGGTCGACCGCGACCAGGCCATTCCCGTGCTCAATGTGCGCACCGGCGTGCGCGGCGTGGCCTATGGCCAGCCCTCGGCCAGCGGCGATGGCCTGGAGCTTCGTTACACGCTGGCCAACGCCGACATCGAGAAGGGCGACCTGCTGACCACCAGCGGTGTCGACGGCGTCTACCCGCCCGGTCTGCCGGTGGCACGCGTGCGCGACGTGGAGCGCCGCGCCGAATCGTCCTTCACCCGCATCGGCTGCGAGCCGCTGGCGCGGATCTCGGGCGCCTTGCATGTGCTGGTGCTCACACCGGTCGACGCCAAGTTGCCACCGTCACCGCTGCCTGCGGCTGGCCCGGGCCGAGGCTTGCGCCCTGGCATCGGGCCGGTCGATCGCCCGGGGAGTGCGCCATGATCATGCGCCCCGGTCAGCAGCTGCTGCTGCCCGCCAACCCGCTCTTCATCTGGTTCAGCCTGCTCAGCGCGCTGGCGCTCAACATGGTGATGAACATGGGCCTGTGGGGGCGCGCGGCCTGGGTGCCCGACCTGCTGGCCGTGGTGCTGCTGTTCTGGAGCGTGCACCAGCCACTGCGCATTGGCGTGGGCGTGGCGTTTTTCTTTGGCCTCGCGATGGATATCCACCAGGGCGCGCTGCTCGGCCAGCATGCGCTGGCCTACACCGTGCTGGGCTTTCTCGCCATCTCCATGCACCGGCGCCTGCTGTGGTTTCCGGTGCCGACGCAGGCGGTGCAGGTGCTGCCGCTGCTGATGGCGATGCAGTTGCTGGAGTTGCTGGTGCGCATGATCGCCGGCGGTACCTGGCCGGGCTGGCCGGTGTTGCTCGCGCCTGTGTTTGCGGCGGCGCTGTGGCCGTTGGTCAGCGTGCTGCTGCTGGTGCCACAGCGACGCGCGCCCAACCCGGACGACAACAGGCCGATATGAGACTCCCCCACGCGCCGCTTCGCGTCACCCCCCAGGGGGCGACGCTGGTCGTCCGGCGAAGCCGGCCCGACGGCGTCTTGGGATCGAGCGGCCTGCGGACCGCTTGAAGCGCGCTGCGCGCGCGCTCTCTCGCTGCCCCTTGGGTGCAGGGCTGCGAGTCGACGGGTGTTCACAAGAAGCAAACGCGCTGGCGTCCGAACTGCGTGCCAAAGGCGCGCTTCAAGCGGCCTGCGGACCGCTTGATCCCAGGGCACAGCGGAACCGGCTGCGCCGGGCCGCCAGTGCCGCCCCCTGGGGGGTGACGCGAAGCGGCGCGGGGGGGAGCAGGTCTTGACCGAGATCCGCAACGTCGAGGCCGATCTGGCGCACTTTCGCACCCGCGTGCTGGTGGCGGGTTTGCTGGTGGTGTTTGCCTTCGGGCTGGTGGCAGCGCGCATGGTGTACCTGCAGGTGGTGCGCCACGAAGACCTGGCGGCGCAGGCCGAGAGCAACCGCACGGCGGTGTTGCCGGTGGTGCCCAATCGCGGCCAGATCGTGGATCGCAGAGGCCGGGTGCTGGCCACCAATTTTTCGGCCTACACGCTGGAGATCACGCCCTCGAAGGTCGAAGAGCTGGACGCCACCATCGAAGCGCTCAACCAGGTGGTGGAGATCTCCGCGCGCGACAAGCGCCGCTTTCGCAAGCTGATGGAAGAGTCACGCCGTTTCGACTCGCTGCCCATCCGCACCCGCCTGAGCGACGAAGAGGTGGCCCGGTTCGCGGTGCAGCGTTACCGCTTCCCCGGCGTCGAGGTGCGCGCGCGGTTGATCCGCAACTACCCCAATGGCGAGGTTGCCAGCCACGTGGTGGGCTACATCGGCCGCATCAACCAGCGCGAGAAAGAAGCCATTGAAGAGTGGCCGGAAGAAGATCAGGCCAACTACCGAGGCACCGAGCACATCGGCAAGCTCGGCGCCGAGCAGCGCTATGAGCGCGAGCTGCACGGCGTGACCGGTTTCGAGCAGGTCGAGACATCGGCCGGCGGGCGAGCGGTGCGGTCGCTGGCCAATACGCCGGCCACGCCTGGGGACACCATGGTCTTGTCCATCGACGTCCAGCTGCAAAAGCTGATCGAGGACATGTTCGGCCAGCGGCGCGGCGCGCTGGTGGCGATCGATCCGCGCAACGGCGAGGTGCTGGCGTTTGTGAGCAAGCCCACGTTCGACCCCAACCTGTTCGTGGAAGGCATCGACGTGGAGAGCTGGAAGGCGCTCAATGAGTCGCTGGACAAGCCACTGCTCAACCGCGCCCTGCGCGGCACCTACCCGCCCGGCTCCACCTACAAACCCTTCATGGCGCTGGCCGCGCTGGAGACCGGCAAGCGCACTGCCAGCACCGTGGTCAACGACCCCGGCTTCTGGATGTTCGGCAACCACCGCTTCCGCAGCCACGGCGACGGCGGCCTGGGTTCGGTGGACATGGCGCGCAGCATCATCAAGTCGAGCAACGTCTACTACTACTCGCTGGCCAACGAGCTCGGCGTGGACGCCATGCACGACTTCATGGCGCCGCTGGGTTTTGGCCAGATCACCGGGATCGACCTGCGCGGCGAGGTGCGCGGCGTGCTGCCCAGCCAGGCCTGGAAGCGCGAGAACTACAAGCGGCCCGAGCAGCAGCGCTGGTACGCCGGTGAAACCATTTCGCTGGGCATCGGCCAGGGCTACAACAGCTTCACCATGCTGCAGCTGGCGCAGGCCATGGCCACCCTGGCCAACGGCGGTACGCGCCACACACCCCACCTCGCGCTGGCCACCGACAGCCTGCTCACCAAAGAGCGCACGGTCCTGGCGCCACAGGAACCACCCGTCTCCATGGGCTACAAGCCCGAACACGTGCAGACCATTCTGCGGGCCATGCACGGCGTGACCACCGAAGGCACCTCCACCCGCGTGTTCGCTGGCGCGGGCTACCAGAGTGGCGGCAAAACCGGCACGGCACAGGCGGTGACCATTGGCCAGAAAGACAAATACGACGCGCGCAAGCTCGAAGAGCACCAGCGCGACCACTCGCTGTATGTCGCCTTCGCCCCGCTGGAGGCGCCCACGGTGGCGCTGGCGGTGGTGGTCGAAAACGCCGGCTTCGGCTCAGCCGCTGCCGCCCCCATCGTGCGGCGCGTTTTTGATTACCTGCTGATGGACCAATACCCCAACCCGCAAGACCTGGCGGCGGTGCAAAAAGGCGAAGCGTCCGCCCCCATCGGCACGCCACTCAAAGCCAGCGACATGCCCTGGCCGACGATCAGTAGGCTCACCCCCGCGCCGCGCTTCGCGCGTCACCCCCCAGGGGGCGTCACTGGCGGCCCGGCAGAGCCGGTTCCGCGGTGCCCTGAGGGTCGAGCGGCCTGCGGGACCGCTCGCAGGGATGCGAATCGCCTGAGCGTGCCGCGTGTCTCCTGAGCGGTCCGAAGGCCGCTCGTTTTCAGGACGCCGCGGACCGGCTTTGCCGGGCCGCCAGCGTCGCCCCCTGGGGGGTGACGGCGCAGCCGGCGCGGGGGGGGCCTACAGCCACGCGTCGTAACCCGTCTTCAGAATCAGCGCGCCCACCACCAGAATGAAAGCCCCGCGCACAAAGCCGCTGCCGTGCTTGAGCGCCAGCCGCGTGCCGATCAGGCTGCCCGCCACGTTGGCCACCGCCATGGCCAGCGCGAGGTGCCACCACACGTGGCCTTTGGCGGCAAACAGCAGCAGGCGGCGAGGTTGGACGTGGTGTTGAGCAGCTTGGCGCTGGCGCTGGCGTGCAGGAAGTCGTAGCCCAGCCAGCGCACGAACAGGAAGACAAAAAAGCTGCCCGTGCCGGGGCCGAAAAAGCCGTCGTAAAAGCCGATGGTCACGCCCAGCGTGGCCGCGGCCATCGCTTCCTGGCGGCCTTTGAAGCGCGGCGCATGGTGTCGACCCAGCTCTTTGCGCGCCAGCGTGTAGATCAGCACGCCCGAGCAGGATCAGCGGCAACAGCCGGCGCAGGAAATCGGGCGAGATCTGCGTCACGGTCCAGGCGCCGAGCATGGAGCCGGCAAAACACACGATGGCTGCAGGCCAGAGGGCGTGCCATGGCATCTGCACGCGCTGCGCGTATTGCCATGCGGCGGCAGCCGTGCCCCAGATGGACGCACTCTTGTTCACGCCAAACAGGGTGGCCGGCGGTGCGTTGGGAAACACGGCGAACAGCGCAGGCACCAGGATGAGCCCGCCACCGCCGACGATGGAATCGACAAAGCCGGCAAAAAACGAGGCGGTGGAGACCAGCAGCAATTCCATGCGCTGAATTGTCGCTGCGGACTGCGCCCGCCATGGTCTGGCCTGTCACATCGGATGGCAACCGCCCAAAACAAAACCGACCCTTGTGGGGTCGGCTGTGGTGTGTTGCATCTCTTGGGACGCGGCGGCTGGGGTGGCGCCTGGACGGGGTTTGTCTCCTCGGTCCTCCCGCGGTCGTCAGCGCTGGGCGCTTGAGCGAGTACAAGGACTTTAATGGCTCGCACCAGACATGTGCATCCGGACTTTCCCTTGCCAATCAGGCATGGCACGGACCCTGCTGAGTGGGAAACGATCGTTGGGTTCTGGAGAAAACATGTCTCAAAACGAAGCATTTGCCGCCGCTGCGCACCTGCATGTGCTGTTGCGGCGTAAAACAGGGCGCGTGACCGATACCGAATGGATGGTGAGCAATGCCGAATACGCACTCGCTGTCGTGCGTTTCGCACGCGAGAAGGCGAGCAGCGAAGGGATGGACGACCTTCTGCCACTGGCAGATCGTCTGGAACTGCTGGTGACGCCTCCGATATCGGTGCCGACGCGCAGTGAGACCAAAACGCCGCCCCCTACCACCGTGGACCAGCGCTCGATGAGCCCCCAAACAAACGGACCTCAGCACCCGCTACATCGGCCGCTTGCGCTGAGTGCGCTCTGCGGAGGCAGGTGTTTCATCGGGTCACTGGCCCTGCACGATCCAGCGCGCGGCCTTCTCCGCGATCATCAGCGTGGGGCTGTTGGTGTTGCCGCTGGTGATGGTGGGCATGACGCCGGCATCGACCACGCGCAGGCCCGCCACGCCGCGCACGCGCAGGTGGCTGTCGACCACCGCCAGCGGGTCGTCGGCGCGGCCCATGCGGGTGGTGCCCACCGGGTGGAAGATGGTGCTGGCGATGTCGCCGGCCAGGCGCGCAAGCTCTTCGTCGCTCTGGAACTGCACGCCGGGCTTGAATTCTTCGGGCTGGTACTTCGTCAGCGCCGGCTGGGCCACGATGCGCCGCGTCACGCGCAGGCTGTCGGCGGCGACCTGCCGGTCTTCCGGCGTGCTCAGGTACTGCGGCGCGATGGCGGGCGCGTCTTCAAAGCGCGGGCTGCGGATGCGCACATGGCCGCGGCTGGTCGGGTTGAGGTTGCACACGCTGGCGGTGAAGGCCGGGAAACTGTGCAGCGGCTCGCCGAAGGCGTCGAGGCTCAGCGGCTGCACGTGGTACTCGATGTTCGGGATACGGCTGGTCGGGGCTGCTGCGGGTGAAGGCGCCGAGCTGGCTGGGCGCCATGCTCATGGGGCCGGTGCGCTTGAGCGCGTACTCCAGCCCGATCATGGCCTTGCCCCAGAGCGAATTCGCCAGGGTGTTGAGCGTTTTGGCGCCCGTCACCTTGAACACGGTGCGGATCTGCAAATGGTCTTGCAGGTTTTCGCCCACGCCGCTCAGTTCGTGTTGCGGCGCTATGCCGTGCTCGCGCAGCAGCGCCGCCGGGCCGATGCCCGAGAGCTGCAGGATTTGCGGCGAGTTCACGCTGCCGGCGCTCAGCACCACCTCGCGCGCCGCGCTCACTTCACCGCCTGGCCGGCTCGCACCAGCTCGGCACCGGTGCAGCGCAGCGCGCCGCTGGCGTCGCGCGCCAGGGTCAGCTTTTTCACGCGGGTGTCGGTCCACACGGTGAGGTTGCGCCGCTGCGCAGATGGGCCGCAGAAAGGCCTTGCTGGCGTTCCAGCGCCAGCCGGCTTTCTGGTTCACCTCGAAGTAGCCCACGCCTTCGTTGTCGCCGGTGTTGAAGTCGGTGCTGGCCGGCAGGCCGGCCTCCTGCGCGGCCAGCGCAAAGGCATCGAGCACGTCCCAGCGCAGGCGCTGCTTCTCGATGCGCCACTCGCCGGTGTGCCGGCGGCCGCCGTGCAGCGCGGGCGGTCGGCGGGCTCGACCGGTAGTGGTCTTCGTGCGCCTTGAAGTCGGGCAGGCACGGTCCCAGGTCCAGGCGTCGTCGCCGCAGGCCTGCGCCCAGCCGTCGTAGTCGCGCGCCTGGCCGCGCATGTAGATCATGCCGTTGATGCTGGAGCAGCCGCCCAGGCCGAGGCCCCGCGGGTAGCGCAGGCGGCGGCCGTTCAGCCCGGCGTCGGGCTCGGTCTGGTAGAGCCAGTCGGTGCGCGGGTTGCCGATGCAGTAGAGGTAGCCCACCGGGATGTGGATCCAGTGGTAGTCGTCCTTGCGGCCGGCCTCGATCAGCAGCGTGCGCTCTGCTCGGTTCGGCGTCAGGCGGTTGCACATCAGTGCGCCGGCGGTGCCGCCGCCGATCACGATGTAGTCGAAGGTGTTGTCGTTCATTCGGGTGCTTCCGGTTTGTCTCGCTCTCGGAGTCGCGCGCTCGAATGCGGCCAGCACTTGCTTGTCTTGGTCGATGTGTGTCGGTACCTGCACCTCACCGGAATTGCAGGCGCGAGCAGGCCGTGCGCTTGCACCAGGTGCGCATCGGCCACCGATGCCGGTAGTCCAGCGGCTTGCAACACGCCACGCAAAAGATAGGCTTCGGTGGGGCTAAACACAGTGATCAACGTCTGCCAGTCGCCCAGAGCCGGGTCGTAGTCCGAATTGCCATCCGTCACGCAGGCACCTCCGGCGCGCAATGCACCCAACCCAAGGCTGTCGTGGATCCGGCTTTGCCGGTCCACAGGCAGCGTCCCCCCAACGGGGGGAAGCGCCGCAGGCGCGCAGGGGGGGCTCTTTACTTGGCCGTCGGCATCACGAACTCCGCGCCCTTGCCGATGCTCTCCGGCCAGCGCTGCATGATCGATTTCTGCTTGGTGTAGAAGCGCACGCCTTCCTCGCCGTAGGCGTGCATGTCGCCGAACAGGCTCTTCTTCCAGCCGCCGAAGCCGTGCCAGGCCATCGGCACCGGGATCGGCACGTTGATGCCCACCATGCCGACCTGGATGCGCCGCGCGAACTCGCGCGCCACGTTGCCGTCGCGGGTGAAGCAGGAGACGCCATTGCCGAACTCGTGGTCGTTGATGAGCTCCACCGCTTCGGTCAGGTCGTGCACGCGCACGCAGCCGAGCACCGGGCCGAAGATCTCTTCCTTGTAGATGCGCATGCTGGGCGTGACGTGGTCGAACAGCGTGCCGCCCATCCAGAAGCCGTCTCGCAGCCCTCGCCGGCGCGGGCGGCGTCGAAGGCGCGGCCGTCAACCAGCAGCTCGGCGCCCTGCTTCTCGCCGGGCTCGATGTAGCCGGTGATGCGCTCGTGCGCCGCGCGCGTGACGATCGGGCCCATCTCGGCGTCGAGGTTCTCGCCGTCGAGCACCTTGAGCGCCTCGGCGCGCTACTGAGCAGGGGCATCAGCTGGTCGGCCACGTCGCCCACCAGCACCGCCACGCTGATCGCCATGCAGCGCTCGCCGGCCGAGCCGTAGCCGGCGCCGATCAGCGCGTCCACGGCCTGGTCGATGTCGGCGTCGGGCATCACCACCATGTGGTTCTTGGCGCCGCCCAGCGCCTGCACGCGCTTGCCGTGGCGGGCGCCGGTCTCGTAGATGTAGTTGGCGATCGGCGTGGAGCCGACGAAGCTGATGGCCTTGACGTCGGGGTGCACCAGCAGCGCGTCGACCGCTTCCTTGTCGCCCTGCACGACGTTGAACACGCCGTCGGGCAGGCCCGCCTGCGTGCAGCAGCTCGGCCATGCGCAGCGACGGCGACGGATCGGTCGGGCTGGGCTTGAGCACGAAGCGTGTTGCCCGCCGCAATCGCCACCGGGAACATCCACATCGGCACCATGACCGGGAAGTTGAACGGCGTGATGCCGGCCACCACGCCGAGCGGCTGGCGCAGGGTCCAGTTGTCCATGCCGGTGGAGACCTGGTCGGTGAAGTCGCCCTTGAGCAGCTGCGGGATGCCGCAGGCGAATTCGATGATGTCGATGCCGCGCGCGACCTCGCCCTGCGCGTCGGTGAACACCTTGCCGTGCTCCAGCGTGATGAGGCGCGCCAGCTCGTCCTTGTGCTGGTTGAGCAGTTCGAGAAACTTGAACATGACGCGCGCGCGGCGGATCGGCGGCGTGTCGGCCCAGGCCGGGAAGGCGGCCTGCGCGGCGGCCACGGCGGCATCGACATCGGCGCGTTGGCCAGCGCCACGCTCCCGGTGGCGGCGCCGGTCGCGGGGTTGAACACAGACGTCTGCGCGCGCTGGGCGCTGCCGGCGGCGGTCTGGCCGTTGATGAAGTGGGGAATGTTGGCGGTGGGCATGGGGGTCTCCGGGTTGGCCGGCTCTGTCGGATACAGGGTGGCGGGTACGCCTCCCATTTGCACCGCAGTCGCCGAACCCCGGCAGTCCCAGCCCGATGGCCGCCAAACCCCGCTCGGTTCGCCCCAGGTTCACAGCGCTACCGCCGCGGTCCCGCCAGCGGGCGCCACGAGCCAGGGCTACCGTTGCGCCAGGACGCTTTGCCGGACAACCCTGTCCCGCTGCTCAAGGCTTGCCGGACTTCACCCGCCCGCGAATCTCCACTTCAACCCGGCGGTTGTCTTGCAGGCAGGCGATCAGCGCGCCGCGGGCCAGGTTGTCGGCGCAGGTCTTGACCGGCTCGGCACTCCCCGGCCCTCGACCGTGAACAGGCTGGCGGCCAGGCCTTGCGACACCAGGTAATCGCGCACGGCGGTGGCGCGCTGCAGCGACAGCGGCTGGTTGTAGGCATCGCTGCCCAGGCGATCGGTGTGTCCGACCAGCGCGATGCGCTCAATGTCTTGCAGGCCCTGGGCGCGTTTCGCCATCATGTCGAGGCGGGCGCGGCCCGCGGCGCGGATGTCGTTCAGGCCGGAACGGTCGAACTCGAACAGCGCGTCGGTGGCGATCACCAGACGCTCGACCTCGCGCTCGATCACCACCGGCGCCGCAGCGGGCGCGGCGGCCACCGGCCCGGCGCAGGCGGCCTGATCGGCCTCCATGCGGCTGGCCATTTTTCGGCCATGCCGATGTAGGGGTTGGCGTGGCGCCAGCCGCCCTCGGCGTATTCGTGGCCCATCCAGACCAGCTGCACTTCCAGGCAGGCGGCCTGAGCCGCCACGCAGGCAGCGCCAGGGCCGGTGCGGCCGCGCTCGGCGCGGGCCCAGAGGTCGTCGCGCAGCGCGCACTCTGCTGCCGATCAGGGGGGTGCTCACCGCAGGCGTCTTGCCCTGCTCCAGCACATCGATGAGGTTGACCGACTCTTGCAACGCCTCGCCGATCACGCCACTGCGGTCGTTCTCGTGGTAGTTCTGGCGCGCCATGTCGAGCCAGCATTGCGACTTGGCCCAGGCGTAGCTGTTTTGCGCCACGCGGCCGTCTTTGTTCAGGATCGCCAGACGGTCTTGCGCCGACTGCAGCACCCGGTGATCGGCGCGCTGCGCTTCGTCGGTGTAGCGCGCGGGCTCGGCAACCGGCGGCACGGCGCCGGGGGCGCGGTCGGTGGCGCGCGGGTCGGTCACGGCGCAACCGCCGAGAACGCTGAGGGCTAGGAGGGAAAGCAGCAGGGGTTTGTGGTTCATGGCAACAACCCTTCGAAGGGGGAAGGTGATCGGCGCGGGTGGGCGTCGATCAGGGGCGGGTGGCCGAGGCCATCGGGTTGAGCGCCCGGTTGGTCTCGGGCTGGTCGCCACGGAACAGGGTTTCGTCGAACTTGAAGCGCAGGCGCAGGTAAACGCCCTGGCGGGTGTAGGCAGCGCCCACCAGCTCGTCGTCGAAGAAGCCAACGTGGTTGTAGCCCAGGGAGAGCCACAGATTGGACTTCAGCAGGTAGCCGGCTCCCACGCCAAAGGAGCTTTGGCGCGAGCCGCCGCGTGGTGACCACAACACATGGTTCTGCACGCCCACATCCCAGCGCTCGGTCAGGTCCCAGGTGACGCGACCACCGGCGAGGTAGGCGACGTAGCTGGACTGCACACCGCCCAGGAACCGCTCGGACACCTGCTTGCCAGCCAGCCGCCCGGTGAGCCACCAGGGCCGGCTGGGGTGGTAGTCGGCGTGCAACGGTAGAACTGCGTGCGAGGTGCGGCGGTAATCAACGCCGGGGTTCTCGTCTTTCTCGCTGCGCAGTTCGTAAAGCGCCAGCGCATTGATGCGGTTGAGATCGGTTTGCCGGTAAGCCGCGCCGACCTGGAACCGGTCTTGCCACTGGTCGTACACGGCCGCGTTGCGCGCGTTTTGCAGCAACAGCGTGTTGCGAACCAGCAGCGACCAGTCGCGATCGATCTTCACCGTGGTGCCCAGAGTGGAAATCCAGGCGTCGTAGTTGCGGTCGCGGCGCCACTCCAGCCGGCCGGCGGCGCGCCAGGTGGGTCGTAGGCGAGCTCGATGCCGCCTGCCAGCGCGGTGGCCGAGGTGGCCTGGCCCGCGAGCGCCTTCTGGTACTCGGCGCTGGCGCTGTAGCGCACGCCCTCGGAGACGCGGAAGGTCTGGCGCAGGCCGATCGCGTTGACCGCGTCTTTGCCTGAAATGGCATCGCGCAACCGGTATTCGTTGAAGATCTCGCCGTCGCGCATGGGCCTCGTGGAGACGCCAGCCACCAGCGCGGTTTCGCGCCCGGTGACGGCCAGACCATTGACACCGCCCAGCCCGTTGGCCACTTCGGCACGGCCATAAGCCCTGAAGCGCTTGTTCAGCCGGTAGTCGGCGCCGACCGTGATGCGCTGACCGCGCGCGTTTTCCAGGTCCTGCTCCAGTTCGCCGAGCACGCTCAGGCGGTCGGTGAGCTGGCCTTGGGCGTTGACCGAAAATCGCATCGAAGCTGCGGGTCTGCCCCGGCGTGGCGGCGAACAGCGGCGCGTTGATCTGGAACGGGGTGAAGCCGGTCTGCTGCGGAATGTTCACACCCGATGCCGAGGCCGCGTTGGGCACGCCACCGTCGTCG
>CAVQUM010000002.1:0-149433 GCA_963716815.1 uncultured Chloroflexia bacterium
CACGCGGCACCGACGTGGCGGTCTACACGCATGTCACCTCCGACCACCTCGACCGCCACGGGTCGCTCGAGGCCTACCGCGTGGTCAAGCAACGCCTGGTGCAGCTGCTGCCGAGCCATGGCGTGCTCGTGCGCAACGATGACGACGCGGTGGTGGCGAGCTACGAGGCCCCCGCGGGCGCGCGCACGGTCAGCTACCGCCAGGGCGACCCTGCGCCCGACGGCGTGGGCCTGGTCGAGGGCTGGGTCGTGGCCGGTCCCGAGCTGGGCTCCGGCGCGGTCGCACGACGCGCCGCGGCGCATGCCGGCCGCGGGACGTGCCGCTGCCGGGCCGCCACAACGTCAGCAACGTGCTCGCGGCCACGGCCGTGGGCCTGCTGCACGGGGTCAGCCCGGCCGCGAATTCGGCCAGCCGCGCGCGGCTTCGGCGGCGTGGAGCACCGCCTCGAGCGCGTGGCCGAAGATCGCCGGCGTGACCTACGTCAACGACTCCCAGGGGACGCAGCCGGACGCGGTCATCGCCGCGGTGCGCGCCTTCGAGCGGCCGCTGGTGCTGATCGCGGGCGGCCGCGACAAGGGCGTGCCCATCGAGGGACCTCGCTGCGGCCGTGGCCGAGCGGGTGACGGCCGCGGTGCTCATCGGCGAGACGGCCGACCGTCTCGCGGCCGCCTTCGCTGACGCCGGCCTGGCCCACATCGAGCGCGCCGGCTCCATGGACGAGGCCGTGCGCAGCGCGACCGCGGCCGCGCGCGCAAGCACCCCCGCAACGGTGCTGCTGAGTCCGGCGGCGGCATCGTTCGACATGTTCCGTGACTACGAGGCGCGTGGTGCCGCTTTCAAGGCCGCCGTGAACGCCCTGCTGGAGGCCGGAGCAGCCGCCAACCCGGCCGACCCGGCCGCCCAGGCCGACCAGGGCGACCCGGCCGACCCGGAGGCCGCTCGATGACCGAGGCCCTGCGTTTCCCCTGGGAGAGACGGTGAGGGGCGGCGCGAGGTCGCGCCCAGTGCCTTCGCCGCGGGTGAAGCGCGGTTCCGGCGCCCGCTCTCAGGCATCGCGCAAGCCACGTCCGGTCACGCCCCGCCGGCGCGTCGCTGTCTCGCGTTCGGCGACGTCCGCGGTGACGGCCGCCGCCAACGACCGTGCGGCGCCCTCGCCGCCCGTGCGTCGGTCCAGCACGACCGCACCGCCGGCCGTGTGGTCAACGGCCCCCAGCGCCAGCGCCACGAGCCCGACTACCTGCTGATGGTGGTCGCCGCCGCGCTCTCGGCCATCGGCATCCTCATGGTCTACTCGAGCTCCGGCCACGACGCCGCGCTCTACGGCGACAGCGTCTTCGATGCCATCACCGAGCAGCTGGGCTGGGCCCTGCTGGGCGGACTCGTCCTCTTCGTGGTCATGCGCGTCGACTACCGCTACTGGCGCAGCTTCTCCATCCTGGGCATGTTCGTGGCCCTGGTGCTGCTGGTGCTCGTGATCGGACCCGGATCCCGCCGCTGCTCGAGCCCATCAACACCTACGGCGCCACGCGCTG
The DNA here is from genome assembly GCA_963716815.1 of uncultured Chloroflexia bacterium. Lineage (GTDB taxonomy): Bacteria > Chloroflexota > Limnocylindria > Limnocylindrales > CSP1-4 > JAFMJV01. The sequence goes on from CAVQUM010000002.1 coordinate 1,533, forward strand.
GCTGCGCATCGGCGGGCTGCCCTCGTTCCAGCCCACCGAGGTGGCCAAGATCGCGCTGGTCATCTTCCTGGCCCACTGGCTGAGCACGCGCGGGAAGCGCGTGGGCTCGTTCCGCGAGGGCATGCTGCCGTTCCTCTTCGTGGTCGCGGTGATGTCCGGGCTCATCCTGCTCGAGCCGGACCTGGGCACCACCGGCGTCATCGTGCTGACCGCGTTCAGCATGTTCTTCGTGGCCGGCGGCAGCGTGCTGCAGCTGCTCATGTTCCTGCCCCTGGGCGTGGCTGCCGTGGCCGGGGTCATCATGGTCAAGCCCTACATGCTCAGCCGCGTCCAGATCTTCCTCGACCCCTTCGCCGACGCGGCCGGCGACGGGCTACCAGACCACGCGCAGCATCCACGCGCTGGCCATGGGCGGGCTCACCGGTACCGGCCTGGGCCAGAGCCAGCAGCAAGGTGGCCTGACCGTGCCCGCGGCCGAGAACGACTTCATCTTCGCGGTCATCGGTCAGGAGCTCGGCTACGTCGGCGGCGTCGTCATCATCGGTCTCTTCCTGCTGCTGGCCTGGCGCGGCATGCGTGTGGCCATGCACGCGCCCGACACCTTCGGTGGCCTGCTGGCCCTGGGCATCACCGCCTGGCTCACGTTCCAGGCGCTCATCAACATCGGCGTGGTGGTCAGCCTCATCCCCATGACGGGCATGCCGCTGCCGTTCCTGAGCAAGGGCGGTACCTCGCTCGTGGTCGTTCTCGCGGCCGTAGGTATCCTTCTGTCCATCTCCCGAGAGACCATCACCCGAGGTACGCATGACGCATGAGGGTTCTGGTCGCGGCCGGGGGCACGGGGGGCCACATCTACCCCGCCCTGGCCGTCGTGACCCAGCTGCAGGAACGCCTGCCTGAGCTCGAGCTGCGCTGGCTCGGCGGACACCGTGGCCTGGAGCAGGACATCGTGCCCGCCGCCGACATCCGCCTCGAGCGGCTGTGGCTGCGCTCGCTGCGCACGGTCGATCGCTCGCCCAACGCGTTCCTCGACCCCGTGCGCCTGGCCGCGTCGGTGCCGCAGGCGACCTGGAAGCTGTGGCGCTGGCGGCCGGACGTCGTCTACACCACCGGCGGCTACGTGGCCATCCCCGTCCTCGCCGCTGCGGCCCTGCTGCGCATCCCGGCACTGCTGTGGGAGGGCAACGCAGTGCCCGGCCGGAGCGTGCGTGCCTCGGCTCGCACCGCCGACCTGCGCACGGTCTCCTTCGCAGCTGCGCAGGATCGCCTGCCGCCGCCCACCCTCGTGACCGGCACGCCCATCCGCTCGCTGGAGGGTGGCGACCCGGGCACGGCACGGGCCCGGCTGGGGCTACCCGCCGATCTCCCGGTCCTGCTCATCTTCGGCGGTTCGCAGGCTGTGCGCCGCCTGAGCGACGCCGTCGCCGAGGCGATCGGCGACCTCGTCGAACGCTGCTGCGTGGTGCACATCACCGGCGCCTCCGCCATCGACGAGGCCGAGGCGCTGCGGGCGGGCCTGCCGCCGGAACGCCAGGAACGATACCGCCCCTTCGCCTTTCTGTACGAGGACATGGACGCGGCCCTCACCGCCGCCGACCTGCTGGTGGGACGAGCCGGCTCCTCGACGCTGGCCGAAGCTGCCGCCGCGGGGTTGCCCATGATCGTCGTGCCCTACCCGCACGCCGCCGCACACCAACGCGCCAACGCCGCCGAGATGGTCGAGGCCGGGGCGGCGGTCCTCGTCGATGACGCAGACCTCGACGGCGACACCCTGCGCGATGCCGCCGACCTGCTGGAGGGTCCTCGCCTCGCGCGGATGTCGGCCGCGGCCCGCGAGGTGGCCCGGCCCGGTGCTGCCGCCGCGACCGCGCAGTTGCTCGTGGCGCTGGCCGCGCGCGACCGACCCCCGGACCAGGCCGAACTCGACCGGCTCACCCGAGAAGCGTCCGCGTGACCCGTCTGACGCCGGCTGAGCAGCTCCAGCTGGGCGGTGACATCCAGCGACGGCTCGGCATCAGGACCATGCGGGACGAGCCGCTGGCGCGCTTCTCGACCATGCGCGTGGGCGGTCCGGCCGACCTCTTCGCCGAGGCCCGCAACCTCTTCGAGCTGCGCGGCATCGTGCGTTTCGCGCGCAGCCGCGATATCCCGCTCTTCCTCATCGGCCGCGGCTCCGACCTGGTCATCAGCGACCGCGGCATCGGCGGCCTCGTGGTGCTGGTGCGTGCGGCCGGCGTGCGCGTGGAGGACGACCGCCTGGTGGCGGAAGCGGGCGTGCAGATGGCCAAGACCGCGACGGAGTCCAGGAAGGCCGGTCTCTCGGGACTCGAGTTCGGGCTGGCCATTCCCGGCTCGGTGGGTGGCGCGGTGTGGGCCAATGCCGGAGCCCACGGCGCCGACGTGGGGGGCGTGCTGCGTGCCGCGCTGGTAGTCGGCGCCGACGGCGAGGAGCGCTCGCTCGGGCCGGACGAGCTGGGCCTGGCCTACCGTGAGAGCGCGCTCAAGCACAGCCAGCCGGGACGGCCCGATGTCGTGCTGCAGGCCACCTTCGCGCTGGCACCGGCCGAACCCGATACCATCGCCGAGCGCCTTGCCGACATCCGTCGCTGGCGGCAGGAGCATCAACCGATCGGTCAGAAGTCGGCCGGCAGCGTCTTTCGCAATCCCGCGGGCGACTCGGCCGGACGCATCATCGACGAGCTGGGCTTGAAGGAACGTCGCCTCGGCGGCGCCATGGTCAGCCCGCTGCATGCCAACTTCATCGTCAACATCGGCGCTGCCACGGCGGCCGATGTACGCGGCCTGGCCGAGCTCGTGCGTGAGACCGTGCGCCGTGAGCGCGGGCTCGAGCTGGCCTACGAGGTCGAGTTCGTGGGCGACTGGGACGACACAGAGGAGGGGACATGATCGCCATCGACAGCAGCCAGCCGCTCCGCCGATGACCCTGCCTCGTACGGCCATCGCGGTCCTGCTCGGCGGACCCAGCGCCGAACACGACGTCTCGCTCGTCTCGGGCCGGGCCATCGCCACGGCACTACGCGAGGCCGGCCACGACGTCAGCGGCTGGCTGCTCACCCTTGATGGCGAGTGGTGGCGCCTGCCGCCTGATGCGCTCGACCCGGAGCTGCCGACCACCGCCTTTCGCGACCCCGCCGTGCTCGGTGCGGACGGTCCCTACCGTGCCGCGGCCGCGCTCGAGACGCTGGCCTCGGCCGATCCCCGTCCGGTCGTGTTCCCCGCGCTCCATGGGCCATTCGGCGAGGACGGCCAGGTCCAGTCGCTGCTCGAATTGAGCGGGCTGGTCTACTGCGGCGCGGGCCCGGCCGCGTCGGCGGTGGGCATGGACAAGACGCTCTTCAAGCGTATCGTCGGAGCGCTCGAGCTGCCGGTGCTGCCGTGGGCGGAACTGCGTGCCGCCGAGCATGCCGCCGACCCCGCACGCGTGGAGGCCGGCCTGCGCGAGTTCGCGGCCGGGTTCGCCGACCCGCGCCTCATCGTCAAGCCCGCGCGTCTGGGCTCCAGCATCGGCATCACCATCGTCCACGACGTGGCCGGTCCAGCCCTCGGCCAGGCCTTGGCCGAGGCCCTGCGCTACGACGACCTGGTACTGGTGGAACCCTACCTGGACCACCCGCGCGAGCTGGAGACGGCGGTCATGGGCAACACCCGCCTGGACATGGCGGCCTACGGTCCGGGTGAGGTCATGCCCGGCAACGAGTTCTACGACTACGAGGCCAAGTACCGCTCGGATGCGAGCACGGTCAGCATCGAGGCCGACCTCGACCCGGAGCTGGCCGAGTCGCTGCGGGCGGCCGCGATCGAGGTCTTCCTCGTCATCGGCGGCAGCGGCTTCGCCCGCGTCGACATGCTGCTCTCGGCCGACGGCATCCCCTACATCAGCGAGATCAACACCGTGCCCGGCTTCACGCCCATCAGCCTCTTCCCGCGCATGACCTCGCTCGGTGGCTATGACTTCGCCGGCACTTGTGTGCGTGTCGTGGAGCTGGCCCTGGAGCGTGCTGCGCGCCGCCCCGATCCCCACCTGGAGCCCGACGACCTGCCGTGACCTTCGCCCGGTCGAGCCGAGCGGCGGGCACCATCGAGCCGCGCTCGGCTCCGCCGTCCAGCCGCAAGCACACCACCTTCGCGCGCGTCGTGGGCGCGGTCGGCCTGGTGCTCCTGACCGCGCTGCTTTACTGGATGCTCACCGACGAGGCTTTCACCGTGCGCGAGGAGCAGGTCACGTTCCGCGGATTGGTCCACGCCGACGAGGCCGAGGTGCGCGCGCGCCTGACCGATCTGGAGCGGGGCCCCAACGTGTTCCGCGTGCGTGCCTCGGACATCGTCAGGGAGCTCTCCACGCTCACCGAGGTCGACGCTGCCTCAGCCGTGGTGACCTTGCCCGCGGACGTCTCGGTCACGCTCGACGAGCGCGACCCGGTGTTCATCTGGAGCGATGGCGGGGTGGCCTGGCTGGTGGACGAGGAGGGCATGCTCTTCGCCCCGGCCGACCTCGACGGCGAGGGCGCCGGCAGCGCTGCTGCGGACGATGCCCGTGCGCGGCTGCCGCGCATCGAAGATGCGCGCCTGCCGGAGGAGCCGCCGACGGTGGGCACACGCCTGCCGAGGCTCGACTTGGCCGTGATGCGCCAATTGCTCGCGCTCGACGAGGAGATCCTTGGTCCGCGCGCGCAGGAGCTGGAGCTGCGCGTGGATGAGCGCGACGGCTACGTGCTCGCGAGCCGCGACCCGGTCTGGCGGGCGCAGTTCGGACGCTACACGCTAACGCTGCAGCCACCGTCGGTCATCCCTCGCCAGGTGCAGTGCCTACAGTGGCTGCTGGCATCGGAGGAACGCAAGCTGGCGTTCATCCGGTTGGTCGTCTCGGAGGACACCTGCGGCACCTTCACGACCTACGACGACAAGCGGGCGAAGAAGGGCTAGGTCGGTCCTGCGGAACCGCGCCGCATCGCCCACAATGTAACCGCCCGTGGTGCGCCGACGCACCGGGCTGGGATGGCCCGTAGCGGCCGAGGAAGGGAAACAGTTGGAACTCGAAGCGATCCTGGTGGCGCTTGACGTCGGAACGAGCAAGGTCGTCGTGCTCGTCGGAGAGGTCGCCAACGATGGCACGCTGGACATCATCGGCAAGGGCATGGTGCCCACGACGGGGGTCAAGAAGGGCCTCGTCAACAACATGGACCAGACGGTCGATTTCGATCACCTCGGCCATCGAGAAGGCCGAGCGACTCTCGGGCCTGACCCTGGAGGCGGCCTACGTCGGTGTCGGCGGCGACCACCTCGAATTGCTCAACTCGCGGGGCACGGTCGCGGTCAGCGGCGCCCACCGCGAGGTCACACGCGAGGACATCGAGCGAGCCACGGAGGTGGCGCGGGCGGTGACCATCCCATCGAACCGTGAGGTCCTGCACGTGCTGCCACGTGACTTCACCGTCGACGGCCAGGAGGGCGTGAAGGATCCCGAGGGCATGAGCGCGGTGCGCCTCGAGGTCACCACCCACATCGTCCACGGTGGCGCCACCGCGCTGCAGAACCTGTCCCGCTGCGTGCGCCGCGCGGGCGTGCGGCCCGACGAGTTGGTGGTCTCCTCGATCGCCTCCGGCGTGGCCGTGCTCAGCGAGACCGAGCGAGAGCTGGGCGTGGCCGTGGCTGACATCGGCGCTGGCACCACCGACATCGCCCTCTACGCCGACGGCTCACCCTTCTACACCTCGGTCATCCCGCTGGGCGGGGTCAACGTGACCAACGATATCGCCATCGGCCTGCGCACCAACCTCGCCGCGGCCGAGCAGCTGAAGCTGCTCTTCGGCTCGCCGGAATCGAAGTCGGCCGACCCCGACACCGAAGCGGACATAGAGATCGTTGACGGGGGTGTGTCCCGGCCTGCGCGCAAGCGCGATGTGACCGAGATCGTCGACGCCCGCATGCGCGAGCTCTTCGAGAAGATCGGCGAGGAGATGTCCGCCAGCGCCAGCGCCCACCGGCTGCCGGCCGGCCTGGTGTTGACCGGCGGTGCCGCACGGCTGGCCAACGCGGCCGATCTCGCCCGCGACGTGCTCGGTATCCCCGTGCGTGTGGCGGAGCCGGAGGGCATCGGCGGTCTCACCGACAACCTGCTCACGCCCGAGTACGCCACCGCTATCGGCTTGCTGCTGTGGGCCGGGAATGACTTCATGTCCGGGGAGCAAGCGCGCTATGAGCCGCCACCGCGAAACCCCTCGGCCGACCGCGTGCGCGAGCTGATCCGGCGCATCTTCCCTTAGCTGCGCAACCGGGGTTCGAGCGCGCTCCCGACGACCCAGACTGGTTCGAGCACGGGAGCCTCGAGCCGCTCTCGTCGAGTGCGCATCGAGGACTCTGCATCGTGAGCCCCGCATGGTCGACAAGTCGACCGATCACCGCCCTTGAGCCGGCCCAGGGACGCATGCTTCGCCTCGTCGCAGGCGCATCCGTCCGATCCGGTCGAGATGTCGACCGATCGCGGCCGTTGAGCCGGCCCAGCGGGGCGCACTCCCCCTCGTCGCCGGCGCATCCGTCCGATTCGGTCGACTTGTCGACCGACGTGCACCACGCGCGCGCGGACGTTCGTGCGTGCCCCTCGTCGCCGCGCTCATCGCCGCGCGATTGCCGTGCACGGGCCCATCGACGAGCGATCGGTGCATCGCGGTGCGTTGACCAAAGGCCACAAGAACCGCCGCAATCTGCCTCATCACGCTCGGCACGGCACAAGGTGGCTCTATCCCTGAGTCGGGGACCGAGGATATACTCGCCCGACGACCAGGTGCCCTGGTGGCGTCGCCCTGACCGTGCGGGCGGCCCTGACGGACCGAGATGCCTGGGTGCGCGATCTGGAGGGATCACTTACATGCCGTTGCGTTCAGACTCAGAGAACTTCGCCCTCATCCGAGTGATCGGTGTCGGCGGTGGTGGCAGCAATGCCGTCAACCGCATGATCCGTGCCGAGTTGATGGGCGTCGAGTTCATCGCCGTCAACACAGATGCCCAGGCCCTGCTGCAGTCCGACGCGCCCAACAAGATTCGCATCGGTGACAAGATCACCCGCGGCCTCGGCGCCGGCGGCGACCCCTCCATCGGCCAGCGTGCCGCTGAAGAGGATTCCGAGAAGATCGCCGACGCCCTCCGTGACTCCGACATGGTCTTCATCACCGCCGGCATGGGTGGTGGGACCGGCTCAGGAGCCGCACCCGTCATCGCCGAGATCGCCCGCGACATGGGCTGCACTGACCATCGGCGTGGTCACCAAGCCCTTCTCCTGGGAGGGCGCTCGCCGCCGCCTCAACGCCGAGAAGTCGGCCGAGCTCCTGCGCGACAAGGTCGACACTCTCATCACCATCCCCAACGATCGCCTCAAGGAAGTCGTCTCCGAGGAGACCTCCATCGTCGACGCCTTCCGCGTCGTCGACGACGTCCTGCGCCAGGGCGTGCAAGGCATCAGCGACCTCATCACGGTGCCCGGTCTCATCAACCTCGACTTCGCCGATGTGCGCGCGGTCATGCGCTCGGCTGGTTCGGCGCTCATGGGCATCGGCCGTGCCAGCGGTCCCGATCGTGCTGCGGAGGCCGCACGCGAGGCCATCAGCAGCCCGCTGCTGGAGGTCAGCATCAGCGGCGCCCAGGGCATCCTGTTCAACGTCACCGGTGGTCCCAGCCTGGGCCTCTTCGAGATCGACGAGGCTGCCGAGATCATCAAGGAGATGGCCGACCCGGAGGCCAACATCATCTTCGGCACGGTCATCGACGAGCGCATGGGCGACGATCTGCAGATCACCGTCATCGCCACCGGCTTCGACCACAACCGCCGCAGCGCCTACCCCGGCACAGCCGCCGAGGCGGGCATCGACAGCGGCGTGCAGGCGGGCCTGGAGAACCGCGACTTCATGCAGGAGCTCGCGCGCCAGCGCACCGCGGCCGGCGACCAGGCCGCGAGCGACGGCGAGAGCGAGGCCAAGCAGGCCGTGGCCGTGCCTGTCTCGACCGGTGAGTCCGTCACCGCCGGTGAGCCGCGTGCCGCGGCCAAGGAAGAGGATCTCGACATCCCGGCGTTCCTGCGCCGCAGCCGCTGATCCGTGCCGACGAACGCTGAAACCGGCCCGCTCTTCGAGCGGGCCGTAGCCGAGCTGGCCGCTGCCCGCGCCGAGGTCCTCGAGCGCATGGCGGCGGCCTGCGTGCGTTCCGGGCGAGCTCCGGACGCGGCGGTGCTCGTGGCCGTCTCCAAGACGGTGCCGGTCGAGCGCCTGCGCGCTGCACAGGCGGCCGGGCACGACACGCTCGGCGAGAACCGGGTGCAGGAAGCAGCCGGCAAGATCCCCCTGCTGAGCCCTGCCATCTGGCATCTCGTGGGTCACCTGCAGAAGAACAAGGCGGCCAAGGCCGTCGAGCTGTTCGATGCGGTCGAGTCGGTCGACTCGGTGGCTCTCGCGGCACGCCTCGAACGTCTGGTGGGGGAGCGTGGCTCGCGTAGCGGCGGGCGGCTGCCGGTCTACCTGCAGGTCAACGTCGACGACGATCCGTCCAAGGCTGGCTTCGCGCCCGAGCAGCTCGAACGCGAGTTGGAAGGCCTGCTCGAACTGCACCACCTCGATGTGGCCGGCCTCATGACGGTGGGTCTCCTGACCGGCGGGGGCGAGGCGGCCCGGCCCACGTTCGTTCGCCTACGCGAGCTGTCGGAACGGCTACGGGCGCGCGACCCGCGCCTGGGCCCCGGGCTTTCGATGGGCATGACCGACGACTACGAGGTGGCCATCGAGGAAGGCAGTACGCTGGTGCGCGTGGGCCGGGCGCTCTTCGGGGAGCGGCCGCTCCCCGCGTAGACCGCAGCGACGAGGCCAGATGGCGTGGAAGACTTCATCCGTATCCTGCTCCAATCGCTGGTCACCACGGCCTGGATCGTGGTCCTTGGCCGCGTGCTCATGAGCTGGGTCGACCCGCAGTTCGAGAAGCCGCTGGGCCAGTTCCTGTACAGCCTGACCGAGCCGTTCCTCGCGCCCATCCGCAACATCCTTCCCCGATCGGGCATGTTCGACTGGTCACCGCTGGTGCTGCTCATCGGTTTGGGCCTGCTCATGCGCATCTCCTGGTTCCTGTGACCGAGGCGGTCGTCATCGCCGTGCGCGTCACGCCCCGCTCGGGCCGCGATGCCATCGAAGGCGTCGACGAGCACGGGGAGCTGCGCCTACGCGTGACCGCGCCACCGGCCGACGGGGCCGCCAACGTGGCCGTGGTCAAGCTGCTGGCCAAGGCGCTGGGCGTGCCCCGCAGCGCGATCAGCATCGCCGGCGGTGCGAGCAGCCGCCACAAGCGACTGCGGGTGGAGGGCCTCGATGCCGCCGTGGTGCGTGCGCTCTGGCCGGGCACGAGCGTGAGCGACCGCTAGCCGGCGCCTCCGCGAGAGCGGGCTATAATCCGTTTCCCACGGGCGATTGGCTCAGTTGGTTAGAGCGCGCGGTTCACATCCGCGAGGTCACTGGTTCGAATCCAGTATCGCCCACCATTCCGCTCATCCCGACCCGTGTCGCGGCGTGGGTGACGGGCTCGACGTGTTCGTCCCACCCGGCTTCGATGACCGCGTCGACTGCGTCGATGTGCTGCGTCGGGTGCGTCGACCCGGTCCCTCCAGCCGGAGGGGTCGTTGCAGAGGCCTTGGTCGGTCAGCCTCAGCCGGTTCGCGAGCGTCGTCTGCAGGGCGACCTCCAGCTCGGCCATCGAGGGTCGGTTGCCCGGGTCACTCGAGCGCTAGGGCTGGCCCCGGGTGGCCACGCTCGAAGAGGTCATCGGCGGCTGAACCTCGCGCCCGCCGACGATGCCCACCCCGCACGGGGTGGGCATCATGCGTTGGATGCGCACTGACGACCGGGCCGGATTGACTCGGGGGCGCGTTCGGTCGCACCATGCGGGTGCCAGCAAGGGGGGATGGGTCGTGCGGCTTTCGATGGTGACGTCTCTGTTGACATGCTTGTTCGCGGTCGGCGCGAGCGGGGCCATGACAGCCCGGGTCGAAGCGTCGGAGGCAGGCTCCGCATACGAGCGATACGAGTTGCCGGACTCAGACATCGCCATCGCCGTCCCACCCGAGTGGACGGTCGATCTCGAGAGGCTGGCGAGCGAGTTCGAGATGCCTGACGGGGATGGCGCTACCTCGACGGTGGTGATGCAGACCCTGGTGCGGACCGGGACCGAGTCGCCCGGACCACGCGGCTGCTTCGTCTACCTGTTCGACGACCTGATGCTCAAGCTGATGACGTACGAGCACGCGGCGCTCTACGCCAGTGGCTACGGAGCCATCGAGGGCGCCACGGCCGACATCAGGGGTGTCGACCTGCCGGTCGGATGGGCGGCCCGGGTGGACATCCACGATCCATCCGCGGCGCTCTACTGGAGCTACTACCTCTTTGATATCGGGCTCGATCGCTACGAGCTCGCGTGCTTCGACGAGGAGCCGTCGGACGATGCCTGGCGCCACATCGCCGACACCATCGAATCGACCCGTGACGTGCCGGTCGAGGAGCTGCCACCGGCCCAGCGCGTCGAGCTGGAAGAGGCGGGGGTCGCCATCACGTACCCACCTGGCTGGGAGGTCGAGATGGAGTCGGAGGTGCGTGAGTACCAGCTCCCGCTGGAGTACATGGACCAGGATTCGCTCGAGCTCCGGACCGTGCCCTACCAGGACCTGGTACGAGGCAGGCACCCCGACTTCGGACTGCGCTCTTGCGCGTTGTCCGTGTTCGAGGAGATGCCCATGTCCCTGGCCCGCCAGGCCGAGGAGACCGCGCGACGTTTCAGCTGGGAGGAAGACCCCCAGATCACCACCATCCCGGTCGACCTGTCCGTGGGTGACGCGGTGCGTGTGGACTTCGAGTCCGGCGACCAGCCGCGTGCGCAATACGTGTTCGATGCGAACGGCCGTCGCTTCACGCTCGACTGCGGGGCGCTGCTCCGCGCGGACGATGACTGGCTGGCGATCGCCGACTCGATCGAGACCCTCGACGAAGGGCCGACCGACGAAGCGCCGACCGACGAAGCGCCGACCGGCCGGCGCGTCGAGATCCCGGCCGCGGCCGCGGCCTTGTCCTACCCGTCCGATTGGACCATCGAGAGAGAGGACGAGGTGGCTGAGCTCAAGCTGCCGGCCGACTACGCGTGGGCTGCACCGCTGATGAAGCGGCAGCACCTGCGGGCCTCCAGTGGGAGCCTGGCGGGCTGCCTGGTCTATGCGTACGACGCGGCGATCCCACTCGACGAGTTGGTCGACCTGCAAGTGTCGCGGCTCGACGCACCGGACGAGGGCTGGACCGCTGCGGCCGAGACCGTTCGGCTCCCCGCTGGCGACGCCTTCCGTCTCGACGTCGTGAACGAGGCCGATGGCGTCTACTACACCTCGTACTTCGTCGAGGCGAGCGGGTCCCACCTTGAGCTCCTGTGCCTCGATGAAGCTCGCGCCGACGACGACTGGCTCAGCCTGGCCAACAGCATCGAGGTGTCAGCGGGATCACCGCCAGCCGGGACGGTCGTGTCGGAGCACAGCGTCTCGGACTTCGGCAGCCTCGTGTTGGTCGCTGAGGGCGATTCGCTCGACGGCTCGGTCATGCGCGCTGACTGTACGAGCGCCGTTTGGCTGACCTACGAAGACGGCACGTACGAAGAGCAGGTGCAGTGCACGCTCAGCGACGACCCCGTGGATCCGCCCGAGTGGCAAGGGGCGCGGCCCGCGCAGACGGTGACCATCAGCGGGGGTGCGTGCGAGTGGACGTCCGACTTCTGGTTCCAGACCGACGGCAGCGACGTGTGGGCCTCCGCCTACGAGTTCACCATCACGCCGGACGGGCAGGTCACCGGTCGGATGAGCTATGGATCGGAGCTCCTCGACTGCTCAGAGGGATGACGTCCGGGAATCGGCCAAGGGGTGCGCGTCGATGAACGGCCGCGAGCGCATCCTGGCGGCGCTCGACGGCGAGGCGCCGGACCGTCCGCCCCTCGCACTGGCCTTCTTCCGCGTCGACGGCCCAGGGCTGGCACCGGCGGGGGAGTGGCAGGACGGCGTGGTCGACGTCGAGTTCGTGGCCTTCCCGGTCTCGGAGCAGGAAGCGGAGCTGCGTCGGCGGGCGCTGCCACACCAGGCTGACACGCGCCTGGGCAGCACCTCGCAGGTCGCTCGCTACGCCTCGTGGGGCTACCACCCCGAGGCGCCGCGACCGGTCAATCCGCTCGAGGGCGCAACCAAGCTGGCGGACCTGGAGGCGTTCCCGTTCCCACTCCTTCGCGGTCCCCGTGTGGTCGAGGACCTGGCCCGGCAGGTCGGCGCCATCCATGCGAAGGGGCTGGCCGCAGGAGGCAACACCCCGCACCTCGGCGGCGAGATGTTCGAGGCTGCCTGGCGGCTGCGGGGGCTGGACAACTTCCTCGTGGACCTGGTCGAACGCCAGGAGATGGCGGCCTACCTGCTCGACCGGCTGGCCGAATTGGCGGCCTGGAACGCGGTCACGCTCGCCCGCGCCGGCATCGACGTGCTCTCGCTTGACGATGACGTGGGCATGCCCGGCACGATGATGATCGGCCCGGACACCTGGCGCCAGTTCCTCAAACCGAGACTGGCGCGCGTCATCGAGGCTGCCCGCGGCGCGCGCCCGGAGCTGCGTGTCATCTACCACAGCGACGGCCACTTCGAGCCGGTCCTCGACGACCTTGTGGAACTCGGCGTGAACGGGGTCAACCCGCTGCAGCCTGAGCACATGGACGCGGTTCGTATCCGCCGTCGCTTCGGGCCCCGGCTGGCGCTGTGGGGCACGGTCGGAGCACAGACCACGTTCGCCTTCGCCTCGGCCACGGCCATCCGTGAGGAGGTGGCCACCCGGGTTCGCGAGCTGGGGCGGGCCGGCCTCATCCTCTGCCCGGCCTACGACATCGACGAGCCGGATATCCCCTGGGCCAACATCCGGGCCTTCCTCGAGGCCGGGCGAGCGGTCTGATGCTCACGACGGTGGCGGTCCCGTGGCGCCCTCCGCGGCCCACCACTCCGCCACGAGCCGGCGCAGGCGCGCCTTCGTCGCTGCGTCCGCGAACGCGGCCTCGACGGCGTAGCCCGTGTGCTGCTCGAGGTCGAGGTGGGTCAGCGCAGCCACGCGCCGCAGGTCGCCCGCGAGCGAGCAGTCGAAGTAGGTGGGGTCGTCACTGTTGATCGTCACGCGGGCGCCGCGCTCGATGAGCTCGACCCCCGGGTGCGCCGCCCACGAGGCCACGACGCCGGTGCGGATGTTGGAGGTAGGGCAGACCTCCAGCGGCACCGCCTGCTGCACCAGGTGCTCCACCAGCGCCGGATCCTCGACCGCGCGCACGCCGTGGCCGATCCTGTCGGCACCGAGGTCGCGCAGCGCCGACCACACGTTCTCCGGCCCGCCCGCCTCGCCGGCGTGGACGCTGCGTCCGAGACCGGCCTCGCCGGCCCGGCGGTAGACCGCGGCATAGTCGCCGGGCGGGTAGGCGTGCTCGGAGCCGCCGATGGTGATGCCCACGACTCCGGCCTCGAGCGCGACCTCGATGACCTCATCGAGCGTGCGCGCGCAGCACTCGGGGCCGGTGTCACGCACGAGGTCGACGAGCAGGTTGACCTGCGTGCCCTCGACCTCGTCGAGCCCCCGGCGCACGGCCGTGGCGATCTGTGCCACGCTCAACTCGTGCTGACGGAAGTCGGTCGGGGAGATGGAGGCCTCCGCGTAGACGATGCCCTGCTCCGCGAGCGAGGCCGCTACGGCTCGCGCCACGAAGGTCCAATCCTGGGGCGTGCGGATGAGCGGCAGCATCCACTGCCACGTCTCGATGAAGTGGGCGAAGTCGCGGTACTCGAAACGGGCCACGAAGGCCTCGAACGAGCGCGTCGCAGGCTCGCCGCAGCCCTCCACCAGCTGCCACATGGCCGCTGCCGGGATGGCACCCTCGAGATGCAGGTGCAGCTCGACCTTGGGTGCCCGCTCGAAGACGTCGACCATGGCCGTACGGTAGCGCTCATCGCGACGTCGCGGCATCGTTGCTAGGCTGTCGGCGTGTCCGCCGTGATCCGTCTGCGCCGCCTGTGTCTCGTGCTTGCCTGCGCTGTCTCGCTGCTGCCGGCCGGTGCCGCGGCCCAGTCGCCCGTTGTCGCGGCCCAGTCGCCCGAAGCCAGCCCGGCCGCCTCACCCACGCCGGCGCCTCTGGAGCCGGCAGGGACCTGGACCGTGACCGCCTTCGACGCCTGGGGTGAAGGGCTCGCCGAGCCGCGGGTCGCGGGCGAGCTGACCATCGCACTGCAGGACGGGGGTCGCCTCGAGGGCCAGACCGGTTGCGGTCGCTACAACGGCGGCTACTCCATCGACGGCGAACGCATCGGTCTGGGCATCATCAGCAAGGGCTTCGGCGAGTGCGGCCGCAAGCGGACCGAGGAGGCAGTGGCCTTCTCGGTGGCGCTCGAGGCGGTCAGCCGCTGGCGCCTCGACACCGGCGCCGCCGGGCTCGAGCTGGTCGACGACACGGGCGCCGTACGTGTGGCGGCGACCCGGCGGCCTGATGCCCAGCCATTCGGCGACTGGCTCGTGACGGGCTACACGCGTGCCAACGGCGCGTCTGCCCAGCCGCCCGATGGCCAGCCCATGCGCCTGAGCATCACCGCCGATGGCGGCCTCAGCGGCAACGGCGGCTGCCGTGAGCTCGAGGGCGAGGTGCGGGTCGAGGCCGACCGTATCGTGCTTGGCCCGATCGAGGCCTTGGGGCCACCCTGTGACGGACCCGTGCGCAGGGCCGAACGCCGGCTGCTCACGGCCTACAGCGAAGTCGTCTACTTCGAGCGCGATGGTGAGGCCCTGACGCTGCTCGATGCCTTCGACCGGCCGCTGGTGGAGCTCGTCGCGCCCGCGCCCGCGGCGACCTCGTCGGTCGATCCTGTCGCGAGCCCGACCGCGAGTCCGCTCGCCTCCCTCCCGCCCCCGTCCGAGGACGGCGGTTGAGCGTGGCGAGGTCGCGGCGCCTTGGCTCAGGGGCGGTCATCAACCTCGTCATCATCGTCATCGGCCTGGTCGGCATCGGTGTGCTGCTGGTGAGCCAGGCGCTCGAGGATGACCCGGGACCGGCCCGGCCGCTGGACCTGACCGTGGAACTGGCGGCCGTCTCGGCCGGTCTCGACTCACCCACGTTCCTCACCGGCGACGGGGCTGGCGCACGCTACGTGGCCGAGCAGCGCGGCACGGTCATGCGGCTCGACGAGGACGGCACCGTCGAGCCCGCACCCTTCCTCGACATCCGCGAGCGCGTCCTGCACCACCACGAACGCGGCCTGCTGGGCCTGGCCTTCCACCCTGACTACGCGCGGAATGGTCGCTTCTACGTGCTCTACTCACAGCGTGACCGCGACGGGGCCACGGCCATCAGCGAGTTCACCGCCGGCACGGACGCCGCGACCATCGAGGAGACCGAGCGGACACTGCTGACGATCCCCTCGTTCAGCACCATGCACAAGGGCGGCATGCTCGCCTTCGACCGCGACGGCATGCTGCTGGCCGGGATCGGCGACGGCAGCACCGGCAACGATCCGGAGGGGAACGCCCAGGACCCGGCCTCGCTGCTGGGCACGCTGCTGCGCCTTGATGTCGACCACGGCTTTCCCTACGCGGTCCCGCCCGACAATGGCTTCGCCGGCGTGCCCGGCGCCCGCGCCGAGATCCACGCGGTCGGCCTGCGCAATCCGTGGCGTTTCAGCCCCGATCTCGAAAGCGGGCACATCTACATCGGCGACGTCGGCCAGAGCGACTGGGAGGAGATCGACGTGCTCGCGCCCGACCCCGATCGACCCTCCTTCGGCTGGGCCGACATGGAGGGTGGCGAGTGCTTCTACGGCCGCCCCTGCGACCCCGAAGCCCACATCGCCCCGGTGATCGCCTATCCCCACGTCGACGGCGACGTGGGCCACTGCGGCGTCATCGGCGGCTACGTCTACCGCGGCGCGGCCGGCTCGCTGCCGGCGGACACGTACCTCTACGCCGACTACTGCAGCGGCACCATCTGGGCCCTGCCCGCGGAGCAGCTGCGGGCAGGAGTGGTCGCCCCGGCCGCCGTTGCCCGGGTACCGTCGAAGCTGGGCCAGGTGCAGTCGTTCGGCCAGGACGACGCGGGCGAGCTCTACCTGCTCACCAGTGCCGGCTACGTGCTGGGGATCAGCGAGGCCGGTGGTCGCGCGGCCTGACAGGGGGCGATCGGGACGCGCGACCGAACCGTGCCCCTTGCGCCGGAGCACTCCCGCCGTCCATCATGGCGGAGCACGACACGGCAGTGGGGGGCAGGCACGTGGACACGCATCAACGGCTATCAGGGGCGCTCGCCGCCGGGGTGGCGACGCTACTCCTCCTCGCTACCTCAGCGCCTGCGGCGGCGCAGGGCGGCATCGGCGGGCTCTTCCCCGGCGCCGAGCTGGAGCCGCCCGAGTGGGTAGTGCCGGGCACGCGCGTGACCTTCTACGCGGCCGGTGCCTCCATCGCCAACGCCTCCAAGCAGTGGCAGCAGGACCCGAACGGCGGCTGGGAGGATCTCGCCACTGGCGAGCGTTGGGGCCAGATCGACACGCCCACGGCGGCCGGCGAGGGTGTCTTCCAGGCCGACGTCGTTGGTGTCGATGGCACGTCGGTCGGCCTGCAGTGGGTGCTCTACGGCTATGACCGCTTCGGCGAGCGGTTCTTCGGCGGTGCGACCGGTGGTGCCACCGACCCCGGCGCGGCGGCCGAGGAGATCTGGGTCCACCCCGAGCTCCTGGCGCGGCTGCCCGAAACGGACGTCGGTCAGCTCAAGATCCTGCGTGGGGAGTACGACGTCGAGGGCGAGACCCATCGCGCGATCGCCATCGCCAACCTCGACCCGGCGGCCTACTCATCGTGGATCTACGACATCGACACGGGTCTGCTGCTGTCGGGCACGACCCGCACGCAGGGGCGCGCGGCGCCGGTCTACGCCGAGGGCGAGGACCCACTGCCCGCGAACACGCAGATCACGCTCATCCGCTTCCTCGGGTTGCGACAACGCGATACAGCCGGCCTGGAGACCGCACCGCCCGCGTGGGCGCGCCCGGGCACGTCGCTCGACTACAGCGGCACGTGGATCTTCGTCAATCCCTACGACCCGCTGGGCCCGCCGGTCCAGTATCCGGCCTGGCTGGGCGTCGCCTTCGACAGCGGTGGGCCGACCTGGCTGGAGTACGGCACCGAGATGCTGGTGGACTATGCGGGCATCCCCAACCTGACGGCGGTGACCGGCGTGGCGGCCGGCGCCGGGCCGTATTGGATCGACCCCACCACGCTGTCCTATGCCGAGGAGGGACAGGTCATCGACGAGGACCCCATCACCGGCGAGATCATCTCGATCGAGTGGGTCGGACCCGGTCCGGCCGGCGATGCGGTAACCATCGCTTCACGGCTGCGGGGCATCTCCTCGCGCGCGACCTACGACGTCGGGACCGGCGTCCTGCTCGGCGTAGAGCGCACCGAAGAGAGCAGCGGGATCACCACGCAGTTCGGTCTGGAGTCGCTGCCCTGAGCGGCTCGAGCGACCCGCTACCTGACCCAGGGCCGGCTAACCCGCGGCCAGGCGCCGCAGCACCGTGGGCAGGATGCCGCCGTTGCGGTAGTAGTCGACCTCGATGCCGCCGTCGAGGCGCACATCGACCTCGAAGCTGACGTCGCCCGCGGGGCCGTGGGCCACGACCGTGACCGTCGAACGTGGCTCGATCGAGTCGTCCAGCCCCACGACGTCGAAGGCCTCGGTGCCGCTCAGGCCCAGCGACGCGGCACTCTGTCCCGGCTTGAACTGGAGCGGCAGCACACCCATGCCCACGAGGTTGGAGCGGTGGATGCGCTCGAACGACTCGGCCAGCACCGCGCGCACGCCCAGCAGGCGTGTGCCCTTGGCGGCCCAGTCTCGCGACGAGCCCGAGCCGTACTCCGCCCCGGCCAGGATCAGCAGCGGCGTGCGGCTCTGCGCATAGCGCATGGCCGCGTCGTAGATGAACATGGGCTCGCCGCCGGGCTGGAAGGTGGTGTAGGGGCCCTCCTGCTCGGCCAGCGCGTTCTTCAGGCGGATGTTGCCGAAGGTGCCGCGCATCATCACCTCGTGGTGCCCCCGACGGGCGCCGAAGGAGTTGAAGCGGTCCGGCGTCACCCCCTGCTCCTGCAGCCAAGCCCCGGCCGGGCTCCATGCCGGGATGACCCCGGCGGGGGAGATGTGGTCGGTCGTGACCGAGTCGCCCAGCAGCGCGAGCACGCGGGCGCCGCTGATGCCGGCGATGGGTGCGGGCTCAGCCGTGAGCCCCGCGAAGAATGGCGGCGCCGCGATGTAGTTCGACTCGGGGTTCCAGGCGTAGCGATCGCCTTCCGGCACCGGCAGCGCACGCCAGCGCTCGTCGCCTTCGAAGACGCTGGCGTAGGTCGAGCGGAAGAGCTCGGGCGTGACGGCCTCGCCGATGGCGGCTCGGATCTCGTCGGCCGCGGGCCAGATGTCGGCGAGGTAGACGGGTTCACCGTCGTTGCCGGTGCCGAGCGGCTCGGACTCGAGGTCGATGTCGACCCGGCCGGCGAGGGCGAAGGCCACCACCAGCGGCGGCGAGGCCAGGTAGGAGGCCTTGACCAGCGGATGGATGCGGCCCTCGAAGTTACGGTTGCCGCTGAGCACGGCGGCCACGATGAGCTCGTGCTCCTCGATGGCCTCGTTGACTGGCCTCGTCGAGCGGGCCGCTGTTGCCGATGCAGGTGGTGCAGCCGTAGCCGACGACGTCGAACCCGAGCGCCTCCAGCGAGGGCAGCAGGCCCGCGCCGCGGAGGTACTCGGTGACCGCGCGTGAGCCGGGAGCGAGGCTGGTCTTGACCGTGGGCTCCACGCTCAGGCCACGTTCGACGGCGTTGCGCGCGAGCAAGCCGGCACCGACCATGACGCTGGGGTTGGAGGTGTTGGTGCAGCTGGTGATGGCCGCGATGGCCACCGAGCCGGTACGGATGGCGGTCTCCCGGCCGCGCGCGGTCACGGGCACGTCGGGGTAGCCGGCCCCGTTGCCGCCGGGCGGCGGGAAGTCGGCCTCGAACGAGTTGCGCAGCTCGGAGAGCACGATGCGGTCCTGCGGGCGGCGCGGGCCGGCCACGCTGGGCACGACCGTGGCCAGGTCCAGCTCGATCGTCTCGTCGAATTCGGGCGCGGCGCCGGGCTCGCGCCACAGGCCCTGGGTCTTGGCGTAGGACTCGACGAGGGCCACGCGATCGTCGCGGCCGGTCAGGCGCAGGTACGCCAGCGTCTCGTCGTCGACCGGGAAGATGCCCGTGGTGGCGCCGTACTCGGGCGCCATGTTGGCCAGCGTGGCGCGGTCGGCCAGGGCCAGCGAGGCCAGCCCGTCGCCGAAGTACTCGACGAACTTGCCCACGACCCCGTGTGCGCGCAGCAGCTGGCTGACCACGAGCACGAGGTCGGTGGCGGTGCTGCCCTGTGGCAGGGCGCCGTGGAGGCGTACGCCCACGACCACCGGCAGCGGCTGGTACAGCGGCTGGCCCAGCATCACGGCCTCGGCTTCGATGCCGCCGACGCCGTAGCCGAGGATGCCCAGGCCGCTGATCATGGTGGTGTGCGAGTCGGTGCCTACGAGCGTGTCGGGGAAGGCCACCGTCTCGCCGCTCTCGTCCTCGCGGGTGCTGACCACGTCACCGAGGAACTCGAGGTTGACCTGGTGCACGATGCCCGTGCCGGGCGGCACGACGCGGAAGCCGCGCAGCGCCGTCTGGGC
The DNA here is from genome assembly GCA_963716815.1 of uncultured Chloroflexia bacterium. Taxonomy (GTDB): domain Bacteria; phylum Chloroflexota; class Limnocylindria; order Limnocylindrales; family CSP1-4; genus JAFMJV01. Next base: position 21,343 of record CAVQUM010000002.1, read on the forward strand.
CCAGCGCAGCAGCTGGTAGCGCTCGCCGTTGCGCTCGTACTCCTTCGCCACGTTGAAGGCGAAGGCGTCGGACGCTGCCGAAGCGGTCGATCTGCACGCTGTGGTCGATGACCAGGCTGGCCGGCACGAGCGGGTTCACCAGCGCCGGGTCGCCACCGAGCTCGTCCATGGCATCGCGCATGGCCGCGAAGTCGACCACGGCCGGCACACCCGTGAAGTCCTGCAGCAGCACGCGCCCGGGCATGAAGGGGATCTCCACGCCCGGGTCGGCGCCGGGGCGCCAGGCGGCGAGGGCCGCCACGTCATCGGCCGTGGCCATGCCGGAGGCGCTGTTGCGCAAGACGTTCTCGAGCAGGACCTTGACCGTGAAGGGCAGCTGCGCGAGGCGGTCGCTGACCGCGTCGAGGCGGTAGATGACGGCCTCGTGCTCACCGACCAGGAGGCGGTCGCGGGCGTCGGCGGCAGGGGTAGGGGACATCGGGGCCATGAGGCGAGCTCCAGCTGGGCGCGGCGGGCGCGCTTGTCGTCGGCTCCTGACGGGGGTGCCCGCCTCGGGTCGTTTCTGCGTCGGTCCAGTATACGTCCGGGCCCCGGGGCCGATAGGCTGTAGCGGTGAACGAGACGCACGGCGCACCCGGCCACAGCCACCCGCATCCGCCCGACGATCCCAGCGGCCATCCGCGCATCGGCTTCGTCGGTGCCGGCCGCGTGTCGTGCGCGCTCGGTGTCGCCTTCGCTCGTGCCGGCTGGCCGGTGGCGGCGGTGGCCTCGCGCGACGCGGCCAACGCCGCGCGCTTCTGCGAGCTCGTGCCCGGGGCCCCGCGGTGGCCTCGGCCGCGGCCATCGCGGAAGATGTCGACCTCGTCTTCGTGACCGTGCCCGACGACGTCATCGCTGACATCGCCGCCCGGTTGCGGCTGTACGCCGGCCAGGCCGCGGTGCACACGTCGGGGGCACTCGACAGCTCGGTCCTCGAGCCGGCCCGCGCGGCCGGCACGCAGGTGGGCTCGTTCCACCCCATGGTCGCCTTCGCCAACCAGGAGGCGGCCGTGCGCTCGCTGGCCGGTGCCACCATCGCGGTCGAGGGTGACGAGGAGCTGGTGGCGCTGCTCGGTCAGCTGGCCACCGACATCGGCGCCCAGCCGGTACGCCTGCCGCCCACGGGCAAGACCGCCTACCATGCCGCGGCCGTGCTGGCCGGCGGCGGAGTCATCGGTCTGCTCGACGGCGTGGCCGAGGTCGCGCGCGGGGCTGGGCTGGACGAAGCCGGGGCCCTGGCCATCTACGTACCGCTCATCCGCCAGGCCCTCACCAACGCCGAGGCCATGGGCATCGGTGAAGCGCTCACCGGCCCCTTCGTGCGTGGCGACGTGGGCACCATCCGCAACCACATGGCGGCCATGGCCCGGCTGGCCCCCGGCGCGCTGGAGATGTACCGAGCGACCGCCGCGCGCGAGCTGGAGCTGGCGCTCGCGCGCGGTGCCATCGACGAGGCCCAGGCAGCGCCGCTGCGGGAACTGCTCGAGCGGCGATAGAGGCGCTACCATCGGTACATGCAACGCGGCGTCGGCTCCATCCGTGCGACACACCGAGGGACGCGGTTCGTGTCACCTGCCGGCTCCGGCCGCCGCGCCCACCCGCTTTCGCGCAGCGGCTCCCGCCGGTCCTCGAGCGTTCCCCCGGCCGCGCGCGCCGTGGCCCTGCGCGACCCGGTCGGCGCGGTCCGTCGTTCGGCGCGCAGCCTCACGCCCGACCGTGCCGCTGCACGCTCGGCGGCTCGCCCCATCCGGCCGACCTCGATCAACTGGTCCACCCCTCGCCGGGCGCTTCGCGACCCGCGTTCGTTCCGCGCGGTGACCGAACCGAGCTGACATGAGCGGGCCGCGCGCCGGGTCCGGTCTGCCCGTGGTGCGGGCGTTCTCAGCCGGCGGCGTGGTCATGCGCGATGGTCAGCACGGACCCGAGCTCGTGCTCGGCCTGCATCGGACCGACCGTCGCCGCGCCACCTGGACGCTGCCCAAGGGCACGCCGGCGGGGAAGGAGACGGCCGAGGAGACGGCCTTGCGCGAGGTGGCCGAGGAGACGGGCTTGGAGGTGCGCATCCTCGGCACCATCGGCGATATCCGCTACCGCTTCGTGCGCGAAGGGCAGCGCATCGACAAGACGGTCCACTACTACCTCATGGAGGCCACCGGCGGCGACCTGTCCGACCACGACCACGAGTTCGACGAAGTGCGCTGGTTCCCCCTGGGCGAAGCCGAGGCGGTGATGCGCTTCGCCACCGAGCGCGACATCGTGGCCCGGGCGCTGCCGGTCGCGGGACAGGCCTGAGCGGTGCCCCCGCAGCGGACCGCGCTCCACGCGGTGCACCAGTCGCTGGGCGCGCGCTTCACCGAGTTCGGCGGCTGGGAGATGCCGGTGCGCTACGGCTCGATCATCGACGAGCATCGGGCCGTGCGCGAGGCCGCCGGCCTCTTCGATCTCTCCCACATGGGCGAGTTGCACGTGAGCGGTCCCGGCGCCGCCGCGGGTTTGGCGGCCGCCCTGGTCAACGACCCGGGCCGGCTCGCGGTCGGCCGCGCCGGCTACTCCCTGCTGTGTACGCCCGACGGCGGCGTCATCGACGATCTCATCGTCTACCGTCTCGCGGACGAGGCCTTCCTGGTCGTGCCCAACGCCTCCAACCGTGAGGTCGTGGCGGCCGAGCTGCGTACCCGTCTCGATGGGCACGCAGCTGCCCTTGACGACCAGACCATGCGTACCTCGCTGGTGGCGGTCCAGGGTCCGGCCGCCGCGGGCGTCCTCGCCCGGCTCACCGATGCCGACCTGCCCGGCCTGCGCAACTACGCCGCAACCCGTGCGACCGTGGCGGGCACGCCGGTCCTGCTCGCCCGCACCGGCTACACCGGCGAGGATGGCTTCGAGCTCTTCAGCGCCTGGGACGACGGTCCGGCGCTGTGGGCGGCGCTCGTCGACGCGGGCGCAGCGGCGGGCCTCGTGGCCTGTGGACTCGGCGCGCGCGACACGCTGCGCCTCGAGGCGGGCATGCCGCTCTACGGCAACGAGCTGGACCGCGCGACCACGCCCTACGAGGCCGGTCTCGGCTGGGCCGTGCAGCTCGAGCACGACTTCGTCGGCCGCGACGCACTCGCTGCCGCGGTGCCGCGCAAGCGACTGGTCGGCCTGGTCCTGCGCGGGCGCGGCATCGCCCGCCACGGCTACCACGTGGCCAGGGCAGGGGAGGCCGAGCCGGTCGGCGTGGTCACCAGCGGCAGCCAGTCGCCCACGCTCGGCTTGGCGGTGGCCATGGCCTATGTCCGGCCCGATGACGCGGCCACGGGTACCATGCTCGACATCATCGTCCGCGACGTCGCCGTGGCCGCGGAGGTGGTACGACTGCCGTTCTATCGTCGACCGGGCCGTTGAGCCCGGCCCCCAGGCCCGCCGTGGGAGCGCCGGGCCGTCGCTGACCGCTGGAGGATCGTGACGTGGATGCACCCCAGACCTTGCGCTACTCCAAGGACCACGAGTGGCTGCGCCCCGAAGGTGGCGAAGCCGTCGTCGGCATCACCGCCTATGCTGCCGAGGAGCTCGGTGACGTGGTCTTCGTGGAGCTGCCGGAGGTGGGTCGGAAGCTGTCCAAGGACGAGACCTTCGGCGTCATCGAATCGGTCAAGACGGCCAGCGATCTCTGTGCGCCCGTGGCCGGCGAGGTCATCGCCGTCAACGAAGGGCTGGCCGACGCGCCCGAGCTGGTCAACGCTGAGCCCTACGAAGGCGGCTGGATGATCCGGCTCCGGCTCGATGACCCCGCTGCCGGGGACGAGCTCATGGACGCCGCAGCGTATGGCGAGATGACCGCGAGCTGACGGCATGGTCTACGGTCCCCATACCCCCGACTCCCGCGCGCACATGCTCGCGGCGCTCGGTCTCGATTCGGTCGAGGCCCTCTTCGACGATATCCCCCAGCCCGTACGGGCCCGCGGTCTGGAACTGCCCGAACCCTGCTCCGAGCTGGAGCTGAGCCGCGAGCTGGCGGCGTTGGCCGGGCGCAATCGCGTGGAGCTAGCTTCGTTCCTGGGTGCAGGCGTCTATCGCCATCACGTGCCCGCGGCCGTGGACGCGGTGCTCTCGCGCGGCGAGTTCTACACGGCCTACACGCCTTACCAGCCCGAGATCAGCCAGGGCACGCTGCAGACGATCTACGAGTTCCAGTCGCTCGTCGCCGAGCTCATGGGCCTGCCGGTCGTCTCGGCCTCGCACTACGACGGTGCCGCGGCCACGGCCGAGGCGGCGCTGATGACGGTGCGCGCCACCCGTCGTGACCGGGTCCTCGTCAGCCGCGCAGTCCACCGCCACTACCGCGACACCGCACGGACCTACTTCAGCGCCGGCGCACGCGAGATCGACGAGCTGCCGACCACGCCCGAGGGCACGACCGACCTGGCCGCGCTCGAGGCCGCGCTGGCCGACCCCGAGCGACCGGTGGCTGGGGTGCTGATGGGTCAGCCCAACGCCTTCGGGCTGCTCGAGCCCATGGCCGCGGCCGCCGAGCTGGCACATGCCGCCGGCGCGCTCTTCGTGGCCGTGGTCGAGCCGGTCTCGCTCTCGGTGCTCGCGCCGCCCGGGGCCTACGGCGCCGACATCGCCGCGGGTGAAGGCCAGCCCCTGGGCATCGCGCCCAGCTACGGCGGGCCCTACCTGGGCCTGCTCGCCTGCACGCAGGCGCTGACCCGTCAGATCCCCGGCCGGCTGGTGGGTGCGACCACCGACATCGAGGGCCGGCGTGCCTTCGTCATGACCCTGCGTGCGCGGGAACAGGACATCCGCCGGGACAAGGCGGCCTCCAACATCTGCACCAACCAGGCCCTTTGCGCGCTCGCTGCCACGACCTACCTGGCCACGCTCGGCCCGCACGGCCTCGCCGACGTGGCCGCCGCCGGCGCGGCTGCCGCTCGCCGTCTCGAGGCGGCGCTGGCCACGGCCGGCTTCGAGCGCGTCCACACCGCGCCGTACCTCAACGAGTTCGCCGTGCGCGTGCCCGCCGCGGCTGCCGCCCACGAGCGGCTCCTGGCGCAGGGCGTGCTGGCCGGACTGCCGCTGGCGGCCTGGTATCCCGATGACCCAGCCCTCGCGGACGCTCTGCTGCTGGCGACCACCGAGCTCACCACCGACGACGACATCGGCCGCCTCGTCGCGGGTCTCGAGGAGGTGACGGCATGACCGAGCCGCATCTCGCGACCAACCGGCCGCGGCCCCAGCTCGTGCCCGAGAACGCGCGGCGCATGGCCGTGGGGCCCGACCTGCAACCGTTGCTCTCGGAGCTGCACGCGCCCGGGCGCTCCTCGTTCAAGGTGCCCCACGCCCCGGCCGGCGCGCTCGACGGCGTGCCCGCCGAGCACCGGCGCGCCCAGGCACCGGGCCTGCCCGAGATCGACGAGCCCACCGTGGTGCACCACTTCGTGCGCCTCTCGCACCTCAACTACTCGGTCGACAGCGGCATCTATCCGCTGGGCTCGTGCACCATGAAGTACAACCCCAAGGTCAACGAATGGGCCGCGCGCCTGCCCGGATTCACGGACCTGCACCCGCTGGCACCGGACGACCTGGCGCAGGGCAGCGCTCGAGCTGATGTGGACGCTGCAGCGGCAGCTGGGTGAGATCGGCGGGTTCCCCGCGGTCTCGCTGCAACCGGCGGCCGGCGCGCACGGGGAGCTCACCGGCATCCTCGTCATCCGCGCCTATCACCTCGCGCGCGGCGACGTGGAGCGCGACGAGGTCATCGTGCCCGACTCCTCGCATGGCACCAATCCGGCCACCGCTTCGATGGCCGGCTTCAAGACCGTGACCGTGACCTCCACACCGGACGGCATGGTGGACATCGAGGCCCTGCGCGAGGCGCTGGGGCCGCGGACGGCGGCGGTGATGCTCACCAACCCCTCCACGCTGGGCCTCTTCGAGCACCACGTGGTGGAGCTGCTCGAGGCGGTTCACGCGGCGGGAGCGCTGGCCTACATGGACGGCGCCAACATGAACGCGGTGCTGGGTCACTTCCGGCCCGGCCAGGCCGGCTTCGACGTCATGCACTTCAACCTGCACAAGACCTTCTCCACGCCGCACGGCGGTGGCGGTCCCGGTGCCGGCCCCATCGCGGTCGCGGAACACCTGCGACCGTTCCTGCCCGAGCCGCTGGTCGTGCGCGACGGCGACGATCGCTTCCGCCTCGAGCGTCCCGGCGAGCGGCCCGGCTCGATCGGCCGCGTGCGGGCCTACCAGGGCAGCGTGGGCGTCCTCGTGCGCGCCTTCGCCTACATCCGCGCCCACGGGGGCAGCGGCCTGCGCGAGGTCAGCGAGGACGCGGTGCTGGCGGCCAACTACCTGCGGGCGCGGGTGGGGGAGGCCTACGAGCTGCCGGTGGCCGGTCCCTGCAAGCACGAGTTCGTGGCCAGTGCCACCGCCATCAAGGCCGCGACCGGCGTGCGCACGTACGACATCGCCAAGCGTCTCATCGATCACGGCTACCACCCGCCGACCATCTACTTCCCGCTGATCGTCGACGAGTGCCTGCTCATCGAGCCCACCGAGACCGAATCGCTCGAGACGCTCGACGCCTTCGCGGACGCGCTCATCGCGGTCGCGCGCGAGGCCCACGAGGACCCGGAGCTGCTCGCCTCCGCACCCCATGACGCACCGGTGAGACGGCTCGACGAGACCACCGCTGCACGCAAGCCGGACCTGCGCTGGGAGCCGTTGCCCGGGACCGACCCGCCCGTGCCCCACGTGAGCCGGCGCCTGCTGCGGCTCACGGCCCTGGCCGCCACCGGCCCCCTCGTGGTCAGCGCCTGCCTGTCCGATGCCGGCCCCCAGCGCCTCGCCCTCGCTTGCGCCCGAGGCCACGCTCGCACCGACCGAGGCGCCGACGACGGCTCCGACAGCGCGCCCGCCCAGTGGCGACGACACGCTCGTGGTGCTGGCCCCCGAACACCCCACGCGCCTGCTCCCGGGTGACAGCCTCAACGCCACCGAGGAGCTGCTCGTCGACGTGCTCTACGACCCGCTCTATCGGCTCGACCTGGAGATGCAGCCGGTGCCCGAGCTGGCCAAGGCGCTGCCCAAGATCAGCAAGCGCGGCAGGCTGCTGGAGATCCCCATCAAGACCGACGCCCGCTTCCACAGCGGCGAGAAGGTCAAGGCCGAGGATGTGCGCTTCTCGCTGCAACATGGCGCGCTCGCTCTCGTGCCCGCTCGGGCACACGCTCTGTCGCGCGGTGAACACCTACGTCGAGGGCGTGCTCATCGACCAGAAGAAGGACATCGTCGAACATCACGCTCGCCGAGGCCTACGCGCCGTTCGTGACCGAGGTCCTGGGCCGCCTGCCCATCCTCAGCGAGGCGGACGTCAAGAAGGCCACCGACAGGATGATCGCGACCGTCGGCGTCAACGAGGAGCGGCCGGACAGGATCATCAGCCGCATCATCGAGCAGACGCTGCGCGAGGCGTGCCTCGACGCGGACCCACCCAAGGGCTGCCGGCTGAACGACCACCGTGGGGTCATGGAGCGCCTCTTCACCAGGGCCAACATCGACCTGCCGCTGGAGGCACCGTACGTCGACAGCACCGGCCTCTTCGATGAGGACGCCTACCTCGGAGACCTGCTGCGCCGCGTCGAGGCCCTCGCCCAGGTCTTCGACAGTCAGGCCCAGGACAAGAACTCGGCCGCGCTGGGCCTGCTCGACGCGACCGCCAAGCCGTTCGGCGGCGGCCCCTACGAGCTGGTGCGCATCGGCGATGACGGCACCTACGACCTCAAGGCCAACAAGAAGCACACCCGCAGCGCACCCAAGATCGAGCGCATGGAGGTGCGTATCGAGCGCAGCCCCGTCGGTGGCCACCACCCGCCTGCTCACCGGCGAGGCCGACTGGATCCTCGAGGTCACCGCCGACCAGGCCGCGGTCATCGACGAGACCGCCGGGCTTCCGCGCTGCGTCGCGGCCCAGGGATATCGCAGTTCGGCGTGCTCTTCAACGTGCGCCCCGACCGCATCTACTTCGACGTCGAACACGCGCTACGGCCTTCGTCGAGTGCATCGACCACGAGGGCCTCGCGACCGCGCTCGATGCCGACCGCCAGCTGGCCACGACTCCGTTCACCGCCGACCTCCTGGGCCCATGCCGCGAGTCCGAGCCTGGCGGAGCGCGACGTGGCTGCCGCCAACGCCCTGGCTGGACGCGGGCGGCTGGCCGATGGCCACCGACGGCGTGCGCGTGCGCGAGGACGGCACCCGCCTCTCGACCACGATCGCCGTGCGGCCCACGAGCGTCGACCTCTTCACCTTCGCCAACCAGCGCCGCCGAGCAGCTCGCCGAGTGCGGCATCGAGCTCATCGTCGAGGAGCTCGACCTCACCGGGGACACCATGCTCACCCAGCTGCGCTGGCCCAACGACTTCGACACGCTGCTGTGGCGCGCCGGCTGGGACCCGACCCCGACAGCGCCGTGCGCGCGTTCGAGTCGTCACGCATCACGACCGAGGAGAACCACGCCGACGAGAACCCCAGCGGCTTCACCTCCGAGCTGGTCGACCACTTCGTGGCCTCGGCACGGGAGACGCTACGACACCGAGGAGCGCAAGGCCGACTACGCCGAGGTCCAGGACGAGCTGGAGCAAGCTCATCCCGTACTGGCCGCTGTGGTACGACTCCGCCACCAGCGCGGTATCCGAGCGTCTGCGCGGCCCGATGGCCCGGTCGATCCGATCGGACTCGCGCTACGACTGGGATGTCTCGGCCTGGAGTCTGGAGCGTGGGTCGGAGTGATGTGCGCCGGACCATAGGTCGCCTCAAGGGGCGACCTATGGCCCTGTGGTAGACCCTCCGATCGAGGCTCTATACAATCCGAACTGCCTGCGGCCCCTCCACGGGAGACGTGCACCTGCGTGCACGGATCGGAGGGATGGCCGCAGACGGGAGCCATCGCGATCGTCGCCACCAAGGCGGGGACGCGCCACAGAGGAGGAACCTCTGCTGATGAGTCCAGCGACTCGACGCACGTTTGCGTTCGGGGCCGCGCTGACGCTCGCGGTGACTGCGTTCGCCGCGGCACCGGTCGCCGCCCAGGACGAGCCGCCCACGGGTGGCACCGCCGTGGCCGGCGAGTGGCAGGCCGCCACCCAGCTCAACCCGTTCATCCCCAACGCGCGTCAAGGACTACGAGGCCATCGCCCCGATCCTGCGTCCGCTCGTCACCGTCAACGCCGACGGCCAGTGGGATGCCGGAGTTCCTGACCGAGCTGCCCACCATCGAGAACGGCGGCCTCGTCCTCGACGAGGATGGTGACGGCTTCACGGTCAACCTCAAGATGATGCCCGACCTGGTCTGGTCGGACGGCACGCCGCTCACCCTGCAATGACTACGCCTGGAACCTCGACTGGGCCATCGAGACCGCCCAGGCCGGCGTCGGCTGTGCCACCTGCACCGTGTTCAACCCGCATCCTCGACACCAGCCTCGAGGGCGACGCCTACTGGGCGCCCGAGAACCGCTACATCGAGTCCGTCGAGGTCTCCGAGGACGGCCTGACAGCGGCCGATCCAGTTTCGAGCCAGAACTACGCCGGCTGGATGGGCGTGCTCAACCAGCAGCTCATCGCGCCCCAGTTCTGGGAGAACATCGCCGACGAGGATATCGACGGCACCGCGGTCCCCGGCAGCGACAGCCTGCTCGAGATGCCGGTCAACGGCCCGTTCGTCATCGCCGCCGCCAGCAGCGAGGGCATCGACTACGAGCCCAACGAGTGCTGGACGGCTGACACCGGCCCCTACCTCGATCAGCTTCGCCTGCGCTTCTACGGCTCCAAGGACGGCGATGTTCACGGCCTTCCTGAACGGCGAGATCGACCTCACGCTCAACACCACCATGGCCGACGTCAAGGCCCTGCAGTCGGTGGATCCGTCCATCGGTCGCGCACAGGTCGACGACAGCTGGATGTACGAGCACCTCGACTTCAACCACGAGGCCACCGATGTCGGCCTGGACGACCCGATGGTCCGCCGGGCCCTGCGCATGGCCATCGACAAGCAGCAGCTCATCGACGTGCTCTTCCCGGGCGCCGGCCTGACCCCGCCGCCTCCATCGTCGCCGCCGTCGGTGTGGTGGGCCAGCGAAGTGCCTGCGCACGAGTACGATCCCGAAGGCCGCCGCCGCCCTCCTCGACGAGGCCGGCTGGGTCGTCGATCCGGACCTGGGCGTGCGCGCCAAGGACGGCAATGCCATGCGCCTGCGCATGTGCACCAGCTCGGGCAACCCGCTTCGTCTGACCACGCTCGGTCGCATCGCCCAGGACTGGGGCGCGATCGGCGTGGGCACCGACATCCAGACCGAGGATCCCGCCGTCTACTTCGGCAGCTGGGACGAGACGACCGCCGAGACCGACTGCAACATCTATCGCGGCACGCTTCGACGTCTCGCTGTACACCTCGCTCCTGCTCGGGCTGACCCGTACGGCAACTACTACTACAGCTACCACTCCTCGCAGCCGGCGACGGACGATTTCCCGGGCGGCACGAACATCACGCGTGTCCAGCGATCCGGAGCTCGACGCCGTCGCTCGACGACCTCGGCTCCAAGGTCGACCGCGGACGAGCATCAGCGCGGTCGTCGGACGAAGTCTGCACCAGATCACTCGATCGAGCATGGTCGTCGAGGTCCCGCTCTACTACCGACCCGAGCCCATCGGCGTGAGCAACCGCCTCGGTGGCCTGGAGAAGGGCAACCCCGTCCACCACGACCAAGCTCTGGGACGTCGAGAACTGGTACATCCACGGAGTAGACCGGTCCGCTCGAGACCGTTCTCCTGAGAACGACGTAACGCGTGTGGGCGCCCTGCGGGGCGCCCACACCGTGACTACTCCTGCCGACTCTGCCCCTGCCGAGGATCCCCGCTCAGTGGGTGCCTATCATCACGCGTCGCCTGCTCCAGGCGATCCCCGTCATCTTCCTCATCACCGTCCTCAGCTTCCTGCTGATGGATGCAGGCCCCTGGCGGGCCTGCGGCGCAGTTCAACGGCGAACCCGCGCATCACCGCGGAGGAGATCGACGCAGTACCTCGCGCGCTACTGCCTCGAGCGCAACCCCGACCTCGTCGGCATCGCTGCGCGAGTACGGCGGCTGGACTGGGCGTCTGGAACTGCGAGACCGACGTTCTTCTCGGCGCAGGGCATGCCCAACTTCCTGCCCACAGTTCCTGGGCGGTGGTGACAACGGCCTGCTCCACGGGGACCTCGGCGTCTCCATCAAGACCAACCGGCCGGTCATCGAGATGATCATCGAGCGCATGCCGGCCACGCTCGTGCTGATGGGCACGGCCTTCGTCATCTGGGTCACGCATCGCCATCGTCCTGGGCGTCTTCGCGGCCGTGAAGCGCTACTCGCTCTTCGACCAGGGCGTGACCTTCTTCAGCTACCTCTTCTACTCGCTGCCGACCTTCTGGCTCGGTCTCATCCTCATCTACTTCTTCGCGGTCGCAACTGCGCTGGCTGCCCTCGCAGGGCATCGTCGACGCGCGCGACGCGCCTGCTGCCTTCAACACGCCCCAGTACTGGGACGGGCTTCTGGGCCGATCCCGTGCCCAACCTCATGGACATCGGCCGTCACCTGATCCTGCCGGTCGATCACGCTGGTGGCCGTGAGCGTCGCCGCCGACAGCCGCTATCGTGCGCTCGTCCATGCTCGACGCGCTGAGCCAGGACTTCGTGCGCACCGCGCGGGCCAAGGGCCTGCCGCGCCGGCGCGTGGTCTTCCGCCACGCCTTCCGCAACGCGATGCTGCCCATCCTGACCACGATGTCGCTGACCGATCGCCTTCCTCTTCACCGGTGCCGTCGTCACCGAGACCATCTTCTCCTGGCCAGGCATGGGGCGGCTCTACATCGAGGGCGTCACCGACCGTGACTACTTCCTGCTCATGGGCATCCTGCTGGTGAGCTCGATGCTCGTGGTCATCATGAACATCGTGGCCGACGTGCTCTATGCCGTCGCCGACCCGCGGATCCGCTACTGATGGCCGCCGACGACCGTCGACCAGGCTCCCGGTAGCGATCAGGACGCGCACGCGCCGCCTGCGCCAGACCGCGGCTGACCTCGGCCAGCGCCGACAACGAGGTCGCGCTCGAATCGCTGAGCCAGTGGCAGCTGGCCTGGCGGCGCTTCAAGCGCCACAAGATGGCCATGGTCGGCGCGGTCATCTTCGCGACCATCATCGCTCATCGCCATCATCGGCCCGTTCCTGGTGCCCTTCGAGATGCTCGAACTTCCCCGGTGCCATGGAGGCCGGTGGCGACCCGCCCAGCCTGGAGCACCTCTTCGGCACCGACCGCGATGGCCGCGACGTCTTCGGCATGACCATCCACGGCGCTCGCATCTCGATCTGGTCGGGCTCGGCAGCGTGCTCATCGCCGGCTTCGTCGGCGTCGTGGTGGGCTCCACGGCGGGCCTCCTGGGCGGCCGTGTGGACAACGTGCTCATGCGCGTCGTCGACGTCTTCTTCGCCATCCCGTTCCTGTTCGTCATCCTCGTGGCGGCGCAGTTCCTCGGCCACGGCGACGTCTGGTCAGCATCATCCTCATCTTCGGCCTGCTGACCTGGCCGCTCATCGCCCGCCTCGTGCGCGCCCAGTTCCTGTCGCTGCGCGAGACGGACTTCGTGGACGCGGCGCGAGCCGTGGGCGTGAGCAGCGGACGCATCGCCTTCCGCCACGTGCTGCCCAACGCGCATCGGCCCGGTCATCGTGGCCATGACCCTGCTGATGGCCAGCAACATCATCCTCGAGGCCTTCGTCTCGTTCCTCAACTTCGGCATCAGCGAGACACAGGCCACCTGGGGCAACTCGCTCTCCAACGCCCAGAGCGCCCTCTCGCTGGGCAACTGGTGGTGGGCCTTCTTCCCGGGCATGGCCATCGTGCTGACCGTCATCGCCATCAACTTCATCGGCGACGGTCTGCGCGACGCGCTCGATCCACGGACCCGGGAGTAGCCGATGACCGAGACGACCAGCCCCAGCGGCCGCCCGCGGCGATCGCGACCAGCCGAGCCGCGGCGACGACGTCGCTGCTCGACGTGCGCGACCTGCGCACGTACTTCCACGTCATGGACGGCACGGTCAAGGCCGTCGACGGCGTCGACTTCAGCATCGCCGCGCGGCAAGACCCTCGGCGTGGTCGGCGAATCCGGCTGCGGCAAGTCGGTCACGGCGCTGACGGTCATGGGCCTGCTCGACATCCCGCCTGCGGAGGTCGCCAGCGGCCAGATCATCTTCGAGGGCCAGGACCTGCTGCCGATGCCCGAGGACGAACGACGCAAGCTGCGCGGCAACGAGATGGCCATGATCTTCCAGGAGCCCATGACCAGCCTCAACCCGGTCTTCCGGGTCGGTGACCAGATCTCCGAAGTCCGTCATGCCACCACATGGACGTGACCAAGAAGGAGGCGCAGCGAGCGAGCCGTCGAGGCGCTGGCGTCGGGTCGGCATCGCCTTCCCGGAGCGCCGTGCCCGCCAGTATCCGCACGAGCTGTCGGGCGGCATGCGCCAGCGCGTCATGATCGCCATGGCGCTCGCCTGCGAGCCCAAGCTGCTCATCGCCGACGAGCCCACGACCGCGCTCGACGTGACCATCCAGGCGCAGATCCTCGAGCTCATCCGCGCGACCCAGGAGGAGACCGGCGCCGCGCTGATGCTCATCACCCACGACCTCGGCGTGGTCGCCGAGATGGTCGACGAGGTCATCGTCATGTATGCCGGCCGGGTCGTGGAGCACGGCACGGCCGAGGAGGTCCTGCTCGAGCCCAAGCACCCCTACACGGAGGGCCTGCTGGCCTCGATCCCCAGCCGCGCCTCGCGCGGCCAGCGCCTCAACGTCATCAAGGGCACCGTGCCCAACCCCTTCAACATGCCGAGCGGCTGCAACTTCGCACCGCGCTGTCCCTATCGCTTCGAGCCCTGCGACGAGCACGATCCGCGCCTGGGCGATCGTCGACGGCCGCCAGTGGCCTGCTGGAAGTACCAGGAGGTGCCGCTCGTGACCGGCCGGCACCCCAAGCCGGACGCCGGTGCCCGTCGCGGCCGACGGAGCGGCGACGGCTGGCCGCGGCCGCCGCCGCCGCTCGTCGAGGTCCAGAACCTCGTCAAGTACTTCCCCATCACCAGCGGGGCTGCTGCGCAAGCACATCGGCGATGTCCATGCCGTCGACGATGTCAGCTTCGACGTCGCAGCGGGGCGAGGTCCTGGGCCTGGTGGGCGAGTCGGGTTGCGGCAAGTCCACGCTGGGCCGCACGCTCCTCCGGCTGCTGCCGCACGACCGCCGGGCAGGCGCGCACTCGATGGCGAGGACATCTTCGCCAAGAAGGGCGCCGACCTCAAGCGGCTGCGGCGGCGCATGCAGATCATCTTCCAGGACCCCGTCGGCTCGCTCAACCCGCGCATGCCCATCAGCGACATCATCGGCGAGGGGCTCGTGGCCCAGGCCGACAAGGAGAACGGGTGGGGCAAGCGCAGCGTCCGCGACGAGCGCGTCGGCGACTACCTCGAGTTCGTGGGCCTGCGCCGCGACTACGCCCGCCGCTACCCGCACGAGTTCTCCGGCGGTCAGCGTCAGCGCATCGGCATCGCCCGGGCCCTGGCCCTGGGCCCGGAGTTCATCGTCTGCGACGAGCCGGTCTCGGCCCTGGACGTGTCCATCCAGTCGCAGATCCTGAACCTGCTGCGTGGACCTGCGCGCGCGAGTTCGGCCTGACCTACCTGTTCATCGCCCACAACCTCTCGGTGGTGCAGTACATCTCCGACCGCGTGGCCGTGATGTACCTGGGCAAGATCGTGGAGCTGGCGCCGGTGGGCGGCCTGTACGGCGGGCCCGCAGCATCCCTACTCGATCGCGCTGCTCTCGGCGGTGCCGGAGCCCGATCCACGCCGTCGCGCTCAGCCGCATCGTGCTCAAGGGCGACGTGCCCAGTCCGGCCAATCCGCCCTCGGGCTGCCGCTTCCGGACCCGCTGCTGGCTGCGCGAACAGCTCGACCGACCCGGAGATCTGCGAGACGACCGAGCCGCCGCTCCGGGACATCGGCGGTGGCCACCTGGCCGCCTGCCACTTCACCGACAAGGTCACGCCGGAGGCGACCGAGAAGGCTGCCCACCACGTCACCCTCAGCGACATCACCGACGAGGTCGCGGCCTAGCGTCCTGCTCCTGCCGTACAGGATCGGTGCAGTCGCTCGGCCATGGCCACGGCGAAGGCCGGGTCGTTGACGTGCGTGGCCATCTCCACCACCGCGATTCCGGGACGAAGTCCGGCCGTGAGCGCTGTGCGCAGGGCGCGATCGGCCGCAGGGTCGTGGAAGACCGCGCCGGGCACCGAGAGCGCGGAGAGGCCACCGCAGCGGGATGAAGACGCGTGACCGGGCCCGTGGCCGCGTTGAGCTTGGTGGCCATGGCGCGGCCCAGCCGCTCACCCTCCTCGGCTGAGATGCGCATGAGCGTGATGCTCTCGTTGTGGCGGTAGAGCAGTCGGTCGCGATACGACTCCGGCACCGTCTCGGGCGGACCGAACGTGCCCATCTCGGTCGCGCCCAGTGAGACCACCTGCGGGATGCCCGCTCTCTGCCGCCGCGTCCAGTCGCTCCGGTCCCGCGGAGAGCGCGCCGCCGACGACCTCGTCGGTCAGCTCGCTGGTGGTGATGTCGAGGACGCCGTCGACGAACCCCGAGCGGATGAGCTTCTCCATGGCCCGCCCGCCCGAGCCGGTGGCGTGGAAGACGAGCACCTCGTAGCCGCGCTCCTCGAGCCATGCGCGCGCGGTCTCGACGCAGGCGGTGGTCACGCCGTACATGGTGGCTGCGATCACCGGCCGTGCCGGCAACGTCGAGCGGAAGCCGGCGGCCGCGCGCGCCATGCCCGCCATCGCGCCGGCGGCGTTGGCCAGGACGCGTTCGGACAGCTGGTTGAGCCCGGCGATGTCGACGACCGAGTAGAGCATGGCGATGTCGCTGGTGCCCACGTAGGGCCGCGTGTCACCCGAGGCCATGGTCGAGACCAGCAGCTTGGGCACGCCCACCGGCAGCGCCTGCATGGCCGCGGCGATCATGGAGGAACCGCCGGAGCCCCCCACGCCGGCGATGCCGTCGAGCCGCCCTTCGCGCGCGAGTCGCCCGACGACCTCGACCAGCCCGCGGGTCATGGCCATGACCGCTGCCCCACGGTCGCCGCGTGCGGCCAGCGCCGCGCGGTCCTCGCCGGCCGCGGCCGCGACCTCGTCGGGGGAGACGTCAGCAGAGATGTCTGCTTCGGCGCCCTGGCCACGGATCCCGATGTCCACGACGAGCGTCTCGCAGCCCGCCTCGCGCACCCGGTCACGCAGGTACAGCAGCTCGGCACTCTTCGTGTCGAGCGTCCCGACCAGCACCACGACCGGCATCATCACCCCCGACGGCGTCCTAGCTGACGACCTCCTCGACCCGGGAAGCCTTCTCCAGCTCGATGGCGCTCGTCTCACGGAAGTGACAGGCCACCAGCTGGTCCTCGCCGTCGTCGGGGGAGGGGTCGACGAGCTGCGGCACGTCGGTCGCGCAGATCTCGGGCTGGTCGAGGTGGTGGCGCAGCCAGCAGCGCGGGTGGAAGTTGCAGCCCGCGGGCGGGTTGACCGGGCTGGGCACGTCACCGGTGAGGATGATGCGCTTGCGCTCGAGCGTGGGATCGGGCACGGGGATGGCTGACATCAGGGCCATCGTGTACGGGTGGCGCGGGTCACGGTAGAGCTGCTCGCGGTTGGTCAGCTCGGCCACCCGCCCCAGGTACATCACCGCCACACGGTCGCTGATGTGCTCGACCACGCCGAGGTTGTGGGCGATGAACAGGTACGTCAGGCCGAACTCCCGCTGCAGCGACTTGAGCAGGTTCAGCACCTGCGCCTGGATCGACACGTCGAGGGCGGAGACCGGCTCGTCGCAGACGATGAGCTCCGGCTCCAGCACCAGGGCGCGGGCGATACCGATGCGCTGACGCTGGCCGCCGCTGAACTCGTGCGGGTAGCGGTCGCCGTGGTACGGCTGGAGGCCGACCAGGTCCATCATCTCGGCGACCTTCTCGCGCCGCTCTGCGGGCGTGCCGATCCCGTGGATGCGCAGGCCCTCGCCGATGCTGTCACCGACGAGCTGGCGCGGGTCGAGCGAGGCAAAGGGGTCCTGGAAGACGATCTGCATCCGCCGACGGATACGGCTGCAGTGCCTTGCCCTCGAGCTCGGTGATGTCGACGCCGTCGAAGATGATGCGGCCATCGGTGGGCTCGATGAGGCGCAGCAGCAAGCGGCCGATGGTCGTCTTGCCGCAGCCTGATTCGCCCACCAGGCCAAGGGTCTCGCCGCGACCGATCTCGAGGTCGACGCCGTCGACGGCGCGCACCTCGGCCACGGTTCGCTGGAGGATGCCGGCCTTGATGGGGAAGGCCTTCTTCAGGCCATCGAGACGGACGAGTGGGTCCTTGACCTTCGTCGTGCCGCAGCGGTGGGTCGCACCTGTCGTGGTCGGTCATGAGCCCGCCTCCGGCCAGGTGTCCGGGTCGGGGCGCAGACTCCCGTCCTCGTGGTGGTAGAGCCAGCAGCGCACGAGGTGGTCTGCACCGCGCCATGCGCAGCTCCGGATGGGCGCGCTCGGCGAGCACGTTGCCATGCTCCTCGCGCGCCGCACAGCGCGGCGAGAAGCGACAGCCGTCGGGGAGCTCGATGAGGTTCGGCACCGAGCCAGGGATCGTCGCCAGCTCGTCGAGGATCTCGCCGGGGACCGGAACCGCGCCGATGAGGCCGCGCGTGTAGGGGTGCTTCGGGTCGGCGAACAGCGTCCTCACGTCCGTCTGTTCGACGATCTCACCCGCGTACATGACGGCGACCCGGTCGCACATCTCGGCGACCACGCCCAGGTCATGGGTGATGAGGACGATGGCCGTGCCGGTCTGCTGCTGGAGCATGCGCATGAGGTCCAGGATCTGGGCCTGGATGGTCACGTCCAGCGCCGTCGTGGGCTCATCGGCGATGAGCAGCTCCGGCTCGCAGGCTGAGGGCGATGGCGATCATCACGCGCTGAGCCATGCCGCCCGACATCTCGTGCGGGTACGCCTGGTAGCGCGCCTTGGGGTCGGGGATGCCGACCATGTCCATGAGCTCGACCGCGCGGGCGCGGGCTGCCTTGTCGTTGAGGTCGGTATGGATCAGGAGCGTCTCGGAGATCTGATCGCCAACCTTCATCACTGGGTTGAGGGAGGACTGCGGCTGCTGGAAGATCATGGCGATGCGGTCGCCGCGGATCGCCCGCATCTCCTTGTCGGGCAGTGTCAGCAGATCCATCCCGTCGAAGATGACCTCGCCCGCTTCGACCACCCCTGGATCGCCGACCAGCCCGAGGATGGTCAACGAGGTCACGGACTTGCCGCAACCCGATTCACCCACCAGCCCCAGGATCTCGCCCTTGCGCACGTCGAAATCGACACCGGTCACCGCACGGATGACGCCTGCGCGGGTGTAGAAGGAGGTCCTGAGGCCCTTCACCTCAAGGACGGGCTGCTCGCTGCTGGTCCTCGTTCCGTCGGTCATCGGTTGAGCCTCGGGTCGAACGCATCGCGCAGACCGTCGCCAAGCAGGTTGAAGCCCAGGACCGTGATGGTCAGCATGAAGGCCGGCGCCAGGACAAGCAGCGGTCGCGTGAAGATCGAGTTGAAGTCGCGACCGATCATCGCGCCCCACTCCGGGACCGGCTCCTGGATGCCCAGGCCCAGGAACGAGAGTGCGGCGACCTCCAGGACGGCAGTCGCGATGCCCAGGCTGCCAGCCACGATGAGCGGTGTGATCGAGTTCGGCAGGACGCGCCGACGCAGGATGCCTGGTCCCGATTCGCCGAGCGCTCGTGACGCGGTCACGTAGTCATGCTCACGCGTGGAGAGCACCGCCGACCGTGTGAGGCGTGCGTACAGCGGGATCGAGACGATCACGACCGCGGCCACGGAGTTCAACCATCCGGACCCGAGCATGGTGACGATGGCGATGGCCAGGATAAGGGCTGGGAATGCCAGAAGGATGTCCATGAGGCGCATGAGGACGTTGTCGCTCATCCCGCCCACGAAGCCCCCGATCGAGCCGATAAGGGCGCCGATCAGGATCGCCGCGCCTACGACGACCGGCCCGATGGGCAGTGACAGACGGCCGCCGTAGACGACTCGGCTGAAGATGTCGCGGCTGTTGCCGTCGGTGCCGAGGTAGGTCTCGGGCTCGGTCTCTGGGCAGCCCCATGCGCCGAGGATGGGCAGCTCATAGAAGGCGTGGATGCACGGCTGAGCGCGCCGCCCTGGTTCGTCCGGCCCGGTGAGAGGATCGAGCGGGTCGTACGGTGCGATGAGGGGGGCGAACACAGCGGTGAACGCGAGGAACGCAAGGATCACGATGCCGACCCTTGCGGATCGCTGCGCGAGGACGTTGCGCATCGTCTCCCGGATGCGCGCGATGCCGTGGGGACCCGACGCGGGGAGGCGCAGCCACTTCGGCCGGCACTGCCCCTTCCGGAGGGGGGTTCATACGATCCGCCTCACTTGAGCCTGATCCTGGGGTCGAGGAAGGCATAGGAGATATCGACCACCAGGTTCATCGTCAGGTAGATGAGCGCGATGATGATGGTGAAGGCCTGGATGACGATGAAGTCCCGTCCCTGGATGGCTTCGAACATCGTCTTGCCGACCCCGGTCAGGTTGAAGATGGTCTCGGTCAGGACGGCACCAGCGAGGAGCAAACCAAGTTGCAGGCCGATGATGGTCACGACCGGCAACATCGCGTTGCGGAACGCGTGCTTGCGCAGGACGTTGCGGTCGGACACCCCCTTGGCTCGAGCCGTGCGGATGTAGTCGAGGCCGAGCACCTCTAGCAGGGAAGAACGGGTGATACGCGCGATGATCGCGAGCGAGATCGTGCCCAGCGCGATGACCGGCAGGATGAGGTGCTGGGTGGCGTCGATGAGGTTCTCGAACTGGAACGTGATCGCGAAGTTGAGTGTGTAGATGTTGGACAGGAAGTCCAAGACCGCACGCGGCGGGCCCTCAAGGTCGGTCAACCCCCAGGCCTCCGGTATCGTTTCGAACTGCTGACCAGGGGATAGGCGACCCGATGGAGGAAGCTGCAGGACCGTGCCGCGGAGCAGGACCGCGAATACGAACTGGAGCATGAGCGCCAGGACGAAGATGGGGATGGATACACCGAGCGTGGCGCCGACCATCGTGCCCACGTCAGTCTTCGAGTTCCGGTGGAGAGCGGCCGCGAGGCCCAGGATGACCCCGATGACGGAGGCGAACAGCAGCGCGTAGAGCGCCAGTTCGATGGTCGTCGGCAGGCGCTCCATGAGGATGTCTGCGACGGGGCGGCCCTGGCGGATCGATTCACCAAGGTCGAAGCGTGCCAGTTGCCCCAGGTAGAGGAAGAACTGGATAGGGATGGGCTCATCGAGGCCGTAGCGCTCGTTGAAATCGTTGCAGATCGCGTCTGTGGCGCGTTCTCCGAGCGCCGCGATGCACGGATCGCCCGGTAGCAGGCGTGCCAGCGCGAACACGAGGAAGATGACCCCGAGCAGGGCCGGGATGCTGACGAGCAGGCGACGAATGACGAACTGGACCATGGCCTCAGGTAGTCAGTGGTCCGAGCCGGACAGGTCCGAGCCGGACAGGGCGAAGGGCGCCGCCTCGTGGCGGCGCCCCTTGCTTGGTCGTGGGTTGTTGGGCGTGCGTTACTCCGCCGCCGCGACGCCGGGCGGGTTCAGGAAGCCACCCCAGAGGCCGGGCATGTAGGAGAAGTTGCCGTCGCGCCCGACATGCATCGGGTTCGTGGCATCCCACATGGCGGCGAAGGAGGTCACGACGTCATTGGCGTCGAGGGTCGAGCCATCGTGGAAGCTGACGCCCTCACGGAGCGTGCAGGTGAAGACGGTCGAGTCCTCGTTGGGCGAGCAGTCGGTCGCCAGGGACGGCTCGGTGGCGGCATCAGCGACAACGAAGCCGTACAGTGATTCGTGCATCTGCTCGCACGCACGGAGCGCCTCTCCATCGCTCTCGTCCATGCAGTACAGACCGCCCGGCTCGCCGTTCTGGAGGAACACGAGCTGGTCGTCGGCACCAGGGCCGATGACCTTGAAGAGCTCGTTCGACAGCGGGGACGAGTGAGCGCCCTCGACATCAGCCTGCCAGGCCGTGGCGGAACCGCCGCGAGCGACGGGCACCATCGGCACATGCTGCTTGAGGAGGTTGTTGGCGTCCGCGTAGGCCGCGGTGCGGACCTCCGGATCTGCCGACTGTGCTCCACGAGCCAGCGCCTCCCAGATGTCCGGCCAGCCCTCGCCGAACTGGGCCGTGGCACCGGGGCCGAAGTGATAGTCAAGGAAGTTGGTCGGGTCGGGGTAGTCGGCGTTCCAGCCCAGCAGGTGGATGCCCGGCAGCTCGCCGTTGTCCGAAGCGTCGATGAAGGCCGTGGACTCCCGCGTATCGATGGTGGCGGTGATGCCCAGGTTGTTGGCCAGCTGGTCCTGGATGTCGACCGCGACCTGTGCAGTCAATGGGATGTAGGGCCGGTCGACGTCGCGGATGTGGATCTGGATCTCGGGGAACTCCTCGATGCCCAGCTCCGCCATGCCCTCTTCGAGGAGGGCCTTACCGGTCTCTGGGTCGAAGGGCCAGAACGGCTCCCCCTCACACGCGTAGTCGTAGGCGCAGGGGGTGAAGTAGTCGGCTACTGACGAGCCGGCAGGATAGAACGAGTCGACCAGCCGCTGCTTGTCGATGCCATGGGCGATGGCCTGGCGGACCTTCTCGTTGCTGAAGGGCTCGTACGTGTTGTTCATGCCCATGTACAGGACGTTCTGGCCATCCCGGGGCTTGAGCACGAAGCTCTCGTCGGCCTCGATGCCTTCGAGGTCGTCCGGACCGGGGTTGTCCACGCCATCGACGTTGCGGCTCGAGAGCTCGATGTACTTCTGGCCCGGCTCAGATGACCAGCGAAGCACGGCGGTCTCGGAGATGGGAGCGTCACCCCAGTAGTTGGGGTTGGCCTTGAAGATGATCTCCTGGCCGCGGCGCCACTCGTCGAGCATGTACGGGCCGGTCCCATTCGGGTTCTCGACGATGCTGCCGTCAGGGCCGTGGGCGATCAGGTAGTCGGCATCGTTGATGGCGAATGCAGAGAACGCGACCTTGGGCAGGAACGATCCATCCGGATTGCAGAGGGTGAAGACGACGGTGCCGTCGTCGACCGCCTCGACGGACTTGATCTGGCCGCTATAGGGCAATCCGTTGAAGCTATGTGGGTAGGACTGGACCTTCTCTTCGCCGGTCTCCGGATCGATGGTCACGCCATCCATCGCCGCGCCGCACTCGACTTCGGCGTAGTCGGGGTACAGGGCGTAGCCGCCCTCCGACGGCAGCTCAGGTGCTGCCTGGGCGAAGACCGGCGCTGCGGACACCGACATCAGGGCGATCGCGCCACCGACGGCGGCCGCAGACAACCAATTGGGTCGTCGGGTCATCTCGTCTCCTCTTGCTCACCGCGACTGTGGGCGGGCGGCACTCCCGGCAGGGCGCAGGGTCACTCAGCCACCAGCAGCGGTGTACTGAGTTCACCAGCTGTCCTCCTCAACAGCCGACCCGCGGGTGCGCAACACGATTCAGTGCTCGCGCCCTTCGCGGCGTACGGGGAAGCCTAGCACCGTGTGCTGGCCACCGTCACGCCCCGAGCCGTGGTTCGGCTTGACGTGCGTGAAGCTATGCGCAAATCTATGCGCATGGCTCGTACGCACCAAGATGGTTCCCCGCCCGATCGACCGAACATCCGAACCGCGGCTCGAGCCCAAGCGCATCCCCGTGAACCTGAGCCTGCCGGAGGAGCTCGTGGCTGACCTCGACAAGGTCGCTGGCCCACGCAAGCGAAGCGCGTTCGCGGAAGAGGCGCTCCGTCGAGCCGTCAAGCGAGAGCAGTTCCGCATCGTCGCCGAGGAGGTCGCAGGCTCGCTTGACCCCGAGGACTATCCGTACTGGCGGACCTCGGAGGACGTCGTCGAATGGGTGCGCATGATGCGAGCCGAGGAGACCTCGACGGAGGTGGACGAGGAGTGAGGCTGATGCTCGACTCGGCGTTCGTCATCGACCTGATGAACGGCCTCCCGGCGGCCGTCGCCCGGCAGGCTCGCATGTATGAGATCGGAGACGATCCGCTGATCAACGAGGTCGTCGTGTGCGAGGTGCGCGCTGGACTTCATGGCGAGACCGTCGAGCGGTTCGAGCGGCTGCTCGAGCCGACTCGAGTTCATCCAGCCGGGCCCTGAGACCGCGCTGGTGGCAGGGAGTTGGCGCGAGGTGGCACGCAGCCGTGGGCGCCACCTGAGCTTGGCCGACGCGCTCATCGCGGCAGCCGCCCACGACGCCGACGCGGCCGTGCTGACGCGCAATGTCAGGGACTTCGCGCTCACGCCCGTTCGGGTCGAGACCTACTGAGCGGACGCGACCCCGACGCGTCTCGCCGCCTACACTCTGCCCATGGAGTCGCTGCGCATCGCCCTCGCCCAGATCGCCCCGCGCCTCGGTGCGCTGGAGGCCAACCTCGCGCGACATCACGAGCTCATCGCCGAGGCGCGCGAGCACGAGGCCGACCTCGTCGTCTTCCCCGAGCTGGGCCTGACCGGCTACCTGCTGCAGGACCTCAACGCCGAGGTGGCCATGCGCCGCGACGACCCGCGCCTGCTGGAGCTGGCGGCGGCGGTCGGTGACATGAGCGCGGTGGTCTCGTTCGTGGAGGAGTCGTCCGACCACAAGCTCTTCATCAGTGCCGCCCTGCTCGAGAACCGCTCGATCCGCCACGTCCACCGCAAGGTCTTCCTGCCTACCTACGGGCTCTTCGACGAGCGCCGCTTCTTCGCGGCCGGCTCCACCATCCGTGCGGCCAGCTCGGAGCGGCTGGGCCTGCGCCTGGGCATCAGCGTGTGCGAGGACTTCTGGCACCTGGCCACGCCGCAGCTGCTGGCGCTCGACGGCGCGCAGGTGCTCATCAACGTGTCCTCCTCACCCGGTCGCGACGTGGCCGCGATCAACGAGCTGGGCCTGGGCACGGCCGAGTCGTGGCGCTCGCTCAACCGCACGTACGCCCAGCTGACCACCAGCTACGTCATCTTCGTCAATCGCGTGGGCGTGGACGAGTCGATCACCTTCTGGGGCGGTTCGGAGGTGGTCGCGCCCGACGGCGACAGCGTCTTCCGCGCGCCCACGCACGAGGAGGGGCTGTACGTGACGCACATCCGCCCGGCAGAGCTGCGGCGCGAGCGCATCGCCTCCGCCACTGCTGCGGGACGAACGGCCGGAGGTGGTCGTCCGCCAGCTCGACCAGATCATCGGCGAGCGCCTCGAGCGCAACGCCCGCAGCGCCAAGCGACCGTGACCGTGGCCAGCCCCGCGACGCCTGCCTTCGAGCTGCCCGACGAGCTCATCATCGACACGGCCGCTGCGCGGCGCATCATCGGCGAGTTCATCCGGGCCCAGCTCGACCAGGCCGGCTTCGGCAAGGTCCTGCTGGGGCTCTCGGGCGGCATCGACTCGGCCCTGGTGGCGTACCTCGCGGCCGAGGCCATCGGCCCCCAGAACGTGCTCGCGGTGCTGATGCCCTACAAGACCTCTTCGCCCGAGTCGCGCGGCGATGCCGAGACCGCGGTGGCGGACCTGGGCTGCCCCAGCGAGCTGGTCGACATCAGCGCCATCGTGGACGGCTACTTCGAGGACGGGCGGGAGGATGCCGCGCCGCTGCGCCGGGGCAACTTCATGGCGCGCGCGCGGATGATGGTGCTCTACGACCACTCGGTGACCTGGGGCGGCCTGGTCATCGGCACCGGCAACAAGACCGAGCTGCTCATCGGCTACTCCACGCTGTGGGGCGATAGCGCCAGCGCCTTCAACCCCATCGGCGACCTCTACAAGTCGCAGGTGCGCCAGCTCTCGGTCGCCATCGGTGTGCCCGAGGCCATCGTCACCAAGGCGCCCTCGGCCGACCTCTGGCCCGGCCAGACCGACGAGGACGAGGTCGGGTTCTCCTACGCCGAGATCGACCGCATCCTCTTCCGTCTGGTCGATCGCCGGCTGTCACCCGACGAGGTCGTGGCCGAAGGCTTCGGGCAGGAGACCGTGGAGCGCGTCGACCGCATGGTCGCGGGCTCGGAGTTCAAGCGACAGGTGCCGCCCATCGCCAAGATCGGTCCGCGCACGGCCGGCATCGACTACCTCTACCCGCGCCGGCGTCCGGGCTCGGCGCGTACCTAGTGATGGCGGCGGAGGGCGGCCGCGGCACGCTCTACGTGGTGGCCACGCCCATCGGCAACCTCGGCGACATCACGCTGCGCGCACTCGAGGTGCTGCGCTCGGTGGCGGTGGTAGCGGCCGAGGACACGCGCGTGACGCGAGTGCTGTGGTCGCGCTTCGAGATCGAGACGCCGCTGCTCAGCTATCACGCTCATAGCGACGACCGCCGCACCGCCGAGCTGGTCGGGCGGCTCGAGGCGGGTGACGACGTGGCCCTCGTGACCGACGCCGGGACGCCGCTGGTGAGCGACCCCGGTGAGGTACTGGTCGGCGCCTGGGCCGCGGCCGGCGGGACGGTGGTGCCGATCCCCGGTGCTTCCGCCGTGCTGGCGGCGCTCGTGGCCAGCGCGCTGCCGGCCCCGCGCTGGGGCTTCGAGGGCTTCCTGCCGCGCAAGGGCCGCGAGCGCGCGGATCGACTCGCGCGCATCGCTGCCGACGACCGCGCCACCGTGCTCTACGAGGCCCACGGGCGCACCGCGGCCACCCTCCACGACCTGGCTGCTGCCTGCGGTGCCCAACGACGCGCGGTCGTGGCGCGAGAGCTGACCAAGCTGCACGAGGAGTTCCGCCGCGGCACGCTCGCGGAGCTGACCGCGGCGGCAAGGGAGCGGCCCGTGAGGGGCGAGGTCGTCATCGTGGTCGCGGGTGCGGACGAGGCTGCGGCCGCGGCGATCGACCTGCGCACCGGCCGCGAGCGCGTGGCGAGGCTGGTCGCTGGGGGCCTCAAGCGTTCGACCGCGGCGAAGATGGTGGCCGAGGAGAGCGGCCTGCCCAGACGCGAGCTCTTCTCGACCGACGAGGATCGATAGTCGGGCGCTACGGCTTGACCGCCTTGACCATGACCAGACCCACCGGCCCGTCCCAGCCATGCATCTCGGGGTCGAGGTCACCCGTGCCGGCGATGCCCGGGTGCGGGCCCACCGCTCCTTCGCCGGGCAGCTCGGGTTGGGCCACCGCAGGTGCCGGAGGCTCGCCCTCCTCGCCCGCGAGCCAGTACTCGCAGTTGGGACTGAGGTCGACGAACCGTTCGCTGTTCTGCTCGGTCCCGGCATCGAAGGCGTAGAGCTCGGCGACCGAGACCTGGCCGATCTTGCGGGGTAGCTTGATGAGCTTGCTGGCAGCGAACCCGTCGTTGGTGCAAGGCAGGCGTGAGACGACCGTGGCGAAGAAGCCCGAGCCCGGGTCCCAGGGTCCCATGGACTCTCGCACCCACGAGGGATGGACGGCCGCACCCGCGACGCCTCCCGCGACCGCCGGCTCGAAACGACCGGCCTGGGTGTCGAAGTGCTTGCTCTCATCGACGGCCACGTAGAGGTCGCCGAGGTAGTCCGTGGCCGTGAGCGTGGCCAGCCCTGCCGAGGCGGGCTTGCCGTTCTTGACGATGACACCCTTCTTCGAGTTGGCCACACCGATCAGGTGTGGGCCCAACGGCTGGCCCGGCGTGAGGTTGACGATGGTGATCTCGTACACCGCCGGCTTGGCCGCAGCGACCGAGACGGGCGCGGCCGCAAGCATCAGCGAGACCAGCACGACGGCGGCGGTGAGGACTCGGATCGTTCCAGCGCGCATCAGGCACCTCCTTCCCATCGGGGGAGGCCGGTGTCGGGCGTCTGCTGCGGCTTGACCATCATCCCGCTCACCGTGCCCGGGGCGCTGCCCACAGAATACGCCCGCCATGCTACCGCTCGGCTGCAGCCGGGGCAGTGCGCAGAGTCAGCGCGGCCGGCGAGTGGGGTCGGCTGCGGCTTGGGCCAGCAGGGTCCGCCCGCGCGCCATCGCGCTCGAGACGTCGGCGCCGGGGTTGGCCCGCTCGATCCACATGCGGAACCACGGACCCGGCTCGTCGGACCAGGTGACGGTGGCCACGCCCGGGAGCAGCACGCCGTCGGCGGTCGGCTTCCAGCCGGCATACTCCACGACCCACTCGACCGGTCGCGTGCCCGGGCCCTTGTAGCGCTCGGCACTGAAGCGCAGCGGCAAAACGTTGACGGGGTCGAAGGTCACGCGCGCGGGCATGCGTGCCTCACCCAGGGGCAGGGCCACATCCGAGGTGTCGTCATCGATGGCCGCCCAGTCCATGTCGTCGCGGCCCTGCCAGGCGGCCCGGAAGAGGATGGCCTCGGCCCACATGAAGAGCGCCGACGACTGGTCGATCTCCGGGCCCATGTCGAGCGTGTGGCTGATGCGGCTGAAGCCGGTGCCGTCGAGGTAGCCGTCCATGCCGCGCACGAACGTGAGGGGCCCAAGGCCCACGCGCAGGTCGGCCACGTGTCCGCGCCCCAGCTCGTGCCACATGACCGCCTCGATCGGCGCACCCAGGGGCAGGGCCACATCGGCGGTGTCGTCATCGATGGCCGCCCAGTCGATGTCGTCGCGGCCCCGCCAGGCAGCCGGGAAGAGGATGGCCTCGGCCCACATGAAGAGCGCGGCCGACTGGTCGATCTCCGGGCCCATGTCGAGCGTGTGGCTGATGCGACTGAAGCCGGTGCCGTCGACGTAGCCGTCCATGCCGCGCACGAACGTCAGGGGCCCAAGGCCCACGCGCAGGTCGGCCACGTGTCCGCGCCCCAGCTCGTGCCACATGACCGCCTCGATCGGCGGCCACCAGCCCTTGCCCTCGCGGCGGAAACGGGCGCGTCCCTCGAGGACGGCGGTGGCGAACGGCCTCGCCGGTTGGCCGGCGGCGCCGAGCCAGCGTTCCAGCGCCGGCGGCAGCGTGCTCATGCGATCGGTGGTCTCATCGCGTCAGGCCGTGTCCCAAGGGGTAGAGCGTGCCGGAGCCCCCCGCCCTGGGGATGCGCACGGGCAGCTTGCCCCTGGCCGGCGCGACCCCGTCGAGCACGCGAGCGAGGCCGCGCATCGAGACCGGCACATCCGCATAGGTCGCCAGTTGTGTCGCCACCCCCGGGAACCAGGTCGCCTCGTAGGGCGAGCCGGAGTAGACCACGATGACCTGCCGGCCGGTGCCAAGTGCTCGTCGTACCAGGGCCCGCTGCCCGGGGTTCGCGCCGAGCCCCCGCGTGAGCACGACGGTGACGTCGTTCGCGCGGACCTTCCGCAGCGTTCGTGCGATCTGGCGTGCGCTCGGATCAAGGTCGGTCCAGGCCGTGGTGGTCGGGTGCCCGGACTCGAGCAAGCTTCTCGCGAGGGCTTGCGCACCCTCCGGCCGCGGTCCCGTGAGCAGGACGCTCCAGCGTGGCCTCAGCGGCAGCCGACCCTCGCGGTCGCGCATAACCGTCACCGCCGCGTCACCTACGGATCGGGCCACAGCCCTGCTCTCCGGCCGGCCCAGGCGAGCTCCGACCTCGCTGACCTCGACGAAGGGGTCGTCGAGCAGTCCCAGGCGTTCTTTCAGGCGCAACACGCGTTCGACCGAGCGGTCGATCCGTCCCTCGCTCAGCTCACCCTCGTCCAGCGCAGTCAGGACGGCGCGGAACGCCACGGGCAGGTCGGGCGGGTCGGCCAGGATGTCCGCGCCGGCCTTGAGCGCCAGCACCGGCGCGCGCTCGTCGCCGTATCGCTCCCGGATCGCCGCCATCGTCAGCGAGTCGGTGGTGATGACGCCCTCGAAGCCCATCTGCTCGCGCAGGATCCCGCTCAGGATCGGCCTCGACAGTGTTGCCGGCCGGCCACTGGGATCGAGCGCCGGGACCCGCACGTGGGCCGTCATGATGACGTCGGCGCCGGCCTCGATCGCGGCCTCGAACGGCGGCGCGTCCACGGCCC
Organism: uncultured Chloroflexia bacterium; assembly: GCA_963716815.1. Lineage (GTDB taxonomy): Bacteria > Chloroflexota > Limnocylindria > Limnocylindrales > CSP1-4 > JAFMJV01. Next base: position 50,468 of record CAVQUM010000002.1, read on the forward strand.
ACCAGGTCTGGCGGTCGTGGTCGATGGTGGGCAGGCCCACGTGGCTGTCGACCGCGGTGTCGCCGTGGCCGGGGAAGTGCTTCACCGTGGCCGCCACGCCCCCCTCGGCGAAACCGGCGACCTGTGCCTTGGTCATGTTGGCCACCAGGCGTGGCTGCGAGCCGAATGCGCGCACGCCGATGACGGGGTTGGCGGGGTCGCTGTTGACGTCGGCCACGGGCGCGAGGTCCTGGTTGATGCCGACCGCGCGGAGTTCCTCGCCGGTGACCCGCGCGGCCTCGCGCGCGAGCTCCTCGTCGCGCGTAGCGCCGAGGGCCATGCCCCCCGGGAAGCGCGTGGCCGGCGGACCGAGGCGTTCGATGAGGCCGTGCTCCTGGTCGGTGCTGATGAGCACGGGCACGGTCCCCGCGTCGAGCGCCGCCTGCTGGATGTCGTTGGAGAGGCGAGCGATCTGAGCTGGGTTCTGCAGGTTGCCCGTGTAGCCGAAGTAGACGATCGAGCCGACGGGGAAGCGCTCGAACAGCTCACTCGCGTCACTGACGCCGAGGTAGGCCTCGTTGTTGCGCCGTGCGCCTGGCGCCGGGCTGGCCGCACGCGATCCGTAGACCCGACTCATGAAGAGCTGGCCGACCTTCTCGCGGCGCGACATCGAGCCCATGAGCTCGGCCACGAGGTCATCCTCCGGTCCCTCCGAGGCCTCGGCTGAAGGCACGGGCACAGCGAGGGCAGGGGAGGTGGAGGCCGCAGCCGATGGCGCGGCACTTGGCGTCTGCGCCACCACGCCGCTCGCGGCCAGCACCAGGGACAGTGCCAGGAGCAGCGGCAGCCACGAGCGTCGCGGTGTCATGCGCGCCATTCTGGCACCGCAGACCGTCGGCGCCGAGGGGTCGACGCTCAGTCGACCTCGCTGAGCTGCGACCTGGCCGGGACCGGCTCGCGGGACCCTGGCATGAACATGCCGTCGAACCACTCGCGGACCGCCGGCGGCGTGTGCACCACGACGTAGTAGGCGAGATAGGCGAAGGCCGCGCCGGCGATGCAATCGTGGACCCAGTGGTCACCGGTGTAGACCACCGAGAAGGCCACCACCAGCGCGTAGCCGGCCACGATCCAGGCACGCCGACCGAAGGCGCGCCGCAGGACGAGGAAGGCCAGGAAGGGGTAGGCCACGTGCAACGACGGCCAGGCGGCCACGTCGTTGGGGCCGGCCGCGTAGAAGACCGTGTCATAGACCTGGTTGCCGTCCAGCCCCAGCGCAGCCCCGACGTCCGCGAATGTTTCGGGCTTGAGGTAGGCGATGAGGGGGAGGCCATCGGCGCCGTTCAGCAGCCCCGCCTCGGCCGCGTACCAGGGAGGAGCGGCCGGCATCAGCAGGTACGTCGTGAACGCGGCCATGCTGAGCACGATGAGCGCGGCCATGAAGTCGTGGAACTGATCGCGACGCCAGGCCCACAGCAACACGCCGGTGAGGATGGGGATGAGGAAGTGGAACATGTACACGCCCGTCGAGAGGAGCGCCACCCAGTCGATGCCCGCCACCGGGCGGATGGCCTCCTGCAACACCTGTGTCGGCAGCGCACCAAAGGCGAGCATGCGCTCGGCGTCGATGAGCGAGGCCATCTGCAGCGGGAAGCCGGCGTCGTCGGCGAGGCCGCGCATCAGCTCGTAGGCCAGCAGCAAGGCCACGATGGGGGTCCAGTCCGAGAGCCAGGTGCGACCGCGCAGCATCAGCACGCCGCCCAGCGCGACCGCGACGACGAGCACGTCGGGCGTGATGGCGGCTTGGTTCTGGAAGATGAGGGCGCTGATGAGCAGCGCATAGCAGGTGAGACCGAGCAGCAGCAAACGCTCGTTGCGCAGCCGCAAATCCCCCGATCTCGTCATGTCCAGGTCGGTCACACGGCTCCCCTTGTCACGGCAAGGAATCCCGAACCGGATTCGGATCGTACAGATACTCTACCCGACCTGGCCGTTGGGCCAAGAGCCGGAGTGCCTGTTCGGAGGGGACCAGCGCCGGCGGCCGTAGGCGACTGTGTGCGTCTCGACCGGTGCGAGCTCGCGCAAGGCACGGCCAAGTCACCGGCAAGCGGCGCATAAGCGGACGTCGCTAGGGTGGCGCCATCCACCGCCGAGGACCCGCCGAAGTCGATACCCGCCGCCGTGTCGATGGCCGGACGCTGTGTGTGATCGTCCGGCAAGGGAGGTCCTCATGAACCGAGTCCTGCTCACCGGGCGGCTCACGCGCGATCCCGAGACGCGCTCGCTGCCGAGCGGCAAGACCGTCACCAACTTCAGCGTGGCCACCAACGAGTACCGCAAGGGCGAGGAGTACACCGAGTACCACGCCGTGGTCACCTGGGAGCGCCTCGCGGAGATCTGCGGCCAGTTCCTGGGCAAGGGTCAGATGGTCTCGCTCGAGGGGCGCCTGCAGACGCGCCGCTGGGAGGACGAGCGCAAGCTCATGCACTACCGCACCGAGATCGTGGCCAGCTCGGTGGAGATGCTCTCGGGCCGGCGCAAGAAGGACTACGCCGCCGAGGCCGCGGCCCAGGCGCTGGAGACCCAGGCCGAGGTCATGGGCCTCGACCCGCTCGACGGTGACGACCTCGCCGAAGCTGCCGACGCGAACGACCCCGCCGAGTCGGCCGAGACCGAAGCGGAGGCCGTCGCCGCCTGACCCCTGCCTCCTCCCTCCCCGAACGGCCGGCGCTGTGCTCCCCTCCGGCGCCGGCCGTTCGGCCATGTCTTGTTCGGTGCCCGTGTAGGCCGCCCGGACCTCGGCGCTGCTCGCGGACGGTGGCCTGCTCCTGGCTCGGACCCGGTCACCGTTCGCCTTCCAGTTCTGCGTCCTCTACGACATCACCGACTCCGCAATGGAGCCGCCTGCCTGGACCTGACTGGCCCATGTCCCATCTGACGCCCGGGATTGGAAGGACGACTCGGACTGGGCCTGGGACGTGCGCACCACGTACCTCGAGTTGCCACCAGGGCAGGTTCTTCGGGCCGACGTGCTGTGGGCCAGCGGAACGAAGGCAAGCGACTACTTCTACATGGAGGGGACGAGATGGTTCCGGTTGGGATGCAGCACTGAAGACCGCCCGCCAGAGGACCGCTGGCTGGCGATCGCCGAGTCGTTCGAGTTCCTGCCCGCAGATGCGGCCGAGCCCGCACCACGGCGCGTCGAGCACCTCGAGGCCGGCCTCGCCGTCACCCTGCCGTACGGCTGGCAGGTCGAAGATGCCGAGGGGCTCGAACCCGAGGACTGGTATGACCCACGGGCCTACGACGATGTCCAGGAGCACCACGCCGCTCGTCTTGCGGCGGGCCTCCTCCTGAGTGTCCGCGCGTTGCTGCCCGACGAGCCGACCTACCAGAACTGCGACCTCTGGGAGTACACCAGCGAGGAGGCACAAGGACACGTCATGGGCGCGGGTCACGCCGTCGGTGCCCTCGCGGTCGAGAAGGAGCTTCTCGACCTCCCGGCCGGTCGTGCCGTTGCCATCGATACGGCTTATCGTGATGGTTGGCATTCGCGTGACTACCTCGTCACTGACGGTGAGCGCTGGGGCGCCTTGATCTGCGGTTCCGCGAGCTCACCCGAGGACCGCTGGCTCTCCGTCGCCGAAACCTTCGAGTTCCTGCCGCAGGAGAAACTGGGCAAACCTCGCCAGTGACCAACGTCTGTGAGAGCCACGAATAGGTCCCACAGGGGAGAGGAGTACGCCGAGTACTGCGTAATAGGGTCAGGGGTGGAGTTCGAGCCCCGCAGCCCGGCAGTCCTCCGCGAAGGAGATCAGCGGCTCGTCAGAGTCGGCAGCCTCGCGAAGATGTGAATGGATCCGCGCCAGGCCCAGCTCGGCGATCTCCTGCAGCCGCTCGACGCGAGCCGCGCCGGTGTCGCCATGCCACCAGATCTCGGCCGATAGCGGGAGGGTGGAGGGATCACGGTCCGCCTCCTCGCAGCGCTGGCGGATGACAGGGAGCCAGTCACGGATCTCGCCGACGGTGGGTCCATTCAGGTTGAGTTCGTCGGCGAACCTGGCTGCCAGGCGCCACGTCACCTTCTGACCGTTGCCACCGACGATGAGGGGGATGCGGGGCTGCTGGAGTCCCTTGGGCTCGGCCACGACATCCTCGACGCGGTACCGAGCGCCGTGCCAGGTCGCGCGCCCCGGCTGGAGCATGCGCGTGGCCACCTCGAGGGTCTCCTCCAGCTGCACAAGCCGCTCACGCGTAGCGGGGAAGTCGTAGCCGTAGGAGCGCCACTCGACCTCAAGCCACCCGGCGCCGAGGGCCAGGTCGACACGGCCGCCGGAGGCGACATCGAGGGTCATGGCCATCTTCACCAGCATTGCCGGGTTACGAAACCCGGCACACGCGACGCCTGGGCCCAGGCGGATGCGCGTGGTGCGCGCAGCGATCGCCGAGAGCAGGGTGAAGGCCTCGAAGGTCGGGGCGTGGTCAGGTCCGTGTACGACTCGCAGGTGGTCCGGCACCCAGGCGTAGGCGAAGCCGAGTCGCTCGGCCACCTCCCCCATCGCGACCGCTCGGGACCAGGCCCTGCCCGGCTCCCAGCCTTCGTACTCCCCTTCGAGTCCGCTGAGGATCGTGATCCCCGCCTGCATCTGCCACCTCCATCAGATCGCTAATGTCAAGGCGTTGCGCGGTAGCCTCGAGGACCTCCTGGCAAGCGTGCGAGCTGATCGCGCGTGGTCATCCGATACTGCCTTACGAGCTCCCCCAATAGTAGCTCGGCCGAGGCGTCGGCTCCGCCCGATTCTCCTCGTAGCTAGCCGGCACCAGCATTGGGCAAAGCTCGTCGGTGACCAACGTCGCCGGTGTGCACCAAGGCCCGAGAGTCGTCCGTCACTTCACCTGACAGACGCGGCGTGCTCGGCGGTAGCATGTGGAGCGGTAGCGTGCAGGAGGGATCATGCGTGCTCGGTCACTGATTGTCCTCGGGCTTCTGATGGCTCTGGCTGCGCCCACAGCGGCCGGACAGACGGCGGAGCCATCCGCTCAGCCGACGCTGAACCCGGAACCGATGGCCTCGGCCAGCGTGGCCCCCAGCTCCTCGCCCGAAGCCGTCATCGACGAAAGCCCGCCGGTTCCGGAGCCAAGCGTCACGATGTTGGAGTTCTCCAGCAGCGTCTCGGCCATCACCAGAGGGAACGAGTTCGCCGTCAGGTCCGGGGCCTGGAGGCCGTTCGATCCTAGGACTGGGCGTCAGCTGAAGCTCAACAAGAAGAAGGACGCCCGTCGAGCCAAGTCGCTGGCTGTCCAGATGGCCGAAAGACTCGAGGCGCTCTTGCTCGCCACCACGCCCGACGCGTGCTCGCTGGACAGATATGCGACGCTCCAAGAGCTAGTACCCGCCCTTCGCGCCTACGGAGACGGTATCAAGGGCGCGGACAAGCTTGTTGGCGCTGGCATGAAGGACTTCTCGGACACAGGCCAGGACGCGTACCAATGTGCCATCACTGCAGGCCAGCCGGACGCAGTGCGCAACGACCGACTGATAAGGGCCATTTCGATGCTGCCAGCAGAGGGCTACATCAAGATCGTGGGCAAGCCCGGGAAGGAGAGACTGAAGCTCACCGCGAAAGGTCGGGAGCTGAGCGGTGGAGCGGAGCTACCTGAAGGGCCTGGAACCGAGACCGAGGACTTCCTGATCTCGCTGCTACTGGCGCACGAGGAGGCGGCGACCGAGTAGGTCTTCGGTCGATTGGCTGACGCCGCTACCTAGCGGACGGCGTTCGGCAAACCTCGCCAGTGACCAACTTCAGCGTGGCCACCAACGAGTACCGCAAGGGCGAGGAGTACACCGAGTACCACGCCGTGGTCACCTGGGTTTGACGTCTAGTTGCGTACAACCGGTCGACCCGCACGAGGGTCGGCGTCGTGGTCGGTCATGGGACCCGGTAGCGGGCGTCGAAGATGGACCCGTAGACACGCGGCGGAGAATCATCGGTAGCGGGAGGCCGTGAAGTCCGACTCGCGTACGTTGGCCGCCTGAGTCGCTCCGAGCCACTGGCGAACCCGACCCGCGCATCGATAGGGGGGAAGGGTCATGCGTGTGTTGCGGCTGTCCCTGGTCGGGACGATCATCCTGGTGCTGCTCGGCGGTCTGGGTGGCGTGGTGATGGCGCAGGACGAATCCGATGAGGACGCGGCCGTCACCCACGTCACCGGCACGGTCACCGATTCTGTCTGGGATGACTCGCAGCTGCAGTGGACGAGCCCTTACAGCGGAGAGGGCATGCGGATCACCGAGACCTACGAGTGGAGTGACCCACGGCTGCCGGCGGTGAAGCGGAGCGTCATGAACTTCAACGAGTTTCCCGGCGGGCCCAGCCCGGCCTTCTTGGGCATGACCACCTGTCGGCTTGAGGATTCCGTCGGTGCCTGGACTGGTGGCGCCAGGACGATGCAATACGTGGACGGGCGTGGCGTCGGCTGGGACGTCTATGTCGGTGAGGGCGCCTACGAGGGGCTCATCGCCGTCCTCCAGTGCACATCCGACGGCTGCGAGGGCCAGATCTTCGAGGGCGAGATGCCCCCGGTGCCGGACCCGGTGGAGCCGTCCGCCGAGTAGCGACCTCGGGCGGCCTCGGCTGCCTGCGTCACGATTCCCCAGCCCGCCCACCCAGAGATGATCGGGTGCGGATGCCGTGAAGACCCGCTCGACGAGGTCGGCTGGTCGCTGGCTCTCGGGTGCCGGTGTCGTGGTGCGCACTCGCTTCGTGCGGGTGACACCGCAGAGGCCGAACTCGCCCATGAGGCGGGCCACCCGGTCACGGCCGACCTCGACGCCCTCGCGACAGAGCTGGCGCCAGACCTTGCGCGCACCATAGACCGCGAAGTTGCCGGCGTGGACGCGGCTGATGCTGGGCTTCAACTCCGCATCCCTGACCGCCCGCGCCGAGGCTGGACGGGACTTCGCTGCGTAGTAGGTGGATGGGGCGATCTCCAGGACCTGGCAGATCGGCTCGACCCCGAAGGTGTCACGGTGCTGATCGATGAACCTCGTCATCGTCGCTGTGGGCGGTCGAGCTCCGCCGCGAAGACAGCCGAGGCCGACTTCAGGATCTCGTTGGCCCGCCGCAGCTCCCGGTTCTCCCGCTCCAGCTCGGCGATGCGCTGGGCTTCCTCACTGGTGGTGCCGGCCCGGGCGCCGCGGTCGATCTCGGCCTGGCGGACCCACTTGCGCAGCGACTCGGGACCGATATCGAGCTGGCGGGCGATGCGGGTCACGAGGCCCTGTCGTTCGCTGCCCCGGTCGAGCGACTCGAGGACCATCCGCGTCGCGCGTTGCTTCAGTTCGGGTGGGTACTGGCGCGGGCTGGTGCGCCCGCCATCGCTGCCGGTGTTCTCTGGCATGACTCCATGTTCCTCCAACTGCTGGAGTCTCCATCGAAGTCAGTACGGTTCACTCCTCGTTCATCTCGACGAGGTTGTTGCCCTCTCTCAGGAATATCTTGCCGGTCGCCATCGTCGTCCTCTGTTTCATCGACTCAGGCAAGCGTACCTACTTGCCCAACCGAGATGGGTGTTACGGCTACAACGGACACTGAAGCCGACCGTTGGCGGGAGGAGTCATCAAAGCCCATCGGGGGTAGCGTCGCGTCTCACCGTGGCGCTTTCGGCGTCACAGGCGATGCTGAGGCTGGCCTGCGACGTTCAGTCCTTCACCCAGCAGTCCCAGTCGACGGAGAGCCGTCGCAGGAGACGGAGCCCCGCGTAGGGCGTGCCGCTCACGAGGGGGACGCGCTCGAAGATGGCGTCACCATCCCAGCCGGTGTTCACCCGTAGCGCGGTGGACCTGTCCGAGCGATAGACGGCATCCCCGATGGAGAACTCGATGCGCGGCGCGTCGAGCCCCGGGTCGCTCAACTCCAGCCGCATGCGGACCTGCGGCTCGTCCCAGCGCCCATAGGGTCGCCAGTCCCCCTGATAGGCACCGAGGCTGCGGTCCTTGGGGACGATGGTGTGGGGGCGACCATCACCGAGGCACCTGACCTCGGGGTACTCCGTGCCCACCGAGTCCTTCGAGCCGAGATAGATGCCGTCGAAGGTGATGACCGACGGCCCGGACCGCGATGGCTCATCGGGTAGGTCACAGCCGGACAGCATGACGAGCGCGGCCAAGGCCGACGACACCAGCAGCGCCCGTCGCAGGGTCGTCCAATGGCGAAACATGCGCATCGGCCACCTCCGGCTTTGACTCTCCGGTGGCCGTGGAGGCTGGGCAAGGGCTGATGGTCATCTCCGTGAACCAGCCAATCGACGCCAACCCGTGACGCGGAAGGACGACCGGGTGAGGAGACGCTTGTATGGCACCCAGAGTTGAGGCGCTGGGATGCCACGGCGACCGCAACGTGGCGCTCATCAACATCGAGCGACTGGCGTCGGCGCTGGACCCGTCTATGGCTGACCTCCTGATGCGGGCCGAGGCACCTTGAACCGCCCTGACTTCGATGGAGACTCCAGCAGTTGGAGGAACATGGAGTCATGGCAAACAAGGACAGCAGCAGCACCGGGCGCCCGCTCCCGCGCAAGTACCCACCCGAGCTGAAGCAGCGGGCCATCCGCATGGTGCTGGACTCGTATGACCGGGGCGAGGAGCGCTTCGGCACGATCACCCGCATCGCGGACGAGCTGGGCATCGGCCCGGAGTCGCTGCGCAAGTGGGTCCGCCAGGCCGAGGTCGATCGAGGCGGGCGCGCCGGCACCACGACCGAGGAGGCGAAACGCATCAGCGGCCTCAGGTTGCGCCAGGACTGCCTCTGGCTAGCATCAGGCCGTGCACCACCACCGTCTCACCCACCCCGTCCTCACGTTCCACGTCGATGTCACCGTCCACGAGCGCGATGGCCGCTTCATGGCGACCGCCGACCTCGCCGAGGACTCGCGGGACGTGGGCGTGGGCGACACGCCGCAGGGGGCCGTCAGGGTCGCGCTGCGGAGCCTGGGCGAGCCGTACGCGAGCGAGATGGCGGTGGAGCTGGGGTAGGCGGGCCGTCCGGCCCTTGACCCGCTGACCGGGGGGCGGATGATGGGGGAAACACGAGGAGAACGCGATGCGCCATCTGCTCACCACTTGCGTCATCGCCGTGCTCCTGCTCGTCCCAGCGGGCACCCTCGCGGCCGAGGAGGCGTCACCCGCCGCGACGTTCGGCCCAGAGCACCCTGACACGCTCACAGCGATGTACGTCGAGGCCGCCAACCTCTCGGCCCTCGGCGACCACGCGGGAGCCCGTGACCTCCTGGGGCAGGTCGTCGAGGCGCGCACCCGCGTCCTCGGCCCCGAGCACCCAGACACGCTAACGGCGATGGACAACCTGGCCCTCACCCTCTCGGCCCTCGGCGACCACGCGGGAGCCCGTGACCTCTGGGAGCAGGTCGTCGAGACGACCACTCGTCTCTTCGGCCCAGAGCACCGCGCAACGGTCTGGGCGATGGACAACCTGGCCCTCACCCTCTTAGCCCTCGGCGACCACGCGGGAGCCCGGGACCTCCTGGAGCAGGTCGTCGAGACGCGCACCCACTTTCTCGGCCCCGAGCACCCGGACACGCTCCTGGCGATGAACAGGCTGGCTGAGGCCCTCTCGGCCCTCGGCGACCACGCGGGAGCCCGTGACCTCCTCGGGCAGGTCGTCGAGACGCGCGCCAGCGTCCTCGGCCCAGAGCACCCCGACACGCTCTCGGCGATGGCCGACCTGCTCGTCCTGCAGGCGGCGATAGGAGAGGCCGCTCAGCAAGACACGGACTGACCGACGCGCGACGGCGTCGGACCGGGAGCGACTCCATCGCCGAGACCATCGAGTTCCTGCCCGCCGAGGAGTAGGCCGCGGTTTCTTGATCAGGGCCCTCCCGGAGACCGTCGCTAGAGGCGTCCAGACATAGCTGATCCGGGTATCCGTATGCTCGTTGCATGGCTCCGCCAACGCTGCTAGACAGGGGCCGCTGCCGCAACGGCCATGTGATCGCATCGGAGCGTGACCTGGTCGGGAGTGGCCGCCATCGGCAATGCCGCGAGTGTCGCTACGAGACGACCCAACGCTGGCGCGACCGCGCGCGAGACGAAGCGGCCGTCCGTCGCGCCGTCGAGTCCCAACGCTTCTCGCGGGAGTGGCTCGACTGGGTCAGCGGCAAGCGCGAGACTCAGCCCGCACCGCAGCGGTGGTGAGCCACAAGCTGTTGCGACAGGCGCGACGGCTCGCGATGTTCGGCGAGGGCGGGCAGGACGCGCCGATGGGGGCGTACTGCTCGACACATAGGAAGAGGCCCGCCCCCGGCGGGACGGGCCTCTCGGGGGGGGCCGCCGGTCAGCAGCCGATCGAGGTCTGCCTTTCCACGCCCGTGAGCGTGTTGCCGCTGGCGCAGACCACGGCCGAGTCGATGCCCGCGCCGCCATGGAACGTGGCATCCCACATCTGGCCGGTCACCCGGTCGTTGCCGCGAGCGCCGACGAACGTGGCGCCGAAGGCCAGGTACGTGGCGCTATCGGGGGCCGGGCCACCGAGGAAGCGGCCGAACAGCGTCCCCACCGAGTCCTTGCCGCGACCGCCGTGGAAGGTGGCGGACCAGTCGACGTAGTTAGCATGATCAGCACCGGGACCACCACGGAAGGTGCCGTCCATGCCGTCGACGACGCGGTCCGCGCCGGGACCGCCACGGAACGTGCCGCCATCATCGACATCCTGGGCCCAGTCAGAGCCAGGGCCGCCGACGAAGAGACCACCGGCCCTGATGTTCTCTCCGATGAAGTCGTCGCCGAGGCCACCGTCGAACGTGCCGCCGTCATAGACATACAGGACGCGGTCCGCGCCGGGGCCACCCTCGAAGGTGCCACCGTAGATGTGTGAGACGTGATCCTGGCCGAAGCCGCCGATGAACCTGCCGCCGACGTGGTCGTCGACCCCGTCTGCACCGAGGTTGCCGTAGAAGCGACCGCCTTCCTTGACCCAGACGGAGTCGTCACCGCGGCCGCCGAAGAAGAGGCCTCCGGTCATGTGCTGTACCAGGTCGTTCCCCACACCGCCACAGATGACATCGCCCGCCCTGACCACGTCGGTGTAGGTGCCGCCGCCGTCGGGAAAGGTGTAGGTACAGGCCGGTCTCGCGGCCACCGGGGCGGCGGTCGCTGCCGCCAGCGCCACCGGTAGGACTGTCCACGTCAGGATCGCGCCGATGCGCCTCGTTCGCACGCCCATGAGGAAGAGCCCCCTTCGCGTCCCGGCGGGGCCGACCGCTGACGCGCACCGCGCTCATCGCCGTTCCGCTACGAATTGTAGCCCCGGAGGCAAGCGTTCGGCCCGAAGCGAGCGGCCCACCCGGTTCTCGGAGCAGGCCGTCGTGGTGCGGTTCTACGCTGGGTCAGCAGATCACGGGGGTCTGGATCTCCACGCTGGTGAGCGTGTTGCCGGTGCGCTTGGCGTAGGCCTCACCGCCGCCACAACCCCACCGCCTTCCCGTCGTCGGTGACCCGAACCCGGGAGCAGTCGCCCAGGACGGACCCCAAGACGAGCCGCAGGCCCTCCACGTCAGTCGCCAGCTCGACCGCCGAGCGCAGGCGTCCTGCTGACTGCTTGGAGTCCGAAGGGCGCGCGGCCGCTTCCCATGCGCGCGGTCGTGGCAGGGACCGCACAGGGGCACCAGTCCACCCGTGATGCCCGCCGCCAGGTCCACCGATAGCGGCGTCGTGTGGTGCACCTCCAGGCCGTCGGCAGCACCGCAACGGGCGCAGACCGCGCCGGCCCTGACAGCGGCCCGGGCGCGTGCCCAGGCCCGACTCGAGCGATAGCGCCGAGCGGGCGACTGGCAGCGCGAGCAGCGCCCATCGGCCGCCGACGCGGATCAGGCGGCGACAGCCGATACAGGGCGTGTTCATCAGCGGTGACGACCAGGTTCAGCCGGCGGACTCTCAGACCGATTCGTGTCCGCCAGCGACCGACACCACCGTGCCAGTGATGTCCGCTGCAATGTCCCGCTCGTGTCCGCTTCCTGCATGGACTTGTCCGCTACACGGTCCCGAGGAGGTCGCTGAGCGCCCTGGCAGTTGCGGGACAACCGGGGGGTGCCCAGGGCACCCCGGTTGTCCCGCTGCGCCTGGCCCGGGCTCACGCCAGGCTGCCAACGGTGGTGTCGGTCGGTCGAGACCTGGCGCCACCTCGGGACCGCTTTGGTGGCCTCACGGGCCAGAGTCTTGCGGACGGTCTCATAGCCGACATCACCGTGGCCGTCGGCACAGACCGCCTGGTGGATATCGGTCGTGCCTGGCTCGGACTGACCATCCCATGCCGATAGCGCCCGGTGGCAGCGGATCCGCCACCCGCATGATCGCCGGTAGCCGATTCCGGGCCTTGGTCCGGTCGCGCTCATCGGGGTGGCCGAGAAGGGAGCGGTCAGCCTCGAGCTCATCGCCGAGGCGCCGGGCGGCCACTCGTCGATGCCGCCGCCCCAGAGCGCGGTCGGCATCGTGGCTGAGGCGGTGCGCCGACTGGAGACCGGGCGCCCATCCGCGCGCCTGGTCCGGCCGACCCGCACCACCTTGGAGGCCCTCGCTCCCGAGCTGCCCCTCCGCCACAGGCTGGTGCTCGCCAACGCCGACGTGCTCGAGCCCTTGGTGCTGCGTGCACTGGCGACCCGACCGGCGCTCGATGCCGCGATCCGCACGACGACCGCCGCGACGATGATCCACGGTGGTACGAAGTCCAACGTCCTGCCCGAGCGCGCCAGTGCGGTCGTCAACTTCCGCATCCTGCCCGGCGAGTCGGTGGACGATGTCATCGCCCACGCGCGAGCGACGGTCGCCGACACGCGCGTGCGCAGCGGGATCGAGCCGGGGACGTCGGGCCGGGAGCCCACCGCCGCATCGCCTGCCGACGGACCCGCCTTCGCGCTCCTGGAGGAGACCGTCGCCGCGCGCTTCCCCGGCGTCGTCGTCGCGCCCTACCTCGTGCTCGGACGCACCGACGCTCGTCACTTCGAGGCGATCTCGGAGTGCGTCTACCGCTTCCTGCCCTTGCGCCTGGACGCCGACGCGCGCCAGCGCCTGCACGGCACCGACGAGCGAGTGGGCGTGGAGGAGCTGGCCGGCGCCTTGGGCTTCTACCGGGAGCTGATTCGGCGGGCCCAGCGGGATCTCGCTGGCCGGTGATGTCCTTCCGTGGTGCGAGACCATGACCGGACTCCTGCCTTACCCCATACATGGCCCCTGCTCCAAGCGAATTCCTTGTCGAAGGCGACACCATCAGCCATACATGGACGGCCATCGTGGTTGGTGGCTCCGTGACGATCACTGACAACGAGTTGGTCGGGAATGACCGGGCTATCGCCCTTGATCAGGCGGATGGGCTGATCGCGGGCAATCGCATCCGCGACGGCGAGACCGGCATCTTCACCTTCGAGGGCGAGAGTCGCGCAGGTGCCCCGACAGTCACAGGCAACGACATCGAGGTCTCGGGCCACGGTATCGACTTCCCCTCCGGTGCCGGTCGTTCGGCCATGTCTTGTTCGGTGCCCGAGTATCCTTGGGAGACGGCGTCGCCGTCACAAGTCCAGCGCATCGGGCGGACGATCCCCGGGGTCCGTCGAGCAGTGTCCACGGGGTTCCGCAAAGGAGGGGTCATGTTCCGTTTCATCATCGGTCTCGTCACCGGCGTCGCCATCGGCGCGGCAGCAGCGTCCGTGAGCCAGGGCAAGTCCGGCCAGGAGATCCGGGCCGAGTTCGACCGCATCCGCGCCGACCTCCAGCAGGGTGACTTCGACGCGCTCGGCGCCCATCTCGAGGAGCGCTTCAAGGAACTGCAGGCCAACCTCGAGGCGCGCTTCGCCGAGGTCGAGGAGATGGCCGAGGAAGCAGCCGAGGCCGCCGAAGACGCAGCCGACGAAGCCCTTCGGGCCGAGGAGGAGGCCAAGGAGGCCTAGCCCGGGCGCAACGCATCCGTAACCGCGACAGGAGACGGCCGTGACTCCGGCCGGGGTCACGGCCGCTATCATGCATCGGTGATCGCGCCGCGGGCCGCCGCCCGCCGCAAGGGAGAGGAGTCATCACCAGCAACGGTGTGACCGTCCGCGCCGGACGGTCGTCGGCACGTGTCCATGACCCCGACACGGGGAGCCGGGGGGCTGGTGTACCCACAGCGCGGAAGGTGGCCCGCTGATGCCGGCCAGCGTCATCGTCGGCCTCCAGTGGGGCGACGAAGGCAAGGGCAAGGCCGTCGACCTGCTCAGCGAGTCGGTCTCGATGGTCGTGCGCTTCCAGGGCGGTGACAACGCCGGCCACACGGTCATCGTCGGTGACGAGGTCTTCAAGCTCCACCTCGTGCCGAGCGGCGTCCTGCACGAGCACATCACGCCCGTCATCGGCAACGGCGTGGTGGTCAACCCACGCACGCTCATCAGCGAGATGGACATGCTCGCGCAGCGCGGCATCGACACCACGCGCATCCGCGTCAGCCGTGCGGCGCACGTGATCATGCCCTACCACATCGCCCTCGACGGAGCGGCTGAGGCTCACCTCAGTGGCAACGAGATCGGCACCACCCGCCGCGGCATCGGTCCTGCCTACGCCGACCGGGCCTGGCGCGCGGGCGTGCGCATGGAGGACCTGCTCGACGCCGCTGCCCTGCGCCGGCGGCTGGCGCTGGTCCTGCCCGAGCGCAACGCCATCCTGCACGGGTCATACGGACAGCCGGGCTTCGAGATGGAGGAGCTGCTGGCTGAGGCTGCGACCTGGGCGGAACGCCTGCGACCACACATCGTGGACACCACCAACCTGGTACAGGACGCCCTGGCCGCCGACGAGCACATCATCCTCGAGGGTGCCCAGGGCACGCTGCTCGACCTGGACCACGGGACCTACCCCTTCGTCACCAGCAGCAACCCCATCGCCGGCGGCGCCTGCACCGGCGGCGGGGTCGGTCCGCTCCAGATCGACCACGTGCTGGGCATCATCAAGGCCTACTCCACCCGTGTCGGGTCGGGCCCGTTCCCGACCGAGCTCGACGACGAGGCCGGCCGCTATCTGCTGGAGAAGGGCCACGAGTTCGGTACCACCACCGGCCGTCGCCGACGCTGTGGCTGGCTCGACGCGGTGCCGCTGCGCTACTCGGTGGCCGTCAACAGCGTGAGCGACCTGATGGTCAACAAGCTCGACATCCTCAGTGGCATGGACGAGCTGCGCATCGCCACCAGCTACCGGGTCGACGGCACCGAGGCGCGCTGGCCGCTGCCGCTGGCCGACCTCGAACGCGCCCAGCCCGTCTACGAGGACTTCCCGGGCTGGGAGGAGGACATCTCCGGCGCACGCTCCATGGACGACCTGCCGCCCAACGCGGTCGCCTTCGTCGACGCCATCGAGCGGGCGGCCGGCGCGCCGGTGGCCATCGTCAGCGTGGGCCCGGAGCGAACGCAGACGATCGAGCGCCAGCCCTTCCACCAGCGTCCACGGGCATAGCCGTGATCGAGCGGTACACGCTCCCCGAGATGGGGGCGCTATGGTCCGACGCCAGCCGTTTCGAGTACATGCTGCAGGTCGAGATGGCGGTGCTGCGCGCCCTGGCCGATGCCGGCGAGGTACCGGCCGAGGCCGTCGCCGCCGTCGAGGAGCGGGCGTGGGTCGACATCGAGCGCATCAACGAGCTCGAGCGCACGACCGACCACGACGTGGTCGCCTTCGTCACGCAGGTGGCCGAGACCGTGGGCCCAGAGGGCCGCTACATCCATTGGGGGCTGACCAGCAGCGATGTCGTCGACACCGGCCTCGCGCTCCAGTGCCGCGCGGCTGCCGAGCTCATCCTCGAGCGGCTGGACGCGGCCATCGCCGCTGTCGTGGCCAAGGCGCGCGAGCACGCGGACACGCTGCAGATGGGCCGCACGCACGGTGTCCATGCGGAACCGCTGACGTTCGGCCTGAAGCTCACCACCTGGGCCTTCGAGCTGGACCGAGCGCGCACCCGCCTGCGTGCGGCCGGCGACGAGATGGCCACGGGCAAGATCTCGGGCCCGGTGGGCACCTACTCGCAGCTGTCACCAGCGATCGAGGCCGCTGCGCTGGGCCGGCTCGGCCTGCGCGCCGATGACGCGAGCACGCAGGTCGTCCAAAGAGACCGGCACGCCGCCTTCCTCGCGACGATGGCCGTGACGGGCGGCTCGATCGAGCGCATGGCCGTGGAGATCCGCAACCTGCAGCACACCGAGATCGCTGAGGTCGGCGAGCCCTTCAAGCCCGGGCAGACCGGTTCCTCGGCCATGCCCCACAAGCGCAACCCCATCCTCAGCGAGCGCCTCACGGGCATGTCCCGCCTGCTGCGCGGCTATGCCCTCAGCGGCCTGGAGGACCAGGCCCTCTGGCACGAGCGCGACATCAGCCACTCCTCGGTCGAGCGCGTGGCCCTGCCGGGCGCCACGACCCTGCTGCACTACATGCTCGAGCGGTTCCGCCGGCTCGTCGAGGGGCTGGTGGTGCGCCCCGAACGCATGGCCGAGAACATCGAGCGCGGCCTCGGCCTGCACTGCTCGTCGCGCCTGCTGACCACGCTGGTCGGGGCGGGCATGGCCCGCACCGAGGCCTATCCCATCGTGCAGCGCAACGCCCTGCGCGCCTTCGACGAGCGCCTCAGCTTCCGCTCCCTCGTCGAGGCCGATCCCGCCGTCACCGGCGTGCTCGACCCTGAGCAGATCGCGCACTGCTTCGACGACCGCGCCTGGCTGACCCACGTCAACGACGTCATCGCACGACTGGAGCGCCTCGATCCATGACCACTACGCCTCGACCCCGCGCCCTGCTCTCGGTCTCCGACAAGACCGGCCTGCCCGAGCTCGCGCGCGGCCTCGCCGAGCGTGGCTTCGAGCTGGTCTCCACCGGCGGCACCGCTCGCGCCATCCGCGAGGCGGGTGTGCCCGTCACCGACGTGGCCGAGGTCACCGCTGCGCCGGAGATGCTCGACGGCCGCGTCAAGACGCTGCACCCGCGCATCCACGGCGGCGTGTTGGCCAACCTGCACGATCCCTCGCATCGCGAGCAGCTGGCCGAGCAGCGGATCGAGCCCTTCAGCCTCGTGGTCGTCAACCTCTACCCGTTCGAGCAGGCCGCTGCCCGCGGCGGTCTGAGCGACGACGAGCTCATCGAGGAGATCGACATCGGCGGGCCGACGCTCGTGCGCGCAGCGGCCAAGAACCACGCCAACGTGGCCATCGTGACCGACCCGGCCGACTACCCCACGGTCCTCGCCTCGATCGACGAGCACGGGGTCATCCCCCTCGCGACGCGGCGAACCCTGGCGCTCAAGGCCTACCGTCGCACCGCGGCCTACGACGCGGCCATCGTGAGCGAGCTGAGCTCGCGCTGGACGCCGGACGACACCACGCCGGAGGTCGTGCCCCTCGCGCTGCGTCGCTCGCTGGAGCTGCGCTACGGCGAGAACCCGCACCAGGCGGCGGCGCTGTACTCGATCGTCGGCGCCGACCCGGTCGCGGGCCCCTTCGTCGACGGCGCCGACCCGTTGCAGGGCAAGCCGCTGAGCTACAACAACCTGCTCGACGCCTCCGCGGCCGCCGCGGTGGCGCGTGACCTCACGCGGCGCGGCCGTGGTCATCGTCAAGCACGGCAATCCCTGTGGCGCGGCCGAGGCGGACGACCTCGTGCGTGCCTGGGAGCGCGCGCTCGAGGCGGACCCGGTGAGCGCCTTCGGCGGCGTCGTGGCCGTGCGCGGCGTGGTCGGACAAGGCCCTTGCGGAGCGGCTCACGAGCCTCTTCCTCGAGGTCGTGGTGGCGGAGCGTTTCGACGACGAGGCGCGCGCGGTCCTCGCGGCCAAGCCCGACCTGCGCCTGCTGGCGGACCCGACGATCACCGCGCCGACGCAGGTCGACGCTCGAGGCACGAGCGGCCGGTGGCGGCGTCCTGCTCATGACCTCGGACGTGCTGCCGGACGATCCCGCGCCGTGGCGCACGGTCAGCGGGCGTGAGCCGACCGAGGCCGAGTGGGCCGATCTCACCTTCGCCTGGCGTATCGCCCGGCACGTCAAGTCCAACGCCATCGTGCTCGCACGCGACGGCGCGGTCGTCGGCGTCGGTGCGGGTCAGATGAACCGGGTGCAGAGCGCCCGGCTGGCGGTGGAGCAGGCGGGCGAGAAGGCACGCGGCGCGGTCTGTGCTTCCGACGCGTTCTTCCCCTTCCCCGATGGCGTGGAGACGTGCCTGGCCGCGGGCGTGACCGCGGTCGTGGAGCCCGGCGGCTCACGCAGTGACGCCGCCGTCATCGAGGCCGTCGACGCGGCCGGTGCGGCCATGGTCTTCACCGGGCGCCGCCACTTCCGCCACTAGCAGAGACCGGGCGCCGGACACGAACGAACGCCGGGGGCTGCACCGCTGGTGCCGCCGCCCGGCGTCCGAGGTCGGCCGAGCTAGCGCTTGGCTTCCTTGGCGCGATTGCGCTCGCGCGCGGCGCGCTCGATCTCCTTGCTGCGGGTACGCGCCAGGTCGCCGGCGAGGACCGGGTTGATCATCAGGTGACCTTCCACGTCCTGCTCGTCGTTCGGCTGACCCTGGGGCTCGGACTTGCCCTTGTTCTCGTTCATGTGGTGCTCCTGCTCTTGACCGGTTCGGCGACATGGACGCTGCCGTCGAAGTGATGAGGGTAGCGTGCCCCGTCTCATCGGAGAAGGCACCGTCGCTCAGCGACAGCGGGAGTGTCAAACAGGCGACACCTCACGCACGACGCCCACCCGGCTTGACGCGAGGGCGGCCCGCCCGCCATCGTGGTCGCGTGGACCAGCAGCTCGCCATCTCCAGCTTGCGCGATTCCTGTCTCTTCGAGAACGCCGACGAGCGGGCCCTCGAGGACGTCGCCCGCCAGCTGCGCCGCCGGCGGTTCCGGCCGGTCCGAGACGATCTTCCACCAGGGCGATCCGGGGGACTCGCTGCACGTCGTCAGCTCGGGTGCGGTCAAGATCGTGCTGCCCAGCACGGACGGCGAGGAGGCCATCATCGCCACGCTCCGCAGCGGCGACTTCTTCGGGGAGCTGGCCCTGCTCGACGGCGCGCCCCGTTCGGCCACGGCCGTGGCCCTCGAGGCGGTCGAGACCTGGACCCTGCCGCGCGCGGCCTTCCTGGCCCTGCTCGATCGCGACAAGGCCCTGCGTGAGTCGCTGCTGGCGGGGCTGGCCCGCGAGCTGCGGCGCATCACCGGTCACGTCGAGGAGCTCCACTTCCTCGACCTCGCCGGTCGCCTCGCCAGCCGCCTCGCGCGGCTCGCGCGAGAGGCAGAACCGGAGGCCGACGAGGTCCGTCTCGACTGGCCCTACACGCAATCGGACCTGGCGTCCATGATCGGCGGTACGCGCCAATCGGTGAACAAGCTGCTCTCGGGCCTCGTGGCGCGCGGCCTCGTGGTCATCGAGAAGGACACCCTGCGCATCCCCGACGTGGAGGCACTGGAGCGCGAGGCCGAGCGGTGAGCGACGCCCTCGAGGCCGCTCTGGGGGTCCTGCTGCGGAGCGCGCGCGAGACGGCCACCGCCCGCCGCCTCGCGGGCGATGCCGAGACGGCGTTGCTGCAGTCGGTGGTCGATGCCGCGGCCACGCTCTTCGAGGCCGAGGCCTCGTCCATCGCCCTCTTCGAGACCGAGCCGGACCGGCTCGAGTTCCGCGTGGCCGGCGGCGCCCAGGGCGACGGCGTGGTGGGCATGTCGGTGGCGCCGACGCACGGCATCGTGGGCTACGTCTTCTCGACCGGGCAGCCCATCGCCCTCTCTGACGTCCTCTCCGACCCGCGCTTCGACAAGGCGACCGCGGAGAAGACCGGCTACGTGCCGCGCAGCATCGCGGCCGTGCCGCTCATCGACGCCGGCGCCACGGCCGGCGTGCTGCAAGTGCTCGACAAGCACAGCGAGGAGACGTTCTCGCTCAAGGACATGGACCTGCTGGCGGTCTTCGCACGACAAGCAGCCGCGGCCATCGAGGCCGCCCGCGTCGGCCGTGATTCGGAGCAGCTGCTGCGGAACGCGCTCACGGCCATCGGGGGCGATGCCCTCGATGCGGATGCCCTCGACGAGCTGGTGACGGCCGCGGCCGGCGAGCTCGACCGTGATGACGAGGCACCGTTCTGGCGGCTGGTCGATCGCGTGGCCCGACTGCGCGGCACCTCCGATGCCGACCTCGAGCTGGTGGAGGAGATCCTCGAGGTCGTGTCCCGCCACCGCGCGCACCGCCAGGGTCGCTACGGCCGGCGACCCCGGTGACCGACCCCGCTGCGCTCCGGCCGGCCTGGTCCGAGCCGTTCATCGGCGACGCCCTCGACCGACTCGTGCGCCAGGCCCGACTCGATCGCATCGACCGCGAGTGGGCCTTCGCCGGCGCGACCGGCCGTGGGGTGACCGTGGCCGTCATCGACAGTGGCGTCGAGGCCGAGCACCCGGCGCTGCAGGGTCGCGTGCGGGAGCAGGTGGCGGTCGAGCTCGACCGCGGTGACCCGGTCATCGTGCGAGGACACCGAGGGCGATCTGTTCGGTCACGGCACCGCCTGTGGTGGTCTCATCGTCGATCTCGCACCCGAGGTCGAGATCGTCTCGGTGCGCGTGCTCGGTCCCGACCTCAAGGGCCGGGGCGCGGCCTTCCTCGGTGGGCTCGAGTGGGCGGTCGAGCGGGGTGTGGATGTCATCAACCTCTCGCTCTCGTCCAGGAGCGAGGCGCTCTTCGCCGACTTCCACGAGCTCGTCGATCGTGCCTACTTCGCCGGCGTCACGCTGGTGAGCGCAGCCAACAACGCACCCGGCGCCTCGTACCCGTCGCTGTTCTCCTCGGTCGTCTCGGTGGCTGCCCACGAGCAGCCCGACCCGTGGTGCTGGTACTACAACCCGCGGCCACCGGTGGAGTTCGGGGCCTGGGGCGTGGACGTGCCCATCGCCTGGAAGGACGGCGGCTCGACCGCGGCCACGGGCAACTCGTTCGCCGCGCCGCACGTGGCCGGCCTCGCGGCCCTGCTGCGATCGGCTCACCCGGGCCTGACGCCGTTCGAGATCAAGGCTGCGCTCGCTGCCACGGCTGACCTGCCCGCTCCCCGCGCGAGCTGACAGCCCGTCTGTCGGCCGCTTGACAGACGCGCCGGCCAGGGCTGCCTACGGTGGTGGCACGCAGCGAGGTCAAGACCGTGAACGACAACCTTCAGCAACACGAGTTCTACCGTGACAGCAGCGGCGGGCGCCAGCAGGAGGCTCTGCGCTGGGCCCAGGCCGAGCGGCTCGGCCGGATGGCCTCGGCTCGGTCGTCGACGGACGGCCACCGGCGCAGCGTTCGCCTCATCGGCGTGGCCGCACCCATGGCCGCCATCCTCGGCATCCTGGCCGTCCTCAGCTGATCGCACCACCACTCGAGGTTCCTCTCGAAGCGGCGGGGTCCTGGACGCAGGCGGACCCCGCCGCTTTGCTGCGTGTTCCACGCCGGCCGCTCGCAAACGTTTTCACTTGCTACCATGCAACCATGAGATCGGTTCGCGACGAGGCGGGCCGATCGTTCACTCACGGGAGGGACAGCGAGTGACGTTGCAGGACGGAGCCGCGCGGACGGCAGGGGGAGCGTATCGCGCCGCGGTCGATGTCGGCGGCACGTTCACCGACGTGGTGGCGATCGACGCGGCCAGCGGTGAGCTCATCGTCGACAAGGTCGAGACCACGCCGGCCGCGCCGTCGCACGGCGTGCTCGAGGCGCTGACCAAGAGCGGCGCACCGATGGACGAGATCGGCTACTTCGTCCACGGCACCACGCTCGCGCTCAACGCCCTGCTGACGCGCACGGGCGCGCGCGTAGCCATCGTCACCACCAAGGGCTTCCGTGACGTCTTCGAGCTCGGCCGCACCGACCGCGAGCCGATGTACGACCTGACCTACCGCAAGCCGCAGTCACTGGTGCCCCGCAGTCGCGTCTTCGAGGTGCCCGAGCGACTGGCCTGGGACGGCTCCGAGCTGGAGCCGGTCGATGCCGCGGCCGTGACCGAGATGGCCGGCCGCATCGCTGCCGCCGAGGTCGAGGCCGTGGCGGTATGCCTGCTCCACAGCTATGCCAATCCCAAGCACGAGGTCGAGGTCGGGCGACTCCTGCAGGCCGAGCTGCCGGGCGTGGACATCACGCTCTCGCATGAGCTGCTGCGCGTCTACCGCGAGTACGAGCGCACCAGCACCTCCGTGCTCGACGCCTACGTCAAGCCCGTCGTGCGCCACTACCTCGACGTGCTCGACCGCGAGCTGCGCGATCGCGGTTTCGGCGGTCACTTCCTGATGATGCGCTCGGGCGGCGGCGCCATGACCGTGGACGCGGCCAAGGAACGCCCGGTCAACCTCGTGCTCTCCGGTCCCGCCGGCGGCGTGGTGGGCGCGGTTGCCTTCGCCGAGCTGGTCGGCGCGCCCAACCTCATCACGCTCGACATGGGCGGCACCAGCCTGGACGCGGCCATCATCATCGGCGGCCAGCCGGCGATCACGACCGCGGCCACCTTCCAGGGTCTGCCGGTCTCGCTGCCGACGCTGGACATCAACACCATCGGCGCCGGCGGTGGCTCCATCGGCTGGGTCGACGCGGGTGACCACCTGCAGGTTGGCCCCCAGAGTGCCGGTGCCGATCCGGGCCCGGCCTCCTACGGCCGCGGCGGCACCGAGCCGACCGTGACCGACGCCGCGCTCGTCACTGGCTACCTCGGCAGCGACACCGCCCTCGGCGGCGAGCTGACCCTGGACCGTGACCTGGCCGCCGACTCGATGCGGGCGATCGCCCAGAAGATGGGCATCTCCGGCGACGACGTGGCCGCGGGCATGATGCGCATCGCCAACACCAAGGTCGTGGGTGCCGTGCGCGAGATCACCGTCGAGCGCGGCCACAGCCCGGCCGACTTCGCCATCCTCTCCTTCGGCGGCGCGGGCGGCATCATCGCCGCCGACACCGCCCGCGAGCTGGGTGTGCCGCGCGTCATCGTGCCACCGGGCCCCGGCGCGTTCAGCGCCATGGGCATGCTCATGGCCGACGTCGCTCACGACCTCGCACGGACCCGCATCACCGACCTCGCGGCCGTGGATGCCGAGGCCCTCGAGGCCGACTACGCCGAGCTCGAGGTGCTCGCCGAGACCGCGCTCGAGGCCGACGGCTTCGCGGCGCAGGATCGAGTCCTCACTCGCACCGCCGACATCCGCTACCAGGGCCAGGAGCACACGGTCGCCATCGAGCTGCCGGCCGGCGTTATCGACGAAGCGCTCGCGGCAGAGGTGCGCGAGGCCTTCGGCGTCGCACATCAGACCCAGTATGGGCATCGCACCGACGGATCCGTGGAGATCGTCACCATCCGCGCACGCGGTGCCGGCCTGGTGCCGCGTCCCGAGCTGCCGACGCTCACGGCCGGCGATGGCACAGCCGTCGCCCGCACCACGCGCGGTGTCTGGAGAGGAGGGGAGCTCGGTCTCGTCGACTACGCCGTCTACGAGCGAGATGCCCTCACGCCGGGAGTCGCCTTCGAAGGCCCGGCGGTCATCGAGGAGCGCACCGCCACCACCGTCATCCACGCCGGCGACTCGCTCAGCGTGGGCGAGCACGGCGAGCTCGATATCACCATCGGGAAGCGAGCATAGCCATGGTCGATAGCATCACCGTCGAGGTCATCCATCACCGTCTCATCTCCGCGGCCAAGGAGATGATGCGCAACCTCATGCGCACGTCGTACAGCACGATCGTGTACGA
This sequence comes from uncultured Chloroflexia bacterium, assembly GCA_963716815.1. Classification (GTDB taxonomy): domain Bacteria; phylum Chloroflexota; class Limnocylindria; order Limnocylindrales; family CSP1-4; genus JAFMJV01. The sequence goes on from CAVQUM010000002.1 coordinate 74,193, forward strand.
GATCCGGGACTTCGGCCTGGGCATCTACGACACCGAGGGCGACCTCCTGGCGGAGGCGCCGGGCCTGGCCATCTTCACACGCTCGAACGACTACGCGCTCAAGAACGCCATCGACTTCGTCGGCCGCGAGAACATCCAGCCCGGGCGACGTCATCCTGCTCAACTACCCCTACTGGTCCTCCGCCCACACGCTCGACGTCGCGGCGTTCGCGCCCATCTACTCCGGGGACGAGCTGGTCGGCTTCACCGCCGCCCGCATCCACTGGCTGGACCTCAAGCAGAAGGACGCCGGCTACGTCCTCGACTCCACGGACATGCACCAGGAAGGCATCTTCTTCCCCTGTACCAAGATCGTGAAGCGAGGCGAGCTGCAGCAGGACATCGTCAACATCATCAAGTTCAACAGCCGCTTCGCAGACCGGACGGTGGGCGACATGCTGGCCCAGGTCAGCGCCTGCGTCACCGGCGCCAAGCGCGTGGAGGAGATCGTCGAGCGCTTCGGCCGAGATGACTTCCTGGCCGCCGGCGCCGAGATCGCCGACCACGGTGAGAAGCTTGCGCGGGCCGGGTTGGCCAAGCTGCCCAAGGGCACGTGGTCGGCCGTCGACTTCGTCGATGACGACGGTGTCGAGATGGACAAGCTGGTCAAGATGGCTTGCGCGGTCACGATCACCGATGACGAGATGGTCGTGGACTGGTCCGACAGCGACGACCAGGTGAGCGGTCCCATCAACCTGCCCTATGGCATCACGATGGCCCTCTCGAGCCTCATCTTCAAGGCCCTCACCACGCCCGACACGCCCGCCACCGCGGGCAACTTCCGGCCTCTGCGCATCATCGCGCCGGAGGGCAACCTCATGCACGCGACGCCACCAGCGCCCACGTTCACGCTCTGGACCGGCTTGCTGGCCGGGGAGGTCATCCTCAAAGCGCTCGCGCAGGGCATGCCCGAGCGCATCCCGGCCTGCTCCGGCGGCGATGTCTGCACGATGATGGGCTTGGGCATGGACTCCCGCACCGGCCGGCCGTGGCTGGAAGCGACCAACGAGGCCGTAGGCTTCGGCGGCCATGCCGGGGGTGATGGTGAGAACGGGATCATGCACCTGACCGAGTCCGGCTGTCGCAACAACCCCGTGGAGGTGCTCGAGGTCAAGTCGCCCATGCTCATCGAGGAGTACAGCCTGCGGCCGGACTCCGGCGGTCCAGGCAAGCACCGCGGTGGCCTCGGAATCACGCGTATCTACAAGTTCCTGGAGCCGTCGTCAGCGATCACCCTGGTGAAGAAGACCAAGACGAAGCCCTGGGGCATGGAAGGCGGCGCCCACGGCGAGAACTGCCACATGATCCTGCGCCCCGGGACCGACCAGGAAGCCGTCGTCGGCGGCGTCTATGAGCCGATGGCGCCAGGCGAGGTCCTGGTCAACAACTCTGGCGGCGGCGGCGGCTGGGGTCCGGCCTTCGAGCGCGACCCGCAGGCCGTCCTCCACGACGTGCGTGAGGGCTATGTCAGCATCGCGGCCGCCCACACCGACTACGGCGTCGTCATCGACGCAGCCACGCTCAGCATCGATGCCGCCGCCACGGCAGCCTTGCGCGCCGGCTAGGAACGCAACCAAGCTGTACCCCTATCGCCTCAGCACGAGGCGCTACCGTTAGGGTTCCACCACTCTGGGGAACGAACGCGGACCTGTGAGCGGGCCGCGGAATAGACACGAGGAGGATCAGATGCGAGATATGCGCGACACGCGGGGGCCTCGCCCTCGCGCTTACCGGCACGTTGGCGCTCACCGGCGCGTCGTTGACGGTGGCCCAGGACGAGCCGATCGAGGTCGCCTACATGTCGGCCAGCTCGGCCAACACTTGGCTCGGTGCCTCCAAGGCAGCCATCGACGAGATCGCCGCAGCCAACGGCATCACCGTTACCGAGTTCGACGCACAGTTCGACGCGGCACTCCAGACGACGCAGCTCCAGGACGCCATCGCGGCCGACCGCTACGACGGCATGATCGTGGTCGCCCTCGGCGGCTCCGCGGTCTTCCCCGACCTCGAGGCCGCCGCGGAGGCCGGCATCAAGATCGTGGGCATGAACCAGGTCATCGGTGATGACTTCACCACCGCCGACCCGCAGACGCCGGCGCTGTCGGCCTCCGTCATGGAGCCGCCGCTGGTGCGTGGCGAGCGCATCGGCCAGCTCGTACTGCAGGCGTGTGAGGGCCTCGACCAGTGCGACGTCGTCTACTTCTACGGCATCAAGGGCATCCCGCTCGACATCGCCGTCGGCAGGGCTTCGACTCGGTCGTCGAAGGCTCGAACGTGAACGTGGTGGCCGAGGGCGAGGGTCAGTATCTCGGTCCGGACGCTGGTCTCGCGCAGATGCAGGACATCCTCGTCGGCACTACCGACTTCGATGTCGTCGTCGGCGCCGACCAGTCGATGCAGGGCGCCGAGCTCGCCCTCCTGGACGCGGGCCTCCTCGACAAGGTCAAGATCGTCGGCTTCGGCGGCACTGCCTACGCCGTTGACGCGGTCAAGGATGGCCGCTGGTTCGGCGGACATGTTCGGTGTGCCCGCGGACCGAAGGCCGCCTCGCCATGGAGGCGCTGATCGAAGCGCTAACGGCAACGACGTCGGTGGCATCGACCCGGCACTCTCGGTGACGAACGGCGGCCTCATGACCGCAGGACAACGTCGACGAGTTCACCGCCGAGTGGGACGCCTGACGCAGGAGGCGCAGCCCCAGACACAGCCGCACGTCGAGCTCGTCGGCGTCACCAAGCGCTTCGGCGCGACCGTGGCGCTCGACGAGGTCGACCTCGTGGTCATGGCCGGTACCGTCCACGCCATCGTCGGCGAAAACGGTGCCGGCAAATCCACGCTCGGCAAGATCGTGGCCGGGGTCCTGCAGCCGGATGCAGGCACCTTGCGCGTGGGGGGGCAGGCCGTCCACTTCGGCTCGCTCGTGATGCGCTCGACCACGGCATCACCACCATCGCCCAGGAGCTCTCGCTGGTACCGGCGCGGAGCGCGGTGGAGAACGTCTACCTCGGTATCGAGGACAGCCGCTTCGGTGTCGTCCGCAGCGGGGCCCTGCGCCGCCGCCTTGACGAGCTCATGGAGCGCGAGGACCTCCACGTACCCCCCGATGCCCTCGTCCGCCAGCTGTCGCCTCACGAGCAGCAGAAGGTGGAGATCCTGCGCGCGCTGGCCCGCGATTCGAGCCTCATCATCATGGATGAGCCCACCGCACGCCTCTCGGCCGACGAGACCCTGAGCTTGCGTCGCACGGTGCGCTCGCTCGCCGACGCGGGTCACACCATCGTCTTCGTGTCGCACTTCATCGAGGAGGTGCTGGAGGTCGCGGACGCCGTCACCATCATGCGCGACGGACACATCATCCGGACCTCGGCCTGCGCCGAGGAGACCTATGACAGCTGTATCGAAGGCATGATCGGGCGCACGCTGGAGTCGACCTTCCCGCCCAAGCGAACACTGCCCGCCGATGCGCCCGTGGTGCTCGGCCTGGAGGGCCTGACTCGCGAGGGCGTCTTCGAGGACGTTTCGTTCGAGGTCCACGCCGGCGAGATCGTGGTCATGGCTGGACTGGTGGGCTCCGGCCGCACCGAGGTCGTGCGCGCGGTCTTCGGGGCCGACCCCGTGACCTCCGGCAGCGTGCGGCTGTCCGGCGAGGTCGTCGACTTCCGATCGCCCAGCGACGCCATCGCCAAGGGTGTCGCGATTGATCCTGAATCGCGCAAGGAACAGGGTCTCGTACCGGGCCGCTCCGTCCGCGAGAACGTCTCGCTGCCGCACCTGCGGGACTTCAGTGTCGCGGGCGTCGTCAAGACGCCGACCGAGAAGAGCCGCGTGGCCGAGATGATGGAGCGCGCCGGGGTCCGTGGCATCGGCGAAGAGGCGCGTGCTCGCAATGCTTCCGGAGGCAACCAGCAGAAGATGCTCTTCGCTCGTTGGCTCCTGGCGGACCCACCGCTGCTCATCGCCGACGAGCCCACGCGCGGCGTCGACGTCGGCTCCAAGCGAGCCATCTACGACCTGCTCGCGGAGCTGGCGGCCGGGGGCATGGCCGTGCTCGTCGTCTCATCGGAGACCGAGGAGGTCCTGGGCCTGGCCGATCGGATCATCGTGATGCGTGACGGACGGGTGGTCACCGAGCTGGATGGCCATACCGCGACCGAGGCAGAGCTGGTCAACCTGGCGTTCGGCGATAAATCGAAAGCGGCATAGCCGGTGACGAACGTCGTTCAAGCGGATCTACCCGAGTCGCATCACGACCCACACCATGACGGTGGGGGTCGACGCAGCATCAACCTCGTCTCGCTGCTGACCGACTACGCCATCATCTGGATGGTCGTGGGCCTGTTCCTCCTGCTCGCGCTGACCACGCCGAACTTCCTCTCGCAGGCGAACCTCCGCAATATCCTCGACCAGCAGTCGCTGGTGCTCATCGCCGCCAGCCTGGCCACCATCGTCATGATCTCCGGTGGTTTTGACATCAGCCAGGGCGCCGTCTACGTGGTCGCGCCACTGGTGGCGCTCGGCGTCGAGTCAGACCGGATCGCTCATCCTGGCGCTGGCAGCTGGTCTCGGCTTCGGTGTCGTCGCGGGCGCCCTCAACGGCGGCGTCGTGACCGTGGGCAAGATCAACTCCTTCATCGCCACGCTGGCGACCTCGTTCATCTTCTTCGGCATCGGCTTCATCGTCAGCGACCGCTCGATCCTGCGGCCGCTCGAGCGCGATGCGTTCGGTGCCATCGCGCGCACCGATATCCTTGGCATCACCTCGGCCACGGTCATCGCCATCGTCGTGGTCATCGTCAGCTGGTTCCTGCTATCGCAAACGCGCTACGGACGCCAGATCTATGCGGTTGGCGGCAACGCCGATGCCGCGCGTCTGGCCGGCGTGCGAGTCCGTTGGGTCATCGCCACGGCCTTCATCCTCAGCGGCTTCGCGGCCGCGCTCGCGGGTGTGCTGCGTGCCTCACGCACGATGAGCGCCACGCCCTCGGACGACCTCCACTTCGTCTTCGACGTCATCGCCGCCATCGTCGTCGGCGGGACGTCCATCGCCGGCGGCGAGGGCAGCATCTGGCGCACCCTGCTGGGCGCTTTCTTCATCGCCTTCATGATCAATGGCTTCAACCTCAACCAGGTCGATCCGATCTTCCAGCGCATCGTGCAGGGTGGCGTGATCCTGCTCGCGGTCGCCATCGACAGCTGGTCACGTTCACGCCGAGCCTGAGTCGCCATGACATCCGCCGGAGGGAGTGCATGAGAACCATCAGCTACGAGGACATCGATGACCTCGCCCTGGGGGCGACGCTCCTGGGCACCGGGGGTGGCGGTGACCCGTACATCGCCAAGCTCATGGTCAGACAGGCCATCGAGGACTACGGCCCCATCAAGGTCGTGGCGCCCGAGGAGCTGCCCCCCGACGGCCTGGTCCTGACTACGGCCGTCATCGGCGCGCCCACCGTCATCCTGGAGAAGATCCCTCTGGCGAGGAGTTCAAGAAGTCCGTGCTGGCCATGGCCCAGTACCTGGGGGCGGACCCGGTGGCCTTGATGCCCATCGAGGTCGGTGGCATGAACACGCTCATCCCCCTGGCCACGGCCGCCGAGCTGGGCCTGCCGGTCATCGACGCCGACTCCATGCGCCGCGCCTTCCCGCAGATCGAGATGACGGTCTTCACCCTGGCCGGGCTCAAGGCTGCGCCCTGTGCGTGGCGGACGAGAAGGGCAACGTGTGCATCTACGAGGCCACCCATAACGCGCTGGCCGAGGATCTCGCCCGCGGTGCCGTGATGCGCCTGGGCATGGCCAACGCCATCAGCTGCTACGCGCTGACCGCCGGCCAGATCGCACGAGCATGGCATGCCAGGGCTCGATGAGCTTCTGTACCGGAGCCTGGAGCATGCACATGCGGGCCGTCCAGGAGGGCCAGCCCGGGGCCATGCAGAGGTTCCTGGACTTCGCCGACGCGGTGGTCATCTTCACCGGCAAGGTCACCGACATCGAGCGGCGCACGACCCAGGGCTTCGCTCGCGGCACCGTCGTGCTCGAGCACGTCACAGAGGCCGGTCGCGTCATGCGCATCGAGATCCAGAACGAGAACCTCGTGGCCTTCGACGGTGACGAGTGCGTGGTCATGGTGCCCGACCTCATCTGCCTCATCGACCACGAGACCGCCAAGCCCGTGCTGACCGAGGCGCTCGCCTACGGCCAGCGCCTCGACGTCATCGCCATGCCCTGTGCGCCCGAGTGGCACCAGGACGGCATGCTCGAGGTCGTGGGCCCCCGCGCGTTCGGCTATGACCTTGACTACGTTCCCCTGGGAGGTGCGCGATGACCGCGCTGCGACTGGGCGTCGACGTCGGCGGCACCAACACCGACGCCGTCGTCGTCGACGAGGCCGGCGGGGTGCTGGCCTCGCAGAAGGTGCCCACCACACCCGACCCCATGGACGGCATCCGCGCCGCCATGTCCGCGGTCATCGAGCGGGTTGACAGGGCCGTCGATCGCGCAGGTGATGCTGGGCACGACCCATCCGGCCAACGCCATCATCCAGCGGTCCGGTCTGGACCGCATCGGCATCCTGCGCGTGGCTGCCCCCTCGTCGTACGCGGTCCGGCCTGGCGCTGCCTGGCCGCCAGAGCTGCTCGAGGCCATCCTCGGACCGACGGCCATCATCCATGGCGGCTTCGAGTACGACGGCCGCGAGATCGCGCCGCTCGATGAGGACGCCGTGCGGCGCTTCGCGGGCGAGTGTGCCGGGCAGGTCCGGGCCATCGCCGTCTCCAGCCCCTTCAGTCCCGCCTCCGTACAGCCACGAGGACCGGACCGCGGAGATCACTGGCCGAGGAGCTCGGGGATTCGGTGGCCGTGACCGTGAGCCACGAGATCGGCTCGCTGGGCCTGCTCGAGCGCGAGGACGCGGCGGCCCTGAACGCGTCGCTGCTGGACGTGTCGCGAGCCGTCGTGGACGGCCTGGCCAGGGCCCTGGCCGAGAACGGCCTGCGAGGTCGACTCCTACCTGACGCAGAACGACGGCACGCTCATGACCGTCCGCCCAGGCGGTCAAGTATCCGGTGTTGACGCTCGCGTCCGGCCCGACCAACTCGATGCGCGGCGCGAGCGCCCTCGCGGGTCTCAGCGATGCCCTCGTCATCGACGTGGGCGGCACCTCCACCGACGTGGGCATCCTCGTCGACGGCTTCCCGCGCGAGTCGATGCACGCCGTCGAGGTCGGCGGTGTGCGCACCAACTTCCGCATGCCCGACCTCATCTCCATCGGCCTTGGCGGTGGCACCATCGTCCATCCGGACGGCGAGCGGGTGCGTGGGCCCCGACTCGGTCGGCTACCGCGTGGTCACCGAGGCGCTGCTGGGCGGCGGTTCCGCCGACGCTCTCGGATGTCTCGGTCAAGGCCGGCCGCCTCAGCGAGTTCGGCGACGCGGCCCTGAAAGCGGCCACGAGCCCGGCCACGGCCGATGCTGCGATCCGCTGGGTCGACGAGCAGATGCAGGTGCTGGCCGATCGCATGAAGGCCAGCCGACAGGCACTGCCGCTCATCGCGGTCGGCGGCGGCTCGCACCTCGTAGCCAGACGAGGTGCCGGGCACGTCGGAGGTCATCAAGCCGCACCACTTCGCGGTGGCCAACGCCTACGGCGCGGCCATCGCTGAGGCCTCGGGCGAGGTCGACCGCGTGTATCGCTACGACGAGTCCAGCCGCGAGCAGTGCCTGGAGGACGCCAAGGCCCTGGCCATCGAGGCGGCCAAGCGGGCCGGCTCCGACCCGGCCAGACCCGCATCACGACGATCATGGAGAGTGCCCATGACGTACGTCCCCGGCGGCGGGTGCCGCGTGCAGGTCAAGGCCGCCGGACCGCTCGCCCCGGCCGGCTGAGCGCGATGGCCCAACCCGTCCGCCTGCCCATGGCGGACTGCCACGACGACCTGCTGATCGGCGTGGTCGCACCAGCGGAACGTGGCCACCGCGACCCCTTCGGCGACTTCTGGCTGCCCGGGTCGCGCGAGGGTGGCGTGGTGCTGCAGGTGCTGCCCATCTACACCGAGGAGCAGTTCCTCGGCGAGGGCGCGCTGCGCCGTGCCCTGCGTTACGTCGAGACGGCGTGGCAGATCGCGGCGATCGCCATGCGGCCGACGTAGCCCTCGTGACCACGGCGGCCGAGCTGCAGGCCGCCATCGACAGCGGGCGCATCGCGCTCGTCCTCGCCTTCGAGGGCATGGAGCCGGTGGGTCACGAGGTCGACGTCATCGACACCTTCTGGCGCCTCGGCGTGCGCATGGCCAGCCTCACCTGGAACCGGCGCACGATGTTCGCCGACGGCCTGGGCGAGTCGGCCACCGAGGCCGGCCTCAGCTCCCTGGGGGTGGCCGCGGTCGAGCGCATGGAAGCGCTGGGCATGATCGTCGACGTGAGCCACCTCTCGGACGCCGGCTTCGCGCACATCACGCGGGTCGCGGCGCGTCCGTTCGTGGCCAGCCACTCGTCCTGCCGCGACGCTCTACGGCCACCCGCGCAACCTGACCGACGAGATGCTGCGAGCGATCGTGGCCTCGGGTGGATTCGCCTGCATGAACGCCTACGGCGGGTTCGTAGGTGATGACGATGCCGACATCTCGACCTACATCGACCACATCGAGCACGCCGTCGCCATCGTTGGCGCCGACTCATGTCGGGCTGGGCTGCGACTTCGTGGCCGATATCTTCGAGCAGCTGGACCCTATCGTCGACGGCATCCTGCTCGAGCCCGGACCAGCTCGGGACCATCGAGGGCATCGAGCGCCCGGCCGACCTCGCGGGCGCTGGGCCCGCTGCTGGTCGAGCGCCTCGGCGAGACCGATGCGAGGCGCGTCGCAAGCGGCACCCTCGTGGACGGCCTCGGCCGCCTGCTGCCGGCATGATGGAGCGGCCGCTGCCCCCCGCGGGCGTCTACCGCGCCTACGTCGAGGCCGAGACGCGTCGAGACGAGGCGGCTATGAGCGCCGTGCTCGCGCCCGACATCGCCATCGAGCTCAACGGCGAAGCCGCGCTCGGCTCCGCTGATGAGGACGCTGCCGCCATGGCCGCCCTCTTCGAGGCGTACCCCGACTACCACCGCGAGATCATCGAGATCTTCGAGGCCGACGACCGCGCGGTCGCCCGCTGGCGCATGGTCGGTCATCCCCGGCCGGCGCTGGCCGAGCGACTGCCGCCCATCGACATCCGTGGCGTCAGCGTCGTGCGCGTGGTGGACGGACGCATGACCGAGGCCTTCGTGTGGTCGCCGTCGGGCGTACTCGAGGACGTGCTGGAGCTGGTCGGCGAGACGCCTGGCATGACCCTGCGCTTCGCGGACTGCCACAACGACCTGCTGCTGGGGGTGCACGTTCGGGCGGGACCTCGGCCACGACGACCTCTTCGGCGAGTTCTGGCTGCCGCAGCTGCGGGCGGGCAACGTGCGCCTGTGCGTGCTGCCGGTCTACACCGAGGACTGGTTCACCGGCGAAGCCGCGCTGCGACGGGCGCTGAGGACCATCGAGACGGCACGGCAGATGGCCGACCGTCACGCCGCCGGCGTCACCCTCGTGACGACCGCCGCCGAGCTGCGCGAGACACTCGACGCCGACCGCATCGCGCTGCTGCTGGCCTTCGAGGGCATGGAGCCAGTGGGCGCGGACATCGACCTCATCGACACCTTCTGGCAGCTGGGCGTGCGCATGGCTTCGTTGACCTGGAACCGGCGCACGCCCTTCGCCGACGGCCTCGGCGAACGCAGTACCGGCGCCGGTCTCACCGAGCTCGGCGTGAAGGCGGTCGAACGCATGGAGTCGCTGGGGCTGATCGTCGACGTCAGCCACCTCGCGGATGCCGGCTTCGACCACGTCGCTCGCGTCGCTGCCCGGCCGTTCGTGGCCAGCCACTCGTCCTGCCGCGATGTCTTCGACCACCCTCGCAACCTCGACGATGCGCGCCTCCGGGCCGTGGCCCAGAGCGGTGGCTTCGTGGCGCTGAACGCGATGGCCGACTTCGTCGGCGGGGAACGCACGCTCGACGCATTCCTCGACCACGTCGAGCACGCGGTCGAGCTCGATCGGTGCCGATCACGTGGCGCTCGGGCTCGACTTCCTCGCCGATACCGAGGCCCACTCGCTGCCCGCGTCCGCCCAGCCGGCGCCGGGCACCTTCATCGACGGCCTCGAACGCCCGGCCGACCTGCCGGCCTTCGGGGAGCGACTGAGCGGCCGTCTTGGAGCGGATGCCGCCGAACGGGTCGCGGGCGGAACGCTCATCGGAGCCCTCGAGCGCCTGCTGCCGGCTTGACCTACGCCGAGCGACGCGCGAACAGGTAGCATCGGGTCACCCATGACCGAACGACGCCGCTTCTACCTGACCACTGCCATCGCCTACGCCAACAACAAGCCGGGCCTGCACACCCTCTACGAGGTCGTCGGTGCCGACGTCATCGCCCGCTGGCACCGCATGATCGGCGACGACACCCGCTTCCTCACCGGCACCGACGAGTACTCGGTGAATATCGCCACCACCGCCGCCGAGCAGGGCCTGGAGCCCAAGGCGTTCGTCGATCGCAACGTGGCGCTCTTCCAGGCTGCCGAGGACGCCCTGGGCATCAGCCCCGATCGCTTCATCCGCACGACCGATCCCGACCACACCGAGGCGGCCCACGAGATCGATCCGCCGGGCCTACGAGGCCGGCGACATCTACCTGGGCAAGTACGAGGGCTGGTACTGCCCCAACGAGGGCTTCCGCGCCAGCAGCGACCTGGTCGAGGACGAGACCGGCGCGCACTGCCCCAACCATCCCGACGTGGAGCTGCAGTGGCTCAGCGAGCACAACTGGTTCTTCCGTCTCAGCGCCTATCAGGAGCGGCTGGAGCAGTACTACGCGGACCATCCCGACTGGGTCCAGCCCGAGTACCGCAAGAACGAGATGCTCGGCTTCATCCGCGGCGGCCTGGAGGACTTCAGCGTGTCGCGCGAGGGTGCGAGCTGGGGCATCCCCTTCCCGATCATGCCCGACGGCTCCAGCGCCAGGCGCGACGACGGCACCTGGGACCCCGCCGCGGGCACCGTCTACGTCTGGTACGACGCGGTCATCAACTACATCACCGGCGCCGGCTTCCCCGGCGACATGGACATGTTCGAACACTGGTGGCCGGTCGACCTGCACGTCATCGGCAAGGACATCAACCGCTTCCACACGGTCTTCTGGCCGGCCATGCTCATGAGCGCGGGCTTGCCGCTGCCGCGCAAGGTCTGGGTCCACGGCTGGCTGCTCGACCCAGGGCGAGCGCATGAGCAAGAGCCGTGGGAACTTCCTCGATCCGAACGACGTCGTGGCGACCCTGGGGCGTGACGGCACCCGCTACACCGTGCTGCGCGAGGTCGCCTTCGACCGCGACAGCGACGTCTCGTGGGACAGCTTCGTGCGCCGCTACAACGCGGACCTGGCCAACGACTACGGCAACCTGCTCAACCGCTCGCTGTCGATGACGGCGCGCTATCGGGGAGGGGAGCGCTCCACCCCCACTGCCGGCGCCTTGGCCGCAGACCTGGGCTTCGACCGGCACGACCTACGCCGAGGCGCTCGAGGCCTGCCTGCTCCACGAGGCGCTCGACACGCTGTGGGGCTTCGTGGGCGAGGCCAACAAGTTCGTCGAGGACCAGCAGCCCTGGACGCTGGCCAAGGCGGCCAAGGACGGCGATACCGAGGCCGACGAGCGCCTCAGCGGCGTGCTCGGCGACCTGCTCGAGGCCTGTCGCCTGATCGCCTTCGCAGCTGCGCCCTTCATGCCTGGGGCGGCCGCTCGCGCCGCGTCCCAGCTGGGCGTGCGAGTTCGACTACGCCGCCGACGGCAACGACGGCCCGCCGCTCGGCGACCTGCTGAGCTGGGGCGCCCTTGAGCCGGGCGGTAGCATCGGTGCGGCAGAGCCCCTGTTCCCGCGCCTCGAGATCGACGAGGTCGCAGAGTAGACCGGGGCGCAAGGAGGTCAAGATGGCGTTCGGCAGAGATCACCCACATCGAGATTCCCAGCGATGATGATGGAACGTGCGACGACGTTCTACAGCGAGCTGTTCGGCTGGGAGATGCGATCGCTCGCCCGACTACCCCGACTACGCCATGTTCCAGAGCGGCCCGGGTGACGTCGGTGGCGCCATCGGCGTCCGCGGCAAGACCGCGCCCGATCGGCTGCGTATCTACGTCACCGTCGAGTCGCTCGACGCCACGGTGGCCAAGGTCACCGAGCTCGGCGGCAGCGTGGCCGTGGCGATCGACCGACGTGCCCGGTCAGGGCCGCTACGCCGCGGTCGTCGACACCGAGGGCAACGAGATCGGCCTGTGGGAGGCGCTGCCTGCCTGAGCTGAACCCCGCCGGGCTGCGCCTGGTCGACTCCCACGCCCACATCCAGACACAGGCCTTCGAGAAGGACGCCGACGAGGTCCTCGCCGCTGCCTACGAGGCCGGCGTGGAGCGGGTGCTCGTGCCCGGGTTCGACCTGCCGACGACCCACCAGGGGATCGAGTTCGGTCGGCGCCACGGGCTCAAGACCACCGCCGGCATCCACCCGCACATCGCCGCCAGCGTCGACGAGGCCACCTGGGAGGAGATCTGCGAGCTGGCTCGCCTCGACGAGGTGGTCGGCATCGGCGAGACCGGGCTCGACTACGACCGCGGCTTCAGCCCGCGCGATGACCAGCTGGCGAACCTGCGCCGCCACATCGCGCTCGCCTACGAGGTGGCCGAGCCACTGACGCTGCACTGTCCGCTCCAAGCCCGGGCGAGCGCGACGCCCAGGACGACATGATCCGGCTGCTGCGCGAGGGCGGCGCCGGCAGTCCCGAGTGGCGCGAGCGCTTCGCCGGCCGGCCGCCCGGCGTGCTGCACTCCTTCAGCGGTCCCGTCGACTACGCCGAGACGGCGCTGGAGATGGGCCTCTTCATCGCCTTCGGTGGGCTCGTCTTCCGGCGTGGCGAGGAGGCCTCCGCCGAGGTGGCCCGCCTCACCCCGCTCGACCGAATCCTGACCGAGACCGACTCGCCCTACCTCAAGCCGAAGAAGGTCAAGGGCAGCCGCAACCAGCCGCTCAACGTCGCCGTCACCGCCAACTGGCTCTTCGACCTGCGCCACGATGACCGCGACGCCTTCGGCCAGGCGCTCGTGGACAACTTCGACCTCTTCGTGGGAGCGAACCGCTAGTCCGCACGTCGTGTTTGACGTGGGGTGAATCGATTCTCGTGTCCTCGAACGTCTAGTTGTCGTGATGGGGGTCATCGAAGTGCTGGGCAACCAGCCCCAGGATTCTGCCGCTGAGGGGGCACGCGATGCGGTCCCGCTCAACGGCGCGCGAGCCGAGCGCGAGCTCGCCTTCCACCGGCTGGCGGACGGGCATCTCGATCGCAGCTACCGGCTTGCCGCGGTCGTCCTCGGTGACGGGGCGGAGGCACAGGACGCGGTCCACGACGCATTCGTCACGGCCTGGCGCAAGTTCGAGTCCCTTCACGATCACGGTCGCTTCGAGGCCTGGTTCGACCGCATCGTGGTCAACACCTGCCGCGACCGGCTGCGACACGCGCGGCGCGTCGTCGTCCACGACCTGTCAACACGACCCGACATCGCGGGAGGCGACCCCACCGCATCGGTACCCGATGAGCTCGTCGTCCGCCGTGCACTCGAGCAGCTCAGGCCCGACGACCGCATCGTGCTGGCGCTGCGCTTCTTCCGCGACATGAGAGTCGACGACATCGCCGTCGCCTTGGGGATCCGGCCGCGTGCCGCGACCTCGCGCCTGCACCGGGCGCTCGAGCGACTGCGCGCGATCCTCGACGAAGACCCACAGGAGGTCGCCCCGTGAACGAGCGTGACCTCGAGACCCGGCTTCGCGACGCGTTTCGCGTCGAGGCCGAACGAGCAGACCCGGGTGCGCTCTCCGAGCGCGTGCATTCCATCCCCGCCATGGTCGAGCCGGAGCGCCGGCGCTGGTGGCATCGCTTTCGGTCCGGCGCGACGCGACGCGCCGGACTCGGCGGGGCACAGGTGAGAGGAGCGAACAACATGCTATCTGCGACACGTGTGGCCGCGGTCATCGCGGCCCTGGCCCTGGGTACGACCTTCCTGGCCGTCCAGGTCGGTGATTCGCCGGAGGTGGCGCCGGGACAGGCCGCGCCCACGGCCGATAGCTGGGCCACCGTGACGGGGTCCCGAACTCCTCACCGGGTCGAGCCCAGACTGTGCGATGACCGCGCAGCGTCTGAACATGAGCGATCCGCGTCTCGAGGGCGACGTATGCATCGACTACGAGGGAGACGAAGGACGGGCTGGAACTCGCGACATTCTGGAGCTCGATCACGATCACGAACGCCGACGGTTACTGGCAGGGGCAATCGGTCGGATTCAGGGACGAGCAGGAAGCACACCACCACATGGGCTGGTTCGAGGGCCATGGCGCGTACGAGGGCCTGGTCTTCATCGAGCAGTTGACCGAAGCGGACCCCGAGAACCCCAGCGCCGGCATCAACCTCGACATGGTCGGGTTGATCTACGCGGGCGAGCTCCCGCCGATGGTCACACCGGACTGGGCCGCCGAGTAGCCCGCATCGACATCGGCTTCCTCCCTTGGCCCCGGTGGCATCCAGCCGCCGGGGTCTCGTCGTGTCAGCCGCGTCGGCTGGTCAGGACCTTGGTCAGTTCGTGCCCGTCGGCATCGCTGATGCGGCAGGCGATCTGGCGATCGCCGACACCCCAGCAGTCGATGTGGATCGGCAGTACCGGGCAGCGCCGGCCAGACGTAGCCGATGCGATAGCAGTCGGGAGCCCGGAGCCGCTGCCCATCGGGCATCCGCGAAAGGCCGTCGTCCACCATGTCCAGGTAGGCGGCGTTGTTCATGTGCCGCATGGGGTCGACATCGAGCGGGCGCACGCGGGTCGAGAGGGTCGTCACGTCGCCCGTCGGTTCCGGCAGCACGACTCGGTCGCGGGTGAACTGCTGGCCGGACGAGAAGTAGCGAGCGATCTCCGGCGGGACCTTGGCCGGTCGGCCCTCGGTCGTGAGCAGGACCCAGTCGGTGTCGACCGTGGCCATCAGCCCGTCGGCCCCGTGACCGTCCTCGGAGCCGAGACGCCGCACTTCCGAGCGGCGGCGAGCCCACACGTGGCGCCAACCGATGACCTGCGTGCTGACCGAGAGCACGTCGCCGTAGGTGATGGGCTCTTCGAGCGTGACCTTGACGTTGCGCACCAGCCAGTTCATGCCACGCGCTTCGTACCAATCGCGGTCGAAGCCGGCCTCGGTGCTGTGGCGCCAGGCCATGTCCTGGGCATAGCGCAGCAGGCTTGACGGGCGCAGCCAGCCATCCGCACCCGCCTCATCGAAGCGGACGCGGTATTCGTGCTCGATGCGGCGGGCAGGTTCCATGCCCTCGAGTGTATGGCGACCGGCGCAACGTGACGTCTTCATCCATCCGACAGTGCCACGCTGGGACTTTCCCGTAGGATGCCGGGGTGGACTGCCGGGACTGTGGTGCAGAGCTGACGGCAGGCGCACGTTTCTGTGCGTCCTGTGGTGCGCCCGTGTCCGCCGACTGCGCCAGCTGCGGGATGGCACTGCCGGCCGGCGCTCGCTTCTGCCCGGCCTGCGGCAAGGCGGTCGACGATGTTCCGGGCGGCGAGCCCACGCTCGTCAACGCACCCGGCGAGACGCACGAACGGGTCGACTGCGCCACGCGAAGTCGGCCGCGAGCGCAAGGTGGCCACGCTGCTTTTCGCCGACATCGTCGACTTCACCGGACTCAACGAAGCGCAGGACCCCGAGCTCGTCTCGGGGCTCGTGGCTGACACCTTCGAGCGCCTGGCCCGAGAGGTCGAACGCTACGAGGGCACGGTCGAGAAGTTCGCCGGCGACGCCATCCTGGCGGTCTTCGGAGTACCGATGACGCACGAAGACGACCCCGAACGAGCCGTGCGCGCAGCCCTTGAGATGCAGTCGGCGGTCGGTTCGATCGCCTCCGACGCGCGCGGTGGCCCTGCGCTCGCGCTGCGCATCGGCGTGGAGACCGGGGAGGTGCTGGTCGATCGTGCCCGGGCTGCGAACGAGCGCGACCTCTTCGTCACCGGTGATGCGGTCAATACCGCAGCCAGGCTGCAAGGCGCGGCGGAGCCGGGCAGTGTGGTCGTGGGCTCGTCGACGTATGCCGCCACACGCGACACCTTCGACTACGACGAGCTCGAGTCGATGGAGCTGAAGGGCAAGTCCGTGCCTGTCGCTGCCTGGCGCGCGACCGCGGTGAAGACCGGCCGAGGTGGCCGCCGCTCTCGCTCGGGCTTCGAGTCGCCGATGGTCGGTCGCGACACCGAGCTGGCGCTGCTCAAGGAGACCGTCCGGCGCGCCGTCGCGGAGAGACGGCCCCATCTGGTCACGGTCATCGGCAGCGCCGGCGTGGGCAAGAGCCGCCTGGCCTGGGAGCTGGAGAAGTACCTCGACGGCCTGCCCGAGCGCTATCACTGGCGCAAGGGGCGCTGCCTGGCCTACTCGGGACCGAGCTTCGCGCCCATCGCTGACGTAGCCAAGGTCGACGCACGCATCCCTGACGACGACCCGCCGGCCGAAGCTCGCGCCAAGCTCGCGACTCGCCTCGGTGAGATCGAGCTGGGCGCGGATGAGGTCGGGGTGCGCGATGCGATCGAGGCCGTGCTCGCCATCGGCGACGGTCGTGAGCGTCCTCGTGAGCAGCTGTTCGAGGCGTGGCGGCGCTACTTCGGCGCGATCGCCGTCCTGGCCCCGCTGATCCTCGTCGTCGAGGACATCCACTGGGCGGACGAGGGCGTGCTCGGCTTCATCGACTTCCTCGCACGCTGGGGCGAGGGCCCCATGGTCATCGTCTGCCTCGCGCGGCACGAGCTTCTCGAACGGAACAGCACCTGGGGTGGCGGGCTCAGGAACGCCTCGACCATCGTGCTCGAACCACTGGCACCCGAGGCCAGGGTGGCCCTCATGAACGGTCTGCTCGACGGCGGCGTGCCCGGAGCCCTGGGTGAGCGCATCGTCGAGCTCTCTGAGGGCAACCCGCTCTTCGCCGAGGAGATGGTGCGCATGCTCGTGGACCGGGGCACGCTTCGCTTCGCCGATGGCCGCTGGCAACTGGCCAGATCGGTCGATGAGCTCGAGATCCCGGGTTCGGTGCAGGCCGTGTTGGCCGCACGGCTCGATGCCCTGCCCGAGCACGAGAAGCGGGTGGCCCAGGATGCGGCCGTGGTCGGGCGCATCTTCTGGAATCGCCTCGTTGCCCACCTGTCGCGCGATGGGGTCGGTGCCACCAATGAGCGGCTCCGGCGTTTGCGCGTCAAGGAGCTGGTCATCTCGCGCGAGCCTTCCGCGCTCGCGGGCGCGGCTGAATTCGGGTTCCGGCACGTGCTCATCCGCGACGTCGCGTACGACTCGCTGCCCAAGCGCGATCGAGCCGTGCTCCATCGGGAGATCGCGGAGTGGGCCGAGAGCGAGCTGGCGGATCGCGTCGAGGAGTTCGGTGAGCTCATCGCCAGTCACCTCACGGCCGCCGTCGCCTACGAGGAGGAGTTCGACCTCGAGGAGGGTCCACGCCTGCTCGATCTGCGCCGACTCGCATTTGCCGCACAGCTCCGAGCGTCGCGGCGGGCCTGGAACATGAGCCAGGCTGGCGAGGCGGTCCGATGGCTGGGGCAAGCCATCGAACAGGCCTGGAAGATCGGGCTACCGGTGCGGGAGATCGCCACGCTGGTGCTCGAGTACCGCGAGCTGTCGTTCACCATCGGCGACCCGAGTCAGCAGTTGATTGTCGCGACGCCGGCGCTCGATGCGCTTCTGGCCCTGCCCGACCGGACCGTCGATGACAAGCCCGTCGTGGCGCGACTGCGCGGGTCGATCGCAGAGGCGCGCTTCCATGAGAACGATGTCGAGGGTTCGCGCGCCCTGCTTCGGCTGGCCATCGAGGAGCTGGCGGATGGGCCGTGGCTCGACGTACGCGGATACCTCTACTCCATCCTGGGCTGGACGTACTGGCGCGCTGGGCCAGTGGAGGAGGCGGTGCCGCTCATCGAGACGGCCGTGGCCCTCGCCGCCGAGTCGGGCGATGACCACACATACCGTTGGGCCAAGCACGATCTGGGAGTGGCCTTGGGCATGCTGGGTCAACACGACGCGGCCGTGGCTGCCGTGGAGGAGTCCCAGCGGCTCGCGCAGGAGGCCGGCGACCACAACCTCATCATGCGTTGCCTCATCAACGTCCCCGCCATGCGCGAAGTGCGCGGTGACGACGTCCGCCCGATCGTCGAGATCTCGGAGGAGGCCATCGGGTTCGCGCGACGAAGTGCGGCGGGTTCAGCAGTCTGCTGGATGGCCGGCAATCTCGCCGGTGTCATGGGCGAGCTCGGCCGCCTCGACGAGGCGTTGGCCTACGCGGACGAAGCGGTGCGCACGGCCGAGGCGTATGTGCCCGGCCAACTGCAGACCATCCTCTTCGGACGGGCTGTCCTGCATCGCCTGCGCGGCGAGGTCGAGCTGGCCGAGGCGGACGAGGCCAGGGCTGCACGCATCGAGACCGACCCGGATCCTCAAGTGGTCCCGGAGCACGTTCGCAGCCAGGCGCTGATGGCCTGGACGACCGATCCCGCCGGAGCGCTGGCGCTGTGCGTCGAGGTCATGCGTGACGAGTCCCTGCCGGCCGAGGCGCGGGCCCGCATCGCACACGAGACGGCACGCCTCGCGCTCCGGCTGAGCGACGAGGCGCGGCTGGCCGAAGCGGTCGCCCTGGTATCGATCAGCGAGAAGCCGGCCTCGTCGACCTTCGATGCGTGGCGCGCCTGGCAACAGGGCCTGGTCGATGGTGCCCACGGCGCCACGGTCGAGCGTGCGGCCGAGCAGCTGGAGCAGCTGGGACTGCTCACCCTCGCGGTCGACGCCTGGGCTGACGCCGCGCTCATCGCGGCTCGCGCTGGTCGCAGCTCGCCGGCTCTCGATCACGCATTCGCCCTCATCGAGCGTCTCGGCATGCATCCGCTGCTTGGTCCACTCCCGGAGACTCGCTGGCTGGAGCCGACTCGGGCCGGTGATGCGGCGCCCATCTGAGCCTGCGCTGAGCGTTCGCGCTTGACATAGCGGGCGGGTTTGACATACAGTTCTGGCACTCTCACCTTGAGAGTGCTAATCAAGCCAGCGATGCGGGCAACGGGCCCCCGGGAACCCCCGGCAGCCGGCCCCCCGCCGCGAGAGATACACCACACCAGGAGGGAACCGCGTTGGCGACTGCCACCAAGCTCCGCCCCCTCGGCGACCGCGTCGTCGTCCAGCCCATGGCCCGTGAGGAGATGACCAAGAGCGGCATCGTCCTGCCGGACACGGCCAAGGAGAAGCCCCAGGAGGGCGAGATCATCGCCGCCGGCCCCGGCCGCCTCAACGACGACGGTGAGCGCGAGCCGATGGACGTCAAGGTCGGGGACAAGGTCCTCTACGCCAAGTACGCCGGCACCGAGTTCAAGATCGACGACGAGGAGCTCCTCATCGTCAGCCAGAAGGACATCCTCGCCGTCGTCGAGGCCTAGGCACACACACGCACTGACACGCAGCCCGGCCGGGCCCGAGACGGGTTCGGCCGTCGTCTGCAGGGAGGAAGCACCACATCGTGGCCAAGCAGCTGATCTTCGACGAGACCGCTCGTCGTTCGCTCAAGAGGGGCGTCGACGGACTCGCCAATGCCGTCAGGGTGACGCTCGGTCCCAAGGGCCGCAACGTCGTCCTGGACAAGAAGTTCGGGGCCCCCACCATCACCAACGACGGCGTCACCATCGCCCGTGAGGTGCAGCTGGACGAGCCCTTCGAGAACATGGGCGCGCAGCTCCTCAAGGAGGTCGCGACCAAGACGGACGATGTCGCCGGCGACGGCACCACCACCGCCGTGGTGCTGGGCCAGGCGCTCGTCACCGAAGGCCTCAAGAACGTCACCGCGGGCGCCAACCCGATGATCGTCAAGCGCGGTCTGGACAAGGGCGTCGATGCCATCGTCGAGCGCCTCAAGGCCAACGTCCATCCCCGTCGAGACCAACGAGCAGATCGCGGCCGTGGCCGCCATCTCCGCGGCTGACCCCAACGTCGGCGAGCTCATCGCCGAGGTCATGGACAAGGTCGGCAAGGACGGTGTCATCACCGTCGAGGAAGGCCAGTCGATCGGCCTCGACAAGGAATACACCGAGGGCATGCAGTTCGATCGCGGCTACATCAGCCCCTACTTCGTGACCAACGCCGACCGCATGGAAGCGGTCATGGAGAACCCTGCGGTCCTCATCACCGACAAGAAGATCTCCGGCCATCAACGAGCTGCTGCCGGCCCTCGAGAAGGGTGTCCAGCTGGGCCGCCCGGTCTTCGTCGTGGCCGAGGATATCGACGGTGAGGCCCTCGCCACGCTGGTCGTGAACAAGCTGCGCGGCACCGTCAACGTGCTGGGCGTCAAGGCCCCCGGCTTCGGCGACCGGCGCAAGGAGATGCTGCGCGACATCGCCATCCTCACCGGCGCCAACGTCATCAGCGAGGAGGTCGGCCGCAAGCTCGACTCGGTCACGCCCGAGGACTTCGGTGGCGCCCGCCGCATCGTCTCGACCAAGGACGACACCACCATCGTCGACGGCACCGGTGACCCCGAGGCCATCAAGGGCCGCATGACCCAGATCAAGGCGCAGATCGAGGAGACCACCTCGGACTACGACCGCGAGAAGCTGCAGGAGCGCCTGGCCAAGCTGGCCGGCGGCGTGGCCGTCATCAAGGTCGGCGCGGCCACGGAGGTCGAGCTCAAGGAGCGCAAGCACCGCATCGAGGACGCGCTCTCCACGACGCGTGCCGCGGTCGAGGAGGGCCTCGTCGCCGGTGGTGGCACCGCCCTGCTGCAGGCCATCCCCGCGCTCGACGAGCTCAAGCTCGAGGGTGACGCCGCCATCGGCATCAACATCCTGCGACGCGCTCTTGAGGCGCCCATCCGCCAGATCGCCGAGAACGCCGGCCAGGAAGGCTCCGTCATCGTGGCGGCCGTCCGCGACCTGCCGCTCGGCTCGGGCTACGACGCGCTCAAGGGCGAGTACGGCGACATGTTCGACAAGGGCATCGTCGACGCCGCCAAGGTCACGCGCTCGGCGCTGCAGCACGCGGCTTCCATCGCGGGCATGGTCCTGACCACCGAGACGCTGGTCACCGACCTGCCGGAGGAGGAGAAGGCGTCCGCCGCCGGGGGCCACTCGCCACGACTACTAGTCGAGACTGCTGACCAGTCGTCGGTCAGCCTTCCCACCCAACGCCGGGGAGCCCGGGCCAACGCGCCTGGGCTCTTCGATTCTGCGGTGGTCCTGCCGCGCGGTCCGGTCACAGGCAGGTTCCGCCGTGGCGTTCTAGACTCGGCCGCGATGAGCCGTGTCCTCCCCATCGCCCACCCGGGCGTCCGTCGCAGCCTGGGCCTGGTCCTGTCCGGCCTCCTGCTGGCTGCGACGCCGGCAGTGGCAGCCGAACTGCCGCCCTGCGAGGGAGATCGCAGGTACGACTGCGTCCTGCCCGACTGGTCCGCGGCGGAGCAGGGCGACATCGCCAGCCTCTTCGGCGATATCGAGGGGGTCGTCTGGCTCGAGGACGAGCAGGGTGACGTGCCCGAGGGCGGCATCGACATCCTCGCCGCCGGTCTTGGCCGCGTGGACATCACCGACCCCGGCCCCGTGCGCAAGTCGGACGCCTTGCGCAAGCTGGGCAAGGTCAAGGAGGCCGTGCGCAAGGGCCAGGCCATCGTCGTCCGCATCGTGCTCGACCGACCGCTCGACGAGACTCCCGGAGGTCATGCCAGCGTCCATCTCGCGACCGACGTCAAGGGATCACGCAGCAACAACGTACCCAGCGGTGTGGCCGCGCCCGACTTCCCCTTCGCCGGCAGCCAGGACGTGTACTCGGTGACGTGGGCCTCGACCACGGACAAGACCAGGCTGCTGGCCAGCGACCTGGCCAAGGACTGGTACAAGTCCAAGGAGCCGTTCGCGGCCAGCTGGGCAGCCCCGAACGTGCTCGATCTGCTCATCCGCCCCTCGGCCTTGGGCGAGGGCTTCCGGGTCATCACGCACGACGCGGCCGGGAAGGGCCGCTACGACACGCTCACGCTCGGGCCCGGTGGCCATCCCCGCCGATGGGCTGGTCGGTCTGGCGCCCGCGTGCATCGAAGGCTCCATCTCGGTCGAGCCATTCGTCGTGCGCCGCCTCGTCGAGAACGGCCAGACCGTGCGCGACGTGGAGGCCCAGGCCTCCTGGCGTGGGGGTGCCGCACTGCCGCTCGATGCCGAGGTCAGAGCTGCCCTCGAACGACTCATCGCCGAGCGCGACGAAGACGGCGACGGACAGATCGGCCTGCTCACGTGGGTCAACCTCTTCGAGGACGGCCTCGTCATCCGGCAGCGGCCGGAGCTGCAGGTCGCGCTCGAGGACGACCGGGCCGTGCTCGCCCTGGAGCTCGGACTCACCCGCCGCGGGTACAACGTGCTGCGTGACTTCGAGGTCGAGGCTACCGGCGACGCGGCCCTCGATGCCTGGTTCGAGCGGGCGACCGACGCCATGGGCGAGGCCACCCCGCCGTTCCGCCTGGGCAAGAAGGGCGGCCTGCTGGTGGGTGAGCGCATCGGCGCGTGCGTGCCCTGGCTCGAGTTGCCAGTCGAGCCGGTAGCCGAGGCCTCGCCCGAACCGGCGGCCGAGGCTTCGCCCGAGCCCTCGGTCGAGGCTTCGCCCCAGCCCTCAGCGCCGCCTGCGGCCGATGGCTGAGCGCCGCCGCCGCGTTCTCTAGACTGTCCCGATGGCCAGCGGTTGGATCCACATCATCACCGGCTGCATGTTCAGCGGCAAGACCGACGAGATGTTGCGCCTCATCCGGCGCGCCCAGATCGCCGGACGCCGCGTGCTTGGTGGTGCGCCCGGCCATGGACGATCGCACCGGTCCTGACGAGGTCGAGTCACGCTCGGGCGTGACCTGGAGGGCCGAGCCGGTCGCCGACAGCTCCGATATCCCGCCGCGCGTCAGCGCCGAGCGAGCGTCGGTCGTGGCCATCGATGAGGCCCAGTTCTTCGACGACGGCCTGCCGGAGATCGCCGAGCTGCTCGCGGCCGAGGGCCGTTCGGTGCTCATCAGCGGCCTGGACCAGGACTTCCTGGGACGGCCCTTCAACTCCATGCCCACGCTGCTGGCGATGGCCGACCAGGTCACCAAGCTGACGGCCATCTGCACCGTCTGTGGAGCGGAAGCCACGCGCACGCAGCGCATGGTCGGCGGCCGTCCCGCCGCGGCCGACGATCCGCTCATCGTCGTCGGTGGCATGAACGACGATCGCTACGAGGCCCGTTGCCGGGCGCACCACGTCATCAGCAGCGCGCGTGGCGCCACCTCGTCGCCCATCTGGGAGAACCTGCCCACCGCCTACGAGTGATTTCGCCAGGACCGGCCGCGTTCGTGTCGGCCGCAGGGGTGTCAGGTTCGGCTCGGGGCCCGTTGCGGAACGGGACTACCATGATGACGAGCACGGGCGGTCGTCAGGTGGCCCCCGAAGGATGCCGCCAGTCCGCCCGCGACGACGGGAGGAACCCATGCACCACTTCCGCGTCAAGCGAACCCCCGCGACACTCAGCGCGCTGGCCCTGGTTGCCACGGCGGTCGCTGCCACGGCCGCACCCGCCACGGCGGTGCCGGCCTGCACCTTCACCTTCGACCCCGCCGGCGGCGCCTACCCGCACGGCATCGTCAGGGCCGGCGACGTCCTCTGCGGCGGCCCCGGTGACGACTTCGTCCTGCAGATGGACGGGGGCGTCTTCTTCGGCCGCGGCGGCGACGACGCTGTCGCGATCAAGAACGGCGGCCGCTTCTACGGCAACCGCGGGAACGACCGCATCAACCACCACGGTGGTGGCCGGTTCATCGGCGGCCTCGGTGCGGACCGTGTCGACGAGATCTACGGCGGCACGTTCGAGGGCGGTCCCGGGGCTGACCGCGTCGAGCATGCCATCCACGACGGCGGCACCTTCGACGGTGGCCTCGGCAACGACTACGTGCTACATGTCTACACGGGCGCGCTCTTCCTCGGCGGCCCCGGTGACGACCATGTGGATGACTACATGAAGGGCGTCTTCCGCGGCGGCCCTGGCGCTGACCGTTCCGACCACGTAGACGGCGGCGGTGTCTTCCACGGCGGTCGCGGCAAGGACTCCGTGCTCTGGGCGCACGACAACGGTCGCTTCCTCGGCGGGCCGGCGCCCGACACCGTCTCGGTCATGTGGGCTGGCTCCAGGTTCGTCGGTGCCCGTGGCAACGACAAGGTGATCGGCTTCATGGCGAAGGCCACCTTCCACGGCGGCGCAGGCATCGACTCGGCCATGGTCTGCGGTGTCGAGAACACGCTCACGAGCGTGGAGACGCAGACCCCGACCAGCTGCTGACGGCAGCCGGTCGGGGTCAGGGCGCCCCGTCCCGAGAACGGGGCGGGCCCTCCGATCCGTCGCCGATCTGGGAGAACCCGCCCACCGCGTACGAGTGGTGTTTCGAAGCGCGCGGCGGTCTCCGCCTTGCCCCGAGGACTACGATTCACCTGGGAGCGGCGATGAGCGCGGTCCGACACACGCGGCCAGCCTCGCCGAGGCACGATGGGGGGAGCGGTCTCATGGGTGTTCGGATCACGCGCCTGACGGTAACGCTCAGCTCGATGGCACTGCTGGCCACGGCAGTCGCGGCGGCGGCCGCCCCGGCGGCGGCTGCACCCAAGTGCACCCACGACCTTGACGGCTTCTGGGACGGCGGCACCGTCACCGGCGGCATGGTCGTCTGCGGCGGCCCCAATGATGACCACATCCCGCACATGACCGGCGGTGTCTTCATCGGTGGCCGCGGCAACGATGCGGTCAACGTCAAGGACGGCGGCCGCTTCTACGGCAACCTCGGTGACGACGAGGTCAACGACCACAACGGTGGCACGTTCATCGGCGGTTTCGGCATCGACGAGGTCAACAACCTCGACGGCGGCACCTTCATCGGCGGCCCTGGGGCGGACCGCGTGGACAACAGGATCGACGACGGCGCCGTCTTCGACGGCGGCCTCGGCGATGACGAGGTCGCCAACATGTACGGGGATGGTCTCTTCCGCGGTGGCCCCGGTGCCGACACCGTCTACGCACCCGGCTGGAACGGAGGCGTCTTCCGCGGCGGTCCCGGCGCCGACCACGCCGCCTACGTCGATGCGGGCGGCGTCTTCTACGGCGGCCGTGGCAAGGACTCGGTCACGAACCTGTACGCTCGCTTCTACGGTGGCCCGGCCCCCGACACCGTCACGTACGCGCACGCGAACTCCCGGTTCGTCGGTGCCAAGGGCAACGACCGCGTGACCGGGTGGATGAAGCTCGCGACCTTCCTCGGTGGTGCCGGCACCGACTCGGCGGCGGTCTGCGGCGATGGAAACACCCTTTCCGGCGTGGAGATCCAGACAGACGTCGTCTGCTGATCGAGGCCAGAACCAAACCGCGACGGCCCGTCCCGGCAGGGGCGGGCCGTTCGCATTCGGCTGGCTGCGACTGCGACCTACCACAGCCGCGTCGTTCGTCCCGCCAGGAACCGCGCTGCTCCCCACCGGTCTGCCCAGCACCATACCCCCCGGGACCCTCGGGCCCGAGGGGACTAGGACCACCGGGCGAGTGGTCTCCGTGGCCCGTTCGGCGCAGCATCGGTCCATCGAGGCGTAGTCCGACCCAAGGGCGGCCTGCCTCGCACATCCCGGGGTTCGCCCCCGGCCGGAGGTTGCCAGAGAAATGCAGAAGCGCTCGCTCGGTGTCACGGCCATGGCATTCGGCTCGGTCATGGTCGGCCTGTACTGTCAGTACGCTGCCATCGCCCTCATCTTCGCCGGTTCCATCTTCACGCCCACGGGCTCGGCACCGGCCGCGGTGGCCCTCATGCTGGGCGCGCTCTTCCTGGGCCTGACCTTCGCCGCCTACTTCCTGGGCTATGGCCTGTGGACGTGCAAGCACTGGTCGTGGGCCGGGAGCATCGCCCTCTTCGGTGTGCTCATCGGGGCCAACGTCGTGCTCTCTGCGATGTCCTCGAGCTGGATCTCCTCGCTGCTGCCCATCGTCGTCGGTGCCGTCGCCGTCTGGTTCCTGACGCGGCCTGCCACACGCACCGAACTCCTCGGCGAGGCCTCTGCGACACGGGACGCCGTCCGCGTCGCGACGGACCTCGGCGGCGCAGAGCCGGTCCGCTAGCGACCTCGGCGGCCCGCGCTCCGGGTGGGCCACCGACCATCGATCCGAACGGCCGCGGCACGCTTGCTGCGGCCGTTCGTGATGCCTTGCGCCAGGCGCCCTAGACTCAGTGGCGGTGACGGATCCCAAGGATGGCGCGCCGGCGGATCCGCCGGCGCCGCCCGACCCCCACGCCCCCAGGCACGACGGCTTCTTCGCGCCCCATGAGCTGACGCATGAGCCGTCGTTCGACGACGCCCCGCCACCACCAGCGGAGCCTCCTCCGGGGCTCGAGTCCGAGCCCGAGGAGATGGCATCCCCCACCTCCGGCGTACCCGCGCCGGCACCGGAGGACGACGCCGAGTGGTTCTCGATGGTGGCAGCCACCGCGGGCGAGTCCGCCCCGGCCAGGCTTGCTCCCGACCCCAAGGCGGAGCGCCGACGGAAGGCCGAGGCCAGGAAGCTGGCGAAGTCGATCGTCGAGCGACTGAATCCCGAACAGGCCCGCGCGGTCACGGCCACTACGGGTCCGCTGCTCATCCTCGCCGGTGCCGGCTCGGGTAAGACGCGGGTGCTGGCCCACCGCATCGCCTACCTCATCGGCGTCGAAGGCGTGAAGCCCTGGCAGATCCTGGCCGTGACCTTCACCAACAAGGCTGCGGCCGAGATGCGCGAGCGCATCCTCGCGTTGGTCGGGCCCGAGGGCGCAAGGGTGGCCATGGGCACGTTCCACGCGCTCTGTGCACGCGTCTTGCGGCGCGATGGCGCGGCCATCGGGGTCGACCCACGCTTTGCCATCTACGACACCGACGACCAGACCGGGGTGGTCAAGCAGGTCCTGCGCGACCTCGAACTGCAGGGCACCGGCGAGCTGCGTCCCGCGGCCGTGCTCAGTGCCATCAGTCGCTGGAAGAACGACATGGTCAGTCCGGACGAGGCGGACGAGGAAGCTCGCGGCTACCTGGAGTCCCACTACGCCCGGGCCTATGCGCGCTACGCCAGCCGCCTGAAGGCGGCGGCCGCGCTCGACTTCGACGACCTGCTGCTGGAGGCGGTGCGCCTCTTCCGCGAGGCCCCCGCCGTGCTCGCCAGCTATCAGCAGCGTTGGCGCTTTCTCCACATCGATGAGTACCAGGACACCAACCGGGCCCAGTATCTGTGGGTCAAGTTCCTCGCACAGGAGCACCACAACCTCGCGGTGGTGGGTGATGACGACCAGTCGATCTACAGCTGGCGTGGCGCTGACCTGCGCAACATCCTCGACTTCGAGGCCGACTACCCGGATGCCACGGTGGTCAAGCTGGAGCAGAACTACCGCTCCACCCAGCTCATCCTCGATGCCGCCCACAGCGTCGTCGAACGTAATGAGGATCGCAAGGACAAGAAGCTCTGGACGGACAACCCGCGGGGCCAGCTCATCGAGCGCTTCGAGGCCGACCGCGAGGACGAAGAGGCCGAGTGGATCGCGCGCCAGATCGAGGCGCTCGCCGCGGGGCGCGGGGCCGGGGGCTCGATCCTCTCACGCCGTGCCGGTGATGGTGACGATGAGCGGTATCGGCTCCAGGAGATCGCGGTCATGTATCGCACCAACGCCCAGAGCCGCGCCGTCGAGGAGGCGTTCCTGCGCTACAGCCTCAGCTACCAGCTCGTCGGTGGCACCCGTTTCTACCAGCGACGCGAGATCAAGGACGCGCTGGCCTACCTGCGCACGCTGCGCAACGACCACGACGTGGCCGCCTTCGAGCGGGTCGTCAACGTGCCCCCGCGCGGGATCGGGCAGCGCACGCTGGAGGTGCTGCGCACCCTTGCCGAGGCACGCGAGTCCGACTACTGGGCGGCCCTGCGTGCCGTGGACGAAGGGGAGGGGGAGCTGAGCCAGCGTGCTCGCAACGCCCTCATCGGCTTCCGCGGGCTGATCGAGCGGCTGCGCACGCGCGTCGGGCTCATGGCCCTGCCCGAGCTGCTGGACACGGCCTTGGAGGAGAGCGGCTACCGGGCCATGCTCATGGACGGCTCTCAGGACGGCGAGGATCGTTGGGGCAACCTCATCGAGCTGCGCGAGGTGGTCGACCGCTATGGCGACCTCGACCCGGCCGATGCCCTCGACCGGCTGCTGGAGGAAACGGCACTGGTGGCCGACCAGGACGCCTACGCCGGCGACGCCGACAAGATCACGCTCATCACCCTGCACGCGGCCAAGGGCCTCGAGTTCGATGTCGTCTTCATCACCGGCCTCGAGGAGGGTGTGTTCCCGCACGCGCGCGCGCTCGACGACCCGCGCCAGATGGAAGAGGAGCGCCGCCTGGCCTACGTCGGGCTGACCCGTGCCCGCAAGCGCCTGTACCTCACCCACGCCGCGCAGCGAGCCACATGGGGGCGCTCGAGCTTCAGCGTGCCTTCGCGCTTCCTGCTGGAGATCCCCGAGGGGTTGATGCACGGACCGCGTCTGGTTTCCCGCGACGAGGACGATGACCAGCGACCCTACGACGAGCGGCTGGAGGGCTACGACCTCTCGGCGGTCATCGGCCGCCGAGCCGGTGAGTCGCGCCTCGTGGGTCGGTCGCCGGTCGGGCCGCGGGGTGGCCGCCGCCTGCCGCCCGGAGGTGGTTACACGCCGCCGCCCGGCGCTCCCCGCGCCGGTCAGACCTTCCGCACCTCACGGGACCTCGCTGCCCGCCGCGAGGCCTACTACGGGCGCGCGGCCCAGGACGAGGAGGCGAGCGCTGACCCGGGGCCGCCGCCCGACGAGTGGCGGGTGCCATCGGCCACGCAGGTGCCGGGCGAGCATCGCTACAAGGACGGCCAGAAGGTGCGCCACAAGGTCTTCGGCGAGGGCACGGTGGTGAGCTCGAAGTTGACACGTGATGACGAAGAAGTCACGGTGGCCTTCCCCGAGCAAGGGGTCAAGAAACTCATGGCCAGCCTTGCTAACCTTGAGGTGTCAGGCTGACTTGACCGCGGCTGGCAGACCTCTCGGGATGCGAGGACGCGATCGGCATCCGTAGCGCATCGCGACGGACCCAGTAGACGGGGAGGGAACATGGCCGAGACCGAGCAGTTGCTCGTCTGTCGCGACCTGCGCAAGTCGTTCGGCGAGCGCACCGCGGTCGACGGCGTCAGCTTCCACATCGCCGTGGGCGAGACCTACGGCCTGCTCGGCCCCAACGGTGCGGGCAAGACCACCAGCATCTCCATGATCTGCGGCTTGCTCGAGCGCGATGGCGGCGAGGTCACCGTGGCCGGCCGGCCGGTCGACGTCAACGCCGTCGAGGCCAAGTCGGCCATCGGCTACGTGCCCCAGGACCTGGCCATCTACCCGGACCTCTCGGCGCGCGAGAACCTGCGCTTCTTCGGCAAGCTGCAGCGGCTGTCGGGCAAGGCGCTCGAGGAGCGCGTGATGGCCGTGCTCGAGATGACCGGCCTGGAGGAGCGCGCCGACGACAAGACGGACGACTACTCGGGCGGCATGAAGCGACGCCTGAACATCGGCATCGGCCTGCTCCACCAGCCCCGACTGCTCGTGCTCGACGAGCCGACCGTGGGCGTCGACCCCCAGAGCCGCAACGCCATCCTCGAGGCCATCGAGGGCCTGCGCCGCGAGGGCATGTCCATCCTCTACACGACCCACTACATGGAGGAGGCCGAGCGCCTGTGTGACCGTATCGCGGTCATCGATGAGGGTCACATCCTCGCCGAGGGCACCCGCCGCGAGCTGGTCAGCCTGGTCGGCGGCAGGGACCGGGTGAGCATGACCGCGAGCGGTGACCTCGTCGCCGCGGCCGCGGCCCTCGGGGCACTCGAGCGCGTGGTCGACGTGACCAGCGCCGACGACACCATCGAGGTCACCGCGGAGGACGCGCGCACGCTGCTGCCGGAGGTCATCGCCACGGCCGCGGCCGCGGGCGCCTCGGTGCGCTCGGTGGAGGTCACCGAACCCGACCTCGAAGCGGTCTTCCTGCACCTCACCGGCAAGGCCCTGCGGGACTGACGGCCGAGTTCATGCGCGCTGCCGTCGACATCGCCCTGCGCGACCTTCGTCAGAAGATCCGCGACCGCTCCGCGCTGCTCATCGGTATCGTGGCGCCCTTCGTGCTGGCGACCCTGTTCGCCATGATCCTCGGCGGGCTCGACGAGGACTTCCACGCCCACTGGGGCTACGTCGACCTCGATGGCGGTGAGATCGCGGTCGCGCTGGCGGAGGGTCCGATCGGGGCCATGGAGGCGGAGGGGCTCATCACCGTCGATCGCTACGACGACGCCGCGGCCGCACGCGCGGCCGTGGAGGCGGGCGAGGTCGAGGCCGCCATCATCGTGCCCGACGGCTTCACGGCCGGCTCCATGGCCGGCGCCGGGGCCACGGTCGAGCTGGTGGTCGACCTCGATGCCGCCATCAGCAGCCAGGTCGCACAGTCGGTGCTGGCCGGCTTCGCCAGCCGCATCGATGCGGTGCAGCTGTCGGTGGCCACGGCACTCATCGCCGCGGGCACCATGCCCGATGCGCAGACGACCTCCGCGCTCGCGGAGCAGGCCGCAGCCATGGTCGATCCCGTGACCATCGTGAACACGGCCGTGCGGGATCGGCAGGCCGGCTATGCCACGTACTACGCCGGCGCCATGGCCATCCTCTTCGTCTTCCTCTCGGCCCAGTTCGGCATCGCCAGCATCCACGCTGAGCGGCGCATGAAGACGCTCGCGCGCATGCTCGCCGCGCCCATCCACTGGTGGTCGATCCTGGTCGGTAAGCTCATCGTCTCGATGGCGCTGGCCCTGGTCTCACTGACCGTCATCATCGCGGGCACGGCGCTTCTGCTCGGGGCGGCGTGGGGTGACCCGGCCGGCGTCGTCGCACTCATGCTGGCGGCGGCACTCGCGGCCACGGGCATCTCACTGCTGACCGTGGCCTTCACCAAGAACGAGGAGCAGGCCGGCTCGGCTATCGCCATCGTCTCCCTGACGCTGGCGGTCATCGGCGGTTCCTTCTTCCCCACGAGCCAGGGCCCAGAGCTGCTCGGCCAGCTGAGCCTGTTCACGCCGCACGCCTGGTTCCTCGACGGGGTCAACGACCTCTCCACCGGTGGCGACCTCGTCTCGGCGGCCGGGCCCGTGCTCGTGCTGACGTGCATCGGCCTGGTCACCGCCGGTCTGGGCTTGCTGCGGGCCAAGCGCATGGTGCTCCGATGAGGGCCGTCCTCGAGATCGGCCGCGTCAACCTGCTGCGTGCGCTGCGTGACCGCGGCAACCTCTTCTTCGTCTTCCTGCTGCCGCTCATCATCATCATCGCTCTGGGCCTGGCCTTCGGCGGCGCCGGGATCAGCCGCCTGGGCGTGGTCGCTGCCGGTGCCGGCCCGCTCGGCGACGAGCTCATCGAGGTCATCGAGGCCGGTGACGTCGAGGTCGAACTGCGCGAGCGCGACTCGCTCGAGCAGCTGCAGACCGGTGTCGAGGGCGGCGACCTCGAGTTCGGCCTGCTCATCCCGCCCGGCTATGACCAGGCGCTGCGCGCCGGCGAGCCGGTGGAGCTGACGGTCGTATCCAAGCCGGAGAGCGCCTTCGCGGCCCTCGGTCAGGGCATCGAGACGGCGGTCGCCACGCAATCGGCACGGGTCCGTGCTGCGCGTGTGGCCGCCGGCTTCGCAGAGGTCGAGTTCGAGATCGCACTCGAACAGGCCGCCGCGGCGCAGGACACGCTCGCGGGCATCACCGTCGAGCGCTTCGAAGCGGGCGAGCTGCTCTTCCCCAGCATCGGCAACCCCTTCGCCCTGGGCGCCCAGTCCATGACCGTGCTGTTCATGTTCCTGACGTCGATGACCGCGGCGACCCAGCTGGTGCTGAGCCGGCAGCTGGGCGTGTCGCGGCGCATGCTCGCGACACCCACGCCGGTGCGGTCGATCCTGCTGGGCGAGCTGCTGGGCCGCTTCTCGGTGGCCATGATGCAGGGCCTCTTCATCGTGCTCGCCTCGTCTGTCCTCTTCGGCGTCCGCTGGGGTGACCTCATGGCCGCGTCGGTCGTAGTCATCATCTTCGCGCTGGTCGGCACCGGTGCAGCCTTGGTCGTGGGCGTCTTCGCGCGCAACCCCGACCAGGCCGTCTCCCTCGGCGTGGCCGCGGGCATGATCCTCGGCGCCCTTGGTGGCGCGATGGTGCCGGGCGAGCTGTTCGAGGAGCCCATCTCCACCATCTCGCAGCTGACGCCGCAATACTGGGCCATCGACGCTTTCCACGAGCTCGTCTTCTACGGAGCCGGCCTGCCGGACATCGCCACCCAACTGGCGGTGCTGGGCGTCTTCGCGCTCGCGCTCGTGGGTCTTGGCACCTGGGGCCTGCGCCGCAGCCTCACCCGCGGCTGATCAGCTCCCGGCTCAGCCCCCCGCGCCCGGCAGCGGCAGTTGGTCGGTGATGTCGCGGAAGTCGTAGAGGTGGTCGTTGTCGGGCCAGTCGTACGAGCGGTTGGGCAGGTCCGGCAAGTCGGCGCCGAAGTACTCGCGCAGGAGCATGCGGAAGATGTTCACGCCGGAGTCGTCGGGGGGCACGTCGACGTCGAGGCTGGGCAAGTGGTAGGCGCGCAGTGTGCCGAAGCGGACCCCGTAGGTCTCGGGTGAGCCGTCGATGCAGTCGACATGGCCGCAGAGCATGGGGCCTTCGTCGCCGGTGATGACGATGATCGGTTGCTCCTCGGGCGGCCGGTCGAGGAGCGCGTCCACGACCTCCCTGATGCGGTCGTTGGTGAAGGCCAGCTGGCCGGCGTAGAGCTCGTCCTCGTCGCCTGCCTCCATGGCCACCTTCTCCTGCGCCTTGGTCACGATGTGCCCCTGCGCGTCCCAGCCGTACGGCGGATGCGGCAGGAGGATGTGGGCAAAGACGAACTTGCGCCCGGGCGTCTCCGCGAGCCGCTCGATCTGGCGCAGCTCGAAGAGCGCCTCCTCGCGATGGCGGTTGCGGAAGCCATCATCCTCGACCGTGCCCAGCAGGCGCTCGATGGCGGGCAGGGCCGTGGCGTCACGCAGCACCTGCTCGAGCTCCGTGGTCTGCCCCCACACGAGCACCTCGTCGGCGATGGGGTTGCTGTTGGTGGGGCCGTACCACGCGCCGAGGTGGTAGTAGCGATAGCCGTTCGCGCGCAGGAAGCGGCCCACCTCATGGTCGCCCAGCTTCTCGCGTGCCGGCGTGCGGTCGTCGGACTCGCGACCGACGATCTCGGTCAGGTCGTCGAGGGTCTCCATGCTCAAGATGGAGGCCAGGCTGAAGTCCGTGGCCCGGTAGTTGGCCCGCGCGCCCGGGACCACCACGAAACCCGCTTCGCGCAGGTCCGGCACCAGGTCGTTCTCGATGCCGAAGCGCTGTTCGATGGACCAATCCGAGCCATAGCGGTCGAAGACGAGGAAGTAGATGTCCCGCTCCGGCTGGCGCGTGGCCTCGGCCATGACCCGGTCGCTGACGGGCTCGCCCTGCGAAGCCCGAGTCGCGCGCGAAGCCTCGGCCGGGATGATGGTCACCAGCGAGATGGCCACCAGCACGAGGGTGAACGCGTTGAGTGCGGCCGTCACGGTCCCGAGTGAGCCGCGGGCGCGGGCCGCGTAGAGGCCGACGACGATGACGAAGCCGGCCCAGGCGATCAGCTGCACCGTCTCGGTCACGACCTCCTCGTCCAGCTGCGACCCGATGTGGCCGAAGAAGGCGAGGGCCAGCACGATCGCGCTGGCCACGACCGCGCCCCGACGCAGGTCGCGGTAGAGCAGCGCGCAGAGGCCCAGGACGGCCGCGCCGGCAGCGAGCGCGACCGCGAGGGAGACCCACAGGTCGGCGGGCACGATCTCGTTGATGTTGGCGGCGTAGACGAACAGCACCGCGTACGCGGCGAGCAACAGCGGATGCAGGGGGAAGCGTGCCAGTGGTCCCATGGCTCTCGGCAACGTAGCACGAGCGGCGCGGTTCGACCTATGCTCGGAGGCGATGGACGAACAGACCAAGGCACGCGCGGCCGAGCTGCGCGAGACCCTGACCCGCGCCAACCGGCTCTACCACGAGCAGGATGCGCCGGAGATGCCCGACGCCGAGTACGACCGGCTCTTCCGCGAGCTGGTCGAGCTGGAGGCGGTGCACCCCGAGCTGGCCACGCCCGATTCGCCGACCCAGCGCGTGGGCGCGCCCACGGCCGTGGCACTGGGCGATGTCGAGCACCGCGTACCCATGCTCTCGTTGTCCAACGCCTTCGACGAGGATGAGCTGCGCGCGTTCGATGCGCGCGTGCGCAAGGGCTTGGCCCTGGCCGAGGACGACGAGCCGCCACGCTACGTGGCCGAGCTGAAGATCGACGGGCTGGCCATCTCGCTGCGCTACGAGGCCGGGCGCTTCGCCCTCGGCGCTACCCGCGGCGACGGCCGTACCGGCGAGGACGTGACCGCCAACCTGCGCACCATCGAAGCCATCCCGCCGCAGCTGCCCAAGCCGCTCACGCTGGAGGTGCGTGGCGAGGTCTACATGCCCAAGGCCGAGTTCGCGCGCATCAATGCCGAACGCGAGGAGGCCGGGCTGCCGCTCTACGCCAACCCGCGCAACAGCGGCGCCGGTTCGCTGCGACAGCAGGACCCGGCGGTGACAGCCGGCCGCAAGCTCGCGGCCTGGTTCTACATCCTGCTCGAGGATGGCGGGCCGGCAAGCGAGACCCAGTCGGCCGCGCTCGAGCGACTGGCGGCGCTCGGCTTCCCGGTCCAGCCGGACCACGAGTCGGGACTGGACATCGAGGGTGTCATCGACTTCGCCGAGCGCTGGCGCGAACCGCGCCACGAGCTGCCCTACGAGACCGATGGCGTGGTGGTCAAGGTCGACCGGACCGAGCTGCAGGCGCGGCTGGGAATGGTCAGCCGCGCGCCACGCTGGGCCATCGCCTACAAGTACCCGCCCGAGCAGGTCGAGACGGTCGTGGAGGACATCGTGCCCTATGTCGGTCGTACCGGCACGCTCACGCCCGTGGCGCACCTGCGGCCGGTGCTGGTGGCCGGCTCCACCGTGGCCCGCGCCACGCTGCACAACCTCGATGAGGTTCGCCGCAAGGACGTGCGCATCGGCGATCACGTGGTCCTGCACAAGGCCGGCGACGTCATCCCCGAGGTCGTGTGCTCCCTGGCCCAGAGGCGGACGGGCGACGAGCGCGAGTTCGTCATGCCCCAGACCTGTCCCGAGTGCGGTGCGCCGGTGGTGCAGGACGAGGGCGAGGTCCGCTATCGCTGCAGCAACCCCTTCTGCCCCGCTCAGGTCATCCAGGGCCTGTCGCACTTCGTCGGCCGCGGCGGCATGGACATCGAAGGCGCCGGCTTCGCGGTACTCGAGCAGCTACTGGCGCGGGAGCTCGTGCGTGGTCCCGCCGACTTCTACCGGCTGCGCGTGGAGGACCTCGTCGAGCTCGACCGCCTCGCGCAGAAGAGTGCCCAGAACCTGGTCGCGGCCATCGACCGTTCGCGCCACCGGCCCCTGGCGCGGATCCTGGCGGCCCTGGGCATCCGCCACGTTGGCGAGCAGACCGCCATCGACCTCGCACTCTGGGTGGCCACCACGTGGCCGCCATCGGAAGGGGAGAGTGAGGCGGCCTGGAGTGCGCGCGTGGCCGAGGCGCTGGCCGGGACCGACGCCGAGCGCTTCGAGGCCGTGCCCGGGATCGGTGGCGTGGTGGCGGCCTCCATCGGCCGCTTCTTCGACGATCCCAACACGGCTGGCTTGCTGGCAGAGCTGGCTGCGGCCGGCGTGGTCGCGATCCCGCCGGAGGTGCCCCAGCCGGGTGCGCCCGCGGGCCCGCTGGCGGGGGCGACGGTCGTGGTCACGGGCACGCTCGAGGGCTTCGACCGCAAGTCGGCACAGGCGGCGATCCGCGCCGCCGGTGGCAAGCCCGCCGGTTCGGTCAGCAGGGCGACCGACTATCTCGTGGCCGGCGAGAACGCCGGCTCCAAGCTGGCCAAGGCCCAGGAGCTGGGCGTGGAGGTGCTCGATGAAGCCGCCTTCCGGGCCCTCCTCGGCGAGGCCGCGCCCGAGGCCGGCTGACCTCGCTATCCTTGCCTCGTGGCCACACTCTCACGTCGTGACGTCGAGCACGTCGCCCATCTCGCGCGCCTCGGGCTGACCGAGGAGGAAGTGACCGAGCTCGAGGGACAGCTCAATCACATCCTCGAGCAGTTCGCCGTGCTCAACGAGCTCGACACCCAAGCCATCGCGCCTACGGCGCGCGTCATCGAGCTGGAGAACGTGCTGCGCGACGATCGTGCGCGACCCGGCCTCGATCGCGAAGCGGCCCTGGCCAACGCACCCGAGCGCACCGCCGAGCACTTCGTCGTACCCGCCGTGCTCGGCGACGGCGACGACTGAGCGGTGACCGCCGACGCGGCGCTGACGCGCCTCCATGCTCACGAGATGGCCGCGCGCTTGCGTGCGGGCGAGGTCAGCAGCAGCGAATTGCTCGACGCGCACCTCGCCGCCATCAGCGCGACCGACACCGCCATCCACGCCTGGCTGGCGGTGGACGAGGGGCCGGCGCGGTCGGCCGCGGCCGCGGCCGACGAGCGCCTTGCGCAGGCACGAACCGGGGGCGAGACGGCGGTCGCGGCGCTGCCACCGCTCCTGGGCATCCCGGTGGCGCTCAAGGACTCTCGTCGTCGCGCGCGACCGCCAGGCCACCGCCGGCAGCCGCATCCTGGAAGGCTTCATCTCACCCTACGACGCGCACATCGTGGAGCAGCTCGATGCGGCGGGCGCGGTGATCGTGGGCAAGACCAACATGGACGAGTTCGCCATGGGCTCGTCGACGGAGCACTCCGGCTATGGTCCCACGGCCAATCCCTGGGACCTCTCGCGGGTGCCGGGCGGCTCGTCGGGCGGCTCGGCCGCGGCCGTGGCGGCCTACCACGTGCCGCTGGCCATCGGCACCGACACCGGCGGCTCCATCCGCCAGCCAGCCTCGCTCACCGGCACCGTCGGGATCAAGCCGACCTACGGCCGTGTCAGCCGCTACGGGATCATCGCCTTCGCCTCCTCGCTCGACCAGGTCGGCCCCTTCGGCCGTGACGTGCGCGACGCGGCCTCACTGCTGGGGACCGTGGCCGGACACGACGAGCGCGACTCCACGTCAGCCCCGCTGGCGGTACCCGATTTCGCCGGCGCTCTGCCGGTGAACGACGACGAGGCTGCGGCCTCCCTGCGGGGCGTGCGCCTGGGCCTGCCGCGCCAGTACTTCGTCGAGGGCATGGAGCCGGGTGTCGAAGCGCGCGTGCGCGAAGCCGTGGCCGCACTGGCGGCGGCCGGCGCGGAGGTCGTCGAGGTCGACATGCCGCACACCGACTACGGGCTGGCCACGTACTACATCGTGGCCCCGGCCGAGGCCTCGGCCAACCTTGCCCGTTACGACGGGATCCGCTACGGGCCGGCCGAGCGCAGCGGGGACATCATCGCCGACTACAAGGCCACCCGCGACCGGGGCTTCGGGCCGGAGGTCAAGCGCCGGCTGATGCTGGGCACGTACGCCCTGTCAGCGGGCTATCGCGATGCCTACTACATCAAGGCCCAGAAGGTGCGGACGCTCATCAAGCGAGACTTCGACGCAGCCTTCGAGCGGGTGGACGCGCTGGTCGCGCCGGTGAGCCCGACCGTGGCCTTCCCGCTCGGCGCCCGGCTGGCCGATCCCGTGGCGATGTACGCGATGGACGCGTGCACGCTGCCGGTGAGCGTGGCTGGGTTGCCCGGGTTGTCGATCCCGGTGGGCCTCGCCGACGGACTGCCGGTCGGCCTGCAGCTCATCGGCCAGCCTTGGGACGAAGGGCGGCTGCTGTCGCTGGGCCGGGCCTACGAGGCAATCACCGCCGGGGCCGACTGGCGCAGCCTCGAGCCTACCGACCTCCTGCGCGCCGCGGATCCCGCCACCCCCGGCCCCTCGCTGCCAAGGGCATAGCGAAGACGCCCGGCGTTGCCGCCGGGCGCCATTCGTTCGCTCAGGTCAGACGGACGTGGGCGTCGAGGGCCCCTTGTCTTCGTCATCCGGCTCCGGCTCGGGCTCCGGCTCCGGCTCCGGCTCCGGCTCGGGCTCCGGCTCGGGCTCGGGTTCCGGCTCCGGCTCGGGCTCCGGCTCGGGCTCCGGCTCGGGCTCCGGTTCCGGCTCCGGCTCGGGCTCCGGCTCGGGCTCCGGCTCGGGCTCCGGCTCGGGCTCCGGCTCGGGCTCCGGCTCCGGCTCGGGCTCCGGCTCGGGCTCCGGCTCGGGCTCCGGCTCGGGCTCCGGCTCGGGCTCCGGCTCGGGCTCCGGCTCGGGCTCCGGCTCGGGCTCCGGCTCGGGCTCCGGCTCGGGCTCCACGACCAGGGCAGGTTCCGTTACCGGCTCCGGTGCGGCTGCGATCACCGGCTCCGGCTCCGGTTCCACGACCGCGGCCTCAGGCTCGGCCACCAGCTCAGGCTCGGCGGCCGGCGACAGCGGCTCATCGGGCGCCTCGTCGACGATCTTGCCGTCGGCTCGCATCGAGGCCTCGTTGGTGCCGCCCTGGACCACGAAGTCCGGGGCCAGCTCGCTCAACGGTGTGCCGGTGCGGATGGCTTCCTTGGCGTCGAGCACGGCCTTCTTGAACTGGAGACCATCGAGCAGTTGGTCGTACTCCTCGTTGGCGGCATCCGAGGCGGTGTAGATGGTCAGGTTGGCGTAGCCCAGCAGCCGGCCGAAGGTGGTCTCGACCATGCCGATGTCGGTGATCTGCTCGAGCGACGAATCGATCGTCCTCTTCTGGAGCACGCCATCCACGCGCATGGCGCGACGATTGGTCAGCACATAGTGGCGGCTGTCCCAGCGGATGAGGTCGACGGGCAGCCACACGATGGAGACCAGGAAGAGGATCACGACGATCCACTTGATCAGCTCGTTGATGAAGCTGAGGAAGCTGTCATCGCCGAAGTCGAAGATGTTGTTGAGGGCAAGCAGGCCCAGGGCGATGAGGCCGATGATGATCGGACGCATGGCGAAGCGGACCGCGGCCATCCAGTGCTGTCTGGTGTCGATGAGCACGACCTCCGTCGTGCCGAGCAGGTCCTTCACATACGATTTCGCCACGTCCTCGCCATCCTTCCGATTGTCGTTCGACTGGTTTTTGTGCGCGTAGTGTCCCACACCCCATGGGCCGGTGAGGGTACGCCTATACTCGGAAATCCCATCCATCCCATCACTCGACCCGAGGCCGAGATGACCAACGAACCGACGACTCGTTCACGCCTGTCCCAGCGCGTCCAGGACGTACCGCCCAGCGGTATCCGCAAGTTCTTCGACGTGCTGGCAACGATGCCCGACGTGATCAGTCTCGGAGTCGGTGAGCCGGACTTCGACACGCCGCGATCGATCGTGGAGGCGGGCGTCGAGGCCCTGCGCTCCGGGCGTACCCACTACACCAGCAACTACGGCACCATCGAGCTGCGCGAGGCGCTCGCGACGCATCTGGGGGCGCGCTACGACGTGGCCTACGACCCCGAGCGTGAGATCGTCTTCACCGTCGGCGTGTCACAGGCGCTCGCGGCGGCCATGGCGGCCGTGGTCGACCCGGGCGACGAGGTCGTCGTGGCCGAGCCCACCTACGTGGCCTACACGCCCGACATCATCTTCGCCGGCGGCACGCCGGTCTCCGTGCGCTGCGATCCCGCCGACGCCTGGCAGCTCGATCCCGACGCCGTCGAGGCGGCCATCACGCCGCGCACCAAGGTGCTCTTCCTGGGCTTCCCCAACAACCCCACCGGAGCGGTGCTCGCGCCCGACCGCATCCGGGCCATCGCCGAGATCGCCGAGCGGCACGACCTGCTCGTGATCAGCGATGAGATCTACGACCGCCTGGTCTATGGCGGGCACCGCCACGAGGCCTTCAGCGCGCTGCCGGGCATGCGCGAGCGGACGATCCTGCTGGGCGGCTTCTCCAAGGCTTATGCCATGACCGGCTGGCGCATCGGCTACGCCTGCGCCCCGGCCGACCTGCTCGAGGGCATCCTCAAGGTCCACCAGTACTGGATCATGTCAGCGCCCACGGTCGCCCAGGACGCCGCCCTCGCCGCGCTGACGTACGCAGACGCCGACGTGGAGCGCATGGTTGCGGAGTACGACCGGCGTCGGCGCCTGTTCGTGACCGGGCTCGATCGTATCGGCCTGCCCACGGTAGAACCGCTCGGCGCCTTCTATGCCTTCCCCGACATCAGCGTCACGGGGCTCGGCAGCGACGAGTTCGCCGAGCGCCTGCTGCGTGAGGAGGGGGTCGCGGTCGTCCCCGGGTACGCGTTCGGCGCCGGCGGCGAGGGCTACGTCCGCGCCTCCATCGCCACCGCCTACGAGAAGCTCGAAGAGGCCCTCGTCCGCATCGAGCGCTTCGTCGGCAGTCTCTGATGGCAGTCGCAGCCCCGGCCGAGGTGCGCTACGAGCCGGTCATCGGCATCGAGATCCACGTCGAGCTCAAGACCGCCTCGAAGATGTTCTGCAGTTGCTCGAACGACATCGGCGAGGCCGCGCCCAACGAGCTGACCTGCCCCGTGTGCCTGGGCCTGCCCGGCGCGCTGCCGGTGCTGAACCGTGAGGCCGTGCGGCTCGTACTCGCGGTGGGTGTCGCCCTCGAGGCGACCACGCCGCCGGTCACGCGCTGGGACCGCAAGAACTACTTCTACCCGGACCTGCCCAAGGGCTACCAGATCAGCCAGTACGAGCTGCCGCTCGCGGCACACGGCCGGCTGCTGGTGGAGACCTCCCACGGGCCGGTCACGGTCGGCATCACCCGCGCCCATCTCGAGGAGGACACCGCCCGCCTGCAGCACACGCGCGACGGCGAGCGGCCGGTGAGCCTGCTCGACTACGACCGCTCCGGGGTGCCGCTGCTGGAGATCGTCACCGACCCGGTCATCCACGACGCGGAGACCGCCCGCCGCTACGCGGAGGAACTGCGTCTGCTGCTGGTCAGCATCGGCGCCTCGGATGCGGCCATGGAGAGCGGCCAGATGCGCGTGGAGGCCAACGTCTCGCTGCGCCCGGCCGGCACCGAGGCCTTCGGCACTCGCGTCGAGGTCAAGAACATGAACTCGTTCCGTTCGCTCGAGCGCGCCATCGAGTACGAGATCACGCGTCAGACCGCCGCCTTGGTCGCTGGGGAGCCGCTCATCCAGGAGACCCGCGGCTGGGACGACGACCGCGGCCTGACCTACCACATGCGCACCAAGGAGACGTCGGACGACTACCGCTACTTCCCCGAGCCGGACCTGCCGCCCTTGCGCGTGGATCCGGCCTGGCTCGCCGAGATCGCGGCCGGTCTGCCCGAACTGCCCGCTGCGCGTCGATCCCGCTACCGCGATGGTCTGGGTCTCTCGGCCTATGACGCGGACGTGCTCGTGAGCGACGCTCGGGCCACCGCCGTCTTCGAAGCGGCCCGCGCCGCCGATCCCGGCCTGGCCGCCAAGAAGCTGGCCAACTGGGTCAGCGGCGAGTACCTGCGTCTGGCCAAGGGCGAGGACGATGCGGCCGACGTGGCCAACATCGACGGGGAGCAGTTGGCCGCACTCGTACGGCTGGTAGAGGACGG
The DNA here is from genome assembly GCA_963716815.1 of uncultured Chloroflexia bacterium. Classification (GTDB taxonomy): domain Bacteria; phylum Chloroflexota; class Limnocylindria; order Limnocylindrales; family CSP1-4; genus JAFMJV01. Next base: position 116,048 of record CAVQUM010000002.1, read on the forward strand.
CGAGATCAGCGGCACCAACGCCAAGGAGGTGCTCCTGCGCGTCGGCCGCAGCGGTCGTGCCGTGGCCGAGATCGTGGCCGAGGCCGGCTTCCGGCAGATCAGCGACAGCGGCGCGTTGCAGGCCGCGGTGGACGAAGTCATCGCCGAGAACCCCGCCGCCGTCGCCGACATCCGCGCCGGTGAGAAGAAGGCGGTCGGCTTCCTCACCGGCCAGGTCATGAAGAAGACGCGTGGACAGGCCAACGCCGGCCTCGTCCAGCAGCTCATCCGCGAGAGCCTGGAGGTGGGGTAGGGGAGATGGAGATGTTGGGTCTGGTGCTCATCGTCGGCGGGATCGCCGCGGTCGTCGTCGGAGCGCTGCAGGTGCGCGGGCCGCTTGCCACCATCCGTCGGCTCGACGAGACGCAGGCCAACCTTGATCGCTACGAGTCGTGGCGAGGCAAGCAGACCGGCGTGCAGGCGGACGGTCCCACCGGTGCGGACGAGATGCGTGCGCAGATGCGCCAGCGCTTGATCCTCTGGGGCGCGGTCATCGGCGCCGGGGTCATCTCCATCCTCGTCGGCTTGCTGGCCAGCTGATCGCCGCGGGCCGCTGCTCGTCTTGGGTGCTACTCGTCTTGGGTAACGGGCTCGTCCTCGTCCGGATGGGAGCCGCCACAACCCTCGGGGCAGGCCTCGACGACGCCTGAGCGGATGCTCTCGAGCGCGACCTCGTAGGTGTCCTCGGTGTCGACCGGCAGCCACGTGACGCGTGGCCAATCCGGGGTGATGCCCACGCCGCCGTCGGCCAGGTCGTAGCGGGTCAGCGGCAGGTTCTGTCCGAAGGAGTAGGCGTACATGGCCTCGGCCACGGCCCGCCCGGTGTCGCGCGTGACGGAGGTCATGATGCAGTCGAGGTCGGGCCTCACGGCGCGCATGTCGTAGCCGGTGCCGATGGCCTGGACCTCTGCATCACAGGCGGCCTCGATCATGGCCGGTGTGACGGCGCGGCCCACCGGCAGCAGGACCGTGGGCTGGAAGATGTCGATGAAGGCCTCGGTGAAGGTCTTGGCGCTGGCCGGGTCGCCGAAGCCCGAGAGCTCATCATCTGCGAGATAGGCGATCTCGATGACGATCTCCGGGGCGATGCTGCGCGCACCGTTGACGAAGCCCTCGACGTAGCGCTGGCACTCACGGCAGCCTTCGTAGCCACTGATGACGCCGAGGTCGCCACCGCGACTGGCCTTGGCCGCCAACACACCTGCAAGATAGGCGCCCTCTTCCACGGCGAACTCGACCGCGGTATAGCTGGCGGCTCCGCCGTAGCCGCCGCCAGCGCACTCGCCGGTCGGGTCCGCGGCGCCGGTGCTATCGAGGCACGGGCGCGGCTGCGCGAGGTCGATGATGAGCGAACGGTCGGTGGAGGTGCGGGCGATGCTGACGTTGGCCTGGCCGTCGCCACCGGAGACCACCAGCATGTTGGGACGGAACTGGGCCGTCGTGTCCTGCACGTAGCGCGTGACGCCGGCGCTGTCGGCCATCGTCGCTGTCGGCAGCAGGCCCGCCACGGCCTGGTCCTCGGCGGTCTTCTTCTTCTTTTCGTTGGCGGCCTTGGCCGCGTTGGGGTCGGTCATCTTGCCGCCCATCCTGCGGTGGTACTCACGCACGGTGGTGGAGATGAGCTCGTTGGTGATGGCGTCGTCGAGGGCGCTCGTGACCGCGCCGCTGAGCAGCGTCGGGCCGATCTCCTGGGGGTACTGCGTATCGACCTGCGCGGAGACCGCGCCGGTGGTCAGCAGGGTCAGAGCCGCGGTGGCACTGATGACCCTGGCCAGAGGGGTGCTACGCATGGGGTTCCTTCCTAGGCAGGCTCGTCGACGACGTAGTGCATGGTACGAGCCAAGCGGAGTCCGTGCTGCAGGACCATCGGCGTGTCGGCCGGACGGACCATCGTGTGTGCTCCGGTGCGGTCCGTGATGGTCGCTCTCGGCGATGCCCGCTAGCCGCGCACGTGTCGGTGCACCACGGCCGTGCAGCGGTCCATGACCACGGCCAGCCCGCCCTCGTGTGCGATGCGCACGGCCTCCGCGTCGATCACGCCTTGCTGCAACCAGAGCGCGCCACAGCCGGTGGCGACCGCCGAACGGGCGAGCTCGGGCGTGTACTCGGGTCGGCGGAAGACATCGACGATGTCGAAGGGGCCCGTGGCCGCGACGGCGGCCTCGAGCGTGGGGAAGGTCGGCAGTGCCAGGACCTCGTCGCGCTTGGGCGTGACCGGCACGCACTCGTAGCCGTGGTCCAGCAGGTAGCGCATGACCGAGTTCGACGCACGCCACGGCAGCGACGAGGCACCGATGATCGCGATGCGGCGGGCGCCTCGCAGCAGTTCGATGCGTCCGGCGTCGTCGAGCAGAGGCAGCGCCTCGATGGCGCGGTCGGGCTTGTCGATCAACTGGATGGTGGCGTCATGTTCGGTCGTGGCTCCAGCCTAGGCCGTCCTCGCAGCCGCGCCGAAAGCGACGACACCACACCACTCCAGGCCTACGAGGCGCTCTCGCGCTCGTACGGCTTGCCCACCGCGGCGGGAGCCACGCTCCTGCCGACCACACCCGCGAGGATGACGATGGTCACCAGGTAGGGCAGCGCCGACCAGAACTGGTTGGGGATGGCTGTCAGGATCGTCGCCCAGGTCGCCGGTCGGCGGCATGGTGCGCATGGCGGTGCTCAGCGACCACGCGATGGCGAACAGCAGCGCTGCCCCGAACGAGCCCAGCGGCAACCAGCGCCCGAAGATGAGCGCGGCGAGGGCGATGAAGCCGCGGCCGTTGGTCATGTCCGCCTGGAACGAGTTGCCGAAGTCGAGCGTGAACCAGGCGCCAGCCAGCCCCGCGAAGATGCCGCCCAGGATGACGTTGCGGTAGCGCAGCCGGATGACGTCGACGCCGACGGTCTCGGCGGCCTCAGGGTGCTCGCCCACCGAGCGAGTGCGCAGGCCCCAGCGCGAGCGGAAGAGGAGCAGCTGCAGCACCACCGCGAGCAGCAGCACGCTCATGGTGATCGGCCCCTGGTTGAGGAACATGTTGATGAGCCAGCCCACGAAGGGCAGCTCGGTCAGGACCTCGGGCGGCACGTAGGCCGCGAACTTGCCGGCCGACGGTGGCGATGAGGCGCTGATGATGATGATGAGGTAGCCGGTCAGGCCCAGGGCCACGATGTTGATGACCACGCCGCTGATGATCTGGTCGGCCCTGCACCGTGATCGAGAGCCAGGCATGCACGGCTGACACGAGTCATGCCCGTGAGGACCGCCGCGATGAGGCCGAGGAGCAGTGCCGGGGTGGCACCGAAGAGGAAGTCGGCCTTGGGCTGCTCGGGGAAGGCTGGCACCACCATCGAGGCCACGAACCAGCCGGCGAAGGCGGACGCGATCATCATGCCTTCGATGCCGATGTTGACCACGCCCGAGCGCTCGTTCATGAAGCCGCAGTAGCGAGCCGAGCGCGATGGGTGCGGCCAGGGCGAGGATGACGGCGCCGTTGACGGTCAGCACGTGGATCATGTAGTCCACGAACTGGAAGAAGAGGCCCGCGACCGGGATGTCGAAGAGGAAGGTCCATGTCCGCTACTCACCTCCTCCTCCACCGGCATAGCTGCTGGTGACGGTCTTGAGCTCGTCCACATCGCCGCCCTGGGCCACCATGGATGCGGAAGACCCAGCGGACGATGAGGTCGGCCGCGAGGAAGAAGAGGATCGACACCCTGGAGGATGTCGATCATCTGGATGGGAACGCCGGCCACGATCCTGCATCAGCGGCGCGCCGGCTCGCAGCGCACCCAGCAGCAGGCCGCCGAAGAGGATGCCCCACGGGTTGGCGCGACCAAGCAACGCCACCGTGATGGCGTCGAAACCGATGGAAGTAGCGTAGGTCGCGGGCAGGTTGTTCTGCACGCCCAGGATCTCGACGGCACCAGCGAGTCCGGCCAGCAGGCCCGCCGCGGTCATGGTCCCGACGATGAGGAGCTTGCGGCCGCATGCCCGCGTAGCGTGCGGCGTCGGGGTTGGCACCCACGGTGCGGACCTCGAAGCCTACGGTGGTGCGATAGAGGATCCACCACACGATGGGGACGGCCGCGAAGGCGATGAGCACGCCCGAGTGCAACAGGTGGCCGCCGCTGCCGCCGAGCATCGGCAGCGCCGCGGCGCCGACGTCGTCTGTGCGCGCGAAGGTCGCGGTGGCCGCGGCGCATGGGCCCCGTCACCGCCCACGAGATGATCGCGAGGGCGACGTAGTTGAGCATGATCGTGACTACGACCTCGTGGGCGCCGGTGTAGGCCTTCAGCCAGCCGGGGATGAAGCCATATGCGCGCCCGCGGCCACGAAGCCGGCGAAGATCGCCAGCGGGGCAACGGCGATGACGAGGGGCGTCGAGCCAGCACGACGGCGGCCGTGACCGCACCCAGGGCGCCCATGAGGAACTGGCCCTGCGCGCCGATGTTGAAGAGGCCGGCCCTGAAGCCAAGCGCCCACTGCCAGGCCGGCCAGGATGAGCGGCGTCGCGCACGTCAGCGTGCGTACTGACGCCCGTTGAGGCCTTGAGGGACTCGATGCAGAGGGGTCGATAGGCGATGGCGGTGCCGGTCGCGCCCTGCGGCATGACGGGCGAGATAGGCGCTCAGCCGACCAGCCACGACGTCCAGCTGCCGGTGATGATGGCGGGCTGGTCGGTGATGACGACCGCGCCGACCACCAGCGCCAGCACAGGCAGCCGGTGGTGATGGCCAACTGGCCGCGCAGCGAGCGGCTGGCCGGACTGTCGTCGACTGACGTCCTGCCGCCTCGGCCGCGGCGCGCTCGCTCTTGCCCGACCGGTGGCCATCAGCAGGCCGATCTCCTCCTTGTTGGCCGTACGTGCCGTCGATCACGGCCACGATCTTGCCGCGGTACATGACCGCGATGCGGTCCGACAGTTCGAGGACCTCGTCGAGCTCGGCCGATACGAGCAGGACCGCGGTACCGGCGTCGCGCTTCCTGATGATCTGTCGGTGGATGAACTCGATGCTGCCGACGTCCAGGCCGCGCGTCGGCTGGTCGAGCACGAGCAGCTTCGAGGTCACGGTCGAACTCGCGCGCGACGATGAGCTTCTGCTGGTTGCCGCCGGACAGCGTGCCGGCCGTGACCGTGGCGCCCGGTGTGCGTACGTCAGTACTGCTCGATGGCCTCTCGGCTCGCTGGCGATGGCGGACTCGATCACGGACCGACGCCGCGCGAACAGGGCTCCGTGTAGTAGTCGGTCAGGACGAGGTTGTCGGCGAGCGGGAAGGCCAGCACCAGGCCGAAGCGCTGGCGGTCGGCGGGCACGAAGGCGATGCCGCTTGCTCGTGCAGCTCGCGTGGACCGAGTCCGCGGTGACGTCGTCCCGTCGAGCGTGACCGAGCCACCACGGCGGCGGCGCAGCCCGGTGATGGCCTCGACCAGCTCGTCCTGGCCGTTGCCGGCCACGCCGGCGATACCCGAGGATCTCGCCCGCCCGGACCTCGAAGCTGACGCCGTCGACGGCGCGCTGCCGTGGCCGATCGTCCGACCGCAGGTCCTCGACGTCGAGCATGGCCTCGCCCGGATGGCATCGCCGCGGTCGACGGTCAGCTGGACCTCGCGGCCGACCATCAGCTCCGCGAGGTCGTCCTCGTCGGTCTCGCTGGGGATGCGCGCTGACCGACGACCTTGCCTCGCCGGATGACGGTGATGCGATCGGCGATCTCGAGGACCTCGTACAGCTTGTGGCTGATGAAGATGATGCTGTGGCCCTCGGCCGCCAGCCGGCGCAGGACGGCGAAGATCTCGACGGTCTCCTGTGGCGTGAGCACGGCGGTGGGCTCGTCGAGCACGAGGATGCGCGCCTCGCGGTAGAGCGCCTTGAGGATCTCGACACGCTGCTGCCAGCCGACCGAGAGGTCGCCGACCTTCTGCGTCCGGGTCGATCTCGAAGCCGAAGCGCTCGCCCAGCTCGCGGATGCGCCGCCGCGGCCTCGCCCTGGTCGAGGAAGATCGGATTCGCGCATGGTCTCCTTGCCCAGGAGGATGTTGTCGGCGACCGTCAGGACCGGCACCAGCATGAAGTGCTGGTGGACCATGCTGATGCCACGGTCGATGGCGTCGGTCGGGTCCGCGATCTCGATCGACCTCGCCGTCGAGCAGGATCTCGCCCTCGTCGGGCCGGCCAGCCCGTAGAGGACGTTCATGAGCGTGGACTTGCCCGCGCCGTTCTCGCCCAGCAGGGCGTGGATCTCGCCCGGGACGGACCTCGAGGTCGATGTGGTCGTTGGCCACGACGCCCGGGTAGCGCTTGGTGATGCCGCGCATCTCCAACGCCGGCGCGGAGACCTGCTCGGATGGCTGTGGGGACGTCGCGAGCGCGGTCACGAATCCCTCCCTCTCGAGTGCCTGTGTCCCGAATCGCGCGAGCGGGCCGACCTCTCGGCCGACCCGCTCGCGACTAGCTCACTCGATGCTTCGTGGTGCGCTCAGACGCCGAGCTTCACGACGCAGAAGCCGCTGCCTTCCTGCTCCTCGCAGCCAGCCAGCGTGCCATCGTCATGGCCTGGGTGGCAGCCTCGACGGCAGCGACGGCATCCGCGCTGACTGCGTCAGCATGGTCGTGGAACGGGCTGATGCCGACGTCTCCGGTGCTGATGTCGAGGAAGAGCGCCCCGCCCGTGTCCTCGCCGGCCGCGATCTTCTGGATCGCGGCGCTGACCGAGTTGGAGAGCTTCTTCTCGGCGCTGGCGATCGGTGCAGGCCGCGGTCTGGGGGTGGAGAGGAACTGGTCCACGTCGACGCCGACACCGCCGATGCCCGCGTCGCAGGCGGCCTGCGAGCACGCCGTTGCCGGTCTTGCCTGCGACCTGGAACATGACGTCGATCTCGGGGTCCTGAGCCAGCAGCTGCTGGGCGAAGGCCTGACCACCGGCCGGGATCGTTGAACGCCGCCGCGTCGGGAGTCGTCCGAGACGTAGGCCACGGTCACGTCGACGTCGGGGTTGACCGAGAGCACGCCCTGGCGTAGCCCTCGATGTAGTTGGCGACCGCGGGCACGACGGCGGTGCCGCCGATGGCCCGACGTGGCCGGTCTCGCTGACGTCGGCCGCGACGATGCCGGCCAGGTAGCCGGGCTGCTGCTCGCGCCAGTTCAGGCCCTGTAGGTTGGGCAGGAGCTCGGCCGGGTTGCCCTCACAGGCGAAGCTGGCATCGGGGTCACCCTCGGCGTGATGCACGGGGACTGGTCGACGCCGATGAACTAGATGTCGGGGTTGGCCTTGGCCGCGGCGACGGTGTCGGCACCGGCGGCGAAACCGACGGTCACGATGACGTCGTACTCCTGGTCGACGAAGGCCTGGATGTTCGGCGCGATGTCGACGGACTGCTGGCTGATGGCGAACGTCGGCGTGCCGCACCGATGGCCTCGGCACCGGCCACGGCGCCTTCCCAGGTGTACTGGTTGAAGTTGCGGTCGTCGATGGTGCCGACGTCGGTGACGAGGCCGATCTTCAGGTCGGCGCCATCCTGCGCCATGACCGCGGCGGCACCGGCGAAGGCGGTGGTGGCCGCGAGCGTGAGCGCCATGGAAGCGGTGGTGAACCTGCGCATGCATTCCTCCTCTGGTCCGGGTCGTCTGCACGAGCACGCCCGGACGGGTCTTGCCGTCCAGCACCACACCGTGGGACGGGCACTACCGGCATCCTACCGCCTCGGCACAGGCCGCGGAAGGTGCGCACGCGCCTCGGGCTGCGATCCGCCGCTGGGCGCTCAATCGGCGGTGACGCGCACCTGGTCCACGCCGGCCTCGACGATCGCCCCCGGGCCGGTATCGAAGGCCTCCAGCTCGATGGCGATGCGCCGTCCCGCAAGCGCGGCCGGGACCCGCTTCACCAGCGAGCGCCAGCGGGGCGCGTGGCGCTTCCCGTCGCCGAGCGTCTTGTGCAGCACCTTCACCGCGCCGGCCGGCGCCATCGACGAGCCGCACGGCGAAGCCATCTCCCGCCGTGGCCGCAGCGCCCAGGCCCACCCAGTAGCGCATGCGCACGCGCGCCTGACCGTCAGCCGGGACCGTGAAGTAGCGGCGAGCGCACCGTCGTGCGGCCGTCGACGTCGTGACCGGGCGTCCGGCCCGTGACCAGCACGGCCTGGCCCGACGCGGCGGAGCCCAGCTGCAGTCCGTCCTTCCGTGAGTCACCCCGCTGCCAGCGACCGTCGCTCGCCGAGTCCTGCCCGCGCGGATCGCACCTTCCAGCCGCGTGCGATCTCGAGGTCGTCGAAGAAGGGACCGCAGTTGAGGGTGACGGCCTGCTTGCCGATGGCGGCCCAGGGGCAGTAGGCCTTGTTCATCAGGTACAGCACCGCCTCGCGGTTGCGGGTCGTCTCGCGGCCGATCAGCTCGTCGGGTGGGTAGTAGCGCCCCGGCGCGCTCCCGCCACGTGGGAAGAGCTCGAAGGTGAACGAGAAGATGCGGTGGCGGTGATACATCCAGTCGATGAGGTCGCCGTCGGTCGGGTACATGCTGCTCGACTGCATCGCCCGGTAGCCGTTGGTGCCGGCCATGGCCCGTCCCAGCGCGCGGAAAGCGGCCAGGTCCTGTGCGGTCATGTCCGGCGGCAGGTCCTCGCGTATACGAGTACGGCCACAGCACCAGCTCGCCTGCGGTGTGGAAGCTGATGTGGGTGCGGATGCGCTGCCGCCCGTTGACCACGCGACCGTTGACGAAGTCGCGCAGGGCGCGGGCCTCGGGCGTCGACCAGGCCGCCGGTCCACGGTAGTTCCAGGCGCCGGGTGCGCCCGATGAGCCGCCGCAGCAGCCGAAGCGGTAGCCGTAGTTGCGGTTGATGTCGGTACCGATCGCCGCTGCTGCCCGGCGTCGGCTGACGGTTCTTGCGCCAGGAGCGATAGGGCGATCCGGTCAGGTCGTACTGGAGCCCATCGGGATTGGCCATGAAGACGATCCAGGTACGTCGCCCGTCGACCTGCTTGGTCACACGCCGGCCCACGTCGCTCGACTTGCCGTATTGACGGGTGAGCATGTCGAGGATGTAGATGGACATCTCGGCCGAGAGGTGCTCGCGCGCGTGATGGAGCCCGTCGAAGAGGACCTCCGGCTCGCCTTCGTCGCGGCCGACGTTGTCGCTGACCTCGGCCGCCCACAGCTTGCGGCCCCCGTAGCTGGTGCCGATGGAGAAGACGCGCACGATATCGGGGTGAGCCGCCGCCACGCCCTTGACGTGGCTGACCATCTCCGGATACGAGTGGTACCGCGAGTCCACCGCGGGGTAGTCCGCGGCGGTCGTCCTCACGGCGCCGACCGTGCCCGCGAGCAGGGTCAGGCCGATGGCGGCGGCAACGAGCGATCGCATGGGGCACAGCGTAGGGCCTCGGCGCCGTCTAGGGCGGAGGTACTACCGAGGACGCGCAGAACTGGTACTTCCGGGGTAACCCGAGCGCAGGCCGGTGCGGTCTCGATTGGTGCGGTCTTGTGCGGAGGAGTGAGGTTCTGCGCCAACGGAGTGGTGCCCGCCGACACCGCATATAGCCATTCGGTACTAGGACGAGTTGCCAAAAGTCATGTCAAGCGTGAGTATTGCCATCCCGCGGGGCATGCCCGTGGGTGGCCGGCATGAGATCCGGCGCATTCATTCGACTCCGAGCGGAGTGACAACTATCGGCAATCGGGGGGCTCTAGAGGCAACCGGGGACCCCACCCGAGAGGAGAGGCATCGATGTACTCGTACACCCGTCGGGGCGCTGGCAAGAGCGCCGCGCTCCTAGCCGTCCTGCAGTCGCTGTTGCTGCTGTCAGCCCTGGTGCTGGCTCCAGCAGGCGTCATCGCACAGGACGGGGACTCAGCAGCTCACAACCAACAAGCTGTCGAAGCGACGGGTGAGGCCCCCGGCAAGGGCGATCCCGGCCCCAAGGCCAAGCCAGCTGCGGAGAAGACGCTCTCCGAGCGCGGCTTGACCATTCGCTTGTACCCGCAGAAGCCCAAGGTGGCGCTCTACGGCACCCGCATCGTCAGCGCCTGGCTGTGTCCGGCGAATGACAAGACCCCGTTCGGCGGGGCCATCGCGAGCGACGGCAAGCCCGGCACCAAGGACGACGACTGTCGACCGGTCCGCGTGAAGTGGTCGGTCACTGACGGTGCTGGCGCCCGCCTCTCGAACAGCATCGGCTACAAGACTCGTGTCACTCTGACTGCCAAGCACCCCAACCGCCTCGTCGCCGAAGTCGGCGATCTCAAGCGCCCCAGCGCCCTTGTCATCCTCGACAAGCCGCAGAAGAACCGCCCCAACGCGGACCAGGTTCGCGAGCAAGTCAAGCAGCAGAAGCAGGCCAAGCAGACCAAGCCCGCGCCCAAGCCCGTGGCGCCCAAGGTCGAGCGGCCCAGCGACAATGTGAACGTCGAGCAGCCCGTGGCCGAGGACCCGACCGAGGAGCCTGCAGTCGCGGAGCCGCACCGACGAGCCCACCGCCGAGCCTGCGGCCGAGGAGCCGCGCAACCAGGCGCCTGCCGAGGAGCCCGCCGCCGAGGATCCGACCGAGGAGCCCGCGGCCGAGGAGCCCACCAAGGAGCCCGCGCCCCAGCAGCCCAAGGCTGCCAAGGAGCCGGACATCCCCGGCACCTCGATGATCCGCGCTCCGGTCACCAAGAGCTTCAAGTCTGCCGCGTCGATCCCCGCCAGCGTCGAAGGCCGGATGGCCAACGGCAGTGGCTCCAACTGCATCCGGTATGACCCCAACGCTGGCGGTGGTGCCACGCTGTGGGTACCAACTGCCACGCACGACATCGCATGGACGTCCCATGGCCGCACGCTACTACCGAACTGCCCGATGATCTGACCATCATCAGCGGCAACAAGCAGAGTGCCGTCGGCTTCTCGCCCAACGCCGCGCCCGCGGTCACGCCCGGCCAGGATTTCCTGCTGGGCCTGATGTGGCACGCCAACAACCCCATCTATGGCGCCAACCAGTACTTCAGCGGCGACATGGGTGTGCGACTCGCGCTCGACAGCCAGACCGTCACGTACACGTTCGGCTGGACCCTCAATGAGACGCCCAACAACGCGTCTCCTTCCACGAACCCCCTCAACAACGACATCCTGACGTTCTCGAACACCACCGGGACCCAGGTGGTCACCATCGGTGGCATCGACTACCAGCTCATCCTCAAGGGCTTCAAGGACAATGGCTACGCCGACATCGGTGTCCACACCGAAGGCCTGCCCTGCGACCGCGCCGGCCAGCCCGGACACCCAGTTCATCACGGTCGAGACCAAGCAGACCACCGCGTGCCTGTATGCGGCGCTCGAGCAGGTCCGTCCGCTGAAGATCAAGAAGGTCAAGGTCGGCGGCATCGGCCCCGACGACACCTTCAGCTTCACCTCTGACAGCACTCGTGGCTCCTCGTGGTGGGATGCTCCCCGGAGCTTCAACCTCACCCCCGGCAACGCCACCGACCCCCATGACTTCATCCCCGACGCCGAGACCGTCACGGTCACCGAGGCCAACCCCGGCGCCGCCTGGGAACTCACGGACATCGTCTGTACCGACGGGACGGCGACCAGCCACCAAGGGCTCGGAGCGGTGAGTACAGCGTCGACACGACGAACCGCACGGTGCTCCTGGACAGCGTCGGCGACGCCGGCAGCGCGACTGAGCAGGCTCCGATCACGTGTACCTTCAAGAACACGTACCAGCAGGGCACCATCACGCTGCTCAAGACGGTCGACAACACGCCGGTGGCAGCGCCAACCGAGGCCGACTTCCAGGCGTCCGATCCACAGGGCATCGTGCCGTTGCGCTGGGGCGCCAAGACCATCGTGAACCTCGACACCTACACGGCCTCCGGGTCAGCGCTCGGCCGGCGGCGACACGCCTATACCCTCGGCGACTGGGGTGACGACTGTGCCAAGGATGGCACCGTCACTGTCGGCCCCGGCCAGAACAAGACCTGTACCGTCACCAACACCGCCCAGCAGGCCACGATCACCGTGGTCAAGGAGGTCGACAACTCGGCTGGCGGCAGACGCCAAGCCCGACGACTTCAAGCTGACCCTCACCCCCGACGGTGGCAGCGCCCAGGCCGTGCTCAGCGGCGTGGCCGTCAACGTCAACCCCGGTACCTACACCGCCGGCGAGACGCTCGTCGATGGCTACGCCTTCGACGGCTTCGGCAGCGACTGCAAGGACTCCGCGGGCAAGCTCACCGTCAAGCTCGGTGAGAGCAAGACCTGCACCCTCTACAACTCGGCCAAGCAGGCCACGATCACCGTGGTCAAGGAGGTCGACAACTCGGCTGGCGGCAGCGCCAAGCCCGACGACTTCAAGCTGACCCTCACCCCCGACGGTGGCAGCGCCCAGGCCGTGCTCAGCGGCGTGGCCGTCAACGTCAACCCCGGTACCTACACCGCCGGCGAGACGCTCGTCGATGGCTACGCCTTCGACGGCTTCGGCAGCGACTGCAAGGACTCCGCGGGCAAGCTCACCGTCAAGCTCGGTGAGAGCAAGACCTGCACCCTCTACAACTCGGCCAAGCAGGCCACGATCACCGTGGTCAAGGAGGTCGACAACTCGGCTGGCGGCAGCGCCAAGCCCGACGACTTCAAGCTGACCCTCACCCCCGACGGTGGCAGCGCCCAGGCCGTGCTCAGCGGCGTGGCCGTCAACGTCAACCCCGGTACCTACACCGCCGGCGAGACGCTCGTCGATGGCTACGCCTTCGACGGCTTCGGCAGCGACTGCAAGGACTCCGCGGGCAAGCTCACCGTCAAGCTCGGTGAGAGCAAGACCTGCACCCTCTACAACTCGGCCAAGCAGGCCACGATCACCGTGGTCAAGGAGGTCGACAACTCGGCTGGCGGCAGCGCCAAGCCCGACGACTTCAAGCTGACCCTCACCCCCGACGGTGGCAGCGCCCAGGCCGTGCTCAGCGGCGTGGCCGTCAACGTCAACCCCGGTACCTACACCGCCGGCGAGACGCTCGTCGATGGCTACGCCTTCGACGGCTTCGGCAGCGACTGCAAGGACTCCGCGGGCAAGCTCACCGTCAAGCTCGGTGAGAGCAAGACCTGCACCCTCTACAACTCGGCCAAGCAGGCCACGATCACCGTGGTCAAGGAGGTCGACAACTCGGCTGGCGGCAGCGCCAAGCCCGACGACTTCAAGCTGACCCTCACCCCCGACGGTGGCAGCGCCCAGGCCGTGCTCAGCGGCGTGGCCGTCAACGTCAACCCCGGTACCTACACCGCCGGCGAGACGCTCGTCGATGGCTACGCCTTCGACGGCTTCGGCAGCGACTGCAAGGACTCCGCGGGCAAGCTCACCGTCAAGCTCGGTGAGAGCAAGACCTGCACCCTCTACAACTCGGCCAAGCAGGCCACGATCACCGTGGTCAAGGAGGTCGACAACTCGGCTGGCGGCAGCGCCAAGCCCGACGACTTCAAGCTGACCCTCACCCCCGACGGTGGCAGCGCCCAGGCCGTGCTCAGCGGCGTGGCCGTCAACGTCAACCCCGGTACCTACACCGCCGGCGAGACGCTCGTCGATGGCTACGCCTTCGACGGCTTCGGCAGCGACTGCAAGGACTCCGCGGGCAAGCTCACCGTCAAGCTCGGTGAGAGCAAGACCTGCACCCTCTACAACTCGGCCAAGCAGGCCACGCTGACGCTCGAGAAGACCGTCATGGGTGGTCCGGCTGACGAGATCGACTTCGATCCTTACATCGACACCACCAAGGTCGCGTGGGACAAGGCCAACAACCTGAACCCAGGCGCCTACGTCGCCTCCGAGAAGTGGACCGTGCCCGACTACGTGGCCGGTGACTGGGGTGGCAAGTGCGATGCCCTGGCAACGTCACGCTCGCCCTCGGCGACCAGAAGACCTGTACCGTCACGAACTACTTCGCCCAACTCACGGTGGTGAAGACGGCTGACCCCGCCTTCTACGCCGAGGTCGACGACGTGATCGACTACACCATCACCGCCACCAACACCGGCATGGCCACGCTCAACGGCGTGGACGTGACCGACAAGTTCCCCACGGGCCTCGACGACTTCGTCTGCAAGCTCAACGGCAGCGGTAGCGCCATCGCGTTCCCGTACGACGGGCTCAAGCCGACCGAGTACATCGAGTGCACCGCCTCGCACAAGATCACCAAGGAAGATATCGACGCCAAGTCTGTCTACAACCAGGCCTGCGCCGATGCGGACGAGATCACCAGCGTCAAGGAAGTCTGCGGCGACACCACCGTCAAGCTCTCCAAGCTGGAGATCGTGAAGGTCGCCGACGTCGAGTACTACGAGGCGGTCGGTGATCATCATCAAGTACACGATCACCGTCAAGAATACCGGTGAGACGGCGCTCACAAGGCATCGATGTCACCGACAACCTGATGAACGACCCGAACTTCAAGGACTGGCAGTGCACGCCGCCGGTGGTGGACTGGAGCTCCAGCCCGGGGAGTCCATCGTCTGCACGGCCTCGTACACCATCTGTCGCGGCCGACATCGCCGCGGGCACGGTCTTCAACGAGGCCTGCGCCGTCAGCGAACAGACGTCCAAGGTCTGCGATGACGTGACGACGCCGCTGGCGAAGCTCGCGATCGACGAAGAAGGCCTCGGTCGACTACTTCAGCGGTGCGGGCGAGACCATCGTCTACACCGTCACCGCCAAGAACATCGGCGAGGCCAAGCTGACCAAGGTCGATATCACCGACAAGCTCATCGACGGGCTGCCGGATTGGACCTGCAAGGTCGGCGACACTCCGACCACCATGCCGGTGGACGAGCTGCTCAGTGGCCAGTCCATCGTCTGCACCGCGACGTACACGACCACGCTCGATGACGTGAAGGCGCAGCAGGTCTTCAACCAGGCCTGCGTCAACGCCACCGAGACCGGTCCCGAGTGCGACGAGGTCGACGTGCCCTACGCCGACATCAAGATCACCAAGACCGCCGACGTGGACTTCTACTCGATGGTCGGCGACGTCATCAACTACACCGTCGTGGCCCAGAGCATGGGCACCGCGGCGCTCACCGACGTCGACATCAGCGACAGCCTCTCGGCCGTCCTCGACAGCTGGACGTGCGACCCGACGACCCCGGTCGACGAGCTCGCCCCCGGCGCCAAGATCACCTGCAAGGGTGCCTACACCATCGTCGCGGCCGACATCGACAACGGCACCGTCGAGAACGCTGCCTGCGTCACCTCGAACGAGACCGCCAAGACCTGCGACGAAGTCGAGACCCCGTACGCGGAGCTCTCGATCACCAAGGAAGCTTCCACCAGCAGCTACAGCGCGGTGGGCGACATGATCGGCTACACGATCACCGCCACCAACACCGGCGTGGCTGAGCTGAACAACGTCAACATCACCGACGCCCTGATCTCGGGCCTGTCCGACTGGAGCTGCGTCCCGGGTAACCCGGTCGCGACCCTGGCCTCGGGCGAGTCCATCGTCTGCACGGCGACCTACGAGATCGACCAGGCGGACATCGACACCGGCACGGTCTTCAACCAGGCCTGCGTCAAGTCCGACGAGGTCGGCGGCGGCGACTTCCAGCCGACGGTGGATGTTCCCGCCCCCGGGACCATCTGCGCCGACGTCACGACGCACGTCATCACCGTCGACCTCGAGAAGAGCGTGACACCGCCCGCACTACCCTTCCCGGGTGGCACGTTCACCTACACCCTGGACATCCACAACACGTCGATCGTGCCCGTGACCATCACGAGCCTGAGCGACACCTACGAGCTGGACAGCCCGGACTACGCGGCCAACTGCGGCACGCTGGTCGGGACGGTCCTGGCCGCTGACGACGGTGCCCCCGGTGGCGCCGACGAGGTCAGCTGCACCTACACCGTCGACCACTGGTCCACCCAGCCGACGCACGCCAATACGGCCATCGTGACCGTCGTGGATGTCGAGGGCACCAAGGCGACGGACAAGGACGAGGAAGTCGTCGAGACCCCGCTGTACACCGGCGAGCTCGAGACGACCCTGACCAAGACCCCGAGCGTCACCCAGGCCGTCCTCGACGGTACCGAGGTCACGTTCACCCTGGTCTACAGCCACGACGAGGACTCGGTCCCCATCTACCTCAAGTCGCTCACGGACACCATCTACGGTGACCTGCTCGACGCAGCCAACCCGGACGTCACGGACAACACCTGTGCCGGTGCCTACGGCACGGTCCTGTTGCCCTTCACCGACTACGAGTGCCAGTTCACGGCCGTCGTCAACGGCGACCCCGAGAACCCGCACGTGAACACGGCTACGGTCGAGGTCACCAACCTCGATCCGCAGAACCCGCCTCCGGGCGTGGAAGAGGTCACGGCTACGGCCGAGGCCACCGCCACCGTCGGCTTCTTCATCCCGTCCCCGACGGAGGAGCCCTCGCAGAAGCCCAAGGAGTCGCAGAAGCCGACCGACATGCTGCTCGCGACCGACACCATCGGTGCGGTCGATGACGGCAACGGTTCGGGTGGCATCATGAGCTGGGCCATCTGGGTCCTGCTCAGCGCCCTGCTCATCCTGGGCAGCGGCTGGGTCATCCGCCGGCAGCGCTTCGCCGAGGTGAAGAACCGCTAGCGGTCACTAGCCCTTCGCAAACCGGTACGACGGCCGGGTCCCTCGAGGACCCGGCCGTCGTCACTGTCCGGGAGGGGGTCGGCGAGCGGCCGAGCCGGGTGCCAGCGGCAGAGGCGCCTCGCGGCCGCGTGTCTACGGCCGGCGGACGATGTAGACCGCGACGACGGTGGTGCCCAGCAGGACAGCGCCGCTGCCCACCAGCAGTGCCACCGTGTCGATGTCGTCGCCGGCCTCGATGACCTCGACCGGCTCCGGCGTGGGTGTGCCCCTGGTGGCCCTGTCCTTGCGGCCCTTGGGCGTGGGCTCCGGGGCCGGCTGCCAGCAGGCGCGTGGTTTCGGTACCGGTCGAGGCTGGTCGGTCCACTCGGCCTTGATGAGCTTGGCCGCGAGCTGCAGCTTGGGGTCCGACCCGTAGCCGGTGCTGGTCTGCAGGATCAGCCGCTGCGCACGGTTGTTGGGTCGCTTGGCGATGCTCACGTCGGTCGAGGAGACGCGTGGCCGGACCTCGGTGATGCGGTAGGTCAGCAGGCGCTTGTCACGCAACTGGAGCTTCACCCGCTTGCCCACGAGGGCGTTGGTGCCGCCCTCCGCGGTGATGGTGTAGAGCGGCAGGAACATGCCCGGCTGGGCGTGGGCCAGGAGCCAGGTGGTGCCGGGCTCGCCGGGCAGGCCGAAGCGGGTCCAGTACTGGGCCACGTCGCACAGCGGATAGCCCGCAGGGTTGCCGGCGACGTTGCGCTCGCTGGAGATCACCGGCAGGTCGATGCCGGCGAAGGGCACGCGCAGGCGCACGGGCCGCGAGGGTCGGTCCAGCGGCACGGGCCGCTCGGTCACCACGGGGGAGGGGCTGGGCGACTCCTCGGCCGCGATCACCAGCGCGCCCGGGAGCGCGAGGGCGATCGCCGCGGCCACGGCGGTGGTCAGACCGGTGCGTGGGAGCCGGCTGCGCCGACGCGACCGTCGGGCCGGCCGGGGGGTGAAGGCCATCGCTACACGCTAGCACTCCGCTCCCGAACGCTCCCGTGGCCCGAAGGTATCGTCCGTCCTGCTCCGTCCCGCAGGTCCATCTGCGCGTGACCGCGCGGTGACAACTGTCAACGCTGGGTATACTCGCGGTTGACCCGCGTCAAGTCGTCGTGGCGCAGCGGAGGGAGTTCGTTTGCAGGAGTCTGCCCACCGGGGTTCGACACGTCCCCGCGTGGCAGTCATCGAGGATGATGCTGCGGTCAGGCGCGTCCTGGGCCGCATCCTCGAAGACGCCGGCTACGGCGTCCTCGCCATGCCCGATGGCGAAAGCGGACTGCGCGCGGTCACCGAGCACCATCCAGACATGCTCATCCTCGATCTCAGCCTGCCACGCATGGACGGCCTCGAGATCTGCCGCCGGCTTCGGACGGACCCACGCACCGTCACCTTGCCCATCATCGTCCTCACCGCCCACACCTCCACCAGCGACATGGTCGCCGCCCTCGACGCGGGGGCGGACGACTTCGTGACCAAGCCCTTCCAGCAGGTCGAGCTGCTGGCCCGGCTGCGCAGCGCCTTCCGCACGCGCGAGGTCATCCGCCGCATGGAGCAGGCGCACGACATCGTGGTCGCGCTGGCCAACGCGGTCGAGGCCAAGGACCTGGGCCTCAAGGACCACTGCCGCTACCTGGCCTACCGTTCGGCCCGCCTGGCTGCCTACGTGGGCCTGCGCGACGGCGAGCTCGAGGGCGTGGCTTATGGCGCCCTGCTCCACGACATCGGCAAGATCGGCATCAGCGAACATGTGCTGCACAAGCCCGGCCCGCTGACGGAGGACGAGTTCCGGGTCATGCGCGAGCACCCCGAGATCGGCGAGCGCATCTGCGATCCGCTGCGCATGTCGCGCGACTTCACGCCCATCATCCGCCACCACCACGAGCGTTGGGACGGTGCCGGCTACCCCGACGGCCTCATGGGCGAGGGCATCCCGCTCGGTGCCCGTATCGTGGCCCTGGCCGATGCCTTCGACGCCATCGTGCGCGGCCGTCCCTACCGGGCCGCGCGCTCGGTGGAGGAGGCCTTCGACGAGCTGCGAAAGCACTCGGGGGCGCAGTTCGATCCGGGTCTCGTGCCGCTCTTCATCGAGGAGGTCGGGCGCGAGGACGCCGGCATCGCCCCCAGCGTGGAGCTGCCACGGGTGGCGCTGCTGACCCACGCATCGCCTGTGGCCGTGCGTGCCGCGAGCGGGGTCGCGGCAGTGCGCGTCGCCTGAGCCGGCGGCTCCGGAGCGAGCCCGATGAGTCCGGTGCGCACCGAGCAGCGAGCCCCCGGCCCGTTCCGCTATCACCTGGTGCGGCTGGTGCTCAAGGCCGTGACCAGTGCGTACGTGCGTACCGACGTGGTCGATGCCGAGCGCATCCCGCCGTCGGGCCCGTACATCATCTGCTTCAACCATCCCTCGTGGCTGGACCCCGTCTTCTTCGCCGCTCACTGGCCCGACCCAGATCGACTCCTCTACATCTTCGGTCCGCGCGAGCAGGACATGCGCACCGGCGTGCGCAACCGGCTCATCACCTGGACCCGCCGCGGCGTGCCCTTCCAGCCGCAGGCCCATGACGTCATCGACGTCACGCGGCGGACGCTGGGCGTGCTGCGGACCGACGCCTGCCTGGCCATCGCGGGAGAGGGACGCCTGTCTGACCACGAAGGCGAGATCCTGCCCCTCGAGACCGGCCTGGCCCACTTCGCCCGGCTCGCACACGTCCCCATCCTGCCCGTGGCCATCGTCGGCTCGCGCTGGATCTCGTTCGGTAGCCGCGTCACCCTGCGCGTCGGCCAGGCCTTCCACGCGCATGACTACGGGCCGGGCAAGGCCGGCGCCCGGGCCATGACCGAGGCGGTCGAGGCCGAGCTTTCCGGGCTGCTCGCGGGCGTCGAGGACCGCGACCCGCCGGGCTGGTTCGGGCGCACGGTCTCGGAGGCGTTCAACGACCGCCCATGGTTGGACGAGCCGGCAGCCGCAAGCGACGACGAGCGCCGGGACGAAAGCTGACTACTTGCGGCGGTCGAGCACGAGCAGTGCGTCCAGCCAGACGGTCGACCCCTTCGAGGCCGGACGCCCGAAGCCGGTGGCGCGCAGCTTGACGGTGTGCTTGCCCCGGGCCACATTGCGCACGTAGACGATCCGGCGCGCGTCGCCGTCCTTGGCATAGAGATCGACCGTGTCGGCCAGCTTGCCGTCGACGAAGACCTTGAGCCGTCCGCCGGCCGGACCACGCCGCGCGACGACGGCGAACTGCGCGCCGTCGATGCGCACGCTGACGGTGGCGTCCTTGGCCTTGGCGCGTGCGAGCGTCCCGTTCAACGCCTCCTTCGCGGTCATCATCGTCCAGCCCTTTTGGCCGAAGGTGACGGCTGGATGCTGTCGGCGCAGGTCGATGAGCGTGACCTTGGGCGAGAGCTTGCGCACCCTGCTGTGTCCCACCATGTCAGCGGCGTGACTGGAGAGCGTGCAGCCTTGCTTGTCGATCTGGACCGCCAGCGATGGCTTGGCCGCGGTGCCCCAGCGCGAGGCCCGGATGGCTCCGCCGCAGACCGCTCGCAGGCCGGCCTTGGCCAGTCCGGACGAGGCATCGCTGGCGCCCATGTTGACCACCGTCGGCACGCGTGCACCGCTCTTCTGTACGCGTGCGCCCGGGCGCAGGTTCACGTGTGGTCCCCAGGTCTTGGGTGCCACCGTGTCGAGATGGATGCTGTCGCGGATGACCGGCGAGGTCACGTCCCGGAAGCTGCGCAGCTGGACGCGCATCTCCTGCGCTCCCTGCTTGGTCGCGAGCGTGGCCGCGAAGCGCTTCTTGTACGGCTGCCACGAGCTCCAGGCCCGACCGTTGGCCGAATACCGCACGTCGCTGCCGTCGTAGCCACGCAGATCGACCTCGACCGCACGCGTCGAGGCCCACTCGGCCCCGCGGTCGAGGCGCATGGGCCGCTGCTTCTGCTCGAGCAGGGCGGTCATGGTCGAGCGCCAGACGTTGCCGTCGAGCTTGGTGCCGTCCTTGAACCGAAAGAGGCCCACCTGCCAGAAGTCCCAGCCGCTCCAGCCGGCGGGCAGGTGCACGGTGTCGCACTTCCAACAGGCGACCCATAGCGGATAGCCGCCGAAGCTGGTGGGCGAGTCGAGGACCCGGTCCCACATGTAGCGGCTGGTGTAGATCATGGGATAACGACCCGTGCGCGCATAGAGCTCGTCGAGCAGTCCGTGCAGACGCCAGCGCGCTGACGACTGGTCGGGTGTGCCCAGCGACTCGAGCGTCTCCACGTCGACCACCAACGGCAGCAGCCCCGAGAGCCCGCTGGTGGACTTGACCGTGGCCAGGAAGTGCTCGGCCTGGGCCATCCCACCCTTGCGGTAGTCGAAGAAGTGGTACGCCCCGGCGTGGAGCCCCGCTGCCTTTGCCTCCTTGGTGTGGCGCTCGAACGTGTCATCCACGAACGACGTGCCCTGCGAGGCCTTGGAGAAGACGAAGCGCATGCCCTGGTCGTAGAGCTTGGCGAAGTCGGGATAGCCGTTCCAATGGCTGACATCGAGGCCCTTGATGCCCTTGGGCGTGGGCCACGGCGTGGGCGGAGGCGTGGGTGACGGGGTCGGTGACGGGGTGGGCGAAGGCGATGGAGAGGCGTCGTCCTCGGCCGCGGGCGCCGGCACCTGCCGCGACTGCGCCGGCACCTCCGGCGACTGCGCCGGCACCTCCGGCGATCGCGTCGGCACCGCGCGCGGCGCCTCGTTCTGCTGCGCGACGACGAGGGGGGTGGCGCCCAGGCTGCTGAGCACCAGTGGGACGGCCACGGCCACCGAGATCCGACTGCACGCCGGCGTGAGCCCAGGGACCTCGACCGGCGCCGGTCTGCCGTTCGCGGCGGGGTGGCCCGGCCGAGGTCCGCCTGGCGCGCCCGAGCCACGTCGGAGGCGCGCGGGACCGCCGCATCCGGAGCGTGGAGCGTGGGGCTCGAGACGTGCTGGGGCAAGGGTGTGCCCTCCCTTCGGTCCAGTCCGTGGGGTCACGGCTGGGCAGTGGGCCAGAGTGTACTTGCGTGCGGCCGTTCGCACACCCGCTGAAGCCGCCGGCGCACGGATCGGGCGGTGTCTGCGCGCACCACCCCGCCCGGCTACCATGGCCTCCCGTGCCCATCGCTCCAAACGACTTCGTCCACCTCCACCTGCATTCGGAGTTCAGCCTCCTCGACGGCCTCGGTCGCATCAACGACATCGTCAGCGAGGCCTCCGCGCACGGTTTCGACGCCCTGGCCATCACCGACCACGGCTCGCTCTACGGCGCCATGGCCTTCTACCAGGCCTGCACCGGAAGCAGATCAAGCCCATCATCGGGGTCGAGGCGTACGTCGCGCGCAAGAGCATGTACGACCGGGAGGGCCGCTCGGAGCAGAACTACACCCACCTCATGCTGCTGCGCGCGACTGGACCGGCTACCAGAACCTCTGCCGCATGATGACGGAGGCCCACCTCGACGGGTACTACTACAAGCCGCGGGTCGACCGCGAGCTGCTCGAAAAGTATCGCGGCGGGATATCGCCGGCTCGGGCTGCCTCGGCGGCGAGGTGCCAAGCTCCTCGAGGACGATGACTTCGAGGACGCTCGGCGTGTCGTGGCGAATACCGTGACATCCTGGGGCCGGAAGGCTACTACCTTGAGATGCAGGACCACGGCTGCGGGAGCAGAAGGCCCTCAACCCCAAGGTGCTACGCCTCTCAGGGAGACCGGCGCGAGCGTCATCGCCAGCGACGACCAGCACTACGTCCGCCGCGACCAGCCGAGGCCCACGACATCCTCCTCTGCATTGGCACCGCCGAACTCGACACCCCCAACCGGCTCCGCTTCGAGACCGACGAGTTCTACCTCAAGAAGGACGCGGAGATGGCCGCGCTCTTCCGCGATGACCCCGAGGTCCTGTGCAACACGCTGCTCGTGGCCGACATGACCGACCTGCAGCTCGACC
This sequence comes from uncultured Chloroflexia bacterium, assembly GCA_963716815.1. Lineage (GTDB taxonomy): Bacteria > Chloroflexota > Limnocylindria > Limnocylindrales > CSP1-4 > JAFMJV01. The sequence goes on from CAVQUM010000002.1 coordinate 138,642, forward strand.
TTCGGTGGAGCTGCCCTGCCGCACTTCCCCGTGCCCGAGGGCTACGACGGGAATTGTGGCTGCGTGCGGAGTGCCAGCGGGGCTGCGCCAGCGCTTCGGCGAGGTCACCGAGGAGCTGCAGGAACGGCTCGACTACGAGCTGGACGTGATCATCCCGACGGGCTACACGGCCTACTTCCTACGTGTCCGACTTCGTGCGCTACGCCGCAGCCGGGCATCGCCACCACGTGCGCGGGTCGGCGCCCGGCTCGCTGGTGCTCTACACCCTCGACGTCACGCCGGTCGATCCCGTCGCCTACCGGCTGCCCTTCGAGCGGTTCCTGAACCTGGACCGCGGGACGATGCCCGACATCGACTTCGACTTCGCCGACGAACGGCGCGACGAGGTCATCCGCTTCGTCTACGAGCGGTACGGCCAGGACCACGTGGCGCAGATCATCACCTTCGGCACCAGCTGGTGCGAGCCGCCGTCCGCGACGTCGGGCGCGTCATGGGAATTTCGTACGGCGAGATCGACCGGATCGCGCAGGCTATCCCCGACACGCTCGGCATCACGCTGGATGAGTCGCTCAGCGCAGGACCGCCCTTCGCGAGACGGACGAAGGTGACGGGGGCCTGGTGGAGATCGCCCAGCAGCTCGAGGGCGTCGCCCGCCACGCCAGCACGCACGCCGCCGGGGTGGTCATCTCCCGCGACCCGCTCATCGAGCACGTGCCCCTGCAGCGCGCACCAACCGGACGCGCTCATGACGCAGTTCGACATGGAGCAGGTGGAGAAGATCGGCCTGCTCAAGCTCGATTTCCTGGGCCTGTCCAACCTCACCATCCTCGGCCACGCCGTGGACCTCATCCGCGAGACGACGGGCGTGAGAGTCGATCTCGAGATCACCCGCTGACGACGCGAAGACGATCGCCCTGCTGAGCCAGGGCGAGACCTTCGGGGTGTTCCAGCTCGAGTCGAGCGGCATGCGCCGGTACGTCCAGGACCTGCGCCCGATCTCGGTCTAGACCTCGCGCCCTGGTGGCCCTCTACCGCCCGGGCCGATGCACAACATCCCCGCGTACATCGGTGGCAAGCACGGGCGAGTACCGTCACCTACCCGCACCCGGATGGCGCCGTCCTCGATGAGACCTACGGGGTCATCGTCTACCAGGAGGACATCATGGCTGCGGCCATCGCGCTCGGCGGGTACACCGGCCCAGGCCGACATCGTTCGGAACGCCATCGGCAAGAAGAATGGCCGAGCTCAGGCGCAGAGCGCGAGGTCTTCGTCCAGGGGGCGGAGAACGGCATCGAGGCCGACGCCTCGAGGCCGTCTTCAGGCCTTCGAGCCCTTCGCGCGCTACGGCTTCAACAAGGCCCACGCGACCTGCTACGGCCTCATCGCCTACCAGACCGCCTACCTGAAGGCCAACTACCCGGTCGAGTACATGACCAGCGTGCTCACCGCTCCGCGACAAGCCCGAGAAGGTCGCCGCCGCCGTGGCCGAGTGCCGACCGGCTGGGCATCGAGGTGCTGCCCCCGGACATCACGCCAGCGACGAGGACTTCACGGTGGAGGGCGACTCCATCCGCTTCGGCCTGCTCGTGGTCAAGAACGTGGGCGCCAGCGCCATCGAGTCGATCATCGCCGCCCGCGAGAACGGGGGCGAGTTCACGTCCTTCGCCGACCTCTGTGCTCGCATCGACCTGCGCCTGGTCAACAAGCGCGTGATGGAGGCGCTCATCAAGGTCAACGCGCTCAGCTTCCTGGGGCATCCGGCGCAGCTGCTGGCCGGCCTGGACGAGGCCATGGCCTACGGTCAAGCGCAGGCACGCGACCGAGCGACGGGCCAGGGCTCGCTCTTCGACATGCTCGGCGACGAGGCCGACAACGGGCTCGCCCAGCGCCTGCCGACCGTGACGGAGGCGCCCTCACGCGAGCGCTTGCGCTGGGAGAAGGAGCTGCTGGGCCTGTACCTCTCCGACCACCCGTTGGGCGAGCTGGCCGAGGAGATGGGCGGGTATGTCAACGCCTGGACCGGCGACATCGGGGCTGACCTGGACCAGGAGCGGGTCGTCGTCGGCGGCATGGCCGTGGGCATCCGTCGCGTCATCACGCGCAACAGGGAATCGATGGCCGTGGTCACGCTCGAGGACATGCAGGGCTCGGTCGACGTGGTCGTCTTCCCGCGGACGTACGCCGACGCGGGCGTGGCCGCCAAGCTCAACGAGGATGCCGTCCTGCTCGTGGCCGGACGCGTCGATCACAAGGGCGACGAGACGGTGGTCCTGGCCGATTCGGTCTGGACCTGGGAGGAGGCCGGCGAGAAGGGCCGCGACGCCTTCGCGGCAGAGGTCGCCGCGGGTGACCGGGGCCGACGCGGTGGCCGCCGGGACGGGAACGGTCGCGGCAGGGGAGGGTCCAACGGTGGCGCAGGGGCGCGGCCGCCGGCCGGCTCGCCGGGTGCCGCCACGGTCGAGCCGGCGAGCCCGTCACCGGCCGAGACGATGATCATCCCGCGTGTCTCGCCGTTGCGGGGCAGCCAGCCCGAGGGCACCATCACCATCACCATCGGTCGGCGGCGCACCGTCGGCAGCGAGGCCGGTCGGAGGCAGCCTCGCCACCGGTGCCGTGGCGCCCGACGAGGCCCCACCGCCGCTCGACATCTCGCCGCAGGACCTGATCGAGCCGATCTCGGTCCGAGCCAGCCACCGGCCTTCGACGCGCCTCGCGCCGGATGGCGCTGACGACGAGCCGCCGCTGCCCGACGAGGCCCGTGCGGTCGTGGCCTCGGCCGCAGGCGCACGCACGGCTCCGCTCGAAGCCGGTCCCGGCCAGGTCCTGCACGTCCGCTTCGCGCCCGCGCCCGACGAGCGGCTGGTGGCCGTCTTCGAGGAGCTCAAGGGCGTCGATCAAGGCGCGTCCGGGCTCGACGCCCGTCGTGCTGCACATCCCGGCCGGACCCGGCCGCACGCAGGAGATGCGCCTGGGGGTGGGTATCGCCTACGACTCCGAGCTGCTCTCAGCGGTGGCGCGTCGGTGCGGCGGCCTGCTCCAGCTGACGCTGACCTAGGCCGACGGGGGGCTCAATCGAGTACGAGCCAGGCGACCCGCGTCTGCTTCCGCCACGGCCTTGCTCAGGCGGATGGTGATGAGGCCGTCCGCGCCCGGCTCCACGACGTAGGCCGCGGTCACGTGCACGCCCGGACGGAAGTCCTGCAGCGTGGCGTGGACCATCGAGCGCTCACTGAGGCCGCCGCCTACGGGTGTGATGATGTCCTGGCTGCCGGCGCTGACGGAGGTCACACCCGAGCGCTTCGAGAACATCAGCCGGCCCTCCGTGCGCAGCGCGACGCCACGCTTGTCGGGTGACCGCGCCACGAGCGCGGTCCCGCCGTTGGCGGCGGTGAAGAGGCCGGCCTTGCCGTCGGACGACTTGGTCTGGCCCTCGACGCCGACCGTCGCGCCCTTCTTGTTGTCGGCCCAGCCCTGCACGCCCACGCCCTTGGTCGAGGTGGCATAGCCGCGCAGGCCCACCGCGCGTCCGCTGCCGGTGACCCGCGCGAGAAAGCCCGGGCCCTTCTTGGCCTGGAGCGTGGTCGAGTTGGTGGCGGTGTTCTTCTTGCCCGCGCGCAGCCACTGGCCGTCCTTGGCCTCCACCGTGTTCGAGACACCGAGGGCGCCGAGCACACCGGCGACCGCAGCGACGCCGCCGGCGGCCAGCAGTTGACGGCGGGTGCGCGGTCGGTCGGCCGCGATGACGGCTGGCTCGTTGTCCCTGGACGAGTTCACCCGGTTCCTCCTGTATCTCGGGCGGAGCAGCCCGACGACGACGTACGGCGAACGCGATCGTAGCGCAACACCGGTCGCGATCGACGCCGGGGCACCTGCGGGCGTCCCGGCGTCGAGGCCAGCGTGAACGGCGGCTACTCGGCGGGCAGGTACTTCACCTGTAGCGCACCCTCGGCGTCGCGCAGCTCGAGCGAGCCCGCGGCGTCGACGGCCCACGTGGCCGCGGCCACCGAGGGCGGCGAAGTACTGCTGTGAGAGCTCGGCAGGGGGCTCCTCGCAGAACATCATGGTCGTGGCGATCTCGGGCGCGATGGTGATGCTCTCGCCCTCGAGCTCGTAGGTGGTGGAGTAGTTGTTGCAGCCATCGACGCCGGCCAGCCGGCCCTCCTCGTCGAACTCGGCCGTGACCATGGCGGTGAACTCGTTGCTCTCGACCCCGCCGGTGCCGTTGTTGATGCCCTGCGCGACCCACGAGCCCACGACCGTGGCTGCGGGCGCCAGGTCGAACTCGAGGATGAAGTCGCCGGCCCCGTTCAGCAGCGCCATCTGGATGCCGCCCGACTGGTAGGCGACGACCTCGCCGAGGTTGGCGAAGAACGCCTGCTCGACGTCCATGACCGGCGGCAGGCAGGCCATCATCGTCGAGCCGACCGGCCCGAAGGAGACGTCGAAGCCGTCCAGCTCGTAGTCGGTGAAGTAGCTGTTGCAGCCACCATTCCCACCGGCCCTGCCGTCCTCCATCTGGAGGGACACGTTCAGCCCGGCGGGGACGTCGACCATCTCGCCATCGACCATCTGGCTGGTGAGCAGCCAGGTCATGCCCTCGATGCTGTAGACACCGACCAGCCCGTCCTCGGACGGCTCCTCGCTCGCGACGGCGCCGGCCGCGAAGCTCGCGCTGAGGGCGACGACAGCGAGGGACACGATGGTGCTGCGGGGCTTGGACATTCCGGTGATACCTCCAGTTCGGCCCAGCCGCCCGACGGGCAGGCAGGCACATACGGCGTGGTCAGTCCTACCAGGACGGATACTACGTGACCGCGGTTCCCATGGCCGAACGACGCTCCGGGCGATCACGAACCGGATGTGTCGGCGCCGAGGAAGCGCTCGATGAAGCGCCAGCGCCAGAAGATCCAGACCAGGACGGCCCAGGCCAGCACGCCCGCGAAGACGATGGCCAGGTCGCGGATCGAGAGCGGATCGAGGCTGAAGAAGTCACGGAAGGGTGGCACCAACAGGACCACGCCCAGGGCGCCGGTGAGCCCGAGCGCCAGCCAGGTCGGGCGCCAGTCGGGCGAGATCGGCTCGATCACGGCCAGCCAGCGGACGGGCGGCTCGACGAAGATGACCACGAGCATGCCCACGAGGATGAGGAAGACGGTGACCGAGGTCTTGGCCGCGTCCTCCACCATCTGGTTCGTGGACAGGCCGGCCTCGACGTCCGCCTGTCCGATGAGGAAGATGCCGGTGACCACGAGCAGTCCGATGATCGAGGCCAGGGCGGCCGCGGGCAACACGAACTTGGCCAGCGTGCGCAGCAGCGATTCACCGAGGAACGGTCCGGGGCGAGACCAGATGGCCAGCATGGCGGTGGGGATGCCCACGGTGAAGAGCGTGATGGCGGAGGCGTTGCGCAGGTCGACCGGGAAGAAGCCGCTGGTCATGAGCACGAGGATGAGCATGCCCAGGGTGAGGATGCGGGTGAGGAACACACGCAGGATGTCCTGCATGCCGTTGAGGATGCGCTGGCCTTCACCGATGGCCGAGGCCAGGGCGCTGAAGCCGTCATCGATGAGGATGAGGTCGGCCACGCCGCGAGCCGCCTGTGTGCCGCTGCCCATGGCGATGGCCAGGTTGGAGCGCTTGAGCGAGAGGACGTCGTTGACGCCGTCGCCGGTCATGGCCACGTAGCGGCCCTGCTCGCGCAGCGTGCCCACCAGTCGCTCCTTCATCTCCGGCGTGATGCGACCGAAGATCGCGGTCGTCTCGACAGCGGCCTCGAAGTGGGGCTCGTCCATCGCCTCGAGCTCCGCGCCCGAGACGATCCCGCCCCTGGTGTCGAGGCCGGCCTGCCGGGCCAGCGTGGCCACGGTCTCGGGGTCGTCGCCGCTGATGACGCGCACGTCGACGCCCATCTCGCGGAAGCTCAGCAGCGTCTCGGCCGCCTCCGGTCGCAACAGGTCGCGCAGGACGACGATGGCGTACGGCTTGGAGTCCCCGGGCAGGACCGAGGCGTCGCCCTCGTCGTCGAGCGTCTGCGACGGGCTGTAGGCCGTGAGCAGGACGCGCATGCCGCGCGAAGCGTGGTGGGCCACCAGCGACTGGATGTTGCGCCACTGCGCGTCGCCGATATCGAGATAGGGCCGCATGAAGGTCGGCGCCCCCATCGAATAGGTGCCCGCGGGCGGGTGGTCGGGCGAGACCCCGGCCGGCACGGCCACGGCGCTCCACTTGCGTGCCGAGCTGAAGGGCACCTCCGCGATGGGCGTGCGTGGCGTGGTGTGCAGCAGGCCCTCCTTGATGGCCTCGCTGGTCTTGTTGAGGGCACGACCGCTCGCGACCATGAGGCCGACACGTGCGCGGGCCGTGGCCTCGTCGCCTTCGAGCGGCAGCACTTGGTCGAGCTCGAGGCGGTTGGCCGTGAGCGTGCCCGTCTTGTCCACGCACAGCGTGTCGACGTGCGAGAGCGACTCGACCGCGTTGGCCTGCTGCACCAGGGCTCCGAAGCGCGACATGCGCACCGCAGCGAGGGCATAGGCGATGGCGATCGAGACGAAGAGCCCGTTGGGCACGAGGCCCACGAGGACGGTCGCCTCGATGATGGCTTCGTCGACCGGCGTGTCCTCGACCACGTTCTTGACCACCAGCAGCAGTTGCAGGTAGATGACGACGCCGAGCGTCACGCGGATGACGGTCTGGATCTGGCGCTGGAGCGGGGTCAGGGTGCGTCGGAAGGTCTTGGCCCCCGCGGTGATGCGGCCGGCCAGGCTGGCCTCGCCGACGGTGCGGGCCACGTAGCGCCCCCGGCCCGAGGTCGGGAAGCTGCCGGAGAAGACCTCGTCGCCGACGCGCTTGGGCACCATGTCCGACTCACCGCTGAGCTGGGACTCATCGACCTCCATGCGGCCTTCGGTGAGCTCGCCGTCGACCACGACCTGGTCCCCGGCCGTGACCTCGATGAGGTCGCCGACCACGAGCTCCTCGGGGTTCACCGTGCGCACCACGCCCTCGCGCACCACCGTCGCGGTCGGCCGCGTGAGCAGGGCGATCTCGTCGAGTGCCTGCTTGGCCCGAACCTCCTGATAGATGCCGACCGCGATATTGGTGCCGATGACGAGCACCGAGACGAAGGCGTCGAAGGGCCGGCCCACGATGACCAGCAGCGCGCCCATCAGGAAGAGCACGTTGTTGATGAAGGTGAAGACGTTCTCGCGCACGATGGCCCAGTACCCGCGCGTGGAGGAGATGGGTACGTCGTTGCCCAGTCCCTGTGCGTGGCGCTCGGCAGCCTCGGCCTCGGTGAGGCCGGTCTCCGGTGTCGGCGCCAGGGCCTCGACGAGCTCGTGCGTCTCGCTCATCGAGCCGCCCCCGCCGACGTGAGGTAGCGCAGCACGACGTCACCGTCGGGGCCCGTCGACGTCCCGGCCAACGTCAGCGACAGCGCATCGGCTCGGGAGCGACCCGGGCCGCCCACCGGCGTCGGCGCCGTCTCGCCGCCGAAGACGAGCGGGGCGATGGCCAGCTGCAACTCGTCGACGAGGCCCGCGTCGAGCAGGGCCGCCACCAGCGAGCTGCCACCCTCGACCATCAGTCGCTCGACCCCGGCCCGGTGCAGCTGCGCCATCGCGCGAGTCAGGTCGACCCGCCGGTCGCCGACCATCAGCACCTCGGCCCCCGCAGTCGTGAGCGCGCGGACCGCCTCCTCCTCGGTACGCCTCGTGGTGAGGATCGTCACTGCCCCAGCGCCGGCGCGAAGGAAGGCACCATCGTCGACGAGGCGCGCAGCCGCCTTCGCGGTCAGCCCCGAGACCACGCCCACCTTGAGCGGCTGTGGCGACCGGCCGGCGGCGACGCGTTCGGCCACGAGTCCGGGGTCGCGCACGGTCAGGCGGGGGTCCTCGGCGAGGAGGGTATGGCCGCCGACCATGACGGCGTCGGCGCCGGCTCGCAGCGCGTCGACGCGTGCCGTGTCGGCCGCGCCGGAGATGCGTGCGCCGTCCCGCGCAACGGTGTCGATCTTGCCGTCGGCGGTCATGGCCATGTTGACGAAGACGTAGGGACGCTCTGCCATGGGGGCGTAATCGTACCCATAACGTGGGCCCCTGCGGGCGGCGGAAACGGCGCGAGGCCCGCCTCCTCGACGGGCCTCGCGCTCCGACCGCTGGTGCAGGCTCGTCGACGAGCCGTGCTCGATGGTGCGACGCGCGCGGCGTCTCGTCAGCGGTACGAAAGGGCGACCCGGGTTCCATGCCCTCGCCGAGTCCGCGGGCAGAGCAGGGCAGTGCGGGCGGGTGCTGCCCGGCCGGGGATAGTACTTGCACCGGTGGCATGATGCGGCGCATGACGACCGTGCCTCGAGCGGCCGCGAACGTGGCGGCCGATCTGCGGACCCTCGGCCTCGCCGAGGGCGACTTCGTGATGGTCCATGCCTCGCTGCGCTCGGTCGGCCCGGTCGAAGGCGGCGCCGACGGGCTCATCGACGCCATCGCGGCGGTCGTCGGCGAGAGCGGCACGATGCTGATGGTGTTGGGTGCGGCCGACGATCACGCCTGGGTCAACGAGCGGGCCGAGACACAGCGCGCGGCACTGCTGGCCTACGGCCGTGCCGTTCGATGCCCGGACCACGCCCGCCTCGCCCGACGTGGGCACGCTGGCGGAGGTCTTCCGCTGCCGGCAGGGGACGGTCGTCAGCGACCACCCCGAAGGCCGTTTCGCGGCCAGCGGCGCCCGTGCGCACGACCTGCTCGACGCGGTGCCATGGGACGACTACTTCGGGCCGGGCTCACCCCTCGAGCGGCTGGTGGCCGACGGTGGGCGCGTGCTGCGGCTGGGAGCAGACCTCGACACCGTCACCGCGCTGCACCACGCCGAGTACCTCTGCCACGTGGAGCCCAAGCGTCGGGTGCGGCGCCACCGGCTGGTGCGCTCGCGAGGTGGCGGGTCCGAGATCAGGGTGGTGGAGTGCCTCGACGACGAGGAGGGCATCGTCGACTACCCCGGCGAGGACTACTTCGAGGACCTGCTGCGCGACTACCTCGAGGCGGGGCGTGCGCGCACCGGCACGGTCGGCCGAGCACGGAGCGAGCTGCTCGATGCGGCCGACGTGGTCGATTTCGGCGTGCACTGGATGGACGAGCACCTTTCGACGCGGGCCTGGTCGGTCGATCCCCGCGCCCTGGCACACCGGCTCGATGCCGATCTGCTGGCCGCACGGAAGCGGCACAGTGCCCCGGAGGTCGGTGCCATCCGTTCGCTCAAGGCGGCCCTGGCCAACGCCGAGGCCGTGCCCGTGGCCGACCGGCCGTACCAGGTGGTCGAAGGCAGTGCGGACGTGCCTCGCCGGGCGTTGGGCGTCGCCGATATCGACGCGGTCATCGGCGCCGAGATCGGCGAGCGACGGCGGGCCATCGACGAGTACACCCGGCTCGGCGAGCCCACCGCTGGATTGGCGCAGGAGGTGGCCACGCTGGAGCGCTACCGTCGGACGAGATGAGCCCCCGCGGCGTTCACACGGGGCCCACGCCGGAGGACGTGCGCCGGTTCCGCGAGGCCCTCTCGCGCGTGCCGCCGCCGGCAGGGTCGCCTCGAGCGCGCGCATCCGCGCGACCTTCCGCGGCTGGTGCCGCTGCGTGGGCTGGCGCGTCGTCGTACATCAGCCTGCGCGGCCCCCGGCACGCGACGGTGTGCTCGGGGCGGGCTGCGTGGTCGCGGCCGCGCCACACCGGGCGTGGGTGGAGCCGTTCCTGCTGCTGCTGGCCTGGCCGGCGGATGCTGCGCGTCTGGTGTGGCTGGCCGATGGTCGCACCGTCACCCGTTCGTGGTGGCGACGCCGCCTGCTGCCGCGCCTGGGCGTCATCCCCATCGCCGCCGGCGCGGGCGGCCCGCGGACCTATGCCGACCTCGTGGCCGAGGTCTGCGCGCGTGGTCACGCGGTGGTGGTCTTCCCCGAGGTCGGCCCGCCATCGGCGGCCGATCGTGCGCGGCGCATCTCGCCGGGCTTCGCCTACCTCGCGCTGCGCGCCGGGGCGCCGGTCGTGCCGGTGGTGGTCGGCGGCACCCATCGGCTCGTCCGTGGTGCGCACCTCAGCGTGGACATGTGCACGCCCATCGATCCTGGCGCCGCCGTGGACGACCCGTTCACGCCGGCCGCGCGCGAGCGCGCCCACGACCTTGCGCGCGCCTTCGCCGAGACGGTGGCATCGGTGTTGCCCGAGCGAACGCGCCAAGCCGACGCGCTGGGCCCGGCTCGCGATCGCTGGAAGTGGCTGGGCCGGCTCTTGGGCTAGCGCGCCAGCGCCTCCTTGATGGCCGCGTCTAGCTTCTCGGCGGTGGGCGCTCCCACGAGCGGCACGACCTTGTGGATGCCCTCGGTCTCCACCCAGTCCAGCTCCATGCCTGGCGCGGTGAGCACGATGGGGATCTCCGGATGCATCTCACGCAGGCCCTCGATGAGCGACCTGCCGCTCCCGGACTCGGTCGTGGACCAGACGTCGTACACGAGCACGTCCGCGCCTTGGACGTCGGGACAGTGCTCGCCACGGAGCACCGGGCAGGCGGAACCGGACGGGCCCGCGCACTCGACCGGCTCGTAGCCAAGCCGCCGCAGCGAGTCGACTTCCTGATCGGCCAGGTCGATGTCGTGATGTACGACGAGCACTCGCGTCATGTGCACAGCCCTCTGATGCGTCCCGGCGGGGCGGTCCCCGCCAGTATGCGCTGCGTGCCGGGCGGGACCGGTGCCATCGGTCGCTCATCGTGGTGCCGAAGGTGGGATTCGAACCCACACGTACTTGCGTA
>CAVQUM010000003.1:0-395981 GCA_963716815.1 uncultured Chloroflexia bacterium
CGACTCCATCGACCAGCCAAAGAGGTTCATGGCGGCGTCGATGCCAAGATGGCTACAAGCGTCCCGATTTCCTGGATGCCGGACAACGCGGCGATGACCACGGTCATGACGCTGAGCTGAGGGCGTACTCGAATTCAGCGCACGGCTGGCAATGTGACCGCGAGCCGCCGCTCGTACCAGCCCCGCAGCGGCCAGGCCTAGCAGCGACGGCGATGGCGCTCATGAAGAAGAACACCGCCACGGCCGGTCCGATGGCAACTCGAAGAGCGAGCTCTGCGCCGGCACCAGCGTGTCGCTGGCGGTGTCGAAGGTCAGGTAGCTCGTCACGACGGGACGCGTGACGAGTGGGTCGCTCGCGAAAGAGAGTGCCAGGATGATGAGTCCCTGGACGCCGTGCAGCGCTGCCAGGACCGCATTCCAGCGGAACAAGCTGTAGGAGCGGTTCTTGCGGGATGGCGACCGTCGGCTCGACGGTCTGTGCGGCAGCGGTCACGATGTTGGCCCCCGTACGGATGTAGTGGTTGCGTGCGCGCCTGTAGCTCAGCGCCTCTGTTAACTCTTTCGTCACTGGTTCTTGCGGCCGCCCCTCCCCCATGAACACTCGCAGAATCCCGCTCGAGGGCCACGCCGCACACTGTCGCCGTCCCTTGTAGACGATGCACGGCGCCGTGGCGCAGGCCCGCGGCCGCAGCCGGGCCACATCAGCCCCGGAGCATGACTCGCCGCAGGCCACCAGGTAGGCGCAGGCCCAGCCGGCGGAGAAGTCGTGGTCGTCCTCGGCCTCGAGAAGGGTCAATCATGTCCGGGTCGGGCTCGACGGCCGCGCTGCGGGCCATCAGCGGTGAGAAGAGCCAAGCCACGGCGCGGCCGAAGACGTTGTTGGGCCTGGTCGCATCATCAGGCCGGCCACGTCGCGCCATCGCCCCGCTCTATCTCGCGCCCCCAGCCGGTGCGGGCCTCGACCGGGGCGGGGATGGACCACCACAGCTCCGCACGAGGTGACGGACCGTATCGGGGTGCTCGAGCCGCGAGGTAGACCGCGACCGCTGGAGGTGCATGACATCCACCGGTGGCTCGACTCGTCCGAATTCTTCGTCCGCCGCATACTCCGCGGCCGACGCCTGTCCCGCAGCGTCGTCCCGGCGAATTTTCATGCCTGGGCGCCGGTTGACGACATAGATGCTGCGCGACCGCGCCAGCGGCCGGTACGGCGCCGAGCGCGAAACGTGCTTTGAAAGCTGCTGAGTGGTCGGTTCTCGAGCGTCAGCCCCTGGCAGCACGACCACGGGCGGACCCTCGCCGACCACTTTGTAAGGGCAGGCCCGCCTGCCAAGCACCTGCGCTCGTGTCGGACTCGCATGACCGGGGCAGCTACGCGATTCGGTCCGGGGCGCGCGACACGCGACAGCACCCGGATCGTCACTCTCGCGAGCGGCGGGGCCCAGACCAGCGAACAGCCCACCCCTCCCAGATGGGCCGTTCAATTCGGACGTCCGGTCGACCAGAAGCAGAGGACCTCGGTCTCCACTCCACGTGGTGAGCGCGCCTCTCGGGTCCGACGTCACAGACCCTGGGCCGCGTCATTGCCGGCGCCACCGTGGAAGGTGGCCCCGTACATGTAGCGAGCACCTGGTCGCCGCCGCGGTGGGGCCTAGTTCGTGAGCGTGACCTTGCGGAATTCGAGCGCGGGCTGTCCGGGTCGCTGCCCTGGCCATGGTCACGGTGCGCGGTGCAGCTGCCCTGGTACCAATCGACACGATGGGCATGAGCCACGAGGAGAGGTACGGACCACGTGCCCTTGTCGCGCAGCACGGTCGAGTCGGACATGACGAGCAGTCGAGCCCCCAGCTCCCCGCCCAGCCGCTCGATGACCGCCCGCATGTCGGCTTCGGTGGCCCCGCTCGGAGCGACACAGAAGGTCGGGAAGCCCGCCTCGACCAGGCGAGCGGGCCGTGGATGAAGCTCGGCCGTCGAATACGGTCTGCCAGCGTATAGCTCAGCTCCTTGAGCTTGAGCCACCGGCGCGGTGGCGTAGTGATAGCCGCGCCCGAGACGCAGCGGTTCATGCCCGACATGTCGGCTGCGATGCGGGCCGCCTCGTCGTCGAGGTCAAGGCAGATCTCGCGCGAGTGCGTCGGGCAGCTTCGCGAGGTCGGCCGAGGCATCGGCCTCCGCCAGCTCGGGAGCCAATCATGGCCACAGCACCAGCAGCGTGGCGGTGTACGTCTTCGTAGCCCTGTCGTATCGCCCGTTCGGGGCCCGCGCGCAGTGCGACGTGGTGCTCGGCAGCTTCAGCCATGTCGGTTCCGGGCGTGTTGGTGATCGCCAGCGTCAGTGCACCTTGTGCTCGGGCCGCGCGGATGACGCGCCCGTCGGGTGAGGCACCCGACTGGCTGATGCCGATGACGAGCGCATGGCTGTAGTCGGGCGAGGCGCCGTAGAGCGAGTGCACGCTGGGTGTGGCCAGGCCCACCGACAGGCCGGCCATGACACCCATCGCGTACTGGGCGTAGATGGCGGCGTGGTCCGAGGTGCCGCGGGCGGCGATAACGTGGACATAGCCGGGAGTGGTGCCTGTAATCCAAGGCCTCGACCTGGACCGCGGCCTGGGCCAACAATCGTGCCGCTACTTCGGGCTGCTCTCGGATTTTCTCGACGGCAGGCCACCGAGACCACCTCCAAACCGTGTCCACGGGCATAGCCGGGAATGTCCACGCAGCCGGCCAGTGACGGCGCCTGGCGAAGAGCGCATCCGCGACCGCGCCGACGACCGCCGGACCAATCGAGTAGGAGCATAGGCGGGTCGCCGAAGCAGGGTAGTCGGCGAGGTCGTAGGGCGTGCGCATGGCCACGGTCACCGTCGGCGTGCCCGTCTCGAGCACGGCCTCCACCAGGCGCGCTTGCCGCTGTAGTTGCACGGCCGTCGCGAGCGTGGCCACGATGACCAGGCCGGCTCCGGCCACGGCTTCGCGCGCGCCGACGATGTCTGCCTCGTCCGGCTCCGCCTGCTCGCACCTCGGCCACGTCAGCGCATGCGGCGCACCGCCTCGGCCAGGGCCAGGGGCTCGTTGGCGCGGAGACGAACTCCCGCGGGGGGTCAGCTCGCGCGCGGGGCGCGACGACGGCGATCCGCTCGGTGTCGCGCAGGCGCAGCGGCAGCAAGCCGCTCTGTCGCGCACCAGCGTGATGGCGGCCCGCGCCAGCGGCGGGCGGAGCCGCGGTGCGCCTGGCTCTTCACGTAGCTTCGTTCGGGGGGCCCAGCGCAATGCTTGAGCCAGCGGCGCAGCCGCAGCAGACGTCGTCCTGAGGCATGGACGCCCGCTGGCCGGGGACAGTCTCCCCAGCGCCGCCTGTCGCAGCCCCTCTTCGAGCCGGCGCTGGGCGGCGCGGTCGGCGTCACAAGAACCTTCCACGCCCGCGGCAGGGCCACGATGCTGTCCACCACGCCAGCATCCGCCTTCATGTCCATGGCATCGGTGATGGACACACCGTTGAAGCCCAGGTGTTCGCGCAGCAGCTCGTGCATGACCAGGCGCGAGACGGTCGCAGGCAGGGCCCGCTCGCGGGTCACCCCCGGCAGGGCCACGTGGCCGGACATGACCATGCGTGCCCCGGCCTCGAAGGCGCCGCGGAAACGGACGTCTCGCGCTTCGAATTCCTCGAGGTCGAGGTCGAGTCGAAGCCAGCGCGAAGTGGGGGTCCGCATCGACCGCGCCGAAGCCCGGGAAGTGCTTGGGCGTAGCCACTACGCCGCCTTCCTGCAGCCCTCGGGTCAGGCCCTGCTGCATGGCGTGCGACCAAGGCGGGGAAATCCGAGCCGAACGCGCGCGTACCCAGCGAGACGTTGTCCGGCTCCACGGCCACGCTCCAGACGGGTGCGTAGTCGACGGTGACCCAGCGGGCACGGAGCTCACGACCCATGGCCCGTCCGGTGGCCTCGGTGAGCGAGACGTCGTTGGTGCTCAGGGCCATGGCTCCGGGGAAGCGGGTCGTGTCGTGGCCAAGGCCCACGAGCTGGCCGCCCTCCTGGTCGGCTCCAACGGCAACGGCAGCCCGCCGGGTGCCGCCCTGTGCAGTCGAGCGGTCAGGTCCGCCAGACCGTCGGCGTCGGCTGCGTTGGCACGCAGGAACACCGTCACACCGTGGGCGTGACCCGCAGCCACGCGACGCAGCAGCCAGTCGGGCGGCTCAGTGCCCTCGAATGCCGGCAGCAACTGCCCGAGGACGTCGCATCGCAGGCAGTCGGCTGCCCCGCCCTCGGCCGCGTTCGAGCGACATGGCCGAGGCTTCTGTCTTCGACCGGACCCTCGGAGGACCTTGACCGAGCCGGAAAGGATGCCCCGCACGAAGCAGCCAGTAGCAGGAACACGACCATGGGCACGATCATGGTCACGAAGGCGCCTGCCGTGCAGCAGGTGCCACTGGCCGCCGCGACCACCGATGAGTCGGAGCAACTGAAGCCATGACCGATTTCGGACCGCTCTGAGGAAGACCAGGGCCACGAGCAGGTCGTTCCAGACCCACATGAATCGGAAGATGGTGAAGCCGCCAGCGCCGGCACCGACAGCGGCAGGACCACCTTGGTGAACATAAAAAGGCGCGGCGCTGTTGAATTCGAGGCCGTCTCGAAGCAGCATCGTGGGCAGCTGGCTGATGAAGTTGTAGAGCAGGAACATTGCCAGTGGCAGACCGAAGGCCGAACTGCGCCAGGCGACACGCCCGGGAACGACTGGCTCATCGGGATACCGATGTCGGTCAACGCCTTGTAGATCTGACCGGCAACAGCGCCATCTGCAGGGGCATGACCAGGAGCGCGACCACGACCATAAGAGCGTGCCGCGGAAGGGGAAGCGCATCCAGCGAAGGCATAGGCTGCGAAGGCGGCGATGGTGATGGGGATGACCGTGCCCTGCAGATGGTCACCATGAGGCTGTTGATGAAGGCGTTGGCCATGTTGTCGTCGGTCAGCACGGCCTCGTAGTCGACCAGCGTCCAGTTGGCCTCCCAGGGCCAGACCAACGTCGCTGACCATCCGGAGATGGCGATGTCGCGCGCATCCGGAGACGAGCCGATGAGGATGCCCAGGTCGGGAGCGACCAGATGGAGCGCGATGACGATGACCGCGGTGCGGGAGCACGGCGCAGAAGCGGCCGCGCTGAGGTTTCATGGCCCTGTGTCAGTTGCGGTGCTCATGCCGCGTATCCCTGCCTGCGGATGCTTCGTACGTTGAGCAGGGCCATCGGCAGGACGGCCAGGAGAGCGCGGTTGCGAGGACCGCGCCCGCCCTCCGGAACTGGAACGCCTGCAAGTACATCTGGTTGGCAACCACGTCGGTGTTGAAGCGGCCGCCGGTCATGACGAAGACGATGTCGAAGACCTTGAGCACGACGATGGCCGTGGTGATGCTGACCATGATCAGCGAGCCCCAATCATGGACGATGATCCCTAGGAGCGTGCTGTTGCTTGCTGGCGCCGTCGAGGCTGGCGGCCTCTGTCAATCTCGGTGGGTACGCCCTTGATGACCGCCGAGAGCACGACCATGGCGAAGCCGACCTGGAGCCAGATGAGGACGATGATGAGCAGGAACGTGTTGAGCCGGTAGTCTGGCGTTCTGGATCCAGCGCACGGGCTCCTGCCCCAGGCCGACCCAGATCGCGTTCAGGAGGCCGATCTGATTGGAACTCTCGGGTCGCCATGTGTAGATGAACTGCCAGATGGTCGAAGCGCCGATGAGGGAGATCGCCAGTGGCAGGGAAGACGAAATGTCTTGGCCGGAAGATTGGCGCCGACGCGGTCGAAGATGCCGGCCACCAGCAACCCGAGGCTATGTGCGGCCGACGCGCACCACCAGCCAGAGCACGTTGTTGATGTACATCTGGTGATTGGAGGGGTCGGTCAGGGCCCACTGCCAGTTACCCAGGCCATCTCCTTGACCGAGGGCGATGGCCTGGGTAACTGGCAGTGGGCCCTGACCGACCCCTCCAATCACCAGATGTACATCAACAACGTGCTCTGGCTGGTGGTCGGCGTCGCCGGCGCCGTAGGCCTCGGGTTGCTGGTGGCCGGCATCTTCGACCGCGTCAAGCACGAATTGCGGCCAAGACGTTCGTCTTCCTGCCACTGGCGATCTCCTCATCGGCGCTTCGACCATCTGGCAGTTCATCTACACATGGCGACCCGAGAGTTCCAATCGAGACCGGCCTGCTCAACGCGATCTGGGTCGGCCTGGGGCAGGAGCCGGTGCGCTGGATCCAGACACCGACTACCGGCTCAACACGTTCCTGCTCATCATCGTCCTCATCTGGCTGCAGGTCGGCTTCGCCATGGTCGTGCTCTCAGCGGCCATCAAGGGCGTCCCACCGAGATCAAGGAGGCCGCCAGCCTCGACGGCGCCAGCGAGCGACAGCAGTTCCTCAGGCATCGTGCCCATCGATCAGGGGCTCGCTGATCATGGTCAGCATCACCACGGCCATCGTCGTGCTCAAGGTCTTCGATATCGTCTTCGTCATGACCGGCGGCCGCTTCAACACCGACGTGGTGGCCAACCAGATGTACATGCAGGCGTTCCAGTTCTTCAACGACGGCAGAGGCGCGGTCCTCGCGACCGTGCTCTGTTCCTGGCTGTCCTGCCGATGGCCCTGCTCAACGTACGGAGCATTCGCAGGCAGGGGATGCGCGGCATGAGCAGCGCGACGCAACAGAGAATGAACCTCAGCGCAGCAGCTTCTGGCGGCGCCGCCATGCGGACCGCGGTCATCGTCGATCGCTCTGGTCTGGTCGCTCCCGACCATCGGCATCCTCATCAGCTCCTTCCGGGACGCGCGCGACATCACCATCTCGGGCTGGTGGACGACCCTGGTCTGTCCCTGGGACGTTCGCCAACTGGACACTGATCAACTACGAAGCCGTGCTCACCGACGACAGCATGGCCAACGCCTTCATCAACAGCCTCATCGTGACCATCCCGGCCACGGTCATCCCGATCACCATCGCGGCCTTCGCCGCCTACGCCTTCGCCTGGATGCGCTTCCCCTTCCGGGGCACGCTCTTCATGGTCGTGGTGGCGTTGCTGGTGGTGCCGCTGCAGATGGCGCTGATGCCGGTCCAGGAGGTCTACAAGGCCTGACGACCTCGGCATCCGATCAGCCAGTCGTTCCGGGCGTCTGGCTGGCGCATACCGGCTTCGGCCTGCCACTGGCAATCTTCCTGCTCTACAACTTCATCAGCCAGCTGCCGGGCGACCTGTTCGAGACCGGCCTTCATCGACGGCGCCACGCACTTCCAGATGTTCACCAAGGTGGTCCTGCCGCTGTCGGTGCCGGCGCTGGCGGCCTTCGCCATCTTCCAGTTCATGTGGGTCTGGAACGACCTGCTGGTGGCCTTGGTCTTCCTCGGCGCCGAGTCCGAGAAATCGGTGCATGACTCTTCAGCTGCATCGACTCATCGGTGGTCGCGGCGGCCAGTGGCACCTGCTCACGGCAGGCGCCTTCGTGACCATGATCGTGCCGATGGTCGTGTTCCTGCTGCTGCAGCGCTACTTCGTGCGGGGCATCCTTTCCGGCTCGGTCAAGGGCTAGTCCGAGGGTCCGGTGAAGACAGAAGCCTCGGCCATGTCGCTCGAACGTGGCCGAGGGCGGGGCAGCCGACTGCCTGCGGATGCGATCCTCGGGCAGTTGCTGCCGGCATTCGAGGGCACTGAGCCGCCCGACTGGCTGCTGCGTCGCGTGGCTGCGGGTCACGCCCACGGTGTGACGGTGTTCCTGCGTGCCAACGCAGCCGACGCCGACGGTCTGGCGGACCTGACCGCTCGACTGCACACGGCGGCACCCGGCGGGCTGCCGTTGCTCATCGGAGCCGACCAGGAGGGCGGCCAGCTCGTGGGCCTTGGCCACGACACGACCCGCTTCCCCGGAGCCATGGCCCTGGGCGCCGCCGACGACGTCTCGCTCACCGAGGCCACCGGACGGGCCATGGGTCGTGAGCTCCGTGCGCTAGGGGTCACCGTCGACTACGCACCCGTCTGCGACGTGGCCGTGGAGCCGGACAACGTCTCGCTGGGCACGCGCGCGTTCGGCTCGGATCCCGCCTCGGTCGCACGCCATGCCGCGGCCCTGACCCGAGGGCTGCAGGAAGGCGGCGTGGTGGCCACGCCCAAGCACTTCCCGGGCTTCGGCGCGGTCGATGCGGACCCCCACTTCGCGCTGGCTTCGATCGACCTCGACCTCGAGGAGCTCGAAGCGCGAGAGCTGGTCCCGTTCCGCGGCGCCTTCGAGGCCGGGGCACGCATGGTCATGTCCGGCCACGTGGCCCTGCCGGGGGTGACCGGCGAGCGGGCCCTGCCTGCGACCGTCTCGCGCCTGGTCATGCACGAGCTGCTGCGCGAACGCCTGGGCTTCAACGGCGTGTCCATCACCGACGCCATGGACATGAAGGCGGTGGCGCAGGGGGTTGCTGGCGTGGTCGACAGCATCGTGGCCCTGCGCGCGGGCGTGGACCTGCTGCTGATGACGCCCGACCGCGCCGCCCAGCGCCGGCTCGAAGAGGGACTGCGACAGGCGGCGCTGCGGGACCTGGTCCCGGCCAGTCGCATCCATGCCTCAGGACGACGTCTGCTGCGGCTGCGCCGCTGGCTCAAGCATTTCGCCTGGCCCGAACGCAGCTACGTCAAGTGCCAGGCGCACCGCGAGCTCGCCCGCCGCTCGGCGCGGGCCGCCATCACGCTGGTGCGCGACGAGGCAGGCTTGCTGCCGCTGCGCCTGCGCGACACCGAGCTGATCGTCGTCATCACGCCCCAGCCGCGCGAGCTGACGCCCGCGGATTCATCGGCCGACGAGCCCTTGGCCCTGGCCGAGGCGGTGCGCCGGCATCACGCTGACGTGGCCGAGGTGCGAGTCCCGGCGGAACCGGACGAGGCAGACATCGCCGGCGCGCGCGCGGCCGTGACCGAAGCCGGCCTGGTCATCGTGGCCACGCTCGCGACGGCCGTGCAACCCGCGCAGACGCGCCTGGTGGAGGCCGTGCTCGAGACGGGCACGCCGACGGTGACCGTGGCCATGCGCACGCCCTACGACCTCGCCGACTACCCTGCTTCGGCGACCCACCTATGCTCCTACTCGATCGTGCCGGCGGCCGTCGGCGCGGTCGCGGATGCGCTCTTCGGCCAGGCGCCCATCACCGGCCGGCTGCCCGTGGACATCCCCGGGCTGTACCCGCGTGGACACGGTTTGGAGGTGGTCTGAGTGGCCCTCATCGAGGAGATCCGAGAGCAGCCCGAGGTAGCGGCACGATTGCTGGCCCAGGCCGGTCCAGAGGTCGAGGCCTTGTGCCAGACGATCCGGGCCACCGCTCCGGCCCACGTCGTCATCGCCGCCCGCGGCACCTCGGACCACGCCGCCATCTATGCCCAGTACGCGTTGGGCGTCATGGCCGGCCTGTCGGTGGGCCTGGCCACACCCAGCGTGCACTCGCTCTACGGCGCCTCGCCCGACTACAGCCATGCGCTCGTCATCGGCATCAGCCAGTCGGGTGCCTCACCCGACGTGGTCGGCGTCATCCGCGCGGCCCGATCACAAGGTGCGCTGACGCTGGCCATCACCAACACGCCCGGCTCCGACATGGCTGAAGCTGCCGAGCACCACATCGCACTACGCGCAGGGCCCGAACGGGCGATCGCGGCCACGAAGACGTACACCTCTACGCTGCTGGTGCTGGCCATGATCGCCGCCGGGCTGGCGGAGGCCGATGCCTCGGCCGACCTCGCGAAGCTGCCCGACGCACTCGCGCGAGTGCTTGACCTCGACGACGAGGCGGCCCGCATCGCAGCCGACATGTCGGGCATGAACCGTTGCGTCATCCTCGGGCGCGGCTATCACTACGCCACCGCGCGCGAGTGGTCGCTCAAGCTCAAGGAGCTGAGCTACACGCTGGCAGACCCGTACTCGACGGCCGACTTCATCCACGGCCCGCTGGCGCTCATCGAGGCGGGCTTCCCGACCTTCTGTGTCGCTCCCAGCGGGGCCACCGAAGCCGACATGCGGGCGGTCATCGAGCGGCTGGGCGGGGAGCTGAAGGCTCGACTGCTCATCATGTCCGACTCGACCGCGTTGCGCGACAAGGGCACGTGGTCGCTGCCGCTGCCGACGAACCTGCCCGAGTGGCTCATGCCCATCGTGTCGATCGTGCCGGGGCAGCTGCACGCGCGCCACGTGACCATGGCCAAGGGCGGCGACCCCGAGCAGCCGCGCTCGATCCGCAAGGTCACGCTCACGAACTAGGCCCCACCGCGGCGGCGCCCACCGGTAGCGATACCTTCCCCCACGAAAGCGGCCTCTTCGAGGCGACTGTCAAGGCCGGCGACGTGCTCTGCGGCGGTCCCGGACCGATGACGTAGGCTGCCGGTCATGCGAGATCGACGCGAGAGCGCAGGTGTCTTGGCCGGCGGCCTGCCCTACAACCTGGTCGGCGAGGGTCCGCCCGTGGTCGTGCTGCAGGGGCTGACGCTCGAGAACCGACCGCTCAGCAGCTTCGAAGCACGTTTCGCGCTGGCGCCGTACCGGCCGCTGGCACGATCGCGCAGCGTCTACGTGGTCAACCGGCGCCCGGGCATGACTCGCGGGACGACGCTGGGACAGATGGCCGCGGAGTACGCGGCGACGATTTGGACGGAGTTCGAGCCGCCGGTGGATGTCATCGGCCTCTCCAGCGGTGGCTCCGTGGCGGTCTACCTCGCGGCTGAGCACCCCGACACGGTCCGTCGCCTCGTATTACAGGACTGTGGTGGTCGTACCACGGTCGAGGCCCGCAGCTGGGGGCGCGAGATGATCCGCCTGGCCGAAGCGGGGCGGTGGCGCGAGGTGGCCGGCCTGATGATGCGGACCATCCAGCCCGACAACGTCTTCGGCCGCGCCGTGGCCTGGCTCTTCTCACCGCTGATGGCCCGCAGCGCGCCGGTCGACCCGACCGACATGATCACCCTTCTCGAGGCCGAGGACGACCACGACTTCCGCCCGCGGCTGGGCGAGATCGACTGCGCCTACCCTGGTGGCCTGCGGCGAGTCGGACATGTTCTCCGGAGCTGATGTGGCCCGCGAGACGGCCGCGGGCCTGCCCCACGGGCGTGCCGTCGTCTACAAGGGACGGCGACACGGCGTGCGCGGCGTGGCCTTCGAGCGAGACCTGCGGATGTTCCTGGGGGAGGAGCGGCCGCGAGGAGACGCAATGGACAAACCGGTGACAAAGAGTAAACAAAGGCGCTAGACTAGAGGCGCGCAACGCAACCACCACATCCGTACGGGGGCCAACATCGTGACCGCTGCCGCACAGACCGTCGAGCCGACGGTCGCCATCCCGCAAGACCGCGCCTACAGCTTGTTCCGCTGGAATGCGGTCCTGGCGGCGCTGCACGGCGTCCAGGGACTCATCATCCTGGCCCTCTCTTTCGCGCGCGACCCGCTGGTCACGAGACCCGTCGTGACCAGCTACCTCACCTTCGACACCGCCAGCGACACGCTGGTGCCGGCGCAGAGCCCGCTCTTCGAGTTGCCCATCGGGCCGGCCGTGGCGGTGTTCTTCTTCATGAGTGCCATCGCCCATGCGCTGCTGGCCTGGCCGCTGCGGGGCTGGTACGAGCGGCGGCTCGCGGACCACATCCAGCCCATGCGCTGGATCGAGTACGCCCTCAGCTCCAGCGTCATGATCGTGGTCATCGCCGCGTTATCGGGCATCGAGGAGATCGGGACGCTCGTAGCCATCTTCGGCATCAACGCCGCCATGAACCTCTTTGGCTGGTCGATGGAGTCGGCCAACCAGGGGCGTGAGAAGACACAGTGGAACCACTACCTCTTCGGTGTCATCGCGGGTATCGTGCCCTGGATCGTCATCGGCATCGCGCTGTGGTCAGCCGCCGTCGAGCCAGGTGCCGCGCCTATCCCCGGCTTCGTCATCGCCATCTTCGTCTCGCTCTTCCTGGCCTTCAACGTCTTCGCCATCACGATGATCCTGCAGTACGGCAAGATCGGACGCTGGCGCGACTACCTGGTCGGCGAGAAGACGTACATGTTCATGAGCCTGTTCGCCAAGACCATCCTTGCCTGGCAGGTCTTCTTCGGAACGCTCGCGCCGTAGCGCAGCGTCGGTGGGCAGCTACAGCCCCGCTGACACGTTCCACAGGTCGACGCCGTCACCGGGCTGGGCGTAGCGGTCGATCTCGGCCAGTTCCTCGTCGCTGAAGGGGGCACCCGCGAGCGCCCCGACGCTGTCCTCGAGCTGCTCGGGTGAACTGGCGCCGATGAGGGCGCTGCTCACGCGTGGGTCGCGCAGCACCCACAGGATGGCCATCTGCGCGAGGCTCTGCCCGCGCCGCCGGGCGATCTCGTCGAGCGCCCGCACGCGCTGCAGATTCTGCTCGCTGAGCATGTCGCCCGCGAGCGACTTGCTCTGCGTGGCCCGGCTGCCCTCGGGCACGCCCTCGAGGTACTTGTTCGTGAGCAGGCCCTGGGCGAGGGGCGAGAAGGGGATGCAGCCGGCGCCCGCGGCTTCGAGCACGTCGAGCAGCTCGGCCTCGATCCAGCGGTTGAACATGGAGTAGTTGGGCTGGTGGATGAGCAGCGGCGTGCCCAGCTCGCGCAGGATGCGCGCCGCCTCGGCGGTCCTCGCCGGCGAGTAGGAGCTGATGCCCACGTAGCGGGCCTTGCCCTGGTGCACGGCCGTGGCCAGCGCGCTCATCGTCTCCTCGATGGGCGTGTCGAGGTCGATGCGGTGCGAGTAGAAGATGTCGACGTATTCCGTGCCCATGCGCTCGAGGCTGGCCTCGAGGCTGGCGAGGACGTGCTTGCGCGAGCCGCCCCAGCCGTACTCGCCCGGCCACATGTGCCAGCCGGCCTTGGTGGTGATGACCAGCTCGTCGCGGTAGGACGCGAGATCCTTGGCGAGGATGCGCCCGAAGTTCTCTTCGGCCGAGCCGAAGGGCGGCCCGTAGTTGTTGGCCAGGTCGAACTGGGTGATGCCCAGGTCGAACGCGCGGCGCACGATCGCACGCTGGCGGGCGAAGGGCGTGTCGTCGCCGAAGTTGTGCCACAGGCCCAGCGAGATGGCCGACAGCTGCAGGCCGCTGTTGCCGACGTAGCGGAAGCGCGCCTGCTCATAGCGGTCCTCCGCGGCCCAGTAGAAGGGCTGCAGGTCCTCGGCCGGCAGTTCCGGCTTCTCGCGAGCTTCGCGCTCGGCCTCGTTGTGGGACGTGCGGTCGATCATCGTTTCCTCCCCGTCACCCAGGCTGGGTGGATGCGTCTGGTGTCCTGATGGTACGGGACCGCGGAGCCCAGGTTGCGCTTGGGTAACGTTTGCAGCGGAATGGCGGGGCAGCCCGCCGAGCGCGGTCTGGAGTCGAGGAGGCTCGGCTATCATCGCGCCGTGCCCAGGACCATCGAGATCGACGAGCTCCCTGATATCGCGCGCGGCTGCTCCGTGCTGGGAGCCGGTGGCGGTGGGGAGGCCTACACCGCCACGCTGATGGCCATCCAGGCCATCGAGGAGAACGGCCCCGTCGAGCTCGTGAGCTACGACGACTTGCCCCAAGACGCGATGATCATGTCCTGTGGCTTCCTCGGCGCGCCCACCGTGACCATCGAGAAGCTTTCATCGGGTGACGAGGGGGCCTATCTGCGTGAAGAGGTCGAGCGCCTCTGGAGCAAGCCGGTGGCGGCGGTCATGTGTGCCGAGATCGGCGGCTCCAACGGCATGGCGCCGCTGACCTGGGCCGCCAGGATGGGTCTGCCGGTGCTCGATGCCGACGGCATGGGCCGAGCCTTCCCCGAGGTCCAGATGGTGACCATGGAACTGGCCGGCATCTCCGCCCAGCCTGCCATCGTGGTCGACGAGCGTGGGCACCGCGCCGTGTTCCACGAGGTCTACGGTGAGTGGGCTGAGCGCCTGGAGCGAGCCGTGGCCATCGCCTGCGGCGGCATCGCCGCCAGCGCCGAGTACACCATGACCGTGGCCCAGGCTCGCACGGCCACCGTGCCCGGGACGGTCACGCTCGCGGGCGAGATCGGTCGGGCCATCAGCGGGGCGTTGGACGACCCGGTGGATTCGGTCATCGCCGCGACCGGTGCGGCTCGGCTGCTCGAGGGCAAGATCGTGGATGTGGCCAACCGCATCGAGGGCGGCTTCGTGCGCGGTCGCATCACCATCGAGGGCATGCGGGCCGATGCCGGCCGGACGCTCGAGATCGACATCCAGAACGAGTACCTGCTCGCGCGCGTGGACGGCGAGCTGCGCGCCGTCGCGCCTGATCTCATCACGTTGCTCGACGAGCAGACCGGCGAGGCCATCCATACCGAGCGGCTCAGGTACGGCCAGCGACTCGTGGCCATCGCCATCCCCTGTCCGCCGGTGTGGCGCACCGAGGCCGGGTTGCGCACGGCCGGACCGGGCGCGTTCGGCTTCGATGTGGACTACGTGCCGGTGGAGGAGCTCAACCCGGGTACCGGATGATGGCCGGGCCGGGATGCTGGAGTCGACTCGTGAGCCCGGCCCTCGCGGGCCCGCACCCGCTGGACCTGCGCCTGGGCATCGACGTCGGTGGCACGAACACCGACGCGGTCGTGCTCGACCGCCACGACACGCTGCTGGCCAAGGCCAAGTCCCCGACCTCCGCTGACGTCAGCTCCGGCATCGAGGCGGCGGTCGACAAGGTCCTCGAGAGCGGCCAGGTGGACCGGACGCGTATCAGTCACGTGATGCTGGGCACGACCCATGCGACCAACGCCGTGCTCGAGCGCAAGCAGCTGCACAAGGTGGCGGTGCTGCGCATCGGCGCGCCGGCCACGCTCTCGGTGCGCCCGTTGCTGACCTGGCCGGAGGACCTCATCGCGGCCGTGTCCGCGGGCGAGGCCACCGTCCGCGGCGGCATCGAGCTCGATGGTCGCGAGATCGTGCCCTTCGACGCCGAGGCGGTGCAGGCTTTCCTGGCCCCGCTGCGCGGACAGGTCGACGCGGTCGCTATCACCAGCGTCTTCGCCCCGGTCTCGGCGCGCCACGAGTTGGCGGCGGGTGAGATCGCGCGGGAGGTCATGGGCCCCGACGTCTACCTCTCGATGAGCCATGAGCTGGGCGCGCTGGGCATCCTCGAGCGCGAGAACTCGACCGTGCTCAATGGCGCACTGTTGGGCGTGGCCCGGGACGTCGCCGGCACGCTGGCCGCGGCGCTGGACCGACGTGGCATCGACGCTGCGCTCTACTTCGCCCAGAACGACGGCACGCTCATGGCCCTCGATCACGCGGTGCGCTTCCCGGTCCTGACCATCGGCTCCGGCCCGGCCAACTCGCTGCGCGGCGCGGCCTACCTCACCGGCCGTGACGACGCCATCGTCGTCGACGTCGGCGGCACCTCTACCGACATCGGTGTGCTCGTCAGCGGCTTCCCGCGTGAATCGAGCCAGGCCGTGGAGATCGGCGGCGTGCGCACCAACTTCCGCATGCCCGACATCATCTCCATCGCTGTCGGCGGCGGCACGATCGTGCGTGAGGGCGCCATCGGTCCCGACTCGGTGGCCTGGCGCATCGGCACCGAGGCCCTGGCCTTCGGCGGGAGCACGCCCACGCTGACCGATGCTGCCCTGCTCGGGGGCCGCGCCAGCGGCATCGGAAGCACCACGCCAGGCGCCTCCCACGCGGGGCTGCTGCGGGCCGGGCCTGGCGCTGGCCGACGTGGCCGTGGCCGACGCCATCGACCGGGTCAAGACCTCGCGCAGCGACGCACCCATCATCGCCGTCGGCGGCGGCAGCATCATCCTCGATGACCCCATCCCCGGCGCCAGCGAGATCCTGCGGCCGACCAACCACGACGTGGCCAATGCCATCGGCGCCGCCATCGCCAAGGTCAGCGGCAGCGCAGAGGAGGTGGTCACCTTCGCGACCAGGAGCCACGCAGAGGCCGTGCAGGAGATCGCGGCACGGGCAGGGGCGGCGGCCGTGGCCGCGGGTGCCGACCCCGAGCGTGTGGAGGTCGTCGACGTCGAGGAAACACCACTGACATACATGATGGAGCCCGCGGCCCGTATCCGGGTCAAGGTGGCTGGACCACTGGTGATGGGGTAGACCCGGACCGAATGTCCGGGCCCCAGGAAGGAGAGCAAGGGACATGAAGACCTACCGAGGCCGCGCGGCGTGGCTGAGTGCCGGGTTCGCGGGCGCAGCATTGGCTCTGACCATGCCCATGGCGGCGATGGCACAGGACGACATCGACACGTTCACGTATGCGCCGAACAACCCGGTCGTGACCGATCTCGACCCGGCCACCTCGTACTCCAACGAGGTCACGGCCATGCACAACATGTACGAGTCACTGACCCGCTACGACTCGGCCACAGGCGCGGTCCTGCCCTCGCTCGCGACCGAGTGGTCCGCCAGCGATGACGCGCTCACGTGGACCTTCACGCTGCGGGACGACGTGACCTTCCACACGGGCCGGCCGATGGACGCGGAGGCGGCGAAGGCCGCGCTCGAGCGCACACGTGACCTCGGTCTCGGCGCCGGCTACATCTGGGACGGTGTCGAATCGTTCGAGACACCCGACCCCACCACGCTCGTGCTGAACCTTTCCTGGCCTGCGCCCATGGACCTCATCGCGGCCGCCAACTACGCCGCCTACATCTACGACGTGGATGCCGCAGGTGAGGGTGCCAGCGAGGAGGACCTCGTGGCCTGGTTCGGTGAGGCCAACGACGCCGGCACCGGTCCCTACACGCTCGCCGACTGGCAGCCCGGCACCGAGTTCGAGCTGACGCTCGACGCCTATCCCGAGTACTGGGGTGGCTGGGATGGCGACCACTACGAGGAGGTCGTCTTCCGCGTGGTGCCCGAGGAGACGACCGCGCTGCAGCTGGTCAAGGCCGGCGAGGTCTCGGCCGTGGAGCGGCTGACACCGCAGTTGATCGACAGCCTGCGCAGCGACGAGAACGTCCAGATCGTGGAGACGCCGTCGCTGCAGAACCTGGTCGTCCTGTTCAACACCGCCTCCGGCCCGCTGGCCGACCCGGCCGTGCGAGCGGCGGTGGCCAAGACCGTCGACAGCGAGGGCATCGGTGTGGCGCTGACGGGCGCGGTCGTGCCCACCAAGGGTGTCATCCCGCCCGGTCTCATCGGCTACAGCGACGACCTGACCGGTACCGGGCTCGACCTGGAAGGTGCCGCGGAACTGCTCGCGGGCACCGGCTATGGGCCCGACGGTGAACCGCTGCAGCTGACCATGACCGTCGCCGCGGGCGACACCGACGAGATGCTCGTGGGCGCCAGCATGAAGTCCAACCTGGCCGAGCTGGGCATCGACCTCGACGTGCAGCCGCTGGAGTGGCAGGCCCAGTGGGACCGCGCCATCAGCGACAACACCGAGGAGCGCCAGGACATCTTCGTGATGTACTGGTGGCCGGACTACCCGGACCCCTTCAGCTGGTTCATCTCGATGTTCTACACAGAGGAGGAGCCGACCTTCAACCTGGCCTACTACTCCGACCCGGACATGGACGCGGCCATCGACCAGATCCAATCGCTGACCGTGACCGACCGTGACGCCGCCGAGGCGCTGTACATCGAGATGCAGCAGCAGCTCATCGACGACGCCGTGGTGGCGGTCCCGTACGTGCAGAACTACCAGCGCGCGCTCGATGCCAGCGTCAGCGGCTATGTGGATGACCCGGCCTATGCGCAGGTCCCGTTCGTGTACGACATGAGCCCACTGGCCGACTGAGGCCAGGCTGATCGCGAGGGCGGGCACCTGACCCGCCCTGCGGTCTCTCCCGCTCGAGCCCGATGACGATGCGACAGCTCCTGGTGCGGCGCTTGCCGCAGACGCTGCTCGTCGCAGTCGGCGTCGGGCTCGTCGCCTTCTTCATCACCCGCCTGCTGCCGGGTGACCCTGCCTCCACGTGGGCCGGACCGCGCGCATCGCGCGAGGAGTTGGCGCTCGTGCGGGAGCAGCTCGGCCTCGACCTGCCGCTGCCCGAGCAGGCGGTGCGCTACCTCATCGGCCTGGCCTCGGGAGACTGGGGCATCTCCATCCACACGCGTCAGCCGGTCATCGAGGACGTCGGCGGGCGGCTGGTGGCCTCGCTCGAGCTGGTGGGTGCGGCCATGCTCATCGCGCTGGTCGGCGGGCTCGTGCTGGGCATGATCGGCGCCCGCTGGAAGGGCCGCTGGCCCGACTGGATCACCAGCGCCGCCACCGCTGTGCTCGTATCTGCACCCATCTTCTGGTTGGGCCTGCTGTTGCAGTTGACCGTGGCCACCGAGCTCGACCTGCTGCCGGTGGCCGGTCGCTACGACCGTGACTTCCGCGATGCGGTGGCCGAAGGTGGCGTCACCGGCCTGGTCATGGTCGATGCGATCTTGCGCCTGAACGGGCCCTTGCTGGCCTCGGCCGCCACCCATGTGCTGCTGCCGGCCCTGGTCGTGGCCGCCTACCCCACCGGGCTCATCGCGCGGCTCTTCCGCGCCAGCCTCATCGAGACCCTGGGCGAGGAGCACGTGCGCATGGCCCGGGCCATCGGCTTCAACGAGCGCACCATCGTGTGGCGTTTCGCCCTGCGCTCTTCGCTGGGGCCGGTGCTGGCCGCACTGGCGCTCGTGTTCGGCTACGCCCTGGCCAACACCTTCCTCGTCGAGAACCTCTTCGACTGGCCGGGTCTGGGTTCCTACGTCGCCGACTCCATCACTACGCTCGACGCACCGTCGATCGCTGGTGCCACGGTGGTGGTGGCGCTGGCCTACCTCATCGCCAACCTGGTCGTGGACCTTGTCCGGCCGGTCATCGACCCGAGGCTGCGCGCATGACCGCAGCCGACGAGGTGCGCGCGAACAGCGGGGCCGTGCGCGGGGCGCTGGTCAGCGTGGCCGGCTACGTGCGACATCATCCGGGCCTGATCGTGGCCGCGGTCATCATCGTGGTCATCGCCGGTGCGGCCGTGTTGGCTCCCTGGATCGCGCCCCATCCCCAGGACGCGGGTACGGCCACGAACCTGCTCAACACGCTCCAGCCGCCGAGCGACGAACACCGCCTGGGCACCGACCTCGTCGGCCGGGACGTCTTCAGCCGTGTGCTCTTCGGGGCCTGGTATTCGGTCGGCACGAGCCTGCTGGTCATCAGCGGGGCGCTGCTCATCGGCGTACCCGTGGGCCTCTTCAGTGGCGCCATGGGCGGTTGGGTCGACGACATCCTCATGCGTCTCGTCGACATCTTCCTGGCCTTCCCCTCGCTGCTGCTGGCGCTGGCCATCGGCGCGGCGCTCGGTCCATCGCTCGAGCACGCAGCCATCGCCATCGTCATCGCCTGGTGGCCCTGGTATGCGCGCCTGATGCGTGGCGAGGCGGCAGCCATCCGCGGCCGCGCCTTCATCGAATCGGGTCGGCTGCTGGGCATCGGCCAGGTGCGCATCGCGGTGCGGCACATCCTGCCCAATGCGGCCGGTCCGGTCATCGTGCAGGCATCGCTGGACCTGGGCGGCGTCATCCTCACGCTGGCGGGCCTCAGCTTCCTGGGTCTTGGCGCGCGCGACCCGGTGCCCGAGTGGGGCCTGATGGTGGAGCAGGGGCGGACGCTGTTCCAGACGCATCCGTGGGTGGCGCTGGCGCCCGGCGCGGCCATCATGCTCGCGGCCCTGGCCTTCACCCTGTTGGGGGAGGGGCTGCGTGAGCGCCTCGACCCCAAGGGGACCACGCGGCGATGACCGATCGACCTGGCCCCCTGCTCTCGGCCCGTGCGCTGCGCGTCGACATCGGCGGGAAACGGCTGCTCGACGTCGATGAGCTCGACGTCGGTCGCGCCGAGATCGTGGGGCTCGTGGGCGAGAGCGGTGCCGGCAAGAGCCTGCTGCAGTCGGCGGTGCTGGGGTTGCTGCCGGGCAACGCCGTGGCTTCGGGCAGCCTGGTCTTCGACGGGGTCGAGCTGCTCGGGGCGAAGCGGTCGGTGCTGCACGACATCCGCGGTCGTCGCGTCACGGTCGTACTGCAGGCGGCGCGGGCAGCCTTGACGCCGACCCTGCGCGCGGAGACGTGGATCGACCGCGCATTGGCCTTGCATGACGTGCCGGCGGCCGAGCGGGCCCAGCGACTGGATCACGCGCTCGCCGCGGTGCGCCTCGATCCGGCCCTGCTCAAGCGATACCCGCACCAGCTCTCAGGTGGTGAAGCGCAGCGGGTCTCCATCGCCCTGGCGGTGGCCCTGCGCGCGGAGCTGATCCTCGCTGACGAGGCCACCAGCGCACTGGACGTGACGGTGCAGGCGGAGGTGGCAGAGCTCTTCCGCGAGCTGCGCGGCAGCGAGGGCACGTCGTTCCTGCTGGTCTCGCACGATCTCGCGCTCGTGGCCGGCCTGGCCGACCGCATCAACATCATCGAGGCCGGACGCATCGTGGAGCGCGGCGGACCCGAGGTCCTCCAGCACCCGAGCGACCCGGTGACGCAGGCGCTGGTGGCGGCCAAGCCCGCCCTGCCGCGCATCGAGGAAGTGGCCCCGTGACGGTCGTAGAGCGTCCGGACGCTCGCCTCGTCGCGACCGACCTGGAGGTCCGCTACCCGGGCTCCGATCCGCATGCTCAGCCAGCCCTGGCCATCGACCACCTGGAGCTGGTGCCCGGCCGTTCGCTGGCCCTGGTGGGGGAGAGCGGCTCGGGCAAGACCACGGCCCTGCGCGCGCTGCTCGGCCTGGTCAGGCCGGCCGCCGGCTCGGTGGCCTGGTCGGGCCGATCGGTGGCCGCTATGCGTCGGGGTGAGCTGCGTGGGTTCCGCACGGCTGTGCAGCCGATCCCGCAGGACGTGGATGGGGCGCTCGACCCGCGTCAACGCATCGGCTCCGCCATCGCCGAGGGCTGGCGCGCCGGCGGCCGGCGTGAACGCCTCCCGGGCGAGGATCAGGAGGCGGTGGTCCTGCGCCTGCTCGACGAGGTCGGACTGCCGGCCGATGCCGCGGGGCGCCATCCACACGAGCTGTCGGGTGGCCAGCGCCAGCGTGCGGTCATCGCGCGGGCGCTCGCGGTCGGACCGCGCATGCTCCTGCTGGACGAACCGACCAGCGGGCTCGATGCCACGGTCGCGGTGCGCATCTTCGAACTCGTGGAGCGGCTGCGGGTCGAGCGTGACCTGGGCATCCTGCTCATCAGCCACGACCTGGGTGTGGTCACGCGCCTGTGCGCGGATACGATCGTGCTCTACCGCGGCGAGGTCGTCGAGCGTGGGCGAACCGAGCGGTTACTGACGCGCCCGAGACATCCATACACCGCGGCACTGCGCCGTTCGGTGCCCGAGTTCGGCGTTCCCTTCCGGGTGCCGCTCGTGCCGAGTGCCGAGGCGGCCAGCATCGACCCCTCCAGTGGCTGTCGGTTCGGTCCACGCTGCGCCTGTGCCACGGTCGGTGCGTGCGCCGAGCGGCAGTCGTTGACCGAGCTTGCAGGCGACCACAGCGTTCGCTGTGCTCGATCGGACGAACTCGGTCCCATCGACCCGCTGGCAGAGGCGATCACGCCGGGACGCTCCTGACTCGTCGCGCGTTTGCACATTCCCGGCAAGTCGGACCCGTCAGCGCTGCACGGTCGTGGCATTGCTCCGTCGAGGGTCTGGCGCGAGCATCGTCCGCAGCACCCCGTACCAGAGACCGGCCAGCCGGCCCGGCCGTTGACGAGCTACCGATGAAGAGGCGACATCATGACCAAGACCTTCGAGCGGTTCCTGCGCTCGTTCAGTGACGAGGAGCTGAGGGTGTTCGCGCAGGAGCGCGCCAGGGTACGCCCGCCCTACTGGCAGGCCATGCAGCTCGCCTTGCCCATCGAAGCCGACCGGCGCAGCCTGCGACTCGAGGAGGAGCCACTGCGTCTGCCCGCGATGGGGCCGACCCCCGACGAGGCTCGCACCGGCACTGCCTGAGCACGAACTCTGACCCTGCGGAGCCCGCCCGAAGGGTCGGAAGAGCCAGCGGTCGGACGCGTCGTCGAAGCCGTCGTGCGCGCTCGCTGGGGCAGATGCCGGTGCCGTGGCGGGCGATGTCGATGGGGACACGCTGCTGCACGTGCCCGGTGTTTCCGGGCTCGGCGGCGAGTACCACGGTCGCGAGGCGATCTGTGGCGTGCTCGA
The DNA here is from genome assembly GCA_963716815.1 of uncultured Chloroflexia bacterium. Taxonomy (GTDB): domain Bacteria; phylum Chloroflexota; class Limnocylindria; order Limnocylindrales; family CSP1-4; genus JAFMJV01. The sequence goes on from CAVQUM010000003.1 coordinate 22,117, forward strand.
CCGGATGGCCGAGAGCACTCGCGGAACCCTCCGCTTCGAGACCCTGTCCACGACCGCTCGGGCCGGCGGCGTGCGCCTGCACGGCGCGCCTGGGACGCGTTCTGGGGCGAGGTCCGTGATGCCGGGGAGGGCACGATGAGGGCATCGTGCGTGGGTAGCGCTCGTCGGACTTCCCATGCGCCTGTCTCGTGTGCGGCGTGGAGCCGGTACTCGGACTGGCGGTGGGGGCCCGCTGTCTACGAACCGCGAAGACACCGCTGCGCCACTCGCGAGCTAGCGATGGCCTTCTGCCATCAGGACCGCCTCCGGTCGTCGTCGGAGCCGCCACATCGCAGCGATGCCGACCGCGGGCCCCAGCGCCAACGTCATGAACGCGACTCTCCACGCGTCACCACCGAGGGTTCCCAGCGAGCCGACGAGCAGGATGGTCACCCCAGTGAGGGTGAAGCCTGCGGCTGTCTGCAGGGTAAGCGCTGAGCCCGGCCGTCCCCGGCGGCGTCAGCTCGGTCACCGCCGCTGAGAACTGTGCGGAGTCCGCTACGACCGTGACGCCCCAGATCAGGGCCACTACGGTGGTCAGTAGCGGATCTGCCCCAAAGGTCAGCGCGGTGACCACGGCCGCGGAGCCGGAGATGGACATCGCGACGATGGTCAGCGTGGTGCGTCCGACGCGATCTGCGAGCAGCCCGGCGCCAACACAGCCCACGCCACCGACCGCGACCACCACGAAGGCGACGAGGCTGGCGACCACCGGATCCTCCATCCCGGCCGCAGCGAAGCTGGCCAGCAGGAACACCGGGATCCATGTCCACATCGCGTAGAGCTCCCACATGTGACCGAGGTATCCCACGTTGGCAAGCCGCACTGCCCGGTCGCTGAATGCCTGTCGCGCCGACCGCAGGCTGAGCCCGGCCGAGCGCTCGTCGAACGGTCCGTCGCGCCCAGCCACCAGGACGAGCGCGCCACCGAGCACCGCGGAGGCACTGGAGAGTGCCACGACCGCCCGCCAATCGAGGGCAGCCGCGGAGCCTGCTGCGCGGAAGAGGTACGGCAGCGCCGAGCCTACGGTCAGCGCACCGATCGAATGTGCCGATAGCCAGTCCGCGGTCACGTCTGAACCATCCGACGATGAGCTTCATGCCCACCGGATAGACCGCCGCGAGCGCGAAGCCGGTCAAGGCGCGAAAGGGTAGTGCACCGACGAAGTCGCTGGCGAGCGCGAAGCCAAGGTTCGCCAGCGCCGCCAGAGACGCACCCAGGAAGAAGAGTCGCGTGGCCGACAGTGAATCGGCGGCGCCCGTGAGGGCCAGCAGGATGGCTCCGACGACGAACCCGAGCTGCACCGCGACCGTGAGGATCGGCAGATCCAGCCCATCGAGCGCCCACGTCTCGACAAGACCGGGCGCCACCGCCGATGCCCCGAACCAGGGAGCGAGAGCGAGAAGCTCGGCCAGGCTGATGATCCCTAGCTGTCGCCACCGCCCAGCATCGGACGGTGCGCCCGAATGCATCCGCGGTGTCGCTGCCGTCACGGATGGGACCGCATCGAGAGGTCGCCGTGCGCTCCTCGGCATGGCCCACCCGATACGGCGTCCGGTCAGGGCTTGATGTTCTGGTTGTTGCGGAAGAGGTTGTCCGGATCGTACTGGCGCTTCACCGTGACGAGGCGGTCGTAGTTGGCGCCGTAGTTGGCGCGAACCCGGTTCTGGTCGTCGGTGGCCATGAAGTTGACGTAGCCGCCCTCCTCTGAGTGTGGCGCGGTCGCCGCGTAGTAGTCCTTGACCCAGGCGATGTTGGCCTCGTTGTCGGCGGGATCGGGCCACATGCCCGCGATGACCGGGGCGAAGTTGGCCTCACGATGGCCAAAGGCGGTTTCGTCCGCGCCCACTCGTTGCGCTGCGCCGTTGATGGGGTAGATGTGCATGGTCGAGTTGACCGCCGGCACCTTGGGTCCGTGCTCGAGGTGCGCGTCGATGGCCGCGTCGCTGAGCTCGCGTACGAAGTTGGCCTTCCAGTAGTGCTGCAACCCCGCGGGCACCAGGCCGTCGAAGGCGCTGTTCAGGGCGGGGTAGGGCATCGGCCCCACGTGCTCCGCGACCACCGGTGCGACTGCCTTGATCTTGTTCACGATGGCCTCGCCCTCGTCGAGAGGGCCAGCCCAGCAGGCCACGAAGATGACGAACGTTTCGCCATGTCGGTCCTCGGGGATGAAGGGCAGGGGCGGGGCGATCTGGAAGGCCGGGAAGCCGCCGAACTGCTCTGGCGCATCGGCGATGAAGTCGCGATACCACTCGAGCAGGTCGCGGGCGTGCTCGAGCTCGAAGAACATCGGGCCGCCGTAGATGTCGGACAGGGGGTGGACGTCGAAGTCGAGTGACGTGACCACGCCGAAGTTGCCCGAGCCGCCCTTGAGCGCCCAGAGCAGGTCGGCGTTCTCGTCGGCGCTGGCTCGCACCGTGCGGCCGTCGGCGGTGACCACCTCTGCACCGACGAGGTTGTCGCAGGCCAGGCCGTGTCCTCGGGTGAGGTAGCCGATGCCGCCACCGAGTGTCAGTCCGGCCACGCCGGTGGTGGAGATGATGCCGCCGGTGGTGGCGAGGCTATGCTCGTGGGTCGCGGCGTTGAAGTCACCCCAGGTGGCTCCACCCTGGGAGGTCGCGATGCGCTTGGCTGGATCAACGCTGACACCACGCAGGCCGGAAAGGTCGATGACGACGCCATCGTCCATGGTCCCGAAGCCGGGCACGCTGTGGCCGCCGCCACGGATGGCGATGGGCAGGTCGCTTTCGCGTGCGAAATCGACCGCAGTCGCGATGTCCGCGCTGTGCTGTGCCCTGACCACGACCGCGGGTCGCTTGTCGATCGATGGCGTTGTAGACGCTGCGAGCCTCGTCGTAGCCGTCGTCGTCCGGCGCGATGACCGTGCCGCGGACGCGTTCGCGTAGCTGGTTGATGGTGGGTCTGGGCATGAACGGAACCTCGGGTGCGCCCCCCGGCGATCGCGCAACCATACGCGCATGATGCAAACCGTGGAGACCGCTTCACTCCATCGACGGGGTGGGCCTCGGTGACATGCTGACCGCACGGCACAGCCGTCATCGTCCGAAGCGCTCGATCGCCTCTGCGTACCAGCGTTGGGAGGCTGCGGCGCCTCGTGGGTAGTCCAAGCGGTCGAACTGCTCTTGCGCCCGTGTCAGAGCCGACGCCCAACGCTTCGTCTGCCGCTCGGCCTTGGCGCAGCCCATGCCCACGATGCGCGGGAACTTGGCCCGGTGTTGCCGGTAGATCCTCGCATGCTGGGCTTCGTGCCAGCCGGCGCGGGCAACCGTCTTCTTCCACCACCACACCAGGTGTCGTGGGGCACGCTCCGGTGCGACCCAGCGCGGCATGTAGGCCGTCGTCGCTGGCTTCCTCCACGTCACTTCGGTCACGGTGCACCGACCCGTCTGGTAGCTGGTCCGGGTGCGGTAGCTGTAGCCACTCGACGCCAGACAGGCGAATGCGCGATGCGACTTGCAGTGGCGCTTGCTGGCGCGTACCGCGTTCTTCGAGAGGGCGTCCGCCGTCCGGCCACGGATGTCGAAGTACACGACCCGGGCTGCGCCAGGCACCTTCGCCCGGAAGCCACTTGGAACACGGACCGACCCAGGCGCTGGCTTGGGCTTCGCTGTCAGCTTTGGGGTTGGCTTGGCGGTGGCCTTGGCCTTCGGTGTCAGCTTCGGTGTCAGCTTCGGTGTCGGCTTCGCCTTCGGCGTCGGAGCTGGCGTTGGCGTCGGAGCTGGCGTCGGGCTGGGCGTGGCGATCGCCGCCTCGAACGATCGACAGGTCGCGTACTCGTCGAGGGCAGCCCGTCTGTCCCAGCAGCGGCTAGCCACGAAGACGCGGGCGTCCATCGCGCCCAGGACCTCCGGGTACATGGCGGCTGCTGCGGTGAAGTCGTCGAGGCTCGCGCACGAGCGGATAGCTCCGTCGAGCCAGGCGATGTCGGCCGTGGCTTCACCGCTCGATGGCACCGGGGTTGGGCCACTGTCCTGGTGCGCGGCGGGAGAAGCGCTGGCCTCGAACACTGCGACTGCCTGACGAAAGGCCTGCTCACAGATCGGATTGGCCGCGGGAGGAACGGACGGGACTGGTGACTGGCCCACGATGACCCCGAACGCCAGAGTCAACAGGACCAGCCACGCAACCAGGGGCGATCGTCCGTATCGTGATCCAGTCATGCGGTGTCCCCCATGCTCGCGTGCCCGCGCTCTGACTGATTGTCCCTCTTCTTGGCGCACTGACTGCCGACATCTGGCGAACGCAGCGCCCATCTCTGCGATGAGGGTGCTCGTCGGCGAGGCCCCACGCATGGCCGAGACCATCGAGCTCCTGCCCGTGAGGGGTAGTCTCCGCCCGCCGCGGCCCCCGTGGCCCGGACAGCACTCCCGGCTCGAGGATCCGGTACCGACCAGGACGTAGCCAGCAGCGACCGTGATTGCTCCTCAGCCCGCGACATCGGTAGACGTGGACACAGCCCAATGAGAACGGCCCCTCCGGCGAACCGGAGGGACCGGTCACGCTCAGGATGGTGGGGTGGCTAACGGGGCTTGAACCCGTAACCTCTGGAGCCACAATCCAGTGCTCTGCCTATTGAGCTATAGCCACCATGCGACGCGTCCGCTCGCTCGGAGGCGGGGACGACGGGCGATAGCGAGTGTAGCGGTTCGCGCGCCAAGGTGCGACGGACCAAGGCCTCAGATGAGGATCTCTCCGGAGATCTCCGGCGTGACCAGGAACATGAGGATGACGTTGGCGATGACGGTGGTCACGCCCCACGAGCCGGGTGACTGCCGCAGCCAGGGCACGACCGCGCCGTAGGACAGGAAGATGCCGATGTTGGCGATCCCGTTCCAGTCCGCCAGCCCGGCCAGCAGCATGGCGCCCGCGGTCACGAACACGACCACCACGACGAGCGCCAGCAGGCCCAGCGCCTTGCCCAGGGGGCTCTTGATGGTGACGTCGCCGGGCAGGATCCAGGGCCCGTCACCGACGCCGGTCCGAACCGACGTCCACGAAGCCAGGAACCAGATGATGTGGCTGAGCCCGTGCATCACGAGCATGACCGCGACGAGGATGCGGAAGAGATCGAGCATCAAGCCTCGGTGCCGCGGATCGCCGGCAGGGACCGTACGAGGTCGGCCACGAAGTCGGCGGCGGCTGCGACCTCGACCGGGTCGACCAACTCCAGGGTGTCCTTCTCGGTGTGGGTGACGGTGGCGCACAATTCGCGGAACGATGTCGAGGTGAGGGCCACTGTGGGCCGGCCGTGGCTGGCCACGATGCTGTGGTCGCTCTCGTACCAGGCCTCGCCGATGGTCACGCTCTGATGGCGTCGGACCACGCGGCGGATGAGCTCGTTGCCGCGCTCGCTGACCGCGTACATCGAGAGCGCCGTGCCTGCGTCCCGTGCGCCGATGGCGTCCATGTTCACGGTGCCCAGCAACTCCTCCCAGCGCCCGTCGTTGGCGGCCACGAAGAGGTGCTCGCCTGGGCTGGCGTAGTAATCCTCGCCGTTCATGGGGATCAGCTCCACGCGGTACGGCCCGTCGTAGTCAGCGAGCAGCCGAGCCAGGCCCAGCAGGGCGGCCACGCCGGCGGCGTTGTCGATGGCTCCGGGCGAGCCGCCCTTGGAGTCGATGTGGGCGATGACGATGGCACGCGGAGCACCCGAGGGCCCGCGGCGGCGGTCAGCTGGCGAGCCCCCACGGTCATGCGCTGGGCGACGATGCCGAGCGCCGCCTCGTGCCCCGCGTGCTCGGCCAGATCACGCCCCACGACATCGGTGGTGTAGGCGTTGGGGATGTCGAAGTCACCATCCTCGATGAGCGGATAGGGGTAGAGCGCGCCGCCCATGCCACCGCCGCGGCCGGTGGCACCGACGACGGCCGCGGGCGAGCCGCTCTCGAGCAGTTCGTAGATGCGCCGGTGCTCGGGTGCCTCCACGAAGTCGAACGACTTGGGGAAGAGCTGGTCGGCAGCGATCTCGCCGTGCAGCAGCACCACGGCGCCTGCGATGTCGGCCGCCTCCAGCGACGCGAGTGAGTCGACCGCGACGAGGGGACCGGTCACGTTCGCGGCCAGCGTGTAGGGACCCGGGAGGACCTCGAACTCGCGGCCATCGACATGCAAGGTCGCGGGTCCGGTCTCGCAATCGAGCGCCTCGAAATCGACCGACTTCGACCGTCCAGTGGTTCTCGCGCAAGACGGTTTCCGCGTAGTCGTTGGCGGCGATGTTGCCGGGCCGGCCGACGTGGCGGTCGGGGTGTCCATCGACGAGAGCGTGGAGGTGGCGCTCGATGGTGACGACCAAGGGCTCAGACATGAAGTGACGACCGTGCGATGCGGCCGAGCGAGGGGGAGGGGGAGGGGATGTTCGACACTCGATGGGCTGGGCAGGTGGGCTCGATGCTCGCGCTGTGCGACTCCAGATGCGCTTCCTCCACTCGATCGTGCGGCTCGGAAGTGATCGGCCCATGCTGCCACGCTTCGAGCGCCTCGGTGAGCCGCGCGAGACGGTCCCCGGCCGGCGAACGCGCATTTCGTGGACGGCCGCGGTCGAGACGGTCTAGGCTGCGCGGATGCGCGTCCCCGATTTCCTCGTCCGCCAGTTCTACATCAGTGGCAGTCTCCGGCACGCAGGCGATGGCTTCCGCCTCCAGGCTCGAAACGGCATGGGCGACGGCACACTCGTGGGCATCGGTTCGGTCGTGGTCGACGGCACCACCATCGACCCCGCGGCCATCAGCGCCACGCGCGAGGGCGACGAGACGGTCCATCGCGCGGCCGAGGTCTCACGCACCAGCCCGGTCTCGTTCGGCAAGGGCGATGTGGTCACCTTCCATATCGCCGGCTACCGGCTCTCGGCGGGCGAGCACCGTTTCGAGGTGGAGGTCTTCGAGCGCAATCTGGGTTCGGTGCAGCTGGCGCTCAAGGACGTCGTCCGCGGTTAGGGCGAGCCGCGCTCAGGGCGAGCCGCCGGCCTCGACTCGCCCCAGCAGCTCGAGCGTGGCCGCGACGGTCTGCGCCTGCTGCTCTTCGCGGCTGATCGTGGCCAGGCCATCCCCATCCTGGTCGCCGTACCAGCCGAAGCCGGCATGGTTGCCCCCGGCGATCTCGACGTAGATGGTGTCCGTCGGTAGCTGTGAGCGGGAAGCCTCGATCTCATCGAGCGTGGTCAGCCCGTCCGCGCCGGCGTAGATGGAACTGACAAGCAGGCCGCTCGTCGAGAGGTCGGTAGCGTCGGGCGGGTAGGCCGCCCACAGGGCCAGCCCCTCCGCCGCCTCGTGGCCAGCGGCGTACTGGGCGGCCATGGCCCCGCCCAGCGAGTGGCCGGCGATGACCCAGTGCTCGATCTCGGGATGGGCTTCGATGACCGCGTCGGCGGCATCGGGCGCAAGCACCGCCAGCCCGAAGGGCATGGATGGGATGATGGCGGTGTAGCCAGCGTCGGCGAGGGCACGGACCGCCGGCGCGTAGGCCTGGGCCGGCACCCGACCGCCGGGATAGAAGACGAGTCCGGTGTCCGACGGCTCGGCCGGGGTGAAGGTCAGCCACGGCTCGGTCTCGACGCTCACGCCCTCGTCCGAGGCAAGCGCGGCCCCGGTCTCAGCCATGGGCTCGACCAGGTTGTTCAGCCACAGCCAGGCCACGGCCCCAAGGGTGACCACGATCGCGAGGACGATGCCGGCGATGAGCTTCGGGTGTCTGCGCATGGCACGCGAGTCTACGTGGCTCGGCTCCGCCTCGACTCCCGGTGCACATCGACTCCCGGTCGCCCTGATACCATCCGCCCGATGACGACAGCTCAACAGGCCGGGAGATTCGCAAGGCGATCGGGTCTCACCCTCGGCGACTACCTCATCCCTGCGAGCTTCGCCACCAGGGCCCCGGCGTGGGCGCGCGACAGCGTGCTCATCGCGGGCGCCGTGATCCTGCTCATCCTGGGCGCGCGCATCGCCTTCGAGCTGCCCACGGTCAGCCTGGGGCGCTTCTACGTGCCGGACAACCCATACGTGCCGATCACGTTGCAGACCTTCGGTGTGCTCTTCACCAGCGCGGCCCTCGGTGCCCGGCGCGGGCTCTCGGCCACTGGCATCTACTTGCTCATCGGCGCGGCCGGCCTGCCGGTCTTCGCCCTCGAGCGCTCTGGCGTGGAGACGTTCTTCGCCGTCGAATCAGGCCGGGTCGTGCTCGGCGCCACCGGCGGCTACCTCGTCGGCTTCCTGCTGGCATCAGCCATCGTGGGTGGGCTGGCGCAGCGGGGCTGGGACCGGCGGCTCGGAGGTGCGGCCGGCGCCATGCTCATCGGCACCGCGCTGATCTACGCGGTCGGCCTGGCCTGGCTCGCGCTGGCGCTCGACCGCAGCGTGACCGACGTGCTGCCCTTCGGCCTCTTCCCCTTCGTGCCGGGAGACGTCCTCAAGCTGGTCCTGGCCGCCGGTGCGCTGCCCCTGGGCTGGCGCCTGGCCGGACGACGTGCCTCCGGAGGTCCAACGATCTCGAACTGATGGGCGCCATCGTCACCGAGGAGTTGGGCAAGGCCTACGCGGGTCACGGCTCACCGTTCGGGCGTGGCGGGGAGGTGCGCGCGCTCCACGACCTTTCGATCGAAGTCCGTGAGGGCGAGATCTTCGGCTTCCTGGGACCCAATGGCGCGGGCAAGTCGACGACCATCCGGCTGTTGCTCGGGTTCCTCCATCCCACCGCCGGGCGGGCCCAGGTGCTGGGCTACGACATCGTCAGCGACAGCGAGGAGATCAGGCGCCGGACCGGCTATCTTCCCGGAGGCATCGCCTTCTACGACTCGATGACCGGCGCCGAACAGCTGGACTACCTCGCGCGACTGGACGGGCGACCGGCGCCGCTGCGCGACGAGCTCATCGAGCGCATGGAGCTGTCCCACCGCGACCTCCGCCGGCAGATCCGCGACTACTCCCGCGGCATGCGCCAGAAGGTGGGCATCATCCAGGCCTTCCAGAGCGACCCCGAGCTGGCGGTGCTCGACGAGCCTACCGAAGGGCTGGACCCGCTCATGCAGCGCGCCTTCTACGAGATCCTCGAGGACCGCCAGCACGCGGGGCGCACGGTCTTCATGTCCTCGCACGTGCTCAGCGAGGTCGAGCGGGTGTGCCATCGCGTGGCCATCGTGCGCAAGGGTGAGCTGGTGGCACTGACCGATATCACCGAGCTGCTCGACCGGCGCCGCCGGCGCGTGGAGCTGCGCTTGACCGGGGAAGCACCGGCCCTCGGGGATGTCCCCGGCATCAGCGAGGTGCGCGTCCATGAGGGCGTGCTCACCTGCCAGCTCGAAGGTGACCCTGGTCCGCTCATCAGCGCACTCCAGGGCGCCGGGATCCGCGACCTGCTCATCGAGCCGGCGCGCCTCGAAGAGGCCTTCATGGAGTACTACGCCCAGGTCGATGAGACCGAGGAGGAGGCCGAGGACGAGGCCGATGACCGGGCCGCCGGTGGCGCAGGAGAGCCCACGTGAACGGCCCGCTGCTGCGCTACACCTTCGCCTCCAACCTGCTGCGCGTGCTGGTCATCGCCGGAGGCATGGTGCTGATGGGCGTGGTCATGCCCGTGATGTACGCGGCCTTCGGCGTCGAGATGGCCGAGTTCATCGAGTCCATCCCGTTCTTCGCGCAGATCGCTTCGAACTTCGGCGGCGGCGACGTGTTCTCGCTCAACGGCTCGCTGGTGATGGCCTTCTCTCACCCGTTCACGCTGCTGCTGGTGGGCATCATGGCCATCGCCTTCCCGGCGCTCGCGATCAGCGGTGAGCGGGAGAGGGGCACCCTTGAGGTGACGCTCTCCCGTCCCATCTCTCGTCGGGGGCTGCTGGCCACGCTCTTCGTGGCCGGCGTCGTCTTCGTGGTCGGCCTCCTCGGCGTGCTATCGCTCACGACCGGAGTGACGGTCTATCTCGTCGGGTTCGCCGATGAGGTGGAGTACGCCCATCTGCTCCAGCTGTGGCTCGCGGCGGCGCTCCTGTTCATCAGCTTCATGGCCCTCGCCTTCGCGGTCGCGGTCGAGTCGGACCGCGCGGGACCGGCCATCGGCATCCCGGCCGCCTTCGTCCTGCTCAACTACATCGCGTGGGCCATCGGCGGCATCTGGCCGGACGTGGGCTTCCTGGAGGACTGGTCCGCCTTCAGCTTGCTCGAGGCGCAGCAGGTGCTGGCCGAGGGGTTGGCTCCGGGCGACGTCACGGTCATGCTGGCGTTCGGTGCGCTGTTCATGGCCCTTGCCTTCTACCGCTTCCCGCGGCGCGATCTGCCCGCGCCGAGCTAGGTACGACCGCGCGTGACCGGGTCGGGTCGTCTTGTCCGCTCGCCGCCCGGCACCTTCCGCGCATGAGTAGACTGTCGGCGTCATGCGCATCAATCGAAGCCTTCTCAACTGGGGCGTCTTTCTCATCGCGCTCGGTGGCATCCCCCTGGCCGTCGACCAGGGCTGGCTGGATCCCGATATCGCGGGCGACCTGGGTCAGCTGTGGCCGCTCATCCTCGTGGGCATCGGCCTGGGGCTGATCCTGCGCTGGACCCCGCTGGCCTGGTTCGGTGGGGCACTGGTGGCCGCTACCTTCGGCCTCATCTTCGGCGCCGCGGTGGTGGGTGTACGCGACAACGACGTGCTCAACGTGCAGGGCATCATCCCCGCTATCGCGAGCACGGCTTGTGCCGGCGACGAGATCGGCGCTGCCAGCACCACCGAGAGCGGCCTGGCGCTCGCCGACGAGTTCGAGCTCGACGTGACCCTCTCATGCGGCGAGCTCACCGTGGTGCGTGCGGGCGGCCCCAGTTGGGGCGTGGAGGCTCGCCACGACGAGGACGATGCTCCGCAGATCACGACCGCGGAGCGAGACGACGCGAGCGCGCAGCTCCGCTTGCGCCAGGACGCAGCTGACGAGTTCGTCTTCCTGGGCCGGCAGAAGCAGAGCCTGTGGGACGTGCAGGTCCCCGCTACGGCTGCGCTGCAGCTGCATTCCACGCTCAACGCGGTGAAGGGCACGATCGATGCCGGCCCCGGTCCGCTCGAGCGCGTGACGGGCACCTTCAACGCTTCGGACGTGCGGCTCGACCTGGCCGAGGCCGCGGCCGTGACGCCGATCAGTCTCGACCTCACGCTCAACGCCAGTGACGGCCACCTGGCACTGCCCGCGGCCGACATCAGCGCAGCCATCACCCTCAACGCCTCCTCGCTGGTGGTGTGCGTACCCGCGGCGGCGGCGCTGCGGGTGGACCACTCGAGCGTGCTCGGCAGTGACGACCTCGACTCGAAGGGCCTGATCGAGGACGGGGCCGGCCAGTGGTCCACGCCTGGCTATGCGAGCGCCGCCGATCGCGTCTCGCTGTCGATCACCAACACCGTTTCGTCTCTCTCCCTCGAGCGTCCGGAGGCTTGCTCATGAGCCAGTATCCCGGCGGTCCGCCGCCACAGCCACCGCAGGATCCGTACTACGGACAGCCGCCCGGCGATCCCTACGCGTCGCCCCCGAGCGATCCCTACTTCGGCACCCCGCCCCAGAACCCCTACGCCCCGCCCCAGGATCCGTACTACGGCCAGATGCCGCCCGACCCGGGGGCGCAGCAGCAGGCCTGGACGGCACAGGCGCAGCAGCAGGCCTGGGCGGCACAGGCGCAGCAGCAGGCCTGGGCGGCACGGGCGCAGCAGATGGCGCAGTCGGCGAGCGCGGACGCGCGGACTGGTCGCGGCGGCGCCGGGGACCGCGATCGTGGGCATCGTGCTCGTGCTGGCCGGTGCCTGGATCCTCTTCGGCGACCAGATGAACATCGACCTCGACTGGGGCGAGGTCTGGCCCATCGGGGCGGTCACGCTGGGCGCGATCATGGTCGTGGCCTCGCTCATCCCGACGACGGAGCGATCAGCAGGGCTGACCCGCGTCTGGCGTCGGACGAAGCCGACCGGTTCGCTCAGGCCTCGTCGGCAGGGGAGCGGTCGAGTCCGAGCTCGTGGGCCATGGTCGCGGCGGCGACGCGCGAGTCCACGCCGAGCTTGCCGTAGATGTTGCTGACGTGGACGCTCGCGGTCTTGGGGCTGATGAACAGTCGCTCGGCGATCTCCTGATTGGCCAGGCCCTGGGCCAGGAGTGCGAGCACCTCGACCTCGCGTCCGGTCAGGCCGAACGCGCGCTCCGCGGGACCGTCCGCGGCCTCTCCGTCGCCGTCCAGGCTGGGCAGCGGCAGTCGCACGCGACGGGCCAGGGCGGTGAGCTCGGCGGCCAGCGGCGCCGCACCCAATGACGTGGCCGTCTCGAGCGAGCGCAGCAGAGGCTCAGCGGCCACCTTGCGGGCCTCGCCGCGAGCCAGCAGTGCCTCTGCCAACCGCCAGCCGGCATAGGCTGCGCTGTAGGGCTCGTCGGTGACTCGCGCGCAGGCGGTCTGCCAGGCGGCCACACGTGTCCCCGGATCGTCGCCCCGCGCGAGCTCGGCGCGGGCGAGCGCCAGCTCCGCCCCCCAGACCTCGGCCAGTGCGCCCCGCGCTTCGGCTCGTCCGATCGAGGCCTCGACGCGCGCCCTCGCCAGTTGCGCCATACCCGGTTCCTCACCGGCCGCGCGCACGGCCAGGGCCAGGTCGGCACAGGCGCGAGCGCCCAGCGCAAGCAGGTGCGGCACGCTGGCGTCGAGGATGGCTGGGCGGGCCCCCGGGCCGCCGACCGGTGCGTCCTCGGCCTCCGCCTGGGCCAGCGCCAGGCGGGCGAGAGCGCCCGCCGGGTCACCGCTCCAGAGTGCGTGTTCGACCGCGGCGGCGGTCAGCCAGCGTCGAGCGTCGAGAGGGGTGCGGTCGCTGATGAGCCCCTCAGCCACGGTGATGATCGATTCGGCTTCGGCAGGTCGGCCGCAGGCGACGTGCAGGCTGGCCAGGCAGGCGAGCAACGAGATGCGACCGGCACCGACCGCGCCGGCATCGAGGGCCGACTCTGCGGTCGCCCGCGCCTCGTTCCAGCGAGCCAGCCGGTAGAGCGCCCGAGCGGCTCCTGCCTCGAGCACCGAGCCGAACGTGCGCGAGACACCGTGTCCTGCCGCGGTCGCGGCGCCTCGCCCGGCGACCTCGACCGCTTCCTGCAGGTGCCCCACCATCTCCAGCGCCGCCGCGAGATGGGCGTGGGCCAGGGCCGAGCCGACGGGGTAGCGGCCTTCGAGCGCGGCTTCGGCAGCCTGCGCACCTTCGATGGTGCGACGGAGGCCATCAAGACCGGCCTCGATATCACCGTCGAGCAGGCGGCACCAGCCCAGGAGGGCCTCGGCCATGATGCGCTCCTCGTCCGCGCCGACGGCGAGGGCGAGATCCACCGCTTCCCCGGCGCGGACCGCGGCCTCGTCGTTCCGCTGCAGGTAGAGCAACAGGCCGGCTGCGTGGCTGAGGGCGTTGGCGCGCCAGCGATCGGGCGTGGTCGCGTCCCCCACCGCGGCCTCGGCCTCCTCCAGCGCCTCCTCCAGCGCGCCGGCCTCCCACAGGTACCAACGCAAGCTGGAGCGGGCCAACTGCAGATCCTCGTCGGACGAGGCGGTCCGTCCCGCGAGGAGGGCACGTATCAGCTCGACCGCGTGCCCGAAGTCCCCGGCCCGCGCGGCGGCCGATGCGGCCGCGCTCGTGAGCTCCTCGCGAGACCAGCTGGCGAGGCTGCTCGCATCGTCGACCTCGTCCCACAGCTCGAGCGCCCGTCGGTAGTGACCAGCTGCCGGCTCGAAGGCGAACGCCGCCACGGCCGCGTGGCCGGCCTCGACGTGGGCCGACAGCGCACGTTCCGGCTCTCCGGCGCTGTCCCAGTGATAGGCCAGCTCCGCAGAACTGCGCCGCTCAGGCGGCTCCTCGGCGAGCGCCTCGGCATAGGCCGCGTGGATGCGACGGGATTCGGCCGGCAGCAGCTGCGCTGCCACCTGTGCGCGCAGGATCTCATGGCGGAAGCGATAGCCGCTCTGCGCGGGACCGTCGCCGCGGACCAGGATGTAGTCGTCCACGGCGGCTCGCACGGCACGCAGGACTTGGGCCTCGTCGAGGCCGCTGGCACGGGTCAGCAGCCGGTCGTCGATGGCGCGCCCGGCAGCGGCGGCCACGCGCAGGACGGCCACGAGGTCATCGGGCACGTGGGTCAGACGAGCCGCCATGAGGTCACGCAGCTTGGGCGGCAGCGGTGCGTCGGGGCCTCGTCGTCGCCACGTCAGGAGCAGTTCCTCGGCGAACAGCGGGTTGCCGTCACTGAGGCGCGCGATATGCTCGGCCAGGCCTTCATCGAGTGGCCCGTCCAGCATGGCCGCGGCGATGCGCTGGGTGACCGCCGTGCTCAGGGGTCCGAGTTCGATGCGCTCCGCGCCGGGCGTCCGCCCCAGCTCGGCCAGGAGCATGATGACCGCGTCCTTGTCCTCGATCTCCTCGGGTCGAACCGAGACCACGAGCGTGGCGTGCTCCTGCTGGCGGACGCCGTGGGCCAGGAAGGCGAGCAGCTCCAGGCTGGCACGGTCGATCCACTGGACATCCTCGACCACGACCACGGTCGGCTGGTTCGCAGCGATGCGCTCGGTCACGCGCAGGAACGCTTCGTACAGGCGCAGTCGTTCCAGCTCACCACCGGCCGCAGACACCGGCCGCGACTCGGCCGCGGTCCGCTCGTCGTCCGCGCCGGTCGCGAGCTCGGGCAGGAAGCGGGCGAGGTCCGCGCGTGCGGGACCGACGAGATGCGCCAGCTGGTGCGCCGGCAGCTGGCTCGCCAGGTCGCGCAGGATCTCGGCGAAGGGTAGATAGGGCACGTTCGAACCGAGTGAGAGGCAGGCGCCGCGCAGCACGCGCAGGTCTCCCTCGACCCGGGCCAGTGCCTCCTCGATGAGGCGCGTCTTGCCGATGCCGGCCTCGCCGCTGATGATGACCAGCCCCGAGCGGCCATCGAGCAGAGCCCGCAGCACGTCGTCGACCCGTGCCGACTCGGCCTCGCGCCCGAACATCACCGGACTGGTGGCGTAGCCGCCCGCTGGTCCCGACATGTGTCGATAGTGCCCATCCGGGGCAGTCACCGCAAGGCGCTCGTGCGCGATCGCACCCGGGCCGTCGCATAGGTAGTCCTGCGTGTTGACCAGACGCACCACTGCGCGTTGCCATCGGCCCTGTGCACGACACGCAGCGGGGATGACGTGATGGAAGATCTGCTGAGCTGGTTCGACCTCAACGGGGTCGCGGCACCGGTGGGGCCGGCCGGTGGGGTGGAGATGCCGCTGCTGCAGCAGGTATTGCTCTATCTCGTGGTCGTGGCGGGGGTCGTGCTCTCGGAGGCCGTGGCCATGGCCCGTGTCGGGAGCCGCATCAGGATCGAGCTGAGCCGGCCGTGGCTGCTGGTGGCCTGCCTCATCGCGCTGGTGGTGTTCCCCGCGGTCTGGCGAGAGATCGGGGCCATGGCCGAGGCCGCGCTGCTGGTGCAACTTGGCATCGCCGCCCAGGGTGGCGTCTTCTGGGGCGTGATGCTCGCGGGCGCCGAAAAGGGTATCGCAGACCCCGCCGGCTCGGACGCTGCAGACCCGGCCGGCTGAGTCCGTGCTCAGCCGGGTGCCGGCGTGGTGGTGCTGTCGGAGAAGCGGGGGTCTCGTCGTGGATGGACGCCGATGAGGACCACCGCGGCGAGGGCCAGGGCCGGGATGCCCACGAGCAAGGCTACGCGCGGGCCCAGATCGAGCATGCCCGCGGCGGTGAGCCGGTCGATGATGAGGGTGCCGGCGATGAAGAGGCCGACCGGGCCGGAGATGCTGTTGGCGATGTTGGCCAGGCCCATGTAGCGGCCGCTGGTGATGAGCGGGATGGTCTCGGTCATGAGCGCCCAGTCCACCGCCACGTAGGCCCCGATGCCCACTCCGAGGATGAAGAGCCCCGCGACCGCGACCGGCGGGGAGGGTGCCGCGGAGATGATGGCCAAGCCGAGGGCCGAGATGGCGCAGGCGGCCCAGATGACGGGCTTGCGACCGACGCGGTCGGAGATGCGCGCGGCCGGGATGGACGAGACGAGCGTGGCCACGCCCAGCGCGCCGAGGGCCACGATGCCCCAGAAGGTGCGGTCGTTGTCGGTCTGTCCCGAGCGAATCCCGCAGGTACCAGGCGCTGATGTTGATGAACAGGCCCGTGGCCATGAGGAAGAGGAAGCGCACCACCGTCATGCGCAGGAACGAGGGTTCGTGCAACACGTCGAGGCCCCACGCCTCGCGCGCGACGGTCGCCCACGAGCGGCCCTCGCGCGGCTTGGGCGGCGGCCCGTCATCGACGAGGAAGAACGTCAGGAACGCGAGCACGAACTCGATGACCGCGATGAGGAAGAGAGCGAGGCCCCACGCGTCGGTGGCGGCGCCGATCATCATGATCAGCGCTCCGCCGATGTTGCCGGCCATCTTCATGACGCCGACGGCGCCGCTGGCGAGGCCGACCTGGCGCTCGGCGACCAGGTCGGGCACGAAGCCCTGGTACGGACCCTGGGCCACGTTGGAACTGAACTGCAGCCCCAGGAAGAGGGCCGCGTAGAGGAGCATCATGGCCGGCGTCCCGAGGGCGTTGCCGTCCCAGCCGGCGGGCTCGGCCTGGGCCAGCAGGGCCAGGCCGGAGAGGAAGACGAGGTCGCCGATGGAGCCGGCGATGATGTAGCCCTTGCGCTTGCCCCAGCGCGAGACGGTGTAGTCGCTGAGGGCGCCGAAGGTGGGCACCACCAGTACCGGGATGAAGCCGCCGATGGCCTCGATGAGGCCGATGGTCATGCCGCGGGCGCCCTGGCCGGCGATCAGCTCGACCTGTGTCTGGCCGAACCATTCGTAGCCGCCCCAGACGGCGTTGATGCCGAACCAGTAGACGGCAATGAGCGACAGCTGCCGCAGTGGCAGGAGCGTCTGCGGCCTGGTGCTGTCGCTCATGACACGGCTCTCCTTACGCTGGACCTGCGCCGTCCTGCCCTACAGTGTGGAGCGCCGGACGCGCGCGTACAAGGACGGTGGCGGCGGAGCAGGCTTCACGCGCGGATCGGGTTCGGGGGTTTGGCCGCCGAGGAAGCGTGCGAACTGATGCAGCACCCAGCGGTCATGCTCGGTGAGGTAGGGGTCGGCCAACCGTTCCACCACGCCTCGTCGGGTGGTGCGATAGCGCTCGGCCAGGTGTGCCTGGTCGGCGGCGTGCCCATTGGTCGGTCGCATCTGTGGCTCCTGCTGCGGTCGTGTAGGGCTAACACGCTCGGGCTAAGGAGCTGGTTGGACATCGGGGGCCGCCTTATCCCTGTCCTCATACGTGTCCTCATACGGTTTCGCCCGGTCGGCCCGCTCCGCGAGCGGTAGCCTCCGCAGACACCCATCTGTACCGAGGAGCGTGAGCATGAGCCCACTGGCCGCGATCTTCCATCCTGGCGGGAACGATCCCAACGGCTATCCCGTCAGCGCCGTCGACTTGATCAGCAGCTGGTCGGAGGCGACCGGCACCGTCACCCAGGTCGTGTGCGTCACGACCGACGGCGCCATCCACACCTTCGACGCGCACCAGGTCCAGATCGTGGACCGAAGCGTGGCCGAGGCCATCGTGGTCGCGACCGAGGCCTACGTGAAGCAGCGCGAACAGCAGGGCACGGTCCCGCCCCCGCCGATCCGCTAGGCACCGCAGCGCCGACCCGGTAGCGGGCGGGCACCGCTGGCGCGCCGACGCGGCCGCCTGACCGACGCGACCGCCCCACCGCTCCCTTCGTCACCCCACCGCACCGCGCCGGGGACGTTCGGGCCATGGGCGACATCCGTCGTTCGCGGCACCCTCTGGTCATGAAGACGCGCGCATCCCTCCCTCCCTTCGTCTCGCGAGTGGCGGTCGCTACGGCAGCGCTCATCCTGCTCACCGTTCCATTCGCTTCGGCCGCTGAGGCCGGCATCACCAAGCCGTTCAAGGCCAAGACCACGGTCAGCCTCTCTCCTGGCATCACCTATCGAGTGGGCTACATGACCACCACCGGCGGTCGCCCGCAGCAGGTGCGCGTGGCGACGGTCGACGCCGATCACCCGGAAGTCCAGCTCAAGGCGCTGCTCTCCAACGGAAAGGTCGTAGGCCGGGAGGTCGTGACCCGTATCGCGCTGTCGCGCAGCAAGCCCGGCTTCCGGCCGATGGTGGCCACGAACGGCGACATGTCGCTGCGCAATCGCGTCGACGCCTGGGCGGCACCCAACTCGATGGCGGTCTCCAACGGTGAGTTGATGGTGGCCCAGGGCTGCGTGCGCCCGACGCTGGGCGTCGATGCCGATGGCAGCGTGCGCATCGGCCTGGTGCGCGCGGACATCTCGGCCATCCCGCCCGGCCGCAAGGTGCCGTACGACATCCACCGCGTCAACACGCACCGCGATGACGGGAGTGCCGTGCTCTTCACGCGCCGTTTCGCGACCAGCACTCAGACGAAGGGCGGTCGCGAGGTCGTGCTCGACCTGCAGGGCAAGCTCCGTCCGAACGGGACCCAGCAGGTGGAGGTGCTCCAGGTCCGCAACGCCGGCAACACCGCGCTCAAGTGGGGCCAGGCCGTGCTCTCGGTCAAGAACCCCGCGATGAAGTGGATCTACGAGCTGCGCGTAGGCCAGACGTTCACGCTCAACACGCAGGTCGTGAAGCAGGTCAACAAGCCCTGTGGCGGCATCATCGAAGCCGCACCGGGCTGGTCGGCGGTGGTCGAGGCCCAGGGCGGGAACCACTTCACGCTGAAGTTCGGCAAGGTAGCGGCGCCCTCCAGGGCGAAGTACCCGTCGGGCACGCAGCGCCATCCCCGCACCGGCCTCGGTGTCACGGCCGACGGCAGGGTGTTCATGGTCACCGTGGACGGCCGGCGCTCGTCCAGCGTGGGCGTGACCCTCGCCGAGATGGGCCAACTGATGAAGTCGCTCGGCGCGAGGCACGCCTTCAACCTCGACGGCGGCGGCTCGACCGTGATGGCCCGCTACCTCAAGGGCACCAACCGCTTCGCCGTGGCCAACAGGCCCTCGGACGGCAAGCAGCGCCCCGCGACCCAGGCCTTCGCCGCATTCCGGGTCGACGCGACCCCTTAGGACGTCGCTCGCGAAGCTCGGACTGGAGCACGCCCAGGAGCGCCCGATCGTGTGGTTGGCCCACGGCGCCTGGACCTGTGGCCGGACGTGTGCCGGCCCATGGTCCTCCCGCTGACGGATGACCTGGCGAAGATGATGCTCCGGGGTGGCCCATCGTGGCCCATCGTGGCCGATCCAGTCGTGGACGACATGAACGGCGTCGTCAGCTGTGTGACGGACCGCACCAGACGCCACCGCGGAGACGGACCAACGTACGGTCCTGGTCGACCCATCGGGTGATGAGGGGTCGACAGGCAAGCCGGGCATCATCTTCGGAGAAGCACGAGCCGAGTCACTGCGTGGTCACGCTCCGCGGGGGGTCCGAGCGAGTGCGACCTCAGTCGATTGCGGCAGTCGCCGCGTCACAGCATGGCAACGACCGGTCGTGCCGAGACCGAGCTCGAGGAGACCTCGAGGATCGGCCGACCCAGTCCGAACAACGCGCGAAGGGTGCCTGCCTCGGTCCTCGGTGGCCGAACACGAACCCAGCGCCACGGAGGTATCGATGAGGAAGTCCCTCAGCATCATGGCCATCGCGGCCAGTCTCGCCCTCGTCCCGGTGGCAGCGTCTGGCGTCGCCGCGGCCGACAAGACCACGTGCTTCGGCAAGGAAGCGACGCACTTCGGCACGCCCGGCAACGACGTCATCTACGGCACCAAGGGCAACGACGTCATCAAGACATACGGCGGCAACGACGTCATCTACGGCCGCGGCGGCAACGACAAGATCTGCGCCGGCGGCGGCAACGACAAGATCCTTGGCGGCAAGGGCAACGACAAGATCTGGGGTGCGGCGGGCAACGACATCATCAGTGGTGGCGCCGGCAACGACATCATGTTCGGTGTCTGGGGCAACGACTGGTTCGACGGCGGGACCGGCACCGATACCTCCCGCGAGGGTGCTCGCTGGGGCGAGACCACAGGTGTCGAGGTTCCGCGCACGGTCGCGGTCAAGACGCCGATGGTCCGCGCTGCCACCCTGCGAGTCAAGGGCTGGAACACCGGCGCCGAGGTCTACCTAGGCAACGGTACCGCCGACGGCCCGCGCGTCGAGAAGCAGTTCGAGGCCCTGAGGTACACCGGCGGCAGCGCACCAGTCGAACTCTCCTGGGTGCCCGGTGAGAACGCCATGGTCGCCTACGTCAACGGCACCGAGGCCGTCTACGAGTTCGACAGCATGCCCGGGGCTACCTGCTCGCCGCAGGACTGGGACATCATGGAGATCCTGGTCGCCGACAACGGCGTCGGCGTCACCTTCGAGAACGCGCAGTTCAACGGGGACGGCATGCGCCCGCTGAAGAACGACACCTTCGACATGAACGGGTACCCGGCTTGGCCGGGCGGCCCCGGCGCGGTGGTGATGATGGACATGGACTTCGACTCCGCCTGGACCGTCACCGGTGACCTCGTGTCCGTTGACCCCTTCGTGGGGGCTGAGCGCAACAAGGTCCAGCTCTCGGTGGGCTGCAAGACGCACCCGGACCGCGTCCTCGACTGAGTACCACGGCAGACCACGATCCAGTCGGATCGTCAGGGCCCCCGCTTCGGCGGGGGCCTTTCCCGTCCCCTGGTGGCGCCTACCGCTCGGCGAGCGCCGCGCGGACCCCCGGGATGACGGTGGAGCCGTAGATCTCCAGCTGCTCCTCCTCGTCGCCGCTCATGAGGTAGAGATTGAACTGGTCGACGCCGGCATCGTGCAGCTCCAGCAGTCGTTCGATGTGAGCGTCCGGCTCACCGATGAGCGCAAAGCGGTCGACGACCTCGTCCTCGATGTACTCGGCGTTGGACGATCCCACCTCGGCGTGGTGGCGGTAGTCGTAGTCCTCGCGCTCGCGCACATACGCGGTGAGCGACTCGGGCAGCTCCTCGCGCGGGTACTTGTTGACCAGGTCGACCACGTGGTTGGCCACCATCGCGGGGAACCAGCGCACGCGCTCACGGCAGTCCTCGAGCGTACCTACGTGCGCCGGCGCAGCCGCCTGCACCAGGATGGAGCTGGGATCGCGCCCAGCCTCGGCCGCAGCCCTGCGCATCTGGCCGGCCATCCAGCGGATGAGGTCGGGATCGCCCAGCTGCAGGATGAGCCCGTCGGCCACGCGACCGGTCATGGCCAGGGCCATGGGCCCGTAGCCCGCGACCCATACCGGCAGCTTCCAGTCCTGCGCCCACGTCAACTCGAGCTCGGTGCCCTTGTATTCGACCGTCCGGCCCTCGACGAGCTCGCGGATGACGTGGACCGCCGTCTCCATCGTCTTGAGTTTGGTCGGCGGCAGACCCAGCATGCGCACGGCACCGTCGCCGCGGCCCATGCCCAGGTCCATGCGCCCGCCGGAGATCTCCTCCAGCGTGGCCAGGACGCTCGCGGTCACGCTCGGGTCGCGCGTGGTGGGGTTGGTCACACAGGCGCCCAGGCGCATCTCGGTCGTCTCGAGCGCGAGGAGCGTGAGCAGCGGGTAGATCTTTCGCCACAGCACCTGGTTGTCCCAGAACCAGCCGTAGCCGAAGCCGGCCGCCTCTGCCTGCCTGGTGAGGGCCACGGTGCGCTCGACGCTGTGCTCTGCCTTGAGGGTGAAGCCGAAATCCATGAGCGGGGAGACTACACGCTCGGGCGCGTCCGCGGAAGCCCGTACAGGCCGTCCGAAGCCATCGAAAGGGGCTGAGCGGCGGTGCACGCGGGGTCGCGGGTGTGGAAGAGTAGGGCTTGGCCGACCGCGATCCTGGTCCGCCCATCGCTACGACGGAGGAGCTCATGGCCGCCACCACCCCGGGCCTGGTGTGTGCTCACCACCACCTCTATTCGGCGCTGGCTCGCGGCATGCCACCGCCACCGGCCGTGCCCACCGACTTCGGGCAGATCCTCGAGCAGATCTGGTGGCGACTCGACAGCGCCCTCGACCTGGAGATGATCCGTTGGTCGGCCATGCTCGGCGCGCTCGAAGCGCTCGAAGCGGGCACCACTGCCATCGTCGACCACCACGAGTCACCCAACGCCATCGAAGGCTCGCTCGACGCCATCGCCGAGGCCTGTGCCGAGGTGGGCGTGCGCGTGCTGCCCGCCTACGGCATCACCGACCGCCACGGCGCCGACGGTGCCCGGCGCGGACTCGACGAGAACCGCCGCTTCATCGAGGCCGGCAACAAGGGGCTCGTGGGGGTCCACGCCGCCTTCACCTGTACGGACGACTCGCTGCGAGCAGCCTCGGACCTGGCGCAGGAGCTGGGCGTGGGCGTGCACATCCACGTCTGCGAGGGCGTGGGCGATATCGAGGCGCCGGCCCGCCTCGACGGGCTCACGCAAGACGACTGGCTGTTGAGCCACTGCGTGCATCTGCCCACCGACCACAGCCTGCGCGGCACGATCCTGCACAACCCCATGTCCAACCTCAACAACGCGGTCGGCTACGCCGATCCCGCGCGCTTCAGCAATCCGGTCGCGCTGGGCACGGACGGCATCGGCGGAAACGTCATCGAGGCCTTCCGCCTGGCCTACGTCATGCAGCGCAGCGTGGACGTGACTTGCGGCCCTGACACGGCCTGGGGTTGGCTCGAGAACGGCTGGCAGCTGATGCCGGAGGCACGCGAGGACGAGGTCACGTGGTCGTATGAGCCCATGGACCCGTGGCACATCGCCTTCACGCCGGGCGTGCGGCCGCTGGAGGTCAGGGTCGATGGCGAGGTGGTCTACGCCGACGGTGCACCCACGAGGGTCGACCCGGCCGAGGTCCGGGCCAAGGCCGCGGAGCAGGCGAAGCGGCTGCACGCGCGCTTGTAGCGCCGCCACGAACGCGAGAGGAGCGAGGTCATGGGGGATCGGTTCCGACCCATCTCGATGGAGCAGCTGACCGACTGGGTCTTCGACGAGCTCGAGTCGAAGGACTCGATCTTCGGCGTGCCTCGCTCCGCCTTCTTCGTGCCCGATCCGGCCGACCGGTTCCGTGTGGACCTCTACGGCACCACCCTCGAGACGCCCTTCGGCGTGGCGGCCGGGCCGCACACGCAGATGGCCCAGAACATCATCGTCAGCTGGCTCGTGCGGCGCTCGCTTCATCGAGCTCAAGACGGTCCAGACGCTCGACGAGCTCGAGGTCGCCAAGCCCTGCATCGACGTGGAGGACGAGGGCTACAACGTCGAGTGGTCGCAGGAGCTCAAGGTCTTCGAGTCGTTCGACGAGTACCTGCGCGCCTGGGTGCTGCATCCACGCGCTCCATCGCAAGCTGGGCTTCCCGGGCGACGCGCCCGGGCGTCATCTTCAACATGAGCGTCGGCTACAACCTCGAGGGCATCCGCCGGCCCAACGTGCAGTGGTACCTCGACACCATGGCCGACGCCTCGGCCTACCTGCCGACGTACCTCGAGATCGTGGCCGCGCGCTGCCCGGAGTCGCGAGCGATGGAGGTCCCGAGTCGCGTGTCGGACACCATCACGCTCTCGACCATGCACGGCTGCCCGCCCGACGAGATCGAGCGCATCTCGCTCTACCTGCTCGAGGAGCGGAAGCTGCACACCTCGGTCAAGTGCAACCCCACGCTGCTGGGCGCCGGACCGCGTGCGCGGCATCATCAACGATGACCTCGGCTTCACCGATGTGCCCGTGCCCGACGAGGCCTTCGGCCACGACCTCACGTACACCGATGCGGTGCCCATGTTCCACAACCTGCGCCGGGTGGCCGCCGCAGCGGGCCTGGAGTTCGGGCTCAAGCTCTCGAACACGCTCGAGGTCGAGAACTGGCGGGGCCGCTTCGACGGCGGACGAGCATGATGTACCTGTCCGGTCGCGCGCTGCACCCGGTGACGGTCAACCTCGCGACGATGCTGAGCGAGGAGTTCCGCGGCGATCTGCATGCTCTCGTTCGCAGGCGGCGCCGACTGCTTCAACGTGACCGACCTGCTGGCGTCGCGGCATGAAGACGGTCACCGTCTGTTCCGACCTGCTCAAGACCGGTGGCTACCTGCGCCTGCTGCAGTACGTGGAGAACCTTGGCGCCGCGGTGGAGGAGGCCGATGCGGCCGACCTCGAGGACCTCGCGGCCCGCCGCGCCGTGGGCGTCAACGGCTTCTCCGAGTTCGCGCCGATGCTGCGCTGGTCGGCCCTGACCGACAGCGGGCTGGTGCTGGACCTCGACGACTGTGCCTCGCTGGGCGCGGCCATGGCCGATGGCGAAGGCGCACCGCTCGAGCTCGCCCGGGCCTGGGCTGTCGAGCGGGGGCTCGAGGCCGAACGGACCGAGGCGCTGCTGGCGCTGGTGCAGAAGGTGCTGGCGCGGATGAACCTGCGCCGCTACGCCGCCGAGGTGCGCACCGACTGGCGCTACCAGAAGGCTTCGTTGCGCACGGACCGCTCCAAGACCTCGCGCGAGCTGGGCCTGTTCGACTGCATCAAGGCGCCGTGCGTGGACGAGTGCCCGGTGGACCAGGACGTGCCGCTGTACATGAACGCGGTACGAGACGGTGACTTCGCCGAGGCCGTGCGCCTCACGCGCGCCGACAACCCGCTGCCCTCGATCCTGGGCCAGGTCTGCGACCACCTCTGCGAGACGACCTGCATCCGCACCCACCTCGACCAGCCGCTGGCCATCCGCCACATGAAGCGCTTCATCATGGAGCAGGAAGGCCAGCCCTCGATCCCGCTGAGGCAGCCCGCGCGCGGGGCCAAGGTGGCGGTCATCGGCGCCGGGCCCGCGGGCTTGTCCGCAGCCGGGGAGTTGGCCGCGGCCGGCTTCGCAGTGACGATCTTCGAGGCGCACGCCTACCCCGGCGGGATGGTCGGCGGGGCCATCCCCGCGTACCGCCTGCCGCAAGCGAAGATCGAGCAGGACATGGCGCTGCTGCGTGGCCTGGGCGTGGAGATCCGCTACGAGCAGACCGCCGGCGTCGACTTCACGCTCGTGCAGTTGCGCAGCGCGGGCTTCACCGCGGTCTTCGTGGCCGTCGGCGCCCAGCTGGCCAAGCGCCTGGGCCTCGAGGGCGAGGACGCCGAGGGCGTGATGGACGCGCTTCGGTTCCTGCGCAGCGTGCGCGAGGGTACGCCCGTGCCGGTGGGCCCGCGCGTGGGCGTCATCGGCGCCGGCGACACGGCCATGGACACCGTCCGTTCGGCCTTGCGCGTGGGCGCCGCATCGGCCTCGCTCATCTACCGCCGGACGATCGATCAGATGCCGGCCGACCCCGAGGAGGTCCACGCCTGTCTCGAGGAAGGAGTCGGTATCGTCGAGCTGGCGGCGCCGGCACGCCTGCACGTCGAGGACGGCCGCCTCATGGGTCTCGTGTGTACGCGCACCGAGTATCGCGGCGAGCGCGACGCGGGGGGCCGGAAGATTCCCTTCGACGTGCCCGATTCCGAGTTCGAGATCCCGCTCGATACCCTCATCCTGGCCATCAGCCAGCACTCGGTCCTGGACTTCTTCGGCGATGAGATGCCCGAGCTGACCAAGGCCGGCTACATCGACGTGGACCCGTTCACCTTCGAGACCTCGATCCCCGGCATCTACGCCGGAGGCGACGTGGCGGGCGACGGGCCCTCGTCCATCGTCAAGGCCGCGGCCGAGGGGTCGGCCGTCGCCTCGGCCATCGCCGCGGCGTTCGGGGGAGGGGAGCCCGACGGCGCGACCGAGGAACCCGAGCCGGTCGACCTGCACGAGATGGTCAAGCGGCGCGCGCGGCGCGAGTACCGCGTGCCCATCGAGTTCACACCGCCCGAGCATGCGGAGCGGGTTCGACGACACCGTGCTCGGCTACACCGCGGCACAGGCGATGTCGGAGGCCGAGCGCTGTCTCGACTGCCATCGGATCTGCAGCCTGTGTGTCGGCGTCTGCCCCAACATGGCACTCATGACCTACGAGTCGGCGCCCTTCACGGCGGCTCTCCCGGCCTTGCACGTCGAGGACGGCGCGCTGGTGGCCGGCGAACGCGAGGCCTACCGCGCGGAACAGCTCCTGCAGATCGCGGTACTGACCGACTTCTGCAACGAATGCGGCAATTGCGTCACGGCCTGTCCTACGGCGGGTGCGCCCTATCGCGACAAGCCACGGCTGTACCTCGACCGGGACGAGTTCGAGGCGGAGTCGGACAACGCCTTCATGCTCTTCGAGGATGGGTCGGTGGACGGCCGCTACGGCGGTGAGACGCACCGATTGTCGGTGGACGGTGTCGTCGAGTACGTGGCCCCGTCCTTCAGCGCACGCCTGGAGCCCGACTCGTTCGCCTTCATCGAAGGCTCGGTCGCCGGTGGCGGCCGCCCAAGACCAGACGCTCTCACTCCGTCCGGCGGCGGAGATGTACGTCCTCGCACGCGGGATCCGTGGCTCGACGGCACACCTCCCGCTGGCCGTGTCCGGGACCCCGGCAAGCACGCGCATCGGTCATCCCGGCTACGCGGAGTAGACCCGTGTTCGGCGGCCGTTTCGTTGCGCCCGGACACCGGCTGGGCGGTCGAGTGCGGAGGGGTGTACTGGTTGACTAGTACCTTCGGGGCAGGACCGGATGACCATCGTCCGGCGTCAGGAGAGGGGCCTCGATGCGCAGCACCATCAACCTCCGGTGGATCCTCACCGTGTACGTCCTGGGTATCACCTGGTGCCTCTCCATGGTCGGCACCAGCGTCGCCGTGGCAGGACCGCTGACGTCCACCGGTGGGTCGCCCGTGGCAGACGCGCCGCTGGCAGTGGTGCTCCTGACGTTCGCCATCGCGGCGGCCTTCGCGACTAGCGTGACCGGCGCGCTGTGGTACGTGCTCAGGCGCCTCGTGCGCGCTCGCGGCACGGTCGCCGAACGCGCCTGAGCCGCGATTGCGTCGGCAGGGCCTACGCCCGCGCTCGGCCGTCGCGGGCCGATGCCATACACTTGAGCCCACGCGCCCGTAGCTCAGTGGATCAGAGCATCTGACTTCGGATCAGAGGGTCGGGGGTTCGAGTCCCTCCGGGCGCGCCATTGTCATGAGTCGCGACATAGGAGACACATGAGTCGGGACATCGGCGACAGTCGAAGTCCCTGCCCAGGTGTCATCGAGTCGCTTGGGACCCCGGCCATCGGCCGGGGTCTCGTCGTTGGTTGCGCCAGTAGTCCCGCTCGGGCTCGATGCGATGGGCTGAGAGAACCTCGCCGGTCTCGAGCACGACGACGGTGACCTCGCGCTCGTCGATGACCGCGAGCACGCGGCGACCCCGATGGGCGGCCCCGATGCCCAGGTGGTGCAGGCGGCCGGCCCGACGCAGGGTGATCCGGCCGCCTCGGTCGACGAGGTCGTAGCGCAGCCGGAAGTGGCCCGGGGCGCCGCGCCCTGCCGGGTGGGCTTCGGGCATCGCCCGGTAGGCCTCGGCCGGGGTGCGACGCCCGATGGCCCGGTGTGGTCGCTCTTCGTCGTAGACGAACCGGAAGACATCGAGCTGGGCCTGCAGCTCCTCGATGGTCCGTGCGGCGGGCTGTTGCCCGAGCCAGCGCTCGAGGGTCTGCTGGAAGCGCTCGATCTCGCCCTGGGTCTGAGGATGGTTCGGGGCGCCGTTCTTCTGGCGGATGCCGAGGTAGGCGAGCAGGTGCTCGAAGGCGTTGTGGCCGCCAGTGAAGCGCGAGGTGTGGATCGCGCCGTTGTCGGTGAGCGTGGCGGCGGGCCAGCCATGTTCCTCGCCTGCCGCGCAGGACGTGGCCACCACGTCGTCGCCGTCGACCCGGCCGAAGGCCGTGCACCCGAGCAGGTAGCGGGAGTGGTCGTCGAGCCAGGAGCGGATCTCGACCTCGGTCTCGTCCGCAAGGCGCCAGTGGGTCATGTCGGACTGCCACAGCTCGTTGGGCGCGTCGGCCTCGAAGCGGTGCCACGAGCTGCGCGGACGCTTGCGTGGCTCGGGCACGACCAGGCCCGCGGCATGGAGGATGCGTCGGACCGTCGAGGTCGATGGGACCGGGAGCCCTTCTCGCTCCAGGTGCCAGGCGATGGTCACCGGGCCGGCATCGAGCCCCTCGGCGCTGAGTCCCGTGCGCAGCGTGACGATACGCTCGCGCACCGCCTCGGGCGTCCGGCCAGGGTCGCTGCGTGGCCGGCGGGAGCGCGGCTCGACCGCCTCGAGTCCACCCTCACGGTAGCGGCGGAGCAGGCGTCGGAGATGCTGTCGGCCGAACCCGTACTCGGCCGCAGCGGCGGTGACGGACGACTGGTTCGTGACGACCTTGAGGACGGCCACCCGGTGCTTCGACATGCGACCGACTGTCGCCGATGTCCCGACTCACCTGTCGCCTATCACCTGTCTCCTATGTCGTGAACCCAGACACCTCCGGGCGCGCCATATCCCGAGCCCACTACATCGTCGTGCTCGTCCCAGTGATGAGGCAGGGCCTCTCCTCGCCGCGGCGTCCGCAGCCTCACCGCCACAGCATGGCGGCGCTGGCGGGAGAGATGTGCACCAGGATCCCGCCCGTCAATGGCCATCGCCTCGACCAGGGAGCCGCTTCCCGGATCAGGACGGTAGCGTGCCTGTGCTCATGGCCAGAGGCAAGTCTGACGCCGCTCGAGACGCTATCCGCGCGGTGACGTACGCTGCGTCGCGCCCCGCGCCCGCCACGAGCATCGAGGTGAAGGCGTACTGGAAGGGCAAGCCCAGGAAATACACTCCCGGCGCTGAGTCGACAACTCCTCGATGTTGCAGCGGCCAGTCATGCTCGTCGAAGATGGGAAGGTCGATCCATCCGTAGTCTGGGCGGAAGCCCGTACACCAGAGCACGTTCGCCACGTCGAGTTCCCGCCCGCCGTCCAGGGTAGGCTTGCCATGCTTGGCCCCGACGACGCGGGCTTCGATCGATTCCACGCCGGCTCGATCCAAGTCAACGGCTCGCACTCGCAGCAGGGGCGCACCCGATCTCCTGACCCCAGGTGCGACCTTGCGGCCGACGGGCGTCCCCAGGGTCAGGACGTTCGATGCGAGGAACTCGATGACGGGCCACGCCAAGCGCCCGGTCCGACTGTCCACCGAGAATGGCAGCTGCCCGTGGCTACGGCCGGACAAGATGGTGCGATGACCATTCCGCACCGCCTCGAGTGCCAGGTCAGCGCCAGAGTGACTCCGACCTACCACCAGCACGGGGCCGTCGGCCAACTGCGACGGATTCCTGTAGTGCCCCGAGTGGAGCTGCCGGATGTCCGGGTCGAGGTCGGTGGCGAAGTCCGGCACATGGGGCTTCCTGTAGTAGCCGCCGGCGATGACCACCTGCGGGGCGCGGAACACGCGGTCAGCCGTCCTGACGAGGTAGCCGCCCGATCCATCCGCGTCTGCCTCGAGTGCCACGACCTTGACGCCGGTCCGGACCGGCAGCTTGAACCGCTGCGCATACGCCTCGAGGTAGTCGCCCATCTGATGGCCCGTGGGAAACACGTGACCAGGCAGCGGAAATGGCATCCCGGGCAAGGCATCCGCCTTGGCCGGACTGTACAGACGCAGCGAGTCGTAGCGCTCACGCCATGCATCGCCCACTCGTGCCGCACTCTCGAGGACGACGAAGTCCGTGCCCTGCTGCGCGAGGTGGAACGCGGCTGCCAGGCCCGACTGACCGGCGCCGATGATGATCGCGTCGTGATGCTCGCTCTGGATCCCATTCACCGTTCATTATCCTCCGCTTCCGAGATCGCCCCGTTTGCCGACCGTGAGTGATGCTGTCGGGCGCCGATGATGCGGTCGAGTCCGAAAACAGAACTGGTAGACCGCGGCCGCCATGGGACAATGCCCGGCATGGGACTGGGCACACAGGACGACTATTGCTCGTTCACCAAGGCCGTCGAACACCTGGGTGACCGCTGGAGCTTCCTCATCGTGCGGGAGTTGGTGATGGCGGGCCCGCAAGGCTTCAACGCGTTGGCCGCCGGGCTGCCGGGTCACATCTCTCGATCGGTGCTCACCGACAAGCTGCACAAGCTCGAAGACCTGGGCCTCATCTCGCGACAAGCGCGTTCGGGTCGCACCGAACCGTATCGACTGACGACTGCAGGCGAAGCGCTCGTTCCGACACTGCTCTCCCTACGGGATTGGGCCGAGGCGTGGATGCCCGAGGATCCTGCCATGGTCGAGCGCGATCCCGAGATCATCTGGGGCTGGCTCGCAAAGCGGATCGACCCCGCCCGACTGCCTGACCGCCAAGCGATCGTCAAGATCACGATGCGACGCGAAGACGAGCGCCGCTCGTGGATCGTGTTGCAGAGGGGCGTCGAGCCCTATGGGTGTCTCGAGGATCCGCTGCTCGACGAGAGTCGCTACGTCTATGTCGAGGCCGGTGTCACGGTGCTGTTGTCGCTCGCGAGGGGCCACCGGAGTTGGCGCGATGCCATCGCAGACAGATCGGTCCAGGTGTTCGGTGATCCCGACCTCGTGGCTGCCCTCCCGGATTGGTTCGTTGACGACCCACCCCCCGCAGGCTCGGTGCCAAGCCTCATATCGGAAGCTGGTGCCCTCGCACTCGCCTGACGACGACGCACGGCGGCGTCGCGCTGTGATCGGCGCACATGGAGCTGCCACTGTGGAGACCCGTCCTCGCTAGGTAGGACGAGCCGCCATACCTCGACTATGCGGCACGGAGAAGATCGACCAACTCCGGAACACCATCGATGTCGATGGTTGGCAGTGCGCGCTCCGATCCCTCGGGGCGCGCCAACCTCTGAGCCTGAGGGCGGCCCTCCGCAGTAGTCCCGAGCGCCGCGCGCATGTCGGCTGGCCACGATGCATGACTTGGCCTTACCGTGCTCTTCAGGGACGGGGTCAACGACCTCCAGGGCCGGCCCAAGCCACGAGGCATGGCCCGTCCTGCCACCGGCGGCGATTCTCAGGTCCACCGCCACACGACCCATCCGGTGCGGCCCCGCAACGCGCTGGCACGAGACGACGCGATGCGGTATCTGAGACGGAGTAGCATCGGTCCGCAGAGGCCTCGTTCCGTGACGGGGTGCAAAGGGGGGAGACATGCGAGCAATTCTCGCCGTCATCGCGACGGCACTGTTGCTGGTCGCGTCGTTCGCGACGCCTGCCAGCGCCATCACCAACGGCAAGGCCGACGGCGACGATCATCCGTATGTGGGCATGCTGGTGTTCTTCGACGCTACCGGTGGGTGGATGTGCAGCGGATCGCTCATCGGGCCGAAGCTGGTGCTCACGGCCGGCCACTGTACCGACGGCGCTGACGTGGCTTTCGCGTTCTTCGACGAGAAGGTCAGCTACCCCGCTGGCGCGATCGCCGGTGCGGCATACACCCATCCGGACTACCAGAAGTACCCGTCCACCAGCAAGGGCCTGCCGGCCTTCGCCTACCGTGACGTGGGCGTCGTCGTACTCGACGAGGCCGCGGACATCTCGCCGAAGGCGACACTCCCGACCCCGGGTCTGGTGGACAAGCTCAAGAACAAGGCCAAGATCGACTTCGTCGGCTACGGCGTCCAGTACCAGTTGAAGATCAAGGGCAGCGACCTGCCCAAGCCGCCACCCTTCTACCGCTGGGACGGACCGTTCGACCGCATGTACGCCCCTAGCACGCTGGTCTCAGGCGAGTTCAAGCACAGCGGAGACAAGATGCGCCTGTCGCTGAATCCAGGCCAGGGCAAGGGCGGGACATGCTTCGGCGATTCCGGTGGGCCAGACCTGAAGGCTGATACGAACATCGTCCTGGCCGTGAACTCGTACGTGACCAACATCAACTGCAAGGGCGTGGGCTACAGCTCGCGGGTCGATGTGCCGGCGGTCCTGAACTGGATCACTGGTCCGCATCCGGCACCCTAAGGTCGAGCCGCACAGCGGCCGGAAGCAGACCCAGCGCGAAGCCCGTCCCGCACAGGGGCGGGCTTCTTCATGCCTGTCTCCAGCGGGGAGGATGGCGTGAGGCGCTCATCGTCGTGGCAGATACGGAGTTGCCGGCTTTGCCACCGATCGACGAACGGGTCTCATCTCGTGGCGGCTAGCCTCGTGCGCACTCGTGCCAACTCGCCGGTACACCCCTGATACGGTGACCGCGTGGAGCCACACGGAGGGGAACATGCGCTCGTCACGCTTCGCCGCGGCATCGCTGCTGTCGGGGGTCCTGGCCGCCAGCACCGCGGTCGCTGCGATCGCGCAGGATGAAGAGGTTGCTCCGCTACTGCCGGCGACCGCGTGGACCGAACTCACGGATGCGCCGTGGACGGCGCAGAGGGACTGGTGGACGGGCGGGGCCGCCGTCGGCCCCAGACGGGAGCGTCGTGGTCGTCACCTCCGAGTTCGTCGGGACGCCGTTGGCCTGGACGACCACCGATGGCGAGTCGTGGACCTCGCACGAGCTGCCGTTCAAGGAAGTGCACTCGACGTGGGTAGTCGAGACGCCTTGGGGCGTCGAGGTCCTCGCGAGTGCCGGCAACCGCCAGTTCCTCTCGTCCTCACCGGACGGTGCCGCGTGGTCCAAGCCCATCGTCTTCAAGAACGCCATGTTCCCCGGGCGCGATGTGACCGGCGAGGCGGTCCTGCTCGCGGGTGCCACCGGCCGCTATCCCAAGACGACGCCAGCTCTTTGGCGGAGCGCATCGGGCGGCAAGTACGAGCGCCTTGCCCTCGGTGACGTACGCAAGAAGGCCGTGGCCACCGCGGTGGCCACGCTGCCCGACGGAGAGCTTCTCATCGCGACCATGGACGCGACGGTCGGGAAGCCCAGGCTCCATCGAGGCTCATGGGGCGGTGCCTGGCGGAACGTCAAGTTGCCGACCACGGGCCGGAAGAACCCGGGCCGCATCTCGCTCACCTCGGTGCCCGATGGGGTCGTGCTGGGCATCTCCAGCCTCAAGACGAACAGCCTGTGGTTCTCGGCCGATGGCCGGGCCTGGGAGCAGGTCGCCGAAGCCTCGCCGTGGGTGCGCCCCGTGCGGTGGGGAGACGCCGTGTACGTCCTCGGCGAAGACATCATCCGAACGGAGAACGGGAGGGAGTGGTGCAGCATCGGCCGCCCTGACTTCGATGGGTCCGCGACCGGTATCGCAGAACTCGCCGACGGGCGCCTGCTGCTGCCTGGTGTGGAGCATCGGATGCCGCAGAAGAAGAACGCGAACCCCATCACGTCGTCCACGGGATGGATCTCGGGCGCTGTGTACTGTGAGCCACTCGGCGAGACGCCGATGCAGCCGGAGCTGGGCGACCCGCCGGCGGAACCGGCAGAGGGGTAACGCGCCAACGGGCCTGGCGCCACGGGTCGCTCGTCTCGGCCGGCTCTCGGTCAGCGGCTCGGTGCCGTGCGGCAAGCCATGCTCGGCCAGCCGGGCACGTCAGGCCTCGATGTGGACCGCGGCGCGTGTGGCCTCTCGGCCTCGGGAGCGCGGCGTTCACGGGATTCCCTGGATGCTTGCCACCGGCAGGAGAATTGACGGAGTCGGAGGCATCGCGACGCGGCTCGTGGCCAAAGCGGCCCTGGGCCGTGCCGAGCCACGCCGAGCCGCTTGTGGCCTGCAAGGGGGGAGACATGCAGGGATTGGATACCTTCACGCAGCTCGCCGAGATCGCCGGCGTGTTCGTCGGCTTCGGCGCGCTCATCGCCATCAGGGGCGGCGGCCCGAGCGACCCGAACGAGATCGTGACCATTCGTGCGGTCGTCTGGATCGGGCTCTGGGTCATCATCGCCGGACTCGCTCCGGTGATCGTCAGCGGCTACGGCATCACCGGCCACGAGCTCTGGTTCGTGTCGAGCCTGCTGGCCGTGGCGACGTTCGGGGTTCTGGCCATCGTGAACCGCCGCTCGCCCGAGCATCAGGCGAGCGAGGCTGAGTTCTGGTCCCCCTCCAATCCCTGGCCGAAGAGGGTGCTGTGGGTGGCCGGCATGTGGACCCCCATGCTGCTCATGTTCGCCGCATTGGTCCTTGTCGTGCTCGGGTTGTTCCCCGACCAGGAGGCCGCGCTCTACCTCACGGCCGTCGGGCTCGGCCTGGTCATGGCCGCGTTCGTGCTGCTCGTCCTCGTCTACGACCAGGCGCAGTCGCCGGCCGCACCCGAACAGGCGGCGGCGCCGTCCCCGGAGCCACCCGCCGAATAGCCCATCGCGTCACATCGGCTGCCGGGGCGGGACGCAGAGTCTCTCGACCCGCCCCAATGAGAGCCTCGAACCCTCGAGGGCGACGGTGAACCGGAGCAGGGATCACTGGTCGGCCCCGGCGCGAGGGTTCGGTACGGCCGGAACATGAGCCATCAGCGCCGCCCGCTCCCGTGCTCGTGGCCCCGGCAACGCTGACCCGGCGCGATGCGACTGCTCGGTGGGTGGCTCCACTGGGCCTGGCATCGGCGTCAACTCGCCCTCGAAGATGAAGCCGACGAAGTCCCGTCGTGCGCTCCTGTCGGGCAGGATGGAATCCTGGCGGTCGAGGATGACGTATAGACCGTCGTACGCACCGTGGCCGACGAGCACGGACTGTACGAAGCCAGCGTCCTAGCCCACGCCACGTCCCGTCCTGACCCACGACCCTTCGTCGCCCTGCTAGAAGGACGCTGGTGGCGTAGGGCGTGACACCCCCACGTCCGACTCGTCACCGCCGTACTCCTCGAAGTCGGTGCGATGCCACGTCTCTTCGATGGTCGTCCCGGTGAACCGGGTGTAGCGGGAGTCAGCGTCCTCCTCGGCCTGGCTCCGACGGCCGCAACACCGACGGGCAGTGCCATGGTCAAGGTCCCCGCCGGCGACGGCCGCAACGCACGCATGGTCGTCCCCCTTCGTCATCAGCGGGTCGGGTTCGCCAGTGGCTCGGCGCGGTCCCGGCGGCCAGGGTGTGGGCCGCGCGTCGCAGCCTCCCACGTGCGTCGAGATGCATCCTCCCGGTGTCCAGCGCGCAGCGGACGATAGAGACCGATCTCACGTTCTGGCCGGCCATCCGCTCACACCTCCCATGGTTTCGGATCAGAGCCTCGGGAGTTCGGGCCCCGGCGGGCGCGCCATGTCACGCTCTCATGCGCGCTATCGGGCTGAAGCGCGTCCCGAGGCGGCGTACCATCTTCAGAGCACGAGTGGTCACCAGGCGTCCCCCCGATCCATCCCGCCGGCCACCCCGGCGACGGGAGGGACCCATGCACGTTTCCCACGTCAAGCGCCTGACGGTGGCGCTGAGCACGGTGGCGCTGGTGGCCACGGCGATCGCGGCCAGTGCCGCGCCAGCAGCGGCCAAGCCAGCTTGCACCTTCACCTTCGACCCTGCCGGCGAGAAGTATCCGCACGGCACGGTCACCGCCGCCGACGTCCTTTGCGGCGGTCCCGGTGACGACTACGTGGGCCGGATGCTCGTCACGGCGGGTGGCGTCTTCTTCGGTGGCGCCCGGCAACGACCGCGTCGCCGACAAGTACGGCGGCCGCTTCCTGGGCGGTCCAGCCCCGGACAGCGTGGGAGAGATGTTCCATGGTGCCAAGTTCGTGGGCGCGCGTGGCAACGACCGGGTCGGCACGATGACGGATGCGACCTACCACGGCGGTGCGGGCGTGGACTCGCTGTACCAGGCCTGCGGCACGGGCAACACGATCACCAGCGTCGAGATCGTGGCCACGGGCACGGGCCCCTGCTGATCGCGCGACGAACCTGAACCACGTTCGGCCCGTCCCGTCAGGGGCGGGCCGTTCACGTTTCGGCGAGGCAGGCTATGCTTGGGCCTCACCTCGACGGGCGCCTCCGGTCCGCGCCTTGGTTCCTCAGCTGTGACCATCCCCCGAGTCCTCATGCCCTGACCGGCCCTCGCGACGTCGCGAGATGGGCCTTGTCAGGAGACACCTTGACCTTCTCTACCCTTGGCCTTGCGCCAGAGTCCCTTCGCGCCGTCGAGGCGCAGGGCTACACCGAGCCCACGCCGGTACAGGCGCGAGCCATCCCGGTCGTGCTCAGCGGTCGCGACCTGCTCGCGGGCGCCCAGACCGGCACCGGCAAGACCGCCGCCTTCGTGCTGCCCATGCTCGACGGCCTGCGCGCCACGCGCACCTCCGGCCATCGAAGGTGCGCGGCCTGGTCGTGGTGCCGACACGCGAGCTCGCGCTCCAGGTGGAGCAGAGCGTGCGCACGTATGGCGGCCGACCAGCCCATCCGTTCGCTGGCGGTGTACGGCGGCGTGCGCATGGACCGCCAGGTGCGCTCGCTGCGCAAGTGGCCCGAGATCATCGTGGCCACGCCCGGGCGCCTGCTCGACCACGTGCGCCAGGGCACGGTCGACCTTTCGTCGGTCGAGATCCTCGTGCTCGATGAAGCCGACCGCATGCTCGACATGGGCTTCATCCACGACATCAAGCGCATCATCGAGCAGCTCCCTCGGGAGCGGCAGACGCTGCTCTTCAGCGCCACCTTCTCCACGCACATCCGGCGTCTCGCCGCCGACCTGCTGCGCGACCCGGAGTCCATCGATGTAGCGCCGCGCAATGCCACCCCCGCGCCCATCCGCCAGCTCGTGCACCCGGTCGACAAGAACCGCAAGCGCCACCTGCTCGCGCACATGGTGCGTGACCGGGAGATGGGTCAGGTACTCGTCTTCACGCGCACCAAGCGTGGCGCCAACCGCCTCGCGGAGCAGTTGGGCAAGGATGGCATCCGTGCAGCTGCCATCCATGGCAACAAGAGCCAGAACCAGCGTGTGCGTGCCCTTACCGCTTTCAAGAAGGGCGAGGCGCAGGTGTTGGTGGCCACCGATGTGGCGGCCCGCGGGCTCGACATCGACGCCCTCCCGCACGTCGTCAACTACGAGCTGCCGACGGTGCCGGAGGACTACGTCCACCGCATCGGCCGCACCGGGCGCGCCGGCCAGGAGGGCACCGCCATCTCGCTGATGTCCGGCGACGAGCGCGAGCTCATGGCCGGGATCGAGAAGCTGCTCAAGCGTTCGATCGAGCGCGAGGTCGTGCACGGCTTCGAGCCCAGCCTCGTGCACCAGCCGGAGCCGATCGTGACCACGCGCCCCCGGCAGGGACGCCCGCACCGGACGGACGCGCATCGTGACGGCCGCGGCGCGCCGCGTACCGGCGGTGGCTCGAGCCAGGGCTGGGTGGGCGGACGCGAGTCGCGCGGCATCGCTCGGCCCGCGAGCCGCGATGGCAGCCCGTCTCGACAAGGTCGGGCAGGCTCGGCCGGCCGTGGTCGTCCGCAACCGGCGGGCGCCGCACAGGGCCAGCCGGGCAGCATCGATGCGCGAGGCAGCCATGGGCAGGTCCTGCCCGGCGAACGCCTGTCCGGCCGCGGCGCGCAGGGTGGCTCGGGCTACCGCGGCGCACAGGGCGGCTCGGCCCAGGGCCGTCGTCCAGGGGTCGTCGCCGGCCGCGAACCGGTCCCCACGCCGGCGTCACGGGCCGCGCCCCCAGGCGTAGGATCCCGGGTTCATGATGGGGGAACGATGAAGACAGCTCTCGATTGCAGCCCGTGCCTGGTGCGCCAGTCGCTCGACGCCAGCCGTGCTGTGTCGGACGACGTGGCCGTGCACCAGCAGGTCCTGCGGGAGATGCTGGTGTGGACGGCACAGGCGGATCCGGAGCTGCTCGCCGCCGGCCCTGGGCCAGCACCTCCACCGCCGGCTGCGCGAGATCACCGGCACCGACGACCCGTACCGCGCTGACAAGGACCGCCAGAACGAGATGGTGCTGGGACTGCTGCCGGAGATGCGGGCGCGGCTGGCCGCGGCCGACGATCCCTTCGGCCTGGCCGTCAAGCTGGCCATCGCGGGCAACATCATCGACCTCGGCGTCAACGGGCACCTGCCCGCGGACGCGCTTCGGACCGCGGTCGAGCAAGCGCTCGGCGAGCCGGTCCATGGACTGGTCGACGACCTGCGTCGGGACGTCGAGGCTGCCGACGAGATCCTCTATCTCGCCGACAACTGCGGCGAGATCGTCTTTGACCGCCTGCTCATCGAGCAGCTGCCGACCGCAAAGGTCACGCTCGCGGTGCGAGGACGGCCCATCCTCAACGACGCCACCCGGGCCGACGCGCTGACCGTGGGCCTGACCGACATCGTGGAGGTCATCGACAACGGCACCGATGCACCCGGCACGCTCCTCGACGACTGCAGCCCGGCGTTTCGCCGCCGCTTCGAGCGGGCGGACCTCATCATCGCCAAGGGCCAGGGCAACTTCGAGTCGCTCAGCGACGTCGATGCGCCGGTCTACTTCCTGTTCAAGGTGAAATGCTCGGTGGTGGCCGACCACGTGGGCGAACCCATCGGCACCCACATGGTCGCCCGCTCGGATGCCTGCGCCCGCTAGGCTTGCGCCAGGAACCCTTACCTTCGAGGCTGCCATGACCGTCTACGCCGACTACAGCCGAAGAAGAGCAGGAGTTGCTTCGCACCTCCCTGGGGGCCGCGGCCAGGGCCATCTCCGCGGCCAGCCTGGGCCGCAAGGAGGAGACCGTCAGCGAAGGCTACGCAGCGGCCGCATTCGTGCTCAAGAGTCAACCCGCGTACGTGGGCAACACGCTCGTGACGTCGCTGCTCGTCTGGCTCCAGGGGCAACTCGAGGCCGAGCACGTGTTCCCCGACTACGTCGAGCGCGCCATTGCGCCCGGGGCGCTCGACGAGTCGATCATCGTGTTGCGTCGAGTGGCTGCGCTGCTCGACGCCAAGGCCACGGCCGAGGAGGCCGCCGGCTACAAGGGCTGGCTGCTCGACATCGCTCGTACGGTGGCCCAGGCCGGCAAGGAAGACCAGGGCTTCCTGGGCCGCGGTGGCGTGATGGTCAACGACGCCTGAGCGCGCCGCGCTCCAGGGTGTCGCGGAGGCACTCGGACTCGATCCGCTCACGGCCTGACGTCCACGGCCGCTAGCGCATGAGTCGCGTGAGCCAGGGCCACCGACGGGGCCGCGTCGGTGGGTCGACCGTCTCGGGGTAGGACGCGCGTACGGCCTGGGCGATCCGGTCGGAAAGGGCTCGGGTGAGCGTACGCGCCGCGCGCAGCTCGTCGCGCGTGCCCGGCTCGGGACTCCCATGCCATGCATCCCCGAGCAGTTCCTGTGGCGACGTCGCCGGCAGGATGTCCAATCGTATGCCGCTTGCCGCGGTAGAGCTCGTCTGCGCCGCAGACCGCGATGGGCACGATGGGCGCGCCGGTCCGCAGGCAGAGCAGGGCCGCGCCCGAACGCATCGTCCCCGGAGCGTCGGGCGGGCCACCGATGCGCCCCTCGGCGAACAGGGCCAGCACGCCGCCGTGGTCGACGACAGCCTGCGCCGAGCGGACGTGCACCGACGGGTCACCGCTGCCGCGCCAGACGGGCAGCAGACCGCCCGTGCGTCGCAGCAGCCACTCCTTCCAGCGGCGGTCGAAGGACGGGGGCCCGAGTCCGAGGAACCATGGCCGCGGTTCGCGCGGCAGGGCCTCGACCACGAGCAACGGGTCGACCCAGCTGCGGTGGAGTGCGACCACGGCGATGCAGCCAGCCGGCGGAAGGTGCTGCCGGCCGGTGACCTGGACTCGCAGGCGGCAGAGGCCGAACAGGAACAGCCGTGCGAGCAGGAGCAGTGCCCGGTAGAGGAGGGGCGCATTCGCCTCGGGCTCGCGCCCCAGCCAGTCGAGCCCCTGCTTGGGCGGTTCGTCGAGGTCGGCCGCGGCGGTCTGCGGCCGGCGGGCGCGTGCGATGGTCTCGTCGCCGCCACCGACGAGGCGTCTCCAGATGCTCATGTGCCCGACGGTCGGGCTAAGTCGCTCGCCCGGCCAGCGGCTGTGTCCCTAGGTTGCGCCTCAGGCGCTCACGCGGCACGCATCGAGGATGGACGCCGCGGCCGCCGCGAGGTCATCGTCCTGCTCGACCGCGTCGACCGCGTCGTAGTAGGCGTCCCAGGCGGCCCGCTCGAGCGCCAGCTCGGGCGCGGCGAAGGCGGCCGTGCCGTGGGCATCGAGCTCTGCGGCCAGCCGGCGCGCACCATCGAGCGCGTACTCGCGCGCGTCGTCGGGCTGGCCCGATGCGAACAGCCGCAGCGTCCGCAAGGCGAGACGCAGCAGCACCAGCGTCTGCGGCGTGGCCGAGGCGAAGCAGCCGGTGAACGGGTCGAGCAGCCGATGGAGCGCGGCCCGGTCGGCGCCGCGCGCCGGCGAGCGCGTCGACGTAGGCCGAGAAGACGAGGATGCGCACGTCGTCGCCGATGAGCTTGCCGATCTTGGCAGCGGCCATCGCCGGCCCGGCGAAGGCCTCCTTGTCGTGGCGCATGACCAGCCCGGCGGCGTGCGCATAGGCCAGACGACGCTCGCTGCCGCCGCCGAGCACCGAGAGCAGGTAGGCCTGGTCCTCGGCGCGGCCGACCCACGTGGGCGTGAAGGGCCGATGCCGGCGCAGGGCATCGACGCGGATGCCGCTGGTGCCGCCGGTCACGTGGACGCGCTCGAGGGCGCGCGTCTGGCCGTCGATGGTGGGTCCGTCGTAGCGCTCCATCATCTCGGCGCGGGTCGAGATCGACTGCGGCAGCCCGCTGAAGAAGACGTGCTCGTCGAGGGCCGGCAGACGCTCGGGGATGGGCACGTCCGGCGTGAACAGGCCCGGTCGATGTCGCGCTCGTTGACGAGCGCGCCGGCCAGCAGGCCCAGCTCCAGCGGGCGTGCCGTCGTGAGCCCGGGCGGTGGCGCCCCACAGCGGGGTGCGCAGGTGCCCGAACATCGTCGCGCCGGTCTCGGCCAGGAGCACGTCCTGCGGGAAGACCTGGTCGAGGTCGATCTTGAAGGTGGCGCGCACGTCTCGGTCGACCGCCACCTGCCAGAGTGCGGCCACGGCCTTGAGGAAGGTGTAGTGGCGACCGTAGCGGCCGTCGACGCCGACCACGCGGCGGAGGCCTTCGGCCGCATCGGCCCTCTGGTCTCGCCAGCGCCGGGACCAGGACCTCGTCGACGAGCCGGCGGGTGTCGTCCTCGGTCACGACGACGACGTCGAGGTGCTCGCAGTCGGCCGTCGCGCGCGCAGCTCCGCCTCGACGTAGGCGCGTGCGATCGGGCGCCAGGCCGTCGTGGGTGACGCTGACCGAGAGCAGGCAGGTGACGCGCCCGCCGGCGGGCTCGGCCGCGACCGCCTCGTCGAGGCCGCGCAGGCCGTAGAGCAGCTCGTTGGCCGCCGGTTCCACGCCGATCTGGATGGGGTGGTCGAACCAGTAGCGCTGCGGCTCGGCGGCAGCCGCGCGGATGGCCTCGCGCAGCTCGGCGGGGTAGGGCAGCGCGTCGATGTCGGTGGACGCGTCGGGCACCGTCAGCAGCACGTTGGAGGTGAAGAGCACCTCACGCGCAGGGTCCGTCGATGGGGTCGCGCCGCGAGCGCGTCGATCTCGACCGTGCGCGCGTGGCGCAAGGCGCTGACCTGGGCGTTCTCGTGATGGCGGATGCCGACGGCCTGCGGGAAGAGCGCCGCCACATGGCCTCGGCCACCTCGTCCGCGGAGGTGGCCGCGCCGAGCGCCTCGATGGCTCGCGTCCCAGCGAGCGGCGACCGCCGGGTCGTCCCCGAACGCGGTCCGCAGCTCGCGTTCGATGCGCTCGAACCCGCGCTCGTAGAAGGCGACGATCTCGTCGGTGCCCGCGGGTGGCTCGGCGAGGATCGTCCGGGCGCGTGCGTGGTCCGGGTGATGCGGGCCCGGCAGGGTGACGAGGAAGGCGGCGGCCACGCGGGCGACCGGCTCGGCATCGTCGGCCAGCCAGCGGCCGGCGTGGAAGAGCGGCAGGCCCGGAGCGGTGGCGGCAGGGTCCAGCGCGCGGCCGAGCAGGGCGGTCAGGCGATCGTCCAACCAGGGCTCCTTCGGGTAAGGCTGGGCTGTAGGGCGGCCCGAGGGCAGCCGTCGACAGGATGCCACGGATAGGGTGGCTCACTCTCGCGACTTCGGGGTGACGAGACTCCCTCTCACGTAGCACAATGGTCCTATTGGCCCGGTACCTCTGGGCCATATGGCCCCCATGAGGCCCGGGGTGCCGTCATCGTCCGCCTGCCCCAATGCATAGGAGGAAACCTATGCGCAAGATCCTCGCCATCGCCGGAGCCGTCGCGCTCGCCGGCGCCATGGCCGCCCCCGCGGCCGCCACGCCCGCAGACGACGGCCTTCACAAGTACGTCGTTTGCCACGCGACCAGCAGCGACACGAACCCGTACGTCGTCATCGTCGTCGACGTTGCCGCTGCAAGCCAGCGCGACTGAAGGTGCTGGCGAACCACTACATGCACCAGGACGAGCCGAACAAGACCTGGAAGTCCGACGGCGACTTCTATGGCGTCGTCCACGCAGCGGGCGAGGCGAAGCCGGACAAGATCTTCGAGGCGCTGGTGGCACCCGGATACAAGCCGGACGACTTCCTGCCCAAGTGCGTCGACGGCCTAGACGGTACTCGAACTAGCGTTCGGTCACACGCTTAGTCAAGCGCACAACGCCCCTCCCGTCGGAGGGGCGTTGTAATTCGCCCCCTCGCAACGACGAAGATGATCGGCGGGAAGTGCATCTCGAACACCGCCCTGGCTTCTTGACCGCTCCTTGGCCGTGGCCTGCTAGGGTGTCGCCATCATGATGCGCACCACGCTCGGCCGGAGTTCGCTCGCGGCCATCGCGACTGCCGGGCTGCTGCTCGCCGCCGTCGCCGTCAACGTCCTCGCCGCCGAGGAACACCCGGTCACCGGCCGCTGGAACATCGAGGCCCAACCCGGCGGTGCCGTGTGGGCCTTCCAGCCCAGCGGCGCCCTCTTCGTCAACGGTCCCGGCGAGATCATCTCCGAGGGCACCTGGAGCGCAGCGGAGGGGGACGGCGCCTTCGATGCCGCGGTCGACGTGCCGGTCAGCGGCCAGACCCTGAGCATCCTGGGCCAGGTCTCGCCCGATGGCGCGGCCGTCGCGCTCTACGTCACCGCCACCGAGCCTGAGCGGCCCGACGACTGGATCCCGTGGCCGGCCGAATCGCGACTGCAGGGCCAGCCCTTCGGCATGATGGCCGAGGACACGCCGGAGCCCACCGAGCCACCGCTCGACTGCCTGCGCCCGGAGTGGGTCGACGGCGCGGTCGACTGGGACCGCTGCGACGAGGGCCTGACCGCTTCCTAGACCCAGCCGGGTCGGGCGGCCCGGCTTGCGTCGCGCTGCTATCCTTGGGCATATGCCTAAAGCGAATGCCCAACCAACGGCACCCAAGCCTCCCAGCGGCGAGGTCACCCGGCGCCGCCTGCTGCAGCGCTGCGGCATCGCTCATCGTGGAGCGCGGCTGGGGTGCG
Organism: uncultured Chloroflexia bacterium; assembly: GCA_963716815.1. Classification (GTDB taxonomy): domain Bacteria; phylum Chloroflexota; class Limnocylindria; order Limnocylindrales; family CSP1-4; genus JAFMJV01. The sequence continues at coordinate 65,387 of CAVQUM010000003.1, forward strand.
GTGACCACCCGCGCGGTGGCCGACCGGGCCGGCGTCAACCAGGCGTTGGTGCACTACCACTTCGGCTCCATCGACACGCTGCGTGCGCGAGGCGGTGATGGCCCGCCTGACGCCGGAGATCCAGGGGCTCATCGAGGAGCTGCTCGACGACCGCCCGCTTCCCGGAGTCCATCCACCGCGTGATGGGGCTGCATCGACCGCTTCGACCTCAAGACCGAGACCGGCGTGCTCATGGCCGAGGCCATGCTGCAGGCGACTGCGCGACCCGGCGCGTGGCCGAGGCCATGGGCGGGGTGATCGGGCTCGTGGGCGGCAGATGCTCGGCCCGCGACTCGAGGTCGCCCAGGAGCGCGGCGTCGTCCGCGCCGACATCCACGCCGCTCGACTGACGCCGGTGCTTGGCGGCGCTGCTCGACGGCTTCCTCATCCAGCGCATGGCCGACCCGAACATCGACGCGGCCGCCGTCGCCGACACCCTCATCGCGCTGCTCAGTCCGCCAGGGGAGGAGACACCATGACCACCGCACCCGCCACCATCGCGGCATCCCCGGCGCCTCCCGCCGCGGACCCGGTCATCCGCCTCGACGACGTGGACAAGACCTTCGGTGAGGGCGAGCTCGCGGTGCATGCCCTGAAGGACGCCTCACTCGGGATCGAGCGCGGGCAGTTCGTGGTGGTGCTGGGTCCCAGCGGCTCGGGCAAGACGACGCTGATGAACCTCATCGGCGGCATCGAGCCGGTCACCGCGGGCACCATCGCGGTCGACGGCGAGGTCGTCTCCGGCCTCGACGAAGACGCGCTCACCGAGTACCGCCGCGAGAAGGTCGGCTTCGTCTTCCAGTTCTTCAACCTCATCCCCACCCTGACGGCGCTGGAGAACGTGACGCCTCGTGGGCGAGCTGGTCGGGGCAGGGGAGAACGACGCTGCCGAGTCGCTCGCCGAGGTCGGCCTGGCCGACCGCGCGGACCGCTTCCCCAGCCTGCTCTCGGGCGGGGAGCAACAGCGCGTGGCCATCGCCCGTGCCCTGGTCAAGCGGCCCACGGTGCTGCTGCTCGACGAGCCCACCGGCTCGCTGGACCTCGAGACCGGCCGGCAGGTGCTGGCTGTCCTGCGCAGCGCGGCGCGCACGTTCGGGTCGACGGTGCTGCTGGTCACACACAACTCGGCCATCGCAGGATGGCCGACCGCGTCATCCATCTGCACTCCGGTTCGATCGTGGAGGACACGCTCCAGCCTGAGCCGGCCGACGCGGCGGAGCTGCACTGGTGAGCATCCTGTCGCGGGCGCTCTGGCGCGAGATCCGGCGCCGCCCGGCGCAGTTCCTCTCGGTCGCCGTGGTCATCGCGCTGGGCGTGGGCATGTTCAACGCCTCGTTCGATGCCTACCTCAACCTCACCGGCTCGTACGAGCACATGTACCGCGAGACCGGCTTCGCCCACGTCACCGCGGTCGGCGGCCCGGCGGACGAGATCCGGGCCGCGGGCGACCAGGTCGACGAGGTCAGGTCGTCGACCACACGCACCGTGGCCGACGTGCCCTTCCGGCCGCGCGAGGGCCACACCATGATCGGCCGTGTCGTGGGCATGCCCGTCTCCGGCCACGCCCCGGTCAACGACATCGTCATCACCGAGGGCGGCACGCTCGATCCGGCCGTGCCCGACGGCGTGGTCGTCGAGCAGCACATGGCTGGCCACTTCGACCTCGGGGTCGGCGACACGCTCTCCGTCTCCACGCCCGACGGCTGGACCGAGGTGGAGGTGCTGGGTGTGGCCGCCTCACCCGAGTACCTCTGGCCGGCCAAGAGCCGCCAGGAGGTCCTGGTGCTGCCCGACGACTTCGGCGTCATCTTCGCGCCGGAGCCGTTCGTGGCGTCGCTGGCCGCTGACGCCCAGCGCTCGGAGGTGCTCTTCCGGCTGGCCGACGACGCCTCGGCCGAAGCTGTCGAAGCTGCGCGTGAGGCCGTGCTGGCCGCGGGCGCCTTCGATGCCTACACGCTCGACGAGCAGCCCTCCAACGCCGCCCTGCAGGAGGACGTCACCGGCTTCGCCGAGATGTCGGTGATGTTCCCGGCCTTCTTCCTCATCGCCGCCGCCTTCGCCACCTACGTGATGCTCGGTCGCATGATCTCCGGCCAGACGGCCAACATCGGCACGATGCGCGCGCTCGGCTTCAAGCGCCGCACCATCACCTGGCACTACGCGGCCATCGGCCTGGTCGTGGGCGTGGTCGCCTCGATCGTGGGCGTGGTCATCGGGGGCTTGCTCGCGGAGGCCATCACGCGCCTCTACACCGGTGCCCTGAGCATCCCCGCGGCCGTGGTGGACATCCGCCTCGAGACGATCGTCGTGGGCTTCGTCACCGGCGTGCTCACCGGCCTCCTGGCGGCCTGGTTCCCGGCACGGAGCGCGGGTCGCATCTCACCCGCCACGGCCATGCGCGGGCAGCTGCCCCCCGGCGGCGGCGGGGAATCGGTCTTCGAGCGCCTCATCCCGCCGCTGCGCGACCTGCCCGTGCGCTGGCGGCAGGCGATCCGCGGCCTGGGCCGGGCACGCCGGCGCAGCCTGGCCTCCATCGTGGGCGTGATGCTCGCGACGATGCTGATCGTCGTCTCGTGGGGCATGATCGACACCATCGACGTGCTGCTGGACAAGCAGTTCGTGGAGATCCAGCGATACGACGCGCAGCTCCACCTCGCCGGCCGAGCTGCCGACGAGGTCGCGGCCGATGTGGCCACGATCGACGGCGTCGACGAGATCGAGCAGGCCTTCGTGGCGCCGGTCTCGGTGGTCGGGCCCGAGGGCTCGTACACGACGACGCTGACCGCGCTCCAGGCGGACGCCGAGCTGCACGTGCTGCTCGGCAGCGACGGCGCGCCGCTGCCGGTCCCGACCGAGGGCGTGGTCCTGGGCGAGGCCCTCAAGAGCGAGCTTGGCATCGGGGCCGGCGACCTGGTCACGCTCGAGGTGGCCGGCATGCTCACGCTCGAGGACGTGCCCGTGGCGGGCTTCGTCGACGAGCCGCTGGGCACCTATGCCTATGCCTCGTTGCCGTACGCCGTCGCGGCCGCGGAGGAGACGCTCGGGACGTCTTTGCCCGAGGGTGCGAACCTGGTCAACCTGCTCATGCTCACCTTCGACGAGGGGGTGGACGGGCGGGGCCATGCGCGCGCCGCTGAGCGCGGTCGAGGGCGTCGCTGCCTTCGTCGACTCGGACGCCCTGTATCAGCTCGTCGAGGACTTCATGGGCCTCTTCTACGCCTTCGTGGGCGTGATGATCGTGCTCGGTGGCGTGCTCGCCTTCGCGCTCATCTACAACACCATGACGGCCAACATCTCCGAGCGGCAGGGTGAGCTGGCCGTGCTGCGCACGCTGGGACTGTCGCGACGGTCCATCGGCTCGATGGTGACGGTGCAGAACCTGCTGCTCACGCTCATCGGCCTCGTGCCCGGGCTCGTCTTCGGCTGGATACTCGCGTGGGTCTTCATGGACACCTTCAGCTCGGACATGTTCTCGTTCGAGCTGCACATGCGGCCGATGACGCTGCTGCTCACAGCGGTGGCCATCATCGTGGTGGGCCTGCTCTGCCAGTGGCCGGCACTGCGGGCGGTGGACCGCCTTGACCTGGGCCGGCTGGTGCGAGACTCCTCGTTCTAGGCTCGCCATCGAGGGCCGCCGCCGCGGGGCGCCACCAGGTCACCGTCAGGCTGGCTTGACGAGGTGGTGCCGGGCGACCTGAGCGAGAGGGAGGAATGGCCCGAGGGTGCCCCGCACGGAGCCTGATACCCTCGGGTTCGATAAGCCCCGCGAGGGCGGCTTGGAGATGCCCGGCTCCGCCGGGATCGACGGGGAGGTGCCGCGGCTCGCCACGATGCGCACCAAGGAGTCCCATATCCCCATGACTGCCCCCCGTTCACGCCTGCTCGTCGCCTCCGTCACCGCCGCCTCTGGCCCTCTCCACCGCGGCCCTCTCGACCGCGGCCGAATCGTCGCCCGACGATCCGACTCCCGTGGCCGGTGAGGTCACCGTCTACACCTCCGTCACGCAGGACACCGTCGACGCAGTGCTGACGGCCCTGGCCGAGGCCCACCCGGACCTCGCGGTCGAGGTCCTCCGCCTGCCCACCGGCGAGCTCGACGCGCGCATCGCCACCGAGCAGCGCACCGGCGGTATCGCTGCCGACGTGCTCTGGATGACCGACCCGCTGTCGGTCCAGCGCTACGAGGCAGAAGGGCTGCTCTCACCGCTGGAGGGTGACGTCTTCGAGGTCGTGCCCGATGAGTTCAAGGGCGACACCTTCGTGGGCACACGCCTGCTCAACCTGGTGCTGGTCGCGGGCGCTGAGGTCGAGGACCCACCGGCCTCCTGGGCCGACCTGGCCGAGGCGGAGGGCGTGGTCATGCCCGATCCAGGCTTCGCCGGCTCCGCCTTCGCCGCGCTGGGCTACCTCGCCACCGCTGACGAGTACGGCATGGAGTTCTACCAGGCGCTGAAGGACAACGGCGCCACCATCGTGCAGTCGCCGGTCGACGTCGTGACCGGTGTGGCCGAAGGCATCTACCAGAGCGGCATCACGCTCGACCAGATCGCGCGCGCCAACGTGGCCAAGGGTGCGCCCATCGAGATGATCTGGCCCGAGCCCGGGGCCATCGCCCTCTTCAGCCCGGCTGCCGTCGTGGCCGAGAGCGACGACCCCGCGGCGGCCGCGGCCTTCCAGGCCTTCCTCGTCTCGCCCGAGGGTCAGGCCGCCATCGCCAGCACCGGGTGGCAGCCCGTCCGCGACGACGTGGAGTGGCCGTACCAGGGCACCGTCGTGACGGCCGACTGGGACGAGCTCTACGGCAGCCAGGCCCGACTGCTCGAGGAGTTCTACGCCATCTTCGGTGACTGACGCCACGAGCGTGCCGCGCGGGGGAGGGCCCGTCCTCGACGGGCGGCTCGGACGCGACCCGGGAGGGCTGGTGCGGCGCTGGACGCCGGTCGTCGTGTTGCTCGTGGCCGCCGGCATCCTGGTGGTGCTGCCGCTGTGGACGCTGCTGCGGACGAGCCTCGAGGAGGGACTGCCGGCGCTGCTCGAGGCGGTGGCTTCCGCCGGCCCGGCCGTCTGGGCCTCGCTCTGGACGAGCACGCTCGCGACACTGCTGGCGGTGGCGCTCGGGGCCGTCATCGCCGTGCTCACCGAGCGCACCGACGTGCCCGGCCGGCGCGGGTTGCGCCTGGCCATGCTGCTCGCGCTCATCGTGCCCGGCTACGTGGCCGCGCTCGGCTGGCTCAACGCCTATGGGCCCGGCGGGTTGCTCGACGACGTCTTCGGCCTGGCCGCTCCGGCGCTCGTGGGCCCGGTCGGCATCGTCATGGTCATGGGCGTGGAGGCCGCGCCGATCGCCTACCTCATCGTCGTGGCCGGACTGCATGCGCGCGCGGAGCCAGATCTCGAACGCGCCGCCCGCGCCTCGGGCGCGGGGGCCGTGGAGGCGTTCCGGAGCGTGTCGCTGCCGCTGCTGCGGCCGGTGCTGGCGGGCGCTGCGGCCATCGCCTTCGTGCTCAGCGTGACCTCTTTCGGCGTGCCGGCCGTGCTGGGCATCCCCGCCGGCTTCACGACCATGACCACGCGCATCTACCGCGATCTCGCCTTCTCGGCCGATCCGGCTTCGTTCGTGCGTGCCGTCGGCCTGGCGGTGGTGCTGGCCGTCGGCGCCGCGGCCGTCATCGCGCTCGGCGACTGGCTGCTGGAGCGCCGACGAAGCGATCGTTCGGGCGCCTTCAGCGGGCCGCTCGGCGCGGTCGCGCAGACGACCCCCGGTCCCGTGGAGGAAGGCGGCGGGCGCCGGCGGGTGCGGCCGCGTGCGCTCGTCGGCGGCGTGGTGGCCTGGGCGGTGGTGACGGTGGTGGTCATCCTGCCGCTGCTGGGCCTGCTGGTCACGGCTCTGGCTCGTGCGCCGGGCCTGGCGCCGGTGCCGGCCAACTGGACGCTGGACAACTTCCGCGAGGTGCTCGACCCGCGCACGCTCGAAGCCCTCGGCAACAGCCTCGTGCTGGCTGCCGCGGCCGCGGTGGGCGTCATCACCCTCGCGGCGCTGGCCGTGCTGGCGCGCCGCGGCCAGGGCGCCGGCCTCACCGGGGGCCTGCTGGGCCTGACCTTCGCCCTGCCGGGCTCGACGCTGGCGGTGGCCGTGCTCCTGGCCTACGGGGTCTCGCTGCGCAACACGCTGCTCATCATCCTCGTGGCCTACCTGGCCAAGTTCTGGGCCCTGGGCTATCGGCCCGTGGCCTCTGGGCTCGACGCCATCCCGGCCGACTCGTATCGCGCGGCCCGGGTCTCCGGGGCCGGGGCCTGGACGACGACACGCACGATCGTGCTGCCGCTGCTGCGGCCGATGATCATCGCGGGTGGGCTCATCGTGTTCATGTTCGGGTTGCACGAGGTCACGATGTCGAGCCTGCTCTACGGGCCCGGGTCCGCCACACTGGCGGTCGTGGTGCTCAATCTGCAACAGCTCGGCGAGGTCGGTCCGACCGCGGCCCTGGCGCTCCTGCTCGCGCTGCTGGTGACAGTGGCGGCGCTGCCGCTGTTGAGCCGTATCGGCGCGTTGGAGCGCATCGGGTGGCGGCGGTGAGCGGATCTGCCGGCTCGGCGCGCCGGGCGGACCGGGCGGACCGGACCGGCCGGCGGTCGAGGCTCGTGGCCTGGTCGTGCGCTACGGTGACGCGCCCGCGGTACGCGGCGTGGACCTGGTGGTGGAGGCCGGAGAGACGGTGGCGCTGCTGGGCCCCTCGGGCTCGGGCAAGACGACGCTGCTCTACGCCATCGCCGGATTCCTGCCGCTCTCGGCCGGTGAGATCCGCCTCGAGGGCGTGCTCGTCGGGTCGGCCGAAATCGAGCGCGCCGCCGGAGCGGCGACCCATCGCCATGGTCTTCCAGCACTACGGCCTGTGGCCGCACATGGACGCGGCCGAGACGGTGGCCTACCCCATGCGCCGGGCAGGTCTGGGGTCGGCCGAGGCACGAGCCCGGGCCGCGGAGCTGCTCGAGCAGGTGCGCATCGGCCATCTCGCCGGTCGCCGGCCGGCGCAGCTCTCGGGTGGTGAGCAGCAACGCGTCGGCCTGGCCCGGGCGCTGGCCCGCCGTCCGGCGGTGTACCTGCTCGACGAGCCCACCGCGCACCTCGATACCGTGCTCAAGGCCGACCTCCAGTCGGAGCTGGCGCACCGGATGCACGCCGATGGTGCCGCGGCCATCCATGCCACGCACGACGTGGAGGAGGCCCTCGCGGTGGCCGACCGGGTGGTGCTCATGCGTGACGGCGAGGTGGTGCAGGTCGACCGCCCCGGCGAGGTCTACGCGCGACCGGTCGACGAATGGGCGGCGCGGCTGACGGGTCTGGCCTCGTTCATCGACGGGGAGGTGGACGTCCCCGGCGCGAACGGTGCCGGCCGCTACCTGGTGCGGCCCGACTGGGTCCGTTTCGACGGACCGCTGCGCGCGCGCGTGGTCGACGTGCGCTTCCGCGGGACCCATACCGACTACCGGCTCGAGACCGAGCTGGGAGAGCTGTCGCTGCGCGATCCGGGCCCGGCGCGCTTCGAGCGAGGGCGAGGCGACGAGCCTGGCCATCGAGCGCGTCTGGCGCATGGGGGACGCTCGATGAGCGAGCGCGCAGCCTATGCTGTAGGAGCATGCCCATGAACAACGCTCGCCAGGAGATCTCCGCTGCCGAACAGGCCTACCTGCTGGCCATCCGCCAGTCGCGGGGTGGGCCCATGCTCTCCGCGGCCGACCTGGCCCGGCGCATGCGGGTCTCACCCCAGGCCACGAGCGAGATGCTGCGGCGCCTGTCCGGAGCGGACCTGGTCACCATCGGCGAGGCCCGCAACGTCTGTCTCACGCCCAAGGGCAACCGCGAGGCCGATGCCATCTACCGGCGCCACGCCCTCGCCGAGTGGCTGCTGGCGTCGGTGCTGGGCATCCCCTGGGCCGAGACCGATCCGGAGGCCATCCTCCTGCAGTCGCACATCTCGCCGCGGGTGGAGGCGGCGCTCGACGACCTGCTGGGCCATCCCGAGACGTGCCCGCACGGCAACCCCATCGACGAAGCCGCGGCCGCTGCCCGGCCGCCAGGCACGCCCCTGAGCGAGGTCGATTCGGGCGCGCACGTGACGGTCTATCGCATCACCGAGGCGGCGGAGGAGGATGGCGGCCTGGTCTCCTACCTGGAGGCGCGCGGACTGCGCCCGGGGGCAAAGGTGACCATCCTCGCCCGCTCCGACTCGACCGACTCGCTCACGCTCGAGGGGCCCTTGGGCCGGGCCACGCTGGGCCTGCGCCCGGCGGGGCTCATCCGCGTACTCCAGGGCGAGGCCGACCCGGCTCTGTTCCACCAGGTCCCGGGACGAGACTGAGAGCCAACCACCGGGCGCGTGGCGCCTGAGCTCAACCCCAGACGAGAGGAGTCGACCGCATGCTGGTCGTGATGTCGGTCGGAGCGACCGAGGAAGAGGTCCAGGCGGTCCGTCGCCACATCGAGGCCGACGGCCTGACGCCGCACGAGAGCCGTGGTGAGCAGCGCGTGATCATCGGCGTCGTCGGCGACGTCGGCCCGCGCAAGGAGCAGGTCATGGGCCACCTGGCCGTGCTGCCCGGGCGTCGAGTCGGTCACGCCCATCAGCAAGCCCTTCAAGCTGACCTCGCGCGACTTCCACCCCGAGGACACGGTCATCAGGGTCGGTGACACGACCATCGGCGGTGGCTCGCTGACGGTCATGGCCGGGCCCTGTGCGGTCGAGAGCCGCGACCAGTTGCTGACGCACGGCGACGGCCGTGGCCAAGGCCGGTGCCACCGTCCTGCGCGGCGGTGCCTTCAAGCCGCGCACCAGCCCCTACACCTTCCAGGGCCTGGGCATGGACGGTGTGCGCTTCCTGGCCGAGGCGCGCGCAGAGACCGGCCTGCCCGTCATCACCGAGGTCATGGAGCCGGCCCAGATGCCGCTGCGTGGCGGAGTACGCCGACATCCTCCAGATCGGCGCGCGCAACATGCAGAACTTCCCGCTGCTCATGGCCGCGGGCAAGGTCGAGCGCCCGGTCATGCTCAAGCGCGGCATCAGTGCCACCATCGAGGAGTGGCTGATGGCGGCGGAGTACATCGTCAGCTCGGGCAACCCCGAGGTCATCCTCTGCGAGCGCGGCATCCGCACCTTCGAGACGTACACGCGCAACACGCTCGACCTGACCGCGGTGCCGCTGCTGCACCGGCTCACGCCACCTGCCGGTCATCGTCGACCCCTCGCACGCCACGGGCAAGCGCTGGCTGGTGCCGCCGATGGCGCGTGGCGGCCGTGGCCGGTGGCGCCGACGGCATCATGGTCGAGGTGCACCCCAACCCCGACGACGCCCTCTCCGACGGCGAGCAGTCGCTGACGCTGGAGATGTTCGCCGAGATGGCACCGGTGTTGCGCCAGGTGCACAGCCAGGTGGAGCCGATCGTCACCGTCGAGGTCTAGCGGGTCGAGCCGCCACGGCGCGCAAGGCCGGCTCTTTGCTCGCCCCGCGAGCGATCGTCGACCAGCCTGCGCCCCAGTGTGCTGGTTTGTGCTCGCCACACGAGCAGCGGTGACGACTCCGTGCTCGCCCGTGCGAGCAGCCGGTCGCACGATCTCGGCCCAGACGCGTCGAGAATGGCTCGCCCCACGAGCAGCACGGCACGGCGGTGGGCATCGGGCGCCGCCTCGCTAGTGGCCGCGTTCGCCACGCACGTACGGCGTGCCCAGCGAGGCCGGGGCACCGATGCGTTTGCGGTTGGCCTCACTCGCGGCGAAGACGAGCACGAGGATGACGGCCACGTACGGGAGCATGCCCAGGAAGAACGTCGAGGGCTGGTACTCGTAGAAGATGTTGGGGAGGCCCAGCAGGGCGTCCTTGGCCCTGCAGGTCGATGGTGAGCCGGAAGATGAAGGCCACCATGTAGGCGCCGAACATGGTGCGTCCCGGCTCTCCACTGGCCGAAGATGACCAGCGCCACGGCGATCCAGCCCTGGGCGATGACCGTCTTGTCGGCATGCCACCCGGGCACCAGGGCCATGGTGATGGTCGCGCCGGCCAGGCCGGCCAGCGCTCCGCCGAGCATGATGTAGGCGTAGCGCTGGCGGTAGACGTTGACGCCGAGCGCGTCCGCGGCACTGGGCTGTTCGCCCACGGCACGCAGGTGCAGTCCGGGTCGCGTGCGGAAGATCCACAGCGAGGCCAGCGGCACGAGGCGGTAGCCGACGTAGACCAGGATGCGACTGCTCGGTGAAGAAGACGCCGCCGAGGAACGGGATCTGCGAGAGCAGGGGCACGCTGATGACCGGCAGCAGCGCCGGGCTGCCCGAGGGCAGGCCTTCGCCCAGCACCAGGGCCACGCCGGTGCCCAGGAAGGTCAGGGCCAGGCCCGGACACGATCTGGTTGGCCTGCAGGTGGATGGTGACGATGCCGTGCAGTCCCGCCAGCAGCGCGCCGGCGACCATGGCCAGGACGATACCCAGCCAGGGGTCGATCTCGCTACCGACCTTGAAGCCGACCAGCGCGCCCACGAACATCATGCCCTGGACGCCGAGGTTGATGATGCCCGGAGCGCTCGGCGAAGAGCTCGCCGATGGCCGCGAAGAGCAGCACGGTGCCCGAGGCGATGCCGGCCGCCAGCGCCAGCTCGAGGTTCACCGTCGCACCACCCGCACGCGGTAGCGCAGGAAGACGTCGCTGGCGATGACGCAGAACAGGATGATGCCCTGGATCATGGCCGGGATGCCGGCCGGCTGGATCTCACGGCCGGCGAGGATGAGCGCGCCGAAGGCGATGGCGGCGACGACGACACCGAGCGGATTGAAGCGCGCCAGGAAGGCCACGATGATGCCGGTGAAGCCGTAGCCGGGCGAGAAGTTGTCCTGCAGGCGATGGACCACGCCGCCGATCTCGGTGGCTCCGGCGAGTCCCGCCAGGGCGCCGGAGATGAGCATCACCAGGATGATGGTGCGGCCGATGTCGATGCCGGCGTACCGGGCCGCCCGGGGGTTGTCGCCGATGAGCCGGATCTCGTAGCCCTTGCGCGTGCGGTTGAGGAAGAACCACAGCCGCGACCGCGGCGATGACCGCGAACACGAAGCCGAGGTGCACGGTCAGGCCCGCGAAGTCGGGCACGTCGCGGCTGTAGTCGGTCAGACGCGGCAGCCAGGCCTCGCGCGGGAAGCGGGCCGACATCTGGAAGCCGCCCTCGCTCCAGGGCCCGAACGACCAGAACTGCAGCCACTTCTGGGCGATGTACACGAGCATCAGGGTGGTGATGATCTCGTTGACGTTGAGCCGCGCCTTGAGCCAGCCGGCGATGCCCGGCCCACAGGGCGCCCAGGCCATGCCGGCGACCATCATCAGCGGGATGTAGATCGAGCCCCGAGGTGCCCTCCGGGAGCCAGCCCAGGAGCACGACGGCGGAGGCGCCCCAGGCGCCCATCATCAGCTGGCCCTCGGCGCCGATGTTCCAGAGCCGCATGCGGAAGGCGACCGAGCAGGCGAGACCCGTGAAGATCAGGGGTGTGGCCTTCACCAGGGTGTCGGAGAGGACCCCGACGCTGCCCAGCGAGGCCCGCACGATGTGGGCGTAGGCGCCGACCGGGTCGCCGCCGATGAGCCAGATGAGCACGGCCGAGATGAGCAGGGCGACGGCCACCGCGCCGATGGTGGTGACGACGCCCGAGGCCTCGAGGCGTCTCCAGGCGGCGCTCGGTCGTGGATGCGCGAACGGCAGCAGGTGCCGGCGCGGCGTGGCCGGAGCGCTCATGGGCCGAACGGGCCCGGCTGCGGCTCGGCATCGCACTGCAGCGCCGGTCATGAGCAGGCCCAGCTCAGCGATCTCGGCGTCGGCGGCGGCGACGGACTCGCTGATGCGGCCCTCGTAGATGACGGCCACGCGGTCGGCCAGCATGAGGATCTCGTCGAGGTCCTCGCTGATGAGCAGGATCGGCCATGCCCGCCTCGCGCTGCTGCAGCAGAAGCTTGTGGACGGTCTCGATGGCGCCGACGTCGAGGCCGCGCGTGGGCTGGACCGCCACCATCAGGCCGGGCTCGGAGCTGATCTCGCGGGCCAGGATGAGCCGCTGCAGGTTGCCGCCCGAGAGCAGCCGGGCCTCGGTGTCGATCGAGGGTGCCGAGACCTCGTAGGCGTCCTTCAGCTCTTGCGCTCGCACCCGGGCGACGCTGCTGTCGATGGTCCAGCCGTGCCCGATGGGCTCCGACGCGGTAGGACTTCATGATGAGGTTGTCGGTGAGGGACAGGTTCGGGGCGGAGCCCGTGCCGGTACGGTCCTCGGGCACGTGCGCCACGCCCGCGTCGATGGCCTCCGACACCGGCCGATTGGCCAGCTCCGCCGCCGTTGACGGTGATGGAGCCGGTGCACGCGCGCAGGCCGGTGATGACCTCGGCCAGCTCTGACTGGCCGTTGCCCGCGACACCGGCGAGACCGATGATCTGGCCTGACCGGATGCGCAGGTCGACCCCGTCGAGGGCGGTGATGCCGCGGTCGCTGACTGGCGCTGACACCCTTCATCTCGAGCACGATCTCGCCCGCGGGCATGGTCGCCTTGTCGATGCTCTCGAGCACCTCGCGGCCGACCATCAGCTGGGCCAGGTCGCGCTTGGTCTTGCCCGCGGCGGGTACGCCCGCGGCGGTGACCACGCCGCGGCGCATGACCGTGACGCGGTCGGCGATGGTCAGGACCTCGTCGAGCTTGTGGCTGATGAAGACGATCGACGCGCCCGCGGCGGTCATGCCGCGCAGCGTCTCGAAGAGCTCGTCGATCTCCTGGGGCGCGAGGACGGCCGTGGGCTCGTCCATGATGAGGATGTCGGCGCCGCGGTAGAGCATCTTGAGGATCTCCACGCGCTGCTGCTCGCCGACCGAGAGCTGCCAGACCTTGGCCGCCGGGTCGACCGCCAGGCCGGTCTCCTCGGCCAGGGCCCCGACCTTGGCCTCGTACCGTGGCAGGTCCATCCAGAAGCGCGGCTCATCGAGGCCGAGCAGGATGTTCTCGGTGACGGTCAGTGAGTCGACCAGCGTGAAGTGCTGGTGGACCATGCCCAGGCCCGCCTCGATGGCATCGCGAGGGGAGTGGAAGGCGACCGCTTGCCCGCGCACGCGGGTGACGCCCGCATCGGCGCCGGTAGAGGCCCGCGAGGATGTTCATGAGCGTGGACTTCCCGGCGCCGTTCTCGCCGAGGAGGGCGTGCACCTCGCCCACGCGCAGGTCGAAGTCGACCTGGTCGTTGGCGACCACGCCGGGGAAGCGCTTGACGATCCCTCGCATCTCGACCGCGAGGCTGGGCTCGGTCATGGGTAGGACGAAACCCCGGGAGCGGGCGTCTGTCGGCTGCTCCCGGGGTCTCCGCTATCGGGCTCGCTATGACGGCAGGGCGGCGATGATGTTGTCGGCCCACCAGAACATGCAGGTCTCGCACTCGAGACCGGGCGCGCCGGGTGGGAACTGGTCGAGGTCGGCCTGGACCATCTGCTCGCCCTCGGCGAGGACCTCGTTGCCCTCGTTGTCCATGATCGGACCGGAGAAGACATCGAAGCGGTCGAACTCGCCTGCCAGCATGGCGGCGAGGGTGTCCTCGACGAGCTGGATGTCCTCTGCGGGCAGGTCGGCCAGACCGGCCGGACGCTCCTCACCCTCCATGAAGCCGAAGAGGCCCATGGAGCCGGAGTCGGCGTCGAAGTACTCCCAGCCGGCGGTGTACTCGCCGGCCTGCGACGGCCTCGACGATGCGTGCGTACTCAGGACCCCAGATCCAGTAGGGAGCCGTCAGGCAGGCCGGGCTGGTGCAGGACTCGGGATGGTCGTAGGTGACGCCCCACTTGCCCTTCTCCTCGGCCACCTGGGCCACGGCCGGCGTGTCGGCACCGGTGAAGACGACCTGCGCACCGGCGTCGAAGAGCGACGCCGCACCGTCACGCTCGAGCGTGGGGTCGTGCCAGGTGTTGATCCAGCGGATGTCCACGGTGCACTCGGGGCAGGTCTCCTTCACGCCCAGCGCGATGGCGTTGCCCAGCCGGATCTCCTCCGGGATGGGGAAGGTGGCCATGTAGCCGACCTTGGGGTTGCCGTCGAGCTTGGCGCGCGATCCCGCGAGCATGCCGGCGAGGTACTTGAAGTCCTCCATGGCGCCGAAGAGGTTGCCGAAGTTGTCGCCGTTCGACTTGAAGCCGGAGATGTGGATGAACTGCGTGTCGGGGAACTCCTCGGCCACGATCTCCATGCCGTCCATGTAGCCGAACGAGGTCCCGATGATGACGTCGAAGCCCTTGCGCGCGAGGCTGCGGAAGACCTGCTCCGAGTCCGCGCCCTCGGGCACGTTCTCCATGTAGGCCACGTGCACGTTCGTCGACGTTCTCGCAGACGTACTGGAGGCCGTCGAAGTGGGCCTCACTCCAGCCGCCGTCGTTGTGCGGACCGATGAGGACCATGCCGACGTTGAACTTGCCCTCGACGGCCTCTGGCAACTGCACGCCACCGGTGATGGCGGCGCAGGGGTCTTCATCCTGTGCGGCGACGATGGAGGCGCCGCTGACGCCGACGGCGCTAGCCAGCAGCGCGCCGGCCACGGTGACGCGCGCGATCTTCGCCCACGACTGCATTCTCATCCGATAGATCCCTCCTGATGCGAGCGCCGGGGAAACACGCTCCCGCCCCGGTCACGCCGACGATACGCCACCCGGCAAGTGGAATCAGGGCCGAATTGGCAACACCCGGGCAGCCATTCGGCACCAAGTGTCCGCCATACTCCGTCTGCTGCTTCGCATCCGACCCCAAGGAGGACCACCGTGGCCACCAGCGAACTCGCCGGCCGGCCGGCGGACCCGTCGATGCTCGTCGACCTCGACGCGCTGCGTGACGCCTACTACTCCGGCCGACCGGACCCGGCCGAGCCCACCCAGCGCGTGGCCTTCGGCACCTCCGGTCACCGTGGATCGTCGCTCTCGACCTCGTTCAACGAGGCCCACATCGTGGCCACCACCGCGGCCATCTGCGACTTCCGCCGGGCGCAGGGCATCGATGGGCCGCTCTTCATGGGCCGCGACACCCACGCCCTGAGCGAGCCGGCCTTCCTGACGGCGCTGGAGGTGCTCGTGGCGGCCGAGGTGGACGTGCACATCGACAGTGCCGACGGCTACACGCCCACGCCCGGGGTCTCCCACGCCATCCTGACCTGGAACCGCGACGCACGCCGACGCGCTCGCCGACGGCATCGTGGTCACGCCGTCGCACAACCCACCCGCCGACGGCGGCTTCAAGTACAACCCGCCCAGCGGCGGCCCGGCCGACGCGTCGATGACCCGGTCCATCCAGGACGCCGCCAATGCGTTGCTCGCCTCCGGCGTCGGGGACGTCGCCCGCGTCCCCGCATCGCGCGCGAAGGCGGGTGCGGCGACCTACGACTACATGGGCGCCTACGTGGCCAGCCTCGGCGAGGTCATCGACCTGCCGGCCATCGCCGCGTCGGGACTGCGCATCGGCGTCGATCCGCTCGGCGGCGCGGCCGTGGCCTGGTGGGCCGCCATCGCCGAGGCGCATGGCCTGGAGCTGACCGTCACCAACGAGCTGGTCGATGGCACGTTCGCCTTCATGACCCGTGACTGGGACGGCAAGATCCGCATGGACCCGTCCTCGCCCTACGCCATGGCGCGGCTGGTGGCGATGCGTGGCGACTTCGACCTGGCGCTGGGCAACGACGCGGACGCCGATCGCTTCGGCGTGGTCACCCCCTCGGCCGGCCTGCTCAACCCCAACCACTATCTCGCCGCCGCCGCCTCCTACCTCTTCGGCGGTGGGCGCCGGTGGGGGGACGGCGCCGCCATCGGCAAGACGCTGGTGTCCTCGAGCATGCAGGACCGCGTGGCGGCGGAGCTCGGCCGGCGGCTCTACGAGGTGCCCGGTCGGCTTCAAGTGGTTCGTCGACGGCCTGCTGGACGGATCGGTGGCCTTCGGCGGCGAGGAGAGTGCGGGCATGTCCTTCCTGCGCTTCGACGGGGCTGCCCTGGTCGACCGACAAGGACGGCATCATCGCCTGCCTGCTGGCGGCCGAGATGACCGCGCGCACCGGGCGTGATCCGGGCGAGGCCTACGCCGCGCTCACCGAGCGCTTCGGCTCGCCGGTCTACAAGCGCATCGACGCGCCGGCGACGCCCGAGCAGAAGGCGGCGCTGGGTGCGCTCTCGCCCGACGCCGTGGCTGCCACCGAACTGGCCGGTGAGGCCATCACGGCCAGGCTCACAGCGGCCCCGGGCAACGGCGCCGCCATCGGTGGTCTCAAGGTGGTCACCGAACAGGGCTGGTTCGCGGCCCGTCCGTCGGGCACGGAGAACGTGACCAAGCTCTATGCCGAATCGTTCATCGACGAGGCGCACCTCGAGCGCATCATCGAGGAGGCGAAGGCCATCGTGGCAGACGGCCCTGGAGGCCTGATGCCCGAGAGTCCCCAGGAGCACATGCGGCGCGCGCCACGCATCCGACCGTGGCTCAACCTGGAGCGAACGGCCAGCGACCAGTACGGCCACAAGATGCATCTGTACGTGTTAGCCGCGCCGGTCTTTCAGGAGCATGGCTACCGCGGGGCCACGATCAAGGCCCTCGCACACGCCTGTCACCTGAGTCCCTCGTCGCTGTATCACTACTTCGGTTCCAAGGCGGAGATGGCCACGTACCCGCTGACCGGGCCGGCCATCGACTGGGACAACGCCTGGATCGAGCCGGACATCGATCCGCTGGAGCAGCTGGGCGTGCTGCTGGAGATGGCCGTCTCGATGTTTCCTATCTGGACCCTTGCGCTGCGCCTGCACGAGGAGATACACGGTGGGCCCGACCCGCGCATGCAGGCCGCCGGCTGGGGCCAGGGCGAGGCCGTCTTCGGTCGGCTCATCTACGCCGTCGCTCCGGACATGGAGCGCCGGGATGCCGAACGCCTGGCCCGCGACGTCCTGGCCTCGCTCGCGGGCACGGCGGTGACGGCACTGGACGACGACGTGATGGAGGCTCAGCTGGTGCGCATGCGGGAGGTCCTGCGCGCCGGGCTCGTGCCAGCGCATGTCGAAGCGGAGCGCTTCGACGCGGCCAAGGCCGTGGAGTGAGCAGGGACGCCGGCGAATTCCGAATCAACCATGCGTCCGATTCGGGCGCCTGACGACTAAGGTCCGCCGAGGTCAAGTCACACACGGAGGATCCCCTCATGGCCGATGCCATCTCCCCGGCGGCCAAC
Source organism: uncultured Chloroflexia bacterium (assembly GCA_963716815.1). Classification (GTDB taxonomy): domain Bacteria; phylum Chloroflexota; class Limnocylindria; order Limnocylindrales; family CSP1-4; genus JAFMJV01. Next base: position 82,667 of record CAVQUM010000003.1, read on the forward strand.
CCGCCGACCCGTAGCGCCGCGGCGACGTGGTCGTCGCCCCGTGTCGCTGCCCGCGCACTCTATGCCGCCGGCGTGACGATGGTGGCTTCGATGGTCGCCATCTCGCTCTTCTTCGGAGGCGCCGGCGCCCTCTGGGGCCCGGTCAACGATCTGCTGGTGGTGGCCACGGTGCTGCTGCTGTTGCCGGCCATGGCCGCGCTGCCTCGGCTCGCGGACCACGCGGTCGGCCGCTGGTTCACGCTCGTCTCGCTGGCTGCCGCCCTCGGCGTGGTCGTCATCGCGATCGGCCAGCTTGCGCTCGTGGCGCGGCTCATCCCCCTCGACACGTCGTTCCTCACCGGCGGCTTGGGCATCCTGCCGGTCATCGTCTGGATCGGTGCTACGGCGGTGCCGTCGCCGCGACTGCCCGGCTTCGGACGCGCTGTCGCTGCGTGGGCCCTGGCCTTCCTCGGCCTCATCGGGCTCACGATCGTGGTGCTGCTGGTGCTGACGACGGACACGCCGACGCTGACCGGTGTGCTCGGTGTCCCCCTCGTGATCGCCCTGCTCGGCTGGATGGTCAGCCTGGGCCGGGGTCTGGCCCGAGCCCAGGCTGCGAGCGTGCGCTAGCCGAAGAACTCGACGATCGCGGCGGTGTCGTCCGAGAACGCCCAGCGTTCGCTGACCAGGCCGTCGCGGACGTGGAAGATCTCGGCGGTGTTGTAGTCGAGGCTGGCATCGCCGCGGGTGGCGTGCGCCTTGACCAGCACGACCACGTGGCCCTCGCCCTCGGTCACCGCATGGACGTCGGCGGTGATGCTGAAGTCGCCTCCGCCGCCGCCGAGACCCTCGGCCATCGCGGCCTTGCCACGCAGCGGTTCTTCGGCCCCGATCGTGTGCCACACGACATCGTCGGCGATGAGCGCGCCGAAGGCTTCGAGATCGCCGCGGTTGAAAGACTCCATCGCCTCGCGAAGACGTTGGGCGAATGGCTGGTCGGCCATGGTACTGGCCCTCCCTGGTGGCGCCTGCTCGGCCCCCCGGTCGCCAACGACAGGATAGACCCGGTGCAAGCCGGCCGACCAGCCTTGGAAGGCTAGGCGAAGAAGGCTGCGATAGGAGCGGTGTCCTGCGCGAGCGCCCAGCGCTCGACGATCTTGCCGTTCTCGACGTGATAGATCTCCACGACGTCGTAGTCGAGCGTCTTGCCGTTGCGCTCGGCGTGCATCTTGAGCATGACCACCACGTGCTCGTCGTTGGCCAGCACATCGTGCAGCTTCGCGGTGACCTCCGCCGCGAAGCTGGCGGGTCCACGCTCGGCCACCTCGGCCTTGCCGCGCAGCGGCTCGTCGCTGCCGATGTGGTGCCATACCACGTCGTCGGCAGGCGCGGCCATGGCGGCTTCGGGGTCCCCCGTGATGTAGGCCTCGACCATGCGGCGGGCCATGGTTGCGTTGGGGTGTTCAGCCATGGGGATGACCTCCCTCGGGCGACATCACGGCCCCCGGTCGCCCGCCCAGCATAGGAGCGGCGCGCAACCCCGGACGCCGTCAGCCGGCAGCCACCATCTCGCGCAGGCGCGGCAGTCGCTCGATCGTCTCCCGGTCGAACGGTGCCGGCAGGTCCACCACGAGGTGGGTGAAGCCGAGGTCGAGGTAGCGGCGCCACTGCGCGGCCACCTGCTCCTCGCTGCCGAGGAAGTCGACCTCCGGGTCGATGACGTGGTCGCTGCCGTTGGCGTCCAGGCGCTGCCTGCAGCGCGCGCGCGGCCTCGTCGGCGTCGTCACGCAGGACGAGCGAAGCGTGACCAGCGTGTGCTCGATCTCGAGCGGGTCGCGACCGACCGCCGCGCAATGGCCGCGCAGCACGTCGACCTTGTGCGCTCAGCTTCGTCGTAGCGTGCCGCCGACGTTCCAGCCCTGCGCGTACCGCGCCACCGTGCGCAGCGTCTTCTTCTCGCCGCCACCACCGATCATCAGCGGCAAGCCGCCCGGCGCCGCGGATAGGGCAGGGGATGATGCTCGAGCGTCGGTCGAAGTCATAGCGCCCGCCGGGCTCGCTGGACACGGCCTCGCCGTCGAGCACGCGGGTGATGCCGGCGACGGCCTCGTCGAGCCAGTCGAGCCGCTGCCCGAAACCGCTACCGAAGTCGATGCCCGCGGCGCGGTGCTCGTATTCGAACCAGGCTCCGCCGAGGCCCAGCCACAGGCGTCCCCCGCTGATGTGGTCGACGGTCACGGCGGTCTTGGCCGTGAGCCCGGGGTTGCGGAAGGTGTTGGCGCCGACCATCAGGCCCAGCCCGATGCGCTCGGTCTGGGCGGCCCAGGCCGCCAGCGTGGTCCAGCCCTCGAAGATGGGCTGCAGCGGGTCGCCCACGATGGCGTGGAGATGGTCCCAGGTCCAGAGCGAGTCCAGGCCGACGGCATCGGCGAGGCGGCCGTGCTCGAGCGAGCGCGGCCCAGTCGGTCCGCTGCGGCCAGAGCAGCGCACCGACGCGGATGGGGTATCGGTCACGGTGTGTGGTCATGGGCATGAGGCTATAGCATCACGTGGTGCCCTGGCCTCGCAACGCAAAGATCGCCTTCATCGGCTCGCACGGTATCCGCAAGACGACCGCCGCGCTGGCGTTCGCGAGCGTGATCCAGCGGGCCGGCCGCTCGGTCGAGTTCGCGCGCGAGGTCGTTCGCGATAACCCACTGGGCATCAACGAGGGCGCCACCAGCGAGGCGCAGCTGTGGGTCTTGACCTCGCAGATCCGTCGCGAGCTCGAGCTCTCGCGCAAGGCCGAGTGCCTCGTGACCGACCGCGGCGTGATGGACAACTTCGCCTACTACTTGCGCGCGAGCGGCGGCGAGGATCGCTTCGATGCCGAACCGCTGGTGCGACAGTGGTCGCGCACCTATGACCTGGTCGTACGGCTGACCCCGGATGTCGAGATCCGCGCGGACGGGGTGCGCTCGACCAACGACAGGTTCCGCGACGAGATCGAGGCCATCCTCGACGCGCGCCTGCCACGCCTGGTGCCGCGCGATCGCCTGGTGGTGCAGCCTGCCTCGGGCATCACCGAGCACCACGACTGGTGGCCGCTGGCCACGCAGCTGGCCCGCCGCCTCGGTGAACCGCTCCTGGCCGAGGGCGTGAGCCAGCCCACGCGGCCCGCGCCGTCGACGTCACCGCGCACGCGGCGGCCCAAGACACCAGCGCGCGACCAGCTGGCGCTCGACCTGGGCCACTAGGGACCTCATCGGCCGCGGCCGGGTACAGTCAGAGGCATGTCGTCGTCCGGCCCCGGCTGGGGCTCCAGCACCGCCAACTCCTCGTTCACCGATCCGACGCGCCCCGGACCGCTCGGCACCGACGTCGCGGTGGACCTGCTCAAACGTGGGCAGGCACTGGCCGAACAGGGCGACTGGGACCTTGCTGCGGGCACGTTCGCGCGCGTCGTCGGCACCGACGACCCGGCCCTGCACACGGCCGCGTTGCTGGGCCTGGCCGAGTGCCGCTACCGGCTGGACGACGAGCCCGCGGCACTGCAGGCCTGGATCTCTGCGACACAGGCGCCGGAGAACGAGCTGTCGTGGCGGGCCTGGAAGGCACTGGCCGCGGCTCGCGTGCGCGAGAACGACGTGCCCGGTGCCGCACGCGCCTACCGCGAGGCCGCGACGTCGGGCACCGGCTTCGGAGCAGGCGGAGATCCAGTCGCGCATCGGCTGGCTGAGCAAGGAGATGGGCGACACGGGCGCAGCCGAGCGCGCCTTCAGCCGTACGCGGGCGGACGGGCTGCCGCAGCCGATGGTGACCTACGCCATCATCGCGGTCACCGCGGCCATCAGCGTGCTGGTGTTGTTCGGGGCCTCCGAGCTGGAGAGCTGGCTGTGGCTGGACAAGGGCGCGGTCTACTTCGGGAACGAGTACTGGCGCCTGCTGACGGTGGCTCTCGTGCACGGCTCGATCATCCACCTGGGCTTCAACATGTACGCGCTCTGGATCATCGGACCCATCGTCGAGGCGCTCTACGGTCCGTGGCGTTTCATGGCCATCTACCTCGTCTGCATCGCGGCCGGATCGGCGGCCAGCTTCGCCACCTCGGCCAACCCGGCCGTCGGTGCCAGCGGTGGCGTCTTCGGCCTCTTCGGCGCGCTGCTCGTGGCCGACCGCGTGCACAAGCCCGCGCTCACGCGCAACGCGCGCAACCTGACCACGCAGATCGGCATGCTCATCGTCATCAACCTGGTCATCGGCTTCACCGTCCCCAACATCGACAACGCCGCCCACGTGGGCGGGCTGCTGGCCGGTGCCGCGCTGGGTTTCCTGCTCGTGCCACAGGGTGCGCGCCTGGGTTCGTTCTGGACGCGACCGTCCAATGACCCGGTCTCGCCCACCGGTCAGCCACCTGACCCGGCCGACCGCTCGCGGCCGCTACGCCTGGTCGGCCTGATGGCCCTCATGGGGGGCATCGTCGCGCTCGCCCTGCTCAGCCCCATCACCTACGAGCCACCGCTGTGGTGGCTGCTCGCGGGCCAGCCAGGCGCAGTCACGGAAACGGCCGGCGATGCGGTAGCCATCGCGGCGAGCGGCGCGTGGATCCTGCTCGCCCGCCGCTCCCGGCGTGGCCGCCGTCAGGGGCAGGTCCACGATGACGACCCGCCGGGGGACCGTGTCGGGGCCGTCATCGCGCAGGAGCAGGCCCAGCCACGTGGCCACGCTGCGCTCCAGCCGCAGGCGTCCATCGACGGGCCCGCGGGCGATGATGTCGTCCCGTCTGAACGCGTAGCCGCCTGAGGCCACGGTGGTCGCCGGCTCATCGCCGGCCGGGCGATAGCGATGGAGGTCTTCGGAGACCAGGCCCGCGACCGCCGTGACGGCCACGCTCGGGTCGTCAAGGGGCGCGGTGAGCGGGCCGACGATGTCGCCCTGCGGAACCTGCCCCGGCTCCAGCACCACGATGCGGGCCCCGGCCGCGCGCCGGATGCCCGCCTGCAGCGCGTCACCGGCGCTGAAGCGCTCGACCGTGCGCACGATCTCGTCGGCGGGAGCGGTCACGCTTACCGCTCGCGGGGCCACGACCACGACCTGGCTGTCGGCTGCCCGGTGTGCCGCGAGGCCTTCGAGGCAGGCATCGAGCGGGGTGCCGGCCGTCGCCATGACGACGACCGTGGCCGCGGTCGCGGGCGGCTCGTCGAGACGCGATGGCACGCTCCCGACGGAGCCGTAGATGACCTCGCCGTTCTCGCTCAGGTCCGGCGCGAGCGCGGGTTCCAGGTCGAAGGAAGGCCCGTCGTCGACGACTCTCCAGCCAGCCGCCTCGATGCGCGCCTTGAGCTCATCGGCTCGGGCGAAGTCGCGTGCGCGGCGGGCGACCGCGCGTTCCTCGGCCAGCGCCATGACCTCGGCGGGTGCTGATGGATCGTCCACGCGCCGAGCATATCGCCTCCGACGGCTACCCTTGCGACGGTATGGAGCGCAGCGTCCCGACCGTGACCCTGGCCACGTTCGTGCTGCGTTTCGCCACCGGCCTCACGGGCGCGTTGCTCATCTTCCTGCTGGCTGATTTCCCGCGCTACGGCGGCCCCGCGGTGGGCCCCTTCACCATCGCCGTCTTCACCGCGCTCTTCTATCTGGCCGAGCTCGTCCTCTCGCCGCCCTTCGGCCTGCTTTCCGACCGGGTCGGCCACCACCGCGTGATGCAGGTCGGCCCCGTCTTCGGCTTGGCGGCGGTGGTGATCACCACGCTCAGCGCGGAGGTCGGGGTCGGGGCGCTGGTCGTGGCCCTGCCGCTGGCGGTGGGCAGCCTGCCCCTCATCGGCCTGACTCGCGTGCTTGAAGGGGCCTCGACCGCGGCCAGCGTGCCCTCGGTGCTGGGGTTCATCGCCGTGGCCACCAGCGGCGATGAAGCGCTGCGCGGCCGGGCTTCGGCCCGCTTCGAGGTGGCCACCATCGGAGGCCTGGCCGTGGGCTTCGCCGCCGCCGGTCCGGTGTGGGCCGTCTTCGGCCCGGTGGGCTTCCTGCTCAATGCCCTGGTCTACGTCCTCGCCCTCGGTCTCTACCGCTGGTTCGTACCTGACGTCCAGCGCCTGCGACCGGCCGGGCCGCGTACGCCCACCGGCTGGCGACGCTACCGGCGCCTGCTCCGGCGCTCACGGGTGTGGCTGCTGGCGCCGACGTGGATCGCGCTGAACGCCGGGCTGGGCCTGTACACCTCGCAGACGCTCTTCCAGCTGGTGCGCGTGCCGGACCCGCGCTTCGAGAGCCAGTGGCTCGTCGGCGGCTTCGCCCCCTTGCACGTGACCCTCGCTTTCGTCGTGGGCGGGGGCATCTTCCTTGCCGGCCTGCTCTACTGGGGCGGTCGGTTCGTCAGCCTACGACGCACGACCATCATCTTCTACGGCATCGTCGGCGGGGCCGTGTTCGTGGTCTCGGCCCTCTTGCTCAACCATACCGGCGACGACGCCGCGGTCATGCGCCTGCCCTGGCTGGGTCTGCTGGGGGTGGGCCTGTTCCTGCTGGCCGGGGCCACGCCGGCCGCACTGGGTCTGCTGGCCGACATGTCCGAGTCGTTCCCCGCCGATCGGGGCGCGGTCATGGGCCTCTACAGCGTGTTCCTGGCGCTGGGTCAGATCACCGGCGCCTTCATCGGGGCGGCGGCGGCGCAGCTGTGGGCCTTCGACGGCATCCTCATGGCCACGCTGTTCCTGCTGCTGGTGGCGCTCATGCCGCTGTCACGCCTGCGCCGGTTCGAGCTGCTCTTCGCGCCCACACCGGCGAGCGGGCCGGACCCGCAGGCCGCGACCGTGGACCTGAGCGTGACGCGTGCCTACCGCACCGGACCGGGCGACCCCGAGCACGAGTAGGGCAGGCTCCCTGTGCGACGGGGCGACAAAGCTTACGCGCCGGCCTGGGCGTTGGCGATGTACTCGGGCACGAGCTTGATCACCGGTCGCATGCCCGAGAGCAGCCACAGGTCGTTGGGTCGCACGATGTAGCCGTCGACCGCCGAGAGCAGGCCGACGAAGCGCTGCTCCTGCAGGCAGGCCTTGGACTTGGCCAGCTTGCCTTGGCAGGCGCGACCTTCGATATCACGCTTGGGGTTGATGGCCTCGATGTCGATGCGCGTGGCCTGGTCGGTGCTGTAGAACTGGTAGAAGTAGTTGCTCACGTTGCCGTCGAGGGCGCCGGTGTCGCCCTGCACGAGGCCGGCCAGGTCGTCGAACGTCACCGTCAGCGGCGCATCGCCGATGGGCTTGCGCAGCTTGTCCTTGCCCAGCGTCGTGACCACCCAGGTGGTGCCCACGAGCGGCTCCTGCGGCTCGAGGCGCATGAGGGTGTTGCCGTTGACATCCTTGAGCTCCAGCTCCGAGCCGCGCAGCGCATGCGAGGAAGCCGCCTTGAGGGCGTCCATGAAGTCCCGCTCGATGTCCGCGAAGTCCACGGTGCGCCCCTTGGGGCACTTGGCCTTCTCATCGGACCACTTGATGCTGTCGGCATCGACGGCGAGGGCCAGGCCCGAACGCAGGCCCTCGGCCACGAACGGTCGGCAGGCCGTGCGGCCCTGGGCATCGTCCCGGTCGAACTGCACCGCGGACGTGCTCAGCTCCTGGCCTTGACGGAGCTCCTTGCCGGAGCCGCTGTAGATGACGGTGGGCGTCCACGTGCGCCGGCCCAGGTCGATCTCGGGCGTGAGCGCGAGCCGGGTCACGCCGTTGGCGTCGCGCAGGGCCAGGCCCGCGGGCAGGACCTCGAACCCATCGATCTCGTCGAGCGTGACCACGATCTGCTCGGCCTGGCGGAGCGCCCCTCCGGTGCAGGTGTCGAGGAAGCGATAGCGCAGGTCGGTGATGGCGATGGTGCCCTCGTTGATGGCGTACGAGCCGAGGAACGAGCCGCAGCCCGTGCTGCCCACGATGCGACCACCGCGCAGGAACTCGATCCAGGGCTCCAGGCCCACGATGACCGGTTCGACCGCGCCGTCGGCCGTGCCGATGCGCGCGAGGTTCCAGCGCGCGACGGTGGGATCCTCGTCGATCTCGGCACGGGTGAAGACCATCAACGGCGCGCCGATGGCGTCCTCCACCGTGAGGATCGAATCGTCGAGCTCGACCGAGGCCGTGCTGGCGAGGTGCTGATAGAAGATCTCATCGAAGGCGAGCGAGGCCGGGTCGCATTCGACGTACTGCGGCTCGGTGGGGAAGATGAAGATGCCCTTGTTGGAGGTGCGGTCGTAGCCGGTGTCGAAGGTGCTGCAGGCCGCCTCGCCGCGAGCGGTGTCACCGCCGAAGAGCAGGAGCGTGGCGCCGACGCCGGCGGGGACCGGCACCAGCTTGGCCTTGGGGTCGGGGCCATCGCGGTAGGTCAGCAGCTGCCAGCGCTGTTCGAGGTCAACGTCGCGGATCTGGGTCTGTTGGGCGAAAGCCATCGCCGGTAAGATCGCGACGACGACAAGGACGATGCTCAGCGCGGCGACGAGCGCTCGGACGAGATGCTGTGTACGCGGCTTGGACGTGTGACGACGACTCATACGACCTCTGGTGTACCGGGAACCCTGGTCCGACAGCGTCCCACATCTCCGTGAAACGTGGCGCCGACGAGGCAGATGGCAGGCCCGGTGACGACTTGCTGGACCTTGCGGAGTTTTGCTACAGTAGACAACCCACGGGCCGCTAGCTCAACGGTAGAGCAAGTGACTCTTAATCACTAGGTTGAAGGTTCGAATCCTTCGCGGCTCACCAATCGCCAAACAACCGACCCCTCCGGGTTCTCCGGAGGGGTTCAGTGTGTTCTGGGGTGTTGAGCGCTCGCACCCACGCAAAGGTACTAGTGCCGCGATGCGGACCGAGCGCTGCTGCGGGTGACTACAGGGGCAGACCGGGGCCGGTGTCTCGATCTCCACGCCGGTGAGCGTGTTGTCCTCCCAGCAGACCTTGGCCGAGTCGATGCCGACGCCACCGTGGAAGGTGGAACCGTCCGTGTACAGCGTCACCTGGTCGTTGCCACGGGCGCCGTTGAAGACGGCGCCGGCGGACATCCGTTCGACGGTGTCGGGAGCCGGGCCACCGAGGAAGCGACCACCGCGCATGCTGCTGACGGAGTCCTTGCCCCGGCCGCCATGGAAGACGCCGGTCAGCTCGACCTGGTCGGCGTGGTCGGCGCCAGGCCCGCCACGGAATTCGCCGCCCAATCTTCCGCTCACGTCGATGGCGGCTTCGAACCCGACCGGAGCCAGGATGGGACTCACCGCGTCAGCGCCGGGACCGCCACGGAAGAGGCCGCCCTAGTCGAGGGCTTCGACCCAGTCGTCGCCAAGACCACCGTCGAAGACTGCGCCATCGAACACCCTGAAGGCGAGGCTCCGCCCCTGGGCCGCCCTCGAAGGCGCCGCCCTCGAGGGACCCGACCAGATCCGCACCGAAGCCGCCGATGAACCTGCCTCCACGGTGGGCCTTGATTCGCTCGTCCCCAAGGTTGCCGTAGAAGCGGCCGCCCTCCTTGATGCTGACCATGTCATCGCCGGGACCCCCGATGAAGATGCCGCCTGACATGTGCGGCACATAGTCGTCGCCGGGGCCGCCACAGAGGTCGTCGCCCGCCTTGACGGTGTCGCCGTCGTAGGTGCCACCGGCGGGGTCGAAGGTGTAGGTGCACTTGGGCGCGGCCGTCGCCGGAGCTGCCATCACTGCCACCGCCGTGCCCACCAGCGCGGCCGAGCAGAGCGCCACCGTGGGGCGCATGACGGGGGTCATGGGCATCGATTCCTCCCGCTGCGCCGGCCCGGGTCCCGGGACGGGATGCTGCGGGTGCCGGCGCCTCGACGATGCTACCTGGCAGACGAGCAAGAGTGCAGCACGCCGGTGCACATTGCCTACGGCGCGCAGGCGGCGAGCGCGAAGGGGTCGCGCGACAAGGAAGAACCCCCGGCCTGAAGGGAGTCAGGTCGGGGGTTCGGTAGCGATCCATCGGTGAAGGGAGTCACCGGCGGGTCGCCAGATGAGACGCGATCGGGTCCGGCGGAGGAGGTGGAGGAAGACCGTCCCCGCTCGCTCTCGAATGTGGTTGTGGGCTCCTACGCTCCGGTGGGCAGGTCCATGATCACCCGACGCGTGTGCGCGAAGGCGGTCAGGCGCGAGATGAGCGCGGCGAGACCGGTCCGCTCCTCGGTCCGGCCCGAGCACTCGAGCCAGATGCGCTCACCTTCGGCGACGGCGATCATGTGGCGGCCGCAGAGGCAGTAGGGAGCTGAGCGCTCCGCGTGCTCGATGAGATCGACGGCGCGCTGGTTCTCCCGTTCGGTCAGGAAGGGTGCCGGCTGAGCGGCGACCCCGGGCATCTGTGTCTGGGTCATGGCTGCAACCTCCTGGGTTGGCGCTGCGTGTATCGGTCGTATTCAGCGGGTCGACCACCGTTCGTCGTTGCGTCCGGTGTTTCGATCCGGTCCGTATCGTACAACAGCCGACCGGGACTTGCAAGACGGTCCGTATCGTTATTTCTTAACCCAGCGGAGGTTGTCAATGAGACGGTCCGTATCGTATGATTGATCGGTTATGACAGCCGAGGCACGCGGCGCGGAAGAGCTCCCGGCAGACCCCCTGGACCAGGTCATCGCGCGAGAAGCGCCGTCCGCGGCAAGCAGGACGGTGAGCAGGCTCGGACGGCCGCGCAGTGACCGCGCCCACCGGGACATCACGCGCGCCTTCCGTGAGCTGCTCATCGAAGAGGGCTGGAGCAAGGTGCGCCTGGAGCACGTGGCCACGCGCGCCAAGGTCGGGAAGGCCACCATCTACCGCCACTGGGACTCCAAGCAGGAGCTGGCGCTGGAGGTGCTCCTGGAGCTGGCCACACCACACCTGGTCGTGCCCGACGTGGGTGACACGCGCATCGAGTTGCTGGCCACGGTGCTGGGCCCGATGCGCGCGCTGACCGAGACGGACTTCGGCCCGGTCATGCGGGCGTTGCTCTCCGAGATCGCCCGCAACCCGGAGCTCGGCGATCCCTTCCGCGCGACGGTCGTGCAGGCCCGCCGTGATGAGGTGGCACGTGTCATCGCCCGCGGCGTCAGACGCGGGGACCTGCGGCCGGACGTGGACCCGGAGGTGGCCACCGAGATGCTGGTGGGACCGACCTACTGGCGCCTGATGTTCGGTGGAGAGCTGGACAACGAGTTCGCTGAGCGCATCGTGGACGAGGTCCTGCAGGGCTGGTCCATGCGCGGTTGGGGCGAGGTCGCCACCAACTGGCTGTAGCGGCCGCGGCTACTCGCGGACCGGCAGCCGCGCGAGCAGATCGCGCAGCGGCACCACGAGGTCCGGCCGTGGATCGAGCACAGGCAGCCGCAGCCAGGCGTCACCGGCTGGCCCGCCCTTCCAGCGGGCATCGAGACGGCGCGCGGAGATGGCGGTCAGACCCATGGCGGAGGCGGCTCGGCCAAGGTTGCGGCCGTCACGCACGACGCCGCGGCTGAGCACGTAGCGCTCGGAGCCACGCAGCACCGCGGCCAGTCGTCGTCGGCGCTCGACGAAGGGCATGCGCGCGATCGAGCTCCCGTCGAGGTAGGGCATGTCCGTGGCGACGAAGACGCCTGCGGAGCACTCCTCGAGGACTCCGCCTTCACCGAGGCATCGCCGCAGGAGGCGGCCGTCGGGCCGACCGTCGCGATCGAGCGCGAGCAGGGTGCCCTCGATGATGACCCCGTCGGCCGAGAGCAACCCGAGGACCTCGCCCAAGGCGGGGAACGCGAGCAGCGGATCGACCAGGTGCTCGGTGCGCAGCGCCAGGCGGTCACCCTCGCGCTTGAGCGTTGCCTGCGCACCCGGCCACCACGGCTCGAAGAGGTAGGCCTCGTCGTCGAAGGGCGCATGGCCGACCGTGGCCAGCGGCAGCGACAGCCGGAAGGGCAACTGCGGCCGTGTCCCAGGCTCGCTCCCGAGCGAGAGCGGCAGCTGGTCGGCGGAGGGTTCGTGGTCTTGCGACACCGGGCCATTGTCCCGCGCGCGCGTCGCGCGCGCGGCGCGTTCAGGCAGCACTGCCGCCACGACGCCCGCTGCCGGGGCAGCGCGACGACCGCTTTGGAGGCGCCCGAGGGGTCATCGGCCGAGGCACGCTATCCTGCCCGCGGAGTGAGACCGATCGTCATCCTGGGGCTGCTCGCCGCGCTGTCACTGGCAGCGTGTGACGCTGGCGTGACCCCCACCGCGGACCCGGCGACCGCGGATCCGACCGTCTCGAGCGAGATCACCGCAGCCGGTGCGGGCACGACGGCCGCGCCGGTGCGGCGGCCGGCACTCTACCGTCTGGTGACCCTCGGTGATGCCTACACCGCCGGCTACGCGACCGACCAGCCGCGTCGCGACAGCTGGCCGCAACAGCTGGTCGATTCGCTCGCGCGGAGCGGGATGGAGGTGCGGCTGACCAACCTCGCGGTTCGAGGCTACAGCAGTGGCCAGGTGCTCGAAGAGCAGCTGGACCAGGTCGCGCCGTCCCAGCCGGACGTGGTCACGCTCCAGGTCGGCATCAACGACCTGCTGTACGGAGAGATGGAGTGGTACCGTGGCAACGTGGAGACCATCCTGGACCGGCTGCTGGAGTCGCTCCGCTCAGACCGGGTCTTCGTGGTGACCACGCCCGACGATGCCCTCGATGGTGCGGGCGAGGCCTACGGCGCCCAAGCCGAGGTGCGGGCAGCCATCGGGGCGCTCAATGCGACCCTCGCCGACGCGGCCGCCGAGCGCGGGGTCGGCGTCATCGACATCGGCGTCATCAACGGCCTGGGCGAGGAGAACGAGAGCCTCGTGGTCGAGGACGGTCCCTATTCCTACCCTACGGCCAAGCAGTACGCCGGCTGGGTCGAGGTCATCGGTCCGTCCGTCCACGATGCGCTCTCGGCCGTCGAGCCGTAGTACGCTAGCGGCCTCTTGCACATCCGGTCCCGTGAGGCCGGGAACCCGGTCCCGTGAGGCCAGCCAGGAGGAAGCCTGAGGATGTCCAGCGTGGTGCCGCGGGTGGCGCCGGCATTGCCGGTACCCGCTGACGCGGTCGTCGACCCCCGCATCGGCAGCAGCGGTCCCTGTCTGCTCGCGCTCGAGGATGGCACCGTCTTCCGCGGTGTCGCGTTTGGCGCGAACCGGCGCGGTGGCGGGGACTTCGTGGTCAACACGTCGCAGACCGGCTACCAGGAGGTCTGCACCGACCCCAGCTACGCCGGGCAGGTGGTGCTCATGACCTTCCCTCTCATCGGCAACCACGGTCGTTTCGCTGACGACGACCAGTCGGAGCGCCCGTGGCTGCGCGGGCTGGTGGTCGCCCACGCCACGGCCGGAGTGCTGGGTCGGGCACGACAGATCGTGCATCTCCTGCGCTCGGCGGGCGTGCCGGCCGTCGCCGGCCTCGACACGCGGGCCCTGGCCCGTCATCTGCGCGAGTGCGGCTCCCTGCGCGGCGTCATCACCGCGCCCGGTGAGACCGACCCTGTGGCCGCGGTCGCGGCCGCCGGCGTCGGTACCGGTGTGGGAGGAGCAGGACTTCGTCTCGCAGGTCTCGGTCCACGCGCCCTACGAGGTCGGGGCTCGCGGCCCTGTCGTGGCCGTGGTCGACCTCGGGCTCAAGACCAACATCGTGCGCTCTTTGCACCGGCGCGGGGCGCGCGTGCGCGTGTTCCCGCACACCGCGTCGGTGGCGCAGATCCTGGGCTTCGACGTCGATGGCGTGGTCATCTCGCCGGGCCCCGGTGATCCCGGGCGGCTCGACGAGCAGGTCGCGCTCGCGCGAGCGGTGGTCGAGGACGGGCGGCCTTTGCTCGGCATCTGCCTCGGACATCAGATCGTGGCCCGTGCCGCCGGAGCCGATACCCGGCGCCTGCGCTTCGGGCACCACGCGTCCAATCACCCGGTACGCGACGAGGTCTCGGGGCGCGTCACGATCACGGCCCAGAACCACGAGGTGGAGGTGGTGGGCGACACGCTGCCGGCCGAGTCGGGCTTCTTCGTCAGCCAGCGCAACCTCAACGACGGCTCGGTCGAGGGCCTGCGTCACCACGGCAAGCCCATCGAGACGGTGCAGTACCACCCGGAGGGCTCACCGGGCCCGCTCGACGCGGCCGAGGTCTTCGACCGCTTCATCGGGCACGTGCGCGCCCACGCGCCAGTGCGCCGACCATGAGCGGCAAGCCCGAGTCCGTCCTCATCATCGGCTCGGGGCCCGTCATCATCGGGCAGGCGGCCGAGTTCGACTATGCCGGCACGCAGGCCTGTCGGGCCCTGCGCGAGGAAGGCATCCGCACGATCCTGCTCAACTCCAACCCGGCCACGATCATGACCGACCCCGGCGTGGCCGACGTCATCTACCTCGAGCCGCTCACGGTGGAGACCGTCGCACGCATCCTGGAGCTCGAGCAGCCCGATGGCATCCTCGCGGGCATCGGCGGCCAGACCGCCCTGAACCTGGCGATGGATGTCGCTCGCGCGGGCGTGCTGGAACGCACCGGCACGCGCCTGCTGGGCACGCCCATCGAGGCCATCGAGATGGCTGAGGACCGCGAGCGCTTCCGCGACCTGCTCGATACCATCGGCCAGCCGTACGCGCCCTCGGCCATCGTCGAGGGCGCGACCGAGGAGGAACGCGTCGCGGCCACCGCTCGCGCCTTCGACGTCATCGGCACGCCGGCCATCGTGCGTCCGGCCTTCACCCTCGGTGGCACTGGCGGCGGCATCGTCGACACACGCGAGCGTTTCGAGGAGCGCTGCCGCACCGGCATGCGCCTGAGCCCCATCGGCCAGGTCATGGTCGAGCGCTATCTCACCGGTTGGCAGGAGATCGAGTACGAGGTCATGCGCGATGCGGCCGACACGTGCATCGCGGTCTGCTCCATGGAGAACGTCGATCCCCTGGGCGTGCACACGGGTGACTCGGCCGTCGTGGCGCCGGTGCAGACCCTGCCCGACCCGGTGCATCAGCGACTGCGCACCGCGGCCCTCGACATCATCCGCGCGCTGGGCGTGGAGGGCGGCTGCAACGTGCAGTTCGCGCTCAGCCCGGATTCATCGGACTACGCGGTCATCGAGGTCAATCCGCGCGTGAGCCGCTCATCGGCGCTGGCCTCGAAGGCCACCGGCTACCCCATCGCCCGCGTGGCCGCGCAGATCGCGGTCGGCCGTCGGCTCGACGAGATCCCCAATGCCATCACGCGCAACACCGTGGCGGCCTTCGAGCCGGCGCTCGACTACGTCGTGGTCAAGCTGCCCCGCTTCCCCTTCGACAAGTTCCCGCGGGCTGAGCGCGACCTGGGCTCGCAGATGAAGGCCACCGGCGAGGTCATGGCCATCGAGCGCACGTTCGGCTCGGCGCTGAACAAGGCGCTGCGAGGGTTGGAGCAGGCCGGCGCCGGCTTCCTCGCGGAGGACCCGGCCTGGTCAGGCACGCTCGAGGTCATCGCCGGCTGGGCCGCGGGTGGTCGTCGCGGCGAGCACGCCGAGATCCCCGTGCGTCCCCAGAGCCGCGAGCAGGCCTTCGCCGACGTGCTCATGGACCCTGACGGACTCGTGGTCGAGGGTGGGCCGGAGGCGGTGCCGGCCTCTCGGCCCACGCTGATGGCGCGCTTCCTCAAGCCCTCCGACTCGCGCCTGTGGCGGCTGCTGGCGCTGCTGCGGCGAGGCGTCGCCGCAGCCGACCTGCAACGCGTCACCGGCATGGCGCCGTGGTTCCTCTCGGAGATGGAGCGCCTGACCGATCTCGAGCACCGCATGCGTGTGGAGGGGCGCGACCTCTCGGACACGTCGCTGGTGCTGGCCAAGCGCGCCTGCTTCAGCGATCACGACATCGGCACCATGACGGGACTGCCGGCCGCGGAGGTGCGCTCACGGCGGCACGCCCTCGGTCTGCGTCCCGGCTTCGCCATGGTCGACACCTGCGCCGCCGAGTTCGCAGCCGAGACGCCCTACTTCTATGCCACCTACGCGGCCGCGGGGTCCGAGCCCGAGGCACCGCCCGTGGCCCGGCCCGCAGCGCTGGTCATCGGCTCAGGACCGGTACGCATCGGCCAGGGCATCGAGTTCGACTACTGCGCGGTACAGGCGGCCCAGACGCTGCGCGAGGACGGTGGCAGCGCGGTCATGATCAACTCCAACCCCGAGACGGTCTCGACCGACTTCGACGCCTCCTCGCGGCTCTACTTCGAGCCGCTCGACGCCGAGTCCGTGCTCGAGGTCATCGACGCGGAGACCGGGCCCGGCGAGGAACCGTTGCCGGCGTTCATCCAGTTCGGCGGGCAGACGCCGCTCAACCTCGCGACCACGCTGGAGGCGAGCGGTGTGGCCACCCCCGGCATCAGCGTCGAAGCCATCGACCGGACCGAAGAGCGGACCCGTTTCGCGCTCATGATCGAGGCCCTGGGCATCCCGCAGCCGCGAGGGGGTATGGCCACCTCGCTCGACGAGGCCCTCGCCGTGGCCGACGAGATCGGCTACCCGGTGCTGGTTCGACCCTCGTTCGTCATCGGCGGCCTGGCCATCGACTTCTGCTATGGGCCCGACGACCTGGCCCGCCAGCTGGCCGTGGCGACCGTCATCACCGAGGAGCGGCCGGTGCGCATCGATGCCTATCTCGAGGGCCTCGAGGTCGACGTGGATGCGGTCACCGACGGCAGCGATGTGCTCATCCCGGGACTGCTGGAGCACGTGGAGCGGGCCGGGGTCCACAGTGGCGACAGCGTGGCCTTCTTCCCGCCCCAGCTGCTGTCAGTCACGGACCAGGGTCTGATCGTGGCCGCCATGCGTCGCATCTGCCTCGAGATCGGTGTGCGCGGCCTGGTCAACGCCCAGTTCATCGTGCGCGAGGACGGGGTCTACGTGCTGGAGGTCAACCCCCGCGCGAGCCGCACGGTGCCCTTCCTCTCCAAGGTCACCGGCGTGCCCATGGTCGCGCTGGCCACGCGTGTCGCTGGTGGCGCCAGCCTGGCCGAGCTCGGCTGGGCCGACGGGCTGCTGCCGGAACCACCGCTGGTGGCGGTGAAGTCTCCCGTCTTCTCCACGGCCAAGCTGCGCGGCGTCGATCCGTCGCTGGGACCGGGCATGCAGTCGACCGGCGAGGTCATCGGGCTGCACCGTGATCCGCGTGTGGCCCTGGCCAAGTCACTGCTGGCGGCCGCGCTGCGCCCGCCCCTGCCGGGGCCCGCTGGTGCCTGTGCGCTCATCTCGGTGGCCCCGCGTGACGAACCGCGTATCGGCGAGCTGGCGGCGGCCCTGGCCAACGCTGGCTACCGCTTCGTGGCCACCCCCGGCACGGCCCGGGCGCTGCGGCGACTCGGCCATGCCGTGCGCGAGGTGGCCATGGCCGGCGACAGCGAGAGCCAGCTGCCGGGCATCCTCGACGAGATCGCTGGCGGGGGCGTCTCCTTCATCGTCAACACGCCCATGCCCCGCTCCGGTGCCGTGCTCGATGCGGCCGCGGTGCGCCACGCCGCCATCGCCGAGAGCATCCTGTGCATGACCACGATGGACACCGCCATCGCGGCGGCGCACTCGCTCGAGCCCTCCGCCCAGGCCCGCATCGGCGACGTTCGTTCGCTCGAGATGTGGCGCTCCGAAGGAGGAGGGGATGGCACCTGATCCGCTCGTGACATCACTGCCCGGCGATGGGCTGATCGTGCTGGTGGGGCCGTCCGGCTCGGGCAAGTCGACCTGGGCAGCCGCGCGCTTCGCGCCCACGGAAGTGCTCTCGTCCGATGCCTTCCGCGAGCTGGTCGCCGGTGACGCCGCCGACCAATCGGCCACGGCCGATGCCTTCAAGCTGCTCCACCTGGTGGTCAGGGCGCGCCTGCGGCGGGGCCTGCGGGCCGTGGTCGACGCCACCAACCTGACCGAGAGCGCTCGACGCTCGTTGCTGCGGATGGCGAGGCAGGCTGAACGGCCGGCGGTCGCCATCGTCTTCGATATCTCGCTCGAGCGTTGCCTGCAGCACAACGCCGCGCGGCCGGGCCGCTCGGTGCCCGAGGCAGTCGTCCGTCGGCACGAGAGGGAACTCCGGCACGCGATGGCGCGACTGCCTGCCGAGGGCTACACCCGGATCGTCCGATTGCAGGACGACGACATCGACGAGCCGAGACTCGGTATGGTGTGACCCGCGTCGGGCCTCGCCGAGGAGGGATGGAGCAGGAGGTGTGCCCATGGTGATCGAGATCCAGGACGCCGGGGGTGACCTGGGAGCCATCGGTATCGTCGTCATCGCGGTGCTCGTGGGCCTCGCCATCCACTGGGTGTCGTGGCACATCGCAGAACGGCTCATCGGGCGTATTCCGTCGAAGCTCGATGAGTTCGTGGTCCACCGCACGCTCAATCCGATGCGGCTGCTGGTGGTCTTGGCCACGGTCTTCGTGTCGACCGTCTTCATGGGCGCTGAGGCTGCCGATCTCGTTCGTCGGGCGGCCATCTTCCTCGGCATCATCGGCCTCGGCTGGCTGCTGGTCTCGCTGACGCTCGTGGGCGAGGACGTGGCGACCGACCGCTTCCCCGATGATGTCGATGACCTCGAGGCGCGTCAGCTGCGAACGCAGCTGGCCGTCCTGCAGCGCTTCGGTTCGATCATCATCTGGCTCATCGCGGTGGCGGTCGCGCTGCTGACCATCCCGGGCGTGCAGCCACTCGCGGCCAGCCTGCTCGCCGGTGCGGGCGTCGTCGGCATCGTGCTCGGTGTGGCCGCCGGACCCCTCATCGGCAACCTCATCGCAGGCGTGCAGATCGCCTTCACCCAGCCCATCAAGATCGGCGACGTGGTCGTCATCGAGGGCGAGTGGGGCCACATCGGTGAGATCACCGCGGCCTACGTGGTCGTCTACATCTGGGACAAGCGCCGCCTCATCGTGCCGCTCTCGAAGATCGTCAACGAACCGGTCGAGAACTGGACGCGCAAGACCAAGGACCTCTTGGGCGTGGTCAGGATCGCCTGCGACTACCGGGCGCCCATCGACGAGATCCGCACCGAGTACAAGCGCATCCTCGACGACTCCGGCCTCTGGGACGGCGAAGCCTGGAGCGTGCTGGTGACCGGTTCCGACGATCGCACCATCACGGTGCGGGCCGTGTACAGCGCGCCCGATGCGGGCGTCTCCTGGGACCTGCAGTGCCTGGTCCGCGAGAAGCTCATCACCTTCCTGCAGCAGGAGCATCCCGAGGCCTTGCCCGTGGCCCGGGAGATCCAAGATCGGGCTCGCTAGGATCCTGCCCGCGGCTTCCCGCTACGATTGGCCGATGCCCAACGCTGTGACCCTCCCGCCGCGATGAGCGGCACCGCCCACGTGCGCTTCAGCCAGCACACGCTCTCCAACGGCCTGCGCGTCAACATCGCCCCCGACCGCGTCGCGCCGGTCGTGGCCATCAACCTCTGGTACGACGTCGGCTCCAAGCACGAGCAGCCGGGAGCGACCGGCTTTGCCCACCTCTTCGAGCACTTCATGTTCCAGGGCAGCCGCCACGTGGCCAAGGCCGAGCACCTCTCCATCGTGCAGGGTGCGGGTGGGGTGCTCAACGCCACGACCTACTTCGATCGCACCAACTACTTCGAGACCCTGCCCAGCCACCAGGTGGAACTGGGCCTGTGGCTGGAAGCCGATCGCATGGCCACGCTGCTGGACGCGATGAGCCAGGAGAACCTCGACAACCAGCGCGACGTGGTCAAGAACGAGAAGCGCCAGTCGTACGACAACCGGCCCTACGGCTCGTTCTACGAGAAGCTGATGGCGGCGGTCTTTCCCGCCGGACACCCGTACCATCACACGCCCATCGGATCGATGGCGGACCTCGACGCGGCGTCGCTCGAGGACGTGGAAGCCTTCTTCCGCACCTGGTACGTACCCAACAACGCGGTGCTGACCGTGGCCGGCGACGTGGACGAGGCTCCGGTGATCGAGGCCGTGGAACGCTACTTCGGCCCCATCGAGCCCAACGAGGACATGCCCGTCTTCCGCCGGCCGCACGAGGACCCCGCGTCGCGCGCATCGCGAGGTGGTACCCGACGACGTACCGCTCGAGCGCGTGCACGTGGGCTACCGCTGCCCGGCCTTCGGCACGCGCGAGTTCGACGCGCTCGAGGTGGCTACCCAGATCCTCGCCGGCGGCCGTGGCAGCCGGCTGCACAAGCGTCTCGTGCGCGAGGAACAGGCCGCCCAGGACGTGGCCTTCTTCGCCCTGCCGCTGGTGGCCGGTTCGTCCATCTCGGCCGGCTGGGTCACCGCACGGCCGGAATCCGACGCAGCCACGGTGGAGGCCCTGCTCGACGAGGAGCTCACGCGCATGACCCGCGAAGCGGTCACCGACGACGAACTTGGCGCGGGCCCACGCGCTCATCGAATCGTCCGAGCTCTCGGCGCTCTCGCACATGGACGAAGTAGCCGACCGGCTCTCGATGTACACCACCTACTTCGACCGTCCCGAGCTCATCAACGAGCAACTGGAGCGCTACCTCGCGGTCGACGTGGAAGCGGTGCGCGAGGTCTGTGCCGCCGTCTTCGGCACGGACGACCGCGCCACCATCACCTACGTCCCCCGCGAGATCGAGGAGGCTGCGGCATGAGTGAGGCCCTGAGCGTCCTCGACCGGCGGCCCGCGCCCGGCGAACCGCGCCCCTACGACTTCCCCGACTTCGAGCGCGGGCACCTCGACAACGGCCTCGAGTTGGTGCGCTGCCATGTACCGGGCCGGCCGCTGCTGCAGGCCCAGCTGATGGTGCGCGGCGATGCCGGGGGTGGCGCCACGGGCGAAGACCCGGCACAGGCCGGAGTGACGGTGCTGACGGCGCGGGCCATGTCGGAGGGGACCAGCGAGCGTGACGCGGTCGCGTTCGTGGAAGCCACCGAGCGCCTGGGCGCTGAGATGCGCGCCATGGCCGGCTGGGACAGCCTGACCGTCAACGTCGAGGTGCCTCGTTCGCACCTGGCCGCGGCCATGCCGCTGCTTGCTGAGCTGGCCCTCGGGCCCAGCTTCCCGGCACGCGAGGTCGAGCGGCTGCGCGACGAGCGTCTCAACGACCTGCAACAGGTCATGGCCGATGCACGTCGTCGCGCCGAGAAGGCCTTCGCCGCGACGATCTACGCCCGCGACGCTGCCTACGCTCGCCCTCCGGGGGGAGTGGAGGAGACGGTGACACCGCTCGAGCGTGACGCGCTCCAGGCCCGCCACGCGGCGCTCATGCGGCCAGCGGCCTCGACGCTCATCGTCTGCGGCGACATCGCCGACCTGCCGCTCGATGACCTCGCGGTCGCCGCCTTTGGCTCATGGAGTAGTGACGAGGCCAGCGGCGCCGCGGGCGGCGAAGCCAGCGGGGCGACCACGGGCGACCCGCCCGATGCCGCAGCGACAGCGCGTCGGGTGGTCATCGTCGACCGTCCCGGAGCGCCCCAGTCGGAGATCTGCGTGGGTCACGTGGGCACGGCCCGACTGACGCACGACTTCCACGCGCTCTCGGTCATGAACGCGCTGCTGGGCGGGCTCTTCAACTCCCGTCTCAACATGCTCCTGCGCGAGGAGCGGGGCTACACCTACGGCGTGCAATCGGGCTTCGACATGCGTCGGGCAGCCGGTCCCTTCGCGGTGCGCTGCGCGGTCGAGTCGGACGTGACCGCTCCGGCGGTGGCGGACATCATGGCCGAGCTGGGCCGCATCGGCAGCGACCCGGTGTCGGACGAGGAGCTCGACGCGGCGCGCGACTACCTCATCGGCGTGTTCCCGCTGCGCTTCGAGACCTCGGCCCAGGTGGCCGGTGCGCTCTCGGGTCTCGTCCTCCACGGGCTGCCCGACGACGAGCTCGACCGCTACCGTCCGGCTGTGGCGGCGGTGACCGCCGCTGACGTGCGGGCGGCGGCTCGGGCGCACATCGACGTCGAGCGCGCCTCGATCGTGGTCGTGGGCGACGCGGCGGTGTGCGAGGCCGGGCTGCGCGAGGCAGGCTACGCCGAGGTGGAAGTCATCCAGGACGAGGGCTTCGGCCCCGCGGCCGAGTCGGGAGAGCGTCGATGATCGTGGTGCTGGGGCGACCGCGTGTGTACCGGCCGGAGCCCGATGGCGAGCTCGCGCCAGGAGGCCTCGCAGTCGAGCTCGCGCTCGCGGCCGCGCGCGCCGGTGCCGGGGTCGAACTGGTCGGGGCGGTCGGCGACGACCCCGAAGGCGACCGCATCGTGGTCGAGCTGGGGCGCGCCGGCGTCGGCCACGCGGCGCTCATGCGCGACCCGGCCACGCGCACGCCACTGGTGGGCCAGCCCCGAGACGCACGGCCGCTGCCTCGCCTCGAGGCTGCCGACGTGGAGCTGGGGCTGCGCTACCAGCAGGAATGTCGCGTGCTCGTGATCGGTGCTGAGCTCGCGCCCGATGCCCTTGCCGTGGCGCAGGAGTCAGCCGACTTCCATGGTGCCGCCGTGGTCATGGTGGCCGCCGCCGGCACGGTCGAGCCCGACTCGCTGGGGGCGGAGGTGACCTTGCTCGAACGGCCGGCGGTGGAGGACGCCGAAGCGGTGGAGGACGCCGTCGTCGTGGCCGCGGACGATGCCGACTTCGCCGCCTTCGTGGCCGAGTACGCGGTTCGGCTCGACCGTGGTGAGAGCCCCGCGCAGGCCTTCTCGGCCGCGCTCGGAGAGAGCGCCTGGGAGCCCTCGCAGTGAGCTGACCCTGCGCAGCAGCCCGCTGCTCGTCTGGAGCGAGGCACTCAGCGACTACGACTTCGGACCCGGCCACCCGCTGACGCCGAAGCGCTTCGGCCCGGGCGTGGACCTGGTCCGGGCGATGGGCGTCGAACGCGTGCTGGAGCCGGAAGCGGCCGACGACGAGGCCATCGCGCGGCTGCACGCGCCGCACTACATCGAGCAGGTGCGCTCGTTCTCGGACCACCCCTGGCAGCCGGCGGCCATGGGTCTGGGCACCGACGACGTGCCCGCCTTCCACGACATGCACGAGGTCTCGGCGCTCATCGCCGGCGGGTCCATCGAGGCGGTCGAGCGCATCCTCGCGGGCGAGACCGACCATGCCTTCTCGCCGGCGGGTGGTCTCCACCACGCGATGCGCACGCGAGCGGCCGGGTTCTGCGTCTACAACGACGTGGCCCTGGCGGTGGCGAGCGGCGCGAGACGCCGGCCACCGCGTCCTGTACATCGACCTCGATGTCCACCATGGCGACGGTATCCAGGCGCTGTTCTGGGAGGACCCGCGGGTACTCACGGTCTCGGTCCACGAGTCGGGCCGTTCGCTCTTCCCGGGCACCGGCATGAGCGACGAGACCGGCGGGACCACCGCGCCCGGGCTGGCCTGTCAACGTGCCCCTCGACGTGGGGGTCGGTGACGAGACCTGGTGGTCCGTGGTCGACCTCGTGGTGCCGGTGCTGGCGGACATGTTCAAGCCGACCTTCATCGTCTCGCAGCACGGCTGCGATTCCCACGTCCTCGACCCGCTGGCACACCTGCGGCTGACCACCGCGTCGTACCAGCGCGCGAACGAGATGATCGACGGCGCTGGCGCACGAACATGCACAGGGGCGCTGGCTCGCCACCGGCGGCGGAGGCTACGACGCATTCCGGGTGGTGCCGCGCTCGTGGGCCCTGGTGTGGCTGGCGCAGGACCACCGCGCGGCGCCGTCGCACACACGCCGGGGACTGGCGCGAGCGCTGGGAGCGACGCAGCCGAGGCCTACGGCCAGGCGCCGCTGCCCGTCGAGCTGGTCGATTCGCCGCGTACGGTCGCACCCGACCCGGATGTCATCGTCTCGCGCAACCTCAAGCGCGCCCGCGCCGCGCTGGTGCGCTCACTGGAGCTGCAGGCGGGCTGCTAGCGGGACCAGGCGCGGTGGGCTGCCGGCCAGACCTTGTGAGGTGGGCGCTATGGATGGTCCGGGTCACGGCCGCGCATGGTGTCGGGCGCAGCGGCCGTCGGCACGGTGATGATGCGGGCGTCGTCGAAGGTCCCCGCTCCCGACAATCCCAAGAGGGTCAGCTCCTGGACCGCGTCCTCGGCGAACCGGGGGTTGCCCACGGCGTTGGTGTCGATGCCCAGCGAGCGGCCCTCGTGGTAGAACGTGGGACCGGCCGACTGGGGCGTGTGGCCGAAGACGACGCGCTCGATGACCCGCCGCGATGTAGGCGTCGAAGTCGCCCGCATCCCAGGCCGCGTCGAAGAAGCCCGAACGGACCCACAGATGCTCCTCGGTGGTGGTGCCGAGGTCGTCGGGGCCGTGGCCGGGCGCAAGGCCGCCGTGGACGAAGAGGATGTCGCGCCAGCGCACGGCGTGACGGCAGGCTCTCGAGCCACTCGAAGAGCGCGGCGCGCAGGCCTCGCAGGCCTCGATGACGAGCCCGGGATCGTGGATGTCGGACCCGCCACAGCCGAAGGCCTCGATGGTCGCCACGGCCGCCGTAGTCGAGCCATGTCTCGAGCCATTCGTGCGCGCCGTCGCGCAGCATCAGCGGCATGGCCTCGTGGTTGCCGCGCGCGAGCACGACGGCGCCGCCGGCCTCGCGGCCTCTATGCGGAGGCGCCGCAGCAGCGCCACGGTCCCGGCGATGTCGCCACCACGGTCGATGTAGTCGCCGCAGCCGACCAGCGCCGTGCGCGGCGGTGCCATCCAGTGCCCGGCCTCGTCGATGAGCTCGGCCTCGCGCAGCGCGGACGAGCAGCGCGGAGGTCACGCCGTGCGAGTCGCTGAAGGCCCATACTGTCCAGTCGTCGGGCAGGTGGGGGAGGCGGGCGTCGAGCATGGCTCCCAGTATCACGGTGTCTCCGAGGGGACGTACGATGGGCGCGGCCCGATGCAGCGGCGGCTGTGCGCGCACGGTAGCGAGACGGCGAGGCACCGACAGAGCGAGGGGTCGAAGCGATGACCGATCAGCACGCGCAGCGATCAGCTGGGATGGCCGCGGTCGGCACAGGCCGGACGCCTACTACCTCGACGACGCGCACCCGTACGGCTGCGCCGAGACGGCCTTCATGACGCTCAAGGGCGTCTACGGGCTCGACCGATCCGGCTGACCCTGCCGCCGGCCATCGCGCTCAACGGCGGCCTCGCCTACAGCGGCGGACCGTGCGGCGCCGATCACCGGCGCGGCACTGGCCGTGGGCATGCTCGCCGAGCAGCGACTGAGCCGACCACAAGCGAGCCAAGCTGGTCGCGCGCGAGCTCGTGCACGGGACCATGGAGGCCTTCGCGGCGACGAGCACGGCGCGATCGACTGCCGCGAGCCTCATCGGCTACGACCTGCGCGCCCCCGGCGAGCACGAGGCCTTCATCGAGAGCGGCGCTCTGGCGCGAGGCGCTGCGCGAGCCAGATCGGGATCGGTCGTGGGGCACCTGGCCGAGCTGGCCGACGCGGACGCCTGGGACCGGGCGGTGCGCGCAGATCGAGGCCGGCCAAGCGCGCTGAGGCCACGACCGTGCCGAGCAGGGAAAGGGCCCCGCCTCGCGGCGGGGCCCCTGTCTCAAGCGTCGAGCGTCAGGCGCTCGTCAGCCTGTTACCAGGTGCAGACACCATCGTCGTCGCACACGGCCTCGGACTTGGCGATATCGAGGATCTCGAGGCCCTGCTCGGGATCGAGGTAGCACGATGTCACCCTTCGTCCCGTCGTCGTTGAAGGGGGTGTACGCCGGGGTCACGGCGTTGACGCCGGTCTCGGTGTAGGTGGCGGGTCCGGTCGCGCCGTCGTAGTTGATGTCCTTGCCCTCGCGCAGGAGCGCCAGGCAGTCGGCGTACAGGTAGCAGGCCTCGCCGGACTCGTCACCGACCTCGTACATGGCCGGCACCCAGTCACTGACGTTGTACGATCCGGCCTTCTCGATGGCCAGGGCGGTATGGACCAGGAGGTCGTAGCCCGAGAACGCGTACGGGGTCGTCGCGTCGTAGGGCGGGCACTCGGCCACGCCCTCGGTGCAACCCTCCTGCGTGTTCCAGAGCTCCTCGTAGAACTGCCAGCCCGGCGAATCGAAGTTGGGCGCGAAGGCAGCGAAGCCGATGGCCTCCTGCGTGGGGATGGGATCGGTCCCGAGTGAGCCGATGAACTCGGCCTCGCTCCAGCCGGTCTCACCGATCCAGTTGAGCGCCAGGCCGGCCTCCGCCGCCGCCTTGATCAGGTTGGCGGATTCCACCGACCCCGCCTGGACGAGGACGGCGTCCGGCTCCAGGTCGAAGATCCTCTGGGCCTCGGCCCGGTACGACGCCTGCTCGGCCGGGGCGTCGATACGCTCCAACACGTTGAGGCCGAGGGCCTCAGCAGCCTTCTCCTCCGCGTTCGCCGCCAGCTGGAAGCCCTCCACCTCGGTGGCGAAGATGACGACGTCCTCGGCGCCGATCGAGTCGGCGTACAGCGCCCCGGCGACGCCGAGCATGTCGTCGACACCCTGGGCTCGGAAGAGCGGTTCTTCGACGCTTCCGCCGAGGTTGCCCGGGATGGCCCCGCCGTGGATGGTCGGCGCGAGCGGCGCGTCGTTCTCCGCCCACTGCTCGAGCATGTAGTCACGGTAGTTGCGGTACTGGTGGGCCATGCTCACGATGATCTCGGCACCGTGCTTCTCGATGCACGTCCTCGCCGCCTGACCTTCCATGTCGTCCCCGATGTCCTCGGAGATGAGCTCCCAGGGGCGGTTCAGCGGCGGGTCGGTGTTGATGACTTCGTCGATGACGAAGCGCACATCGTTGGTGAGGCTGGGCCCGTACGACGCGAAGCTTCCGGTGTAGTAGGCGAGCTCGCAGACTTCGATCGGATCAGCTTCCTCCTGCGCCGTGACGCCCACGCTGAGCGACGTGGCGAGGAGGGTCGCTCCGGCGATCGACGCCGCAAGGCGGCCTGCTTGCTTACTCCTGGAGTTCATGAACGTTATCCTCCTGCTGTGGCCTGGACCGAGGTCATGCGCGTATCAGATCCGGTAGCCCTCCTTCAGCTGCTGTGTCGTGATGTCTGCGGCGTCTACGACCGCGGTGGCTTCTCCAAGACTGAGGACCATGACCCGGTCGGCGACCTGCAAGGCCTTGGTCGCGTTCTGCTCAGCGAGCACGATCGCGACCCCACGAGAATCGTGCATCTCACGGATCTTGTCCATGAACAGATCGACGTACAGGGGCGAGAGGCCCGCCGTCGGCTCGTCGAGGAGCAGCACCCTGGGGTCCTGCATCAGGGCGCGCCCGCAGGCGACCATGCGCGACTCGCCGCCACTCAGGGTCCCCGCCGACTGCTTGAGCTTGGTCTTGAGATCGGGGAAGAGCTCGAGCACCTCGCCCGTGCGTTCGTCCTGTGAGCGTGTGCCGATCATGGCCCCCACCTGCAGGTTCTCGAGCACGCTCAGCTCCGGGAAGACGCCCTGCTCCTGGGGGACGTAGGCGATGCCTCGGGCCGCGGTCTCGAAGGCGGGGACGTTCGAGACGTCCTGGCCCAGGAACCGGATCGAACCGTCCATGAGCGGGATGAGGCGAGCAAGGGTGGCGAGCAGCGTGGTCTTCCCGGCTCCGTTGGCGCCGAGCACGGTGAAGACCTCGTGGCTGACCTCGAACTCGAGTCCTTTGAGCACGGTCACGCCGTGGTAGCCGCTGCGCAGGTCAGCGACCTCGATGAGGGGCTGTGCAGCAGGATCAGACATGACCCTCTCCCAGGTACTTCTCCACCACCGTGCGATGCTCACGGATCGACTCAGGAGGGCCATCCAGGACGACATTGCCCTCGGCCATGAAGTGGACCTTGTCGCACACGCTCCAGATGACGTTGAGGTCGTGTTCGACGATGACCACAGAGGTGCCCTCGGCCGCGAGCCCACGCATCTCGTCCATGACCTTCTCGGTCAGATCGTCCGGCAATCCGGCGGTCGGTTCGTCCATGAGCAGGAACGTGGGCTTGAGCAGCAGGCAGCGCACGATGTCGAGCAGCTTCTTCTCACCCGCCGACAGGGCGTACGTGGTGGGGTCGTCGAAGCCGAAGAGGTCGAGGTAGTGGCGCATCTCCTCCTCGTGCGCGTTGAAGACCGTCTTCTCCGACAGGATGCGGTAGGGCTGTTCGAAGCTCGACTCGGTCACCGAGAGCAGCAGCGAGTCCCAGATGGTCAGCTTGTCGAAGTCCATGATGACCTGGTTGGACTTGACCACGCCATGGTGGGCGATCCGCTGGGCGGGCTGCGATGAGAGCACGACCTGGTCTCCGCTCGGGAGGCTGAGCGTGACGGTCCCCCGGTCGAGGGGGATCGAGTGCATGACCATGCGCATGAGCGTGGTCTTGCCGGCACCGTTGGGCCCGATGAGGCCTTCGATCGGCTGCTCGCCCAGGGTCAGATCATCGACGTCCACGACGACACGCCCGGAGTAGGACTTGGCCGCGTTCTTCACGCGGATCCGCGGACGCGTGACGGCGGCCGGGGTGGCGACGGCGTCACTTGCCATGGAGCTTCCTCATGAGCTTGTCGCGACGCATGTCGCCGAGGACGCCGAGCGGCCGGAAGACCAGGACCACGATGAGGGCCGCACCGAAGATCGCCTCCCGCATGACCGGGATGGTCTGCGTGTACCACTCCCGGGGCAGCGGCAGATACGACTGGACCAGGATGTCGAAGAGCCCCACGGTCAGGATGACGCCGACCACGGCACCCCAGACGCGCGCACTCCCGCCCAGTACGAGCCCGACCATCGCTGCCAGGGTCACGCCCACGCCGATCTGCCCGACGTCGAGGAAGCGCAGCTGGACGCCCGCCAGCGCCCCGAGCAGCCCCATCGCGCCCGAGGTGACCGCGAACAGGCCGATCTTGGCGCGGAACGTGGACTTGCCCAGGCTTCTCGCCAGCGGCTCGTTGGAGCCCATGCCGATGAGCAGTCGGCCGTAGGGCGATCGATGGACCTGTCTGGCGAAGAGGAAGATGACGACCACGACCGCAGTGACCACGAGCAGCCAGGCGAACTCGTCCTCCTTGACCTTGCCCACGTCGAACGGGATACGCAGCCCGCCCAGGCCGCGAGAGCCGCCGGTCCACTGGTCCTCGGTGGTCGCCAGGATCTGGACGGCGGCCGCGAAGCCGAGCGTGGTCACGAGCACGCCGTCGGTGTCCTGGTCCGAGATGAACCAGCCGACGATGACACCGGCGATGGCGGTGACGACGGTGGCGATGGCGGTGCACACGAGGAACTGCCAGGGGTCGCCGAAGGGCCAGTCGACCTGGACGTAGAGCACGCCGAACACGAACATGCCCAGGCCCCAGAAGCCGACCACGCCGAAGTTGGCGATACGGGTCAGGCCCAGCTGTAGGTGCAGCAGCAGCGCCAGGCCGGTGACCATGACGACCTGGAAGAGGCCGGTGACCAGGAAGGAGTCGAGCCAGTCGAGCATGGCGCTACACCTTCACCGTCTCAGCCAGCTTGTGGCCCCGCCACTTGAGCAGGAGGATGAAGCCGACGATCAACACCAGGTGTGAATAGAGGATGTGGTCGAACGTGAGCGCCATGGCCGTAAGCGCGATACCGGTGGCCAGGCCCACGACGATGACGCCTCCAAGGCCCCACGCACCGCCGACGAGGACCACCAGCAGGATGAACAGGAACTGCTGCCAGCCGAGCAGCGGGGCCACTGACGAGCTGACGCCGTAGAACGCACCCGCCAGGCCGGCGGCGACGCCGGCCACGAACCAGATCATCATCGTGACCGTCAGGGGCCGGATGCCGCTCACCTGGGCCAGGTTCTCATCGGCAGCGAGCGCGCGGGCCTGCAGCCCGTACTTCGAGCGCCGGATGAAGAGATAGATCAGCAGCGCCAGGATGATGACGGTCACCAGGGCGACGAGCCTGAACGAGGAGATGCCGACGTCGAGGATGTAGATGGTGTCGGCCGGCGGGACATCGAAGAAGCGCCGCGGGTAGCCGAAGATGAACTGGAGCCCGTGGCGCAGGAAGATGGAGAGGCCGAAGGAGATGATGATCATCTCGAGCACGCCCACCCCGCGCTGCTTGGCCGGGCGGAAGATGAGCAGGTAGGTGGCGACGGATAGGATGCCGCTGAGGATGGCGGTGGGGATGAGGACGGCGAAGAAGTCGAGGTCGAAGCGTCGTGTTGAGCCACATCCCGAAGTACGCGCCGAGCGTGATCGTCTCCGAGTAGGCCACGTTGATGAGGCCGGTCAGGCGGTAGATGAGGGCGAAGCCGATGGCCGCCAGCACCAGCGGAGCGTGCTCGGTGAGGCCGATGACGATCGACTGCGCGATGAAATCCATCAGCCGCCGACCCGGGCGCGTGCCTCAGCGGCCCCGAGCCTCCGACGTGTGCCGTGTCGGGTGATCTCGGTCATCCGGTCGTCGACTCTACTCGCAGACTCGTCACTGGCACGTCGCTCGCGAGCAGCTTCTGGACCCGCTGCGCCACCCGCTCGGCGGAGAGGCAGTACATGTCCAGCAGCTCCTCGTCGGTCGCGGACTCAGTGTAGATGTCCTGCAGGCCGATGCGGTCGACCCGTGGTGGGCCGGTACTCGCTGAGCGTCTCCGCCACCGCGCCGCCGAGGCCGCCGATGACGGTGTGCTCCTCGACCGTCACGACACGACCGGTCTTCTCGGCCGCCTCCACCACGCCCGCCACGTCGATCGGCTTGATCGTGGGCATGTGCACCACGTGGGCGTCGATCCCGGCCGCGGCCAGGATGTCGGCAGCGTCGACCACGCGTGGGGTCTGGGTGCCGGTGCTGATGAGCGTGATGTCGCTGCCTTCGCGCACGACCTTGACCTGGCCGAACCTGAACTTGTGCCCGGGCTCGAAGAGCGTCTGGGTCACGTCACGCACGAGCCGGATGAAGACCGGCCCGTCGTACTCGAGCGACCAGGCCAGGACCCCCTTGGTCTCGACCTCGTCGGCAGGTGAGATCACCACCATGCCGGGCATGGCCCGGGCGATGGAGATGTCGTCGACGACCTGGTGGGTCTTGCCGGCCTTGCCGGTGAAGAGGCCGCAGTAGCCGGCGGTGATCTTCACGTTGGCCCCGGTCTGGGCGATGAGCACGCGGATCTGGTCGAGCGGGCGATGGAGCGCGAAGGCCACGAAGGTGCTGATGAAGGGCACCAGGCCGGTCTTGGCCATGCCCGCGGCGACGCCCAGCATGTTCTGCTCGGCGATGCCCATCTGGTAGAAGCGCTCGGGGTAGGCGTCCTCGAAGATCTTGGCCTGCGTGGAGGAGCCGAGGTCGCCGTCGAGCATGACGATGCGGGGATCCCGGGCCGCCAGCTCCGTGACGGTCTCACCGAAGACCAGGCGCAGGGGCTTGCCCTCTGGCAGCGTCATGCCGCGCCCTCCTCATCCTCGCCCAGCTCGCGCATGGCGATGGCGAACTCCTCGTCGGTGGGCACGCCCATGTGCCACTTGTAGTCGCCGGCCATGAAGCTGACGCCGTAGCCCTTGAGGGTGTCCGCGATGACCGCGGTGGGCTTACCCGTCGGCTCGGGCGGCTTCCTCGAGCACGCGCACCACATCGGCTCATGTCGTTGCCGTCCATCTCGAGGACGCGCCAGCCGAAGGCCTTGAAGCGGGCCACCAGGTCGCCCGGCTCCTCGGGCGGCAGCCGATCCGCCGCCGACGCGCCGCGCCAGCCGAACTGCTGGAACTTGTTGTGGTCGACGATGCCGATGAGGTTATCGGCGCCGTAGCGGGCGGCCACGTGCGCCGCTTCCCACACCTGGCCCTCCTGCACCTCGCCGTCACCCATGAGCACGAAGGTGCGGAAGTCCTGGCCCAGGTGGCGCGCCGCGAGGGCCATGCCCAGGCCGGCACTGAGGCCCATGCCCAGTGACCCCGTGGAGATGTCGATGCCGGGCAGCTTGTTCATGTCGGGATGGCCCTGCAGGCGCGCGCCCTTCTTGTTGAAGGTGAACATCTCCTCGAGCGGCGAAGTAGCCGGCCAGGGCCATGGCGCGCGTACTGGCCCAGTGCGGAGTGGCCCTTGGACAGGATGAAACGGTCGCGATCGGGCCAGTCGGGCTCGTCGGGACGGATGCGCAGGATGCGCCCGTACAGCGCGGCGAGGACCTCGGCCGCGGAGAGGGGGCCGCCGACGTGGCCGACCTTGCACTCGGCCACGGTGCGGATGACCGCGACGCGGATGCGCCGGGCCATGTCCTCGAGCCGCGCGATCTCCTCGGCCGTGACCGGGACGGCCGCGGGGTCGGTGGTCATGGGGCTATCGCTTGCCTTTCTCGTAGGAGCCGGGCACGACCGGCGGGCTGAAGAAGCAGGCGATCTCGAGCGGCTCGGGACCGTCCGATTCGGTGGCATGGGGGGTGCCGGGGCTGACCCACACGACCGAGCCGGGCTCGAGCTCGCCCACGCCGTCGGGCGTGATGATGCGCCCGCGGCCCGCGACGCAGTAGATCGTCTCCTCTTGCGTGTCGTGCACGTGGCCCTCCGGCGCAGACCCCGCGGGGAAGATCGAGACGCCGAAGCTGATGCGCTCGGTGGGGATGTTGTCGGGACCCAGGTACGTATGCCAGTCACGACCGGGGAGGGGATAGACCTCCGCCTCCTCGCGCGACACCCGCTTCATCATCGGAGCACCTCTGCTACGTCCCGGGGTGCCGTCACCCGGCTCCCGTCATCCGATCGGCGATGGCTCAGTGAAACATCACAATCGATTATCGAGGATACGCTTTTCAGGCAAGCCAATGTCAAGCGGCCCCGCAAGAGGGGGCCATCCGGCCTAAGCATGCAACCTGCTCGCAACCTCCACCGCGGGGCGTGTCCGCGCGAGCGGAGGCCGGCACTTGGGGCCGAGCGGACCGTTCGGGGCATGACCACTCGCACGGGCGCCGCTCCTTGACTGCCGTAGGCTGTGGCGCGTATGGTCATCGGTAATCGATTATCCATGAGTCGAGCCGGTCAGCCGGACCGACGCAGGGGTGGAGGTTGCCGCTGAAGCACGTGTCCTAAGAGCGGAGCGACCGGCCGCATGGGCTGGAGCCAGCGCGATCCGATGGCTCGGAGGGAGCCGATGGCAGGGACCGGTCGTGGAGGATGGCCGGCACATCGAATGGAGGCGAACGAACGATGGGACTCTTGAACGACGAGATCCTCGGACAGGAGCTCGGGGACGACTCGTTCCCGATCGAGTGGGTATCCGAGGATGAGAAGCGGCTCTTCTGGGTCTACGACGACCTGCACTGCCCCAAGCCGCTCAGCCCGATGTACGAGGACATCGGCGGTTGGTGGCTCAGCTGCGATCACATGTTCCGTCGCTTCGGCACCCCGTTCGCGACCGATTGGATCTACAAGAACATCAACGGCTACCTGTATACGGCCGCCATCCCGGCCGAAGCCGGGCTGAAGTTCGAGACGCAGGAGTACAACTACCGCACGAACCCGATCGTGCCCCAGATGGGTGACGAGGACTACGCCGAGAAGATCGGCGCCTACCTCGGTGCCACGCTCGGCGTCTACGGACAGAACTTCGCGGGCTGGTGGAAGACCCGCTTCGTGCCCGAGATGCAGCGGAACTTCGACTACATCGAGAGCATGCTCGAGCAGAAGGACGAGCTCAGCATCGCCGACCTGGCGGTCCTGCTCGAGGACGCGATCGACATGCACGATCGCCACTGGAAGATCCATTGGATGCTGAACTTCGCGCAGCTCTCCGCGACGCTCAACCTCCGGGCCGTCATGGAAGAGACGCACGGCGCGGCTGATGAGGTCCTCCTGGGCCGGCTCCAGAACTCGGCCAACGACCGCAACTGGGACAAGATCCGCGCGCTCTGGGAGATGAAGGAGGAGATCAAGGGCGACCCCGAGCTGGCGCAGCTCTTCAGTGCCGCGACGGCGACCGAGATCCGCCCGGCCCTGGAGGCCAGCCCTCGCGGCCAGCGCTTCATCGACGAGCGCATCGTGCCCTACCAGATGGAGTTCGGCTGGCACGCGGTCTGGAGTCACGAGTTCGTGTTCCCCACCTTCCGTGAGGACATGACCCCGATCATCCAGCTCGTGCGCGACCAGTACGCCGACGACTACGACTACGAGAAGGCCATCGGCGACCTGAGGGCGGACATCGAGGCTGCCGCGGTGGAGATCCTCGAAGGGCTCGAGGGCGAGGCGCTCGAGAAGATGCGTGCCGCCAACGAGATCAACCTGAAGATGGCCCCGTTGACGCCGGACCACCACTTCTACATCGACCAGGGTGCCAACGCGCACGTGCGCCTGGTGCTCGTAGCCATCGGCGAGAAGCTCGTCGAGATGGGCGCGCTGGACAAGGCTGACGACGTGGTCATGTTCCGCTACAACCAGCTGCGTGCCTTCATCGGTGCTCCCGACAGCATGGACGGCAAGGCCATCGCCGCGGCCGCCTGGGAGAAGTGGCACGCCGCCGAGGCTGTGCAGCCCAAGGACTGGGTGGGCACCGCCACCGAGACCCAGCTGGCCTTCCCGTACCTCAACCTGTGGGGCTTCCCGGACAAGTTCCATCGCTCGCAGGAGAAGGTCGCCGGCCAGGTCCGCGGCATCGCCGGCTCGCCGGGCGTGGTCGAAGGCGTGGCCCGCGTGGTCAACTCCGAGGCCGAGTTCGATAGCCTGCAGGTCGGCGAGATCCTCGTCTGCCAGATGACCAACCCGGCCTGGCAGGTGCTCTACGGCAAGATCATCGCCGTGGTCACCGACGCCGGCGGCACCGTCTCGCACCCCGCCGTGCTCGCTCGCGAGTACGGCATCCCGGCCGTGGTCGGTACCTCCACCGGTACCTACGACATCAAGACCGGCGATCGTCTCCGCGTCGACGGCAACGCCGGCGTGGTCGAGATCCTCTAGAGGGTCAACGGTAGCCACCATGACGGACGACGCGGGCATCACCCGCAGTGTCCTGAGCGAGCAGGTCAAGGGTCGCCTCCTGCAGGCGATCCTTGACGGCCGCTACCCACCGGGCGCGCGCATCGTGGAGACGCGCGTGGCCAAGGAGTTCGGCACCAGCCAGGCTCCGGTGCGCGAGGCCCTGCGCGATCTCGAGGCGCTCGGCGTGGTAGAGACCGCGCCGTTCAAGGGTGCGCGCGTGCGCCGACCCAGCACCGGGGAGTTGCTCGAGGCTTTCGATGTGCGCGCCATCCTCGAGGGCCACGGCGCGGTGCTGGCGATGGAGAACCTGACCGCGGCCCACCTCGCCAGGTTGGGCGAACTGACCGAGGAGATGCGGGAGGCGGCGCTGGAGAGCGATCCCTACCGCGAGGCCACGGCCGACACCGAGTTCCACCGCCTGATCATGCAGCACTCCGGGAACGCCACGCTCGTGCGCGTCTGGAGCACGCTCGAACCGTTCCTGCGGACCTACATCACGATCGTCTCGCCGGGTGTCGACCGGCGCGCGGTGGCCGATCGCCACGTGCCCATCATCGAGGCCCTCAGCCGGCAGGACCCCGAGCTCATCGAGGAGGCCTTCCGGGTCCACTTCGCGGCCGCCGCCGCGGCGCTGGCCGAGGTCTGGCCCCACCACGTCGCCGACGGCGACGATCCCGACAAGCCACGACCGGCCGGGATGCCGGCCATCGCCATCTAGCCACGCCACGAAAGGAAACCATGTCAGATCTCGTACTTAGCCAGGAGATGTCGGCCGGTCCGGCGCGCCTTCGGGTCGACGTCCTTGGAGGCCCGGCTCGCGAGTCCATCGTGGACGACATGGACTTCCTCAACTACCGCCTCGCGGCAGTGACCATGGAAGACGCCGTCACCGTCGCCACCCCGGACGTCATCTGGGACGTCGAGGCCGAGAAGGACATCAGCTACGACGGCCACGCCATGCGACTTGCGGGCGACTGGACCGTGGGCGCCATCCAGAAGGTCCTCGTGACCATGCTCGCGCTGCGCATGGAAGCGGTGGGGCTGCACCCGTCGCACTCGTCCGCCGTGCGCTACGAGGGCCAATCCATCCTCTTCCTCGGTGGCGAATCCAACCACGGCAAGTCGATGGGCCAGATCGAGGCCTGCCGTCGCGGCGGCCTGCTCATCAGCACCGAGACCACCGTCATCGACGAAGAGATCAACGCGGTCATGGGCTCCAAGTCCGTGTTCCTGCGCGAGAAGCGCGCCAAGGGCACCGAGCGCGCGGACAAGGCCGCCCCGACCCAGGGTGTGAACAAGTTCTGGGGCGACATGCCCACGTGGGAGGAGTATCCGGACGTCAGCGAGATCGACGTCGTGGTGCTGCCGGCCATCGATGGCAACTTCGACCCCAGCACCAAGCAGCTGGGTGAGTTCGAGTCCCAGTTCCAGGCGCTGCACTCGCTGCAGAACTACTTCCTGACCAACGAACTGCTGGCCCCGGGCTTCCCCATGCCGCTGACCGACACAGAAGCGTCCCGCAAGGCCCGCGCGCTGTTCTGCCAGAAGTTCGGCGACCGCCCCTTCTACTTCGTCCGCGCAGCCACCCCGCAGGTGCTGATGGACGAGGTCGACAAGGTCCTCTAGGCGATCGGGAGAGGGAGGTCATGCGCAGGTTCGCGTACGAGCGGCCGCGAAGCCTGGCTGAGGCCACGAGCCTTCTCGCCGATGCCGGCGACGGCGCCAGGGTCCTCGCAGGCGGCACCGACCTTGTCGTGGGCCTGCGTGACGACTCGGTCCGGCCGGAGGTCGTGGTCGACCTCAAGTGGATCGAGGAGCTGCAGGGTGAGCCCATCGTGGAGGAGGGTGGGGTCATCCGCTTCTCCGCCCTGGCCACGATGAGCGAGGTCGAGCACAGCGAGCTGGTGTGGGCGAAGCTGCCAGCCCTGGCCGAGGCTGCGCGCGTGGTGGGTTCGGTGCAGATCCGCAATCGGGCCACGCTCGCGGGCAACATCTGCAACGGCTCGCCCGCCGCTGACACCATGCCGCCACAGCTGATCTACGTCGCGACGATGGTGGTGGTCGGGCCCGACGGCACCCGCCGCGTGCCCATCGACGACTTCATCCTGGGTACGCGCCGGAGTGGCCCCGACAAGCGTAAGGTCGACCTGCGGGCGGGCGAACTGGTCTGTGCCATCGAGATCCCCGAGCACGGGCCTCCCTTCGGCTCGGCCTACACGCGGCTCGTGCGACGCCGTGGCACCGACCTGGCCTCGATCACCATGGCCGCTGCCGTGGCCGAAGATGACCGTGTCTACCTCGCCTACGGCAGCGTCGGTCCGCGGCCGTTCCTCGTCTCCGACGACAGCGGCGTGCTGACCGATCCCGCCTCGACGCCCGCGGCCCGTGCCGCGGTGCTGGCGCAGATGCTCGATCAGGCCACGCCCTCGGCCCGCTCCATCCGTGCCGGGCCCGACTACCGCCTGGCCATGCTGCCGGTGCTGGCTTCGCGCGCGCTCGATGCCGCCCTTGCGCGACGCTCGGTGAGGGCTGCCTGATGGCGGAGCGGCTGACCATCGCACTGACGGTCAACGGTCGCGCGCGCGAGCTCGACGTGGACGTCCATCACACGCTGCTGGAGGTGCTGCGCGACGAGGTCGACCTGACCGGCACCAAGGAGTGCTGCGTGGTCGGTGAGTGCGGCGCCTGCACGGTGCTGGTCGACGGCCGCTCGATCAACTCCTGCCTGATGCTGGCAGTCGAGGCGGATGGCGCAGACGTGCTGACGGTGGAAGGTCTCGCCCACGACGGTGAGCTCGACCCGCTGCAGCGGGCCTTCCTGGACCAGAGTGCGGCCCAGTGCGGGTTCTGCATCCCGGGCCAGCTGATGTCGGCCACGGCGTTGCTCGAGCACGTGGACGACCCGACCGACGAGCAGATCCAGGAGGCCCTTGCGGGCAACCTCTGCCGCTGTGCCGGCTATGAGCAGATCTTCGCGGCCGTGCGCCAGGCGGCGCGGGAGCGCTCGGCATGACGAGCGAGCGGAAGATCGGCGTCTCACCCCATCGCGTGGGTGGTTTCGAGCGGGTCACCGGCGCACAGGCATACCTCGCTGACATCCCCTTCGAGCACGTCCTCCATGCCAAGCTCGTGACGCTGCCGGTCGGGCGCGCGCGCATCATCAGCGTGGACAAGGCAGCGGCGCTGGCCGTCCCCGGTGTCGAGCTGGTGATGACCGCCGACGATCTGCCGCAGCCGGTGCCGCGGTTCGGCCCGCAGTTCCAGGACCGGCCGGTGCTGGCCGTGGGCGAGACGAAGTTCCATGGTGAGCCGGTGGCCGCGGTCGCGGCCGATACCAAGGACGCGGCCGAAGAGGCGGCCCGACTGGTGCAGGTCGAGTACGAGGAGCTGCCCGGCGTCTACAGCGTGACGCAAGCCCTCGCCGAGGAGGCCCCGCTCGTGCGCGAGCCCGAGCTGCGGCCGGGGGACGATCCCCACCGCGAGAGCAACGTGCTCACGTCGCGTGTCTACGGCTGGGGTGACGTGGACACTGCCGAGGCCGACCTGGTCGTCGACGAGAGCTATTCGTTCCCCATGATCACGCACTTCGCCATCGAGCCCCATGGCTTCGTGGCCGCGCCCGATGAGGACGGCATCGCCATCTGGTCGACCATCCAGCACCCCTACCTGCTGCAGAAGCTGATGGCCCGCCTGCTCGATCTGCCCCTGGCCAAGGTGCGCGTCTACGCACCCGATCCCGGCGGTGGCTTCGGCGGCAAGCAGAACATCAAGCTCGAGCCGCTGGTGGCCTTCATGGCCCTCGAGACGGGGCGCCCGGTGCGCCTGGTGCTCACGCTCGACGAATTGTTCCAGGCCAATCGTCGCGTCTCGGCCGAGGTGCGCGTGCGCAGTGGCTTCACCCGCGATGGCCTGCTCGTCTTCGAGGACATCCGCAGCGACTACCTGCTGGGTGCCTACGCCGACATCGCAGAACGCGTGGTGGCCAAGAGCCAGTACACCGCGGCCGGGCCCTACAAGGTGCCCAACGTGCGCATCACCGCGCGCTCGATCCTCTCCAACACGACGCCGGCCTGCGCCTTCCGCGGCTTCGGCACGCCCCAGGTCAACTGGGCCGTCGAGTCCAACGTCGACGCGGCCGCGCGCGCGCTGGGCATCGACCGCGCCGAGATCCGCCTGCGCAACCTCGCGACTCGCGGCGAGGAGGTCGTGCCCGGCGACACGCCGGCCGACGGCCTCTGGCCCGAGACGGTGTACAAGGCCATGGAGCTGATCGGCTGGGACGAGCCGCTGCCGGCAGGCCGTGGCCGTGGTCTGGCGGTGGGCATCAAGTCCAGCGCCACCACGGGGCTGTCGTACTCGACGGTGCGGCTGCTGGCTGACGGGAGCGTCATCGTCTACGCCGGCACCAGCGACATGGGCCAGGGCGCGCGCACGATCTTCGCCCAGATCGCGGCCAACGAGATGGGCACGCCCATCGACAGGGTCAAGGTGGTCATGGGTGACACCGCGGTCGTGCCCTACGACCAGCAGACGTCCGCGAGCCGCTCGACCGTGTTCATGGGCAACGCCATCATGCGCGCCTGCCGCGACATCCAGGATCAGGTACGCGCGATGGCAGCCAGGGCGGAGGGTGTGCCCCGCGACCAGATCGCCGTGGAGGAGGGGGTCGTCAGCCTGCCGGTCCGCGACCTGCCCATCACCGAGGTCGTCAGGGCCGGCCTGGGGAAGCTCGGCGGCGAGCTCATCGGGGTGGGCATGTACCGCAAGGAGGTCGAGCCCGACCATCCGCTCGGCGGCAGCCCGGCCTTCTACGAGTTCAACTGCACCGCGGTCGAGCTGTCGGTCGACGAGGACACCGGCCACATCACCATCCACAAGCACGTGATCGTGGGCGACACCGGCAAGTCACTCAACCCGCAGCAGGTCGCGGGCCAGGACGAGGGCGCTGCCATCCAGGGACTGGGTCACACGCTGATGGAGCAGATGATCCTCGACGAGCACGGGTCCATCCGTAACCTCGGTGCCATCGACTACCGCATCCCGACTTCGATGGACCTGCCCCTGCACATGGAGAGCGCGGCGGTCGAGAACGAAGACGGCCCCGGACCGTACGGCGCCAAGGGCGTCAGCGAGGGCGGTCTGCTCTCGGTCCAGTCGGCCGTGGGCTCAGCCCTGGCCGATGCCACCGGCGTGGTCATCCGCGAGCTGCCCCTGACACCGGAACGACGTGTGGCGCTCCCTACGGGACGCGCGTGCCAGCGAAGCCCAGTAGCCCAGACAGGACGAGGAGGAGCGCGATGCCCAGGCCCGAAGAGATGCCCCGGCCAGGGAGAGGTCGGACCCATCAAGGACATGCCCGCCGAGCAGGTCGTCAAGGCGGCCGCCATGATCAAGCAGGGCAGGATGATCTCGCTGGCCGCGGCCCGCTTCACGGGCATGCCCCTGTTCCCCGGTCACCCGCCCTTCCAGGTACTCAACGCGGTCAGCCCGCGTGGCATCGTGGCCGACGGCCGTCAGCCGTGGGGTCCGGTCAACGACGCCAACCTCGGCTACATGGCCGAGTACCTCATGTGCACCAGCCACTCGGGCGCGCACATCGATGGCCTCGCGCACATGACCATCGGCGACGACATGCACTGGTATGGCGGTGGCCAGGCGGACAAGCACCTCGGCGATCACGGCCCGGTCTTTGGTGACGCGGCCAAGATGCCGCCGTTCTTCACGCGCGGGATCTTCCTCGATGTGCCCACTTACCGTGGCGTGCCTCATCTCAAGCAGGGTGAGGTCGTGGACGCGGCCGAGCTGGAGGACATCGCGCTAGCGCAGGGCGTGGAAGTGCGCCAGTGGGACGTGGTCGTCATCCGCACCGGTTACATGAGCCTCTGGCCTGACTACGACGCGATGATGGCCAACAAGACCGCTGGCCCGGACATCAGCGCTGCCGACTGGCTGCTCAAGAAGGGCGTCGTCGCGACCGGCACGGACACCGAGACCTACGAAGTCCAGCCTGCGCCCGACCCCGGGCCCGAAGGCAACCCGCAGCCGGTGCACAAGCATCTGCTCATCGACAACGGCATCTACCTGATGGAGAGCCTCGACCTCGAGGAGCTGGCACGCGAGAAGCTCTACGAGTTCGCCTTCATCGCCCTGCCGCTCAAGATCAGGGGCGCCACCGCATCCATGGTCGACCCCGTCGCCGCCATCTAGCCCGACCTCGTGCTCGTCGAAAGGAGCCACCCGTGACCGACACCATGCAGGCCCTCGTCGTCCTCGAACCGGAGAAGTTCGAGATCGCGGAGGTGCCCATCCCCGAGCCCGGGCCCATGGAGGTGCTCTGCCGGGTCAAGGCCGTGTCGATCTGCGGCACCGATTCACATCTCATCGCCGGCGACTATCCCGGCTTCTGGCCACCCGCGTTCCCCATCATCCCCGGCCACGAGTGGTCCGGCGAGATCGTCGAGCTGGGCCCCGGGGCCGAGAAGGCCGGCTGGCACATCGGTGACCGCGTGGCCGGCACCAGCCACGACGCCTGCGGCGTCTGCCAGCAGTGCGTCGAGGGTCGCTACAACCTGTGCGAGAACTACGGCGTGATGGACCTCCACCGCCAGTACGGCCACAACTACCAGGGTGCCGACGCCGAGTACGTCGTCCACGGCGTCAAGTGCATCTTCCCGCTGCCCGAGGCGGTCAGCTGGGAGGAGGGCGCGGTCATCGACCCGGCCTCGATCGCGCTGCACGTGGCCAACCGGGCGCGAATCGCGCCCGGCGACAACGTGGGCATCATGGGCGGCGGCGCCATCGGCCTGCTCGGCGGCGAGGCGGCCAAGATCCGCGGCGCCGGCAGGGTCATCATCGTGGAACCCCTCGAGAGCCGTCGGCAGAAGGCGCTGGACATGGGTTTCGAGGTCATCGACTCGTCTGCGGGTGATGCCGGGGCCACGCTGCGTGAGATGACCGGCGGCCTCGGCGTCGATCGGGTCATCGAAGCGGCGGGTGTGCCCATCACCGTGCAGTGGGCCTTGGCGGCCCTGCGCAAGGGCGGTCGCATCGCAGCCGTGGGCATCCCCAACAAGGGCGTCGAGATCAACATGCGCGACCTCGTGCTGTACGAGCTCGAGATCGCCGGCTCGCGCGCGACCGCGGGCGAGATGCGTCGGGTGATGCCGCACGTGGCCGATGGGCGCATGCGCCTGCGCGAGGTCATGACCCACGAGTTCTCGCTGGCCGACTACGCGGACGCCATGAGCACGTTCCGTGACCCCACCAGCGGCGCCATCAAGATCATCATCAAGCCCTAGCGCGACGGGCGACCAGCCAGGTCCTTCCCTCCAACCTGACAGGAGCCACCCGTGACCGACACCATGCAGGCCCTCGTCGTCCTCGAACCGGAGAGGTTCGAGATCGCAGGAGGTGCCCGTCCCCGAGCCCGGGCCCATGGAGGTGCTCTGCCGGGTCAAGGCCGTGTCCATCTGCGGCACCGATTCACATCTCATCGCCGGTGACTATCCCGGCTTCTGGCCACCCGCGTTCCCCATCATCCCCGGCCACGAGTGGTCGGGCGAGATCGTCGAGCTGGGCCCCGGGGCCGAGAAGGCCGGCTGGCACATCGGTGACCGCGTGGCCGGCACCAGCCACGACGCCTGCGGCGTGTGCCAGCAGTGCGTCGAGGGTCGCTACAACCTGTGCGAGAACTACGGCGTGATGGACCTCCACCGCCAGTACGGCCACAACTACCAGGGTGCCGACGCCGAGTACGTGGTCCACGGCGTCAAGTGCATCTTCCCGCTGCCCGAGGCGGTCAGCTGGGAAGAGGGCGCGGTCATCGACCCGGCGGCCCTGGCGCTCCATTGCGCACGCCGCGGGAATATCGCGCCCGGGGACACGGTCGTGGTCATGGGCGCCGGTCCGGTCGGGCTGCTGGGCGGGGAGGCGGCTCGGGCGCTCGGCGCCGGCCGCGTCATCGTGGTCGGACGCGGTCCGCGGCTGCAGAAGGCGCTCGAGATGGGCTTCGAGGGCGTGGACAGCACCGCCGTGGACACCGTCGAGACCGTGCGCTCGCTGACCGCGGGACTGGGCGCCGACGTAGTGCTCGAGGCCGCCGGCACGCCGACCACCTTGCGCTGGGCGCTGGGCTTGCTGCGCAAGGGCGGCCGGGTCGCTGCCGTGGGCATCCCCACCGCGGACGTGGGCATCGAGATGCGCGACCTGGTGCTGTACGAGCTCGAGATCGTGGGCTCAC
The DNA here is from genome assembly GCA_963716815.1 of uncultured Chloroflexia bacterium. Classification (GTDB taxonomy): domain Bacteria; phylum Chloroflexota; class Limnocylindria; order Limnocylindrales; family CSP1-4; genus JAFMJV01. The sequence goes on from CAVQUM010000003.1 coordinate 125,641, forward strand.
GTGCGGCCGCGGGCGAGATGCGCCGGGTGATGCCGTTCATCGTCGACGGCCGCATCCGGCTGTCCCACGTCATGACCCACCAGTTCGCGTTGGCCGACTTCGGCCAGGCGCTGGCCACATTCCGCGATCGCTCCAGCGGAGCGATCAAGATCACCATCAAGCCATAGATCACCATCAAGCCGTAAGGGGAGCGCTGCGGACCGATGACCTGGGCCTATTCCTTCGACCATGACCACGGGCTGGCGCCAGCCGAGCTGACAGCCCTCGTCGGCGGCAAGGGCGCCAACCTCGCCATCATGACCACCGAGCTGGGCTTGCCGGTCCCGCCAGGGTTCACCATCACCACCGCGGCCTGTCGTGCCTATCACGACGGCGGCTGGCCCGAGGGGCTCGACGCGGAACTGCGCTCGCAGATGAAGCGCGTGGAGGCGGCCGTCGGCCGACGGTTCGGTGACCCCGCCGACCCCTTGCTGGTGAGCGTCCGCTCGGGGGCGCCCGTGTCGATGCCGGGCATGCTCGACACGGTCCTCAACGTCGGGCTCAGCGAGGCCGCGACGCCAGGGCTGGCCGCGGCCGCGGGCGACCCGGAGTTCGCCCGCGCCTGCCGCGAGCGATTGGTGAGCATGTACACGGACATCGTCGGGGTCGAGGAGGTGCCCGAGGATCCGTGGCTGCAGCTGCGCTACGCGGTAGAAGCCGTCTTCCGCTCGTGGCACAGCGAGCGCGCCCAGAGCTTCCGCGAGGTCGAGGGCATCCCCGCCGACCTTGGCACCGCGGTCACGGTGCAGGCCATGGTCTTCGGCAACCGCGGCCGCGACTCGGCCACGGGCGTGCTCTTCACGCGCAACCCAGCCACCGGCGAGAACACGCTCTACGGGGATGTGCTCTTCGGCGCGCAGGGCGAGGACGTGGTCGCGGGCACGCATGCGACGGAGCCGATCTCGGTCCTCGAGGAGCGCCTGCCGCAGGTAGCCGTCGAGCTGCGCTCGTACGCCGATCGACTCGAGCAGCACAACCGCGACATCTGTGACATCGAGTTCACCATCGAGGAAGGGCGCCTGTGGCTGTTGCAGAACCGCATCGGCAAGCGCACCGCGCAGGCGGCCGTGCGAGCGGCGGCCGAGATGGCCGAGGACGAGTCCTTCCCGCTCTCGCGGCCGGAGGCGGTGGAGCGGGTGGCCGACATCCTCGCCGACCCGCCCACGACCGCGGCCGAGAAGGCCCACGACGTCGAGGTGGTCGCGGCCGGCCTGGGAGCCTCGCCGGGCCTGGTCTCGGGCGCCATCGCGACCACGCCGGAGCGGGCCGTCGAGATGGCCGAGGCCGGCACGGACGTGCTGCTGGTCCGCGCCGAGACCTCGCCCGATGACGTCCATGGCATGGCGGTGTCGGTCGGCATCCTCACCTCCACCGGAGGCCTCGCCTCGCACGCTGCCGTGGTCGCGCGCGGCTGGGACATCCCCGCGGTCGTGGGCGCGGTCGGCGTCGTCGTGGGCGACGGTGCCGTGGCCATCGGGGAAGTGGTGTACCAGGAAGGTGACGTCCTCAGTATCGACGGCAGCAGCGGCGAGGTCTACGGTGGCGCGGTCAGCTCCATGACCACGGTGGTGCCGGAGGCGGCCACGTTGCTGGCCTGGGCCCGGGAGCTGGGTATCGAGATCGGAGCAGTCGAGGAGGGCAGGCAGGTGGAGAGCAGCGAACGCGGCGCCGAGGCCGCGATCTCGACCGAGGACGTGGTGCGCGCGCTGGCCATCAAGGGCTACGCCATGGGCGACATGCTCGGCCTCGCGCTGGGCGTCTCCGCCGACGAGGCGGCGGCAGCCGCCGAACGGCTGGCCGCCGACGGCATCGTCAAGGACGCAGGAGGCATGTTCAGCCTCACCGACGACGGCAAGGCCCTGGGCGCCGAGATGCTCGCGGCGGACCGCCAGGCCTGGGGCGCGGAGGATGCAGCCGCGGCACTCGACGGCTTCATCGCGCTCGACAGCAGGATGAAGGAGATCGTGACGGCCTGGCAGATGAAGGAGGTCGGCGGTGAGCAGGTGCTCAACGACCATGCCGACGCGGGCTACGACGCCGCGGTGCTGGCGCGACTGGCCGAGCTGCACGCAGATGCATCCGCCTGGCTCGCACCGCTGTACGCAGGCCTGCCCCGGCTGGCGGCCTACGGGGTCCGGCTCGAATCGGCGGCAGCTGCGGCTGCGGCTGGTGATGGCATGTACATCGCCTCGCCGCGCGTGGACAGCTATCACGGCGTCTGGTTCGAGCTGCACGAGGACCTCATCCGCCTCGCCGGCAAGACGCGCGAGGAGGAGGTCGCCGCCGGCCGCGCCTAGCCCGTCCGGGCCGCTACGCTGTCAGGATCATGCCCACACAAGCCGATCTCGCGGTCCCGACCCTCGGGCCCGGCCGCTACGACTCACCCCTACTGGCCAAGGGCCGGAAGCTACCCGACCCGCGCACCCACGTGCGCTACCAGGCCCGCGAGGGCACCGACGACCTCGACGGCGTCGGTCTTCTCTTCGAGAAGGCCGGTCCGCGGGCGTCGCTCTTCTTCGACCCGGCCCGGACGACCGCGGCCTTCGTCACCTGCGGCGGGCTCGCTCCCGGCCTCAACAACACCATCCGCTCGGGCTTCTATGAGCTCACCCACAACTATGGCGTGCGTCGCGTGCTGGGTATCCGGCAGGGCTACAAGGGGCTCGATCCGCGAGAGGGCCTCGAGCCGGTCGAATTCGACCGCCCGCGGCGTCGACGATATCAACGACATGGGCGGCACCGTGCTGGGCACCTCGCGCGGTGGTCGCGACCCAGTCGACATGGTCGACTACCTCGAGGCGCACGACATCGACATCCTCTTCTGCGTGGGCGGCGACGGCACGCAGCGCGGTGCGCACGCCATCGCCCAGGAAGCCCGGAAGCGCGGGGCCGCACGTTCTATCGTGGGCATCCCCAAGACCATCGACAATGACGTGCCCTACGTCTACATGTCCTTCGGCTATCCCACCGCCCTCGAGGGCGCCGCGGAGGTGCTGCGCCAGGCGCATGTCGAGGCCAAGTGCCACGAGAACGGCATCGGCCTGGTCAAGCTCATGGGCCGTGACGCCGGCTTCATCGCCGCGGGCGCCGCGGTGGCCGCGCAGGAGGCCAACTTCGTGCTCGTGCCTGAGATCCCCTTCCCGCTCCGTGGAGAGGGTGGCTTCCTCGACGTGCTGGAGCGGCGCATCCTCGGTCGTGGCCACGCGGTCGTGGTCACGGCCGAGGGTGCCGGACAGCACCTCTTCGAGAGCGGGGACGCATCCACCGACGCCTCGGGCAACAGGCGCTATCGCGACATCGGCATCCTCCTGCGTGACCACATCAGGGAGCACTTCCGTCGAGCGCGGCATCCCCACCACGGTCAAGTACTTCGATCCCAGCTACTCCATCCGCAGCGTGCCGCCCAACGCCACCGACCGCTTCCTGACCGACCGCATGGCGCGCAATGCCGTGCACGCCGCCATGGCCGGCAAGACCGACGTCATGGTCGGCTCGTGGAACCAGGCCACGATCTGGGTACCCATCGAGACGGCCACCTCGGAGCGCAAGCGCATGAATCCCGACGGTGACCTGTGGAACGCGGTGTTGGCCACCACCGGTCAGCCCGACTGGCGGTCGGCGACCGCGTAGGTCCGTCACCGTCAGGCCCCGGACGATAGGTGCTGGGGTCGATTCACGACCGCACAGGGCCTGGGGCCGAGTGATTACCGAGTCCGGCCTTCGCCGATCAGCCCTGGACCGCAGAACTGGGGCTGGGCGTTGCCGCCACGCGGGCAGATGCGACCCGTGAGCGTGCGGACCCTGCTGGCCCGAGGATTTCAGGGCTGCTTCCTGCCGCCCTGCGGTCGGAAGTGGCAGCTCTTGCCGCTTGGCGCGAAGTGGCCGCCACTACCGCGGCTGTCCGTCCCGGTGCCCGGACCGTCTGGTCACGTATGCCCGCGTGGCGGCAAGCTTCGCCCCCAGACCGGCCGGCCGGTGTCGGTGGCTGGATCGGCATCGCTCCCGACGCCATGGCCGACGCCATGCAGCGGCCGCGCGCGTCGGGTCTACTCCTCGGGCAGCAGCATGGCTTCGAGGAAGGCCAGGTGCAACGGCCCCGTCAGGCCGGATCACCAACGTTCAGGTGCCCGGCCGGGACTTCGGCATAGACGAACTGGCGCTCGGCTTGGGCCAGCGCATCGACCAGGTTCCGCGACATCTGGACATCGACCTCTTCGGCCCACGTACCGTGGATGATGAGGAACGGGCGTGTCCTGGTCCACGTTGAAGGCCGGCGACGCCGCCCGCCAGATCTTCCGGCACCTCTTCGAGCGTGCCGCCGAACATGCCCGCGAGCGCGTTGGACCACATGGGATCGGCGTAGCCGACGGTCAGGTCGGCATCGCCCGAGAGGTCGACCACACAGTTCACCCGGCTCGAGATGCCTTCCACGAACGACTCGGTCGTCGCCGCCAGTCCGGCGAGATGCGCGCCCGACGAGTGGCCGATGGCGCAGATGCGGTTCGGGTCCACGTTGAAGTCATGGACATGCTCACGCACCCAGCACACGGCGGCCTGTGCATCCTCGAACTGTGCCGGCCACGGGTTCTTCTCCCAACAGGTCTCGCACGGACCATCCTAGGCCGAAGCGGTGGCACCGAGGCCCACGACGAGCAGGGCGCTGAGCGTCCAGACGATGGGAGCTCGCCTTGGATGCACCATTCGCCTCCTTCTCGCGGGTGTGGGTGATACGACTCCACCCGCTACCTGATAGACGATACGCCCCGTGCGAATCGGTCCCTTTTCGGGCACCGGAACGCCCTGCCGGGTTGCGGCAGGGCGTCAGGCGGCGGGGTCGCGCCCGAGATGACCCCGGGCAGGGTGACTACTGCTTGCCGTCAGTCATCTGGTCCCAGAGGGCACCGGCGTTGTGGGACATGATGTAGTCCATCATGTACTCCTGACCGACATCGACCGGGAAGCGCTCCTTGAGGTTGACGCGCTCCTGGGTCTCCTCGCGGGAGAGCCCTTCGGCCACGGCCGCCGCCACGCGCGACTTCCACTCGAGCAGGATGGCTCGCTGGTCGTCGAGCGAGGAACGGTCGGTCAAGGGCCCATGCCCTGGCACCAGGTGGTCGAAGTCGAGCGCGCGGATTGTCTCCAGCGCCACCAGCCAGCCATCGACGTCGGAGGTCATGAGCCAGGTCTGGCACTGGTTGAAGATGGTGTCGCCGGTGAAGACGACGCCCTCCTGTGGCACGTGCACCGCGATCTGACCAGGCGTATGGCCGGCCACATGGATGAGATCGAAGGTCGTGTCGCCGACCTCCAGCCGCAGGTTGCCGGTGAAGACGATCGAGCCGTCGTTGGGATCGGCGTAATACTCCTCGCGGTCGGGGAAGATGGCCGCCCCATCGGGATCGTCGGTGGGGATGGCTTCTTCGGCGTAGGCGAAGGGATCCAGGATCGGGGCCACGACCATGAAGTTGTCGGCCACGCCCTTGTGGTGGACGACCGGCACCGGCTTGAAATAGTAATTGCCGAAGATGTGGTCGACGTGGTGCTCGGTGTTGATGACGTAGCGGATGGGACCGTGCGTCTCGGCCTCCTCGCGCATGGCCACGGCCTTGGTCGGCAGCTGTGGCGTGTCGACGACGACCACACCGTCACTGGTGACCACGTAGCTGGGGTTGCAGCCCCGGATCATCGTGTTGGCGTAGACGTTGGCAGTGACCTGCTCCATGGGCGGGTTCACGTGGTGCTCTCCTCCCCGTTGTGGTGGCTGGTGGGTCGAGTCGTGCTACTGGGTCGCGGTCAGACCGCCGTCGATGCCCAGGATCTGGCCGGTGATGAACGCTGACGCATCCGAGACGAGGAAGATGGCCGCACCCACGAGGTCATCGGTGCCACCGACGCGCCCGATAGGGATGCGCGCGACGACGCCCTTCTTGAATTCGGGGTCCTCGAGCAGCATGGCCACCTGCGGGGTATCCACGAAGGTGGGGCTGATGGCGTTGACGTTGATGCCGTACTTGGCCCATTCGGTGGCCCACTGTCGCGTGAGCGAGCTGATGGCGCCCTTGGCCGCGACGTAGGCGCTGTAGCCGGCGTTGATGCCGAGCGCCGCGCGGACGGAGCTGATGTTCAACACCTTGCCGCCGTGACCGGCTGCGATCATGGCCTTGACCGCGGCCTGGGTCGGCACGAGCGTGCAGCGCACGTTGATGTCGTAGATCCAGTCCCAGGCGTCGTCGGGATACTCCTGCGCCTCGAAGAGCACCTTGCCCGCACCGCCACCGATGGCGTTGACCATGATGTCGAGCGCCCCGAGGTGGTTCACGACCTCGTCCACGACCGCGTCGGCCTCGTCGCGCTGGGTCATGTCACCTGCGACCGCGAGGCACTCGCCGCCGACGGCCTCGACCTTGGCCCTGGTGGCATCGACCGACTCCTGGCTGATGTCGGTGACCGCGACCTTGGCGCCGGCCTCGGCGAGCGCGACCGCCATGGCGCCACCGATGGCACCGCCGCCACCGCCAACGAGCGCGACCTTGCCATCGAGCTTGAACCTGTCCAGCTGACCCATGCTGGTTCCTCCAACGTCTGTGTCCGCAGAGCCCGGCGGGCGAAGGGGGGCGCGATGCCCTGTCAATCATCGATTATCGATTATATGGCAGCACGGAGCGGATGGCTGGTCCTGACGAACTCATTCGTTGGCCCGGAACCCGCTACCCCGACTTGTACCTAGCCTTCCAGGCGCACTAGCTTGAGCGTGGCGGATTCCGCTCTGGTCTTCGGCGTCCGGGTCGATGGAGATTGCGTTCTCGATGGTGAAGTCCATGGTCGCGTTCTCGTGCGCCTCGTCCATCTGCAGCTCACCACGCAGGGTCGAGTCCCCCAGCCTGATGCCGTCGAGCGTGGGGTCCGTGTCGTAGTAGTCGATGACCACGGCTGCGCTGTCGGGGCCCGTGGGCGTCCAGTTGCCCACGCCGATACCACGGTACGGGTCGACGGTGACGGATCGTGCCATCGGCGTGTATCGCGGTCGTGACCGGAGGCCCGTCTTCGCGCTCTTCGACCCACAGGCTACCCAGGCTGGGCCACCAGGCGGGGTCGACATCGGCAGCTTCGGGCTCTGCCTGCGGTGCCATCGGCGCTGAGTCGTAGAAGCCGTTGGAGTCGCCATACCTGTTGGTCATCGCGCCCGTCTCGGGATCGATGCTGACCATTCCGACCAAGGGCAGCAGGTCGGGGTCGTCGGGGTCGTCGTCGGTGAACCAGGCCGTCAGGATGCCGTGGTACTCGTCAGGTGCGGCCATCAACCCGACGCCCGGGCCGACCCACGAGTTGATGCTCACCCAGGTGCCATCGGAATGCTCGAGGATCTGGTTGGGTCGCCCGCCATAGCGCTCGATGGTCACGTTCGATTCGTCCGGCCCGTGCGAGTGGATCCCCACGTCGGGCTGCCAACCGGGATCGGGCGGCGTGACCACCTCGGCCTCGGGGGGCATCGGCGCCATCTTCAGCCGCTGCGCCGTCGAGGTGGCGAACCCGACATCATTCTCGCCGTAGGTCAGGGTCATCTCGTCGCCGACCCCGTCGAGCTCGGCGGTGAAACGCAGGTCGGCCGTGCCGGGTTGGAGGTGAACGTAGGAGTACTCGATCGACGCCGCCGGTGAACCCCAGCTCCGCGACCAGCGAACGACCATCGAGAGGCATCCACTCTCCGAGGCCGATGCCGAACTCCTGGCTGAAGCCCACGGCGATGCCGTCGCCGTGGAAGACGTAGTAGGTGGGCGAACCATCACTGTCTCGCTCGAGCCAGATGCTGCCCGCCGCGTTCTCAGGTGCTGCCGGGCCTGACGCGATCTGGGGACCGACCTGGAGGGCCAGGGAGCCACTGATGGCGACGATGGCAATGACCGCCACGAGCCTTGTAGCGTTGAGCATGTTCGGGTTCCTCCATCTGAGGGTCGCCCCGCCGGGGCCGGCGCTACGCGTCGCGCCGGGACTGAAAGGGCGCCAGTCGAGTGGCCGCAGCCAGCGGTGTCTGCGCTGCGGTGTGTCGCGGACCTGCTCCAGCACGCGGAAGAGACCGCGATCGTCGAGCTTCGTGGGTTCTTGCATCCATTCGCGAACGACGCGCGCAGCCTCTCGCTCGGTGGTCATATCACGACTCCTTCCGCCACGGCGGAGAGGCTGGTTTCGTCGAGGGCATCGCGCATCCGGGCGAGGGCTCGATGCAGGCGCGAGTTGACGGTGCCGATGGGCACATCCAGTGCTTCGGCGATGGCCTCGAGCGGCAGGTCGAGGTAGTAGCGCAGGACCAGTACGACGCGGTGGTCGATGGAGAGATCGGCGAAACCGCGATCGATCTGGTCGCGGTCGAACACCCGACCGAACTCGTCGGCCGCGACGGGTTCGACCGCTGCTTGGCCGCCGATGCTCGGTAGCGTGCGTCGGCGTCGCCGGGACTCGCTGTAGCAGGCGTTGACGAGCAGGCGGTGGGACCAGGCCTCGAAGCGGTCGGGATCGCGCAGCTGGGGCAGGTCGCGCCACATCAGCAGGACCGCCTGTTGGGTCACGTCCTCGGCTGCCGGCCGGTCGCGCAGGATCCGGAAGGCGACCTGGTGCAGCCGCCCGTACAGCGCGTCGGCCAGCATGGCGAATGCGTGCTGGTCCCCGTTCTGAGCGTGGATCACCCAGTTCTGTGTCCATCCCCCAACCGCTCCGGGCGCCCGCGGCAGATAGGCGCCTCTAAATCGTATGGCGCCCGGCAAGCCCAGAGCCTTCCCTCGCCTGGGCAACGGCCGATCAGTCTGAGGCCAGCATGCCCCGCTCGACGATGAAGTCAGCGACGCGGTCGATCCCGTCGCCGTGCTTGAGGTTGGTGAAGGCGTAGGGTCGGTCCTGGCGCACGGAGATGGCGTCGCGCTCCATGTTCATGAGTGACGCGCCCACCGCCGGCGCCAGGTCGGTCTTGTTGATGACCAGCAGGTCGCTCTCGGTGATACCGGGGTCGCCTCGGCGTGTGGCCTTCTCACCGGCGGCGACGTCGATGACGTAGATGACGAGGTCGGCCAGTTCCGGGTCGAAGGTGCTGGTGCCGAGATCGTCGCCCCCTTCGATGAAGACGGCATCGAGCCCGCGATGACGCTCGATGAGAGCGTCCACGGCGGCGAGGTTCTGCGGAGGCGTCGTCCCCGATCGTGGTGTGCGGGCAGTTGCCGGCATCGAGCCCGATGATGCGGTCCTCGGGGAGTGCGCCGACCTGGGCGAGCGTACGGGCATCCTCATGGGCGTTACCGTCGTTGGTCACGACCGCGACCTCGTAGCGGTCGCGCAAGCGGGCGCACAGCGCGGCCACGAGCGTGGTCTTGCCCGAGCCGACCGGACCGCCGATGCCGACGCGCAGGGTCGGCCGCCCCTCGACCACGCTAGGAGGCGAGGTCGTGATCGTGCGCGTGGTCCTTGGTCCCACGCTCCGGCTCGAAGGGCGCCTCCTCGACGACGACGTCGGCACCCAACTGGCGCACCAGCTCGTCGACGGCTCGGTCGTGGCGGTAGCGGATGAAGCCGGGGCCTACCTGGGTGCGGACGTGCCGGTTGCCCAGGTGGTAGGCCACACGGGCAAGGAGGACCGCGTCAGGGGAGGAGACCGTGGAGACGTCCTCGGGGGCGGCCTCGATGCGGATGATCGTGCCGTCGGACGAGCGCACGAGGTCCCCGTCGAAGAGGACGGTGCCGCGATTGGCCGTGACGGCGCGCAGGCGACTCTTGCGTCGCGATTCCCAGGTCAGCGCCAGTCGGTCGGTCGGCTCACCGGCCGTCGCCATCTCGTGGACCTCGAGCATCTCGCGCACATCCTCCTGCTGCATCGCCTTCGACGGTAGCGGAGGGCTCGGTTCGGATGACGACCTAGAGGGGTGACCATTCTGTTGCCCTTGTGTTGCGAAGCGAGTCCGGTGCCAGCAAACAAGTTTGCTGGTATCCTGTACCGATGAAGATCACGGTCGACCTGGACGAGCAGCTCTATCGCGCGGTCAAGGTGGAGGCGGCCCGGAGCGACCGCAGCGTGCGCGACGCAGTGGCCGAGGCGCTGGAGCGCTGGCTTCAGGATCAGGAAGACGAAGAGGACATCCGCTTGTCCAACGAAGCCCTCGCAGAGTACGAGCGGGACGGAGGTGTCGCGGCGGCCGAGTTCTACCGTCATCTTGCGGCTGAAGCCGAGGCGAAGTACGGCTCGGCGAAGGATGACAGCGGCGAGTGACCGAAGGCGACGGCTACGAAGTCCGACTGTCGACTCGCACGACGAAGGAACTCGGGCGTCTGCCGCCGGGCGTCGCGGCTCGACTGCGCGGACCGATCCTTGCCCTCGGTCTGGAACCCCGGCCGTATGGGGCCCTACCGATCGGGGGCTCGAGCCTGTGGCGAATCAGGGTCGGACAGCTCCGCATCGTGTATCGAATCGACGATACGGCTCGTCAGGTCGTCGTGACCCGCGTCGCGAGACGGTCAGAGTCGACGTACCGGCGACTCCGCGACGAGGAGTAGCCGCCCCTACCAGCCGGCGCTGGGGATGGCGTAGCCGTTGGGGTACTCGGGGCTGAGCTGCCAAACGGCGATGCACTCGGCCAGCTTGAGCACGGTGATGCCGTCCTCTGCTGAACGGTCGCACGAGGGCACCATGGGTGCACTCTCGATGGTGCGTAGCCCTCGTAGCCGGTGCGGATGAGTGCGCGCATGACCGCGTTCCAGTCGGTCTTGCCGTAGCCGGGTGTGAGCGAGTTGGAGTCGCGGAAGTGGCCGTGCCAGAGGTACGGCTGGGCATCCATCACTGCCTCGTACGAACCGAGCTCTTCGAGGTTGACGTGGAAGAAGTCCAGCTGGATGCCGATGTTGTCGCGTCCGGTCAGCTCGATGACCCGCTTGTGGTTGGTGGCGGTATTGACGAACTTGCCCAGTCTCCAGGTGGTTCGTGGCCTCGAACACGAGCTTGATCTCCGCGGGCGCGGGCGTGATCGCTCATGCGTTGCAGCGACTCGACCGCCACCGCCGTGGCATCGTCCACGTTGTCCGCGTTGATTGGCTCATGGACGGCGGTGGCCAGCGTCACCGACATCGCCCCCAGCTCGGCTGCGAAGTCGATGGTGGCCACGGTCTCGTTCACCGCCCAGCTCGGCCGTCGCCGGCTCGGTCAGCGTCTTGTACTCGGGAGAATAGGGGTCCCACATCTCACCCCAGCACTCGTTGACGGTGGAGACCTCCAGGCCGAAGTCCGCCTTCAGCTGCTTGTGCGTGGCGAGGTAGTCCTCCATGGACACGCCCATGCCGTAGCGACCCTTGGGCGGGCAGATCTCGATGGCGTCGTAGCCACAGCGCGTGAGGCGCTCGTACGTCACGTGTGGCTCCAGGTACGCCTCCTCTTGCCCGAAGGTGAGCTGGAAGTAGCTGTACTTGAACGGTGCGCGCGCGGTCGGTATGAGGGCTCCTCTCTGCTGCGAGCACAGGCCCCACACCGCGTGGGACGTCTGTCACGCGCGTAGAACGGATGTGCTATTCGACGTGCGTGGTGGTAGCATGCCCTTCCCGTGCCACGCTCATCGAGGACCGTTCCGCCGGACCCGCTCGCCGCGTTCGAAGCGCCGACCCGAGCGTGGTTCGCCCAGTCGTTCGCCGGCCCCACGGACGCGCAGGCGCAGGGTTGGCCGGCCATCGCCGCGGGTGAGCACACGCTCATCTGTGCGCCCACCGGCAGCGGCAAGACGCTGGCCGCGTTCCTCTGGTGCCTCGACCGGCTGCTGACGGAGGAACCGCCGAGCGACCCGGCGGCCAGGTTGCGCGTGCTCTACGTTTCCCCGCTCAAGGCCCTGGTCCACGACGTAGACCGCAACTTGCGCTCGCCACTGGCCGGCATCAGCCTGGCTGCCGAACGCCTGGGATGGCCCGCCCATGACGTACGGGTGGGCATGCGCACCGGCGACACGCCGGCGGCGGAACGCCGCGCCTTTGGGCGCAAGCCGCCCGACATCCTCGTGACCACCCCTGAGTCGCTCTACCTCATCCTGACCTCGCACGCGCGCGAGGCCCTGCGGCCCGTGCGCTGGGTCGATCCTCGACGAGATCCACGCGCTCGCTGGTACCAAGCGTGGCGCGCACCTGGCCCTCTCGTTGGAGCGGCTGGAGGCGACCGCCGAGCGGGCCCCGCAGCGGATCGGCCTGTCGGCCACGCAGCGACCCCTCTCGACCGTAGCCGGCTACCTCGGTGGACGCCAGGTGGCGACGGGCGAGGGTGCGGCTCCGCCCCGGCCGGTCTCCATCGTCGACGCGGGTGTGCGCAAGGAACTGGACCTCTCGGTGGTCGTACCGGTCGAGGACATGGGCCGCCTCGGTGAGGTCATCCCCCTCGAAGAGGTGCCCGGCGGCCCCATGGGCGGCCCGGAGTCGCGCACGAGCATCTGGCCCTCGGTCTACCCGCGCATCCTGGAACTCATCCGCGCAGCACCGCAGCACCATCGTCTTCACCAACAGCCGGCGCCTATCGGAGCGCATCGCGCTCAACCTCAACGAGCTCGCCGGCGAGGACATCGCTCGCGCGCACCATGGCAGCATCGCGCGCGAGCAGCGCCTGCTCATCGAGGAGCAGCTGAAGCAAGGCACGCTGCCGGCCATCGTGGCCACCTCCTCGCTGGAGCTGGGCATCGACATGGGCGCGGTCGATCTGGTGGTGCAGGTGGAATCGCCGCTCTCGGTGGCCCGCGGCCTGCAGCGCGTGGGCCGTGCCGGCCACCAGGTGGGACAGCCCTCGCGCGGGGTCATCTTCCCCAAGTACCGCGGCGATCTGCTCGAGACGGCCGTGGTCACCCGGCTCATGCGTGAGGGCGCCATCGAACCCACCGTCGTGCCGCACAACCCGCTCGACGTGCTGGCCCAGCAGGTCGTGGCCATGGGCCTCGACCGCACCTGGTCCGTCGATGAGCTCTACCGCACCGTCCGACGGGCGGAGAACTTCGCCGAGCTCGGGCGAGAGACCTTCGAGGTCGTGCTGGGCATGCTCGCGGGCCAGTATCCGGCGGACGAGTTCGCGGAGCTCAAGCCGCGCGTCGTGTGGGACCGGATCGCGGGCACGGTCACCGCACGCCGCGATGCCCGCACCGTCGCGGTCACGTCCGGTGGCACCATCCCCGACCGCGGCCTCTTCCCCGTCTTCCTCGCCGATGACGCGACCGAGCACGAGGGGCCAGGCCCGGGCGCGGGGCCGCGGTGGTGGCCGGCGCGTGGGCGAGCTGGACGAGGAGATGGTCTACGAGGCGCGCGCGGGTGAGGTCGTGCTGCTGGGCGCGAGCGCCTGGCGCATCGAGTCGATCGAGCCCGATCGCGTGCTGGTCACGCCGGCGCCCGGCGAATCGGGCAAGGTGCCCTTCTGGAAGGGCGACGGCGTGGGCCGCCCGGTGGAGCTGGGCCGGGCCATGGGAGCCTTCACGCGCGAGATCTCCGAGCAGGCGCGGGCGGGGCGCAATGGGCGGGCCCGGGCGGTCCGGCGACTGCGCGAGGAGCACGACCTCGACGAGCTCGCGGCACAGAACGTGCTCGACTACCTCGACGAGGAGCGCGAGGTCACCGGCGCGCTGCCGACCGATGTGACCGTCGTGCTGCAACGCTTCCGCGACGAGCTGGGTGACTGGCGGGTGTGCCTGTTGACGCCGTTCGGCGCGCGCGTGCACGCACCCTGGGCCCTGGCCATCGAGTCGCGACTGCGGGCATCGCTCGAAGTGGACGTCAAGCCGTTGTGGTCGGACGACGGCATCGTGTTGCGCTTGCCCTCGACCGATGGACCGCTTTCGGCCGCTGCAGCAGGTGCCTCGGTCGCGACGATGGCGCAGCAGGCCGAAGCAGCGGTGCTCATCGCCTCGGACGAGATCGAGGAGCTCGTGACCGAGACCGTCGGGGGTTCGGCCCTCTTCGCCAGCCGCTTCCGCGAGAACGCGGCGCGGGCCCTGCTCCTGCCGCGGCGGCGTCCGGGCCAGCGCACACCCCTGTGGCAGATGCGCCAGCGAGCGTCGCAGCTGCTCTCGGTGGCCAGCCGTCACGGCTCGTTCCCCATCATCCTCGAGACGTACCGGGAGGTGCTCAGCGACGTCTTCGACCTGCCTGCGTTGCAGGGCATCCTCGCGGCCATCGAGCGGCGCGAGATCCGCGTGGTCAGCGTGGAGACCTCGAGAGCCTCGCCCTTCGCCTCGTCGCTGCTGTTCGACTACATCGCGACCTACATGTACGAGGGCGATGCGCCGCTGCTCGACCGTCGCGCCCAGGCCCTGACCCTCGACCGTGACCTGCTGCGCGAGCTCCTGGGAGCGGAGCAGCTGCGCGAGTTGCTCGACTCCGGTGCGCTCAGCGAGATCGAGCTCGAGCTGCAGGCGCTGGCCGAGGAGCGGGCGGCCGGCTCGGCCGACCAGGTGCACGACCTGCTGCGCCGGCTGGGTGACCTCGGCCCGGGGGAGGTGGCCGATCGTGTTCGCGGCCCAGACGCACGCGCCCGGGAAGCGGTCGCGCGCGAGTGGCTGGAGGCGCTGGCGGCCGATCGGCGCGCGGTGTCGGTGCGGGTGGCCGGCGAGGAACGCTGGATCGCGGCCGAGGATGTCGGACGCTACCGGGACGCGGTGGGCGTCTCGCCTCCGGCGGGGATGGCGGAGGACTTCCTCGCACCGAGCTCGGATCCGCTCGGCACGCTGCTGGCTCGCTGGGCTCGGTCGCACGGTCCCTTCCTGACCGAGGACCCCGCGGCTCGCTGGCAACTGCCGCGCGGCGTCGTGGAGTCCGCGCTCGAGGCGCTGATGGCGACTGGCGTCGTCCTGCGCGGCGAGTTCCGACCCGGTGGCGTCGAGCGCGAGTGGTGCGACCCTGACGTGCTGCGCCTCATCCGGCGCCGCTCCCTGGCTCGCCTGCGCCGGGAGATCGAACCGGTCGAAGCGTCGACGCTCGCGCGATTCCTGCCCGAATGGCACGGAGTCGGCGCGGGTACTCCCGGGCTCGACCGCCTCGCGGAGGTGATCGCCCAGCTCGAGGGCGTGGCCCTGCCCGCGAGCGTGCTGGAGCGAGACGTGCTGCCCGCTCGCATCGCCGGCTACGCGCCGGCGATGCTCGACGAGCTGGGGGCTGCAGGGGAGGTCGTGTGGGTCGGGGCCGGCAGCCTGGGTCGGGATGACGGACGCATCGCCCTCTACCGGCCCGATCGCCTGGGCCTGCTGCTCGCGAGCAGGTCTGTACAGTCGCCCGCCGACGAGTCGACCGGGACCTGGCTGCACTCGGCGTTGCGCGACCAGCTCGCGGGTCGGGGCGCCTCGTTCCACCGCGAGCTGCTGGCCGCCGCCCTGGTGCGGGCAGCGGAGGAGGGCCAGCGGCGGCCGACCGAGCGGGAGATGCTCGATGCGCTGTGGGACCTGGTCTGGGCCGGCGAGGTCACCAACGACACCTTCGCGCCATTGCGCGCCTTGCGCTGGCCCCGTCGTGGCAGCGGGCGGACGACCATCGCGGCCACGGGCGCGGGTCGGCTCCCGCATGGGCCCGCCGGAGGCTACTGGACGCTGGTCGCTCGTGTCCGACACCTTGCGCACGGCCGCGGCGTTACGCGAGGGCGATGAGCCGGGCGGCACCGAACAACGAGCCGCGTTGGCGGCGGTGCTGCTGGAGCGACACGGCGTGGTCACCCGTGACGCGGTCGTGGCGGAGAACGTGCGTGGGGGCTTCGGTGCCGTCTACCCGGTGTACCGCGAGATGGAGGAGCGCGGCCGCGTGCGACGCGGCTACTTCGTGGAGGGACTCGGCGGTGCCCAGTTCTCGATCGCGGGTGCCGTGGACCGGCTGCGCTCGATGCGGCGTGATGCCGGCGCCGAGCACAGCCGGGAGCCACGCACGGTCCTGCTGGCGGCGGCCGACCCGGCCAACCCCTACGGCGCCGCGCTGGCCTGGCCGCGCGATGAGACGCGGCACGAGCGTTCACCCAGCCGTTCCGCAGGCGCTTACGTGGTGCTGCACGATGGCGAGCTGGTGCTGTACCTGGAGCGCGGCGGCAGGTCGCTGCTGACCTTCGCGCCCTTCGACGACGAGGGCGTTGCCGCGGCGGCGGTGGAAGCGCTTCGCGGTCTGCTCGCGGACAGCCGCTTCAAGCGACTGCAGCTAGCGCGCGTCGACGGCACCGCCGTGGGCGAATCGGCACACCGTGCCCGCCTGGCCGCACTCGGCTTCCGTGAGGCCTACAAGGGGCTTCGTGCTCGGGCCGTCCTGACGGCACGGCCGCGGTGTGCTTCACCGAGCGGCGTGCGTCGCTGCTGGGGGGCTGCAGGAGGATCCGCGCTCGGAGCGACCGGTTCGATGGTCTCGCCCGGCGTGACGTCGAGCCCGAAGAAATGGCGACCGTGGCGGAGGCCGGCATCCCACGCGCTCGCCGCCCGGCGCGGGGAACGCCACCACGCGGTGAGCGCGCCGGCCACGATGGCGCGGTTCTCGCGGGCTTGCCCCGGCCACGTGCGCCACTCGAACCAGCGCGGGTGGGCCCAGATCCAGGGCACGGCGGCCCACAGCAGGAGGATGTAGTCGAGGCGTATGGGCCGTGGGAAGTCTGATCATCAGCTCGAGCTGACGGATGACCTCCGGCCAGAGCGCGAGCGAGAGCACGCCGAAGAGCCCGGCCCAGATGACGCCCCACAGTCGCGCCCGCGGCGGCAGGATGAGGAAGAGCAGGGCCGGGAACCACTTCAGGGCAGCCGCGAGCGCCCACATGAAGCCGCCCAGGCGCGGTCCCACGAAGTGCGCGGCCCAGATACCCATGGCGCACAGCAGCGTGATGTTGCCGGTGTCGAGGGTAGCCGCCAGCGGGATCGTCACGAGCGCGACGAGCAGGGCCGTGGCCATGGGGTGCTGCTTGTAGGCCCAGGACGCGCTCCAGATGAAGATGAGCACGTTGAAGGCGCGGTAGACGAACCAGGCCGTCTCCCACGGCAGGGCCGCCCACGGCGTGAAGAGCGGCAAGGACCACGGCCAGTAGACGTAGGGCATGTACGGCGGAGGCGGGTCGAGCGGGTCGCCTCCGCCGAGCCAGAGCCGCACACCACCCCAGTAGGCGCGCGCGTCGGCACCCACGAGGTCGCCGCGCGCCACGATCCAGACGGCGATGGCGGCCCCGCAGACCACGAGGATCACGATGGCCGCGATCCGCACCGGGTTCCGCAGGCTGCTCACGTCTTGGCGCATTCCGAGCATCCTACCGCCGCCCGTCACTGGCCATAGACTCGGAACCGATGAGCGACGATCCCGGACCCCCAGACCATCGGCCGGCTGCACCACGAGCTGCAGCGCCGACTGCCCGACTTCCTGCGCGACCTGCAGACCATCGTGGAGATCGAGTCGGGCTCGTACACCAAGGCCGGCGTGGACGAGGTGGAGACGTGGATGGCCGAGCGTCTCGCAGCGCTGGGCGCGACCATCGAGCGCCATCCCGACTCCGCGCTGGGCGATACCGTGGTCGCGACCTTCAGGCGCGACGAACCCGGCCCCACGGTCATGCTGGTGGGTCATACCGATACGGTCTTCGACCCAGGCTACCTGGCGCGCCGACCCTTCGAGATGCGCGACGACATGATCTTGGGTCCCGGCGTGAGCGACATGAAGTCGGGGCTGCTGGTGGGCCTCTACGCGCTGGAGGCGACGCGGGCCATCGCGGTCGGAGGCGACTGGCTGCCCGGTCGGGCGCCTCGTCTACGTGGTCAATCCCGACGAAGAGATCGGCTCACCCGTGAGCGCGCCGCTCATCGCCGAGCTGGCGCGTTCGGCCGACGCGGCCTTCGTGCTCGAAGCGGCACGGGCGAACGGGGATATCGTCTCCGCACGCAAGGGCATGATGCACCTCCGCGCCACGCTGCACGGCCGCTCTGCCCACGCCGGGGTCGAACCGCACAAGGGCCGCAGCGCCACCCTCGAGGCCGCCCACAAGACGGTCGCGCTGCACGCGCTCAATGGCCGCTGGCCGGGCGTCACCGTCAACGTCGGTGAGCTGCGCGGTGGCACACGGCCCAACATCGTGGCCGAGGAGTGCAGCCTGACCATCGACATGCGGGCCCGGCTGCGCCCCGAGCAGGACGAGGCCGAGGCGGCCATCTACGAGATCCTCCAGACCTCGACAGTGCCGGACATCACGACCGAGATCGAGAAGCTGGCGCACTCGCGCCCGATGGAGAAGACCGCGGCGTCGGCGGAGCTGGTCGAGGCCGCAATGGCCATCGCCGCCCAGCTGGGGTTCGCCCTGGCGGACGCCGAGACGGGGGGCGGCTCCGACGCCAACACCACGGCCGCGGCCGGTGTGCCCTCGCTCGACGGCCTGGGCCCGATCGGCGGGGACGACCACACCCCGAGCGAGTACATCGAGCAGAGCAGCGTCGTCCCAAGGACGACGCTGCTCGCTGCGTTGCTGCTGTCAGTCGGAGGCGGCAGATCGCTCCTCGTGGACGGCTAGCGCTTCCTCGATGGGTGGCTGCCGGCGCCGCGGGGAGCTCGCCCGGGAAGATGACCCCCTGGACGTCCATCGTGAGGCCCCACTCGTCCTGGGTCATGGACCATGAGGGCGGTGAGGCCCTCATAGGCACCGGTGCCGCGGAGCTGCTGCGCGTAGAACATGGCGCCGTCCCATGGCTGCTGGTAGCCCCAGCCATCCGTCGACACCCAGGCGCCCTCGTCGTTGGTGATGACGAGGCTGACCGTGCGCACACCCCACGTGGGCTCGCCACCGTACGTGTAGTAGTCGTGGACCGAGTAGTGGCTGCCGCTGATCCGTGGGTCGCTGGTCTCGATGGTGCAGCGTGGGTAGGTCTCGCCTTCCACGATCGAACCCCAGTCGGTCATCGTGGTGGTTCCATATTCCCCCTGCGCGCACTTCATGCTGCCGGTGAAGCCACCGAAGGCAGTGGGGTCGATGGGGGTGGCCTCGGCGCCGGGAGCGACGGAACGGTCGCCCACCGGAGTCGGCCACGAGGGCCAGGCAGCCGGCAAGTGCGAGGATGGCGACACCAGCGGCGACCCGAGGTGCGCTTGAACATGGACTTGGTTCTCCCTTCTGGGCGTGGTCCTTCGCGTCGGCGCTACGCGTCGCGCCGAGCCCGAAAGGGAACCACCTGAATGGCCACCAGCGCCGGCGCTGGGGCGTGCCAGGGAGTCGACTCAGGACATCAGATCGGATGGGCGAGGGCAGCTCGGCGCCATCGGGAAGCTCCTCGAGGAGGTCTCGAGCCAGTCGTAGAGGTGACGGCCGAGCGGACGGTCGGTGCGCTCGTCGGTCACGTGGTTCATCGCGTGGCCTCCTGTTGGACCGGCGGGGTGAGGCAGGTGCGGACGACATCGCCCGCTCATCGGCGTCGATGGCCGCATGCATGAGGTGCAGCGCACGGTGGATCCGCGGAGTGCACGGTGCCCACGGGGATGCCGAGGTGGTCGGCGATGATCGCCGGCGGCAGGTCGAGGTAGTAGTTGAGCACGACGACCAGGCGCTGGTCCAGGTTGAGCTCGCCGGAAGGCGCGCTCGATGCGGTCGCGCGCGATGACGGTCGCGGTGCTCGTCGGCGATGGATGGCTCGGAGCCGGGTCGCTCGGGCAGAGTCGGCAGCCAGCGGCTGACTCTGCGGCTCTCCGCGTGGCAGTTGCGCACGAGGATGCGGCAGGTCCAGGCCTCGAAGCGGTCGGGGTCGCGCAGGCGCGGCAGGTCCTGCCACGCGGTCAGCAGCGTCTGCTGGGTGGCATCGCGAGCCAGGTCGCGATCGCGCAGGACGCTGTAGGCGATGGCGTGCAGGCGCCCGCCGATGGCATCGACGAGGTCGGTGAAGGCTCCGCGATCCCCCTGTTGCGCCCGGACCACCAGACTGCTGTCCATGCCCCTGCCCGCTCACGGCGGTCGAATGCCGCCTCTACATGGTATGTGGCCGGACCAAGGGCCTCCGCTTCCATCTTCGGACGTGATGGCGCCCGTGAAGCTAGAGGTCGAGCACGTCCCGCGCGGTGGTCACCTGGCTGACGAGCGCCGCCCCGCCATCGACCTCGGCGAGGCGCTCGAGCGCATCTTCCAGCAGGGGCGCGGCAGCAGGTTCCTGGGCCGTGGTCGCGAGCGCTTCGAAGGCTCGAGCCAGGCCAGCCTCACCTGGCTCATCCGCTCGCTCGGCGGCTGCGGCCGCCTGGCGGAACGACGTTTGGGCGTCATCGGGGTGCCCGGCTGCAAGTTCGTGAGCGCCAAGGATCCAGTGGGCACGGGCGGTGGGCAGGTCACCCTTGCCCAGCTCTCGCGCCATGCGCAGATTGGCGCGGGCGGCAGCGAAACCGGCGCGCATCTCCGGCGGGGTCACGATGATGCCCGGCTCGTCCCAGCCGGGCCAGGTGAACGAGGCCAGGTCGTAGGTCAGCTGCTTGGCCGCGTTGCGCAGTGCGCTGGCTCGTTCGGGCGGACCACCCCGGGCCTCCGCGAGGAGGCGGCTGATACCACCGAAGGCGATGGCGATGGCGCCGGCGAGGTCCTTGTCCTCCCAGTAGGCGCGGCGCATGGCCTTGCTGTAGGCGTCGGGTGACTCGGCGAGGTCGATCTCGGCGAGGGCGGCGATGTCGGCCAGGCAGTCACGCATCGCAGGTGGCCCTAGCGGGCGAAGGTGCTCCCACAGCCGTCGCAAACGGTGTAGGAGGCCATGGTGGTCACGACTGTACCCGGCCACGTGCAGGCGTCCCTCGACACATGCGGGGCAGACCCACGTCCACCACTTCACGGGCGCGCCGTTGGGGCCCGGCTCGGTCTCGCCGAGCGCTGAGGCCTCGGCCGTGACTTCGTCTTCCAGGCCCTCGTGCGCTTCGAACGCAGCTGCTGACCGCGCCGGCGCGCTCATCGTCCGATTCGCTGCTGTATGGGTAGCTCTGACTGACGTTCGAACTCACGGCGTGCGGCTCCTGGGATGCTGCGAGGGCCGGCCGCGAAGGTCGTGCGCGTGGCGCGACCGGCCTGTCTCCGAGTATAGGCGGCATCGTTCACCAGGCGGCCGCGGCACCCTCGGAGCGAGGGTCGGAGCCGGCGGCGTAGGAGCGGGCCTGCCCGTGCTCGTCGCGGATGATCTCGATGGCGTGAGCGTGGCCCATCGCCGATGACCAGGCCTCGCACGTGCTGACCTCGTGACCCTTGGCTCGCAGCGCCACGACGACCTCGTCGTGGAGGCGGCATTCGACCTGCGGTCAGGTCCGCCGGTCCGTGCTGCGCGCGCATCATGGCGGCCCAGCGCGGGGCAGCCACGGCGGTGGCCACGTCTGCCCCGCCGTCGACCAACGCGGACACGACCTGGGCGAAGACCTGCGGCTGGATCTCGCCGCCCATCGAGCCGTGCACGATCCACGGACGGCCGTCACGCAGGAGCAGGCCCGGGGCCAGGGTGTGCGTCGGGCGCTTGCGCGGCGCGAGCGCGTTGGGATGCGTCGGGTCGAGTCGGAAGAAGGCGCCACGGTCGTGGAAGGCGATGCCGGTGGAGGGATCGACGAGGCCGGAGCCGAAGCCCATGTAGTTCGACTGGAGCAGGCTGACCGCGTTGCCCCACCCATCGGTCGTGGCGATGTAGACCGTGCCGCCACCCGCGGGCAGGGACCCCGCTTGGGGGATCATGGCCCGGGTCGGGTCGATGCGGGCAGCCAGCCCGTCGATGTGCTCGTCTGCGAGCATCGAGGCCACCTCACCCTGACCCATCCACTCGAGGTCGGTGACGTGAGCGTCGCGCTCTGCCAGCGCCAGGCGGGATGCCTCCAGGCCGAGATGGACCCAGTCGGGGTCGGACCAGCCTCGCCCGTCGAAGGCCGACGGCGCGGGCGGCTTCGAATCGGCTCAGCATCGCCAGCGTCTGCAGGGCCACGACGCCGACGCTGTTGGGCGCGTGGCTGAGCGAGGTCAGGCCGCGGTAGTCGGTCGAGAGCGGGCTGCCCCAGTCGGAGACGTGGGCGGCGAGGTCCGCAGCCGCGACCGGCACGCCCCGGGCTGCGAAGTAGGCGCTGGTGGCCTCTGCCACCGAGCCGGTGTAGGCAGTCGCGGCTCCCTCGGCGAAGAGACGCCGGAGCGTCCCCTCCAGCGCCGGCAGGCGGACGATGTCACCGACCTCGCGCGGCCGCTCGTCCGGCCGGTAGACGCTGGCCCAATCGCCTGTGTCACCGAATACCTGTGCCGATCGCTCGATCGCCTCGAGCCAGCCCACCGAGGCCGGGAAGCCGGCGGCGAGATCGATCGCCGGCGCCAGCAGGAAAGCCCAGTCGAGACGGCCGAATCGCCGGTGTGCCTCACCCCACGAATGGACGCCGCCGGGAACCGTGATCGACCACGGCCCACGCTCGGGCATCTCGGCGTGGCCGGCGCTGCGCGCAGCTTCGATGCTGGCGCCGCTTCCCGCGCGGCCGCTGCCGTTGAGCGTGAGCGCCTCGCCCCGTGTCTCGTCCCAGATGATCCAGAAGGCGTCCCCACCGAGGCCGCAGCTGTGTCCGGCGACGACCGCAAGGGCCGCGTTGGTGGCGATGGCAGCGTCGACCGCGCTGCCGCCGGTACGCAGGGCCAGGAGCCCGGCCTGCGTGGCGAGCTGATGCGGACTGGCTACCGCACCGTGGCGGCCATGGACCGGGCGGGCGGGGACGGAGGCGGGTCTGCGCGTGTCGATCACGCGCCCATCATGCCGTGCGCGTCGGCTCCGCGGTGGTCATGTCGGTGGCGACGGGCAGGATGACGCCCACGCGGGCGCCGTTGCCCTCCACGTTCTGGGCGAAGGACTCGCCCCCGAGGGCCTCGGCCAGGTCGCGCACGATGGCCAGGCCCAGGCCGGAGCCACGATTGGTGCGAGACGGGTCGGCCCGGTAGAAGCGATCGAAGACGTGGGGCAGGGCAGAGGCGGGATGCCGGGGCCATCGTCCACGACCGCCAGCGTCAGGCGCCGTCCGTCTCGCTCGACCTCCAGGCTCACGTGACCCCCGGGCGAGGGTGCGTGGGAGAGCGCGTTCTCGACGATGTTGCCCAGGATGCGGTCGAGTGCGTCGCGGTCGGCGGTGATCGTGGCCCGCGTCGCCTCGGCGGAGACCGCCAGCGTCTGCTCGCGGCTCTCGGCCTCGGCGGCGAAGCGCTCCACGGCACTCTGCGCCAGCTCGAGGCTGTCGATGGACTGCATGCGCAGCGGCGGCCCGGCCACGCCGGGAACCGTCAGGTGGTCGAGGTCGTCGAGCATGCGCTCGAGCCGGCCGGCCTCATCGGAGATGGCGTCCGCGGCGCGCGTGGCCACCTCGCCCGAGGCGGTCCCGT
This sequence comes from uncultured Chloroflexia bacterium, assembly GCA_963716815.1. Lineage (GTDB taxonomy): Bacteria > Chloroflexota > Limnocylindria > Limnocylindrales > CSP1-4 > JAFMJV01. Next base: position 148,994 of record CAVQUM010000003.1, read on the forward strand.
CCTTGAGTGCCTCGCTGAAACCGCCGATGACGGTCAGCGGCGTGCGCAGGTCGTGGCGGATGTCGGCCAGCAGCTGCCGCTGGGCCTCGCGCGTGGCACCGACTTCGGCGGCCATGGCGTTGAAGGCGGCGCTGGCCTCGGCCACCTCCAGGGGGCCGGTGGTGGGGAGGGGCTGGGGGACCTTGCCCTTGGCCACGTCCTCGGTCGCAGCCGAGAGCCGGCGCAGCGGCCCGGTGACCGAGCGACTCAGGCCGCCGGCGAGCGGGATACCGATGATGACGAGCACGAGACCGGCGATCGTCAGGGCCCGCACCAGATCGGCCGTGGCGCGCTCCGCTGAGTCGTCCACGCGCGCGAGCATGATCAGCGGCGGGTTGTTCCCTCGGCCCGGTCCGATGATGGGCGTGGCCGCGAACAGGACCTCGCCCATGCCGTCGATCTCGGTGGTCCCGGTGGCGACCTGCCCGCGCACGAGCTCGGCATCGATGTGGGGGACCTCGGAGAGCCTGCTGGCGCGCCCCTCGCCCGGGTTGAGCACGAGCGAACCCTGGCCCTGGATGAAGACCACCGAGACGGCGGCCTGCTCCAGGTCCTCCTCGAAGGCCTCGAGGAAGACCCCCACGTCATCTTCACGGTCGTCCGCAGCCTCCATTAGTCGTTCGATGACGCCCGGCCGATTGCCGTCGGGGTTGCGCAGATCGGCGGCCGGGAAGCGAGCCCGGAAGGCGCCGGCGTAGGGCGAGGCCAGCTCGGTCAGCGAGCCGATGGTGGCGTCGCGGTGCAGGTCTCGCAGGGCCAGCCAGAGCGAGCCGCTCAGGGCCAGCAGGGTGACCAGGCCGAAGACGAAGAGGGCCAGGCCGATGCGCCCGCGGAGCGTGCTCACCCGAAGCGTGCGCGCGCCGGTGGCACGAGTCGGTAGCCGACGCCCTTGACGGTCTCGATGGGCGGGGCATCGTCGCCGAGCTTGCGGCGCAGCTCCGAGATGTGGACGTCGACCGTGCGGGTCTCGCCGGGGAAGTCCGTGCCCCACACGCCCGAGAGCAGATCGTCCCGGCTCCAGACCACGCCTGGGTCGCGAGCGAGCGCGGCCAGCAGGTCGAACTCGCGCGGCCGCAGCTCGAGGCGCCGCTCGCCCACGTAGGCCTCCCGGCGACGCGGGTCGACGCGGAGCGTTCCCACGTCCATGGGGCGCGATCCGCGCAGGGCGGGGTCGGCCCGGCGCAGGATGGCCTTGACGCGTGCCACCATCTCGCGCGGGTTGAAGGGCTTGACCAGGTAGTCGTCCGCGCCCAGCTCGAGGCCGACGATACGGTCGACGTCCTCGCTGCGCGCGGTGAGCATGAGGATGGGCGTCTCGCCCCGTCGACGAACCTCGCGCGTGACTTCCATGCCGTCCATCCTCGGCATCATCAGGTCGAGCACGATCAGGTCCGGGTCGACGCGGTCGTGCTGGTCGAGCGCCTCCTGGCCATCGCGGGCTTCGACCACGTTGTAGCCGGCCTGCTCCAGGTACAGGCGCACCAGCTCGACGATGTTGCGTTCGTCGTCGACGACGAGGATGGTCTTCACCGCGCGAGCATAGCGGCGCCGATGAGCGACAAGGCGACAGCCGATGTCAGGGCCACGTAAGGATGCTGGACGTGCCGGCGTCACGGGCCCAGACGCGCATCGCGCCGCGGAGTAGGCTGCAGGCGTGATGCAGGATGTGCTCCGCCCCACCGCGACGCAGGCTGCCGACGCGTGGGCCGAGCGTGTGCGTGCCGGCCGGGCCCAGGTCGAACGACTGCGTGAGGTCGACGAGCCGGCCGACTTCTATGGGCCCATGGCCGCGCGCTTCGGCCAGGATCCGCAGCGGACGGACGATGAGGCGCTGGCTGTGTTGCGCTCGATGGCTCGACCGGCCGAGACCTGGCTCGACGTCGGTGCCGGGGGTGGCCGCTATGCCCTGCCGCTGGCACTCACGGTCAGGCGCGTGCTGGCGGTCGACCCATCGCCATCGATGCTGGACGTGCTGCGAGCAGGCATGGACCGGTACGGCATCGCCAACGTGGACGTCTTCCAGGGCACCTGGCCCATGGCCGGGCAGGAGCTTCACGCAGACGTGGCGCTGATGGCCCATGTGGGCTACGACATCGAGACCTTCGGCGCGTTCCTCGACGCGGTCGAGGCGGCGGCTGAGCGGTGCGTGGTGATCATGCGCGGCAGCGTCGGGGGGCGCGCCAGCCACCTGCTCTGGCCGGAGATCCACCGCGAGGCACGCGTGCCCTATCCCATGCTCTCGGAGCTGCTCGTTCTGCTGGTGGCCAGGGGCGTGACGCCCTGAGGTGACGCTGGTCGAACGCGGCTCGTGGGGCTACGGCAGTCGCGAAGAGCTCACCGCTGCCATGCGGCGCATGCTGTGGCTGCGCCCCGGGTCGGCCAAGGACGACCTCCTGGCCACGCTGGTGGAGCAGCGAGCGTCGGAGCGCGACGGCGGCTGGGAGTTGGACTGGTCACCCATGCGGGACGGCATCGTGAGCTGGTCTCACGGCTGAGCGTGAGCCCCACGCGAACGAGCCGAACCTTCACCTAGCCGACGACCTCAGCGGGCGCGGGCGCGAGCACGGTTACGTCGCCGAGACCCAGGTGTGCCAGTTCCTCACGCAGCTGCGCGGGTGAGCCCGCGAGGACCGGGAAGGTGCCGTAGTGGATCGGCACGACCGTGGTGCAGCCGAGGAGCTCGACTGCCCGGGCGGCCGCGGGTGGGTCCATGGTGAAATGGCCGCCGATGGGCAGGAAGGCCACGTCGGGCCGGTGCATCTCGCCGATCAGGCGCATGTCCCCGAAGAGGGCCGTGTCGCCGGCGTGGTAGAAGCGGCGCCCGTTCTCCAGCTCGACCACGAAGCCGACTGGCTCGCCCAGGTACAGCGGGGCAGCGTCGGCGGCCAGCCAATCGCCGGCCGAGTGTTCGGCGTTGACCATCGTGACCCGCAGCCCGCGCACATCGACCGTGCCGCCCTTGTTCATGCCCACGACCTCGGTCGCGCCGAGGTCCTGCGCCCCGAGCCACAGCGAGAGCTCGTGGATCGCCGGCCAGGCCGGTGCCGTCCGTCGCGCGATCGCCAGGCAATCGGCCGTCGCGATCTCACCCGGGGCGGCGCCCAGATGGTCGTGGTGACCGTGGGTGACCAGCATCACGTCGCAGCGCTCCACTACCTCGGGGCCCACCGTGGCCAGGGGGTGGCCGAACCAGGGGTCGATCAGCACGCTCGTCCCGGCCTCACTCTCGGCCAGCACCGTGGCATGGCCGAACCAGGTGAAGCGGAAGCCCAGATCGTTGCTCATCGATCTCCTCCAATCGTTGGTAGGTGGTGACGCAGGCATCGTAGCCACTGGAGGAGGCTGGCGGCCGGCGCGTATGCTGGACCCATGAAGGTGCTCAAACTGACGACCGGACCCGTGGGGACCAACGTGTGGGTCCTTGGAGACCTGCGCACGCGCGAGGCCATCGCGGTCGACACCGCGACGCCGTCGGTGCGCTGGCTCACGCAGCAGCTGGGTGACGAAGGCTGGGACCTGCGCTTCATCGTGAGCACGCACCGACACTGGGATCACATCGGTGACAACGCCGAGGCCGTCATCGCCACGGGCGCCACGCTGGCCGCCCACGTGGCCGACCGGCACGGCCTGGAGCAGCCCGACGCGGCGACGGCACCGTTCCCGGTCCTCCCCAGCGTCCCGGCCCTGGACCTCGCAGAGGGCTCCCGCATCCGTTTCGGCGACATCGACCTGACCGTGCTGCACACGCCCGGCCATACCGAGGGCTCCGTCTGCCTGCTCAGCAGCGAAGAGCGCGTGCTCTTCACTGGCGACACCCTCTTCGCGGGAGCGTGGGGACGGACCGACCTGCCCGGTGGCGACCAGGAGGCCATGGTCGAGTCGCTGGCTCGGCTCTCGACGCTCGATCCCGGCCTCAACGTGCTCCCGGGCCACGGCCCCGAGACGACGATCGGGCGCGAGCAGGCCTGGCTGCAGACGGTGGCCCAGGAGCACAAGCTGCCCTTCTAAGGCGGGGTTCGGAGCTCCAGCGCCGGCAGGTAGGGCCGCCTGCGAGGCCGTCGGCGAGCGCAGGTCGGCGTCGACAGAGACGTGCCAAGCCGGACGCGGTGCCACTCGGTCGCCTCGCGGTCACTCGAGAAGCCGTGCCGCTGGTACAGGGTCAGGGCCGCGTTGGCGTTCGCGGTATCGACGTCGAGTTGGGCCGACGTCATGCCGCGGTCGCGCAGTCGGACCAGCGCCCGCCCGAGCAGGGCGGAGGCCAGGCCTCGCCGCGCGCCAGGGACGACGCACGTAGACGGGGTCGGTCCAGCCGCGCAGGTAGCCGTTGGCCCGGTTCTCCGGGGATGGATCTCCCCGTGCACGCCGCCCGCGATCCGCTCGCCGTCGAAGGCGATGACGAAGAGGGACGGGTCGGTGACCGGCAGCTCGATCCAGCCCCGGTAGGCCTCCTCGCTGGTGTCCTCGGCCCCGAAGTGGTCGCGGAAGGCCTCGGTCATGGCCCCCCACACCGCCCGCAGGTCGTCGCGGGTGACCGGGCGGACCTCCAGTCCCGCTGGCAGCGGCGGGAGCAGGATGTCGTCGAGGTTCGGCCGGGTCATGTGGCGGTAGGTGCGCACGTGCTCGTAGCCCAGCTGCTCGGCCAGGACCGCACCGCCGATGTCGCCACCGCGCAGCCAGGGCACGCTGAGCACACGCTTCCGATCGACGTCGTGCCCGGCCGCGATGGCCGTCAGGCGCTCGATGTTGCGCAGCCACATGGCTCGGCCGATGCCGCGGCGTCGCCAGTCGGGGTGGATGTCGCCCCAGGATTGGTACTGGCGAGCCGATCCGTCCATGGCGTCGGCCCAGGTCAGCATCGAGTGCGCCACGAGCCGGTCGCCCGCGAAGCCGAGGACCATGTCTTGTGTGGGATCGACGTTGGTCAGGTGGCGGGTCTTCACGCGCAGGTCACCCGGGTCGACGTGGAGCGAGTCGCCGTTGGCGGCGAAGCTGGCCGTGAGCAGCTCGGCGATGGCGGGGATGTCCGCCTCGCCCTGGTAGGTACGGAAGCGCAGGCCGGCGATGGCAGGGGCGTCGGGCAGCTCGAACCAATGGCCGGTCGTCGTCATCGGCTAGTAGTCCTTCCTTCCTCGTCGCTTGAGATCCTTCTTGTGCTGCTTGAAGAACTTGCCCAGCTTGCGGTCCGCCTCGCGCCGAGCCCGTTCATCGGAGCGGAGCTGCGCAGACTGTCGCTCCGCCTCCAGCTTGTGGTGGCTGGCCAGTCGATCGCGCGAGAGGGCGCCCGTCTCGATCGCAGCCGCCACGGCGCAACCGGGCTCGCCTTCATGGCGGCAGTCGGAGAAGCGGCACGTCCTGGCCAGGGTCTCGACCTCGTCGAAGGTGGCCTGCACGGAGTCGGTCTCGCCAAGCACGCCGACGGTGCGCAGGCCGGGCGTGTCGATGAGCAAGCCGCCGCCGCGCAGGGCGAACAGCTCGCGATGGGTGGTCGTGTGCCGGCCCTTGCTGTCGTCTTCGCGCAGGTCCCTGGTGACCTGGCGCTCGTCGCCCAGCAATGCGTTGGTGATCGTCGACTTGCCCACACCGGATGAGCCCAGCAGACACGCGGTCATGCCCGGTTCGAGGTAGTCGCGCAGCTCGTCGAGGCCGGTGCCCTCGACGGCACTGGTGACGACCACACGCGTGCCCGCGGCCACGGAGTGGACCTCGGCCACGGCACGGCCGAGATCGAGCGCGATGTCGACCTTGTTGAGCACCACGACCGGGGTGACGCCACCGTCGCGGGCGAGCACCAGATAGCGCTCGATGCGACGCAGGTTGAGGTCGTGGTCGAGCCCGGAGACGAGGAAGGCCGTGTCCACGTTGGCCGCGAGCACCTGTGGCCGGCCGTCGGAGAGCCGTTGGCGCACGAAGGTGCCGTCGCGCGGCAGGACCGCGCGCAGGGCCGCCTGCCGCGGGTTCTCGGAAACCGGCTCCAGCGCCAGCCAGTCGCCGACGGCCGGGAAATCGACCTCCGAGGCCGTTTCGCGGGCGAAGCGCCGTTGGACGATGACCTCGGTGGGTCCGGCGTCGGTGATGGCCACGCCGTCACCGGCGCTGCTGACCAGGCGACCGGGCAGGTAGCCGGCGGCCGTGTGCTGGGCGAAGCCCAGAGCACGGTCCGCCGACCAGCCGAGGTCAGCGAAGGCGAGGGGAGTGGTGTTCGACATCAGCCCACTCGCTTCAGTTTGCCGGTGCGCTTGGATGTAGCGAGCCTCGCGTTCACCGACCTGCCGGATGGCCCTTGCCCCACGCATCGCGGCAGGAGTGATGATGCGGCTGTGGGCGAGGATTTCGAGACGTTGGTGCTCTTCACGGCTGTCGCTGCATGCACGGTCGGGCTTGGGCGGGCGTTCTGGTGGGCCCAACAGGGGTGGCCCGAACACCGGATGCGTTTGCGCGTCGGAGGCGTGGTGGTCATCCCAATCATGGGGGTCCTCTGGTACTTCGTCCTCACCGAGGTCCTCATCGGATAAGCCGCCTCAGCCGCTACGTCGCAACTTGCCGGTGCGCTTGGCGTAGCGCTCGGCCACCCCGAAGGTCCAGATCCCCAGGGGGATGAAGACCACGGCCATGATCAGCAGCGGCCACAGCAGGTGCAGCAGCTCGCTGACGGGCGTGCCGTAGATCAATCCCTGGCGCATGGCCTCGAGCACGTAGGTCGCAGGTGACAGGTGTGCGAGCACCTGCATCCATCCGGGCAGGACCTCGATGCTGTAGTAGACACCGCTCACGAGGAGCAGGGCCGACTGGAACACGAAGGTCATCTGTGCGCCTCGCTCCACGTACATCAACGGCAGGATGGCAGCCATCATGCCGATGCCGATGAACGAGAGCGAGCCCACGGCCAGGAAGACGACCGGCGTGACCGGGTCGGCCGCCGTGAAGTCCAGCCCGAAGAAGATCGCCAGCACGATCAGCATCACGAAGGTGTGCACGAGCCCGTAGAGCACCGCGTACATGGTGGAGCCGAGCAGCTGGGCCCAGCGTCGGACCGGAGCCATGAAGGTGTACTCGAGCGTCCCCTCCCAGCGCTCCCAGGCGACCGTCTCGGCGATGAAGCCGAAGACGATCGAGAGGAAGTTCCAGAAGACCGCGCCGACCATCAACGTCAGTACGAGGGTCGGATCGCCCTGGTCGACGCCGATGAAGGCGATGGCCAGGGCGCTGGCAGTGGCGTACATGAGCCAGGCGATCTCCCAGCCCCAGTAGCGCTTGGTCAGGAAGAAGTTGCGCTCGATGAAGGCGTAGCTCGCAAGGAGCTCACGCGTCAGCAGTGCCATGGCCACTCGACCTCTCTTTCGAGCGGGCGTCGGATGGACTCATGGTTGGGACGGCGCCTGCGGGGCAGGCGCGTCGGTGGAACGTGACGGTGCTCACCGCCACGGCGGTGGAGCGGGTTGCGCATGGTTCAGTCGTTCTCCTCATCCTCGACGTCATCGTCGAGCGAGCGCCCGGTCCAGGTCATGAAGACCGATTCGAGCGTGGGTGGAAGGTCGTGCTCCAGCAGGACCTTGTCCTTCAGTTCGTCGGGTGTGCCTTCGACCACGAGCGCACCGCGATCGAGGATCGAGAGCCGGTCGCAGAGGCGGTCGGCCTCGGCGAGGTCGTGTGTCGTGAGCAGGATGGTGGCGTCACAGGTGGCCTTGATCTCCTCGATGAAGGCCTGCACGTCGAGCTTGCTGCGCGGGTCGAGACCCGTGGTCGGCTCGTCGAGCAGCAGCAGCGTGGGGCTCGTGAGGATGGCCCTCGCGATGGCCACCTTCTGCTGCATCCCGCGGCTCATCTGCTCCAGTGGGCTGCCCAGGCGCGACTTGGCGATGCCGAGACGGGCCAGGATCCGCTCCGCGTCCCGCTGCGCCTCGCCGGCCTTGAGGCCGTAGAGGCGCGCGGCGTAGAGCAGGTTCTCGTGGGGTGAGAGCTTCTTGAAGAAGGCCGCGTCCACCGAGACCCGGTTGATGAGCCGCTTGACCGCCATCTCGTCCCGTTGGACATCGTGGCCAAAGACCTCGACGCGTCCGGTGTCGAGCGTCAGCAGCGTGCTGACGAGGCGGATGAGCGTGGACTTGCCACCACCGTTGGCGCCCAGGATGCCGTAGACCTCGCCGCGCTCCACACGGAACGAGACGTCGTCGACGGCGGTCACGGTCTTCTTCTTGCGACCGAGGCTGAAGCGCTTGGTGACGTGGTCGATGAGCAGCGCCGTGGAGCCGTCCGCCCAGGGACGGGCCGCTGACAGCGGCTGCGGCGTCGCTGATCCGACGGGCAGCGGAGCGACCGGAGGGAGCGTGGTCGCGGGGCGAGGTTCGGTGCTGATGACCATCGGTCACCTCCTTGGTGTCGAGGAACGAGGACGGCCCCGGCTTCGCTGGGGAAGCGCAGGAGTCTCGGCTCGTCGATGCCTTGGGGGGTGACGAGGCATCAAAAAAGCCGGGGGCCCATCCGACCCTCCGGCTCGATCGACTGACGCTCAGGCGTCTCGTCGACTCTACGAAGGGCACGGATTCTCCCGCATCCGAGGCGCCGACAGGCGCGCTCGACCGCGGCCGAAGGGCAGCGGTGCTGAAGAGCTGGATGCGTGTCATGTGGTCAAGAATCTCCCTGCGGGATCCGGCGCGAAAGGCCTGAGCGGGTGGCCGCAATCGAACGTACACCCGCTGTCAACCCCCGGTCGTGATGTGTCGTTGCTCGGCGGATCTGTGAGCGCCGCCCCTTCATCGACTTGACGGATACTTCCGCCATGCCGCCGACCACACGCCTTCGCTCCTGCGCCAGAATGTGCTCGATGCGCGCGCGCTGGCGCTGCTCTGGCTGCTCGTGGAGGGCGGGGTGCCGCTGGTGGTGGCGGGAACGGCCGACAGGTCCAGTCGGGCTGCGGCTGGCCGCGGCGCTGCTGTCGATCGACCCGGCAGCGAGCGTGGGTGCTGCTCGACGCCGGAGGAGGCGCCGCTCAGGACCGGCCAGCTGGCGGCCCAGCTCCGGGGCGACGCGGCCTTCGGCGTCACGCTCGAGGCGGCGGACCTCGAGGGCGTACTGGAGAGGCTGGAAGCGATGGGTTTGCCCGAGGACGGTGTCCGCCGTCTGGGTGTCGTGCTCATCCTGGACCAGACCACGACCGGCCCCCGCAGCGCAGTCGTGCACTACCTGCGCCCCACCGAGCGCGACGCACAAGGACACCTGCAAAGACGCCCGCCGGCAGTGCTGTCAGCGTGGGACGAGCGTGGAGACACCTTCGAGGACTACGCCTGGGGCATCACACCCGAACTGGCCGATCGCGTCGACCGGTCCCAGGCGGACCTGGAAGAGCGGCAAGCCGACCGGGCGCGCTTCCTCGCGGGCATGCACGACTGCGCTGGCGACGCCGCCACGTTGGTGCGGGCGTACCTCGCGGCTGAGCCCGATCGCGTGGCCGCGCCCGCCCATGCGCCTGCACGCCCGTCGCCGTTCGCGGGCGGGCTGACCGAGCCGGACCCACACACACACTGAAGTCCTGCCGCCCGAGGGGCGGTCGGACTACGGCGCGAAGGGCGGTCGGAAGACCAGCGTCTTGACGGCGCGAGCATCGACCAAGCGCAGCTGGTCCTCGCGGCGCTCGACCGTGACTGCCGTGCGGAGCCCGTCCAACAGCGCCTTCTCCGCCCTGAGCGCCGCACAGGTGTCGTCCCTCGCGCCCTGGGCATCGCGGAAGGTGATGAACACGCCGTCGGTGGCGTACTCGGCCGTGTACGGTCCGCACGGGCCCTCGCCGGTGGCCGCGCCGTCCTCCATCCGAAGCGTCACGCGCGCGCCGTCAGGGACGCGCTCGGGGCTCCATTCGAGGGTCCAGGTCGAGCCCTCGAGCGGCACCTGGCTCACGAGCTCGAGCCGCTCGCCGTCGTCGGCGGAGGTCAGGGTCAGTCGGTCGTAGGGCAAGCTCGAGCCGAACGGCGGTGGCATCGAGCACCGACACCATCGCCTGCTCCTGCGCAGTCAGCTCCGGTGTGCATGGGGCATCGGTGCGCTCGAGCTGGCTGAAGCTGAGTACGTCGGCATGGCGGTAGAACTCGGCCACGACCCCGTTGCAGCCGGTGGAGGCCGTGAACGGACCCGACTGGCGACGCTTGTAGTAGGCATCCTGCTTGGGCCGGAAATGCATCACCGCCGGCTGCTCGGCGGAAGCGGCGACCTCCTCACCGTCGAGGGTGTAAGCGCTGAGGCGCCACTCGGCAGCGTCGAGCATGGCGATGTCGTCGAGCCCGTAGCGCAGCAGCTCGTCGCCGGCGGCATCGCGCATGACCAGCTTGTCGTCGAAGGCCTCGGGTGCGCGCGTGATTTCGATAGCTGGCCGCCTTGCGCAGGCCGCTCTCGACGGCCAGCTGCACCAGCCTGAGCTGCTCGGCGCAGCTCCGGTCCTCGAGCTGCTTGAGCTTGATCTGCAAGGCCGAGCCGACCGATGCCGTACTGCCCGCGCACCTTGGAGCAGCCGCCGGAGCCTTCGAAGGACGAGCTGTGGAAGCGGATGAAGGCGGCCACCTCGGGGCCGGGGGTGCCTGCGCGATCGCGGAAGCGGTAACCCTCCAACCGCCAGGGAGTGCCCTCGAGCGGCAGGTGCCCGTCCGGAGGCGCGCGCGAGCGGGTACGCAGCTGCGAGCGCGGTGGGGTCGGCCTGGGCGATGGCCAGCGCCGGTGTCACCAACAGCGCGACGGCCGCGGCGGCGGCGGCGGCGATGGTTCGGGAGGCACGCATGGTGGCCGCAGTATCCGCCTGCGCCCGAAGATGTGCCGAGGACGTAGCCGTTCGTGACCGTTGCACCCACGCAGGCGGGCCGACGGGCACGGGTGAGACCAGGTGTCAAGTAGTAGCATCGAGAGCAGAAAGCACACCTGCGTCTGCTCGACGCCCACTGGAGGTTCCACATGACCGCCCCTCGTGTCGCTGCGTCCGTCAGCGAACTCGTCTCATACCTCGATGGCATCTGCCACATCGAGGGTGAGCGCGTCGTCATCGACGACGTCGAGGCCTTCCGCGCCACCGCCATCAAGGACATCGTCTGGAGCGCCACATTCAGCGAGGACGAGGGTGTCGTCGAGGCCGCCCGCTGGATGGTCTGGGAAGCCAGCCAGGAGCTGGACTGCCGCTCCGCGAGCATCCACGAGCTGTACATGGCTCGCAGCCGCGACGAGTACAGCGGCTGGTCCGAGCCGGCCATCAACCTGCGCACGCAGGTCTTCGACATGGCCGCCGCCGGCTGCCGTGCCGCCAGGGAGCTCGGCGCCGGCTCGCCCATCTGGGAGCTGGCTCGCTCGGAGCAGGCCTACACCTTCCAGCGCCCCGGCGAGTACATCACCAGCGTCCTCGCCGGTGCCATCCACGCCGGCTGGGAAGGCCCCATCTTCATCCAGGGCGACCACTACCAGTGGAACGCCAAGAACTACGCGGCTGACCCCGAGCAGGTCACCAGCGCCCTGCACGACGCCACCCTGGACGCGATGTCCGTCGGCTACGGCAACATCGACATCGACTCCTCCACGCTCGTGGACCTCTCCTACGACACGCTCGACGAGCAGCAGAAGGAGAACTACACCCGCGCCGCCGAGCTGGCCGCGCTCATCCGTGAGAACGAAGAGCTGACCATCTCCATCGGCGGCGAGATCGGGGAGGTGGGCAAGGCCAACTCCACTCCCGACGAGCTGCGCGCCTACCTCGATGGCTTCAACCGGGACTTCGCCGCCCGCGCGGGCGGCGACGCCATCGGCCTTTCCAAGGTCAGCGTCCAGACCGGCACCAGCCACGGTGGCGTGCCCACCGCTGATGGCAAGGTGGCCGAGGTCAAGCTCGACTTCGAGGTCCTGCGTGAGCTGGGCGTCGTGGCTCGCGAGTACGGCCTGTCCGGCGCGGTCCAGCACGGCGCCTCCACCCTGCCAGACGAGCTCTTCCACAAGTTCCCCGAGGCGGAGACCGCCGAGGTCCACCTGGCCACCGGCTTCCAGAACTTCCTTTACGAGCACCCGGCCTTCCCGGCCGAGCTGTACGCCAAGGTCGAGGAGTTCTGCAACACCGAGTGCGCCGACGAGCGATCCGAGGGTCAGACGGACCAGCAGTTCGTGTACAAGACACGCAAGAAGGCCCTGGGCCCGATCAAGCGCGACCTGTGGGACCTTGACGTCAAGGACCAGATCATCGCGGACCAGCAGGCCAAGATGAAGTTCATCTTCGAGCAGCTCGGTATCAGTGGCAACAAGGCCACCGTCGAGAAGTTCGTGGTGGCGCCGGAGCGCCACAAGCCGCTCCCGGCCAGCCTCAAGGCGTAGTTCGCCGACTCGCGCTAGCATCAACGCCAACGCGCGCCCTCGCGGCGCGACGTCGAGCAGCATCGTCGCCGGGGTCCTTTGGGGTCCCGGCGACGGTCTATTCGGCCGGTGACCGCAAGGCCCCTCGGCCGGTCAATCCCGACTGGGTAGGTAAGATATCGACATGCTCAACGACAACACCATCACCGAGGCGCTTCGGAAGGTCCAGGATCCCGAGCTCCACCGCGACATCGTCAGCCTGGACATGGTCAAGGAGATCCATGTCGACGGCACGTCCGTCGCGCTCAAGATCGACCTGACCACGCCAGCCTGTCCACTCAAGGACATGATCAGTGCCGACATCGAGGCTGCGCTCAAGGCCCTCGGCGCCACGGACGTGGACGTCACCTGGGGTGCCTCGGTGCGCAAGGCCACTCCCGGCCAGCAGCAGCAGGAGAACCTGGTCCCCGGGGTCAAGAACATCATCGCGGTGGCCTCGGGCAAGGGCGGTGTGGGCAAGAGCAGCGTGTCGGTCAACCTGGCCACGTCGCTCGCACTCGAGGGCGCGACGGTTGGCCTCCTCGACGCAGACATCACCGGACCCAACATCCCCCAGATGATGGGAGTCGAGGGTCAGCCTACGGCCACGCCGGAAGGCAAGATCAGGCCGCTCGAGCGCTACGGCGTCAAGGTCATCTCCATCCAGTTCTTCGTGCCCCAGGGCCAGCCCATCGTCTGGCGCGGGCCGCTCGTCGGTGGCGCCATCCAGCAGTTCCTGCGCGACGTCGACTGGGGTGAGCTCGACTATCTCGTGGTCGACATGCCGCCCGGCACATCGGACGCGCAGCTGACGCTGGCCCAGTCGGTGCCCGTGACCGGCTCGGTGCTGGTGACCACGCCCCAGGACGTGGCGCTGGCGGACGTGGAGAAGGCCCTCAACATGTTCGAGCGCATGTCCGTGCCCATCCTGGGCATCGTCGAGAACATGAGCGTCTTCATCTGCCCGCACTGCGACGAGCCCACCGAGATCTTCGGGCGCGGCGGGGCGGAACGCTTCGCGCAGGCACACGACCTGCACTACTTCGGCGGGATCCCGCTCGATGTGAAGGTGCGTCAGGGCGGCGATGCGGGGGTGCCGGCGGTGGCCCAGCGCGAGCCGGGTCCGGCGGCGGAGATCATGCGCGAGATCGCACGAGCGGTGGCTGGTCGCGTGAGCATGCAGGCGGTCGCCGAGGCGCCTACGCTCACCATCACCTGAGGTCGCCGTCTGGGCGCTCGCTCAGCCGGCCAGGCGCCTCCACAGCTCGGTGATGGCGACGTTGGCCGAACGGCGCCGGCCTGCGTCCCCACCGCGGAAGGCCGAACGTGTGACCAGCGTGGTCTCGGTCCCGCCGCCCAGGGCCACGCCGACCTCCACGCGCATGTCCTCCCCCGCCTCGGTGGCGATGACGGAGAGGCCGATGTCGGCACCCGTGCGTGCTCGGATGGCATCGGCCAGTGCGTCCGCTTGGGCCGCGGCGTGCGGCACCTGCTCGGCGTGGACGATGAAGGGGGCGGCACCCAGAAGCAACCCCAGGTAGCCGGCCGTACCTGACTCGGAGATGGCCAGGGTGCGGCCCGCGAGCCGATCAGCCAGCACCGAGGGCCAGTCCTCATCGTCACGGCCGAAGACGTACGGGTCGAGACGCGGACTCAGCGAGGCCACCCCTTCTGCCACCAGTTCCGCCGCGGAATGCGCGCCGTCGCCCACCGCGCTCACACGCAGGTCCACGAAGTCGGGCCGGGCGTAGGTGGCCATGCGCGGGTTCTCCGCCTCGAGCACGTCGGCTCCGACCACGTCGACCACCATCGACTCGCCGATGCCGGTGAGATGCAGGGTGCTGACCGCGCGGTCGAGCCCCAGGCCGCGCGCCTGCAGGCGGGGCAGCACGTGGTCGCGCCACATGGGCCGCAGCTCCCGCGGCGGGCCTGGGAGCGCGACCACGACCTGGCCGTCCCGCTCCACCCACCAGCCCGGCGCGGTGCCGTTGGGGTTGGGCAACGACGTGGCGCTGGGGATGAGCCAGGCCTGCTTGAGGTTGACGTCGGAGAAGGGCAGGCCACGCGCGGCCCAGAGCTCCCGCAGCCAGGTCTCGAGCTCAGGGTCGACGGCCGGCTCCTCGTCCAGCGCCGCGGCGATCGACTCGCGGGTCAGGTCATCCGGCGTCGGGCCCAGGCCGCCACTGGTGATCACGAGGTCGACGCGCGAGAGCGCATCCCGCAGCGCCGCCGTCACGACCGCGAGGTCGTCCGGCAGCTGGCTCATGCGTACGACCTCGACACCGAGCGCCGTCAGCTCGCCGGCGATGTCGCCGCTGTTGGTGTCGCGAGTCTCACCGGCCAGCAGCTCCGCGCCGACGGCCAGCATCTCCGCGGTGGCGATGGGGAGGATCGGCGTTGGTCGGGCATCTGTACCTGAGTCTAGCTGGCACCGGCTTGACCGGCGGCGGACCATTCAGGTGGGAGCCGGGTGGCGACCGCGCGGCTCCGAGCCTGAGCAAGGAGAGCGGCCATGTGCATGCAGGAAGACGCCGAGCGCTACATCGACGGTGCGGTGGAGACGGTCAACGCGCGTGACTGGGAGGGCTATGGCGCGTTCTTCGCCGAGGACGTCGTCATGCGCTTCCCCGGGGCGGTCGATGGCAGCGTGTCCGGGCGGGCGGCGCGGCTCCAGTTCGTCGAAGGCCTCATCCGAGCCTTCCCGGACGGAAGATCTCCAGGGTGCGCGTCTTCGGCCAGGGCGAATGGGGCTGTTGTCAGTTCGAGTTCCGCGGCACCAACACCGGCCCGTTGGGCAACCCCGATGGATCCGAAACGCTGCCGACGGGCAAGGTCGCGGCCTTCCCTACTGCGTCGTGGCCCGCTTCAAGGACGGCCTCATCGTCGAGTTCGACGAGTACTTCGATCGCCTGGAGATGCTGGGCCGGCTGGGTCTCGTCTAGGCGCCGCTCTTCTTGAGCTGCAGGCCTCGTGAGGTTGACGCACCGCGCAGCTTGTGTTATCACTCTAAGCCTGAGAGTGCTAACCACCGCACGGGAGCGCAGGGCGCGCCCGCACAGGGGTCACCAGACCGGCGCGGAAACGTCGCCCGCCAGCGTGACAGCACGTGGCACAGAGGCGCTAGACGCGCAACACAGGAGGCATGATGGCCAAGCTCATCTCCTACGACGAACAGGCTCGGGCGAGCCTGAAGGCCGGCATCGACGCGCTCGCGGATGCCGTTTCCACCACCCTCGGGCCCAAGGGCCGCAACGTCGCGCTCGACAAGAAGTACGGTGCGCCCACCGTGACCCACGACGGCGTCACCGTGGCCCGTGACATCGAACTCGACGATCCCTTCGAGAACATGGGCGCCCAACTGCTCAAGGAAGCGGCGACCAAGACCGAAGACGTCGCCGGCGATGGCACCACCACCGCCACCGTGCTGGCGCAGGCCATCGTCACCGAGGGCCTGAAGAACGTCGCCGCCGGCGCCAACCCGATGCAGATGAAGATCGGCATCGACGCCGCCGAGCAGGCGCTTTCCGCGGCCATCAAGGGCGCGTCCGTGCCCGTCGCCGGCCACGACGAGATCGCCCAGGTGGCGGCCATCAGCGCGGCCGACAAGGAGATCGGCGACCTCATCGCCGACGTCTTCGACAAGACCGGCAAGGACGGCGTCATCACGGTCGAGGAGTCCAAGACGCTGGCCTTCGAGACCGAGTACGTCGAGGGCATGCAGTTCGACCGCGGCTACATCAGCCCCTACTTCGTGACCAACGCCGGAACCGCATGGAGGCGACGCTCGACGAGCCCCACATCCTCATCACGGACAAGAAGATCAGCGCCATCGCGGACATGGTCCCGGCGCTCGAGAAGGTCATCGCCGCGGGCCGCAAGGACCTGCTCATCGTGGCCGAGGACGTCGATGGCGAGGCGCTCGCCACGCTCGTCGTGAACAAGCTGCGCGGCATCGTCAACGTGCTCGCGGTCAAGGCCCCGGGCTTCGGCGACCGGCGCAAGGAGATGCTGCGCGACATCGCCATCCTCACCGGTGGCTCCGTCATCAGCGAGGAGGTCGGGCGCAAGCTCGAGTCGGTCGAGCTGGCGGACCTGGGCGTGGCCCGCCGCGTCGTGGCCAACAAGGACAACACCACCATCGTCGAGGGCAAGGGCGACCAGGCGCGCCATCGAGGGCCGCACCGCGCAGATCAAGGCCCAGATCGAGGAGACCACCTCCGACTACGACCGCGAGAAGCTGCAGGAGCGCCTGGCCAAGCTGGCCGGTGGCGTGGCCATCATCAAGGTCGGCGCCGGCACCGAGGTCGAGCTCAAGGAGAAGAAGCATCGCGTCGAGGACGCACTCGAGGCCACCCGCTCGGCCCTCGAGGAAGGCACTCGTGCCCGGGGGTGGCGTGGCCCTGCTGAACGCGCAGAAGGCGCTCGAGGACATCAAGCTCGAGGGCGACGCCAAGACCGGTGTGAACATCGTCTGTCGTGCGCTCGAGGCGCCGGTCAAGAAGCTGGCCGCGAACGCCGGCTTCGACGGCTCGGTCGTGCTCGAGAACATCCGCCGCGCGCAGGCTGAGAAGAAGAACGACAAGATCGGCCTCAACGTCCTCACCGGCGAGTACGTCGACATGCTCGAGGAGGGCATCGTGGACCCGGCCAAGGTCACGCGCCGCGCGGTCGAGAACGCGGCGTCCATCGCGGCCATGGTCCTCACCACCGAGGCCATGATCACCGACAAGCCGGAGCCGCGAGCCGGCCATGCCGCCAGGTGGTGGCATGGACCCGATGGGCGGCATGGGCGGCTTCTAGGCCGGCCCGCGGGGCCACGGACCCCACCAGACGCACACACGAGACCCGGTCGCGAGGCCGGGTCTCGTGCTGTCGGTGGGTCGTCGCTGCGCGCCGGCGACCCGTGCTCGGGTATGCTGGGCGGGCACGCGGGGGCTGGTGCATCCCGCTCGCGGTTGAGCTAGAGACGAGGCTGACCCTGACCACTCCATCCGACCCCAACGACGCCACCACCCCGGCGTCCGAAGAGGCGCCCGGACCGGCCGCCGCGCCGGAGGCGCCTGAGCAGCCCGCGACCCCGCCGCCCGATGCTGCGCCCCAGCCGGATCGGACGGGCGACGGGGCGGACGCTGCCGGCGAGCCGGTGGCGAGCCGGGCGTGGGCCAGGCCATCGGCGGCGTGCGAGCGGCCTTCATGCGCATGCTCGACGCGCACATCAGCCTGCTGCGCGCCGAGCTGGAGATCGCCGGCAAGGAGCTCGGCATCATCGTCGGGCTCGCGCTCGGCGCGCTGTTCATCGCGGTCCTCGCGCTCATCCTGCTGTACGTGGGCAGCTTCCTCTTCTTCGGCGAGCTGCTCTTCGGCTCGATGGGCTGGGGCATCATCCACGGCACGCTGTTGGCGGTCGCCTTCGTCGGCTTCGTGGCCGTCAACCTCGCGGGCGGCTCGATGGAGCGCTATGGGCTGGGTGCCGCCATCGGACTCGGTGTCGGGGTCGTCCTTGCGGCTCTGCTGCTGGGTAACCTCGGCAACGCTGGCGGGAGCGCGCTCCAAGACTGGCTCGCGCGGACGTTCGTGACCGAGGACCTGCCCTTCGGGGAGCCGTGGCTCGCGATCCTCAGCGGCTTGGTCATCGGTGGCCTCATCGGCCTGGTCGTGGCACTCATCGTTGGGTGGCGGTCGGCTCTGCGGGGTCTCCGGCTGGTCGGCATCGGACTGGCGGGTTTCATCGTCGTCGGCTTCATCGGCGCGGTCTGGACCTCCACCCGCTACGAGGCCCCCGACGGCGTGCTCGGGCTAGCCATCACCATCGGCTTCCTGACCTGGATCATCGCCGGATCTGGTGCTCGCCGCACGGCATGGCTTCGATCCGGAGGCGCGCTACGCCAACCTCATCCCGCGTGAGTCGATCGCGGCGTTCGAGAAGACCAGGGAGTTCCTCTCCGGGGAGTGGGAACGACAGAAGAACAGGATGATGGGCCGATGAGCGACCCCATGGACCGCCGCCCCGAGGTCGACGACGACGGTGGGTTCGAGCGCATGCTGGCCAAGCATCCCGAGCCCACGCCCGAAGTTCGCGCTGCGATGGAGGAGCTCGAGGCAGCTCGGGCCGGGATGGCCGGGTCCCTCGACGTTCTGACGGGTGCGACCCAGTCGGCCCTCGACGTGCCGGCCAAGATCAGGCGCAACCCGGTCAAGACCGCGGCGCTCGTGGGCGGCACCGGCTTCCTGCTCGCCGGCGGCCCCAGGCGCGTGGCACGGGCGGTGGGCCGCCGCGTATTCGGCCGGCGACCCGACCGCTACGCGGGGCTGCTGCCGCCGGAGATCGAGAAGGTGCTCAAGGACACGGGCGTGGCCAAGGACCCGGAGGTCAGGCGCGCGCTCAACAAGGACTTCGCCGAGTACCTCAAGTCGAAGGGCAAGTACCAGCCCGAGCCCACGGCGCAGGCCTCGTTCTGGCGCACCTTCGACCGGGTGGCCGGCCCCCTGGGCACGGCCGGAGCCCGGGTCATGGTCCAGCGCCTGATGGAGGCCGAGCAGGACCGCGCGCTCTATCGCACCGAGATGCGTGAACGAGCCATCGCCCGCGAGGAGGCCCAGAAGGCCAGGCGCTAGGGCGCTGGTGCGGAAGGGGGGACTCGAACCCCCACGCCCTCTCGGGCACTGGCTCCTAAGGCCAGCGTGTCTGCCGTTTCACCACTTCCGCAGCCAGCCGAGTGTACGGGTGCGCACCGCGCCGCGCTACGCACGGCCCACGTCGAGCACCGAAGCAGACCCTCCGGACGTGTACCGCCGCGCGTCCCTATACTCGTTCGGCATCCCAACACACACCGACCCAAGGATCCCGTGAACACCGACATCCGCGAAGGCGACCAGAGCACCATCGTGCTCGAGGTCCACATCACCGACAAGGAACTCCAGAACGCCATCAACGAGGGTGTGCGCCACCTTGCGCGACGCACCCGCGTCCCCGGCTTCCGCCCGGGCAAGGCCCCGCGCGCCATGATCGAGCGGGCCTATGGCGTCGACCGCTCGGATCCCGACGCACCGGACCCCGTCTATGACGAGGCCCGCGAGCATCTCTACCAGCGGACGGTCATCAAGGCCGTGACCGATTCGGGCAAGGACGTGCTGGAACTGCCGGCGGAGCCGGAGTGGACCCGCTTCGAGGAAGGCGTCGGCGCCACCTACGAGGTGACCCTGCCGGTCCGCCCCGAGGTCACGCTCGGCGATTACACCGAGTACCCCTTCACGCCGGAGATCGAAGCAGTCACCGACGAGCAGGTCGAGCAGGTCATCGACCAGCTGCGCGACCAGCAGGCCTCGCTCATCCCGGTCGAGGACCGTGGCGCCGAGAACGAGGACTATGCGGTCATCAGCTTCGAGGGCCGGCGTGACGGTGAGCCCGTCGAAGGTGCCCAGTCGGACCGCTTCCCGCTGGTGCTGGGCAAGGAGCGCATGATGCCCGGCTTCGAGGCCAACCTCCTGGGCATGAAGGAGGAGGACGAGCGCACGTTCACGGTCACCTTCCCCGAGGACTACGCCGAGGAGAGCCTGCAGGGCGCCGAGGTGGAGTTCACAGCGGTGCTGCTGGAGCTGCGGGAGCGCAAGCTGCCGGAGGCGAACGACGACTTCGCCGGCCTGGTCGGCGACTACGAGGACATGGCCGCGCTGCGCGCCGATCTCGAGAAGCGCATGGGCATCAACGCCCTCGACCGTGCACGCCACCAGTTCGTCGACCGCATCATCGAGTACGCGGTCGCCAATGCCACGCTCGGGCTGCCCGAGATCCTCGTCGAACGCGAGATCGGCGTGATGCTCGACGAGCTCAAGGTGCGCGTGGCCGCAGCAGGGCATCGCCTTCGAGGACTACCTGCGGGTGACCGAGAAGGACGAGGCGACCTTGCGCGAGGAGAATCGCGAGGGCGCCGAGCAGCGCGTGAAGGTGCTGCTGGTCCTTGGGGCCATCGCCGACGCTGAAGCGGTCACGGTCGCCGAGGCGGACGTGCAGGCTGAGGTCGACCGCGCCAATGCCGACCCCGAGGCGACCGACCAGATCAAGCAGTACCTCGACTCCGATCGCGGCCGCAACTACATCCGCTCACAGCTGCGCCGCTCGCAGACCGTGGAGATGCTGGCCGACCGCTGGATCGAGGCCCACCCCGAGTTCGAGAACGTGCAACACCAGCACGGCCACGGCCACGACGAGGAAGAGGACGAGGAGACCACCGACGATCCCGTCAGCGAGGTCGTGGAGGAGGTCACCGAAGAGGGGCGACCGGTCGAGGAGGAAACCCAGGCATGACCCGACGACCGAACATCCCCACCGCCTCGAGGGCGGCCGAGGCCGCCCGGCAGACCACAGCCATGCTCGTGCCCATGGTCATCGAGTCCTCCAGCCGCGGCGAGCGCGCCTACGACATCTACAGCCGGCTGCTCAAGGACCGCATCATCTTCCTCGGTGATCAGATCGAGGACCACATGGCCAACCTGATCATCGCGCAGCTGCTGTTCCTCGAGGCCGAGGACCCGGAGCGCGACATCAGCCTGTACATCAACTCGCCCGGGGGCGTGGTCACCTCCGGCCTGGCCATCTACGACACGATGCAGTACCTGCGGGCACCGGTCAGCACCATCTGCATCGGCATGGCCGCGTCCATGGCCTCGGTGCTGCTGGCCGCGGGCGCCAAGGGCAAGCGCTACGCGCTGCCCAACAGCCGCATCATGATCCACCAGGGCTCGGGCGGCTTCCGCGGCTCCACCCCGGACGTGCTCATCCAGGTCAAGGAGCTGGAGGACCTCAACCAGCGCTTGCATGGCATCCTCGCGCGCCACACGGGCCAGACGCTCAAGAAGGTGGCCAAGGACACCGAACGGGACTACTTCATGGCTCCCGACGCGGCCAAGTCCTACGGCATCATCGACGAGGTCTACGCCGAGCGCTCCGAGTCGCTCATCAGCGAGTCCAAGAGCAAGAAGGACTAGAGGAGAGCGCGCATCGTGGCCAGCAGCTCCGGCAAGGGCACCAAGGTCCCGTACCGCTGCAGCTTCTGCGGCAAGAGCCAGGAACAGGTCCGCAAGCTCATCGCAGGGCAGGGCGTCTACATCTGCGACGAGTGCATCTCGCTGTGCCAGGAGATCATCGAAGAGGAGATGCTCGACACGCCCAGGGCGGCGGTCAAGCCGGCGGCAGCGAAGCTGCCCAACCCACGCGAGATCAAGGATGCGCTCGACGCCTATGTCATCAGCCAGGAGCGAGCCAAGCGCGTCCTCTCGGTGGCCGTCTACAACCACTACAAGCGCGTCAACGCCTCGGAGGGACTGCTCGACGAGGTCGAGCTACAGAAGTCGAACGTGCTGCTGGTCGGCCCCACCGGCTCGGGCAAGACGCTGCTGGCGCAGACGCTCGCGCGAGTGCTGGACGTGCCCTTCTGCATCGCCGACGCCACCAGCCTGACCGAGGCCGGCTACGTCGGCGAGGACGTCGAGAACATCCTGCTGCGGCTCATCCAGGCAGCCGACTTCGATGTGGCCAAGGCCCAGCGCGGCATCGTCTACATCGACGAGATCGACAAGATCGCGCGCAAGGCCGACAACCCCTCGATCACCCGCGACGTCAGCGGCGAGGGCGTGCAGCAGGGCCTGCTCAAGATCCTCGAGGGCACCGTCGCCAACGTGCCCCCGCAGGGCGGACGCAAGCATCCCCACCAGGACTTCATCCAGATCGACACCACCAACGTGCTCTTCATCCTCGGCGGTGCCTTCGAGGGTCTCGAGGAGATCGTCGAGGAGCGCGTGGGCCACAAGACCATGGGCTTCGGCTCGCAGTCCCAGGTCGACCGCGTCGAGCGAGCCAGGGTGCTCGAGCGACTGATGCCGGAGGACCTGCTGAAGTTCGGGCTCATCCCCGAGTTCGTCGGGCGCCTGCCGGTGATGGTCACGCTCTCGGCGCTGACTCAGCCCGATCTCATGCGTGTGCTGACCGAACCGAAGAACGCGGTCACGCGCCAGTTCACCCGCTTCCTCGAGCTGGACAAGGTGGAGCTGGTCTTCACCGACGGCGCCATCGAGGCGGCGGCCGAGCAGGCGCTCGCGCGCAAGACCGGCGCCCGGGCCCTGCGCTCGATCGTGGAGGAGTCGCTGCTCGACGTGATGTACGACATCCCCGAGCGCACGATGTGCGCAAGTGCATCATCACCGAGGAGGTCATCCGCGAGGGACGGACCCCGCTGCTGTTGACCAAGGCCCATCTCGACCAGGGCGTGGACGAGACCAACTACGACGAGGCCGTCGAAAAGGGCGCCTAACGCTGGTCGGGACCCATCAGCCGTGTCTCGCTCGTGGCCGTCACTCCGATGAAGCTCAGGACCTGGTCCCAGGCGTCCAGCGCGGCCTCACGGTGCTGCGCATGTGCGCGGTCGAAGAAGGAGTGTGGTGCGCCCGGGTAGCTGAGCAGCCGGTGCTCGGCCGGCGACCGTGCGAGTGCTTCCTCGAAGGCGGCCACGTCGGCGGTGCTGATCTTGGGGTCGGCGCCACCGAAGATCCCCAGCAGGGGCGACCTCAGCTGCGCGGCCACGTCGGCCGGTGCCGGCGAGTCGTTGGCGAAGTCGCCCACGGGCCAGCCGTAGAAGCCGATGACACCGCTCATCGCAAGCTGCGGGGACGTCCCCAGCAGGAACGACGTACGCCACCGAAACAGAACCCGACCGAGAAGAGCCTCTCGACGCCGTGCTCGGAGCGGAGCATCTCTGCGGCCGCGGTGACATCGGCCTGCAGTCCTGCCCAGGTCGTCTGCTGAGCATGCCTCAGGTGGTCGAACCCGGCGCCGCGCGGTGGGGGTGGGGCCGTGCGCCCGTAGTAGTCGATGGCCAGGGCGAGGACCCCGGCCTCAGCGAAGCGCAGCGAGAGGGCCTCGTAGAAGGGGGTCAGCCCGTAGTAGTCGGGCAGGATGATGACCGCCGTGCCGGCGGTCTCCGGAGCGTCGGCCAGGAAGGCCGAGAAGGCGTTGCCGTCAGCGCTCGTCAGGCGCGTGTGCCGGCCGCTCGCCCCGCTCAGCGGCCCCGGCGGGATGGGTGGCCGGCTGTTCGGATCGGAGCACATGCGTATCACCTCCTCGCGCGAGTGCCACGATAGCGTGCGCTAGACTCGATGCACGCAGCGCGTCGCGCTGCAGGACTCGGTCGAAGCACGCAGCTGGGACCTCGTTCGTCCATGTGGCGGGCGAGGTCATCCGTATGAGGACAGGAGAGACGGGCATGAGTGAGGCTCGGAACGGAACGGCACCGATGGCGAAGGCATACCAGCCCGCCGAGGTAGAGCCGGCCGTGTACGAGCGTTGGCTCGAGGCTGACGTCTTCGCTCCCGATGGTGCCGGCTCCCGTGCCAGGGCCACGGCCGAACCGTTCACCATCATCATGCCGCCGCCCAACGTGACCGGCGCGCTGCACCTTGGCCATGCGGCTCGTTCGGCGACCGAGGACCTGATGGTCCGCCGGGCGCGCATGCAGCATCGGCCTGCGCTGTGGCTGCCCGGCGTGGACTCACGCCTCGATCGCAGCGCAATGGGTCCTCCGACGTGTGCTCGTCGACGAGGGCACCACGCCCGAGGAGCTGGGCCGAGAGAAGTACCTCGAACGCATGTGGCGCTTCATGGACGAGACGCGCCCGGTGATCATGGGCCAGCAGCGGCGCCTGGGCATCTCGGCCGACTGGAGCCGTGAGCGCTTCACGATGGACGAACGCTCGGCCCATGCGGTGCGGGTGGCCTTCAAGCGGCTGTACGAGGACGGGCTGGCCTATCGCGGCCAGAAGCTCGTCAACTGGTGCCCGGGTTGTGGCACCAGTGTGTCCGACCTCGAGGTCATCGGCACGCCCGAGGAGGGCAGGATCTGGTCGGTCCGGTACCACCTGCTGCCTCTGGGAGCCGAGCCAGGTTCCGCTCCCAGCCCGACCGAGACCATCACCGTGGCCACCACCCGGCCGGAGACGATCCTGGGCGACACCGCCGTGGCCGTGCATCCTGACGACGAGCGCTACAGCGCACTCGTCGGACGAGTGGTGCGCATCCCGTTCGTGGAGCGCGACGTACCCGTCATCGCCGATGCGTTCGTCGAGCGGGACTTCGGCACCGGCGCCGTGAAGGTGACACCGGCACACGATCACACGGACTTCGAGACCGGCCTCCGCCACGACCTGCCACGAATCGACATCATGACCGACGCGGCCACGATGAACGCGGCAGCCGGCCCCTACGCGGGACTCTCGCGCGAGGAGTGTCGCGAGCGCATCCTCGAGGACCTCGATACCGCCGGCGACCTCGTCGAGGTCAAGGACCACGAGATGTCCATCGGCCACTGCCAGCGCAGTGACGACATCGTCGAGCCCCGACTCAAGACGCAATGGTTCATCGACGTCAAGCCCATGGCCGAGAAGGCCATGAAGGCCGTGCGCGAGAAGCGCACGCGCTTCGTGCCTGAGCGTTTCGAGAAGGTCTTCTTCGACTGGCTCGAGAACATCTACGACTGGAACGTCAGCCGCCAGCTGTGGTGGGGTCACCGCATCCCGGCCTGGTATTGCCCCGAGGGGCACGTGACCGTGACCGACGTCGAGACCGGTCCGGGCCGCTGCGTGGAATGCCGCTCCTTCGAGCTGGTCCAGGACGACGACACCTTCGACACGTGGTTCAGCAGCGGCCTGTGGCCGTTCTCGACGCTGGGCTGGCCCGAGCAGACCCACGACCTGGGCACCTACTACCCCACGCAGGTGATGGAGACCGCGCACGACATCATCTTCTTCTGGGTCGCGCGCATGATGATGTTCGGCGAGTGGCTCATGGACCAGGAGCCCTTCAGCGTGGTCTACCTCTCGGGCCTCATCCGCGATCCCTACGGCAAGAAGATGTCCAAGACCAAGGGCAACGTCATCGACCCGCTCGAGGTCATGGACGAGATCGGTGCCGATGCCCTGCGCTTCGCGCTGGTCAACGGTTCCGCGCCGGGTGCCGACCTTCGCCTCACCAGCTCGCGCCTCGACGGCGCGCGCAACTTCGGCAACAAGCTCTGGAACGCGGCCCGCTTCGTGCTCGGCGCCAAGCCCTCAGAGCTGCCTGACGAGATGGCGCTCTCGCTCCCGGACAAGGCCAAGCTGGGGCCGGCCGAGCACTGGATCCTCTCGCGCTGTCATGCGGCCCTGCGCGACGCTGACGAGGCCTACGCCAACTATCAGTTCGCCGAGGCCACCCGCATCCTCCACTCGGCCATCTGGTCCGAGTACTGTGACTGGTACTTGGAGATGGCCAAGGTACGCCTGCGCCCCGAGGCGGACGCCGAGAAGCGCGCCGCCACCTGGCAGGTGCTGGCCTGGGTGCTGGACCGCTACCTGCGCATGCTGCACCCGGTCATGCCCCACCTCACCGAGGAGATCTGGGGCCGCCTGCCGCATCGACCCGACGATGGCGACCTGCTCATCACCGCGGCTTGGCCGGTCAACGCCAACCTGCGCTCGGAAGCGGAGGAGGAGCAGGCGGCGGCGGTGGCCGACATCATCGATCTGGTGTCCCAGATGCGCAACGCCCGTGCCGATGCCGGCATCGAGCCGGCCACCTGGCTGGAGGCCGAGCTGCGCTTCGAGGCGGCCGGTCATGCCGCGGCCTTCGAGGCCATCGCCGACGCGGTCTCGAGCCTGGCCCGGGTCCGCCCGGTGGTGGTGTCGGGTGCCGCTGCACCGGCCGATGATGCTGCGCTCGTGGTCGTCAGTCCCGGTGCGGAGGCGCGACTATCGGTGAGCGCAGCGGATCGGCGAGCGCGACCGCGCCCGACTCGAGAAGGAGCTGGCGGAGACCGAGAAGCTGCTCGCCTCGACGACGGCCAAGCTGGCCAATGAGAGCTTCGTGAGCAAGGCACCTGCCCAGGTCGTGGACGGCGTCCGCGCCAGGCAGGTGGAGCTCGAGGAGCTCGCGGTCCGTATCCGTGACACACTGGGCCGATAGGCCCGCATCTGCCGTGCGACCCACCACCGGTCGCGGGAGGTGCTCCCATTGGCGTCTGCGACGAACCGCTAGGATGGGGGCGTTCGACTCGTCTCCCCGATGAGCAAGGGACCTGCCTGTGACCTTCGACTTCCTCAAACGCAACAAGCCCGAGCCCGCGCAACAGCCACGCTCGCTGGGTCTGCCCGATCCCGGGATCCTGACCGAGGAGCCGCCTGCTGAGGACTACGAGCTCAAGCTGACCTATCGCGCCCGCAGTAGCAAGGGTGTCCGCTTCAGGCCGGGCGAAGGCTCGGTCGGCACCTTGCCGCTCATGCTCGAGCAGTTCAACAAGACACCCATCGAGCTCATCGAGCCGCTCGATCCGCAGTTCGCCGACGCCAACCCGTCGATCATGCGCACGATCGAGGCGTCGCAGTGGCTCAACGCCCACCACCAGCGATCGCCCGTCACCCGCTACGGCCTGCAGGTGCTCGAGACGCTTGACGCGATCGACCCGGCTTTCGAGTCGATCGCCATCTGCCTGCTCGAGGGCGACCTCGATTCGGGCGGTTATCCCGACTACTCGGGCATCATCGGCGCTGTGGCCTCCTACTGGGACGAAGTCACCGGCGACCAGATGGTGCGGGGCATCGTGGGCTGGGGTGGAAAGGGCGTGCGCGGGGACACCGAGCGCAACGCCACCAAGCTGCTGGGCGCCATCCTCGTCGCCATCGTGGGCACACGCGGCGCAGCCGAGGTGGTGGAGCTCGATCGCCCGTTGCCACCCGACTCCGGCACGGGCCTGGTCTGCCCCCACTGCCAATTCGCGCAGGTCGGCAAGAGCGCGTTCTTCTGCCCCAAGTGCGGCATGCGGCTGCTGCGAGGCTGAGCAGATGCCGCTCTACGACTACCGCTGCACTGCCTGCGGCCGCGAGGTCGAGGTCATGCATGGCATCCACGTCAGCGGCCCGACGGCTTGCGAAGCCTGCGGTGGGCGCATGAGCAAGCTCCTGAGCCCGCCCACCATCCACTTCAAGGGCAGCGGTTGGGCCAAGAAGGATGCTGCAGCGGGCGCCAAGAAAGCGACCTCCAAGGGCTCTTCCTCGACGTCCAAGTCGGACGCCTCGCGAGAGAAGGGGGCACGGGCACGCCGAGCGAAGAGCAAGGCCAGCGCTGGCGAGAGCACGGCGAGCTCGCCGTCGACCTCGGCCGGCAAGGCCCAGGACTAGGCAGAGGCCCCGAGCATGCCCAAGGTCGCATCTGACTGGATCAGTCTGGCCGAAGCCGCGCGCATCTTCGCCGAGCGCGAACGTGCCGGTGAGCCGTTCGACGCTGGCCCGCTGGGCCCACTCGGGCAAGCTCCAGTCCATCCAGCCCGGCCGCAACATCTACGTGCGGCGCGCGCAGGTCGTGGGCATGCTTCGGCCCAGGAAGCGGAAAGGCGTGAAGGCGGAAGACGTCCAGCCAGGGCTCTTCGGGGAACTCGAAGGTTGACCAGCGGGGGCCAAGCGCCTCCATCCCCGGAGGCCCCTCCGCGGCGCGAAGCGCCGGTGCTGCATTGGCGTGGCCGATTGGAGGCTTTCCAGCGTGCGCTGATGCGCACGTCCCCACTGCAGGCGGTGACGCACGTCATGCGTGCCTACGATCGCGGTGGCGGGGGCATGCTGGCCGGTGCGCTCGCCTACTTCACCTTCTTCACGATGGTGCCGCTGCTGCTGCTCTTCGTCAGTCTCCTCGGCGTGGTCATCGAGGATGCTTCGCTGCGCAAGGACGTCATCCAGAGCCTGGTCGACCAGGTCGAGCCCATCGCGGAGGTGGCCACGTTCATCATCGACGGGTTGGCGGACAGCGGCCGCACCGGCACCATCGTCGGTCTGCTGGGCCTGTTCTGGGGTGCCAGCGGCTTCTACGGCGCGCTGCAAGGGGCCATGCAGCGGATGTTCCCCGGCCCGGGCGACCGCGACTTCCTGCAAACGAGACTGCGCGGCGCGGTCACGGTCGTGGTCGTGCTGGGCGTGCTGGTCATCGGCGTGGTCCTCGTCTTCGTCCTGCCCCTCATCACGGAGTGGGCGAACAGGCTTTGCGTCGAGCTCGAGAACGGCGGTGTGGTCGCGCTCGAAGGGGCATGTTCGGGCGGTCTGGGCCGGCTAACCAGCGCCATCGGCGTGGTCGGCGCCATGGGCGTGACGTTCCTGCTCGCGGTCGGCATCTACATCGCCATCCCCGTGAATGGACCCTCGTTCCGGCAAGCGTTCTGGCCCGCCATCGTCGTGGGCGTCGTCGTGGGCACGTTCACGGCCCTGTTCGGCTGGATCGCTCCGCTGCTCGGCCGGTACTTCCTGACGCTGGGCATCGTGGGCAGCGTCTTCATGGCCCTGCTCTGGCTCAACCTGACCTTCCAGGCGCTCATCTACGGCGCGGCCTGGGCACGGCTTCGCCGAGACCGGGACCGGCTGAGGTCGGCGCAGCCTCGGCTGTAGCGGGAGCGCCGGCGTCTCAGCCCTGTGGCGCCCCACAGCGGCGGCAGAAGCGTGCCTTGGCCGAAAGCGAAAGCCCGCAGTTGGCACAGATCATCGTGCTCGGGCCCGTGTTCGGCTTGGCCTTGGGCCGTGAGCGCTGCGGCGGTGACTGGGGCACGGGCGCGGCCGGCGGCACTCCGTAGGCCGGTGGCGGAGCTGCGGTCACGGCCGCCGGCGGCACGGTCTGCGGGGCCACTGGTGAGGGGGGTCGGGCCGGGGGCAGGTTCTCGACCGGCGGTGACGGAGCCGTCGGCGCCCGGTAGGGCTGATTGAAGGGCCCGGGACCGTCAGGGACGGCATAGACGTCGATGCTCGGCGGCGCGACCGCGGGCCGTAGTGGTGGCGTGGGTGCCGCGGGCGCCGGAATGGGTGAAGCCTGTCCCGGTCGCTCGGGAGCCATGTTCGGTGGCGCCACTTCCGGGAGGGGCTGGGGCGGTGAGGGCGAGGCGGGCGGGGTGAGCGCAGGGGAAGGAGCCGCAGGCTCCTGTGGGGTGGCGGCCGGTGGCGTCGCTGGCGCGGGTGGGGTGACCGGCGCGAGAGGCGACTCTACGATGGCCGGAGCATCAGCGTCGGCCCCGTCCTCGACCGCAGGTGCGAGCACCTCGCCAGCAACGATGCCGATGGCAGCGGCGGCGTTGTATTCCTCGTCCGAGGGCTCAGGCGTGGTGGGTTCTGGTTCGACCACCGGCTCGGGCTCGGGCCTCGGCCACCAGGTTCGCGGCTCCGGCTCGACCACCGGCTCGGGCTCGGCCACCGGCTCGGGCTCGGCTCCGGCTCGGCTCGGGCTCGGCCACCGGCTCGGGTTCGGCCACCGGCTCGGGCTCGGCCACCGGCTCGGGCTCGGCCACCGGCTCGGGCTCGGCCACCGGCTCGGGCTCGGCCACCGGCTCGGGCTCGGCCACCGGCTCGGGCTCGGGCTCGGCTCGGCCACCGGCTCGGGCTCGCCACCGGCTCGGGCTCGACCACCGGCTCGGGTTCGGGCTCCGGCTCCGGCTCCGGCTCGACCACCGGCTCGGGTTCGGGCTCCGGCTCCGGCTCCGGCTCGACCACCGGCTCGGGTTCGGGCTCCGGCTCCGGCTCGGGCTCGGCCACCGGCTCGGGCTCGCGGCTCCGGCTCCGGCTCCGGCTCGACCACCGGCTCGGGTTCGACCACCGGCTCCGGCGGCGGTACGGGAGGCGCAGGGTCGGTAACCGAGAGCTGTGGAGCCGTGGTCTCAGCCGCACGGACACCATCGCGATCGGCCTCGGGCCAGGCGCTCTCGGCCTCGCTGGACGTGGCCGGAGGCTCCACCGGTCGATCCGATGATGGCCATGCCTCGCCTGCCCGTACGCCACGCTCGGCCGCGAAATCGATCGTCGGCGCGGGAGGGTCGCTGGATGGCCCGATCGTGGGCATGGCACCGCTGTCCGAGAAGACGACCCCACGCCACGGGTCGAGCTCGCCAGCGCCCGCCTCCCCGCCGGAGGAGGACGAGTCACCCGGGGGCGACGGGATCCACTCGCTCGCGCCGCTGCTGCTCGCGCCGCTTCCGCCAGCGCTGATCCTGCTACTCCACGGCTTCGTGGTGGACGTGGCGAAGGGACTGGGCGCTGCCGCGCGCCCGGTGACCGGCTTGGCCTCGTGCTTCGCAGGTCGACAGCTGAGGCAGCCGCCGTCCTCGGGGCTCCAGCACTTGGTGCAGACGTACTGGCGGCAGTCCATGCAGAAGTGGAAGATGCCGGCGAACTTGCCGCTGGAGGGTGAGGTCGTCGAGACGGTCGGGCCCTCGCCGGGAGCCTCCTCGCCGGGCTTGCGCCGGCCGAACCGCGCGAGCATCCCGCCGCTTCCGCCGGCAGAGGCGGTCGAAGCCGGTTCGGTGGACGTGTAGCGCGCGCCACATCGCTCACAGAACGACTGGAGGACGTTGTCGGTCATGACCTTGAGGCGATGCTCCCTCGGGCAGGCTCGGAACGGGGTGAGGGTTGTTGTCCAGAAGGGTAGTGGGTACGTGGGTGTGCAGGCTACCAGCACGGGGGTACCGTCGCCAGCGCCGGTCTATGGTCCCGGGGGCCGGACCCTCGACCCAGGAGGCGAGGCCGGTATACCATGCGCGGACCGTGCCGTCGGATGACCGGCCCAAGATGAGGATCCAGCGTGGCCAACATCCAGGAATTGGGGGAACGTGTCGCCGCCAACGTGGAGCGGGTCATCGTGGGCAAGCACCGCGAGGTGCGTCTGGCCCTCGTGGCGCTGCTGTGCCAGGGACATCTGCTGATCGAGGACGTGCCCGGAACGGGCAAGACCATGCTGGCACGGGCGCTGGCACTCAGCCTTGATTGCACCTTCCGGCGGATCCAGTTCACGCCCGATCTGCTGCCCTCCGACGTCACTGGCTTGTCGATCTACAACCAGAAGACCCAGGAGTTCGAGTTCCGTCCGGGACCCGTGGTGAGCCAGGTCGTGCTCGCTGACGAGATCAACCGCGCCACGCCCAAGACCCAGTCGGCACTGCTGGAGGCGATGGAGGAACGGCGCATGACGGTCGATGGCACCACGCGTCCGTTGCCTCAGCCCTTCATGGTCATCGCGACCCAGAACCCCATCGAGTACGAGGGCACGTTCCCGCTGCCGGAGGCCCAGCTCGACCGGTTCATGCTGCGATTGCGCATGGGCTACCCCGAGCCGATGGACGAGATGCTCATCCTCGACGAGCAGAAGCGAGCCCATCCCGTAGACAGCCTGACGCCAGTGGCCGACGCGACGGCGGTGCTGGAGATGCAGCGAGGCGTGCGCGAGGTCTATGTGGACCCGACGATCTCCGACTACATCGTGCGCCTGGTCAGTGCCACGCGCTCACATCCCGACGTCTATCTGGGAGCCTCGCCGCGTGGGTCGCTGGCGCTGTACCGGGCCAGCCAGGCCTTCGCCACCCTGTCGGGCCGGGACTACGTCATCCCCGACGACGTGAAGGGGCTGGCGGAGTCGGCCCTGGCCCATCGCATCATCCTCAAGACGGCCGCCTCGATCAGGGGCGTCGAAGGCCGGAGCGTGGTCAGCGAGATGCTCATGTCGGTCCCGATCGCTGCGCCGCGACTCAGCGCCGAGGCTTACGGGGTGCGCCGGGCCTAGCGGCGATCGAAGGACGAGCGGCGGACGGCGATGCTGCGTAATCTCGGGCTCTTGCTCTCGGTGGGTCTGGTCGTGGTGGCGGCTGCGCTGACCGGTGCGACCGAGGTCTACTTCTTCCTGTACCTGGGCCTGGTCGTCGTGCTGCTGGCGTACATGCTGGCGCGGCGCGGCTTGAACGACCTCGAGGCCGGGTCGTGGCTGGACCGCCAGCATGCGACCGTGGGCGACACGCTCACGGTCACCTACACCCTGCGCTCGTCGGCGCGGCTGCCCAAGCCATGGCTCGAGACGCACAGTCCCTCGACGCTGCCCACGCCCATCCCCGGGCGGGTGGTATCGCTGGGTCCGCGCACCTCCCGCACCTGGGCGGCGAGGGTGCCACTGACCCATCGCGGGCAGTATCGAGTCGATCCCATGGTGGTTCGCACCGGTGATCCCTTCGGTCTCTTCGAATCGGTCGCGTCAGTGGGCCCAGGCGCGGCCATCCTGGTCTACCCGCAGGTCGAGTCGCTGCCAGGCTGGCGCCTGCCCTCGTCGGCCATCGAGGGCGCCTCGGCGCGCGCGGAACACGGGCCGCACCTCACGCCGCTGGTCACGTCCGTGCGGCCCTATACCCCGGGGGATGCCTTCAACCGCATCCACTGGCGCTCGAGTGCCCGCCACCAGGAGCTGCAGGTCAAGGAGTTCGACATCGAGCCCTCGGCCGACCTGTGGGTCTTCGTCGACCTCGATCGTAGCGCGCACACCGGCTCCGGCGAGACGGCCACCATCGAATCCACGGTGAGGGCAGCGGCCGCCCTCGCCGCGCACGCCCTGTCCGACGATCGCGGCGTGGGCGTGGAGGCCATCGGCCTCCGGCGGGCGGTCATCGCCAGCGACCGCGGCGGGCGTCAGCAGCACAAGGTCCTCACCCTGCTCGCCGTGGTCCAGCCGGAGGGGACGACGCCGTTGGCGGAGATGCTCGTCGAAGGCGGCGTGCGCATGCGCCAAGGTACGATCGCCGTGGTCGTGACCCCGTCACTCGACAGCTCCTGGGTCGCGCCGCTCGCGGCGCTGCGCAATGGGGGCGTCGCGCCCATCGCCTGTATCGTCGACCCGCTGGCCCACAGTGCAGCCAGCCTGGAGGCAGCCGGTCAGGTCGGTCTCTCCCCGTCCGAGCGAGAGCCGCGCGAACAGGAGCTCCGAGCGCTGACCCATCTGCTCGCGGAGCACGACGTACGCACCCACGTGATCGGGCCCGTCCAGCCGCTTGGGGCACAGCTGCTGACGACTCGCGATGGCGCTGCGGTGGTGGCCACGTGAGCGCGCGCGCCCCAGTGGTCTTGCGCCGGCCCGAGCAGGGCTGGTCCAGCCTGGCCCTGCTCCTCGGCTTGTTGGTCCTGCTGGGCGTGTCCATCGCCGATGCCCGTCCGCTCGTGGGGCTGCCCGGGGCGGCACGGCTCAGCGGTTCGCTGCCCGGCCTCATGCTCGCGGCAGGGCTGTGCGGCTACCTCCTCGCCCGCAGCCGCGTGGGCGTGGTTCGGGCGCACATCATCGGGGCCGGCGTGGCCGCGCTGCTGCTCCTGCTCGTGGCCGGCGAGGTGCTGCTCGTGGCCGGCGGAGCGGAGGCTCCGGCAAGTGCCATCAGCGAGCGCGTGGGGGCGGTCTGGATGCGCCTGTCCGCGGACATGAGCGTCTACCTCAGCGACCAGGCGCCGACGCCGGGCATCACCACCTATCTGCTGCTCGGTGCGATCTGCTGGACGACTGCACAGTTCGCGGCCTTCGCCATCTTTCGCTACGACCGGGGCGGCCCCGCCGTGCTCGCCATAGGCGCGGTGCTCTTCCTCAACCTCGCGCTCGATTCGCTGGGCACGACCGCCGACCACCTGCCGGTCCTGCTGGTGCTGGCGCTGTTCGCGCTCCTGTCCATGCTCCTGCTGGTGCGGCTGCAGTTGTTGGCCCAACAGACGCAGTGGGCCCGGCGGCACATCGCGGACACCCAACAGGTCGGCCGGCTCTTCCTGCGCGGCGGCTTCGTCTTCGTGGTGTTCGCGGTCGCGAGCGCGAGCACGCTCACGGCCGTGGCCACGGTCGAGCGCCAACGGATCGACCTGGGTGACATCGAGGAGCCGCTGCAGGACCTCGGCGATGAGCTCGCCCGGGCCCTGGGCTTGCTGGGCGTGCCACCACCCGACCCCAACGCTGGTACGCGTGCCCGCTTCACGCCCATCCGCGACAGCTGGGACCCAGGGGATGGGACCGCGTTCTCGGCGGTGGTGGAGGGGCGTCTGCGCGGCAACTACTGGTGGGGCTACGCGGACCACGAGTACGATCCCGACCGTGGCGGCTGGCGCCGGGCGGATGGGTCGGAGGTACCCAGACCCGCTGGGGCGGACCTGCGGGTGTCCGGAGCTGGGCTGGCCGGAGGGCCGCACACAGCCGACGTGACGGTGACGATCGGAGAGGCCGCCACCGGGGTGCGGCAGGCCTTTCGCCTCGCCGACGTGGAGGTCTACCCGCAGCGCGAGGTCGTGGTCACGAGCGTCGACGACGGTGGTTCGGTCAGCGACGTCTTGTACGACGAGCCTCCTGCCGCCGGCGAGAAGATCCGCTTCAGCGCCTCGGTACGTGACTACCGCGACGACGGCACCAGCCTGACCGCCGATGACCTGCGTGCCGCCGGGGAGGAGTATCCGGCATGGATCGGGCCATATCGCGCAGGCGTCGAGGACGAGCGTGTGGGGGGTCCGTCCGTGGACGCCTTCGTGGCCGAGATCGAGGCCACGGCCCCCACCCCCTACGACAAGGCCATCGCGGTGCAGTCCGCACTGGCGGCCATGGACTACGTGCTCGACCTCGGCGGCGCCTGTGGGGCCGCGAAGTATGGTGGCTCCATCCCCGAGTGTGTCCTTGCGGAGCAGAAGGGCTTCTGCCAGCACTACGCCACCACCATGGCCCTGGTGCTGCGCCAGATGGACGTCCCCACGCGTTTCGTGACCGGGTATCTCCCGGGGGTGCGCGATGCCGAGACCGGCGTGTGGACGGTAGAGCAGCAGGCGCTCCACAACTGGGTGGAGGTGTACTTCCCCGGTCATGGCTGGGTCCGCTTCGACCCGACGCCAGGTCTGGAGCGCTTCGGCCAGTCGTTGACCGGCTTCCCCGACGAGGAGTTCCCCGAGCCGGGCGCCAGCCCCGATCCGCGCGAGAGGTCCGAACCCTTCGACGAGGAGACCACACCCGAGCCCACACCCGATGTGACCCCCTTCGTGGACTCGGCGGGTGTTGATGACAGCGGGGCGGGCTACCTGCTCGTGGGCGGCGGCGTCATCCTCGCGCTGGTCGTCACCGTCATCAGCCTGCTCCTGCTCTCCCGCCTGCGCCGCCTCCCGGGGGGAGACGAAGGCCTCGCTTATCGCGGCATCGTCAGCCTCGCGACACGCCTGGGCTACGGTCCACACCCGTCCCAGACCGAGTACGAATACGCCGGCACGCTCTCGGAGGCCATCCCCACCGTGCGCGATGAGCTCTACGTGGTGGCCGACGCCCGCGTCGAGACCGCCTACGGTGGACGGCAGCTGGACCCCTCTCGGCGGGGCAGGCTGCGCCAGGCGTATGCGCGCATCCGCACGGCGCTGCTGCGCCTTTCGGTGCGCCGGAGGCGCTAGGCCCGCTCGCTCGCGCCCGCCAGCGCGGTGATGTGCTCGTCGAGGTTGTGCGCGCGGAGCTGCACGACGCCGCCGCTGAGGTCGAATACTGAGACCGAAGCCAGGGCCAGTGGAAACGACCAGAAGTGCTCGAGGCCGATGCCCAGCAGGTCCAGCATCATCAGTCGCAGCACGCCGTCGTGGGCGACCACGATCGTCCAGCCCGGGGCTTCGCCGCCGGTGAACGTGCGCTCGTAGCCGAGCACCGGCTCGGCGGGAGCCAGCCCGGCTCCCTCGTCGGCAGTGGTGACCTCACCCTCGCCCAGGATCGTCGCGCGGGCTGCGCGGGCACGCACGAGCGCTTCGCGCAGCGACTCGCCACCAGGTGCGTGGTGGTTCAGCGGGTCGTCCCGCCACGCTGCCAGCTCCCTCGGCCAGCGCGCCCTGACCTCGTCGTGCGTCAATCCCTCCCACTCACCCTGTCCCAGCTCCAGGAGCGTCTCCAGCGGCCGCAGCGGCGCATCGCCGCCGCGAGCCTCGTGGACGGCCTGGGCTGTCTGGGCGGCGCGCAGGAGCGGGGAGTGCCAGATGGCCAGCGGCGGATCGTCGGGTACCGGCAGGGAGGGCATCTCCGAGGGCGCGGCCAGGCGTGCACCCACCGCCGTCGCCTGGCGCAGGCCGACCTCGGACAAGGGCGGGTCACCGCGACCCTGGAACCGACCCTCGGCGATCCAGGCCGACTCGCCGTGGCGAACGAGCGCGAGCGTGGCCGGTCTGGTCACGCAGGCAGGTCGAGGCCGATGAGCCAGACGTCGAGCATGCCCTCGTGGGAGGCGATGGCTTCGGCCACCGACTCGGGCACGGCCTCGTCGAGCGCCAGGATCATGAACGCGATCGAGCGCTTGTCCGAACGGCCTAGGTGCATGTTGCTGATGTTGATGTCGGCTTCACCCAGGCTGCCGCCGACGAGACCGATGGCACCGGGTCGATCCTGGTGGCGCGAGACGAGCATGTGTGCCGCGGGTGCCAGGTCGACCTCGTAGCCGTCGAGTGCGACGAGGCGCAGCTCGCCGCCGAACGAGACGGTGCCCGCGACCGAGTGCTGCCCGCCCGACAGGGTCAGCAGCGACGAGAAGCGGCCGGCATCGAGCGTGTGGTGACTCGAGAGGTTGATGCCGCGAGACTTGGCCAGCGCCCCGGCGTTGATGACGTTGACGCGCTCCTCGGTGTGCTGCTCGAGGATGCCGCCGAGGGCGGCGGCGATGAGCGGCCCTGCATCGTGCTCGCTGAGCTCACCGGCTACCTCCAGGGTGAGGTCGGAGACGCCCTCGGCGAACTGCGCGTAGAACTGGCCCAGCGTGCGCGCCAGCGGCAGGTACGGTGCCAGCGCGTCGGCCGTCTCCGGCGTGAGCATGGGCGCGTTGACGGCATAGCGGGCGGGACGCCCGGCCAGCACCTCCCGCACTTGTTCGGCAGCCTCCACGGCCACGCGAGTCTGGGCCTCCGCGGTGGATGCGCCCAGGTGCGGTGTGAGGATGATGTTGGGCGCGGTGAGCAGCGGGTTGTCCGGCGCGGGCGGCTCGGACGAATAGACGTCGACGGCGGCGCCGGCGATGGTGCCGGCCGCGAGCGCCGCCGCGAGGGCCGCCTCATCGACCACACCACCACGGGCCACGTTGATGATGAACGCGGTCGGCTTCATCGAGGCCAGTTCTGCGGTCGAGATGAGGTTGGCCGTGTCCTTGGTCTTGGGCACGTGCACCGTCACCGCGTCGGCACGGGTGAGGATGTCTGCGATCGACAGCGAGGCGATGCCGTGCAACTTGGCCGCGTCCTCGGTCACGAACGGGTCGTAGCCGACCACTTCCATGCCCAGGGCGCGCGCCCGAGCGGCGACGGCCATGCCGATCTTGCCCAGGCCGATCACGCCGAGCGTCTTGCCCACCAGCTCACGGCCCATGAAGGCCGAGCGGTTCCACGCTCCCGCGTGCATCGACGCGTCCGCCTCCGGCACGTGACGGGCGAGGGCGAAGAGCAGTGCCAGCGTGTGTTCGGCGGCGGCAGTGGTGTTGCCCGTGGGTGCGTTGACCACGGTGATGCCCGCCTTGGTGGCAGCCGGGATGTCGATGTTGTCGACGCCGACGCCAGCGCGGCCGATGACCACCAGCCGCTTGCCGGCGGCGATGGCCTCGGCGTCGGCCTTGACACCGCTCCGAACGAGCAGGGCTTCGTACTCGGGCAGCGCGGCGAGGTACTCCTCGCGGGACATGCCCACGCGAACGTCGACCTCGTGCTCCTGTTGCAGGATGGCCACGCCCTCGGGAGCCAGCTTCTCAGCGACGAGGACCTTCATCGGGTGGCCTCCTCGCCCGCGCGACGGGCGGCGTCAGGACCGGCGCCAGCTTCGAGCGGCAAGCCGATGGCAAGGGCGCCCTGCTCGATGATCTCGATGGCCGTGACGATATCGTCGACGGTGGCGTCGCCGAGGTGTCCGATGCGGAAGATCTTGTTCTTCATCAGGCCTTGGCCGCCCGCGAGCTGGAGGCCGCCTGCGCGGAACCCTTCGTTCAACGCGGACCAGTCGGTGCCCTCGGGCACGAGCGCAGAGGTCACGGTATTCGAGGCGTAGGCCGGGTCGGCGAAGAGCTCGAAGCCCATGGCCGACAGGCCGGCGCGAGCGGTAGCCCCACACGCCGCATGGCGGGCGAAGATGGCCTCGCGACCTTCCGCCGCCATGAGCTTCAGGGCGGCGTCGAGCTGGAAGATGAGGCCCACCGCCGGCGTCCACGGCGTCTGGCCCTTGGGGATGGCGTCACGGTGCTCGACCAGGTCGAAGTAGAAGCGGGGCATGGTCGCGCGCTCGGCCGCGGCCCAAGCGCGCTCGGAGCCGGCGGCCATGGCCAGGCCCGGCGGAATCATCCAGGCCTTCTGGGCGCCGGTCACGACCACGTCCAGGTCCCACGCGTCCATCTCCATGGGGATGGCCCCGACGGCGCTGACGCCGTCGACGAGGATGAGCGTGTCCGCAGCCTCGGCGCGGATGGCCTCGGCCAGCTGGGGCAGGGGGTTGGTCACACCAGTGGAGGTCTCGTTGTGGGTCACCTGCACGGCCCTGGGGCTGCGTCCGGCCCCGACCATCTCCCTGACCGTGTCACGCACGACCGCGACGTCGGCGGCCTGGCCCCAGTCGAACTCGAGCATGGTCACGTCGGCGCCATAGGCCGTGGCGATCTGGCCGAAGCGCTCGCCGAAGTTGCCGATGCTGACGGTCAGCACGGGGTCGCCCGGTGAGAGGAAGGTGACCACGGCCGCTTCCAGCCCGCCCGTGCCCGACGAGGTGATGATCATCACGTCGCTCTGCGTCTGGAAGTACGGGCGCATGCCTTCCGAGCATCGGCTGACCAGTTCCATGAACTCGGGGCCACGGTGGCCGACCATCTGCTCGGAGCCGGCCTCGCGGACGGCGTCCGGCAGCGGTGTGGGTCCGGGGATGCGGAGATACTGCGGTGGCACGGGAGTCTCCTCGCTGGGCCTGGGGCGTGGCGGGTCGGGGCTGGTCGGATCCGGTGCCTAGATGGTAGCCGCCACGTGAGCGCAGCGCACTAGACTCAGGCGATGGCCAACGCCCGCCCTGACCACGCTGCTGCCGTCCGTGTCGAGGCCCTGCCGGTCGCGGTGGCGACCGGCCACATGCCCTTGGCGGCGCGCCTTCGCCCGAGGGACCTCGATGAGGTCGTGGGACAGGGTCCGCTCATCGGTGAGCGCGGTGCCCTGCGTCGCATGGTCGAACGTGGGCGCCTGGTGTCGATGGTGCTGTGGGGCCCGCCGGGTGTGGGCAAGACCACCCTTGCCCGGCTGCTGGCGGAGGCCGTCGAGGCACCGATGGAGACGCTTTCGGCGACGTCGTCGGGCGTCAAGGACGTGCGGGCGGTGGTCGCCGGCGCGAGAGCCTGGGCCGACGGGGGCGGCGGATCGACCGTGCTCTTCATCGACGAGATCCATCGCTTCAACAAGTCCCAGCAGGACGCGTTGCTCCCGCACGTCGAGGAAGGCGTGGTCACACTCATCGGTGCGACGACCGAGAACCCCTACTTCGAGGTCAACTCAGCGCTCCTGTCGCGGCTGCGGGTATTCCGCCTCGAGCCTTTGTCGGACGAGGACCTTGGGCGGATCGTGGACCGAGCCCTGGCCGACGAGCTGGGCTTCGGCGGGCGCGTGGAGCTGGCCGATGAGGCACGCGAGCACCTCATCACCATCAGCGCGGGCGATGCGCGCGCCGTGCTCAACATCCTCGAGTCGGCGGCGTCGATGGCCGGCGTCGACGAGCCCGGTGCGGAGGTGCCGGTCCAGCCCAGCCTCGACGACATCGAGAGCGCGGCCCAGCAGCGTGTGCTCGCCTACGACCGTGCCGGTGACGGGCACTACGGCACCGTCTCGGCCTTCATCAAGTCCATCCGCGGCAACGATCCCGACGCGGCCCTCTACTGGCTGGCCACGATGGTGGCCGCGGGAGAGGACCCCAAGTTCATCGCGCGGCGGCTGATCATCGCGGCTTCCGAGGACGTGGGCAACGCCGACCCTCGTGGGCTGCAGGTCGCCGTGTCGGCAGCGCAGGCACTCGACTGGGTGGGCCTGCCCGAGGCGCAATACGCCCTCGCCCAGGCGACCGTCTACCTGGCCACGGCGCCCAAGTCGAACCGCTCGGGCCAGGCCTACTGGCAGGCGGTCGCGGACGTGCGCGAGCACGGGTCATTGGCGGTGCCGAAGCATCTCGTCAACGCCTCGCACCGACGCATGAAGACCCACGGCTTCGGCGTCGGCTACAAGTACCCGCACGACTACGACGACGGGGATGTGGAGCAGCAGTACCTGCCCGACGAACTGGCCGAGCGCCGCTACTACGAGCCCACCGAGGAGGGCTGGGAGGGCCGCATCAAGGCCCGCATGGACGAGTTGATGGAGCGCCGGAGGCAGGGCAAGCGGAAGCGGAGGTAGCGCCCCGGTCAGCGTTGGCGAGGCGGGATCACCGACAGGACTGCTGTGGTCAAGGCACCACGCCCGGCATCTCGGGGAGGGCCCAGAACCCGAGCGCACGGATGACGGCGGCCAGAACCGGCGTGAGGTTGGCCGCCCTGAAGGTCGGCGGGTTGTCCCCGAGGCCCGTCCCGCCAAGTGGCGGGACGGATCCCCGCGGCCGAGAGCGATGGCGGGGGCGTGCCAGGCTGGGTCAGGCCGCGCGAGCGTCTCGCCTGCGGCTGCGCCTGGCGCGACCATCCCTTGGGGGCCAAAGCCCGTAGACTGTGGGGCACCACATCGCAGAGGGAGCAATACACATGGGCATCGGCCTCCTGATCCTGGCCTTCGTCGTCATCGCCCTGGTCGCCGGCTACGTGGCCAATCTGCTCGTAGGCAAGGGCAAGGGCTTCCAGAACTGGGAGCTGTTCGTGGCCGGCATCGTCGGCTCGTTCGTGGGCGGCGCCATCCTCAACCTGCTCCTCGAAGGCGACCTCGAGCTGGGCGTGAGCGGGCTCATCGGCTCGATCCTGGGCGCCATCATCGTGCTCGCGGTGTGGGGCTGGGTGCGGGTCAGGTTGCAGCAGTCGTAGCTGCCCGGCTGAGTCGGGCACGCTCCCCGAATCGCGACGACCGGGTCTCGACGACCCGGTCGTTCTTCGTATGTGCGGGCTGACCCGTGCGATCAGTAGAGGTTGAGCACGTCCAGGAAGCCGAAGACGACCCAGCACGCCGCGAGCGACACGAGCAGGATGACTGAGACGACCCCGATGCGGCGAAGGTCGTCTCGCACCCACACGTCCTCGGCCGACGCGCGCGCAGCCAGGTCACTGGGGCGTTGCCTGGCGCGTCGCCGTTCACGACGACGGCGGGGCTCGGGCTCGCTGGGCTCTGCCGGTGCGGTGGCCGCGGTGATGGCGGCCGCGGCGATTTCGTCTATCTCGACGTCGCTGTAGTCGTCGTCGGTCAGCAGGTCGTTCGCGGGCATGGTCGGCGAGGCGTCTTTCGCTGCGCTGGTCGCTTCATCGGACGTCTTCCTGCTTCGGTTCGGCCCCTGTCCACCGGGTCGGTGGGCGGAGCGGCTGCCGCGTGCCCGCTTGGCCACGTGATCTCCTTGTCGTCTTGCTCTGGACCGCGTCCGAGGATAGCACCGGCGCACGCCGCGAGCGCTGGAGCGTCGCTGCTACGATCGTGGCATGGAGGGGATCGCACTCATCGTCGCCGTCGCGGCACTGATCGTGGCCGGGGTCGCCGTGGCCATCGTGCTGCGTGCCGAACGTGGTCCTGGGGAGGCTCTTCCCACCCGTGGCCGCACCGCGGAGCTCGAGCGCTACCTCAGGCAGGTCAGCCAGCGGCTCGACGGCGTAGAGGCCGATATGGACGGCCTGCGCAAGGGCTCGGGTGCGGAACCGCGGGTCGCGGCCAGCCCACTGCCGCGAGGCACCGCCGCCATCAGCCGCATCGGCCTCATCCGTTTCGATGCCTTCGAAGATGCCGGCGGAGCGCAATCCTTCGCTCTGGCGCTGGTCGACGACGACGGAGACGGCATCGTCCTCACCAGCCTGCACTCGCGCGCGACCACGCGGGTGTATGTGAAGGCCATGCGGCGGGGCGTGGCGGACGCACCACTCTCGGCCGAAGAGACACGGGCCCTGCACGACGCCGGCATCACGCCCACGGTGTGACACCGTAGCTGTCACGAACGCGGCCGATAGTCGGCAGCGATGACAGCCATCGACGAGCGAACCGAATCCCCGGCCCGCGGGTCGCAGGCTGCGGACCTGGGCGCACCCGTAGCGATCGACCACGTGCGCGAACTGCTGCGCGGACTCGACCGGCGGCAGCGGCAGGCGGTGACGCACAAGGACGGTCCACTGCTCGTGGTCGCCGGACCGGGCACAGGCAAGACGGAGGTGATCACCCGCCGCATCGCCTGGCTCATCGCGAGCAAGCGGGCCCGGCCATCGGAGATCCTCGCGCTGACCTTCACCGAACGTGCGGCGGAGGAGATGCAGGCGCGCGTGGATCTGCTCGTGCCGTACGGGCAGACGGACACGGCAGTGCACACGTTCCACGCCTTCGGGGACCTGCTGCTGCGTCAATACGGGCACGAGATCGGGCGCTCCGATGACCCGCGCGTCATCGGGCGTTCACAGGCAGTGGTGCTGCTGCGCGACAACATCTTCAGGCTGGGTCTTGAACGCTACCTGCCCCTGGGTGACCCCACTCGGTTCGTGGGCGCACTCGCCGACCTCTTCGGGCGCGCCAAGGAGGAAGGCATCACGCCGGAGGAGCTGGGGGCGTATGCGGCGGAGCTCGAGGCCGGCACCCGGGTCGCGCTCGACGCGATGGGACAGGGGGAGTCACCAGAAGCGCTGGAGGGCCTGCTCGACGAGGCTGCTGCCCAGGCAGAGCTGGCCCGTGCCTACACCGCCTACCAGCGACTGCTGCTCGACCGCTCCCTCGTCGACCACGGCGACCAGGTGGCGGAAGCGGTGCGTCTGCTCGATGAACGGCCGTCCGTGCGACAGGCGCTGCGACGCCGCTTCCGGTTCGTGGTCGTCGACGAGGCGCAGGACGCCAATCCGCAGCAGATGCGGCTGGTGCGGCAACTCGCGGGCGCGGATGGCAACGTCATGTTCGTCGGCGACGATGACCAGGCCATCTACTCCTTCCGTGGTGCCGTGGGGCAGGGCCTGGCCGGACTCGATGCGTTGTACGGCTCGGTCAAGGACGTCGTGCTGCGCCGCAACTACCGCTCGCGCAAGCCCATCCTCGAAGCCGCGCGCCGGCTCATCCGCCACAACGATCCCGATCGGCTGGAGATCGCGCGCGGGCTGGACAAGACGCTCACGGCCGTGCGCCGCTCACGCCGCCCGGCGAGGGTGACGCATACGGTGTATCGCAGCGCGAATGCGGAGGCGGATGCGGTGGCCGCAGATATCCGGCGTCGGCTCGACCGGGGCAAGGCGCCCGATTCGATGGCCGTGCTGGTCCGCACCAACGCGGATGCGGCGCCGATCCTGGCCAGCCTCGACGTGCTGGGCATCCCGCACCGGTTCTCTGGGGCCTCGGGCCTGCTGGCGCATCGGGAGGTGCGGGATGTGCTCAGCCTCATGCGTACGATCGCGGCACCGGACTCGTCGGAAGACCTGTACGCGGTCCTGACAGCTGCGCCATACGAGCTCGGCGGCGAAGACCTGACCGCCATCTGCGAGCTGGCCAGTCGCCGGCGACGGAGCCTGTGGAGTGTCGTCACCGAACTCGTCGAACAGCCCGGACTCCTACGCCTCGAGCGCGACACTCGTCGCGCCCTGGAGCGAGTGGTCGAGCATCTGCGTGACTCGATGGGACGGGCACACGAACAGCCCGCACCGCTGGTGCTCTACGAACACCTCGGCCGCAGCGGCTGGCTCAAGCGCCTGGTGGCACAGGCCGGGGCGGGTGACGACGCGCCGCTACGTCGAGTGGCACGGCTGTTCGAGGTGGTCAAGGAGCAGGCGGATCTCGTGGCCGATCCACGGCTGGCCGCGGTCGTGCCGGCCCTCGGCGCCCTCGTCGACGCCGGCCATGACCCGGTCTTGCCGGACGCGGATGACCTGCGGGGTGTGGTCTCGGTGCTGACGGTGCACCAAGCCAAGGGTCTCGAATTCGGGGTGGTCTACATCGTGGGCGCCGTGGACGGCCGCTTCCCCGTACGAGCACGCCGCGACACGTTCTCATTGCCGCCTGCGCTGACCGGTCATGCGGCCAGCGACGACCCCGAGCGTCACCGAGCCGAGGAGCGAAGGCTGTTCTACGTGGCCCTGACCCGGGCCCGCGATGAGCTGCGCCTGAGTCACGCCATGGCCGGGCGCGACGGCGGCCGGGCGCGACGGCCGTCGCCCTTCCTCGCAGAGGCCCTCGGGTACGAGGTCGACGCCGGCGTGCCGGAACCGGAGTTGGCCGTGCTCGCCCCGGTATCCGCGGAGACGGCGCCGACGAGCCTCCCGACCACGCACGCGGCCGGTCCGCTGAACCTGAGCTTCAGCCAGATCGACGACTAC
This sequence comes from uncultured Chloroflexia bacterium, assembly GCA_963716815.1. Taxonomy (GTDB): domain Bacteria; phylum Chloroflexota; class Limnocylindria; order Limnocylindrales; family CSP1-4; genus JAFMJV01. Next base: position 193,660 of record CAVQUM010000003.1, read on the forward strand.
CTCTCGTGCCCGCTGAAGTACCGCCTGCGGCACGTGGTGAAGGTGCCCACGCCGCCACACCACGCCCTCGTCTTCGGGGTCGCCGTCCACCAGGCCGTGGCCGGGGCCAACCTGCGGCGGCTGCGCGGTGGCGCGGTCGACCGTGAGCTGCTGCGGGAGACGCTGCGGGCACACTGGCAGAGCGAGGGCTTCCTGTCTCAGGAGCACGAGATCGCCCGGCTGGAGGCGGGCATGCGTGCGCTCGAACGCTTCGCCCACCGAGCCCAGGCGGAGAGTGACCAGATCGTGGCGGTCGAGCAGGGGTTCACGATGTCGTTCGGTCCCGATCGGGTTCGGGGTCGCTACGACGCGGTGCGGCAGACGGCAGACGGAGTGGTCATCACCGACTACAAGACCGGCGACGTGCGCGATCCCGCTCGTGCGCGCCAGCGCGCGCGCGACTCGCTACAGCTGCAACTCTACGCGCTCGCGTGGGAGGCGGATCACGGCGAGCCGCCGGCGGCCGTCGAACTGCACTTCCTCGAGGGTGACGTCATCGGCCGCGTGACACCGACCGCGCGCAAGCTCGATGGCGCGAGGAAGAAGGTCGAACGCGCGGCTGCGGGCATCCGCGCCGGGGACTTCGAGGCGACTCCCGGGTATCCGGCCTGTGATTGGTGTCCCTACCGACGCGTGTGCCCGGTCGCCTCATGAGGTCCGGGGCTACACTGCGGCCGGTGTCTGCTCGGGAACGCACGATCACGATGGTCCTCGTCGTCGCTGCCATCGCGGCGTGGTTCGTGGTCGCCTTCGTGCTGGCATTCGTCTCTCCGGAGGGTGATGCCGGAGCCCAGCTTCTCGGAGCCGTGGTCTTCGGGGCTGCCGTCGCGCTCACCACCTGGCCGCTGCTCTGGTCCGCGAGCCGCGGACAGCCCGGCGGATTGACCACCAGTGGCCGCCGCAGTCTGCTCGCGGGCGGTGTGGTCACGATGCTGGTGATCCTGCGCGCCATCGACGTGGTCAGTCCGGTGGTCGTGGCCTTCGTGGTCGTTGCCGCGGTCGTCATCGAGGCGGCCGTCACCTTGCGACGGTAGCGCACGAGACAGACACGTGGCGTGTGAACGCGCGCACAATGGACCGATGCAGGACGCTGGCAGATGAGCGACGAACGGCCGGATTATGCCGCCATCAATGGCTGGGACGCCGACTATCCGCGGTTTCCCGATGAGGACCGCCCGGTCTACGTCGGGTCCTCCACGTTCGGCAAGCGACCCCTCGTCGAGGACGCGCAGGAGTTGCGCTCGCGAGCCCCGGACGTGGCGATCGTGGGCGCCCCGTTCGACGACGCCGTCAGCCACCGGCCGGGTGCACGCTTCGGCCCGCGCGCCATCCGCGCGGGCACCTACCAGGTGGGAGCGCAGTCGCTGCAGCTCGACATCGACGCCTGGGCCCACCTCGACGTGGTGGATGCCGGGGACGCGGACATCGTGCCTGCCTGGCTCGATCGCGGCCACGCCATGATCTTCGACAAGGTGCTCGAGGTGGCCCGGACCGGCGCGGTGCCCATCGTCCTGGGGGGCGACCACTCGATCACTTGGCCCTCTGCAAGTGCCGTCGCCCAGGCGCACGCTCCTGGCTCGATCGGGGTCGTGCACTTCGACGCCCACGCCGACGCTGCCGACGCCTCCTGGGGTGTGCTCTCTGGCCACGGCACGCCGATGCGCCGACTCATCGAATCGGGCGCGGTGGCAGGGCGCAACTTCGTGCAGGTCGGCCTGCGCGGCTACTGGCCGCCCCAGGACGTGCTCGATTGGATGGCGGAGCAGGGCATGCGCTGGCACCTCATGCGCGAGATCGAGGAGCGGGGAACGGAAGCCGTCATCGACGACGCCATCTCCGAGGCGCTCGAGGGCCCCGAGCTGGTCTACCTCTCGATCGACATCGACGTGCTCGACCCGGGCATGGCCCCGGGCACCGGCACCCCTGAGCCGGGTGGCATGCTCACGCGCGAGCTGCTACGGGCGGTCCGGCGCATCGTGGGGCGCGTGCGCCTCGCGGCCATGGACATCGTGGAGGTCTCGCCGCCGTTCGACCACGCGGAGGTCACGGCCATGGCCGCCCACCGCGTGGCCATGGAGGCCATCAGTGCCCTCGCTGTCAAGGCGCGCGACGGTGAGCCTGTGCACTTCGATCTCGACCGGTGAGCGACGGACTGACGCCGGCAGAGCGGTCCGCTCGCCTCGCGCGCTACTACGACCTGGACTTCCTCGACGTGTCCTATGACGCCGAGCTCTACCAGGAGCTGGCCCAGTCGAGCGGTGGACCGGTGCTCGAACTCGGCACCGGCAGCGGGCGCCTGGCGGTGCCGCTGGCCCTGGCCGGCTACGAGGTCCTGGGCGTGGACCACGACGTGGCCATGTTGACCCGGGCCCAACGCGCGTGGGAGGAGGCACGGGGTGCCGGGGACGCAGACCGGCTGACCACGGCCGTGGGCGACTTCCGTACCTTCCGCTGTGAGCGACGCTTCGGCCTCGCGCTCATGGCGGTCAACACCTTCCTGCTGGCGCCGGACGACGAAAGCCGGCTGGCCATCCTGGGCACCATGCGCGAGCACTTGCGCCCCGGTGGCGTGGCCGCGGTGGAAGTGGGCACGCCCGGCGAGGAGGAGCTGTCGCGCTACGACCGCCGGCTGCAGCACGAATGGCTGCGCACGGACCCCGAGACCGGCGAACAGGTGAGCAAGTCGATCAGCGCCGACTACGACGCGGCCGACGAGACCATCCTGCTCACGCAGGTCTTCGAATGGACGCCACCACACGGGGGACCGCTGGGGCGCGTCACCCAGACGGACCTGCTGCACCTCGTCAGTGCGGAGCACCTCGCCGAGCTGGCGCGCGAGGCCGGCTTCGGCGAGGTGCACGTGTGGGGGGACCATCTATCCATTGCCCACGGTGCCGGAAGTCACCGGGCCATTCTCGTAGCACGATTGGTATAGTCCCGCCGTGGCTACCGACGATCAGATTCGCCTGCTCCTGGTCGAGGACGTGAAGCAAGTCTCGCAGTACGTCCGAAACCTACTCCAACATCAGCGCACCGTGCGCCTGCTCGATACCGTCACCGACGGTCGCTTGGTCCTTGACCAATTGCGCGAGCTGCGACCGGACGCCTTGATGGTCGATGCCCTCCTGCAAGGCAAGGTGAACGGCCTGGACGTGGCCGAGCAAGTCCGTCAGGCGGGCATCCGCATCCCCATCATCATCGTCACCGTCCCACAGAAGCCAGTCAAGGTCGGAGAGGGCATGGGCATCACCGAGGTGCTCTCGATGCCGTTCTCCGGCTACGAGCTGATGACAGCGCTCAACCGTGCCAGTGCTCACTATCGCGCCAGCGCCCCCAGCGCCATGTCCCGCTCGTACGTCGTCTACTCGGGCAAGGGCGGCGTCGGGCGCACGACCATCGCCTACAACACGGCGGTGCAGTTCGGCCAGATCCCCGGCGTACGCGTGGTGCTCATCGACGGCGACCTGCAGTTCGGCGACCTGCGTGGCCTGCTGCGCGTGCCCGACACGGCGCCTTCGATCCTGCAACTGCCCACCGACCGCATCGCCGAAAGCGACCTTGCCTCGGTGCTCTGGCGCGATCCTTCGGGCATCGACCTGCTGCTGGCGCCACCACGCGTGGAGCAGGCGGAGATGATCACCTCGCGTGACATGGAGAAGATCATCTCGCTACTGCGACGCATCTACAACGTCGTCGTCATCGACTCGCCGCCGGCGGTGACCGACACCACCTTGGCCTACCTCGACGACGCGGACAGCATCATCAGCGTGGTCACGCCCGACCGCAACTCGGTGCGCGCCGCCCGGCTCGCGGGCCAGGCCTTCATCGCCGCGGGCATGGCGCCGCAGAAGATGATGCTGGTCATGAACCGTGCCGGCAGCCCCGGCATCAAGCCCGAGCAGATGGGTGCCGAGCTGGGCCGCCTGCCTGACATCGCGGTGCCGGACGACCAGCAACTCATCAAGGCCACCACCGCCGAGGGTGTGCCCTTCGTGCTGGCACAGCCCAAGGCCAAGGCCAGCCAGGCCATCGCCGCCATCGTCGCGCAGCTGACCGCCCAGCCCGAGGCACCGGCCGCCGGACCCATCGCAGCGCCCGATCTCCGCGCCACGTTGAGCCCGATGGGCGATCCCCGACCCATCGGCTTCTTCGACTCAGGGGTAGGTGGCCTGACGGTGTTGCGCGAAGTCGTCCGCCGCCTGCCGGCCGAGGACGCGATCTACCTCGGCGACAACGAGCGCACGCCGTACGGACCGCGCCCCGACGAGGAGGTCGTTCGTTTCAGCACGGAGTGCCTCGATGCACTGGCTGAGCGCGAGGTCAAGGCCATCGTCGTCGCCTGCAACACCTCCACCGCGGTGGCGCTGCCGCAGCTGCGCCGCCGTTACGACATCCCCATCCTCGGCGTGGTCCGGCCCGGCGCGACCGCTGCGGTGCTGGCCACGCGCACACGGGCCGTGGGTGTCATCGCCACCCCGGCCACCGTTCGCTCCCACGCCTACTTCGAGGCCATCAACGAGGAGGACCCGTTCGTGGAGGTCTTCGAGCACGCCACGCCCGACCTGGTGCCGCTGGTGGAGGCCGGCCGCCTGCAGGGCCCGGAGACCGTGGCCGCGGTCCGCCGTTCTCTGGCGCCGTTGCTCGGCGACGAGGCTGTGGGCCTGGCCGGACCGGTCGAGGCCGATCCCGCCTTCGTCTTTCCCAAGCGGCCCGGCGCACGGATCGACACGCTCTTGCTGGGCTGCACGCACTACCCCCTGTTGAGTCCGCTCATCCGCGAGGTCGTCGGCGAGGAGACGGCCGTCATCGACTCAGCCACGGCCACCGCCAGCGCGCTCGCCAGCCTGATCGAGATCCACGGCCTCGGCACACCGGACCCGGGGCCGGGCCGGCTCCAGATGCTCACCACCGGCGACGTCGCGGCGTTCCGCACCACCGCGACGCTGCTGTTCGGCGACGATCTCGGTGCCGTCGAGAGCCTCAGCCTGAAGGGGCACCGCAGCTCGACGGGATCTGACGCGTGAGCATCAGCGCCACCGCCGGCCGCCTGCGTTCGAGCCGAGCCCTGCGCCTCGGAGTGGCCATCGGCCTGGGTGTCACGGCGCGAGCGATCGTCGCGCGGGCCACGGCCAACACGCCACCCGGCCTGGTCGACTGGGAACGAGCCGAGCGCTTCGCGCGGCGACGACTGCGTGCGATGCCCGGCCGGCTCACCCCCGCCCAGCTGCGCGCCTGCGAGCCGGCTTACGCCCGTCACATGGACCGCGTGGTGCCGCTGCTCGAGGCGCGGCTGGATGCGCCGCTGCCGGGCGTGGTGGAGCGGCACGGCGTCGTCAGCCGGGAGGAGTGGGCCGCGGCCAACATGGTCACGTTCAAGGCCCTCATCGCCCACATCGAGCCGCACCTGCGGCTACCGGCACCTGCGGGCAGCGCTCGTGCCGGGGTCGCCGCCGCCACCAACCGCCTGGTGACCACCGGCCAGGTCGGCTTCCTCTTGAGCTACCTCGGCAGCCGCGTCCTGGGCCAGTACGACGTGGCGCTGCTGTCAGCCGAGCAGGAGCCGGGTCGGCTGCTCTACGTGGAGGAGAATATCCGCGCCACGGCACGGCTGGTACGAGTGCCCGTGGATGACTTCCGACTTTGGGTCGCGCTGCACGAGACGACCCATGCCTTCGAGCTCGAGGCCCATCCCTGGCTGCGACCCTACATCCGCGAGCGCATGGAGCGACAGGTCGCCCTCTTCGCCCAGGAGACCCGCCGTCTGCAGCGCCAAGGCCTGGTCCATCTCGCCCGACGCTGGCGTTCGGCCGCGGGCGAAGGCGGGATCCGCGGCCTGCTGACGCCAGAGCAGCGACGCCTCTTCGCGGAAGTGCAGCTGGTGATGAGCCTGATGGAAGGCTTCAGCGACTGGGTCATGGACCAGGTCGGCGCGGAGGTCCTGCCTGACGTGGCTCGCATCCGCCGCCGGTTCGAGGCGCGCCGCGGGCAGCGGCGGAGAGCCATCGACCGCCTCATGGCTCGCCTCACGGGCATGGACATCAAGCTCGAGCAGTACCGGCGTGGCGAGCGATTCGTCGCGGGCGTCTATCGTGTCGGTGGTTCCCCCGCCATCGACCACCTGTGGGACGGACCTGAGACACTGCCACATGAACAGGAGATGGACGACCCGGCCGCGTGGGTCCGCCGCGTGGTGCCGGAAGCGATCGCACCAGGGGGAGCTGCATGACCGAAGCCACGCGCCAGGGACGCCAGGGACGCCAGCCGGCGGCCATCGCGCTGACCCCGATCCTCTCGGCCCGCTATCGCGAGGAGGATCTCGCGCGCATCCGTGCTGCCGCACCCGATGCACGCCTCGTGAGCGTCTCGCTCGAAGGTCTTTCCGACAGTCCGCTCGACGACGTGGAGGTGCTACTGCGCGGCCCCATGCGCACGGCCAACTTCGACCGACTGCTGGCACGCTGCCCCAACCTGCGCTGGGTGCACTCGGCCACGGCCGGAGTGGAGCGCGTGCTGACCTCCGACGCGGCTGCGCGCGGTCTGATCATCACCAACGCCCGCGGTGTCTTCAGCGAGCCCATCGCCGAGTACACGATGATGATGATCCTGTCGGTGCTGCGCCGCCTGCCCGAGCTGATCGAGTTGCAGCAGGAACGCACATGGCAGCCGCTGCCGGCTCGTGAGATGCGGCAGGTGACGGTGGGGGTCGTGGGCCTCGGGTCCATCGGCCGCAACGTGGCCCGCCTCGCGCTGTCTTTCGGGGCACGGGTCATCGGCACGCGCAAGGAACCCGACGAGCACCGCGATTTCACCGAGTCCATGCCCGAGGGCATGGATCGCATCATGCGCCACGACCAGCTGCCGGAGCTGCTGGCCGAATCCGACTTCGTGGTCCTGGCCGTGCCGCTCACGCCGGAGACCGACAAGCTCATGAACGGCCCGCGCCTGGCGCAGATGAAGCAGGGCTCGTGGCTCATCAACGTGGCCCGTGGCCGGCTCGTGGACCAGCGCGCGCTGCTGCGTGCCCTGCGCAACGGGCCGCTGGCGGGCGCCATCCTCGACACCATCTGGGAGGAGCCCCTGCCGCCGAGTTCGCCGCTGTGGGACGCACCCGGGCTCATCATCACGCCGCACACCTCGTGGTCGAGCGGCCGCGTGCTCGATCGCAGCATCGAGCTCTTCTGCGACAACCTCGTGCGCTACCGGGACGGCCGCGAGATGCTCAATCTCGTCGACCCGGAGGCAGGGTACTAGCGCATGCAGATCGCCATCGTCGGGCTCGCCCGCTCGGGCAAGACCACCGTCTTCAACTCGCTCACCAAGGGTGACGCCGAGACCGGCGGTTTCGGCGGGCTCACCGTCAACACCGGCGTGGTCAAGGTGCCCGACGATCGCCTGCACCGGCTGACCGAGCTCTTCAAGCCCAGGAAGGAGGTGCCCGCCGACGTCACCTACGTCGACCTGCCGGCACCGGCGACCGCGGCCGAAGGCGAGCCGCACGCGGACATCCCGGCCGACCAGCTCGCGCGCCTGCGCAACGCTGACGCCCTGCTGCACGTCGTGCGCGTATTCGAGAGCGACTCGGTGCCGCACCCGCTGCTCTCGATCGACCCTGCCCGCGATATCGAGCAGCTGGAGCTGGAGTTCACGCTCGCTGACCTGGCTGTGGTCGAGAAGCGTCTCGAGCGGCTGAAGAACTCGGGCCGCAGTGGGACCCCCGCGGAGAAGGAGGCCGACGAGCGCGAGGAGGAGGTCCTGCGCAAGATCCTGCCGGCCCTCACCGAGGGCCAGCCCATCCGTGACGTCCGGCTCGACGAGGATGAATCACACCGCATCAGAGGCTTCCGCTTCCTCACGGAGAAGCCGGTGTTGGTGCTGCTCAACGTAGGCGAGGCGGACATCGCGCGCGTCGACGAGCTGGTGGCCAAGATCGAGAGCGGCATCACCCACGCCCACACCGAGGTGGCCGGGATGTCGGCCCAGATCGAGATGGAGATCGGCCAGCTCGACGAGGAGGAGGCGCAGGTCTTCCGCGACGACCTTGGGCTGGAGGATTCGAGCATGGAGCGCGTCATCCGCGCTTCATATCACCTGCTGGGCCTCATCAGCTTCTTCACGGCGGGCGAAGATGAGACCAGAGCCTGGACCGTCACGCGCGGCGCCACCGCGGTCGATGCTGCCGGCACCATCCACAGCGACCTGGCACGCGGCTTCATCCGTGCAGAGGTCATCGGCTGGGAGCAACTGCTCGAGCTGGGCTCGATGGCCGCGGCCAGGAAGCAGGGGACCCTGCGCTCGGAGGGCAAGACCTACGAGGTGCAGGACGGCGACGTCATCGAGGTGCTCTTCAACGTCTGAGCGGTAGCGGCACTGCGCGGCCGCGAGGTGCCGGGAGCTTGGTCAGTCGTCGTCGAGCCGGTCGTCCTTGACGCGGGCGCCCTCGGGCAGGCCCCACACGGCGTCGTCGGGCTCGACATCCACCAGCATCGTGCGGAAGTCGTCGCGGCCACGGCTCCCGCCGGTCACGTCCACGTCGGACACGAACGTGCCCTCGTCGTCGGCCGAGACGTTGACGGCCACACGCAGCTGCGAGTCATCGATGACGAGGAAGCCCGCCCGTGCGGCCAGCTCGGCCGCGACGGCCTCGATGAGGGAGTCGGCGTCGAAGTCGTCGATGACCGACTTGCGGGCCTCGAGCACCAGCTCGAGGAACTCGGCCTCGTCGTATTCGGTCTCATGCGCCAGCAGCACGTCGGCGAAGAGGTCGGTGTCGCTCTCGTGGAGCTCGTAGAAGTAGTAGGGGGATGCATCCCCGTCGCGCGAAGTCACGAGGCCGAGTATAGGCTTCTACCGGCACCGAGCCGGTCGAGCACACCGAGCCGGGTGGAGGAGGGCACAGCAGGCGGATGCAGGCACCTGACGTGGTCGTGGTCGGCTCGGCCACGCGCGACCTGAGCGAGGAGGATCCACGCGGCTGGATGCTGGGCGGCGGTGTCACCTTCGGGGCACTGGCCCTGGCACGTCTCGGCCTGCGCACGGGCGTGGTGCTGGGCCTCGACGAGGAGGCTGCCACCGCGCGCGAGCTCGAACTCATCCGCGCAGCCGGGGCGGAGATCGTGGCGGTGCCCCTCGCCAAGGGCCCTGTCTTCACCAATGTCGAGACCTTGGCCGGGCGGATCCAGACCTGCGGGTCGCTGAGCGATCCCGTGCCCATCGAGGTCCTGCCCGACGGCTGGGACGCGGCTCCGGCCTGGGTCTTCGCGCCCATCGCGTCTGAGATCCCCGATGACTGGATCGATGTGCCCTCGGCCGGTGCCTGCGTGGCCTTCGCCTGGCAGGGCATCCTGCGCAATCTCGCCGCCGGCGAGCGGGTCACGCCCAAGGCGCCTCGGCCCTCACCCTTCCTGGAGCGGGCGGACATCCTCGCCTTCAGTCGCCACGATGTGCCCAGCGACCTCTCGTTGCGCGAGATCGGCGCGTGGGTCGGTGACGAGTGCGACGTGCTGCTCACCGCGGGTCTCGTCGGAGGCATGCTCATCCGCTATGTGGGCGGCCGGATCGTGGGCGCGCGTGCCTATCCCAGCGTGCCATCGCGCCAGGAGATCGACCCCACCGGCGCCGGAGACACGATGCTCGCTGGGCTCGTGGCCGCGCGCCTGGTGGCAGGCGACGAGGCCAGGGCCTGGGGTCGTGACGTCTACACCGGGGCGGCTGCCTCCAGCTTGCTCGTAGAGGGCCCGGGCATGGACTCGGTGCCGACGTTCGCCCAGCTGCTGCGGCGGATCAGCGGCCTCGGCTAGGCCAGCACTGGCGCCGGTGCGGTCGAGCCGCGCTCGACGAGCTCCACCCCGATGCGCTCGGTGCACTCACCGGTCGTCGGCTCCCCACCGCCCTCCGCGATGAGGCCGAGCAGCGTACTCACGGCCCACTCACCCATGGCCGCGGTATCCTGCCGCACGGTCGTGAGCGGCGGGTCGACATAGGGCGCGAACTCGATGTCGTCGAAACCGGTGATGCTCAGGTCGCGCGGCACGCTCCGTCCAGCGCTTCGGGCACCCCGCAATGCCCCCACCGCTGTGAGGTCGTTGTAGCAGAGCAGGGCCGTCGTCTGCGGCCGCTGCGCGAGTGCTTCGGCCGCGGCATGCTCACCGCCTTCCACGCCGCCATCGCCATCGACGACGAGTAGCTCGCGCGCGTCCAGGCCTGCCTCGACCATGGCCTCGCGCACACCCTCGAGGCGCTCCTCGACAGCCAGGTTGCTCGCGGCCGGCGTGGCGATGAAGGCCAGCTGCCGGTGGCCGAGACCAAGCAGGTGTCCGGCGGCCAGGCGCCCGCCGGCCTGGTTGTCCGAGAGCACCGCCGGCACCGAGCCGATGGAGGAGACACCGTTCATGACCACGACCGGGCAGGGTCGCTCTTCCATCCATGAACGGTGCCGCTCGGTGAGCGCCGAGCTGGCGATGAGCAGGCCATCGACCTGGCGCTCGGCGAGCAACTCGAGCGACTGGATCTCCCGGCCGGGGTCACGGCGGCCGTCGGCCAGCACGACCGAGTAGCCGCGGATCCTCGCCGCGTCCTCCACGGCGCGGATGACCTGCGGGAAGTAGGGATTCCCGATGTCGGTGACGATGAGGCCGAACGTGCGCGTTTGGCGCAGCTTGAGCGAACGGGCCACGCCCGAGGGACGGTAGCGCAGCGCAAGCGCCGCGGCCTCGACCCGCGCCCGGGTCGCCGGCTCGACGCCCACGCCTCCACGCAAGGCCCGGCTGACCGTGGCCGTCGAGACGCCGGCTCTGGCCGCCACCTCACGGATCGTGGCGGGCCTGGGCGATCCGGACGTCCTGGCCACGATCAGCCCGTCGCGATGGCGGAGCCCGAGCCGTCGCTGCTGCCGACGTCGGCGTGCTTCTCGACTTCGGCCGCGTACTCCTCCAGTTCGTGGCTGAGCTTGTCGAGCTCGGCTCCGCCGCCCATGAGCTTGAGCAGCTCCTCCTTGGGCAGCTCCTCCTTCTCGAAGGTGCCGATCTGCTGGCCACGATCGAGGATGACGAAGCGCTCACCCACCGGATAGGCGTGGTTGACGTTGTGGGTGATGAGGATGATGCCCAGGCCGCGGGCCTGGGCCGCAACCACGTAGCGCAGCACGATGGCGGCCTCCTTCACGCCCAGCGCCGAGGTCGGCTCGTCGAGGATCACGACCTTGGCTCCGAAGTGCACCGCGCGTGCGATGGCCACCGACTGGCGTTCACCACCCGAGAGCGTACCGACCGCCTGCGTCGTATCACGCAGGTCGATGCCCATGTTGAGCAGCTCTTCGCGGCTGATGCGGTCTGCCGTCTCGGCGTCGTAGCGCCTGAGCGGGCCCCAACCCTTGGTCGGCTCGTTGCCCAGGAAGAAGTTGCGCGACACGCTCATGAGCGGGCACATGGCCAGGTCCTGGTAGACCGTGGCGATGCCGTGATGCAGCGCATCGCGCGGGGACGAGAAGTGGACCGGCCGGCCATCCACGAGGATCTCGCCGGAATCGGGCGGGTGCACGCCGGAGAGGGTCTTGATGAGGGTCGACTTGCCGGCGCCGTTGTCACCCAGCAGGCACACCACCTCGCCCGGACGCACGCTCAGCGACACATCCGCGATGGCGATGACGTTGCCGAAGTACTTGGTCAGTCCGCGCGCCTCGATGAGCGGCGTGGCCTTGGCTGTCACGGTCATGATCGCACTCCAGTGCCGCGGACGCGGACGTAGTTCGAGCCCACGACCGCGACCAGCAGGACCACACCGAGGACGGCGCGGAACCAATCACCGGGCAGCCCGGCCATGGGGATGCCGACCTGGGTCATGCCCAGCGTCAGCGCACCGAAGAACGTGCCGATGGGCGAGCCGTAGCCGCCGGTCAGCAGGTTGCCGCCGATGACCGCCGAGGCGATGGCCTCGAGCTCCTTGAGATTGCCGCGAGCGGTGTCGGCCGAGCTGAACTCGAGCACCTGGACGGTGGCCAGCAGCGCCGCGGCGCCGGCCGTGGCCATGAACAGCGAGATCTTGACGCGGCGGACCGGCACACCCACGTTGCGGGCGGAGGTCGTGTTGCCGCCGGTGCCGAAGATCCAGTTGCCGAAGGTGGTGCGGAAGAGGATGTAGGCCGCCACGGCGGTGAGCAGCACCCACCACAACACGGAGGCCTCGATGTCGATGTCGAGGAAGGGGATGTTCAGCTCGCCGGTGAAGAGCGAGCTGAAGAGGTCGCCCTCGGTGTAGTCGGAGAGCCCGCCGACTTGTGTGCGGTTGGTGATGAAGCGCGTAAGGCCGATGGTCACGCCACGTAAGAGGAAGAGCATGCCCAGGGTCACGATGAACGAGGGCAATCCGGTCCTCACCACGAGCCAGCCGTTGAAGGCGCCCACCGCCAGCGCGAAGGCGAAGGCCACCGCTACCGCCAAGAACGGCGGCAGCGCGAACTCGGTCATGCCGATGGCGATGACCATGCCGGCCGCCCCGATCATCGAGCCGACCGAGAGGTCGAACTCGCCGGCGATCATGAGCAGCGTCACGGCGGTGGCGAGGATGCCCACCTGGGCGGCCACGTCGAGCCAGTTGGCGATGCCTCGCGCAGAGAGGAAGCCCTTGCCGTAGCAGGCTCCGACGTCGGCCACGCACTCCCACAGCGGCCAGGAGAAGACGAGGAAGGCGACGACCGCCGCGATGATGGCGCCCGACGAGGGCTTGCTCAGCGCCTCCTGGAACCAGTTGCGCCTCCTGACACGTTCGTCGGAGCCGGGGGTGCCGCCGTCGGCGCTCTCGGCCGTGGGTTCTGCCGTCACGCGCGCTCCTCCCTCGGGTGAGGTTGCTCGGATGCTGTGGAGGGGCCGGTCACCCGGCCCCTCCTGGCTAACGGTCGGGTCCTAGCGGATACCGGCCGCCGACAGCTCGATGACGGCTGCCGCGTTGTCCTGGGTCACGAAGCCAGGACCGGTGAGCACGACGCCGCCGCCGCCGGGCAGCAGGCCGCCGTACTGGTTGTACAGGGTCAGCATCACCACCGGCAGGTAGCCCTGCAGGTACTGCTGCTGGTCGATGGCGAAGAGCATGTCGCCCGCGTCGATGGCCTCGAGCACCTCGGGCGAGAGGTCGAACGTGGCCAGCTGGATGTTGCCGAGCAGGTCGAGCTCGGTGAACGCCTTGAGCGCCGGGGTCGGCGCCCGTGGGGCCGAGCGTCATGACGCCGTCGACATCGGGGTTGGCGCCCAGGGCCGCCTCGATGGTGGCCTGCGCACCGGCCGGGTCGGCCAGCTCGACCGCCAGCACGTCCGTGGCGGCCACGCCGGCATCGGCGAGGGCGTCGGCGAAGCCCTGGCAGCGCAGGTCGAGGGCGATGTTGCCGATCTCCTGGTTGACACACATGCCCATGGTCACGCCCGCGGCAGCCATCTTCTCGCCGCCGCCGTAGCCGGCCTCGTACTCGGTCTGACCGACGTGCACGAGGACGCCCAGGTCCTTGTAGACGTCGGAGCCCGAGTTCATCGAGATGACCGGGATGCCGGCTTCCACGGCCGCCATGATCGACGGGCCCAGCGCGTCAGCGTCCGGGAGCGAGACGATGAGGCCGTCCGGCTCCGATGCCACGGCGGTAGTCGATGAGCTGGCCCATCTTGACCATGTCGAACGTATCGGGTGCGTTGTACTCGACGGTCACGCCCATGGCCTCGCCGGCGTCGACGACGCCGTTCTGCACGACCGACCAGAACGGGTCGGATGCCTGGCCGTGGCTGACCACCACGATGCGGATGTCGTCCTGTGCCGTCACGGCGGCGGGTGCCATGGCTGCTCCTGCGAGCAGGCCGATGCTTACGAGGCCTACCAGGCCCTTCTTGACTCGCATCTCTGGAAACACTCCTCCCTTGGCGGCACGGCCGCCAACTTGTCTTGGGTCGGTTCCATCACAGGCTGCGGGGACTGAGTCGGGTCCACCTCCTTCGCTATGCGGGGATCTCGTCGAGTCGGACGATGCGGTGTTCGTGCAAGGCCATCGTGGCGGCCTCGGCGATGCGCGCGGATTCGACGCCGTCGCGGGCGGTGCAGGGCGTCTCCATCTCGCCACGGGCGAGCTTGAAGAAGCCGAGCATCTCGTCGCGATAGGCCTGTGCGAAACGGTCCTGGAAGTTGGGCCAGGCTGGCCCTTCGGGCTCGGGTACACCCGGCTCCACCGAGCGGATGACCTGACGTGGACCCAGGCCCACGCTGATGCTGTCCTTGCTGCCGAAGAGTTCGGTGCGGATGTCGTAGCCGCGCGGGTCGTGTCGCGAGACGGTCATGACCGCGAGGGCCCCGCTGCGCATGCGCAGCGTCGCGACCGCGTTGTCATGGTCGTCGTACTTGGCGAACACGGCGAACCCGCGCACCGAGCCGTCGGCGTAGACCTCCTCGACCTCGTCGCTCGTGAGCCAGCGCAGGACGTCGAAGTCATGGCCCGAGAAGTCGCGGAAGAGTCCGCCCGAGACGGGGATGTAGGACTCGTGCGGCGGCGCCGGGTCGTGACCGGCCATGCGCATGCTGTAGAGCGTGCCAAGATCGCCGCTGTCGACCATGCGCTTGGCCTCGACGTAGCCCTTGTCGAAGCGCCGCTGGAAGCCCAGCTGGAAGGGCGTGCCGGCACGCTCGACCTCCTCGGCCAGGACGATGGCGTTGGCCAGGTCGGGCGTCAGCGGCTTCTCGCAGAAGACCGGGATGCCACGCTCGAGGCCGGCGCGCACGAGTGGCGCATGGGCATCGCTGGCAGCGGCGATGACGAAGGCCTCGGCCTCGCGCGATGACGGTCTCGACCGACTCCGCGCGAGCGCCCGACCTCAGCCGCGACAGCGGACGCCGCAGCCTGCGTCGGGGTCGGCGATGAGCAGCTCGTCGACCTCGTCGATCGATGACAGGACCTCGCGCGTGCATCTTGCCGATGCGGCCGGCCCCCAAGCAGTCCGATCCTCACGAGCGCTCCCTCCCTGCCAGCGGCCTACGGAGCGACGGCCTCGCGGCACAGGAAGGCGCCGTCCCCGATGCTCCTGTAAACGTTTACGCCCGAGGCGTATGATGAGCAGCGAGGGTGCCGTCATGTCAACCTTCGAGTCCGACGGTCGGCACGACCGTGGCAGGCGGATCCATGGCCCGGAGGACATATGCCCATGATGACGTACGAAGGCGTGCCCGGTGACCTGATTCGGCGTGCGACGGAGCCCGCTGCCACCACGGGCCGGGTGCACGACATCACCCCCGAGGATGCCGCCTGGCAGTACGTCGGCTTCGCCGACTACCGGCTGACGTCCGGAGCTGGCTTGCGCCGACCTGCTGCTGAACGCGAGCGCGCCGTGGTCGTGCTTGAGGGCACGGCATCGATCACCGCCGGCCGAGGGCGCTGGAGCTCGCTGGGCAGCCGCGCCAGCGTCTTCGACGGACCGCCGCCGCCGGTGCTGCTGCTCGAACCCGGCGTCGAGCTGAACGTGGAAGCGGAGGATGACGCCACGGTCATCGTGGCCGAGGCGCCCGCCGCCGAGGTGCGCCGAACCCAGCTCTTCGAGCCCGGCCGATATCCACGTCGAGACACGCGGGTCTGGCATCACCGAACGCCGCATCCACCACCTGCTGCCGCCGGCCGTGGAGGCCGGCCGGCTCATCCTCTTCGAGGTCTTCACGCCGGGCGGCAACTGGTCGAGCTACCCGCCCCACAAGCACGATACCGAGGATCCGCCGCGCGAGGCCTACCTGGAGGAGCTCTACTACTACCGCTTCGCCCGGCCCGAAGGCTGGGGCTTCGCCCGCGTCTATACGCCCGACGGTGAGCTCGACGCCTCGTTCGCCCCGACCGACGCTGATGTCCTGCTCGTCCCGCGGGGCTACCATCCTTTCGGCGCGCCCGCGGGGTACGACGCCTACTACCTGAACGTGATGGCCGGCCCCAACCGGGCCTGGCACTTCACCGTCGACCCCGACCACGCCTGGCTGATGGACTGGGACCCCAAGCTACCGAGCTGACCCACGGAGGAGAACGATGACCACACCCCTGCAGCGCACCGCGAGCGAGTTCCCCACCGACTACTGGAACGACTCGTGCAACGAGAGCGAGCTGCGCTACGCCATGGAGAACGGCGCGGTGGGTGCCACCACCAACCCGGTCATCGTGGGCACGGTCATGCAGCAGGAGTACGAGACGTGGGCGCCACGGGTGCGGGCCATCGCCGCCGAGCACCCGACGTGGACCGACCAGCAGGTCACCTGGCAGGTCATCGAGGAGATGGCCGTGCGCGGCTGGAAGATGCTCGAGCCCGTCTGGCAGGCGAGCCACGGCCAGCGCGGCCGCCTCTCGATCCAGATCGACCCTACGCTCAACCGCTCGGCCGAGCGCATGGCCGAGCAGGCGCGCCACTTCGACACGCTCGCACCCAACGTGCAGATCAAGTTCCCCGCGGTCGCGGCCGGCATCGAGGCCATGGCAGCAGGTGACCGCGGAGGGGCTCAACGTCAACGCCACCGTCTCGTTCACCGTGGCCCAGGCGCTCGCGGTGGGCGAGGCCATCGAGCGGGCACGGCAGCAGCGGGAGGCGGCCGGCGAGGATACTTCCTGGATGTCGCCGATCTGCACCATCATGATCGGCCGCACCGACGATTGGGTGAAGGCGGCCAACGCGCGCGACGGCATCACCGTCGATCCGGCCGCGCCCGAGTGGGCCGGCATCGCGGTCTTCAAGCGCGCCGCCGCCATCTTCGCCGAGCGTGGCTACCGCACGCGCCTGCTGGCGGCGGCCTACCGCCACCACCTCCACTGGTCCGAACTCATCGGCGGCGACGTCTCGATGACCATCCCCTACGGCTGGCAGCGACTGTTCAACGACTCCGACGTGGAGGTCAAGGACCGCTGGAACGACCCGGTCCCCCAGGCCTATGTCGACGAGCTGAGCGCGCGCTGTCCGGAGTTCGTCAAGGCCTATGAGCCCGATGGCCTGAGCGGTCGAGGAGTTCGAGTCCTACGGTGCCACCGCGCGCACGCTGCGCTCCTTCGTGTCCTCCTACTGGGACCTGGTGGGCACCATCGACGACCTGCTCATCCCCAACCCGGATGTGAAGGCCTGACCGCGAGCGGCACGCACTCGAGGGAGGAACCGACATGGCACGTCTGACCGTGGCCCAGGCCATCGTGACCTGGCTGGCCAACCAGTACGTCGAGCGCGACGGCGAGCGCGGCCGCTTCTTCGAGGGCGTCTTCGGCATCTTCGGACACGGCATCGTGGCCGGGATGGGGGAGGCGCTCGAGGCCGCGCAGGACGAGGTCCGCTACTACCAGACGCGCAACGAGCAGGCCATGGTGCACACCGCTGCCGCCTTCGCCAAGCAGACGCGGCGCCTGCGCACGTTCGCGTGCACGACCTCGATCGGACCCGGCGCCACGAACCTGGCTACCGGCGCCGCCAACGCCACGGTCAACCGCCTGCCCGTGCTGCTGCTGCCGGGCGACCGCTTCGCCACACGGCGTGTCAAGCCGGTGCTGCAGCAGCTGGAGCGGCCCGAGGCCGGCGACGTCAGCGCCAACGACGTGCTGCGGCCGGTCTCGCGCTACTTCGACCGGATCGAGCGACCCGAGATGCTCATCGATGCCTTGCCCCAGGCCATGCGCGTGCTGACCTCGCCGGCTGAGACCGGCGCGGTCACGCTGGCCCTGCCGCAGGACGTGCAGGCAGAGGCCTGGGACTGGCCCGACCGACTACTGGAACCACGCACCTGGGTGGTGCCGCGTCCTCGTCCCGATGCCGACCTCCCTCGCGGCCGCGGCCGATCTCATCGCCGGCGCCGAGCGCCCCATGATCGTGGTCGGCGGCGGCCTCGTCTACAGCGACGCGGCCGATGCCCTCGACGGCTTCGTCAGCCGCTTCGACGTGCCCTTCACCGAGACGCAGGCGGGCAAGGGTGCGCTGCCCTGGGACCACCCATTGAACATGGGCGCCCTCGGCTCCACCGGTACCAGTGCCGGCAACGCCGTGGCCCACGACGCCGACGTGGTCATCGCGGTCGGCACCCGCCTGTCCGACTTCCCGACCATGAGCTGGTCGGCCTGGCAGCACCCCGACGTGCGCTTCGTGGCGGTCAACGTGGCCGAGCTGGACGCCGCCAAGGCAGCCGCGCTACCCCTCGTGGGCGATGCCCGCGAGACGCTGCTGGAGCTGCACGCGGCGCTCGACGCTCGCGGCTGGACGGGGGCCTCGGCCGAACGGCGGGAACGCATCGCACGGCTGCGCGGCGCGTGGCACGAGGAATCCTCGCGCGTGCTCCATCTCGCCGCCGAGACGCACGTGTCGCAGCCCGAAGCGATGCGCCTGGTGAACGAGTCGTTGGGCCAGGACGGCATCGTCGTCTGTGCCGCCGGGGGACTGCCCGGCGACATGCACAAGCTGTGGCGCCCGGCCACGCGCGGCAGCTATCACATGGAGTATGGCAACTCGACCATGGGCTACGAGATCGCCGGGGGCATGGGCGTGGCCATGGCCGAGCCGGGGCGTCGCGTACACGTGATGGTCGGCGACGGCTCCTACCTGATGCTGGCGAACGAGCTCCTGACGGCACGGCAGGAAGGCATCGGCATGACGGTCGTGCTGCTCGACAACCACGGCTATCGCTGCATCCGCAACCTCTCGGGGGCCTGTGGCGCAGACAACCCCTTCAACGACTTCCGCGCCCGTGACCCCGGGAGCGGCACCTTCACCGGGGAGGTCCTGCCCATCGACTTCGCGGCCAACGCCGCCAGCCTCGGAGCCACGGTCTTCGAGGCCGGGACGCCGGCCGAGCTGGAGACAGCGCTGCTCGAGGCGCGGAAGGTCACCGACCGGCCGGCGGTGATCGTGGTCGAGACAAACCCCGAACCGGGCGTGCCCGCCTACGACAGCTGGTGGGACGTGCCCGTGGCGGAGGTCTCGGGTTCGGCGCGCGTGCGCGCGGCCCGGCAGGAGTATGAGGCCAACCTGAAACGTGAACGGACCTTCGTGTGAGCCCTTCAGCCCGGCCGCACAGGTACCTCGGCGTCGGTACCGGGTCGACCCGAGCGTGGCTATAGTGGCAGCTCGCGGTCGTCGAGCGGAGGCGTCGCCGCGCACGTCGCAGGCCTCCAGGGGAGACAGGGAGTGGGACTGAGGACAACCGTGGCCGCCGTGGGCCTGGGCGCGATCGCCTGTGCCTCCGCGGTCGTGCCCATGGCGCCGCGGCCCGTGCAAGCCGCCGATCCGCGCCCCAACATCATCATCGTCTACGTCGACGACGTGAACCCCAACGCCCGCCGCCTGTGGTGCACCTCCCGGACGCCGGAGCTGGCCAAGTTCTGCAACAAGGGTGTCGACTTCCGCCAGGCCTACAGCTCCACGCCGTTGTGCGGGCCGGCACGAGCGGTCTTGCTCACGGGGCAGTACAGCCACAACAACGGCGTCACCGACAACGACGGCCCCAGCTACTTGCGCTTCGACGCGGGCTCGACCCTGGCCACCAAGCTGCAGGCCTCGGGCTACCACACGGTCTTCGCGGGCAAGCCCATCAACGGCATCGGCCGCGTCACGAGCAGGCAGGACGTGGCCAAGTCGGCCAAGGGCTGGAGCGACTACGGCATGATGTGGAAACGGGACGAGAAGTACAAGAGCTTCTACCGCTACAAGTGGTGGACCCCCACGCAGGTGACGTGGAAAGGCACGCGAGCGGTCGACCACTCGACCAAGGTCATCGGCAATCGCGTGGCCAAGCAGATTCGCAATGCACCCGACAGCAAGCCAATCTTCGCCCTTGCCTCGCTCTACAGCGGCCACACGCCCAACATCGCCATGGCCGGTGACGTGGGCAGCAGGGCGTGCCGCGACGTCAGTCCTTGGCGCGGCAAGTCCTACAACGAGTGGAACGTGCAGGACAAGCCCGCGTACATCCGCCAGCGCCCGCTGCTGAAGGCCAAGTCATTCAGCCTGCGCACGCGCTGCGAGGAGATGCTCAGCGTGGACAAGGTCATGGGCCAGATCCGCAACGCCCTGGGCAAGGAGCGGCGCCTCTACAACACGCTCATCATCTTCATGGCCGACAACGGCTTGCTCATGGGTGATCACCGCAAGCCGGCCGGCAAGCGTTGGCCCCACGCGACACCCATCCCCATGTACGTGATGTGGCCCAAGGAGCTGGGCAACAGGAAGCGCGTCGTGAGCGAACCGGTCTCAGACGCGGACCTCGCGCCGACCCTGTGCAAGCTCGGCGGCTGCACCATGAACGACCCGGACGGCATGAGCATCCTGCCCCTGCTGCGCGGCAACGCGGACCGGCTGCAGCGCGACTTCATCTACATCGAACATCTCCACAAGTCGGGCTCGATGCCGCCGTGGTACGGCCTGGTCACCACACGACGCCACTCCACCATCGCCACCTGGCAGTACGTGGAGTACCGCAGCGGCGAGCGCGAGCTGTACAACCTCAAGAAGGACCCGCTGCGGTTGAGCAATGCCGCCAAGTGGAAGAGCCAGCAGCAGCGGGTCGAACAGCTCCACCAGAAGCTGCACAACCAGGTCATCACGCCCGAGGACGTCAAGTTCCGCTAGTCGGGCCAGCCAACGGCCGGCAGGGCCGGCCGACGCTCGTTCGTGGAGGGAAGGACGATGAGCTCGAACGCTATCGACGGCATCAAGGTCGCTGCGGCGCCGGTCTCGTGGGGGGTCTTCGAGAAGACCGAGGGCGACCCGCTGCAGCTGGAGCCGGAGCAGATGCTCGACCAGATGGCTGCCGCCGGATACGCCGGCACGGAGCTGGGCCCGCCTGGCTACTTCGGTGAAGCCGAGCTCATGCGCGAACGATTGGCCGCCCGTGGCCTCTCGCTCGTGGGCGCGTTCATGCCGCTCCGCTTCAGCCGCTCCGAGCACATCGACGAGGACCTCGCGTGGATGACCGGCGTGCTCGACCTGCTCGAGGCCGGACGCCCCGATGCGGTCATGCCCAAGGCCGTCCTCGCCGACGCCTCGGTCGAACCGGAACGCATGCGTTGGGCCGGCCAGACCGACAGCCATCCCGAGACGACCCTGCCGGAGGAGCGCTTCGGCGTGCTCATCGACAACATGCACCGGGCCGGCGAGCTGGCCCGCTCACGCGGCTTCGACCCGGTCCTCCACTTCCACGCTGGCAGCTACTGCGAGAGCGGCTCCGAGATCCACCGCGTGTTCGACGCGCTCGACACGTCGCTGGTGGGCATGTGCCTCGATACCGGTCACGCCCTCTTCGGCGGAGCCGACCCGCTTGAGCTGCTGGAGACCTACTTCGACGCGGTCCGCCTGGTGCACATCAAGGACTGCGATCGGGATGTGCTGGGCCAGGTCTGTCGCTCCGGAGGTGGTCTGATGGAGGCCTGGGACCGCGGCGTGTTCTGCGAGCTGGGCCATGGCACCGCCGGCCTCGACCCCTTCCTCGACGCGCTCAAGGCGCGTGGCTACCAGGCTGGATGACGGTCGAGCAGGATCGCTTCCTCAAGCCGGCCGATACCGCCGACGCGCTGCTGGCACTCCACACCCGCAATCGCGAGTGGCTCGCGGCTCGCGGCTTCTGACCCACGCCCAGACGACAGAAGCGGCCCCGGGCACACCCCGAGGCCGCTTCTGTCGTCTGTGACGGCACTCCCGCTAGAGCCCGGCGAGGAACTCCGCGGCGACGTCCTCGATGTCCTCCTGGTCGATGGCCACGCGGGCCCCGAGCTCGGTCAGCACGTCGGTCGTGACCGCGGCCGAGACCGGGTCGAGGATCGCGGCGAGCGTGTCCGCACCGCCCGCGACCTGCTCGAGGTAGTCGTTGCGCACGACCGGCGCCAGGTTCTCGGCCGGCTGCGTGTCGAGGTCGTCCTCGAGCACGACCCAGCCATTCTTGGCGATCACGGGCTGGGTGGAGCAGAGCCAGGCCACGTCGATGGCCTCGCCCTCGAGGGCGCTGGCCATCGGGTGCATCGCAGGCCGGCAGCAGCTCGATCCGCGCCGGCGGCCAGGCGATGCCGTAGCCGTCCTCGAGCGCGCCGCGACAGAGGGCCCGCTCCTCGCACTCCGGCGGCAGGCCGAACGTGAGCTGGTCCGCGACCGCCGCCAGGTCGCCCATCGACGAAAGCCCCAACTCTGCGGCGGTTTCAGCACGCACGACCGCGGCGTTGGTGTCCTCGCCGGCGCTGATGGCCAGCACCGTGGCCTCCACGCCGGCGAGATCGAGCGCCTGCTGCAGGCCCGCCCGGTTGGCCTCGCCGTCGCCGCTGACCTCGATGGCCGCCAGCTCGGGATCCTCGGCGCCCAGCACCCAGAAACCAAGCCCTGAGCCGACATACTCGGGTACGAGGTCGATCTGGCCCGAGGTGAAGGCGTCGTTGCGCACCTCGCGCGTGCCGATCGCCAGCAGCCGCTCGACGTCGAAGCCTTCGTCCTCGAGGGCCTGCGCGTAGATCTCGGCCATCAGCTGTGATTCGTAGAAGCCGTCCGACCCGATGCGGACGGTCGGCTGGTCCTGCGCGGACACGATGGCGCCCCCACCCGCCGTCCCGACGATCGCGAGCGATGCCAGGAGCGACGCCCCGAGGGCGAGTCTGCGGATACTCCGCATGGGTACCTCCCTGTGTGGTATCACGACCGGCGCCATCCTGACGACTGCGGCCACACCGAACCCTACCCGAGCGAGTGGATGAGCGGTGTGATGGACCACACGGCGAGGAGACCGGGCCGGCCACGTGGAGCTAGGGGGCAGCCGACTCGTGCGCCCGGCCTTCGGCTTCGGTGGCGACACGCACCCCTCGTGGCGTGAGGCGCCGCTGCAGCCACGAGAGCAGCAGGTCCGTGCCGATGGCCAGCACCGCCACCAGCAGTACGCCCGCGTAGAGCATGCCCTCGTCCCGGCGGGCGATGCCGTCGATGATGAAGCGGCCCAGGCCGCCTCCGGCGAGGAAGGCACCGATGGTGGCTGTGGCGATGACCTGCAGCAACGCGATGCGGATGCCGCCGACCAGCACGGGGGTGGCCAGGGGCAGCTCCACCCCGCGCAGGATCTGCCATTCGGTCATGCCCATGCCGCGCGACGACTCGGTGAGGTCGCGATCCACCTCCTGCAGGCCGACGTAGGCGGCCACGAGGATGGGCGGGATCGCCAGCAGCACCATCGCGATGAAGATGGGCAGGAAGCGCAGCCCGAGGCGCGGGTCGTAGCCCAGCACCGGTGCCAGCCCGAGCATGATGGGCAGGAGCATGACCATCAACGCGTACGACGGGATGGCGCGGCCGATGTTGGCGATGTTGATGCCCAGCAGCTGCAGCCTGCCGGTGTGGCCGATGTAGAAGCCCAACGGCAGCGCGATGGCCGAAGCGGTCAGCACCGCCAGCAACGCGATGGCGAGGTGCTCGATGAGCCGGTTGGGGATGCCGGTGTCACCCTGCCAGTTGGCCGCGTCGGTGAGGAACCCCAGGAGCTGTTCCATGCTCTAGCCCCGCTCCGAGCGGGCGCGGGCCCAGGGCGTGAGCAGGCGCTGGAGCGCGACGAGCGCGCCGTCGACGGCGAAGGCGAGGAGCACGGAGCAGGCGGCACCGAGGTAGATCTTCGTGTCGAAGTCCGTCTGCAGCCCCTCGGTGATGAACTGGCCCAGGCCACCGAAACGGTTGCCGCCGACGATGGCCGAGATGGTCACCAGGCCGATGGTGGTCACGGCCGCCACGCGTACCCCGGCCATGATCATGGGCACGGCCAGTGGCAGCTGGATGCGCCACAGGCGAGCGGCGCGCGTGTAGCCCATGGCGTCGGCGGCCTCGTTCACCTCCGGCGGGACCGAGCGCAGTCCGGCCACGGTGTTGACGTAGAGGATGAGCAGTGTGTAGGCGGTCAAGGGGATGAGCGCGGTCATGAGCGACAGGCCCGTGATGGGTACCAGCACAGCGAACGCGGCCAGGCTGGGGATGGTGTAGAGCAGGCCGGTCACGGCGGTCACCGGTCCGATGGTGCCGGGACGGCGTGCGGCCAGCAGGGCCAGGGCGAAGGCGATGACGAAGCCGGCCGTCATCGGGATGACCAGCAACTGCAGGTGCTGCCAGGTCTTCTCGGCGATGTCGTCGAGGTGGTTGGCGATCCAGTCCCAGCGGATCTCGACCATGGTCTAGCTCGACGGGGTGGCGTCGTCTGGGGAGGGCATCACGGACGCCTCGGCCGCGGCCTGGGCAATGTCGTGGGGCACTTCGCGTGAGCTGTCGTCCTGCATCCAGTCCATGACCGCTTGCAGCGTCAGCAGCCCCTCCACGCGCCCGACGCGGTCGACCACGACGCCGGCGCGGACTTCCTCGTCGAGCAGGCGAGAGGTGGCGTCCTTGAGCGTGCTCCGCCGGTCGAGGAGGGGTGACGTGGGATCGGCGTCCTCCTCGCGCACGCGACCGTCCGGGGGCAGGTCGGCCAGCTCCACCCAGCCGAGCGGTCGATCCTGCGGGTCGACCAGCAGCACGAAGTCGAGGTCGACCGTCTGGGCCCGTTGCCGTAGCGCCTCGGTCGTCTCGCCGGCGCGGGCTAGTGGCGCCGGCGCCAGCTCGACGTCACCCACGCGATAGAGCGACAACCGCTTGAGGCCACGGTCCGCGCCGACGAAGCGAGCGACGTATTCGGACGCCGGCGCCGCGAGCAGCTCCGCTGGTGCGCCGGCCTGGGCGATCCTTCCGCCGAGCTGCATGACCACCACCAGGTCCCCCAGCTTGATGGCTTCGTCGATGTCATGCGTGACGAAGAGGATGGTCTTGGCCAGGTCCTCCTGCAGGCGCAGGAACTCGTTCTGCAGGCGCTCGCGAACGATGGGATCGACCGCCCCGAAGGGCTCGTCCATGAGCATCACCGGAGGGTCGGCCGCCAGGGCGCGAGCGACCCCCACGCGCTGGCGCTCACCACCCGACAGCTGGCTGGGATAGCGAACGCCATACTGCGCCGGCTCCAGGCCCACCAGTGCGAGCAGCTCATCCGAGCGTGCCGCCGCCCGCCCCTTCTCCCAGCCCAGCAGGCGAGGCACGGTGGCCACGTTCTGGGCCACCGTCTGGTGCGGGAAGAGACCCACTTGCTGGATGACGTAGCCGATACCCCGGCGCAGCTCGGTCACGTCCAACCCGGCGATGTCCACGCCGCCGATGAGGATCCGGCCGCCCGAAGGCTCGATGAGCCGGTTGACCATCTTGAGGGTCGTCGTCTTGCCGCAGCCCGAAGGACCGACCAGGACGCAGATGCGCCCTGCCGGCACCGTCAGCGACAGGTCGTCGACCGCACCGGGTGCGCCGCTCTTGAGCGTGGCCGCCTCGTAGTGCTTGCTGACGTGCTCGAACTCGATGGTGGCTGCGCCATGGCCGTTGGCCTCATCCATGACGGCCGACACTAGCGCATGCGCATAGCCCCGGGGCCTGACCGCCGAGCGGGTCAGGCGACGATCGTCCCCAGCCGGCGCCGCAGCCGCGGCACGCGACGCGCCAAGTCGCGCTCTACGTGCCGTTCTCGGCGGCCGAACAGGCGGCTGCGCTCGGCCAGGGCCCGGGCTCGCCCGGCCGCTGCCAGCGCGGCTCCGAAGTCGCGCGCGTCATGCTCGCGGTGCTTGGCCACGTGCAGCCAGGCCCACGCGGCGTGGGGGCCACCCTCGAGCGCGATGGCCTGCCAGGCGCCTTCGGCTTCCTCGCGCCGGCCCATGCGCGTGAGCGTGCGGGCGCGGTCCATGGCGATGACCTCGTAGTGTTGCGACCCCCACGGCTCGAGTAGTCGCTCCAGGGCCGCGTCGAAGCAGGCCAGGGCTTCCTCGTGCCGGCGTTTGCGCAGATAGGCTCGGCCAAGGCCACCGAGATCGCCGGGGTGCACAGCGGCGGACGCGCGGCCGGACCACGCCACCGGCGCGAGCTCGCAAGCGAGCACGCGCAGCAGCAGCGCCATGGAGACGACGTCCTGGCGATTGTGTTCGAGCACGTCACGCAGGAGTGTGCCGCGCCCGTGGCGCAGGTAGTCGAGATAGCGACCCGGCACCAGCCCGCCGGGCAGGTCGTGCTCACGCTGGACCGCACAGACTCCGGCTTCGACCGAGGCCAGCCGCGCGTCCGGCAGGCGGTGTTTCCACAGCACCCGGGCCAGTGGCAGCAGGTCCAGGTGCCGCGCGATCGGCGGTGGTCGCCGGCCGTGCAGTCGAAAGCGCGTCACCAGCAACGGCCAGTCGAAGGAGCGTCCGTTGTACGTGACCAGGCAGGCGTCGGGCGGGATGAGCGCCTCCAGCGCCTGCAGGTAGCCGGCTTCGTCGGACTGCTCGGGCAACAACAACTGCCGTGTCAGGAAGTCGGGTCCCTCCCACGTGCCGACGCCGACGAGGAAGGGCAGCGTGCCGGTACCGGTGCCCAGCCCGGTGGTCTCCGTATCGAGCAGCACCAAGGACAGCGCCGGGTCCACCGGGTCCGGCAGCAGCGCCAGGCCGGCGAGGTCAGGCACGATACGCTCGCGCGATTCGACCACCACGATCGGCCGCTGCGGCGTCTGCTGCACGATCCCGCCGACGTCGGCGGCCAGCCGCGCAGCACGATCGGGTCGCGGTGCGGGCACGGGCGGCCGGCGGATCTCCGCGGCATCGCGCACGCGCGCGTCACGCAGACGCTCAAGGCGCGAGCGACGTCGCTGGCCTGGTGCGGAGACGTCCATGGGCGCGAGGCTGGAGCCGGTGCTTGCCAGCTCTGCTGTCACGCCGCCATCTCGCGCGCCGCGCCCGTCGAGGCGCCCGCCAGGAGGCGCAGCAGCCGGGTCGCCAGCGCCCGCCCGTCGAGCCGGCTCTCTCCGCGCGGACCGACGCAGGCAGGGCAGCCGACCTCGCAATCGCAGCCGACGACCAGGTCGAGCGCACCCGCGACCAGCTCGTCGGTACGCTCGAACAGCCGCGGCGACATGCCCACACCACCGGGGGCCGCCTCCCACAGGTAGATGACCGGGCGCTGCGCGTGGGGAGACTGCACCTGGGTGACCAGTCCCAGGTCGCGTGGGTCGGCCATGAGCAGCACGCTGGCCACGGTCTGCAGGGCGCGGCCGGCGCCGACCAGCGCAGCGTCGAGGTCCTCACGCCGCCAACCTGCGACGGCGTCCGGATCGAGGGCCAACCACCAGGCCGTGGTGTGCAGCTCCATCTCCGGCAGGTCGATGGTGCCCCAGCCCACGTTCTCGTGGGTGTCGAGCTTGAGCTTCTTGAAGATGGTGGCGATGGAGCTGATCATGACCTCGCCGTGCTGGCGGCTGCCTCCATGCCGCGGCGCCTGCTCGAAGATGTCGAGCGGCTTGAGCGTGACCGCCAGCTCCGCCTGGGTGTAGTAGTCACTGTCCACGGGACGCACCAGCGCCTTGCGCTCCTCCCAGTCGAGCTCGTCCACGTGGTACTGCTGGGAGTCGTGGAGATAGATGGCCTTCTCGTGTACCAGCACGCGCGCCGCGAAGAGGTCGACTTCGCCCAGTACCCGTGGCCGCTCGGGCCCGGTGTCGATGATGAGCACGTTCTCGGGCGCACCCAGGCGCAGGTTGATCTCCGAGGCCGGGAAGTTCTCGCTGGCCCAGTACCAACGCCCGTCCGAGGCCTGCCGCACGTGGGCCTCCTCGGCGAGGAAGGCCAGCAGGTCGTCGGCCGGTGCCGCGCCGAAGGCCTCACCCGGCGCGAACGGCAGCTCGAAGGCCGCCGCCCGCAAGTGCGCCAGCAGCACGTGCATGTTCTCCGGGTCCAGGCGGGCCTCCTCCGGCGTGGCCTCGAGCAGGTACTGGGGGTGCGTGGCTACGTAGCGGTCGAGGGCACCCGCACCGGCCACGAGGATGGACACACTCGTCTCCTGCCGGCGTCCGGAGCGGCCCATCTGCTGCCAGGTCGCCGCGATGGTGCCGGGGTAGCCGGCCAGGATGGAGGCATCGAGGGCACCGATGTCGATGCCCAGCTCCAGGGCGTTGGTGGAGACCACGCCCAGCACCTCCCCGCTGCGCAGGCCCGCTTCGATCGCGCGCCGCTCACTGGGCAGGTAGCCCGAGCGATAGCCGCGGATGCGGTCGATGGGCCCGCGGCCCTCGCGCATGGCTTCACGCAGAGAGCTCAGCAACAGCTCCACCGCCACCCGTGCGCGGCCGAAGACGATGGTCTGCCGTCCGGCGCGCAGGAACGAGAGGGCCGCTCGAAAGGCCAGCCCGTGCGGCCCGGGTCGAACGCCCGTGCGCCGGTCGAGGGGAGGGGGATCGAGCACGACCACGTGCCGTTCGCCCTGCGGCGCGCCACTGCGGTCGATGACGCGGAAGGACCGGCCGGTGAGCGTCTGGGCCAGCTCGCCCGGGTTGCCCACCGTGGCCGAGGAGCAGACGATGCGCGGCGTCGAGCCGTAGTGGGCGCAGATCCGCAGCAGCCGGCGCAGCACATTGGCCACATGGCTGCCGAAGATGCCCCGGTACGTATGGGCCTCGTCGATGACGATGTAGCGCAGTTGCTCGAAGAGCTGGAACCACTTGGTGTGGTGCGGCAGGATCGCCGTGCTGAGCATGTCCGGGTTGGTCACCACCACCTGCCCGGCCTCACGCACCACGGCTCTGATCGGTGCTGGTGTGTCACCGTCGTACACCGCCGCTGAGAGGTCCATGCCAGCCAGCTCGGACAGCTCGCGGAACTCGGCCAACTGGTCCTGGCTGAGCGCCTTGGTCGGGAAGAGGTAGAGCGCGCGGGCGGCCGGGTCCTCACCGATCGCCTGCAGTACCGGCAGGTTGTAGCAGAGCGACTTGCCCGAAGCCGTGGGCGTGACGATGACCACGTCCTGCCCCTCGCGAAGTGATTCCAGAGCCTCGCGCTGGTGGCTGTAGAGCGCGTCGATGCCACGGCCGTGCAGGGCCGCCACGAGGCGTGGGTCAAGCCACTCGGGCATGGGTGCGAACACGGCCTCCTGCGCAGGAAGCACGTGCCGGGACGCGACCGCTTCGGCGACGCCCGGCTCGGCCAGGAAGCGCTCCAGGGCCTCGAGCGCCGACAGGGGTTGGTGCAGTCTCATGGCGACGACCTCAGGTGAACCGACCATCCGTTCGGTTTGCGACCCGCAGTCTAGCAGCCGGAGCAGGCGCTTGACAGGCCAACGTTTGACACGCTGGCGCCGGCCTACGTACGCTCGCTCGCGTGAGCAGCCTGCGCCAAGCCCCCGTCATCGGCCGCCGCGCGTTGCTGCTGCTCGCGGGCCTGCTGCTGCTGGCGGCCATCGTCATCGTCTTCGGCGGGGCGCTGACACGCTCGACCGATGTGGAGACGCGCGCGGAGCAGGCGCGGGCCGAGTTCGCGCGCGTGGAGGAGGCGGTGCACGCGGGCGAGCACGAGCTGGCCTTCATCGAAACCGACGCCTTCTTCGATTGGCAGGGCCGCGCCTACGGCTTCGGCGAGTCGAACGAACGGCCGTTCGTGCTCGAGGACGCGCCGCCGCCAGCGCCCATCACGCCCATCGGGCCACAGGATGCGACGGGCGAGCAAGCCGCGCCGTTCGACGCCTGGATGGAGCTGCTCTTCGGCGCCTAGGGTGTCCTGGCGCCGCTCTGGACCCGCTAGCGGTACCGATCGCCTGCCGGTTCGGGCTCGGGTGGCGGGTCGCGGCGCGTGCGCAGATCGAAGTAGAGCACGGCTGTGAGCAC
Source organism: uncultured Chloroflexia bacterium (assembly GCA_963716815.1). Lineage (GTDB taxonomy): Bacteria > Chloroflexota > Limnocylindria > Limnocylindrales > CSP1-4 > JAFMJV01. The sequence goes on from CAVQUM010000003.1 coordinate 223,360, forward strand.
CGGAGCCAACGGGGCCAGCAGCAGCGTACCCAGCGTCAATGCCACCGCCTCGGCCACCCGTTCGTCGAGCCCCAGGGCGGGCGCCAGGCTGCCCGCGAGGAGCAAGCTGAAGATCTGGGACAGGACCGAGCCGCCGATGGCCACGAGGATCGCCGCGAAGAGGGAGATGGCGAAGATGCGCCAGACGTTGTCGCCACTCAGGTGCCAACTGCGGCGGAAGGCCTCCCGCACGCCCACATCCTCCTCGACCATGGCCGGAAAGGCCGGCGCCCAGCGCATCGTGAGGTAGACCAGCGCCAGCACCAGACCGACAGCGGCGACGAGCGCCAGGAAGACGCCTGGGCCGCCGGAAGTGACCGAAGCGGTCGGGAACAGGAGTGTGGCCGCGGCCATGATCAGCACGCCGCCCAGCACGAGACCGACGATGACGAGCGAACTGAGGACGATGAAGCCGATCGCGCTCGGCGTCTTGCGCAAGGCGGTGCGCAGGACCTCGCCCAGCCGCGGCGGACGCGCGTGGTAGTCCTCAGCCACCACGGCGCTGAACGCGAGGGTGCCGATGCTGAGCAGGAGCCCGGCCAGCCACGTGGCCGCCACGTAGGGCACCAGTGCTCCGAGCGCGCGGTCCAACTCGGCTCGCGTGATGGTCGCTCCCGCATCGACCGTCCCTGCCTCGAGGTCGGGGAAGATGTCCAGCACCACCTCCGTGAAGCGCAGGCCGGTGGCCGAGGTGAGGAGGGCGCCGGGTCCGGCGAAGAGCAGGGCCAGGACCAGCGCCACCGGCCAGTGACGGCGCAGGATGCGGATGCCGATCTCGAGCACCTGGCCCAGGCGCATGGGCTGGGGAGCGCTTGGTGACGCCGGCGGTTCGACCGGCTCCCAGCGGGGCTCGCCGTTCATGGACATGGACCAGGCTGGGTCAAGCGGAGCTGCCGCGGCGCCGGGACCAACGACCCAGCACCTGGTAGCCGACGGTGAGTCCGATCGCCAGCACGGTCACGACCAGTGTGACGACCATGTCGAGCGTCGTGCGCATGCGCATCCGGGCCAGCGACGCGTCCGGCGTCATGGCCTCGAGGACCGCGGAGAAGACCGTCCTGAGAGCACCCATGGGCACGAGTGTGACATGCCGCGTGGCAACCAGCCGGCCAGGGCAGCCCAAGACCCTCGGCGAGGGACCGAGGCGGTCCACCGAGGGTCGCGCTGATGCAGGTGGTGGCTGGGGGCAGATTCGAACTGCCGACCTAACGATTATGAGCCGTTTGCTCTGCCGCTGAGCTACCCAGCCGTGGATGTCGTGGCCGACATGCTACCGCATCCCCGCCAATCCAAGCCCGCCGGTGTTGACCGCCCGCCACGCCTGTCATCACACCGAGATGGGCCCATCCGGCTTCAGCCCTATAATCACGGTTCCCGACCCGGCCATTCCGGGTGACCCACTTCCGAAGGCAGGTCTCTTCTTGAACAGTCGTTTCATGCGCAACGGGCTCGTCACCCTCGTCCTCGTCGTCGGGACGGCTGCGCTGCTCTACCTCTTCCTCTTCACCGACCAGGAGCCAGAGCGAATCCCCTACAGCGGCTCCGAGACGGCCTTCCTCACGATGGTCCAGAACGGGGAGGTCCAGTCGGTCCTCACCCGCGGGGAGGCGCTGGAGATCACGGCCGTGGCTACTGACGCGGACGGTGAGAACATCGTCTACGAGTCATGGATCCCGGCGCAGTTCACGACGAACCTGCAGGCAGACATCACGGCTGCCTGCGACGCCAGCGAGACCTGCAGCAGCGTCGTCTTCGAAGGCGAGCAGGCGGACGACGGAAACGCCTTCTTCGGCCTGCTCCTCTCGATGCTCTTCCCCATCCTGCTCATCGGCGTCTTCCTCTGGTTCATGTTCCGCCAGGCCCAGGGCAGCAACAACCAGGCCATGAGCTTCGGGCGCAGCCGCGCACGCATGTTCGTGGGCAACAAGACGGTCGTCACCTTCAACGACGTGGCCGGCGTGGACGAGGCCAAGACGGAGCTGCAAGAGGTCGTCGAGTTCCTCAAGTACCCCGAGAAGTTCAACTCGCTCGGCGCGCGCATCCCGCGCGGCGTGCTGCTGGTGGGCCCGCCAGGCACCGGCAAGACGCTTCTGGCCCGCGCCGTCGCGGGTGAGGCGGGCGTACCGTTCTTCAGCATCTCCGGCTCCGAGTTCGTGGAGATGTTCGTGGGCGTCGGTGCCAGCCGCGTGCGCGACCTCTTCGACCAGGCCAAGCGCAACAGCCCCTGCATCGTCTTCGTCGACGAGATCGACGCGGTCGGCCGCCAGCGTGGCGCCGGCCTCGGCGGCTCGCACGATGAGCGCGAGCAGACGCTGAACCAGATCCTGGTGGAGATGGACGGCTTCGACACCAACACCAACGTCATCGTCGTGGCCGCCACCAACCGGCCCGACGTGCTCGACCCGGCGCTGCTGCGCCCGGGCCGCTTCGACCGCCAGGTCATCCTCGACCGCCCGGACATGAAGGGCCGGCTGGAGATCCTCAAGGTCCACGTCAAGGGCAAGCCGCTGGACAAGGACATCGACCTGCCCACCGTGGCCAAGCAGTCACCGGGTTTCTCCGGCGCGGACCTGGCCAACCTCGTCAACGAAGCCGCCATCCTCGCGGCTCGGCGCAATCGCAAGACCATCAGCACGCCGGAGTTCAGCGAGGCGCTGGAGCGCGTGGTGGCTGGTCCCGAGCGCAAGAGCCGCATCATCAGCGACGAGGAGAAAGCCATCATCGCCTACCACGAGGGCGGTCATGCGATGGTGCAGCGGTTGCTGCCCAAGTGCGACCCCGTGGCCAAGGTCAGCATCATCAGTCGCGGTATGGCCCTCGGCTACACCATGGGCCTGCCCATGGAGGACCGCTACCTGCAATCGAAGTCCGAGTTCGAGGACAAGATCGCGGGCATGCTCGGTGGCACCGTTTCCGAGCGGCTCATGTTCGGCGATATCACCACCGGTGCCGCCAACGACATCGAGAAGGCGACCGACCTGGCTCGGCGCATGGTTACCGAGTTCGGCATGAGCGACAAGCTGGGACCGATGTCGTGGGGCAAGCACGAGGAGATGGTGTTCCTCGGTCGCTCCATGGGGGAGCAGCGCAACTATTCCGACGACGTTGCCAAGATGATCGACGAGGAGGTCCGGTCCATCATCGACCAGGCCTATGAGCGAGCCACGGAAGTGCTCACGATGCACCAGGACCGGCTGACCGAGCTGGCCGAGGCCCTCGTGGCCAAGGAGACCATCGAGGCCGCCGAGTTCGAGGCCATGTTCGCGGACCTGCCGGACCCGCGGAAGGACGCTGGCGGCTCACCCACGCCCAAGCTGGCGACACCACTGGCCGGCCTGTCGAAGCCCCGCACCGACGAGCTGCCCGCCGCCGGCGAGACACCCGAACCGTCGCCCCAGCCGGCCTAACCGCCGGCCCTCGCGGGACACGCAGAAGACACCATGGGGGTCGATATGAGCATGTCCATCGAACCGGTCGAGGCCTATCTCGAGCGCACCGCCGACGAACGGCTGGAGGACCTCCAGGCGTTCCTGCGGATCCCCACCATCGGGTCGATGACCGAGCATGCCGACGACATGACCCGTGGCGCCGAGTGGATCGCCGAGCACATGCGCGCGATCGGGCTCGAACACGTGGAGGTGGCTGCCACCGGCGGCAATCCCGTCGTCTACGCCGACTGGCTCCACGCGGAAGGTGCGCCCACGGTGGTGGTCTACGCCCACTACGACGTGCAGCCGGTCGACCCACTCGAGCTGTGGGTCCACCCGCCCTTCGAGCCGCGCGTGGAGGGCGGACGCATCTACGGACGCGGCGCCGCGGATGACAAGGGCCAGGTCCACCTGCACCTGTGGGCGGCCAAGGCCTGGCTGGAGACCCATGGGCGCCTGCCGCTCAACCTGCGCTACGTCATAGAGGGCGAGGAGGAGGATGGCTCGCCCAACTTCGAGTCGTGGCTGCGGTCCAACAGCGCACGCCTGGACGGCGACCTCATCGTGGTCACCGACTCCGGCTTCTACGAGGGCAACCACCCTGCGCTGACGGTCTCGCTGCGAGGTAACACCTACTTCCAGGTCGACATCATCGGTCCCAGCCAGGACCTCCATTCCGGCGCCTTCGGGGGTATGGTCCAGAATCCGGCCAACGCGCTCATCCGCATCCTCGCCTCCCTGCGCGATGGCGAGGGCCGCATCACCGTGCCTGGCTTCTACGATGAGGCACCGGTGCTGTCGGAGTCGGCGCGGACCGAGTTCGCCCGCCTGCCCTTCGACGAGGCGGAGTTCGCCGCCGGCATCGGCGTGTCCAAGCTCTTCGGGGAGCCGGGATACTCACCGCTCGAGCGCAAGGGCATGCGGCCCACGCTGGACGTCTGCGGCATGTGGGCCGGCTTCACCGGCGAAGGCAGCAAGACCATCATCCCCGCCCACGCCCACGCCAAGTTCTCCTGCCGCCTGGCGCCGGGCATGGATCCGCACAAGACCTTCGAGCGCGTGCGCGACGCGATCCTGGCCGTGGACGTACCCGGTGTCGAGGTCGAGGTACGTCAGCTCGACGAGATGTGGCCCTTCGTGGTCAGCCCCGAACACCCCGCGGCGCAGACCGCCGCGGCCTGCCTGCGCGATGTCTTCGGCCAGGATCCGTACTACGTCCACGAGGGCGGTTCCATCGGCGCCGTGGCCAGCTTCGACAAGGTCCTGGGACTGCCCGTCGTCATGCTCGGCTTCACCAACCCCGACGACAACGCGCACTCGCCCAACGAATTGCTGGTGCTGGCCAACTACGAGGGTGGCGCGCGCACGGTGGCTCGCTACTGGCAGGCACTGAGCGCGGGCGCTAGTACTCTCGGCGGCGTGGGCATAGGAAGGCTGGGTCGCCCTTGACAGGGTGACTACGTTGCTAGCATTCGAGTCGTGGAAGCCTGTCACAAGGAGCCCAAGAGGCCTCGCCTGCCGCTATGACATCCCCCAACGCCCCCGACGCCCGACCAGAGCCACCGTACGAGCAGCGTGAGCAGATTGGCGCCGCCACGCCCACGGCTCCTCCACCCCTGGCACCCCGTCCCGCACCGATGCCGCCGCCGGGACCCATGTCCGCGCCGCCCACCTCGCAGGTCATCGGCCTCGATCCTGGCCTGACCCAGCAGTCGCTCGCGCCCCAGGCACCCAGCGCCATCACCGCCACCGACGAGACCATCGGCGGGAAGACGTGGGCGTACGACTCGGGCCTGGGCAACATCGAGCCGCGCAGCGCCACGCAGGTGCTGAGCACGCTCGCGGGCAAGGTGGCTGAGGGCGACGTCACGCAGTACCAGCCGGCCCCGCTCGGCTTCACCCCGCTGGACAAGTCCATCGGCGGCGGCCTGCGTGCGGGCGAGATGCTGCTCATCGGCGGCGCCCAGGGCACGGGCAAGACCACGATGGCCGTCCAGATGGCCCGCAACATCGTCATGAGCGGCCTCGCCAGCGTGCTCTACATCTGCTTCGAGCACGACGAGGAGTACCTGCTCAACCGCATCATCGCGCAGGAATTGGTACTGCCCAGCCTGCCCAGCCGCAGCGGCGGTGTGAAGCTCGTCGACGTGCGCAACGAGATCCTCGGTACGTGGATGGCCACCGGTGGCCAGAACGCCGACCTCGGCGCCAACCCGCGACTACGTCCGGCGCTGGAGCGCATCAATCGCTACGGCCCCAACCTCTACCTGCTGAGAGGCTCGCAGACGACCAGCACGGTCGAGAACATGGCCTCACTCGTCGAGAAGTACAAGGAGCTCGCAGGAGACCAGCGCCTGGTGGTCATGGTCGACTACCTGCAGAAGGTGCCGGTCCACCCTGAGCCGGCCAACGAGGTCGAGAAGGTGACCTCCGTGGTGCAGGGGCTCAAGGACCTCGCGCTGAACTACGAGGTTCCGCTCGTCTCGATCGTGGCCGCCGACAAGGAGGGCCTCAAGGCCGCGCGCCTGCGCAACCATCACCTGCGTGGCTCCTCGGCCATCAACTACGAGGCGGACATCATCGTCATCCTCAACGAGAAGTACCAGATCGTGGCCAAGGTCAACATCGAGTTCAACCCCTACCAGGCGCAGCGCTTCCGCGACTGGGTGGTGCTGACGGTCGAGAAGAACCGCGGCGGCACCAGCGCCATCGACCTGGAGTACCAGAAGTACTTCGAGTACTCGTGCTTCGATCCCAACGGGCGCACGGTCATGGAGAAGCTCATCGAGGAGCGTCTCTACAACGACTGAGACCCCGGCCACAGCCTTCCACGACGAGCCGCGTCCGTAGCGATGGGGCTTTCGTCTGCCGTCGACCGGGGCGGAGGCATCGCGTGTGCCCGCGTGGCGGCGAGCTCCCGATCCAGCTGAGTATCGGCAAGCTTCCGGCAGAGCCTGCCAGCGGCGCTCCCGGGCAGCGCCGGCATGTACCGCTGCGCCGACGCCTCACCGCTTTGCCCTCGGGTACCTAGACTCCGGCGTGTGGAACTGCGTACCGATCCCAGCGTCGTGCTCATCGACGTGGGCGACACCATAGCCAAAGCCCATCCTTCCTGGCGCGATGTCTACGCCACCGTCTTCGAGGGACACGGCATCGACGCCTCCATGAAGGAGTTCGAGACCGCCTTCCGCGCCGCCTGGGTCGACTGGGCCCACGAGGGCCCCTTCGAGGCGACCGAGGAAGCCTCGTTCCAACGCCTGACCGAGCTCGATCAGCTCGTCTTCGACCGGCTCGGCTACCACGACCTGCCGGAGTCGTTCTTCCGCGACGTGGACCGGGCCTTCCGCCAGCGCTCGGCCTTCTTCGTCTTCCCCGACGTGGTTCCCGCACTCGATGTCATGCAGCGAGCCGGTTTGCGCCTGGGCGTGGTCAGCAACTGGGGCTGGTACGCGCCCGAGCTGTTGCAGACACTGGAGCTGGCGCGCCACTTCGAGATCATGAGCATCAGTGCGCGCGTCGGCTACCAGAAGCCCCACCGGGCCATCTTCGAGCATGCACTCGACCTGCTGGAGGTGCGCCCGGAGGATGCCATCCATGTGGGCGACGACCCCGAGGCCGACGTGCTCGGTGCCCGGCGCGTGGGCATCGAGCCGGTGCTCATCGACCGCCACGGCCGGGTCGACGCACCCATCGGTGCGGCCACGGAGACGGGCGCAGTCGCCCTCATCCATGACTTCGGCGAGCTGCTCGACCTGCTCGGGCTGGAACGCCCGAGCGACCAGCTGGAGGCCCAGGCCTGAGCGACCGCGTGGATCGAGCGTCCTGGCGACTCTTCATCGCCCATCCGCTTCCCGAGACGGTCCGTGCGCAGCTCCACGAGCAGCTCGCGCCCTATCGGCGTTGCCACCCACAGGTGCGCTGGACGCGCCCGGAGACCTGGCACCTGACGCTGGTCTTCCTGGGCTCGGTCGATCCCGACTACGTGCCGGACCTGGTGCGCCTCGTGAACGATGTCGCCCGAGACGTCGCTCCCTACCAGGCTCGGGTCGCCGCGGGAGACGGTCGGATGCGCCAGGGAGAGGGCGTGGCCTGGCTGGGCGTGTCAGAAGGGGCGGGGGCGTTGATCGAGGCCGCCGCGCTCGTGGCCGACGGCTGCCGGCCGGAGATCACCGAGCGGCCACCCCGACGCACACCCTCGGCTCACCTCACGCTCGTGCGCCGGGCAGACGCGGCGGTCATCGGCGCGCTGCGCGAGCAGACGCACGGACCGCTGGGGGTGAGCTGGACGGTGGACCGGCTGGCGCTCATGCGTAGCCACCTCCAAGCCGCCGGTGCTCGCTACCGCGCGCTGCACGTAGCCACGTTGTAGGCTGCACGGTCACGCGATCCAGCGCAGCAAGCGACCCCGGGGGTCGCGAGAGGAGACCGGCCCTGTGACGCCGGCAGCAGACGAAGTTCATCCTGTCCGACGATCGCATCCCCCGCGACTGGTACAACATCAACGCCGACCTGCCCGTGCCGTTGTCGCCGCCGCTGCACCCGGGCACCAGGCAGCCGATTGGCCCCGAGACTTCGCAGCGCCATCTTCCCGATGGCGCTCATCGCGCAGGAGATGTCAGCACCGAGCGCTACATCGAGATCCCGGAGCCGGTGCGCGACGCCCTGGCGCTGTGGCGCCCCTCGCCGCTGCATCCGGGCGCACCGCCTGGAGCGGGCGCTCGACACACCGGCCAAGATCTACTACAAGTACGAGGGCGTGCAGCCCGGCCGGCAGCCACAAGCCCAACACGGCCATCGCGCAGGCCTTCTACAACAAGGCAAGCCGGCATCGAAGCGCATCTGACCACCGAGACCGGCGCCGGCCAGTGGGGCACGGCCCTGTCGCTGGCCGGTGCGATCTTCGGCCTGGAGATCATGGTCTACATGGTGCGGGCCTCGTACGACGCCAAGCCCGGCCGCCGCACGATCATGCACCTGTACGGCGCCGAGGTCGTGGCCAGCCCCAGCCACCTGCACCGACGTACGGCCGCAAGCGTGCTGGCGGAGACACCCGACACCCCCGGCTCGCTGGGCATCGCCATCAGCGAGGGCGTGGAGGACGCGGCCACACGTGACGACACGAACTACTCGTTGGGCTCGGTGCTGAACCACGTGCTCATGCACCAGACCGTCATCGGCCAGGAGGCCATGGAGCAGATGGAGATCGCCGGCGACAAGCCGGACATCCTCATCGCCTGCACTGGCGGCGGCTCCAACTTCGCCGGGCTGACCTTCCCCTTCATCGGCCAGCAACTGCGCGGCGAGGGCTCGTACAGGTCATCGCGGCCGAGCCGGAGGCCGCTCCCAGCATGACCCGCGGCATCTACGCCTACGACTACGGCGACACCGGCCAAGATGGCGCCGGTGGTCAAGATGCACACGCTCGGCCACGACTTCGTGCCTGATCCCATCCACGCCGGCGGCCTGCGCTACCACGGCATGGCGCCGCAGGTGAGCGCGCTCGTAGACAAGGGCATCGTCGAGGCCCGCGCGGTGGCCCAGTCGAAGACCTTCGAGGCCGGCCTCACCTTCACCCGGACCGAGGGCATCCCGCCCGCGCCGGAGACGACGCACGCCATCGCTGTCGTCATCGAGCGAGGCGCTGAAGGCGAAGGAAGCGGGTACCAACCCGGTCATCCTCTTCAACATGAGCGGCCACGGCCACTTCGATCTCAGCTCGTACGACCGCTACCTGGACGATGAGCTCGAAGACTTCGAGCTGCCGCAGGAGCGCATCGAGCACGCGCTCAAGACGATTCCCAAGCCATAGGGACCGGTTCGACACACCGACGAGGCCCATGGCAACACGGGCCTCGTCGCACATCGAGGCGACGTTGAACGACAAGGACCGGGAGCTCGTACTGGGCGTCCCACGGACGCGCATCATCGGCGATCGCCCCTGGAAGGGCATCCTCAGCGAGGGCATCGAGGACCGCCTCGACCTCATCGCCGCCGAGGGTGAGTACCGCCCCCGAGGCGAGGCCGAGCAAGATCCCGACTGGCAGCAGGTCATCCCGTACCTGCTGATGCGCGACGGCGAGCGACTGTTCCTCATGCAGCGCACCAGAGCCGGCGGAGACGACCGCCTGCACGACCTCTACTCGCTCGGCATCGGGGGTCACCTGAACCCGCAGGACGGGGGCGTGATGAATGGCCTGCGACGCGAGTTCCACGAGGAGATGGTGGCCGCGTGGGAGCCCGAGCCTCGCCTGCTGGGATTGCTCAACGACGACGACGTCCTCGTGGGCCAGGTCCACGTGGGCGTGGTCTTCGAGGCCGACGCGGCTGGACGGCCACTTGGACGTCCGCGAGAGGGACAAGCTGAGCGGGCGCTTCGTGCTGCCCAAGGAGGCATTGCCGTTCTATGCGCAGATGGAGACTTGGAGCCAGTTCCTCTTCGACCACGCCACAGGACGGCAGGTGGGGCCGGTCAGCAGGGTCTAGATCACAGTCGGCGGTGGGATAATCAAACGTGGAGGTAGGCCCCGTGCCACGTCGTCTCTCACCGTTGTCCCTCGTTCGCTCGATCCTGCTCCTGGTCGGCGCCATCGCCCTGCTGGCCACCGCCGTCGCCGGGCAGGAGACGGCTGCCCAGCAGCGTCGCGTGATCGTGCTGCCCACCGGCGGTGTCGTCGACCAGATCATGTCGGAACTACCTGCGCTCGGGCATCGACCGGGCCGTGGCGCGAAGGTGCCGCGGCGGTGGTCATCGAGCTGGACACGCCCGGTGGTTCGCTCGACGCCACCCGCGACATCGTCCAGTCGGAGCTGTCGGCAGAGGTCCCGGTCATGGTCTGGGTGGGACCGGCCGGTGCCCGCGCTGCCAGTGCGGGCACCTTCCTGACCCTGGCCGCCCATGTCGCGTCGATGGCGCCGGCGACCAACATCGGCGCGGCCACCCCCATCTCCTCGGACGGCCAGGACATCCCCGACGACCTGGGCGAGAAGGTCATGAACGACACCATCGCCACCATCACCTCCATCGCCGAGGAACGCGGACGGCCGGTCGAGTGGGCGGTGGCGACGGTCGTGGACGCCGCCTCCTACACGGTCGACGAGGCGCTCGCCGCCGGCGCCATCGACTTCAAGGCCGAGTCGATCGAGGACCTGCTGGCCCAGGCCGACGGGATGACCGTGGACGTGGCCGGCGAAGCGGTGGTGCTCGAGACGGCGGGTGCCGCAGGTCGACGGCTGCGGCATGAACCCGTTCCAGTCATTCCTGCACCTGCTGAGCGACCCCAACATCGCCTTCATCCTCTTCACGCTGGGCTTCTACGGCATCTTCTTCGAGCTGCAGAACCCCAACTACGTGACCGGCATCCTCGGCGCCTTCGCACTCATCCTCGCCTTCATCGGCTTCGGCAGCCTGCCGCTCAACGTCGCCGGCCTGCTGCTCATCGGTCTGGCGGTGATCCTCTTCGTGCTCGAGTCTGACGGTCACCAGCGGCGGGTTGCTCACCATCGGCGGGCTGGTGGCCTTCGCCCTGGGTGCGTCGGCGCTCTATACCGAACCGGGCGATCCCGTGGCACCCAGTGAGCGTGGCGCCGGAGGTCATCATCGTCATGACCGCTGTCACCGGCATCTTCGTCATCGGCGTGGTCTACGCGGTGGTGAAGGTCGCGCCGCGCGAAACAGCCGGTGATGGCGCCAGAGCAACCTCACCGGGCCGCTGTGCCATGGGCACCGGGCCGAGGTGCGCAGCCCACTGCGGCCCACCGGCACATCTACGCTGCGGGCGAGGAATGGACCGCAGCGCGGGGACGGCCGGACGATGCTCGAACGCGGAACCGCGTGCGTGTCATCGGCAACGATGGCATGGTGCTCATCGTGGAGCCGATGTCCCGCCAGCGACAGCACAGAAGGGACGGCCTGATCCATGGACCTCTTGGTAGCAGCCTCCTCGGAATCGTCCTGTTCATCATCGTCGTGGGCGCGGTCATCCTCTACCTGTCGGTGCGCATCGTGCGCCAGTACGAGCGCATGGTCGTCTTCCGGCTGGGCACGACCAACGAGGGTCTGGTGCGTGCAGCCGGGCCTGCGCTTCCTCATCCCCTTCGTCGATCGGCCCGATCAAGGTCGATATGCGTGAGGACTTCATCGAGGTCCCGAGCCAGACCGTCATCACCCGCGACAACGCGCCGGTCGACATCGACTTCCTCATCTACTGGCGCATCGTCGGGGCCATGGACAGCATCGTCAACGTCGGCAACTTCCAGGGCGCGCTGCAGGGCATCGCCACCACCACTTGCGCGCGGTCGTCGGCGACATGATGCTCGACGACGTGCTCTGCAAGCGTGACGAGGTCAACGACGTGCTGCGCGTCAAGCTCGACGAGCAGACCGAGCGCTGGGGCGGCAAGGTCACCACCGTCGAGATCCGCGAGCTCACCCCACCACCCGACGTGCAGGCCTCCATGAACCGCGTGCTCACCGCGGAGCGGACGCGGCGCGCCGTCATCACCGAGTCCGAGGGTGAGCGGCAGGCCAAGATCAACGTGGCCGAAGGCGAGAAGCAGTCGGCCATCCTGCGCGCCGAAGGCGTGCGGCAGCAGTCGATCCTGGAGGCCGAGGGCTTACAGCCAGGCGCTCAAGCGCATCTTCGAGGCGGCCAAGACCATCGACGACCGCACCATGACGCTGCAGTACTTCGAGACGCTCAAGGAGCTGGGCACCGGCGCGCCACCAAGTACGTCATCCCGCTCGAGCTGACCGACCTGGCTAGGCGCCTGGGCAACTTCCTCGATAACGGGCTCGAGCCGGGCGCCGCGGCGCGCGCCGAGCGTCGAGGGCGAGAGAGCGACAGGCTGACAGCGCTTCGAGCGCCGCCTCCATGACAGTGCTGCCGACCGTCCGCGCGATCCGCTACGTCGCGCCGCTGCGCGAGGGCGGCTCGCTGCCCGGCCTGATGGAGGCCGATGACGAGGGCACCTACGTGGTCAAGTACCGCGGGGCAGGGCAGGGGCCAAAGGCCCTGGTGGCCGAGGTCGTGGCCGGCGAGATCGGCCGGGCGTTGGGGTTGCCCGTGCCTGAGGCGGTGCTGCTCGGAGCTCGACATCGTCCTTCGCCCGCCTGGAGATGGACTACGAGATCGGCCACCTGTTGCGCGACGAGCGAGGGGCTCAACTACGCGCTCGACTACCTGCCCGGCTCGATCACCTACGACCCGCTGGTGCCGCCCGCACCCGAGGCGTCTTCGCCGCCGACGTCGTCTGGTTCGACGCCTTCGTCACCAACGTCGACCGCACCGCGCGCAACACCAACCTGCTCGAGTGGCACGGCCGCGTCTGGCTCATCGACCACGGTGCCGCGCTCTACTTCCACCACGACTGGGGCGAGTCGGCTCGAACGCGGCGACGATCCATTTCGAGCGCGTGCGGCAGCACGTGCTGCTGCCCTTCGCGCGGGATCTGGCCGCGGCCGATGCCGACGCGCCCGCGGGCGATTCTCGCGTGGCGGTCGTTCGAGGAGATCGTGGCCGGCTTGCCCGAGGTGCTGGCTGGCTCGACGGGTTACCGTGGCGAAGCGCCCGAGGCTCGGTGCGCGAGCGCTACGTCGACTACCTGACCGCGCGGCTCGAGGCCTCCGCGGCGTTCGCGGAGGAGGCGGCTCGTGCCGAGCGCTGCTACGCTACGACTACGCGGTGGTGCGCGTCGTGCCCGACGTCGCGCGGGGTGAGTTCGTCAACGCCGGCGTCATCCTCTTCGCCAAGTCGCATCAGACGCTGCTGGCACGTGTGGCCCTCGACGAGGCGCGGCTGTTGGCGCTCGCGACGCGACGTGGACCTCGCGGCCGTGCGCGCGCATCTCGCTGTCGATCGAACGCATCTGTGCCGGTGGAGAGGCGGCCGGACCGCACGGCGACCTCTCCGAGTCCGAGCGCTTCCACTGGCTGACCTCACCACGCGCACGGTCATCCAGGTCTCGCCGGTCCACTCGCGGCATCTGCGACGACCCCGAGTCGGAGGTCGAGCGCCTCTTCGAACGGCTGGTCCACAACCCGCGATAGCCTCGGCAAGCCCGTACGAAGGCCGAGTGAAGTCGGTCGCGCGATGCTGTGGCCATGCTCGCGATCCTCGATACCGCTGTCGTCCATGGCCTGCGCGGGGAGCTCGTGCGGGTCGAGGTCGACATCGCCAGCGGGCTGCCCTCGTTCTCCATCGTGGGGCTGCCCGACACCGCCCTCTCGGAGGCCCGTGAGCGCGTCCGCAGCGCAATCCGCAATGCCGGCTTCGCGTATCCGCTGTCGCGCATCACGGTGAACCTAGCGCCGGCCGACCGGCGCAAGCACGGGGCGGCCTACGACGTGGCCATCGCGGTCGGCATCCTGCTGGCCAACGAGCAGATCCGCGCCTCGGGTGGTCCGTGGGCGCTCCTCGGCGAGCTCTCGCTCGACGGCAGCGTCCGGCCGGTATCGGGCGTCCTGCCCATGGTGGCCACCCTTCGCGACGCGGGCCACCGTCGCGTGTGCGTGCCCCAGGCCAACGTGGGCGAGGCCGCCCTCGTGGAGGAGCTCGAGATCGTCGGCGCCGAGGGCCTGGACGATGTCGCTCGACTCATCGCCGGGCCACGCGGGCGGGCCGCCGCCCGCGCGAAGCGACGGCCGGCCATCCGCATCGCTACCGGCACGGCACTGGCCGCGAGCGACGGGCTGACCCCAGGTGAGCTCACCGAGCTGGCTGACCTGCGTGGCCAGGAACAGGCTCGCTGGGCACTCGAGGTCGCGGTCGCCGGTCAGCACAACCTGCTGCTCATCGGCTCGCCAGGCGCGGGCAAGACGATGCTGGCTCGTGCGGTTCCACGCCTGCAACCGCCGCTGACCGAGTCGGAGGCCCGCGAGGTCGCGGTCATCCGCAGCGTGTGCGGCCTCGAGACCTCCGCGTCGGACCGGCGCTTGCGGCCCTTTCGGAGCCCGCACCACACCACCTCGTACGCGGCCATGGTCGGCGGCGGGCCACGATTGCGTCCCGGCCTCGTCACGCAGGCCCACCACGGCGTGCTCTTCCTCGACGAGCTGGCCGAGTTCGATCGCCACGTGCTCGACGCGTTGCGCCAACCGCTCGAGGACGGCTCGGTCGAGATGGTGCGGGCCCATGGCTCGGTCACGTATCCGGCGAACCTGCAGCTGATCGCGGCCATGAACCCGTGCCGCTGCGGGTGGGATGGCGACCCCGAGCGCACGTGCCGATGCCCCGCACGAGAGCCGGAACGATATCGCCGGCGCGTCAGCGGCCCGCTGCTCGACCGCATCGACCTGCGCGTGGTCATGCCCCGGATGCGCCCCGAGCAGTTGGTCCAGCTGGCCCGGCCCGAGTCGAGCCAGCTCGTCGCACGACGCATCCTCGAGGCCTGGGAGCTGTCGCGCGAGCGCAATCGCGGGTTGCCCAACGCGGCCCTGCGCGGCCAGCGGCTGCTCCGCGTCTGCGCGCTCGATTCGAATGCCCGCAGGGCGCTGGAGGACCTCGGCGCGCGACTCGAACTCACGGCCCGCGGCGTCCATCGCGTGCTGCGCATCGCACGCACCATCGCGGACTTGCGCGGCCGGGCCTCTGTGCGGGAAGAGGAGCTGGCTGCGGCTGCCTCGCTGCGCGACCGCTCTCTGGAGCTGAACCAGGCCGCATGAACGAGCGTGAAGCCTGGGTCGCCCTGGCCGCTACCGAAGGCGTGGGTCCGCTCACCTTCGAGCGGCTGCTGGCCCAGCATGGCTCCGCGGCCGCCGCCCTCGAGACCGTCGCGGGCCTACCTGTGGGCACGGGCCGACCGGGAGCTCGCGGAGATGGTGCAGATCCGGCTGCGGCCCGGCCTGGCCCGACGCGTGCGCTCGTCTGCCCGCGACCCGGGGCGAGTACCGCGGGAGATGGCTGGTCTCGGAGGCTGGCTGCTGACACCGCTCGACCCCGACTACCCCGAGCGGCTGCACGCGATCGAGGAGCCGCCATCGGTGCTCTACGGACTGGGCGATCGTGCGGCCCTGCACCCGACGGCGGCTGTCGCGGTCGTGGGCACGCGGCGAGCGACCCCCGTCGGCCGTGACCTCGCCTCGCGCGTCGCGGCGCGTCTCAGCGAGGCCGGCGCGGTCGTGGTCTCGGGCCTGGCCATGGGCATCGATGGCGTGGCACACGACGCGACCCTCGAGGCTGGCGGTGTCACCACGGCCGTCGTCGGCAGCGGGCTCGATGCCCCCGGTCCAGCCGTCCACCGCCGGCTGGCGCAGCGTATCCGCGGGCAGGGCGCCATCGTTTCGGAGCTGGCGCCGGGTGTGCGTGCCACGCAGGGGACGTTCCCGCGCCGCAATCGCATCATCAGCGGCCTCTCTGACGCCACCATCGTGGTGGAGGCTCCGTGGCGCAGCGGCGCGCTCATCACGGCCCGGCACGCGCTCGAGCAGGGCCGGACCCTGCTGGTGGCGCCCGGCCGGCCGCTGGACCATCACGTGGCCGGCAACCTGGCCCTGCTGCGCGAATCGCCGGCCCGGCCGCTGGTGGGCCTCGACGAGATGGTGGCCGACCTGGGCCTCGACCGTGGGCCCGATCGCGGCCATGGGTCGGCCTCGGACGTCCCGGCTCTCTCGCTCGCGGGCGCCCTGGACCTGCTGGCCCCCGCTCAGCGTGCGGTGGCCGAGGTCCTCTCCCGCGGGCCGTGCACCACCGACGGCCTCTGTCGCGAGACCGGCTTCGATCCCGGCGTGGTGGCCGCCAGCCTGACCATGCTGCAGCTGCGAGGCTGGGCCCGGGTCCACGGCGCGACCCAGCTGCCGGCAGGACCATTGGTCCGGATGGACAAGTGACTGCCGGGCATGAGAGAGTCCGCCGGACCCCACCGGAGTACGCCGGTCGTCGCAGCGTAGGATGGGACCATGATCCGCAACGTCATTCTGCATCTCCACGGCGAGCAGCCCATGAAGGCCGACATCGAGTCGCTGCCCACGGCCGCCGATGCCGGCTTGCTGTGCACGAACCTGCGCACGCTCGAGGGCCGCAAGCCCATCTCCACCGAGTACCTCGACTCGGTCTTCCTGCTGCCCTACAACATCATCCGCTTCATCGAGATCCCACGAGCCGCCATCCACGAGGCGGGACTCGACCAGGACCTGCCGCCCGCTCCCGCAGAGCTGCCGGCGGCGGCCACGGGTGTGCCGGAGGGGACCAGCATCCTCGTGACCCCGCCCCCGACCGCGGCCCCGGACGCCGGTGCGCAACCCGATGATGGCCTCGAGCACCTCGAGCCCGACGCGGAGTTGCTGCGCCGTATCCGCGAGGCATGAGCGCCGCTCTCGCTCACCCTGGTGGTGCCCGCACGCACCACTGCTATAGTCTCCGGCCGTGAAGAAGAACCTCGTCATCGTCGAGTCCCCAGCCAAGGCGCGGACGATCGAACGCTATCTCGGACGACGGCTACAAGGTGCTGGCTTCGTATGGCCACGTCCGCGACCTGCCGGAGAATCCCGGCAAGGGCAAGTTCGGCGTGGACGTCGAGCACGACTTCGAACCTGAATACGTGGTCAACGAGGACCGGCGCAAGCAGCTCAACGCCATCACCAAGGAAGCCGCCAGCTCGGACCTCGTCTACCTCGCCACCGACCTCGACCGCGAGGGCGAGGCCATCGCCTGGCACGTGGTGGAGGCGGTCAAGATCCCCGATGACAAGCGCCGTCGGGTGACGTTCAGCGAGATCACCAAGTCGGCCATCACGCAGGCGTTCGACCAGCCCCGCGACATCGACATGGGCCTGGTCGATGCCCAGCAGACGCGCCGCATCATGGACCGCCTCGTCGGCTACACGCTGAGTCCGCTCATCAGTCGGAAGGTCCGCAGCGGCCTCTCCGCGGGCCGTGTGCAATCGGTGGCCGTGCGCCTCGTGGTCGAACGCGAGCGCGCCATCGAGGCCTTCACGCCCCGCGAGTACTGGACGCTGGAGGCCCTGCTCGAGACCGCCGCCGGCGAGCGCTACAAGGCCGCCCTGGTCAAGGTCGACGGCACGCGCGTGGCCCAGGGTGGCGAGGTCAAGAAGAACGAGCTCCCCATCCCCGACGAGGCTACCGCGCAGGCCTACGTGAGGGCTCTGCGCGCCGAGACGGCCACGGTCGTCTCCCTCAAGATGCGCTCGAGCAAGCGCAACCCGGCGCCGCCGTTCACCACCAGCACCATGCAGCAGGAGGCCAGCCGCAAGCTCGGCTACGGGCCCAAGCGCACGATGTCGGTGGCCCAGCGCCTCTACGAAGGCATCGAGATCGACGGCGAGCCCACGGGCCTCATCACCTACATGCGCACCGATTCGGTCAACTTGGCCACGTCCGCCCAGCGCGAAGCGCATGACGTCATCAGCGGGCGCTACGGCCAGGACTACGCGGTCGAGGGCGGCCGCGGCTACAAGACCACGGCCAAGGGCGCGCAGGAGGCCCACGAGGCCATCCGCCCTACGTCCTTCACGCGCGATCCCGAGTCCCTGCGCGGCCGCATCAAGGACGACGAGTTGCGGCTCTACCGTCTCATCTGGCAGCGCGCGCTGGCCTCGCAGATGGCGCCCAAGCAGATGGAGACGACGACGGCCGAGCTCGACGCCGGCCGCTTCGGCCTTCGCGCCAGTGCCACACGCACGACCTTCGACGGCTTCACGGTGGTCTACACCGAGGGTCGCGACGACGGTGACGAGGACGAGAAGGAAGCGACGCTCCCGGCCCTGGCCGAAGGCGACCGCTCGGAGATCCGCGACGTCGAAGGCGAGCAGCACTTCACCGAGCCGCCGCCGCGCTACACGGAGGCCTCGCTCATCAAGGCCCTCGAGGAGCACGGCATCGGCCGGCCCTCCACGTACGCTGCCACCATCTCCACCATCGAGGACCGCGGCTACGTCAAGGTCGTCGACAAGCGCCTGCGACCGGAGATCGTGGCCAACATCGTGACCGACGTGTTGGTCGAGCACTTCGGCACCTACGTCGACTACGACTTCACCGCGCGCATGGAAGAGGAGCTCGACGAGGTCGCCGCCGGCAAGCGCGCGTGGGTGCCGCTGCTGCACGAGTTCTACGACCCGCTGCAGAGGCTGGTGGACGAGAAGCGCAAGACGCTCAAGCGCGCCGAGCTGACCACCGAGGAGACCGACGAGGTCTGCTCCGAGGGCCACCCCATGGTCATCCGCCTCGGGCGAAACGGCCGCTTCCTGGCCTGCTCGATGTACCCCGACCACAAGGAGACGCGCGACATCCCCGGCGAGGAGCCAGAGATCCCCGCCGGTCGAAGGGGCCGGGGAGCCGTGCCCCCAGTGCCGGGAGGGGGTGCTCGTGGCTCGGCGCGGACGCTTCGGCCCCTTCGCAGGCTGCGATCGCTATCCGGACTGCGACTACATCCACCGCACCGGCCCGCCACCACCACCACCGCTGCCCTTCGACGTGGAGTGCCCCACGTGCGGGGAGGGCGTGCTCGCCGCGCGCCGGGCACGCCGCAGCGGCAACGTCTTCTACGGCTGCGCTCGCTATCCCAAGTGTGACTTCACCACCAACTTCGAGCCGATGGGCGCGCTGCACGATGCCGACGCGGGCGCGGTGGCCCTCAAGGACGAGAGCGGCATCTGCCTGCGCTGCGGTGCCTCGGTGGATCTGCCCGGCGAACGCTCCGAGCTGGTCGGCGTGAAGCTGCCCGGCGGCGAGCCGAACCCGGCGGCGCTGACACCATCGCGCAAGCGCCGCGCGGCCGCCAAGGGCGGCAGCTCGAAGAAGGCCACGGCTTCGCGCGGCAAGAAGCGCAAGACGACCAAGTGCGACGCCCACCGAAGTCGACGACGCCGACGCCTGATGACGGCGCGGTCGGGCAGGGCACGATGACGGGCCGGGGGAGCCACCGCGACGGAACCTCCGCAGCGAGCGCCTTCATCGGCTCGCTCGACGCGCGCGATGCGTCGCCGCATACCAAGCGCGCCTACAAGACCGCGGTCGAGCAGTACCTGACCTGGCTGGCCGGTGTGCCCGGCATCGACTGGGCCCGACCGCATCGACGCACGCTCCGTGCCTACCTCGCCGAGCTCGACGGCCGCGGCCTCTCGCGTTCGACCATCAGCAGCCGCGTGGCCGCACTGCGCTCCTTCTATCGCTTCTGCCGCCGGCAGGGCTGGGTCGAGGGCGACCCCTGGGCCGCCGTCGTCACCCCGCGTCGCTCCTCGCGCCTGCCGCAGGTGCTGGAGGTCGACGACGTGGAGCGGATGCTCGACGTCATCCCCGGCTCGGCCGGGCACCCGGTCGCAGCCGAGTGGGCAGCGGGCATGCCAGAGGCCATCGAACGGCGTGACCGGGCCATCGTCGAGTGCGCCTATGCGGCCGGGCTGCGCATCAGCGAGATCGCCGGCGCTGGCATCGGCGACGTCGACCTTGCCCACGGTGAGATCCGCGTGCTGGGCAAGGGACGCAAGGAGCGCATGGGCATGCTTGGTGCGCCCGCACGTGACGCGCTGGCGGTCTACCTCGAGACCGCACGGCCCCTGTTGGCGGCCGCGGGCGACGGCGACGACGACGCGCTCTTCCTCAACAGCCACGGCCGCGGCCTGAGCGCGCGCGGTGTGCGCAAGCGCATCGACGAGCTGGTGGTGCGGGCCGGGCTGCCGCAGCGGACGACGCCGCACACGCTGCGCCACTCCTTCGCCTCCCACCTGCTCGAGGGTGGCGCCGACCTGCGCGTGGTGCAGGAGCTGCTGGGCCACGCCAGTCTCTCGACCACGCAGGTCTACACGCACGTCAGCCCAGGCCGATTGCGCAGCAGCTATCGCTCGGCACACCCGCGCGCCACCGTCGACGACGAGGACGTCGAGGCCGTCGGCGACGTCGACGCTCCCATCGACGACGAGGACGGCGAGCGCTCGTGAGCCGGGGAGCCCTCGCCCGCGCCGGCCTCATGGTCACCGGCGCCTTCCTCGCCTCGCGCATCCTTGGCTGGCTGCGCGTGGTCGTGCTCAGCAACCTCTTCGGTGCCGGGGCCGAGCTCGACGCCTACTACGCGGCCTTCCGGATCCCCGACCTCATCTTCGAGCTGGTGGCCGCGGGCGCCATCTCCTCGGCACTCATCCCCGTGCTCGCGGGGCTCATCGAGCACGGTGAGCGCCAACGCGCGTGGCGTGTCGCTTCCACCGTCCTCAACCTCATGCTCGCGGCCCTGCTGGTGCTGGCCATCGTGCTGGCGGTGTTCGCGCCGGCACTGGTGCCGCTGCTCGTGCCCGGCTTCGACGAAGCCACCACGCAGCTGACGATCGAGCTCACACGGCTGATGCTCATCAGCCCCATCTTCCTCGCGGCCGGCTCCATCGTCACGGCCATCCTCCAGACCCAGGACCGCTTCGGCGCTACGGCCCTGGCCCCGGTCGTCTACAACGCCAGCATCATCGTCTGCGCTCTCCTCCTGGAGCCCGCCCTGGGCATCGAGGGCGTGGCCGTGGGCGTGGTCGTGGGCGCGATCGGACACGTGGCCGTCCAGCTACCGGCTTTGCGCGGCCGCTTCACCTATTCGCCCAGGGTCGAGGCCGGCGACCCCGCGGCCCGCCAGACCTTCTGGCTGATGTTGCCGCGGGCGATCGGCATGGGCGCCAACCAGATCACGTTCCTGGTCAACACGGCCCTCGCCAGCACGGTGGCCGTGGGCGCGGTCGTGAGCTACACCGTGGCCTTCAGCCTGCTGCAGATCCCGCTCGGGGTCATCGCCTTGCCCCTGGGCATCGTGCTCTTGCCATCGATGTCGCGCGCACTGGCCAACGGCGACGAGCACGAGTTCGGCCTCATGGTCGTGCGCGCCTTGCGCTTGCTGCTGTGGCTCATGGCCGTCGTCGCCGCGGTGGGCGTGGTCGCGCGGCAGGAGGTAGTCGAACTGCTCTTCGGCTGGGGCTTCGACCAGGAGGCACTCGACGCCACGGCCGGTGCGCTCGGCGTGTTCCTCCTCGGGCTGCCGGCCCACGCCATGAACGTCATCCTCGCGCGCGCCTTCTACAGCGGCAAGGACACCGTCACGCCGGTGACCGTGGCCATCGTCTCGGTGGTCGTGAACGTGACCATCTCGATCCTCGCCGTCGGGGCGCTGGGCATCAACGGGCTCGCGCTCGGCATCGCCCTGGGCGCCTGGTTCGAGGCGACCATGCTCACGCTCCTGCTCCGTCGCAAGCACGCGAGCATCGCCGCTCGCTCGGTGGTCGAGGGCGGCGTGCTGTCGGCCATCGGCGCGCTCCTCGCGGGTCTCGTCGCCGCGGGCGTGCTCTCGCTTGACCTCTCGCCCGCGGGGGCTTCGCGGGTGAGCGGGCTCATCATCGAGCTCGGCGCCGCGAGCATCGCCGGCTTCGGGGTCTACCTCTTGTACAGTCGGCTCGTGCGTCTGCCCGAGCTCTCTCGCGCGCTCGACCTCGGCCGTGCCGCGATCCGCGGACGGTGAGCACGGTCGGCCCTGCCCTGCGCGTCTCGGCGGACGCGAGCACGCCACCGACGGGCTGGGACGAACGCGCCGTGGCCGTGGCCGGTGGCCACGTCATGCAGTCCGCCACGTGGGGGGAATACCGCGCCGAGCAGGGCTTCGAGACCCACTACCTGACCTTCGACGACGAGGGCGTGGCGCTGGTCCTGCTGCGCCGCTCGGCGGGCGTGCCCGGAGTGGAGGCCGTGGTGCGGCGGGGGCCGGCGCATGGCGGCGCCTCGGGCGAGCGTTCCGCCGCCCGCGCCGTGGCGCTGACCACCTGGGCGCGGGCGGCCGGGGCCCGCTCGCTCTACCTGGACCCGGAGCGGCCGGCCGACCCCGGCTACGCCCGGGCCATGGACCGGGCCGGCTTCACGGTCACCGACGATCTGGAGCCTTCGATCCACGTCATGCGCCGGACCTTCGAGCCCGGCCTCGGCGAGGCCGACCTGCTGCGCTCCTTCTCCAAGTCCACGCGCCAACGCATCCGTGCCGCCGAGGCCGCCGGCACCACCGTGACCGAGACCGACGACCCCGAGCGCATGATCGCCTTCGCCGGCCTGCTCCATGAGCGAGCCGATGTGGTGGGCATGCGGCTGCAGGCGGGGACCGGCTTCGTCGAGGCCTGGCGTCGGCTCATCGACGCAGGCCTGGGACGGTTGCTCCTGGCCGATCACGAGGACGAGCTCGTCGGCGGCCTCTTCCTCTTCCGCCAGGGAGGCATCTGGGCCACGGCCTACTCGGCCGACAAGGCCGAACGCCGTCGCGCGCTGCCGGGCACGATGCACCTCGTGCGCTGGAGCGCCATCCGTGCGGCGCACGCCGAGGGCTGCCCGGCCATCGAGCTGGGCGGGGTCGATCTGCCGGGTCAGCGCACGCCTCCGGGCCCGGGCGACCCCAACCGCGGCCTCTACGAGCACAAGCGCGGCTTCGGCGCCGAGTGGGTGGAGCGGGAGCCGGCTCGCCGCGTGGTGCTGCGGCCTGGAGCGGAACGCCTGGCCCGCATCAGACGTGCGGCCATCGATGCGCTGCGCGGGATGCGAAGATAGCGGGCATGGCAGCCGACCTCGACCACCTCCGTCGCGACGATGGCGCCTGGGACGACTTCGTGGAGGGCTCGGAGACCTGTTTTCCGCTGCAGCTGAGCGCATGGGCCACGGCCAAGGCGCCCTACGGCTGGACCTCGGACCGGGTCGTGGCCGACGGGGGCTCCGGTCCGATCGGAGCCCAGGTCCTGATGCGCAAGCTCGGACCGGGACCGTTCGCCATGGGCTATGCCCCCCGCGGGCCGGTGGCCACGAGCTTCGACGGGGCCAGCCTCGACGCCTTCAGCCTAGCCCTGCGGGCGTTCGCGCGAGCCCGCCGCCTCACGCACGTCACGGTCGACCCCGGGGTCGAGGGTCCCGAGCACGACCCGTTGTTCACAGCCGCCGGTTGGCAACGTGCCGACGCGCTGCAGCTGGGCTCGACGCAGATCATCGACCTCTCCCACAGCGAGGAGGAGCTGTGGCATGACGTCTACAAGTCCAGCCGGCGCTACGCCAACGGCGCGCGCAAGAAGGGCTGCTACGTGCAGGAGGAAGGCGAGGAGGCGCTGGCGGTCTTCTACGACATCCTCGTCGAGACGGCCGAGCGCTCCGGCTTCATCCCGCGCGCGATCGAGGCCTACGCCGACGTCTACCGCGCGTTCGCGGCCCAGCGGAAGGCGCGCATCCTCATCGGTTATCTGCCGGACGGCACGCCCGTCTCGAGCAAGATGATCCTCGTCAGCGGCGGTCGCGCATCCCAGCTCTACGGCGGCCTCACTGAAGCCGGCGGAGCGGCACGCTCGGGCCACTTCTTCGAGTGGGAGGCCATCATCCGCAGCAAGGCCGCGGGCGCGTCGGTCTTCGACATGTGGGGCCGCTCGACTCGGGGCATCGCCCACTTCAAGCAGGGCTTCGGCGGCCGCGTCGTGGAGTACGGCGGCACCTTCGACCTGGTCGTCAACGCACCGGTGCGCTCGCTCTACCAACGCGGCCGGCGCGCATGGGTCCGCCTCGCACGCCGCCGCCGTGGCCTCGATCCGAACGCGCCCGTGAGCGCCACACCGGCCGGTGACTGAGCGGCGCCTCTCCGACCTGTGCGCACGGCTCGATCGCCTGGGCCTGCTCACGGCCGGAGCCATACGGGACGGCTCGGCCGCAGATCCGCTCGTGCGCGGGGTGCGCTACGACTCTCGTGCGGTGCGCCAGGGTGACCTCTTCGTGGCCCGCCGAGGCCAGCATGCCGATGGTCACGAGCACGCCGCTGCCGCGGTCACCGCCGGCGCGGTCGCGCTCCTCGCCGAGCGCCCCCTGCCGGGCATGCCGGTGCCGGTCCTGTTGGTGGGCGATGCCAAACGGGCACTGGGGATCGCCGCGGCCTGGTCTGCCGGCGACCCCTCGCACGCGCTCGGGGTGATCGGCATCACCGGCACCGACGGCAAGACCACCACGGCCTACCTCGTGCGCCGCATCCTCGAGGCGGTCGGTCGACCCGCCGGGCTGATGGGCACGACCGATGTCATCGTGGGCGGGGAGAGCCTGGGCAACGCCGCCCGCACCAGCACGCCCGAGGCTCCCGAGCTGCAGGCGCATCTGGCGGCCATGCGGGCGGCGGGCGATCGGTGGGCGGTCGTCGAGTCGACCTCCCACGGCCTGGCCCAGCAGCGGGTGAGCGGCGTGGCCTACGACGTGGCCGTGCTCACCAACGTGACCTCCGAGCATCTCGAGTTCCACGGCACGCTCGAGGCCTACCGGGCGGCCAAACGCAGCCTCTTCGCGCGCCTGGCCGTCTCGGCCGAGAACCCGGAGAAGGGCTGGGGCAAGCATGCGGTGGTCAACGCCGACGACCCAGAGGGCCCAGCGGCGGCGGCTGTGGCCCGCGACGCCGGCGCCACGGTGCTGCGCTACGCCTTGGGCGGGGCGCTCGCGGGCGAACGACCTCGGCCGGCCGAACTGACCGCGACCGACCTGGCCGAGACGCCTGCGGGCATGCGCATCGGCATGCGTTCGGCCGACTGGAGCGGGGATGTGCAGCTGCGTCTTGCCGGTCGCTTCAACGTGGCCAACGCGCTGGCCGCCATGGGCGTGGCCCTGGCCCTGGAGCTCGACCTCGACCACGCGGCACGCGCACTGGGCGAACTCGAAGCCGTGCCCGGGCGGATGCAGCGCATCGACGAGGGACAGCCCTTCAGCGTGGTCATCGACTATGCCCACACCGCCGAGTCGCTGGCCAAGGTCCTCGATGAGCTACGGCCGGCCGGCCCGCGCGGCGGGCTCATCGCGGTCTTCGGCTCGGCCGGCGACCGCGACCCCAGCAAGCGCGAGCCCATGGGCCGCGCGGCCGGGGAGCGCTGCCGGCTCGTGGTGCTGACCGACGAGGATCCACGCAGCGAGGACCCTGAGGCCATCCTCGAGAGCATCGCGGTCGGGGCCCGCGCGGCCGGACGCCGCCAGGGCCACGACCTCTTCCTCATCGCCGACCGCGCCGCGGCCATCCGCCACGCGCTGGCGGCAGCAGGGCCGGGTGACGTCGTGCTGCTCGCGGGCAAGGGTCACGAGAAGACCATCGAGACCGCCGCAGGCGAGCGACCCTGGGACGAGGTGGCGGAGGCACGAGCGGCCCTGCGCGACCTGGTGCCCTAAGCCGAGCCCAGGACCGCCTTCACCAGCTTCGCCATGACCGGGTCCGTGGGCCAGTTGCCCTGGTTGGAGAGGAGCACGATCGAGACCCCGCTATCGGGGAAGTACCACATCGACGATTCGTAACCGCGGATGCCGCCGCGATGGCCGTGCGCCCGATGGCCGGCGAAGACCGCCACGTCGGCACCCAGGCCGTACCAGCCAGGCCGCTGGAAGTCGGTCATCTGTGCGCGCATCTGCGCGCTGAGGACGTTGCCACCGTAGAGCGCTGCCGCCCACTCGGCGAGGTCGCGGGCGGTGGAGGCCATGGCCCCCGCCGCGTCGGCGATGCTGGCGGCAGCCATGAAGGGCACATAGCGCGAGTCCTTCGTGTGGTCGGTGTGTCCGCCGGGCCAGCCCCAGTGCCCGTGCGCCGCATCCACTCTGGGCTTCTGGGCGGGCTGGTAGATGGTGTCGTCGAGGCCCAGCGGCTTGGCGAAGCGCCGGCGCAGCAGCTTGTGCAGCGGCTGGCCCGTGACCGACTCGGCGACCTTGCCCAGGATGAGGTAGTTGGTGTTGGAGTACTCGTAGTCCTTGCCGGGCTTGAATCCGCCGCTCTTGACCAGCTTGAGCATCTCCTCGTACGTCCACTGGTGTGAACGCGCCTTGAGTCCGCCCGCGTTGGGTGACTTCCACCAGGCCTCGGAGATGCGCGTGTAGCGCGGGTTGGCCCAGTAGTTGTAGATGCCGCTGGTGTGGCTCAGCAGCTGCCGCACGGTGACGCTGTCCTTGCGTGGCGCGTCGCGGAAGTAGCGGCCAAAGGTAGCGTCCAGGTCGAGTTGGCCCTCCTGTGCCAACTGCAGGATGAGCGCCGCCACGAAGGTCTTGGTCACGCTGGCGATGGCGAACTGGGTGTCGTCCGCGATGGGACGGGCGGGGTCGAACTCGGCCACGCCCGCGCTTCCCAGCCAGACCTCCCCGTCAGGCAGGCGCACCGCCGCCTGCAGGCCGGCGACATCCTTGTCGTTCACCTGCTTGTCGAGGATGCGCTGCAGCTTGGCGGCCGTCTTCTGACCGAGGGCCGATGCTGCCGCTTCGACGCGCGCCTCCGGCAGGGGGCTGGCGCTGGGCTCGGCCGCGAAGACAGGCGAGGGTGAGGGCGAGGGTGAGGGTGTAGCGGTCGCCTCCGGGCTCGGACGCACCGTCGCCGCCCAGGTCGGAGTGGCGCTCACGACCGGCGTGGCGGGTGCACTCGGCGCAGCCGTCGCGAGCGCGGTCGGAGCGGTCAGCGCGAGCGCACTCGGAGCAGCCGTCACGAGCGCCACGACCGCGGATCCCGACTCCGATCCGCTCGAGACGGCCCTTTCGCCCGACGCGACGGTGGTACACGCAGTGACGATCAGCGCCGACATCGCGAGCACGACAAGGGGAGACGTCACCCTCGTGCGGAGGGTGGTGGACCACGGCTTCACATCGGCACCGTACACCTTCCTCCCGATGCCTCGGTAAGGCTGTGGTGCTGCCCGCATAACGTTCCGTACACATTCGTGGCGAGCGACCGCGTGCGGCTACACTCGCCGGACCACGCCACCGAAAGGACGTCCATGCCGGAGCCCCGGCCAGCCCGGCGAGTCGGCGTCGTCCGCCCCTTCGCTACACTCGAGTCACGATGAGCAGCCCTCTCACCGAGCAGACGAGCAACACCGCCGGCGGCACGGCCGTGGCACCCAAGCGTCGGGCGCGACCGACCCCCGCGGAGGACTTCTCGCCCAAGGGTATGCAGCGGACGCTCGAGCAGGTCGAGCAGGAACTGCAGCACCGCTACCCGCAGGCCGACCTTAGCCCCATCGCCAGCTCCTTCGCC
The DNA here is from genome assembly GCA_963716815.1 of uncultured Chloroflexia bacterium. GTDB lineage: Bacteria > Chloroflexota > Limnocylindria > Limnocylindrales > CSP1-4 > JAFMJV01. The sequence goes on from CAVQUM010000003.1 coordinate 250,786, forward strand.
TTCGCCGCCGAGGCGCACGGCGACCAGCAGCGCATGAGCGGCGAGCCCTACGTCAGCCACCCGCTGGCGGTGGCTCACATCCTGGCCGAGCTGGGCCTGGACCCGGTGGCCATCACGGCCGCCATCCTCCACGACGTGCCCGAGGACACCGAGTACTCACTGGGCGACGTGGAGGAAAGGTTCGGCGCGGACGTGGCCCGCCTCGTCGATGGCGTCACCAAGCTGAGCAAGTTCAGCACGCTTACCCACGAGCAGCAGCAGGCCGAGAACATCCGCAAGATGTTCCTGGCCATGGCCGACGACATCCGCGTCGTGCTCATCAAGCTGGCCGACCGGCTGCACAACATGCGCACCCTGGGCCCCCTGCCACCAGCCAAGCAGCTGCGCATCGCCAAACAGACGGCCGAGATCTACGCCCCCCTCGCCGAACGCCTGGGCATCTGGCAGATGAAGTGGGAGCTCGAGGACCTCTCCTTCAAGTACATCAACCCCGAGGCCTACCGCGAGCTGGCGGGCCAGCTCGAGAGCCACCGGCGCACGCGTGAGACCTACGTCAAGCGCGCCATGCACGTGCTCGACGAGGCCCTGCTCGAGTCCGGCATCAAGGCCGACATGTCCGGCCGGCCCAAGCACATCTTCAGCATCTACAAGAAGATGCAGCGCAAGCGCGCCGAGTTCGGTGAGATCTACGACGTCCACGCGCTGCGCGTGCTCGTCGCGGACGTGCGCGAGTGCTATGCCGCGTTGGGCGTGGTCCACTCCATCTGGCGACCCATCCCCGGGCAGTTCGACGACTACATCGCGATGCCCAAGAACAACGGCTACCAGAGCCTGCACACCGCGGTCGTGGCCCTTGATGGCAAGCCCCTGGAGGTGCAGATCCGCTCGCACGAGATGCACCGCATCAGCGAGGTCGGCATCGCGGCCCATTGGCGCTACAAGGAAGGCTCGCGCTCGGATCGCGCCTACGACGCCAAGCTGGCCTGGGTGCGCCAGCTCATGGAGTGGCAGCAGGACGTCAGCGATGCGACCGAGTTCATCGAGGGCGTCAAGCTCGACATCTTCCAGGACCAGGTCTTCGTCTTCACGCCGGCTGGTGACGTCAAGGACATGCCCGCCGGGGCCACGCCCATCGATTTCGCCTACCGCATCCACACCGAGGTCGGCCACGCCTGCATCGGGGCCAAGGTCAACAACCGCCTCGTGCCGCTCGACTCCAAGCTGAAGAACGGTGACATCGTGGAGATCGTCACCACCAAGAGCGCCCACGGCCCGTCACGCGACTGGCTCAACATCGTCACCACCAGCCACGCGCGGGAGAAGATCCGCCAGTGGTTCAAGCGCCAGCAACGCGACGAGAACATCGCCCATGGCAAGCAGGTCCTCGACCGCGAGCTGCACCGGCTGGCGCGGACCTCGTTGGACCGGGTGCCCTCGGAGAAGCTCGATGAGCTCGTCGAGCAACACAACTACAAGACGGTCGACGACTTCTACGCGGCCGTGGGCTACGGTCAGATCGGAGCGCAGCAGATCGTCTCGCGCCTGGGCGTGGTCGACGACGTGGACCAGGTCCAGCTGCCGCAGGTGGCACCCCCGCCACCTCAGCCGGGCGGCGTCCGGGTGCGCGGCGTGGGCGACCTCCTGGTGCGCTTCAGCAAGTGCTGCCACCCCATCCCGGGCGATCCCATCGTCGGCTTCATCACCCGCGGGCGGGGCGTGACCGTCCACCTCGGGACCTGCCCCACCATCATCAACGAGAAGGCCGTGGAGCGTCTGATCGACGTGGAGTGGGAGAGGGCCGCGCAGCAGACCTATCCCATCGCCATCCTCATCGAGGCCTACGACCGCACGGGCCTGCTGGGCGAGATCAGCAACGTCATGGCCGACGACAAGATCAACATCGTGGCGGCCTCGGTCAGGGTGCACAAGGATCACCGCGCGACGGTGCAGGCCACACTCGAGGTCTCCTCGGTGGCGCAGCTCTCGCGGGTGATGGCTCACCTCGAGCAACTCAAGGACGTCTACTCGGTCCAGCGCGACCGCACCTGAGCCCGCTCACTCCGGCCGACCCCCGACGCGGCTAGACTCGGGGACGATGTCCAAGTTCCAGGCCCCCCGCGGCACCCGTGACCTGCTTCCGCCCGAACGCGCGGTCTTCCTCCGCCTCGAGGACGCTGCACGCGACCTGGCCATGCGTTACGGCTTTGCGCCCATCGAGACGCCCATGTTCGAAGGCTCGGCGGTCTTCGAACGCGGCGTGGGCGAGGTCACCGACGTCGTCGAGAAGGAGCTCTTCCGCGTGCAGGCGGGCCGCGGGGAGTCGGAGCGCGAGCGCTGGGCCCTGCGACCGGAGCCCACGGCCGGCATCGCGCGCGCCTACGTCCAGCACGGCATGCGCACGTGGCCGCAGCCGGTGAAGCTGACCATGACCGGCCCCATGTTCCGCTACGACCGCCCGCAGGCCGGTCGCTACCGCCAGTTCTGGCAGTTCGACGTGGAGGCCATCGGCGACCCAGGCCCGGCCATCGACGCCGAGATCGTCGAGTTGGCCATGGCCTTCTTCGGCGAGGTCGGCCTGACCGATGTGCAGGTGTTGGTCAACTCCATCGGCGACGGCGCCTGCCGCCCGGCCTACATCGAGAAGCTGCGCGCCTACTTCCGCGGCCACGAGGCCGACCTGCCGGAGCTGGAGCGCGCACGCCTCGAGACCAACCCACTGCGACTGCTCGACTCCAAGGACGAGCGCATGGGACCGCTCGTCGAGCGTGCTCCGACCATGACCGAGCACCTCTGCGAGGATTGCCGAACGCACTTCGACGGGCTCCTCGCGCATCTGGGAGGTGTGTCGATCGAGCCGCGCCCCGAGCCAAGACTGGTGCGCGGCCTCGACTACTACACGCGCACCGCCTTCGAGTTCTACCGCGCCGGTGCCCACGGCCAGCAGCAGGCGCTCGGTGGTGGAGGACGCTACGACGGCCTGGTGGAGCTCCTGGGAGGCCAGCCCACGCCGGGCATCGGCTTCGGGATCGGGCTCGACCGCGTTGCCATCGCGCTCGCGGAGCAGGATGCCCAGCCCCACACAGAGCCATGGAAGCCGGCCGTGGTGGTGGTCGGCGCCGACCCCGACGACACCGTCGTCCGCCTGCAGCTGGCGACCGAGCTGCGCGGTGCCGGCCTCGCCTGCCGTCCCGACCTCACCTCGCGACGGCTGGGCAAGCAGCTCGACGGCGCGGCCAAGGCCGGGGCTCACTTCGCGGTCATCTGCGGGGACGAACTCGAGGCCGGCAAGGTCCAGGTCAGGGACCTCATGGCCGGCACGCAGCGACAGGTCAACGTCACCGAGCTGGCTCGCGATCTGAGCCGCGCCCACGCCGGACACCGCCATGGCGATGACGGCTGAGTCCGGCCCCGTCACAGGGTGACACTGGCACTGCGCGAGGCCACCGAGGCCGACCGCGCCGACTGGGCCGCCTTCGTGGCCTCACGCCCGGAGGGTGACGTGCTCCAGTCGTGGGCCTGGGGCCAGGCCGGGGCAGGGGAGCCGGGCGAGCGCTGGAGCCGCTTCGTGGTCGTGGACGGGGGCGGTCGCATCCGCGGGCTGGCCCAGGTCCTTGCCCGCGCCACCAGCTTCGGGCGCAACGTCCAGTACGTGCCGCACGGCCCCCTGTGGGATCGCGAGGGCGATGATGCTGCTGAGGTGCTGGCGCGGCTGCTGACCGGGCTCAAGGCCCAGGCTCGCGAGAGCAGGGGCATCGTGCTCAAGCTCGATCCGCGCGGGACCGGCGCCTCCGCGGCCGACGCGGCCCTGCGGCGGGTGCTGCAGGCTGCCGGACAGTCCACGCTCGACCTGCAAGCGCCGACCACGCGCGTGCTCGACCTGCAGGCCGGGGACGATCCGGTGGCAGCCTGGTCCAAGGACGCCCGCGCCGAGTCACGCCGCGCTGACCGCGAGGGCACCAGCGTGACGGTCGACCGCGTCGGCGACCCGGCCTTGCTCGACGTCTTCCACGCGCTGCTGGCAGAGACCTCGGAGCGGGGCGACTTCCGTATCCGCAGCCGTGAGTTCCTGGGCCGCCTCGCCACTCCGCTGGCCGCGGGTGGCGACTGGTTCATGGCCATCGCCGAGCACGAGGGCACGCCGCTGGCCGGGGCCGTGGCGCCTCGCACCGGTGACCGCGCCTTCTACCTCTATGCGGCCTCCACGCGAGACAAGGAGCTGGCGCGCAAGCGTGGACCGTACGCGGCCATGGCCGCGTTGCAGCGGGCACTGCGCGAGGCCGGCACGTCCACGCTCGACCTGTGGGGCGTGCGCGAACCCGACGACGAGAGCGTCGACCCGGCGTGGGAGGGGTTCAGCCTCTTCAAGCGCCGCTTCGGCGGCACCCCCCTGCGACACCCGGGCACCTTCGACTTGGTGGCTGACCCCACCTGGTACCGCCTGCGCGACTGGCGCGAGCGGTTGCGCGCTCGCATCCGGTGACGTCCGGGCCGCGAACGGAGGCGGCCACCCACCGCCCACTCCAGCTCTTCGACGCCCACCCCCGCTCGGCGGCGGCAAGGCCACGCTGGCGGCGATGATCATCCTCTCCGAGAAGCCCTCCGAGGCCCAGTTCCTGGGCGTGGTCCTCATCCTCGGAGGCGTACCCCTCGGCACCGCGCGCCGCGGGCAGCCCCGACCACCGCGTCCGGCACCACTGGTCGCGACCGGCGCAGGCTGAACCCTTGGCGACGATCGCGCCGGTGTAGCCTGCGCACATGCGAGCGCTGCGAGCCCTCTCGACCGTCGCCCTGGTGGTGTCGCTGGTCGCGCTGGGCGGACTCCCGGCCGTGGGCGCGGATCGTGACCACGACGGGCTTCGCGATGGTTTCGAGCAGCGCTGGGGTGTGACCGACCCGGACCGCAGCGACAGCGACCGTGACGGCGTGGTCGACTCGGCGGAGGACTACGACAAGGACGGGCTGAGCAACCTGGGCGAACAGCGCTTCGGCACCAACCCCAAGCGCCGCGATACCGACCGCGACGGGGTTCCCGACGCACGTGAGGACGCCGACCGTGACGGCCGCAGCAATGGCCGCGAGCAGGACCAGCGCCCGCTTCCGACCAAGCTCAAGCCCTCGCTCAGCGCGGCGGTGCGCTCCTTCCCGCCCATCAGGTGGAAGTGCCAGACCGAGGACCGCCGCTCCCGGCCCGTGACCTGCTCGTTCGGCCCGAAGGACAGCGCCACGACCATCGTCCTCGTGGGCGACTCGCACGCGATGATGTGGTCGTCGCCCATCCGCAACATCGCGGCGAGCAAGGGCTGGCGCCTGACGGTCATGACCAAGACCGCCTGCCCGCCCTACCTGGGCATCAACACGGGCAGCCAGCTTCGGGTCGATGGGGGCAAGACCTGCCGGACCTGGCGGCGGAACGTCATGGCCAAACTCAAGGCCGACCCGCCCGACCTCGTCATCATCACCAGCTCGGAACGCTACCGGCTGTACTCGCCCAAGGGGCGGGCGGAGGCCAAGTCCCGCTGGCCGCTGCTGTGGCAGCAGGCCCTGGCGCGAACGCTCAAGTGGCTGCCGGAGCGCTCGCAGGCCCTGGTGCTCGGGGATGTCCCGCCCAACTACGGCAACCCGCGCACCTGCCTCGCGCGCAACCCTCGCGACATCTCCGCCTGTGTCACACCCAAGCCGCCTGCCTGGTCCCGGCGGGTCGAGCTGGGCCTGCGCCGGGCCGCCCGGGCAGGAGGAGCCGACTTCCGCACGCTCTTCGGCAAGATCTGCAGCTACGACCCGTGCCCGCTGGTCCAGGGCCAGATCCTGATGTGGCGCGACAAGAGCCACCTCACCAACACCTTCGCGGTGAAGCTACAGCCCTCCATGCGAGCCATCCTGGAGCGGGCGCTGTCGGGGAGCGGCTGAGACCGACCACCCCCGGTGTGCCCGTCCGGGCGCACCCCGACGGGCATCGTCCGCTAGGCTGGCGGGGATACATCCCTCCACCGAGTGTGTGCTGCCCTGTGAGACCGACCACCTTCCGTGACCTGACCTGTGCCGATGCCCGTCTCGGTGACGTGGGCAAGACCGCCACGCTCGCCGGCTGGGTCAACCGCCGCCGCGACCTCGGCCAGCTCATCTTCCTCGACCTGCGTGACCGCTACGGCATCACCCAGGTCGTCATCGACAACGCCGATGCCCCACGCGCGCACCAGGTCGCCGAGAGCGTGCGGAGCGAGTACGTGGTGCGCGTGCACGGCACGATCACGCGCCGCCTCGAGGGCATGGAGAACGACAAGCTCGCCACGGGCGCGGTCGAACTGCGAGCGACCGAGATCGAGATCCTGGCCTCGGCCCTGACCCCGCCCTTCGCCATCAACGACCCCGAAGCTGAGGTGGACGAGTCGATCCGGCTCACCTATCGCTACCTCGACCTGCGGCGCGAGCCGCTGCGGCAGCGCATCATCACGCGCAGCAAGCTGGTCAAGGCCATCCGCGATGCCCACGACGACGCCGGGTTCGTGGAGATCGAGACGCCCCTCCTCATCAAGTCGACGCCCGAAGGCGCGCGTGACTTCATCGTGCCCTCGCGCCTGCAGCCGGGCTCGGTCTACGCGCTGCCCCAGAGCCCGCAGCAGATGAAGCAGCTGCTCATGGTCAGCGGCTTCGACCGCTACTACCAGATCGCTCGTTGCCTGCGCGACGAGGACCTGCGCGGTGACCGCCAGCCGGAGTTCACGCAGCTCGACCTCGAGATGAGCTTCGTCAACGACACCGACGTGATGGCCTGGGTGGAGGAGATGGCGTTGGCCGTGACCCGCGCCGTGAGGCCCGACCGCCCATTGCTGCACGACCCGTTCCCGCGCTTCACCTACCGCGAGGCCATCGACCGCTTCGGCTCGGACAAGCCCGACGTGCGCTACGGCATGGAACTGCACGACCTGGGCGCGCTGGTCGCGGACAGCGGCTTCCGTGTCTTCGCGTCCGTGCTCGACGGCGGCGGCCGCGTCTTCGGCTTCGCAGCACCCGGTCTCGGCCGCTACACGCGCAAGCAGGTCGATGAGCTGACCGAGCTGGCGAAGAAGGCCGGTGCCGGCGGCCTCGTGTGGCTGGCACTCGACGTGGACGGCGGCATCCGCGGCTCGATCGTCAAGATCGTGGGCGAGTCGATGTGCCGGGAGCTCGCGGCCGAGGCCGGTGCCGGGAACGGAGACCTGGTGCTGATGGTGGCCGACGACGACATCGTGGCCCAGGAGGTGCTGGGCGCACTGCGCGTCGAGCTGGCCGAGCGCCACGACCTCTTCGACCGCTCGGTCCTCAGCTACGTCTGGGTGCACCAGTTCCCGATGTACCAGTGGGACGAGGACAACGGTCGCTGGGACGCCACGCACAACCCCTTCAGCGCGGTCCTGCCCGAGGATGAGGACTTGCTCACGACCCTCTCCGGTGACCCCCTCGAGGCCAGCCATGCGGACCCGGCCGGACGTGCCCGCGCGCAGCAGTACGACATCGTGCTCAACGGCTGGGAGCTCGGGGGTGGTTCGGTCCGTTTCCACACGCGCGAGATGCTGTCGCGCTCGTTCTCGCTCATGGGCCACTCGGCCGAGGCCCAGGAGGAGCAGTTCAGCGGCATCCTCGAGGCCTTCGAGTACGGCGCGCCGCCCCACGGCGGTATCGCGCTCGGCGTCGATCGCTGGATCGCGCTGCTCACCGACCAGTCGAACATCCGCGAGGTCATGGCCTTCCCCAAGACCTCCTCCGGTTCCGACCTCATGCTCGACGCACCCTCACCGGTGCACCCCGAGCAGCTCGACGAGCTGGGCCTCATGCGCAAACCCGGGAAGCCGACGCGCGACTGAGTGTGCGCGGGGCGACCCCGCGCGCGACTCGCTGTGGATGCTCGCCGGACCGACCCCCACGGGGCCACGTCGCAGGCGCTGCGCCGTCGGCCGTGTCGAGCTCGACCTCCCAGCGGTTGGCGGTCGGCGGTCGCGGTCGGGCGCTCAGAGGTCCGGGTCGCGACCGGGGTTCCCAGCGCGGCCCGGCTTCGTCATCGAGCGTCCGCGATGCGACACGTTCAGACGAGGATCGGGACGGTCAGCCCCTGAGCTCGGGTTCGGGCGTGTCTGCGGCGGCGGCACCCCACTCCGGCGGCGGCCCGCCCACCGGCTCGGGGGGTCCAGCGTAGTCGGGCAGTTCGTCGAGCGAGACCTCCACTCCCAGCACCGAGCCGGGATCGCCCAGCTCCACGGTCGCGGCCTCGACGTCGGCCAGGGCCTCGTCGATGGAGCCACCGTGGCCCGCCAGGACGGCCTCCAACCTCGCCAGCGGCACCAGCACGGGCCAGCCCGATTCGCCTGCCCGCCGGGGCCGGGTCACGATGTCCGCGCGCCGGCCGTGCGCCTCGATGAGCGAGGTCACGGTCTCGGGATCGGCCCAGGTCATGTGGCCCGGCCAGAGCAACACGGCGCTCGTCTCGTGCACCGCCGCCGCGGCTGCTTCCGCGCCCAGCCGATAGGTGCGGACCTCGGAGGCCTTGCCCGGGTCGACCACACTGGCGGGCGAACCCTCGAGCGCCTCGGCGATGCGACCGTCAGGATCGCAGGCCACCACGACGATGGGGATGGCTCCGCCCGCCCAGGCCAATTCGACGATGCGCCGCACGGCCACACGGCCCGTGGCCTCGGCCAGCGCCTCGCGCACGCCGTCGGGCACGATCACCGCCGCGACGGTCATGACCCGCCCGACGAGCGGCCCGGCCCGGGCTCATCGTCCTCATCGCGGTTCCACTCAGGCGGTGCGGCCCAGGCCCACGGCGAGCGCTGGGCCTTGGGGCCGATCATCGTCGGCAGCTCGATGGCCGCGTCTGCGCCGCCAGCCTCATCGACCTCTGCGGCCGTCTCACCCGAGCGTCTCAGACGAGGCGTGGGCAGCACCGGCTCCGGCGCCTCCGGCACCTCCAGGTGCGCGCCCTCGACCGGGGGCGCCTCTGTCAACGGGGAATCCGGCTCGGGAAGCGGGGGAGGGGCCGATGACGATCCCATGGCGGCCGGCTCGCCCGGGGCGGGAGCGGCAGCACCGGCCGTAGCCGGCGGCAGCGGCGTGGATCCGATGCGGGCAGCCAGCTCACTGACCGGCTCCGGCGCCGGCTCGCGACGCGGCAGCGACCGCGGTACCCGTGCCGCCAGCGCCTCGGTCGTGGCCGAGACGCGCGGCACGTGCGTGCCCGGACGCAGCTTCTCACGTTGGTCCCAGCGCCAGCGCCGGGGCGAATCGAGGAAGACGCCCGCGACCACACCGTAGATCGCTGCAGCCACCGAGAGCAGGAGCGGTGCACCGCCCACGCGGAAGGCCTCGCCGAACCAGGTCAACAGCAGGAGTGCGCCGAGGAAGATGCCCGCGACGGCGTTGGCCGCGGCCATGGGCCAGCCCACGCCGCCGAGCAGCCAGTAGAGCCAGGCACCGCCGACGGCCAGCCCCAGCAGCACCAGCACGGCTGCCGCCGAGCCGAGGCCCACGCCGCGGTCTTCCCACAAGCCCACCGCGAGGTACAGCAGCACGCCGGCGAGGAAGGCCTGTCCGGCCGAGAGCAGCAGCTCCACAGCCACGACGTCGAGGGGGCGGGCGACGGGTTCGCGAACCTTCACCGCGCCAGCATACGGGTACTCGGCGGTCCCGTGCGACAATCGATGCCTCCATGACTACGACCCCTTCGACCACCATGCCTGCAGTCGTCGCGCGCACCGACCTGCGCGACGTCGCCATCGTGGCCCACGTCGACCACGGCAAGACCACGCTGGTCGATGCCATGCTGCGCCAGTCGGGTGCCTTCCGCAAGGACCAGGTCGTGGCCGAGCGGATCATGGATTCGATGGACCTCGAGCGCGAGCGTGGCATCACCATCCTGGCCAAGCAGACCGGCATCGACTACGGCGGCATCCGCCTCAACATCGTCGACACGCCAGGGCACGCCGACTTCGGTGGCGAGGTCGAGCGCAGCCTGCTCATGGTCGACTCGGTGCTGCTGCTGGTCGACGCGGCCGAGGGGCCATTGCCACAGACCCGCTACGTGCTGGCCAAGGCCATGGAACGACGCCTGCCGGTGATCGTGGCCATCAACAAGATCGACCGTGACGACGCCCGCGCCGCGGCCGTCGTGGACGAGGTCTACGAGCTGTTCATGGACCTCGGCGCGGACGAGCACCAGATCGAGTTCCCCATCGTGTACACCAACGCCCGCACCGGCACAGCCACGCTGGACCTGACCCAGCCGGGGACAGACCTGCGGCCGCTGCTGGACCTGCTCGTGGAGCACACCCCGCCGCCGACCTACACGCCCGACCACCCGCTGCAGTTGCTCGTGACCAACCTCAGCGCCAACGACTACGTCGGGCGCATGGCCATCGGCCGGATGCGCAACGGGCGCGTGCGCATGGGCCAGCGCATCAGCGTGCTGCGCGAGGAGGAGGAGACGCCCGCGGGCGAAGTCGAACCCGGCCGCGTCGTACGCCTCGACGGCACCGTCACCTCGCTGACCCACGCTCAGGGCATCGAGCTGGTGGAGATCCAGGAGGCTGGGCCCGGCGACATCGTGGCCCTGGCAGGCCTGCCGGAGATCACCATCGGCGACACCATCACCGACCCGGCCGACCCACGGCCGCTGCCGCGGCTGACCGTCGACGAACCCACCCTGCGCATGACCTTCGGCGTCAACACCTCGCCCATGTCCGGCCGCGAGGGCAGATACCTGACCTCGCGCCAGATCCGGGCCCGCCTCGAGCGCGAGGTGCTGGGCAACGTCAGCATCGAGTTCCGCCCCACCGGCACGGCCGAGACCTTCGAGGTCCGCGGCCGCGGCGAACTGCAGCTGGCCGTGCTCATCGAGCAGATGCGCCGCGAGGGCTTCGAGCTGCAGGTGTCTCGCCCGGAGGTGTTGCTGCACCGGGTGGACGAGGAGATCCACGAGCCGTACGAGCGGGTGAGCATCGACATCCCGCCCGAGCACATCGGCACCGTCACCGCCTCGCTGGCCGCGCGCCGCGCTCGCGTGCAGCAGATGACCACCGACGCCGACGGCCGCACGCGCCTGGAAGCCATCATGCCCACGCGCGGACTGGTCGGCTACCGCGGTCAGTTCCTGACCGAGACGCGCGGCACGGGCCTCTTGCACCAGATCGGCGAGGGCTACGGGCCGTGGGCCGGCGAGGTCGAGCACCGCACCAGCGGCGTGCTCGTGGCCGACCGCTCCGGCACCTCCAACGCCTACGGCCTCTTCAACCTGCAGGACCGCGCCACGCTGTTCATCGGCTCGGGCGTGGCCGTGTACGAAGGCATGATCGTGGGTGAGAACTCGCGCCCGGGTGACATGGACGTGAACCCGACCAAGGAGAAGAAGCTGACCAACATCCGCACCCACTCGCACGACGATGCGCTGCGGCTGACGCCGCCTCCGCCGATGACGCTGGAGTCGGCCATCGAGTTCATCGCCGCCGACGAGCTGGTCGAGGTCACGCCCTCGTCGATCCGCCTGCGCAAGCGCCTGCTCTCGGTGCACGATCGCCGCCGTGAGCGCGGTCGCGAGGAGGACCGCCGGCGGGCAGCGGAGCGCGAAGCCACCGCAGGGCGCTAGCGGGCACGCTGGCGAGCCCGCCGTATCATCACGCCGTGACCGTCTACCTCGACCATGCAGCCTCCGCGCCGCTGCGTCCCGAAGTGCTGGAGCAGATGCTGCCGCACCTCACCGGCGAGCAGGCCAACCCGTCTTCACCCCACGGACCCGGCCGGCGTGCCCGAGCCGCCCTCGATGAGGCCCACGAACGCCTGGCCGCGGCCATCGGCGCCGAGCCGCGCGCGCTCGTCTTCACCGGCGGCGGCACCGAGGCCATCAACCTCGCGGTCAAGGGTGCGGCCTGGGCCGGCAAGGCGGAGGGTCACCGCATCATCACGACCGCGGTCGAGCACAAGGCCGTGCTGGAGTCGTGCCTGCTGCTGGAGAAGTACGGCTTCGAGGTGCGCAAGCTCGCGGTCGACCGCTACGGACGGGTCGATCCCGACGAGCTGACCGCGGCCCTCACCGACAAGACGATCCTCGTGAGCCTGCAGTGGGCCAACAACGAGGTCGGCACGATCCAACCCATCGCGGCACTGATCGAGCGCGTGCGAGCAGGGTCGTCGGCCCGGGTGCACGTCGACGCGGTGCAGGCTGCCGCCTGGCAGCGGCTCGACATGGAGGCCCTCGATGCGGATCTCGTCTCCTTCGCCGCGCACAAGGTCGAGGGGCCCAAGGGCGTGGGCGCGCTCTGGATCCGACGCGGGACGGCCATCCTGCCGCAGGTCCACGGCGGCTCACAGGAGCGCTACCGCCGGGCCGGCACCGAGAACGTCGCCGGAGCGGTCGGTATGGCCGCCGCCTTCAACCTGGCCGCAGCCGAGCGAGCCCAGACGGTCCCGGCCGTGACCGCCCGTCGTGACCGGCTGCGTGACGTGCTCCTGGACATCGAGGGCGTGGAGCTCACCGGCCATCCGGTCGAGCGCCTGCCCAACTCGCTCTCGCTCATCGTGCGCGATGCGGGCGGCGACGACATCGTCATCGGCCTCGACCTCGTGGAGGTCGCCTGCTCCACCGGCTCGGCCTGTACCAGCGGCTCCACCGAACCCTCGCACGTCCTCAGCGCCATGGGCTACCCCCCGGCCGAGGCGCGTGGCTCCCTGCGCCTCTCGCCGGGTCGCACCACCAGCGACGACGACGTCGATGCGGTCGCCCGCGTCCTCCCTTCGATCATCGAGCGCGTGCGTCGGGGGCGGGCACGGCTGGCCGCGGCTGGGGAGTCGGGTTCGTGAGCGGCGAGCGCGTCCTGGCCGCGATGTCCGGGGGCGTGGATTCGTCCGCCGCCGCGGCCTTGCTGACCGAAGCCGGGCACGACGTCGTGGGCGTGTGGATGCGCCTGCACGACGGCGCCGACAGCTACAGTGCCAGCAACCGCTCCTGCTGTTCGCTCGATGCGGCCGAGGATGCCCGACGCGTGGCCGGACAGCTGGGCATCCCCTTCTACGTGCTCAACCTCGAGCGCGAGTTCAGCGAGGGCGTGATGGCGCCGTTCTTCGCGGCCTACCTCGACGGACGCACACCCAGCCCCTGCGTGGAGTGCAACTCACTGGTCAAGTTCGGGGCGCTCCTCGGGCGGGCCCGCCATCTCTACGCCGCCGACGCGGTGGCCACGGGCCACTACGCCCGCGTCGACCCGGTGGTCGAGCCCGACGGTCGGACGCGCTATCGGTTGCGTACCGGTCTCGACGAGGAGAAGGACCAGACCTATTTCCTCTACGGTCTCGACCAGGAGCAGCTGGCCCACACCCGCTTCCCGCTGGGCGAGCTGACCAAGCCGGAGGCGCGAGCGGTGGCGCGGCGCCACGGCCTGGTCACGGCCGACAAGCCCGAGAGCCAGGAGATCTGCTTCGTGCGCGAGGACGACTACCGGGTCGAGCTGGAGCGACGCACGGACTGGCGGCCGACGCCAGGGCCACTCGTCGACGCCGACGGCGAGCACGTCGGCGAGCACGCCGGCGCGGCGGCCTACACCGTGGGCCAGCGCAGCGGCCTGGGCGTGGCGCTCGGTGAGCGCCAGTACGTCTCGTCCATCGACGCGTCCGCCAACCTCGTCACGCTGGGACGCCGCGAGGACCTCTATCGCAGCGCCTTCGAGCTCGAGGATGCGGCCTTCATCGACAGCCCACCTCCCGCGCCCTTCCGCGCACGCGTACGCATCCGCCACCGGGCCGAGCTCGTGCCGGCGACGGTGCTGCGCGTGCCCGAGAGCGACGATCGCTGGCGGGTCGAACTCGAGCGGCCGGCCTGGGCGCCGGCGCCCGGACAGGCCGCGGTCTTCTACGACGACGAGAACGCCGTCATCGGCGGTGGCCGCATCGGGACCGCCGCCTCGGCCACGGCCTGAGCACGGGCACGACATGAGCGGCGGTCTGGCCACCTTCGTCCTCGAGCCGGCCTTCGTGCTCTCGCTCCTCGTCGGCGCCTTCCACACCTGCATCTACATCTTCGTGCGCGGCAACCTGGGCTGGCATGTCCCCGCGGTGCTGCTGGGCGCGGTCACCGGCGCGCTGCTGGGCCAGGCCATCGGGGCGCGTGTCGGCGACGTCCTGCGCCTGGGCGACTACAGCCTGCTGTGGGCCTCGGCCCTGGCCTGGGTGGGCATCGGCATGGCCATCGTCATCAGCACCCTCGCCACACGACGACCGGAGGCGACCGAGGAGCACGGCCAGATCCGCCCACGCCGGGGCTGATCAGTCCGCGGCCTGCTCTGCCTCCACCTCGGCGACCGCCTGCTCGTGGGTCTCGATGGCTGCGTCCACGGTACCCATGCCGATGACCGCCGGCTTGACCGGGATCTCCCTGGCGCGAGTCTTGTCGCGCCATCGCTGGAAGAGGTAGATGCCGCTTGCGAGAAGCGCCGAGAGCACGAAGCCGATGAGCATGGCCAGCCATGGCTGGTCCTGGATGAGCGCGCCTCCGATGAACCCGGGCAGGGCTGCCTGAAGGGCCCAGACGACCGCCGCGATGCCGTCGTAGAGGACGAACCGTGGCCAGCTGAAGTGGAGTACGCCGGCACCGATGGCCACGGCCGTGCGACCGCCCGGGATGAAGCGGCCGATGATGACGAAGAGCCCGCCCCGTCGGTCGAACTGCTCCTGCACGACGTCGAGCTGTGCGGTGTTGCCGCGCAGCACCTTCTCCACCAACGGCCGGCCTGCCGCCCGACCGATCCAGTAGGCCACGTTGTCGCCCACGAAGGCGCCGAGGCCGGCGGCGATCATGACCCACACGATGTTGAGCTGACCTTGGCCTGCGAGCACCGCGGCCGCGGTCACCGTCGCCTCCGCCGGGATGATGGGCACGATCACGTCCAGTGCCGCCATGAAGAAGATGGCGAGGTAGGTGATCGGCGAATCGGTCACCAGAGCGGTCAGCGAAGTCGATCCACTCGGTCAGCTGGGCGAGGAGGTCAAGGATGCGGTCCACGAGATGGGTAGACTAGCCTTCCCACGCGCAGGAGGATCCATGAGCCTGGCCGAGCCACCCTCTTCTGCGAACGACATCGCCGCGCTGCGGACGCCCGTCGCTCAGCCGCATACTGTCTCGCCATGAGCAGCACCCCGGACTCCAACGACACCCAGACGCCGGAGGGCGAAGCGCCGCCACCGGCCGAGCGCACCGAGCTCGAGGAACGCCTGGGCACCAAGCCACAGAAGCCGGGCCTGGCGCATCGTATCGCCTCGGTCTGGAAGGACGAATACGACACGGCCATGAACTGGCCACGAGGCAAGCGGCATCTGCTCATGCGCGGCCTCACCGTCCTCATCGTCAACACCATCGCCCTGCTCCTCGTCGGCGAGTTCATGAACGGCATCCAATGGGTGGGCAGCTTCTGGAGCGTCGTGCTCAGCGCTGCCCTCGTCACGCTCGTGGCCGGCGGCATCACCTTCGTGGTGCGCCCGGTCGTGTTCGTGGCGCTCGGCATCAACAACGTCATCGTCACCGCCGTGCTGACGGTCGTCTTCATGGGCCTGACGCTGCTGGTGGCCAGCTGGCTCGTCGAGGGCATCGTCATCGACGGCTTCCTCGTGGCCTTCATCGCCTCGATCCTCATCGCGGCCATCAACACCGTGCTCGTGGGCATCATCGGGCTCGACGAGGACGAATCGTTCTTCCGCCACTCCATGAAGCGCATGGCTCGCGTCAGCGGCGACGTCGACGATCGGCCCGGCCCCGGCTTCGTCATCCTCCAGATCGACGGGCTCGCCGAGCCCATCCTGCGCGACGCCCTGCGCACGGGCTACATGCCCTTCCTCAACGACTGGCTGTCCGAGGGCACGCACCGCCTTGGTAAGTACGAGGCGCTGGCGCCCTCGATGACGTCGGCCGGGCCAGGTGGGCATCCTCCACGGCGTCCAGCCGGGCATCCCGGCCTTCCGCTGGTGGGAGAAGGAACGCAACTACCTCATGGTCTCGAACCATCCCGAGGACGCCTTCGAGATCGAGCGACGAGCCTCGCAACGAGAGCGACCTGCTGCGCGATGGTGGCGCGAGCATCAGCAACCTCGTGTCCGGTGGCGCCACCCGCGCCATCGCCACCAACAGCCAGCTGGCGAAGGAGGGCCAGGGGCTGCAGATGAAGTCGTTCAGCATGTTCCTCTACAACCCCTACAACCTCACCCGCGGCATCGCCCAGTTCGTGACGGCGGTGATCATCGAGTACTTCCAGGCCCGCCGCCAGCGAGTGCGTGACGTCAAGCCGCGCATCGGGCGGGGCATGCCCTTCCCGTTCCTCAAGGCCAGCACCACCACCATCATGCGGGACATGGTCGTGGACCTCATCATCGGCGAGATGGGCCGCGGCACGCCGATCATCTACGCCGACTACCTCGGCTACGACGAGGTCGCCCACCACGCCGGGCCGGAGCGCCCCGAGTCGATGCAGCAGCTCGACCGCGTCGACCGCATGATGCGCTCCCTTGCGCGCGCCGCCGAGGATGCGCCGCGCGAGTACCACTTCATCCTCGTCTCCGACCATGGCCAGACCCAGGGCGCACCCTTCGAGGACCGCTACGGCATCAGCCTCGAGGAGCTCACCCGCAGCCTCATGGAGGGCGACGTCACCTCCCTCGATGCGAGCAACGATGTCGAGGGCTGGGGCCCGGTCAACACGCTTCCTGACCGAGGCCTCGCCGCACACCGGGCACGACCGGCAGGATCGTCAGCCGCGCGCTGCGCAGCGACACCGAGGACGGCGTCGTGCACATCAACGACGAGGCCGAGGTCAAGGGCGACAAGCAGGAGGGCGCCGACGAGATCCCCGACCTCATCGTGGCGGCGTCGGGCAATCTCGCCAACATCTACTTCACCGAGGTCCGCGAGCGCGTCAGCCTCGAGGGCATCGCCAAGCTCCATCCGGAGCTCCTGCCCGGGCTGGTGCGCCACGAGGGCATCGGCTTCATCATGGTCCGCTCCGAGGAGCACGGCCCACTGGTCATCAGCCGCGACGGCGTGCGCAACCTCGAGACCGACGAGGTCGAGGGCGAGGACCCACTGCGCTGGTACAGCGAGCACACTCCCGCCAACCTCCGCGAGCTCGATTCGTATCAGCACATCGGCGACATCTTCGTCATCAGCATGTACGACCCCTCCACCGAGGAGGTCGCCCCCTTCGAGCACCAGGTCGGCTCCCATGGCGGCCTCGGCGGCCTGCAGACCAAGGCCTTCGTGATGTACCCCGCGGCCTTCGCGACGCAGGACAAGACGGTCGACCTGGTCGGCGCGCCGGAGGTCAACCGCAAGATCCACGAGTGGATGGACCGGGCCAAGGAGCTCTATGCCGCCGGCGAGACGCCGGAGGCCGCGCTGGTCGAAGAGGAGCAGGAGCTGCCGAGCGTCCTGCGCACCGAGTCTGACGCGGCCTGAGCCGCAGCGCCGTGGGAGGCGTGACTGCTAGCGTGCGACGGTGCCCTTGGGTAGCACCGGCAGGATGAGCATGAACTTGCCGTCCCGTGCGGGCCACTTCGCGCGCGGGCCGGGCGTAGGGCAGGTAGTCCTGTTTCAATCGACCCACGGGCACGAGTGTGTTGGGCGGGTCCGACGCACCCCAGATCGTGCTGACGTAGGGATACCAGGTGTCCTGGATGTAGACGGCCTTGACCGTGAAGTCCTTGCGATAGGCCGGATCGGCCGTGGCGGTGAAGCCGGACATCACCCAGGAGTGGGCGCCGCGCCAGGTGACCAGGCCCACCGGCTTGCCGGTGAGGCGGATGGCCTGGGCCGCCTTGCGGATGGCGCCGCGACGGGTCGCCGAGGCCTCGACCACGTAGGGACCGTGCCCGCGCTTGTTGAGCAGCGCCGCCCAGCCGATCAGGTCGATGCCGATGGGTCCCAGCTTGCGCTGGTTGGGCGAGAGCGACCGACCGCGCTGGTAGAGCTTCTGCTGGAAGGCGGCCGAGCCCTTGGGCTTCCCGGGTTCGAGGATGTTGAGCATGATCGAGGTCGAGCCGGCCACACACCAGTCCTTGGTGGCCTGGTGCACGAAGTCGCCCTTGCGGTAGAGGTTCATCTCGAACGGCCCGGCGACCGGCCGCGGCTTGAGCCGGATCACGGTCTTCTGGTCCGTGGCGGCCTTGGCCTGCTTGGTCACGGCCTTGGTCGCCGCCGCCTCGGCTTCGTCCTGCGCTGCCTCGGTCGGGCTCGGCTTCGGGCTGGGCGTAGCCGCGATCGCCTGGGCGGTCTTCGCCGCCGGTGGTGTGCCCGGCACCCACGTCAGTTGCAGCGAGGTACAGGCACTCACGACGAGGCCCCCGGCGAGGGCCACGGCGAGCACACGGAGGAGGGGTGTCACGGGTGGAGCGGACATCTGGGGCGCACCCTAGCGGTCGGCTCCGCCGCCCGTCCTCGAACCTGCAGGAAATCTTCACCGAAGCTCAGTGGAGCATCGTTGACACCGAGCGTATCATCGAGTATCGATAATCGATGGTACGTGCCACCGATCAGCACGGAGGAGGGAACATGTCTCGATCCGTCACGACCGCAGGGGTCCTGGCCCTGGCGCTGGCGCTCTCAGCTTCCACGGCCGCGCTGGCCCAGGAGGGTGAGCCGACGACGCCCGTGGAGAACCCCAACACCGGGGAGAGTCTCGGACATGCTCATCCCGCAGGCCAACGCCTACGAGACCTACGCCGAGCACATCCGCGTACTGAATGATTGCGACTGGCTTGGCCTCATGGCACAGTATCCGGAGGACGCAGAGATCCACCTCGCCGACGGCACCGTGGTCAAGGGACGGCAGGCCATCGGTGACCTCTTCGCAGGCTTCGTGCTGGACCGTCCGGACGGCAACTGCGGCATGACGTTCACCGAGGAGTCGCGCTTCGAGGTGGGCAACACCGAGAACGTGCAGTGGGTCGCTGACGCGGACTTCCTCGCGGAGCCGTACCGCGGCTCTGATGCCTACGTGACCGACGGCCAGTACATGGTGGCGATGGTCACGACCTTCGGCCAGCCGGGAGATACGCTCGTCGACAACGACGCCGAGTAGCCGACGACACGTTCGCCTGCCCGCGAGAGCCTCCACTCTCGCGGGCATCTCCGTGTCGGGCGCCCGTCGTTCGCTACACTCGCGAGCACATGCCTGACAACGAGAACCGGGCCACTCGCCGAGGCCCGTATGCAACCCCTGTCCACGGACGAGATCCGCTCGCGCTTCCTGCGCTTCTTCGAGGAGCGCGACCATGAGGTCGTGCCGAGCGCCAGCCTCGTGCCGGCGGGCGACCAGACGTTGCTGTTCACCAACAGCGGCATGGTCCAGTTCAAGGACGTCTTCCGGGGCGTCGAGCTCGCTCCTACTCGCGCGCCGTCGATTCTCAGCGCTGCTTGCGGGTGGCCGGCAAGCACAACGACTTCGAGGAGGTCGGCCGCACGCCGCGGCACCACACCCTCTTCGAGATGCTGGGCAGCTGGTCCTTCGGTGACTACTTCAAGCGCGAGGCCATCCACTGGGCCTGGGAGTTCCTGACCGAGGACCTGGGTATCCCGGGCGACCGCCTGGCGGCCACGACCTATACCGACGACGAGGAGTCGTGGGCCATCTGGCGCGACGAGATCGGCCTGCCGCCCGAGCGCATGGCGCGCTGGGGTGATGTCGACGGTGGCGACGACCACAACTTCTGGCGCATGGCCGACACCGGCCCGTGCGGTCCCAACAGCGAGATCCACTTCGACCGCGGGGTCGAGTTCACGCGAGGGTGAGGGCTGCGTGCCCGACCACACCGAGACCTGCCCGCGCTGGCTGGAGATCTGGAACCTCGTGTTCATGGAGTTCGACCAGGCGCTCGAGGGGCCACGAACCGAGCTGCCCTTCAAGTCGGTCGACACGGGCATGGGTCTTGAGCGCCTGGCCTCGGTGCTGCAGGGCGTACCCACCAACTACGACACCGACCTCTTCATCCCCATCCACCAGAAGATGCGCGAGCTGCTCGGGCACGATCCGGAGGCCTTCGAGAGCGAGCGCTTCAGCTACCAGGTCATCGCCGACCACTCGCGCGCGATCACCTTCCTCATCGCCGACGGCATCCTGCCCGCCAATGAGGGTCGGGGCTACGTGCTCCGGCGCATCGTGCGCCGTGCCGTGCGGCATGGACGCTTGCTCGGTCGCGAGGAGCCCTTCCTGGCCGAGACCGCGCAAGTCGTCATCGACCTCATGGGCGAGGCCTACCCGGTCCTGCGCGAGCGGCGCGACGCCATCATCGGCGCGATCCTGCGCGAGGAGACCGCGTTCGCGCGTACGCTCACCGCGGGCACCAACCACTTCGAGGAGGCGCTCATCTCGCTCACGAGCGCGGAGCGCGTCGTCGGTCGTTCGGTGGAAGACGTGCCGGCCGATGCCCCGGTGCTCGATGGGGTGACGGCCTTCCGCCTGCATGACACGTACGGCTTCCCCATCGATCTCACCGTCGAGCTGGCGGCGGAGTACGGCGTGCGCGTGGACCGCGTCGGCTTCGAGGCCGCCCTGGCGGAGCAGCGCGAGCGCAGCCGCTCGGGCAAGAAGCAGGACCTGGCCCGGCAGGCCGAGATGATGGCGCTGTTCGATGGCGTCAAGCGCCGTGTCGGTGACTCGAGATTCCTGGGCTACGAGCAGACGTCCGCGCCCGGTCGTGTCCAGGCCATCGTCCGCGACGGCACGGAGTTCGAGGAGCTCGAAGCGCGGAGCGACGCCGAAGGCCAGGTCGAGGCCGCAGCGGAGGCGCAGATCGTGCTCGACGAGACACCCTTCTACGCCGAGGGCGGCGGCCAGATCGGAGACCAGGGCGTGCTCCGCGACGAGGACGGTGCGGTCCTCTTCACCGTCACCGACACCCAGCGGCCGGTGTCCGGGCTGATCGTCCATCACGGACGACTCCACGGCCAGATCGGCCGGCGTCAACAGGTGCAGGCGGAGGTCGACCCCAAGCGGCGCGCCCGCACCATGCGCAACCACACCGGCACGCACGTGCTCCACCGCGCCCTGCGCAACACCCTTGGCGAAGGTGCCCGCCAGGCCGGATCGCTCGTCACGCCCGACTACCTTCGCTTCGACTACCCCTCCGATCGCGGCCTCACGCAGGCGGAGAAGCGGGCCATCGAGGCGGAAGTGCGCCGGGTCATCCGCGAGGACCGGTCGGTCACGCCCGAGCACATGACCATGGCCGAGGCCCAGAGCGCCGGTGCTGACGCCTTCTTCGACGAGAAGTACGGCGAGACCGTGCGTACGGTGCGCGTCGAGGGCTACAGCCACGAGCTGTGTGGCGGCACACACTGCCGTGC
Organism: uncultured Chloroflexia bacterium; assembly: GCA_963716815.1. GTDB lineage: Bacteria > Chloroflexota > Limnocylindria > Limnocylindrales > CSP1-4 > JAFMJV01. The sequence continues at coordinate 272,126 of CAVQUM010000003.1, forward strand.
CACCGGCCAGATCGGCGGCTTCATCATCACCGGCGAACGCTCCATCGGCTCGGGCATGCGCCGCATCGAAGCCGTCACGGGTGAGGCCGCCGAGGCACTCACGGAGGAGCGCTTCGCGCTGCTCGAGGCGGCCGTCGCCGCGGCCGGGGTGCAGTCGGGCGAACAGCTCGTCTCACGCATCGAAGGCCTCAAGGAGCAGAAGCGCGAGAGGCGCGCGAGCGGCCTGGTGCCGTCGGCGGGTGCCGCGGCCAAGGCGGCCGAGATCCTGCACAAGGGCGCCTTCGTGTCGATGACCGGCGGGTTCCGCTCGATGGAGGAGCTTCGCGCCTGGGCCAAGGAGGTCCGCGCCGCGCTCAAGAGCGGGGTCATCGCCGCGGGTCTCGACGATCCCGAGAAGCCGCAGCTGTTCGTGACCGTCAGCGACGACCTCATCGAACAGGGCATCGACGCCGGCGAACTGGTGCGCGATGCGGTGGCCGAGGCTGGGGGCAAGGGCGGGGGCAAGGCCGGCATGGCCCAAGGCAAGGTGCCCGAACCCGCCGCTCTCCAGACGGCCATCGAGAGACTGCGCGAGCGACTCGAAGGGTAGGGCCATGTCCCTGCTGCAGCGCGTGTTCCGTCGCCCGGCCGGTCCCGCGCCCAACCCTGCCCAGCTCGCGCTCGATATCGGCACCGAATACGCCAAGGCCCTCGTCTTCGAGTACGCAGATGGCGGCGGCGCGACGGTCACCGGCGTGGGTCGCCGTCGCCAGGGACTGGCCCACATGCAGTCGGGCACGGTCGCGGACATCCCCGCGGTGGTGCGCAACTGTCGGGCAGCCCTCGACGAGGCCGAGGAGATGTCAGGGCGGCGGGCCGAGAAGGTCATCATCGGCATCGCGGGCGAGCTGGTCAAGGGCTTCACCACGACACGCACCGTGGAACGGCGGCGGCCCAACAGCTCGGTCACGCACTCGGAGCTGGAGCGGCTACTGGAGGAGATCGAGTCCGATTCCGCCGCCGAGGCCCAACGCACGATCACCTGGGAGACGGGCCTGCCCAACGTCGACGTGCGCCTGGTCCATGCCGGTGTCGCCTCCGCCGGCATCGACGGCTATGCCGTCTCCAACCCGGTCGGTTTCCAGGGCCGGCACCTGCGTATCTCGGTCTTCAATGCCTACGCCCCGCTGGTGCACCTCGGAGCACTCGAATTGGTCGTGGAGCGGTTGGGCCTGCAGCTCATCAAGGTCGTGGCCGAGCCATACGCCGTAGCCCGCTCCATCGCCGGCGAGCAACTGGGCCAGTCGGGCGCGCTCTTCATCGACGTCGGCGGTGGCACCACGGACGTGGCCCTCGTGCGCTCCGGCTCGGTCGAGGGCACGCGCATGTTCGCCCTCGGCGGTCGCGCCTTCACCAAGTCACTGGCCGACCGGCTGGACCTCGCCTTCGAGGCTGCCGAGCGCGTCAAGGTGGCCTATGCGCATGGAGAGACGCCGTCGGACGCGGACGAGGTCGCGGCCATCATCGGCGAGGACATCGCGGTGTGGGCGGCCGGGGTCGAACTCGTGCTGGAGGAGTTCCGCGAGGGCGGCCTGCTGCCCGGCCGCATCGAGCTGTGTGGCGGCGGGGCCGCTCTACCTGAGATCCGCGCCGCACTCGAGGCCGATGGCTTCGCCGCCAACCTGCCCTTCGCCCGACGGCCGCAGGTCTCGATGATGGAGCCCGACATCGGTCACCGAGATCACCGATGCCACCGGCCTGCTCGTGGACCAACAGGACGTGACACCGATGGCGCTGGCCTTCCAGGCCGTCGAAGCCGCGCAAGAACAGGAGCCGCTGGACGCGGCGCTCACACGCGTGCTCAAGGGCATGCGCGTCTAGGGGGCTGCACCTCCCCGCGCCCGGTCGCACGCGCAGCGTGCCGCCCCCTCGAACGCGGACTCCGCTGGTAGGGCAGACTGCTAGCGATGGCCGTCTGGTACCTGGACAACGACGACGAGATCACCGACGCGGTCGCGCGCCTGCGGGGCAGCGAAGACGAGCGGGTGGTCTTCGTCGTGCCGCCGGGGTCGCGCATCGCCACCGGACGCATCAACTTCAAACTGCTCGCGCGGGAGGCCACGACCCGGGGCCTGCGCATGGCCGTGGCCAGCCCTGACGAGCAGGTCCGGGCCATGGCCGCCTCCGCCGGCGTGCTCGCCTGCGCCACACCCGACGAGGCCGAAGCAGCCCTCGCTCGCGGCGATGAACCGCCGGCGGCACCAGTACCGGAGCCGGTCGTGGCGGCGTCCGCGAGCGCGCCCACGTCGGGCGACGGGTCGGCCCCGCACGGTCTGCTCACGTGGCGCAGCCAACGCCGGCGCTTCGCCACCGCGGCCCTCCTGGCCGTGGTCGTCGTGGCCGCCTTCCTGCTCGTGACGGTCATGCCCACCGCCGAGATCACCCTGGTCCCGCGCGTGGCCACCGTCGGTCCGCTGGAGGTGCCCGTGGTCGCCTCCGCCGCGACTACCCAGGTCGACCCCGAGCGTGGCGCCATCCCCGCGACCACGCTAGAGGTCCCGCTCGAGGTCAAGGACACCTATTCCGCCAGCGGCTCCGAGACGACCCAGGTCCCGGCGGTCGGCACCGTCGTGTTCTCCGCCCTCGACCAGGAGATCGGGCAGGTGATCCCCGAAGGCACTCGCGTGAAGACGATCGACGAGGTCGCCTTCCTCACGACCGCGGAGGTGACGCTGCCGCGTTCGGACGGCGTCACCGCCACGGTCACCGCGCCGGTCGAGGCACTGGTGCCCGGCGAAGGGGGCAACGTCGGCGCGGGCGAGATCTCCCTCGTGCCCGACCTCGCCGGCCAGGGCATCACCGTGAGCAACCCCGAAGCCATGTCAGGCGGGCTCCTGGAGTCGACCCCGCTGGTCACCGCGGCCGACTACGTGGCGGCTGAGGCCGAACTGATCAACCGGCTCAACGACGACATGCGCGCCTATCTGCGCGACCCGGTCGGCGCCCCTGCCGGCTACACCGTCTACCCTGGGACGGCGACGCTGGGACCCGTGACCCTGGTGCCCACGGAGGACGAGGTCGTGGGTGTCGCGCTGGCCCGCTTCGAGCTGGCCGGTTCAGCCACCGCACGCGTGCTCGCCGTGGACGAGTCGGCCGTCGACGAGGTCGCCCGAGCGCGCCTCTCGGCGGCCGTCCCGGCGGGACTCGTGCTGCTCGCCCGGACGGTCGAGATCGGACACGGGGAGGGCAATGCCGACGGGGACACCGTGGCCTACATCGGCACGGCCATCGGGCGCGCGACGCCCGCGATCGACGTCGAGGCGCTGACGACCCAAGTGGCTGGCCTGCCGGTTTCCGAAGCACAAGCCATACTGGAGGTGCTCGGGACGGCGACCGTGAGCGTCTGGCCCGGGTTCCTGGGCGATCTGCCGAACGATCGCGAACGCATCAGGCTGGATGTCCTCGAGGCATCCGACACGGAGTGAGTTCAACCGACCCCATGACGATCGACACGCACCCCCGCGCGCCGAGGTGCCAGTGACCGTGCTGCTTGGCATCGACCTCGGCGAACGCCGCATCGGCATCGCCACCGGTGACACGTCCACCGGCTCGGTCAGACCCCTGCTGACGCTGCGTCGTGGCAGTCCACGGCAGGACGCCGAGGCCCTGTCCCGCATCTGCGCTGAGCGCCACGCCGAGGCCATCGTCGTGGGCCTGCCCCTGAACATGGACGGCAGCGAGAGCGAACAGTCACAGCGCACGCGCGACTGGGTCATCGCGGTCGCGCCGGCGCTGGACCTACCCGTGTCCATGCGCGACGAGCGACGATCCAGCAGCGAAGCTGAGGATCGCATGGGTCGCCCTCCGCGAGGGCCCTCCGGCGGTCCGCCGTCGGCGGTGGCGCGTGATGCCTGGCGTGCCCGCATCGACCGCGAGGCAGCGGCCCAGATCGTCCAGCGCGAGATCGACGCCCGCAGCGAGCTGGGAGTGCACGCATGAGCAGCAGCACGCCTCGTGACGGTGGCGGCCGCGTCGGCATCGTCGAGAACTGGGAGCTGCGCCAGCGCAGGCGCACCGATGCCAACTCGGGCGCCTTCAAGGGCATGCTCTTCGTGGTCGTGGCCCTGCTGCTCATCACGGTCGGGGGTTGGTACGCCGCCCGGCCCATGGTCGGCCCCTTCCTGACCGACGCCTTCGAGGAGCATCCGGGCATCATCAACTACCCCATCGTGGGCGATCTCGTCGCGACCGAGTTCGCCGATCGGCTCGACGATCCCGCCGGCAACCAGAAGCAGTCAAGTTCGTCATCGAGCCCGGCCAGAAGGTGGCCGACATCCAGGCCAACCTCGTCGATGCGGGCCTGCTCAGCGACGAGTCCGCGTTCATGTACGCGGTCGTGCGCGACCGCGTCGACCAGCTGATCAAGCCTGGTACGTACACGCTGGCACCACAGATCACGCCGGCCGGTCTGGCGGCCCGCTTCCAGGCCAACCCTGACCCGCCCACGCCGCTGGTGACGCTGGACATGCGGCCTGGCCGCCGGCTCGAGCAGACCGTAGCCTACCTCCAGCAGGAGGTGGAGGAGACGGAGCTCAAGGTCGACCCCAAGGAGTTCCTCAAGCTCGCGCGCAACCCCAACAGCAAGCTGCGCAACCAGTACCCCTTCCTCAAGCAGTCTCCTGCCGGCAGCAGCCTCGAGGGTTTCCTCTACCCGGGTACGTACGAGGTCCCGATCGACATCACCGCCGAGGAGCTCATCAACCAGATGCTGGGCAAGTTCGACACCCGCGCCGCCAGGTACGTGGGCCAGGCCCAGAAGAAGAAGGTCGACTTCTGGGACGCGCTGCGCGTCGCCAGCCTCGTGGACCGCGAGGCCAAGGCCGATAGCGACCGGCGCAAGATCGCCGGCGTCTACTGGAACCGGCTGGACCCCAAGGTCAACAAGCAGACCGGCGGCCTGCTGCAGGCGGACCCGACGGTGGTCTACGCCACCGATTCGATGGAGCTCAAGGACGTCGCGGTCAAGGACTGGGACGACTACCTCTTCTGGGACCTGCTTGGCCGTGCCGATTACTCGACCGTGACGGTCGACCCGGAGTACGCCTCGTTCCAGACGTACCAGAACACCGGCCTGCCCGACTGGCCCATCGTCGACCCCCTCAGCCAAGTCGATCGAGGCGGCGCTGAACCCGGCCACCGGGTCCAAGCTGCTCTTCTTCTACGCCTGCGAAGGATCGGACACGCACAACTTCGCCAAGACCTTCAAGCAGCACCAGCGCAACATCAACAAGTGCAGCTAGGCGTGGCCTGCGCCTGAGCGCGCGGCCGCGACCCGTTCCAGCTCAAGGGAGACCACACCACCCATGATCTCAGTCGGAGACCTGCGCCGCGGCATCGTCATCGAGCTCGACGACGAACTCTGGCAGATCCTCGAGTACCACCACATCAAGATGGCCCGGGGCTCCGCCCAGATCCGCATCAAGCTCAAGAACGTCAAGCGCGGTCAGACCGTCGAGCGGACCTTCCAGGCCACCGCCAAGTGGCCGCGCGCCATCCTCGACACGCGCCCGGTCCAGTTCCTCTACCAGGACGGCGACGAGTACCACTTCATGGAGAACGAGACCTACGACCAGTTCCACCTCACGGCGGACCAGTTGGGCGATGCCACCAGCTATCTCATCGAAGGCATGACCCTCGACCGCACCACGTACGAGGGCGAGACCATCGGCGTGGAGCTGCCCATCTCGGTGGAGCTGAAGGTGGCCGAGACCGAGCCTGGCTTCGCTGGTGACACGCAGTCGGGTGCCAAGAAGCCGGCCACGCTCGAATCGGGCCTGGTCGTGCAGGTGCCGATCTTCGTGGAGGAGGGTGACACCGTCAAGCGTCGACACGCGCACAGGGGAGTACCAGACCCGCGTGTAGCGGACATCATGGAGCCGCGCGGTCTGTGGGACGACGCCTCGCCGCCTCCCGAGCCGAACGAGGCTGTGCAGCCGGCCGGCCCAGCGGTGCTCACCGTGGCCGCGGTCAACCGGCTGGTGCGCGACACGATCCGTCGCCAGCCACGCCTCAACCCGGTCTGGGTCGAGGGCGAGATCGGCAACGTCTCGACCAGCGCCGCGGGGCACGCCTACTTCACGCTCAAGGACGAGCACGCCCAGCTGCGCTGCGTCGTTTTCCGCCAGGAGCGACTGGCCCTGCCCCTGGAGCCCAAGACCGGCCTGCGCGTGGTAGCCCAGGGCCGTATCGACATCTTCGAGCAGCAGGGCGCTTACCAGCTCTACGTGGAGACGCTGCAGCCAGCCGGCATGGGCGACCTGGCCCAGCGTTACGAGGCACTCAAGGCACGGTTGCAGGCCGAGGGCCTCTTCGATAGCTCACGCAAGCGCCCGTTGCCCACGTGGCCTCGGGTGATCGGCGTGGTCACGTCCACTTCGGGAGCGGTGCTCCACGACATCCGCCGCGTGATCGAGCGTCGCTGGCCGCTGACCCGGCTCGTCATCAGCTCCTGCCAGGTCCAGGGGGCCGGTGCCGAGCGCTCGATCGTGCACGCGCTGGACCGTCTTGGCCGCTGGACCGAGCCCACTTCTGGCCGGCCTGTGGACCTCGTCATCGTGGCTCGCGGCGGCGGCTCGCTCGAAGACCTGTGGGCCTTCAACGAGGAGGCCGTGGTCCGCGCCATCGCCGGCCATCCCCGCCCGGTCATCGTGGGCGTGGGACATGAGACCGACGTGACCCTCTCGGAGTTCGCCGGCGACCGCCGCGCCGCGACCCCGTCGGTCGCCGCCGAGCTGGCCGTACCCGATCGCGCCGCCCAGCGCCACGACCTGCGCGCGCTGGAGGCAGCCCTGGCCACGGGCGCCCGCCGGCGCCTGAGCAGCACACGCAGCTCCCTCGAGGCGGAGCGTCGGGCGCTGGACACCTTCCGACCCGGGGCCTACCTCGCGAGCGAGCGGGAGCAGGTGGGCCTGTTGCTGGACCGGGCCACGCGCGCGCTCGCCGGGCAGCTGATGCGAGACCGGTCGGACCTCGCCCTGGGTGGGCAACGGCTGCCGGGCCTGTTGCGGGCGCAGATCACGGACGCGCGCGCGCAACTGACGAGATACGGCGCCGGACTCGACGCACTCGACCCGTTCGCGACGCTCGAACGCGGTTATGCCATCGTGCGACGGCCTGACGGACGGGTCGTGCTCGACGCCGCCGCGCAGGCTCCCGGCGACGCGCTCGAAGTGCGCCTGGCGAAGGGCGCGTTGGACGTCTCGGTCGATACCGTGCGAGACTCCGCGACGTGACAGAGACACGCACACCGAACCCGGCTGCGGGCGCCGTGGGCCCGGCGGACACGGATGACATCAGCGCACTCACCTTCGACAAGGCCCTCGACGAGCTCCGTGACGTGGTCGCCCGCCTGGAGGAGGGTGGGCTGCCACTGGAGGAGTCCATCACGCTGTATGAACGCGGCGCCGCCCTGCACGAGCACTGCGGGGCGCTGCTCGACCGGGCTGAGCTGCGCGTGCAGCGTCTGGTCGACGGTGCCGGCGGAAGCGCGCCGCGCCTCGTGGACCTGCGCCCTGAAGACAGCGACGACGAGGCCTAGGGCGTGGTCGCGCTACGCGAGCTTCGCGGACCGGAGGACCTCAAGGGCATCAGCCACGCCGAGGCCAGGGCGCTCTGCAGCGAGATCCGCTCGGAGATCGATCGAGACGGTGGCCAGCACGGGTGGTCATCTGGGCAGCTCGCTGGGCGCGGTCGAGCTGACCGTCGCCCTGCACCGCATCCTCTCGAGCCCGGTGGACCGCATCGTCTGGGATACCGGCCACCAGGCCTACGCCCACAAGCTGCTCACCGGGCGACTCGACCGCTTCGATACCCTGCGCCAGCTGGGCGGCATCGGCGGCTTCCCGCGGCGCTCGGAAAGCGAGCACGACGTCATGGACGGCGGCCACGCCGGCACCGGCATCTCCATCGCGGAGGGCCTGGCCCTGGCCCGTGACGCTCGCGGCAGCGACGAGCGCATCGCGGTGGTGGTCGGTGACGCAGCCCTCATGAGCGGCCTCTCGCTCGAGGCCCTCAACGACATCGGCCATCGCAAGACGCGCCTGCTCATCCTGCTCAACGACAACGAGATGAGCATCAGCCCGTCGGTCGGAGCGGTCAGCGCGTATCTCTCGCGCATCAAGCTCTCCCGCCAGTGGCGCCGTTCGCGGCGCCGTTTCGACAGCGACGTGGCGCGCGTGCCGCTGATCGGCGGGTTCCTCCTGGAATGGTCCCGGCGCATCCGTCATGCGGTCGTCGACCTGAGCCAGCCGGGTCGGCTGTTCGAGGACCTGGGTGTGACCTACGTGGGTCCGGTCCCGGGCCACGACCTGGCCGTGCTCGACTCCACGCTGCGCAAGGCCTTCGAAGAAGAGGACAAGCCCATCATCGTGCACGTGCGCACGCGCAAGGGCTACGGCTACCGCCCCGCGGAAGCGGACAAGATCGGCTTCCACGGTGCCGCCCTGCCGCCCATGCCCAGCCAAACGATGGCGATGCCTTCGGTCAACGGCTCGGGTCCGTCGGACGGCGAGGCCAAGCCGCCCGCGGAGGAGCGCGCTCAGCCCAAGGGGCCAAACTACACCGCGGTCATGGCCGACGAGCTCGTGCGCATCGCGACCGATGACCCGCGCGTCGTCGCCGTCACCGCGGGCATGCCCACCGGCACGGGCATCTCCGCCTTTGGGCGGCGCTTCCCCGAACGCACCTACGATGTGGGCATCGCCGAGCAGCACGCCATGGCCATGGCTGCCGGCCTGGCCCTTGCCGGACAGCGCCCCTTCGTCGCGCTCTACTCCACCTTCCTGCAGCGCGCCTTCGACCAGGTCGTCCACGATGTCTGCCAGAACGACACGCCGGTCGTCATCGGCATCGACCGAGCCGGCCTCGTGGGCGAGGATGGCACCAGCCACCAGGGCATGTTCATGCTCTCGGCCTTGCGTCAGCTGCCCAACCTCGTCCTGGCCGCACCACGTGACGAGCAGCAGCTGCGGCGCTTGCTGCGCACGGCCTTCGCCCAGGACCACCCCTTCGCCATCCAGTACCCGCGTGACGCCGGCTTCGACCTGCCGGCCGTGGACCCCCGACCGCTCGAGATCGGTCGCGGCGAGGTCCTGCGCGAGGGCTCGGACATCCTCATCGTCGGCCTCGGCCCCATCATCGCGCGGGGCCAGGCCGTGGCCCACGGGCTGAGCGCGGCCGGCTGGTCAGTCGGCCTCCTCGATGCCCGCTTCGTGCGGCCCCTCGACCGGGCGCTCATCCTCGAGCAGGCGCGCGACGTACAGCTCATCGTCACGCTCGAGGAGAGCGTCCTGCCCGGCGGTTTCGGCTCGGCCGTGCTGGAGGCACTGGCCGACAGCGAGGAGCGGTCGTCATTCGCCCCGGTCAAGCGCATCGGCCTGCCCGACGGGAAGTTCGTCGACCACGGCTCGGTCTCCGACCTGCGTGCGCTCGTTCGCCTCGACGAGGCCGGGATCTCGGCCCAGGTCGAGGCAGCCATCGCCGTGCACGGGCTCTCGCCTCGTGGCGCTCCCGTCGAAGCCTGAGACCAAGGGCGCCCGCAGGCCCCGGGTGCAACGCCTCGACCAGCTGCTCGTCGAGCGTGGTCTGGCGCCTTCACGCAGCCGGGCACAGGCGCTGCTCCTGGCCGGTGCCGTGCGCGTCGGCGCGGGTGATGCCGCCCGCCGGGACCGTCGTGCCGGGGAGCGACTGCCCGTGGACGTCGAGATCGAGGTCGAGACGCCGCCGCGATTCGTCTCGCGCGGTGGCGAGAAGCTGGCGGGCGCGCTGGAGGCCTTCGCGATCGATCCGGCCGGACGCGCCTGCCTCGACGTGGGCGCTTCGACCGGCGGCTTCACCGACTGCTTGCTGCAGGCCGGCGCCGTGCGGGTCTACGCCCTCGACGTCGGCCGCGGCCAGTTGGCCCAGGCGCTACGCACCGACCCCCGCGTGATCAGCCTGGAGCGGACGCACGCAGCCCGTCTGGACCCGGCGGACGCCGATCCACTGGCGCTGCCCGAGGTGGTGAGCCTCGCGGTCGCCGACGTCTCGTTCATCTCACTCACGCGCCTGCTGCGCGGCGTGGCCGCACACGTTTCGCCCGGTGGTGACATCCTGCCCATGGTGAAACCGCAATTCGAGCTCGGTCCGAGCGAGGTACCCAAGGGCGTGGTGCGTGACCCGGCCGCGCGGGCCCGCGCCGTGACCCGCGTGCGGGAGCATGCGCGCGACCTCGGTCTCGAGGTCGTGGCCGAGGTCGAGTCCCCGCTGGTCGGGCCGTCGGGCAACCACGAGTTCTTCCTGCACCTGCGCGTGCCCCCGGGCGGACTCGCATGAAACGGCTCGGCTTCGCCTACAACCCCACCTCGGAACAGGCCGTGGAGCTGCGCGAACGCGCCCTCGGCTGGTGTGACCAGCACGGACTCGAGGCCTGGGCCCGGCCGGCGGTGGAGGCCGGCGACGAGCCGCAGCTGCCGGTCACCGAGGCCATCGTCGTGCTCGGCGGTGACGGCACCTTCCTGCGGGCAGCACAGGCCGTGGTCGACGTACGCGTGCCCATCCTCGGTGTCAACGTGGGCAAGGTCGGCTTCCTCTCCAAGGCCGAGCACCATGGGCTCGAGGACGTGCTGGCTCAGCTGAAGGAGGGCGACTACGAGCTGGAGCCCCGGCTCATGCTGGAGGTGCGCGTGGTCCGCGTCGATCGGGCGCGCCCCGGCTCGTCATATCGCGCGCTCAACGAAGCGGCGATCGTGCGCGGGCGACACGTGCAGGTCATGCGCCTGGCCGTGGACGTGGGCGATTCGCGCGTGGCCACCTATGTCTGTGATGGCGTGGTCGTGGCCTCGCCGACCGGCTCCACCGGCTACAGCTTCAGCGCCGGTGGCCCCATCATCGAGCCCACCAGTCGCAGCATCGTGGTCACGCCCATCGCGGCCTACCTCACGCCCCTGCGTTCGAGCGTGGTCGGACCCCAGCACGTGGTCACGGCCACGGTCAAGGCCGCGCACGACTGCCTCGTCAGCATCGACGGCCGCGAGGACGTGGCGCTCGAGGTCGGCGACCGCGTGGAGATCCGCGCCTGCGAGCAGCCCATCACCTTCCTCCAACCGCGTGGCGCGCTGCCGTTCTGGGACCTGCTGCGCCAGAAGGCCACGCTGCTGCCCGACTGACGATGACGCACGACGGTGGTACGGCGGCGAGCACATCCGAGGCCCCGCGCGACCTGGTCGTGGCCATCGACGCGTACGCCGACTACCTCCGCGTCGAGCGCGGCCTGGCCGCTGCCACCATCCGCGCCTACGACACCGACCTGCGACTCTTCGGCCAGGAGGCTCCTGGCATCGAGCGCTGGTCCAGCTCACCCGACCCGGCACGTGACTACCTCGGCGCCATGACCCGGCCGCCGCGCACCCTGCGGCCGAACAGCCTGCGGCGCAAGGCGGCCTCGATCCGTGCCTTCTACCGCTTCTGCTACGCGGAGGAGCTGATCGAGGCCGACGTCGCCGCGCTCATCGACCTGCCTCGCCAGATGCAGCGGCTGCCCGACACCCTCGACCAGGCAGAGGTCGTGCGCCTGCTCGAGGCCGCCGGCGGTGATGACCTGCTGGGCCGGCGCGACCGGGCGCTGCTGGAGCTGCTCTATGCCGCGGGGCTGCGCATCAGCGAGGCCCTGCAGCTCGATCGCGGGGACCTCGCGGGCCGAGGCTTCGTGCGCGTCATCGGCAAGGGCGACAAGGAGCGACTGGTACCGGTGGGGGACATCGCGGTCGCGGCCGTCGCGGCCTACCTCGCGGAGCGCGACCGGCTCAGCCACGATGTCGATGAGACCCTGCGGGGTCGTGAGCCGCTCTTCCTCTCGATCCGTGGCCGACGGCTCGAACGCATGTCTGCCTGGCGCATCATGCGCGCCGCCGCGCTGCGGGCCGGGTTGAGCGAACGTGTCACGCCGCACACGTTGCGGCATAGTTTCGCTACACACCTGCTCGAGGGCGGGGCCGACCTGCGCGTGGTGCAGGAACTCCTCGGCCACGCCAGCATCACCACTACCCAGCTGTACACGCACATCACCGGAGAACGCATCCGCCAGGTCTACGCACGGGCTCACCCGCGCGCCTGACGGGGAAGGAGAGAGCCGTATGGGAACGTACGCCGAATCGCTGCTCACGCCCGACGAGCGGGTGCTCCGGCGCGAGCGCCAGCATCCGATCGCGCTCATCGCCGACAGCTGGCCGGCCATCATCGTCTGGGGCATCACCATCGTGCTCATCGTCGCCCGCCTCATCGTGCCCGACGATGTCATGGGCCGGAACCTCTTTGGTGACGACACGCTCATCGGCTCGCTGGGCATGGCCGCCACGCTCTTCACCCTGTTGCTGGGCATCGCCATCGTGGCCTGGCGTTGGTGGTGGTGGCGGACGCAGGAGTTCCTGGTCACCACCTACCGCCTGGTGTTGGCCTGGGGCGTCATCAACAAGTCGGCGTCGGACAGCTCGCTGGAGAAGATCAATGACGCCCAACTCGAGATCAGCTGGCTCGGCCGTATCCTCGACTACGGCCACCTCGAGGTGCTCACCGCGGCCCCGATCCAGGGCGCTGACATGCTCCACCGACTCCACCACGCCAAGGACTTCAAGAAGGCCATGATGACGGCCAAGCACGACCTCCAGACCGGGGGCGGCAACGGTGACGATTACGGCGCGTCCGCCAAATCGCCCGCACCCACGCGTGCGCCTGCGTCCTCGCCCGCGGCCCAGGCGACCTACGGCCGAGGCGACCGCCAAGCGTATCGACGTCTCCGGTGGCGACGACCCGACCAAGGCCGACACGCCCGAAGAGGTCAGCGCTGTGCTCGAGGAGCTGGCCCGCCTGCGCGACGCCGGCACCATCAACGCCGAGGAGTACGAGGCCAAGAAGACCGAACTGCTCGGGCGCCTGTGATCAGGCAGATCGACGCCTGCGGGCAGACGATTGACGCCTGATGGACCAGAACACCGTCCAGGCGCTCTTCTCCGCTTTCATCGTGGTGGCGGTGATGCTGCTCGTCGGGTTCCCCGTGCACGAGGCGCTGCACGCGTGGACCGCGCAACGGCTCGGCGACAACACCGCCCGTTGGATGGGCCGGGTCACGCTCGACCCACGCGCGCACTTCGACCAGACCGGCGGTCTCATCCTGGGCATCACCGCGGTGCTCAATGCGCTGGGCGTCTTCGGCCTGCTGTTCGGCTACGCCAAACCCACCCCGGTGAACCCGGCCAACATGCGGCACGGACGCCAGGGCCATGCCCTCGTGGCCTTCGCCGGCCCGGCCAGCAATATCGTCATCGCCCTCATCGTGGCGGTCCCGATGCGGGTCGTGCTCAGCTCCTACGACAGCTACCGCTTCGTCGTCGACAATCCGCTGGGCAGCCTCTTCTGGCAGGTCGGCTCGCTGCTGCTGGTGCTCAACATCCTGCTCTTCATCTTCAACCTCATCCCCATCCCCCCGCTCGATGGCTGGGCCGTGCTCAAGGGCATCGTGCCCACGCCGACGGCGCGTCAGCTGGAAGACCTCGAGTTCCGCTACGCCAACATGATCCCGATGCTCTTCTTCGGCGTGTTGCTCGTGATCTGGATCGGCGGGGGCGGCTTCCTGGGTACGCTCATCTACGGCATCGCGCGACCTGCTGCTGGGCATCTGAGGTGCGTTGGTGGTCGACCAAGGTGCGGCAGACCGCACGCCATCTCCTGGGCCGCGTGAGTCCCGCCGAGCGGGCCGGACTTCGCGCCTGGTTGGAGCCACCTCAGCTGGCGCTCTTCGATTCGATGCATCGTGCCGACCAGCGCCACGGCCTCGACGTCATGGGTCTGCTGCGTGACGAGGGTTTCGACGACCGCGAGCTGCTGCTGGCGGCGTTGCTGCACGACTGCTCCAAGGGGCCGGAGACGCGCCTGCCGCACCGCGTCGCATGGTCGCTCGCAGAACGCTACGGTGAGGGGGTGCTGACCGTCCTGGCCAGGCTGCCCGGGTTCGATGCGGCCTTCGAGCGGCTGCGCCGTCACGCCGACGACTCCGCCCGCCTTGCGCTCGAGGCCGGCTGCAGCGAACGCACCGCCGCACTCATCCGCGAGCAGGCCGCACCTACCGACCCGGCCGCGGGTGCTGCGCTCAGGGCCGCCGATGAGGCATCCTGAGACCCAGCATGGAACGACCCGCCGATGACTGACACGATCGTCCGTCTACCGCAGGCCCGCGAGATCGGGGTCTCGGTGCTGCCGCCGCTGCGCCAGCCCGTGCGTGGCGACACCAGCGTCCGCTTCACCGACACCGACCATCCCGACCGTGCGGCCCACGTCGCGGTCGAAGGCTTCGAGGGTCCGCTCGGTCTCTTGCTCGGCCTCATCGAACAGCGCGAGCTGGACATCCTCGAGGTACCGCTGGGCGACCTCGCGGGAGCCTACCTGGAGGCACTGGCCTCGCTCGACGAGGAGCAGATGTCACACATCAGCTCGTTCGTGACCGTCGCCAGCCAGCTCATCCTGGTCAAGAGCCGCGCCATCCTGCCCCGTCCGCCGGTCGTCGCCATCCCCGTGGAGGAGGGCCCCGACCCGGAGGCGGCCCTGCGCGAGCGACTCATCCTCTACCGCCTCTACCGCGACGCCGGCCGGGACCTCAAGGGTCGGCTCGAGAGCAGCTGGGAGGTCTTCCGCCGCGAGCCCATCGCGGCAGGAGCCTCGGCCAAGGCCGGCTCGCGGCCGGACGAGGGGCCGCCGCTGGACCCCGCGGTCCTGGTCGAGGCGCTCACCCGTACCCTGCACCAGGCACCACCGCCGCCGACGCCACCGGAGGTCGTGCCCCGGCTCGTCACTCTCGAGGAGCGGGCCGCGATCATCCGCGCAGCGCTGACCGATACGCCCGTGGTCGTGCTGCAGGACCTGCTCGAGGACCTGACCGACCGGGTCGTGGTGACTATCACCTTCCTGGCCATGCTGGAACTGGTCAAGAACAACGAGCTGTCGGTCGAGCAGGAGCAGCCCTTCGGTCCCATCGTCTGCCGCTCGGTGGCGGCCTCATGACCGAACCGGAGGTCGTGCCGGTCGGCCCCGGCCCGGTAGACGACGAGCAGCTCCACCAGCTCGACGTGGAGATCACACCCGAGGCCATCGAGATCGAGATCGGCGCTGACGACGGGGGCGGTGCGGGCGCCTCGGTGGCCGACCTCGAAGCCTTGCTCTTCGTGGCCGAACGACCGCTGACGCGAGGCGAGCTGCGCTCGGTCGCGCGCCTCTCGCCCGAGGACCTCGACGAACGGCTGGGCGACCTGGAGGTGCAGCTGCGCGACCGCGGCATCCGGCTGGTGTCCACGGGTGACCGCGTGATGCTGGGGACGTCGCCGGAGAGCGGCGCCCTCATCGCGCGCTACCTCGGCGCTGACACGGTGCGGCTCTCGCCCGCGGCGCTGGAGACACTGGCCATCATCGCCTACCGCCAGCCGGTCACGCGCGGTGTCATCGAGCGCATCCGCGGCGTCGATTCGGGTCACGTCGTGCGCGGCTTGCTGCATCGCCGTCTCATCCACGAGCAGGGCCGGGCGGAGACGCCGGGCCGGCCCATCCTTTACGGCACGAGCATGGAGTTCATGGAGCGCTTCG
Source organism: uncultured Chloroflexia bacterium (assembly GCA_963716815.1). Taxonomy (GTDB): domain Bacteria; phylum Chloroflexota; class Limnocylindria; order Limnocylindrales; family CSP1-4; genus JAFMJV01. Next base: position 287,768 of record CAVQUM010000003.1, read on the forward strand.
GCCTGACCTCGCTCGATGACCTGCCGCCGCTGCAAGCGGAGATCGCGGCCCAGCTGGCCCAGGCCGAGCAAGACAGCCAGGCTGAGGGCGCCGAGCCCGACGAGGTGGCCGACGCGACCGAGGCGCCCGGCGCCGATGGCTGAACCGGTCCGCGTGCAGAAGGCGCTTGCCGATGCCGGCGTGGCCTCCCGTCGTGGAGCGGACGCGTTGGTCGGCGCCGGTCGCGTGACCGTCAACGGCGAGGTCGCGGTCACCGGCCAGCGGGTGGACCCTGCGGTCGACGCCCTCGCGGTCGACGGCCGTCCCATCGTGCCCGTCCGCACGCGTACGTACCTCGCGCTGCACAAGCCTGCCGGCGTGACCAGCACCGTCAGCGACCGTCACGCGGAGCAGACCGTGCTCGACCTGGTGCCGCCGGAACTGCGCGCCACGCGCCTCTACCCGGTCGGGCGCCTGGACAAGGACTCCGAGGGCCTCATCCTGCTCACCGATGACGGCGACTGGACCCAGGGCCTGCTGCATCCCCGCTACGGGGTCGAGCGGGAGTACGCCATCGGCCTGCGCCTGCCGCTGGGGGCCGCCCAGGCGGAGCAGCTCAGCGCCGGTATCGAGCTCGACGAGGGCCTGGCCACGCTGGTCTCGCTGCGCCAGGCCTCGCGCCTCGAGGGGGCGCGGCTCGAGGGCGCGCGGGAAGCCTCGCTGGCCTGGTACCACGGGGTCCTGACCCAGGGCTGGAAACGACAGCTGCGGCGCATGTTCGCGGCGGTGGGCACGCCCGTGGAGCGACTCGTGCGCGTGCGCATCGGCACGCTTCGCCTGGGCGACCTCGCACCGGGCGCCGTGCGTCCGCTGAGCGCCGCCGAACGCGAGCGACTGACCGCGACCAGGAGCGGCCGGTGAGCGGTCTGACGGTCGCCCTTGACGGGCCCGGCTCCAGCGGCAAGTCGTCGGTCGGCGCCGCAGCGGCGGCGCGGCTGGGCTACCGCTTCCTTGACACCGGCGTGGTCTACCGCGCCATCACGCTCGCGGCCGTGGTGCGCGGCATCGAGCCCACCGACGGGGAGGCGCTGGCGGCGGTGGTGCCCCAGATCGGGCTGCTGGCCGACGACGCCGGCGCCTTGCGTCGCGTGACGCTGGCCGGCGAGGAGGTCACCGGCCGCATCCACGTGCCCGAGGTCGACCGCGACGTCAGCGCGGTCTCGGCCCAGCCGGAGCTACGCGCGGCACTGCTGGACCTGCAGCGCGAGATCGCCGCGCCGGGTTCGGTCATCCTCGCCGGCCGCGACATCGGGACGGTGGTGCTGCCCGACGCCGATCTGAAGCTGTTCCTGGAGGTCTCTGCCCAGGAGCGGGCGCGCCGGCGGGCTGAGGAGCGCGGCCTGGACCCGGACTCCGAGGAGGCCGCGCGCATCCTCGCCGAGCTGCAGCGGCGCGACCACCTCGACGGCAGCCGCAAGGTCGGCACCCATGCGGGTGCCCCACGATGCGGTCATCGTCCGCTCGGATGGCCTCGACTTCGAGCAGGCCGTGGAGCAGGTCGTGGCCATCATCAGCGAGCGAGCAGGGCAGGGGATAGACACATGAGCGACGACTTCCAGGCCATGTCGGCATATCCCACGTTCATCGCGGGACTGTGCCGCTTCGGCCTGCAGGCTATCGGGCGGGTCAAGGTCAAGGGCCTCGACGACCTGCCCCAGGAGGGGCCGCTCATCCTCGCTGCCAACCACATGAGCAACGTGGATCCGCCCTTCATCGGCGGCTGGCTGGGCCCGGCGCTCGGCCGACGGCCCACGTTCCTGGCCAAGGAGGCGCTCTTCGGCGGTCCCCTCGGCATGCTCATCCGCTCGCTCGGGGCCGAGCCGGTGAAGGCCGGCGGCAACGACATCGGCGCCTACCGTGTCGCCAAGCGCATCCTCGACCAGGGCGGCGTGGTGGCCGTCCTGCCCGAGGGCACGCGCGCCTTCGACGGCGTCATGGCCGAGCCCAAGCCGGGTGTCTCGATGCTGGCCACGCGCACCGGCACGCCGGTGCTGCCGGTGGGCATCAGCGGCACCGACGAGCTCCTCGGCCGCGAGCAGGTGCTGCCCAGGATCGGCAGCCGCATCACCCTGCGGGTCGGCCGCCCGTTCCAGCTGACGATCCCACCGGGCGTGGACCGGCGCGAAGCCCTGGCCGCCGCTGACGAGGAGCTGATGCGCCGCATCGCGGCGCTCGTGGAACCCCGACACCGTGGCCGCTGGGAGCCCTGGCCCGAGGCGTAGGTCGGTCGCAGGGTTCGGTGCCCACGCGCGGTCGCAGGCCAACTAGTAGCGCCGATGCGATACTTGCGCTCCCATGGGTTCCGTCACCGAGGTCCGTATCGCTCGCCGCACCGGTTTCTGCTATGGCGTGCGCGAAGCCATCGACGCTGCGCGCCTCAGCGCGGCCGAGGGCAAGACCACGCACACGCTCGGCCAGGTCGTGCACAACGAGGGCGTCAACGCCAAGCTGCGTGACGAGGGCGTGGTGCCAGTCAAGGCGCTCGCCGAGGTCGAGGACGGGAGCTCGGTCGTCATCCGCGCCCACGGCGTGACCCCGGAGGTCATGGGCGCGGCGCACGAGCGGGGGCTGGACGTCATCGACGGCACCTGCAGCTGGGTGACCCAGGAGCAGAAGGAGCTGGCCGCCTTGGTCGAGGAGGGCTACACGGTCGTGCTGTTGGGCACGCCCAACCATCCCGAGGTCGTGGGCCTGCTCGGCTTCGCACCCGACGCCATCCTCGTCGACGAGGAGGCGGACTGGGGCAGTATCCCCCGACGCAAGCGCATGGCCCTGCTCACGCAGTCGACCCAGCCGCCGTGGAAGTTCGAGCGGCTCGCCGGCTACCTCACCACCCGTGCGCACGAGCTCAAGATCGTCAACACCGTCTGCCCCGTGACCATCCGCCGGCAGCAGGACACCACGGACCTGGCCCAAGCCGTGGACCTCGTCGTCGTGGTCGGCGGCCGCAACAGCGCCAACACCCGGGAGCTCACGCGCCTCGTCGGCATCGTCGGCAAGCGCGCGCTGCAGATCGAGCACGCGAGCGACTTGGAGGACGCCGACGCGTTCGCGGACGTCGGGCTCGTCGGTGTCACCGGCGGCACGTCGACACCCATCGAAGACCTGCAGGCCGTGGCCGCACGCATCTACGAGCTCGCGGGCGCGGGCGATACGCCGGCGCGGGCGGCGGAGCTGGCGCGGGCAGCCGTCACCGAGGTCGCCGAGTCGCCCTACCGCACCAGCTCGCTGGACGCTGCCTGACCGTGCCCACCCGCCGTGCCCGCCGTCGTCCCCGCAGCGTCGATCGGGATGCGCCCATCAGCGGCTTGCCCGTGGTGGCGGTCGTCGGCCGTCCGAACGTAGGCAAGTCCACGCTCTTCAACCGCATCGTGGGCGAACGCAAGGCCATCGTCGAGGATCGCGCGCGCACGACGCGGGACCGGCTCTACGGGGTGGCCGAGTGGAACGGCCGACGCTACGTGGTCATCGATACCGGCGGCATGGAGATCGACCCCGGCGACGCCATCGAGGAACGGGTCCAGGACCAGGCCCGCCTGGCCATCGAGGAGGCCGACGTCATCGTCTTCGTGGTCGATGCCGCGATCGGTCAGACACCGGCCGACCAGGAGGTGGCCGAGACGCTGCGCCGCGCCGAGGCGCCGGTGATCATGGCCATCAACAAGGCCGACAACGAGAGGCTGGAGTTGCAGGGCCACGAGTTCCTGCAACTGGGCTGGGAGGACTGGTACGCGGTCAGTGCGCTCCACGGACGCGGCAGCGGCGACCTGCTCGACGCCATCGTGGAGGCTCTGCCGGAGGAATCGTTCGAGGAGCTCGAGCGCAAGCGGCGTGAGACCCAGGCCGATGAACTCGCGGCGTCGATCGACGAAGGCATCATCCCCGAGGAGCTCGAGGCCGAAGCAGCAGCAGAAGAGGGCGCGGAGGGCGTGGACCTCACCGGCGGGGCCTGGTTCGATGAGGACGCACCCGTGCCTCGCGTGGCCATCGTGGGCCGGCCCAACGTGGGCAAGTCATCGCTGCTCAATCAGCTCCTGGGCGAGGAGCGCGCCATCGTCAGCGACATCCCCGGCACCACCCGCGATGCCATCGATACCACGCTCGGGTGGCAGGGCCACGAGGTGCGACTCGTCGACACCGCCGGCCTGCGCCGGCGGGGCAAGGTGGCCGCAGGACCGGCCGCTGAGCGCTACTCGGCCGTGCGCGCGCTCAAGGCCATCGGCCGCGCCGACGTCTGCGTCCTCGTGCTCGATGCCCAGGACGGCCTGGCTGCCCAGGACGCTCACGTGGCGGGTTACGTCGTGGACGAAGGCGTCGGCCTGGTCCTGGCCATCAACAAGTGGGACCTCGTGGAGAAGGACGACAAGACCTTCGAGGAGTACGTCGCCCGCATCCGCCGGCAGGCACCGTTCCTGCACTTCGCGCCCGTGGTGGCCATCAGCGCCCTCACCGGCCAGCGCGCCGGCCGCGTGCTCGACGAGGCCCTGACCATCGCTGCCGAACGCCGTCGGCGAGTGCCCACCCCGCGCCTCAACAAGATCCTCTCCGAAGCCGTCGCGCGGCACCAGCCACCCGCGGTCAAGGGTCGCCGGCCGCGCTTCTACTACGCCACCCAGGCCGCCATCGAACCGCCTACCTTCGTGCTCTTCGCCGCCGATGCACATTCGGTGCACTTCTCGTACGAGCGCTTCCTCGAGAACCGCATCCGCGACGCCTTCGATTTCGAGGGCACGCCACTGCGCCTCATCTTCCGCGAGCGCTCCAAGGTCCGGCTCGAGCCCAAGAAGCGCAAGACCAAGGTCGCGGCCAAGCCCAGGGGCAAGAGCAAGCCGACCAAGAAGTCGAAGCGCAAGGGTTCCTGATGTCCGCCGGTGGGCCGACGCTCGCCGTCGTCGGCGCGGGCGCCTGGGGCACGACACTCGCGACCCTGCTCTCCAAGGCCGCCCCGGTGACACTGCTGGCGCGGGACGAGGCGCACGCGGCCACGCTGCGAGCGGACAGCGAGAACCGGCACTACCTGCCGGGCGTGCCGCTCGATGCGCGCATCTCCGTCGTCGCCGAACCGGCCGCACTGGCGGACGCGTCGCAGCTGGTCATCTTCGCGGTGCCCTCGCGAGCCATGCGCTCGACCGCGGCCGTGCTCGCGCCGTCACTGTCTCCCGACGCGGTGCTGCTGTCCGTCGCCAAGGGCATCGAGGCCGGCACGCTGATGCGCATGACCGAGGTCATCGCCGCGGAGGTACCGGAAGCGGCCGCGCGCGTGGCGGCACTGTCCGGGCCCAACCTCGCCCTGGAGATCTCGCGCGGGTTGCCGGCGGCGGCCGTGGTCGCGGCGGTGGACGACGCGGTCAGCCGGCGAGTCGTGGAACTGCTCGGCGGACGCACCTTCCGCCTCTACCGCAACCGCGACCTCGTCGGCGTCGAGCTGGCGGGCGCGCTCAAGAACATCGTGGCCATCGTGGCCGGTGCCGTCGACGAGCTGGGCGCGGGCGACAACGCCAAGGCCGCCATCACCACGCGCGGCCTCGCGGAGGTGACCCGCCTCGGTGCCGCCATGGGCGCCAATCCGCTGACGTTCGCCGGCCTCGCGGGCATCGGCGACATCCTGGCCACCTCCACCTCGGCCCTCTCGCGCAACCACCGTCTGGGTGTGGAGCTGGCCTCGGGCCGATCCTGGAGCCAGATCGAGGGTACGCTGCCGGGCGTGGCCGAAGGTGCCTACACGGTGCAGGCGGCGGTGGCGCTCGCCGAGCGGCACGGCGTAGACCTGCCCATCGCCCGCGAGGTCTACGCGGTGCTCTACGAGGGCAAGGATGTCCGCGCCTCGGTCGTCTCGCTGCTCGACCGCGCGTCGAAGGACGAGCTGACCGGAGAGGCATGAGGGTCCATCGTTTCGCCGCACCACTCCTGGCCGCCGCGCTGGCGGTGACCGCCGTGTCGTGGCCCGCTGCGGCCCAGGACACGGACGCGCCGTTCCCATCGCCGCCGACCGCGCCGTTCGCCGTCCTGCTCGACCAGGCTGTCGAGGCCAAGGACGCCACGGAGACGGAGGAGGCTGGTCGAGGGCTGCCGAGGCTGCCGAGGCCAAGGAGACGACTGCGAAGGTCGTGCGCAAGGGTCGCCGCGCGACCGGGGCCGTGGCCCTGACCTTCGACGACGGCATCAACCGCAGGGCCTGTGCCCGCATCGCCAACGTCCTGCGCGAGCACGATGTCGTGGGCACCTTCTTCATCAACGGCCAGTGGCTGCAGAAGGCGCCCAACCAGTGGCGGCACATCCTCGAAGGCATGGAGGTGGCCAACCACACCCGCTCACATCGCGACCTCACGCGTGAGCCGCATCCGGTGGTCAAGAACCAGATCCGCACCAACCAGTGGATCCACGAGCAGGTGCTGGGCCGGCCCATGCTCAAGGTCCTGCGGCCGCCGTACGGCGCCTACGGTGAACGCGTCGGACGCATCGCGGCAGCGCTGGGCTACGAGACCATCGCGATGTGGAACGTGGACACCGGCGACTGGCGGCCGAGCAGCAAGCCCGGGACCGTCACGCGACGGGCCATCGGCGGACCGCCCGGCTCGATCATCCTCATGCACTGCTCACGCGACGCCACCGTCAAGGCGCTGCCACGGATCATCAAGCACTACCGCGGTCGTGGCATCGACATCGAGCCGCTGAGCGTGGTCCTCGAGGGCGCACGTGGCGTTGAGGAGGGCAGCGGCTCGCAGCGCTACGGCAACTGAACGAGGCCCGAGTCCGCTGCGGTGCGGAGCGGTCGGTTCTGCGCCGGTCCGGTTCCGTACATGTCGCCCATGGGAAGTCCCGGCCACTTCTGCGACCGTCAGCGGAGACCCGCATCCGCCAAGGAACACGACCATGACCCAGGCAAGTCTGTCGCCGCGCGAGGACCAGGGTGGGCGCGGAGCCAACGGCTCCGAAGCCGCACTGTGGCTCTTCGGCCTGACCTCGCTCTCGCTCGTCTTTGCCTGCGCTGATGATGCTCGGATTGCTGGCCCAGGGTGCAGCCGGGGACCCGGCGATCGGTGGCTTCCTGGCCGCGATCGCGGTGGGCATCGCGGCCATCGGCGTGGCCGGGATCGCCTACGTGCTCTCCGTCGCCAGACGCGCGGGCTACCTCGACTCGGGGATCGTGGCCCGCCCGGCCCGAGCGGTGGAAGCTCCGCCCGAGAACGATGGCTTGCGCGTGGTCGCGGCCGTCCCGGTCGACCTCGGTCCGGCCAAGCGTCGGGAATTGACTGGATGAGCGGGTCGCCCGCAGCAAGCAGGCACGGGCCATCGCCGCGGCCGAGGAGAAGCGCCGGAGTGAGCAGTCGCCGGCCGTCAGCGCCCCGCTCCGACCTGCCGCTCCCGTGCGGACACAGGTCATCGCCACGCCTCCCGCGCGGCCAGCTGCCCATCCGCCGCAGCCGACCCCGTCGCCGGTGGCCCTCGCTGTGCGCACGCCTTCTCGACCACCCGCTGCGGCGCGCGTGCCGACCCGTCCACCGGTACCCGCCCGCATGTCGCCCGCACCCGTGCGCCCGACGCCTGCGCCCGTGCGTATGCCCACGCCGATCGTGCGGCCACGGACCCAGGCCGCCCTGTCCCAGATCGCCAGCGTCAGCACTCGCGCCGGCTGGATGCCCCGCTACCCACGCCCGCTGCCGCCCACGATCGTCCCGAGACGCTGATCCCGCGGAGGACCGGCCGGCGGGAGGTGCGCTAGACTTCTGGTTCGCGCCGGGGCGTGGCGCAGCTTGGTTAGCGCACTTGACTGGGGGTCAAGAGGTCGCTGGTTCGAATCCAGTCGCCCCGACCACAAATCACTCACGAACTGGCCCTCCGAGAGGACTCGGAGGGTCTGTCGTTACCCGGTGTGTGGGCAGATGTGTGGGCAACTTCTCCTCGACGAGCCGGAAATCGGGCATCCACGGCAATACGACCGTGGGCCTAGTACTGCGGCAAGCGGCCCTTCTTGATCCGGAAGGCGATGCTGTACGGGATGCCCAGCAGGTAGCCACCGATGGCCACCACGATGGCCGCCTGGAGCGCCACGATCGTGGCTGCGACAATGACGGCGAACCCGATGACCGGGACGCCGACGACCACGAGGATGACAATCCCCACCACGGCTGCGATTACCTCGCCGATGTCCACGCTCAGGACTCGCTCTTTGTGCGGGCATAGCGGGCACGCCTCTTGGCCAGCACCTCGTCGTGCCAGCGCTTGTCCTTTGGAGATACCTCCAAGCCGAAGGCCAGTCGGTACGAGATGCCCGACCAGCGGCGCTCCTCGGCCAGAGCGATGTAGTCGTACTTCTCACGGTGCTCCAGGACCATCCTGCTCATGGCCTGTGACTCGGCAATGCGGGCACGCTCGTCGTCACGGCGCTCGCGCTCAGCCTGCACGTTGAGGGCGTACTCGGTCGGGCCGCAGTTGCTGCACAGGCAGTCGTCGCTGTGCGGGTTGCCGATGGGGTCCCAGACTCCGTAGGTGTCGATGTCGCAGTCGTCGCTCATCCGTTCATGATCGCCCGCGAGCGTGACACCTGTGTGGCACGGGTAGAGCCCGTAGGCGATACGCGATGCCCGGCCCGGCAGCCGACCTGCGATCGCCTGGCGCACCGCCAGATAGCACCCACACCCGCCTCGTCGGGACATCGGCGCGGCGTGCCCTGAGTTTCCGCCCTACCCCCTCCCACCCCCTGGCGTTTCTGGCGTTGTCTGGGGGCGGGGGATGCGGGTCCCATCCCAGTGGCTACGATTGGTCGTACCGGCGAGTGGGGCTACCTGCTGTCGAGGAGTTCTGCGGGCAGAACGATGGTGGTGTGGCACGAGAACGACGACCCGGCGGTCCTGACGGTACCTCCGAACTGGTTCTCGAACCTGGTGCAGACATCGCCCCTGAGGGTGACTGTCAGTGGCATCGTATTGGCAGGCTGGGTGATGCGCACGAGCTGCAGTCCCGAACTCGTCTACCCGAGTACGTTCTGTCTCCAGCATCTGTTTGCCCGCGACCACGCCGACCCTGCGCCGATGGCGACCCCCCACTGAAAGAGCGATGGCTGTGCCCGCAATCCTTGCCCGGTCGTCCATTCCATATCCCTTCAATCGCTGCCAGTCGTCGTCCCGTCGCCCGGACGACCTACCGGTATCCGGCCTTGCGCATGCGGCGCTGTCGTTCCTGCTCGATGCGCCGCTGACCCTCCAGCGTGCCGTAGTTGTCACGCAGGAACTGCTTGTATGCGGGGTCCTTGAGGAGTTCGTCGCAATACTCGGACGGGGTTCTGCTTCGCGTGCATGTTGCGGACCATCGCCTGCACGAGGTCTTGGTTGTTCTTGTAGCCGTGCTTGGTCAGCGTCGGCTGCAACTGCTCATCGAGGAAGGCTTCACGCGCCTGCGGCGAATCCGGGTCCATTCCGGTGCGAGCGGTGAACGAGGCGTACTTCCGCTCGATGTCATCCTGCTCGCGCTGTCGCTTCGACTCTTCGGCGAGGATGCTGGGCATCGCTGCGCTGAGGTTCCGCGAGGCGAGGTCCATGTCGGCCTTGCGTGCGTGGCGGTCGTTGACTCGCTGCTGCCCAGCTGGGCTGTGCGAGTAGAGAATGAAGGCGCCAGGAAGCACACCTCCGATGACCGAGACGATTTCCATGCGTTGACTCCCGGTGTTCGTGGCGTGGCGCGATGCGCCGACGGATGCTGCAGTCACGCCGCAACCGAATGGTCGCTGCCTTCCCGGCGCAGGTCACCTGCACACGCCGGCACGCCGGCACATCGACACGCCCGTCGTTGCCGCAGGCAAGCAGAAACGGACGTTCGAGGGTGTGGGCACCCGCGCTGGGCGACCTCGTCAGAACGCCGTACGCCCCGCCGTGGCCGTGGGCGGTCAGTCCCCTGCCGTGGGGCTATCGCCGCTCTCCGTGCGTCGTGGGCAGGCTGGGGAATCGTGAGGGCGTGGCAAGGAAGAGGCCCGCCCCTCAGCGGGACGGGCCGCAGGCGGCCGAGGCGGCGCGATGGGGTTACTCGGCGGGCGGCTCGACCGGGTCAGGCATGGGAGGTCGCTCACCTTCGAAGATCTGGCCCTCGCATCCTTCAGACGTGCATTGGAGGACGGCGACGAGTCCTTCGTAGGCTCCCTCACCGAAGTAGGTGTCCCAGCCGACACCACGCCCGTCAACGTACTGCATCGTCATGGCACCCCCGGTCCAAGCGCCGACGGAGTCCTCCATCCGCATCGCGGTCTGGCCCATGAGGCCCCGGCCGTCCCCTTCGCCCGCATAGGAGTTGAAGTTCATGATGCTCTGCTTCACCGCTGGGAGCCGCGGGTCGCTCCACTCGTAGGTCTCGGTGATGAGCATGCCCCGTCCGTAGTTGACACCACCCTCACTCGTGAACTCCATCTGCGAGTCGTCCCAGACCGAGTCGATGACCGTGCCGGTGACAGGCGTGACAAGCACGGCTTCGTTGGCCTCGGACTGGGCCGCAGCGCCAAGACTGCCGGCCAACATCAGGCTGACCGCTCCAACCGTGGCCAGTCGCAACGCACGCATGCAGGTCCCCCTTCTTTCATGCGGGCCGGGTTCGCTAGTGGCTCAGCACGGTCCATAGCGGCCATGGTCACGGGGCCGTGCTTCGCAGCCTCCCGCTATCGATGATTCTCCCCCGGCTGGCAAGGATGGAGTAGCCTACATCGGCCACCGCCCGCCCTTCAAGTGGCATGGCCACCTATGCCGGCAGGTGGCGGTTCCACCCACTCAACGAGCCCATCCAGCTCGAAGCCGTCGCCATGGTCGTCACCACGAAGATGGCCGCTGGGTCGGGACGGGTCGAGGCATCTGGAGCCCAGAGGCCGAGTTCGGCGACCATCTCTGGCTCGTGATGGAGGGTGAGGGCGCCTATGAGGGCCTGACCGCGTACCTCACAAACGATATCGCCCATGAGGAGTCCGTCTACCGAGGCTTCATCTGCGCCGACGAGTTGCCATCGTTCCCGGAGCCCGCCGAGTAACCCTTCGCGCGACCTCGGCTGCCTGCGGCGCTGGCAGGGGTCCGTCCCGCGAGGGCGGGCCTCCTCCGATGTCTCCGGCTGCCTGAGCCGCGGCACCGGTCGCATCGGGCTCATGTTCTGGTCGTTGGCTGGAATCTCGTGCCGGTGTGCAGTGCCATCCAGTCAGCACGGGCGCCCATCAGGCGTCCCCGCGATCCATCCCGCCGGGCCGCCCGGGGTAGCGGGAGGGACCCATGCACGTCTTCTACGTCAAGCGCCTGATGGCAGCGCTCGGCACGGCCGCTCTGGTGGCCAGCGCGATCACGGCCTCCGCGGCACCGGCTGCGGCCGCGCCCGCCTGTACCTTCACCTTCGACCCTGCCGGTGAGGTGTATCTGCACGGCGTGGTCAAGGCCGGCGATGCGCTCTGCAGCGGTCCCGGCGACGACTTCGTGATGCAGATGGACGGTGGCGTCTTCATCGGCGGCCGCAGCGACGACGGGGTCGGCTACAGATACGGCGGCCGCTTCTACGGCAACCTCGGCCATGACAGCATCGGCATCCAATACGGCGGCAAGTTCATCGGCGGCTTCGGGGCTGATCTCGTCCAGGGCCTTGACGGCGGCACCTTCGAGGGTGGCCCTGGCAACGACCGGATCAATGTGGTCGAGGGCGGCGCCATCTTCGAGGGTGAACTCGGTCAGGACCGCGCCGACTACGTCGCTGTCGGTGGCCTGTTCCGCGGCGGTCCCGGCGCCGACAGCGTTCGACATTGGATCAAGGGCGTCTTCCGCGGCGGTCCTGGCGCCGACAGCGCGTATGCCGTCCAGACGGCAAGCGTATTCTACGGCGGCCTGGGGCAGGACTCGGCCAAGGACGTCTACGGCCGTTTCCTCGGCGGGGCGGCCCCTGACACGGTCGCGACCATGTCTCCCGGCTCGAAGTTCGTCGACGCCCGCGGCAACGACGCGGTGACCAGCGCCATGTTCGGGGCTACCTTCCACGGTAGCGCCGGCACGGACTCGGCCAAGGTCTGCCCCGGCCGCGGCAACACGCGCACCGGCGTGGAGGTCGAGACGCCGATCGTCTGCGCCTGACCCGAGCCATCCCCAGCACACTGCGTGGCGGTGATCGCGAACACGACCAAGACCCTCCTCTCCCGGGAGGGTCTTGGTCGATCGGGTTTGCGTCGTGGGTGCCGCTAGGCGACCTGACGAGCGGAACCCACCGTTTGGCGCCGTTCTGCGAAGGCTGGGTGGCCGCCAGAAGTCGCGCAACCCTCGGCCCAGGCGTGCGTGCCGTTGCACAGATAGCACCAGGCCGTCGCAGGTGCCGGCCAGCCGGCCCTGCGCTCCTTCTGCCCGATGGTCCGTCCGTGTTTGCCTGTACCGTTCTTGGCCATGAGGCGCTCCTTCGGTCGATGACTCGCTCAGCGTCACCCCGTGCGGGGGGCGTCGTTCGAGAACGATGGTCGCGACCAGGGGCCTCCGGGTCACGGGCGCGTGTCGGCAGACTCGACCGTGCCGGATTGCAGACAGGCTGCAAGATCATCGCGGCTGTCACATCGTCGGACTACCCGGCCTTGGCACAGGCCTCGGCTGCGGCGTCCAGGTCCACGTCGGTGAGGTTCCCGACGCCGGCCCACAGCTGGCGTACGGCCTTGCGCATCGGTGCCGGCTCGAGCGTGCGGATGGAACGTCGCACGGCCTTGGCGCCCTGGCGCACCTGGATCACGCCCTTCCGCCACTGCTTGTGGACGTCCCTGTAGCACGCCTGCGGCGGATGGTCATCGAGCCACTTGCGCTGCTGCTTCGCCCACGCCGCGACGCTCACGGCCGCGGCGTCGAGTTTCGTGAGCGAATCGACTCCCTCGTGGTGCTCAGCGAGGGCCCTGAGCTCGATGGCTGCACCTGCGCCGCGTGCCACGAAGCGCATATAGGAGGTGCCCTTGGGCCTGACTGGACTTGGAGGTTCTGCCGGGGCGCAGATCTGGGGCTCGAGTACCACGACCTGCACGTCCCCGTCGATGAGGAGCTGCCCCAATTCGGCCGGCGCGAGACCAGCCAGCGACACCTCGCTGGTCAGGCGCACGCACGTGTCCACCGTATCGGCACCGGCATCGTCCTGTGCCAGCGTGGGTACGGCGAACCCGTGGACCATCAGGGCGATGGACAGGGAAAGGGCGATGGCCTTCACGAGGTGCTCCTACAGCGGGTCGAGGACTCCATGATGCAGCGGGCGGCCGCGGCCGGAAAGGCCCCGCACGGGACCCGACCGAGCTAGGGCACGCGATAGCCGCAGACGAAGCACTCGAACGCCGATGGACGGCGCCGATGGCGCGCGAGCAGGAGCAGGGCCACGCCCGCGATGAAGAGCGCCATGGAGAGCGCGGACGCGTCGGCCACGTACAGGCCGGCATCACCGAAGAGCACGACGAGCACCAGACCGGCGATGCCGATGATGAGTGCGACGAAACCGATGATCATGGTGGCGTCGGCATCGATCCGCACAGCCTGCATACGGTAGCCGCCGCAGTTGGGGCACTGCACGCCGGCGGGGTCACGGCGCCGTTCGAAGGCTTCGACCGCGGCCTCCCGACGGTGCCGCATCGAACCAGCACCGGCGGCGCCACCGAGCGGCGTGCCGCAGCGCACGCAGAACGTGGCCTCCGCGGCGAGCTCGGCACCACAACGACTGCAGAGCATGGACCAGACCTCCCGCCACAAGGGTAGGGCAGGCGCAGCCGGGCTGTCGCGTGCCCAACGGCCAGTTCGCGCAGGCGGGAGTACCATCGCTTCGCTGTGCCCGAGCCCGAGAACGACTCCATCGCTGCGCGCCCCGGCCTCGACGAAGCCCAGCAGCCGGGCCGTCGGCGACATGCCACCCGCCGAGCTGCGGGCTGCGCTCCACCAAGCCGCCGACCTGGTGGCCGACTACCTCGAGGGCATCGAGGACTACGCGGTCCTGCCGCCAGTCCGGCCGGGCGAGCTCACCGAGCGCCTCGACGGACCGCCACCCGAAGACCCCGAGCCGCTGGCCCAGATCATGCGTGACCTCGCGACCGAGGTCGTGCCCAACGTGACCCACTGGCAGAGCCCCAACAACCTGGCCTACTTCAGCTCGAACGCCTCGGGCATCGGCATCGCGGGTGAGCTGGTCAGCGCCGGGCTCAACGCCAACGCCTTCATCTGGCGTGTCTCGCCGGTCGGCGCCGAGCTCGAGGGCATCACCGTCGACTGGCTGCGGCAGGGACTCGGCCTGCCCGACGCATTCGACGGCGTCTTCAACGACACCGCTTCGATCAGCACCCTCTCGGGCCTCGCCTGCGCTCGTCAGCAGGCCACCGGCGACGCCTCGCAGGCCGGGCTGGGCGCTACTCCACCGCTGCGCTTCTACAGCAGCGGCCAGGCCCACTCCTCGGTCGAACGAGCGGCCATGATCCTGGGGGTCGGCCGGGAAGGCGTGCGCGCGATCGCTGTCGACGACGAGCTGGCCATGCGCCCCGCAGCGCTGCGCACCGCCATCGCCGAGGATCGCGCGGCCGGCTCGATCCCGGCGGGCATCGTCGCCACCATCGGCACCACCTCCACCACGGCCGTGGACCCCGTGGACGAGATCGCCGATGTGGCCCAGGAGCAGGACCTGTGGCTGCACGTCGACGCGGCCTACGCCGGGCCCAGCGCGCTGATCCCCGAGATGCGCCGCTACTTCGCCGGCTGGGAACGGGCCGACTCCATCGTGGTCAACCCGCACAAGTGGATGTTCACGCCCTTCGACTGCTCGCTGCTGCTGACGCGCAGGATGGAGACGCTGCGAGACGCGCTCAGCCTCGTGCCCGAGTACCTGCGCGCGTACGATGGCAAGGACACGGGCCGCGACTACAGTGAGTACGTGCCCCAGCTGGGACGCAAGGCCCGCGGCATCAAGATGTGGATGCAGCTGCGCTACTTCGGCCTCGCGGGCATCCGCGAGCGCCTCCGGCAGCACATCGCGCTGGCGCAGGAACTGGCCGGCTGGATCGAGGCGGATCCCGATGCCGAGCTGCTCTTTCCCGTGCCCTTCGGCACCGTCTGCTTCCGGCTTCGTCCGCGCCGCTTCGAGGGCAGGGAAGGGGAGCCGGTGGTAGCCGAGGCCCTCGACGCGCTCAACGAGGCGGTCATGAACCGGCTCAACGACTCGGGCCAGATCTTCCTCTCGCACACCAGGATCGAGGGCGTCTTCGTGCTGCGCCTGGTGGTCGGCAACCTCCGCCAGGAGCGGCGCCACGTCGAGCGAGCCTGGCGCTTGCTGCGAGAAGCCGCCCGTGAGCTGGATGATACGAGCGCGTGACCCGCACCGGCGCGATCCGGGCGGGGATGGCAGCCGCGGCGCTGCTCCTGGCCCTCGCGGCGCTGGCCGCTCCCGGGCTTGCACCCTCGGCCTCTGCCCAGGGCGTCGGAGGCGGGACCTGGACGCCGAGCGGATCGGAAACGACCGTCGAGCGTAGCCGCTTCCTGCTGCCTGGTGATGCCGTCGAGTTCCACACCGTCGCCACCTGGGACCCGGACCAGTCGCGCGGCCTGTCCGGCTACATCGCCGGCGGCCTGCGCTACACCCACGAGGTCAACGATCGCTCCGGCCGGCTCAACGCCACCGGCTTCTGGGCCACCAACCATCCCGACCCCGCCTACGATCGGGACGACGACGACGGCGACCGCCGCTGGGAGGAGGCCGAGATCATCGCCGGACCGTACGCCCCCGAACCGGATACGAGCTACACCACCGTACTCCAGTTCTCGCGCTGGCACCCCAAGCGCGTGAAGGGTGTCTGCACGTGGGCCTGGGACCGCCGCAAGGGGTCCGCCGAGGTCCTCTCCCAGCTGTCACGGGACCTCTTCGGCGAGTGGCAGGCGGAGCGCTACACGCTGGCCTATGAGACGCTCGACTACGAGCGCGTGGGCACCGCACCGGAGCTGCCGGCCGCTACCGCCCTCGCTCGCTGTCGCGACGCCGATCCCGGTGCCAACCAGCACGGCTTCGTGGTCACCTTCGCCCGGCCCCTGGGCTGGGGTGAGCTGCGCGATCTCATCACCGTGGGCAACGCCAAGTGGACCGCCTTCGAAGCCGTGGGCTCGGCTGAGGACGATACGCTGACGTGGACCTGTGGTGGACCTTGGGACGACGAGCTGCGCCTGGGTCCGTGCAAGACCCTGGGCGTGCGTGTCGACGGCATCAGCGCCGCGGTCGGCTACCTCGACGACCACGCCGTCGGCCAGCTGCGCGAGCACGCGGACGTGGCCGCGGTCGATGGCCTGCGCGACTCGCTCACGGGGCTGCTCTTCGACGTCGGTGGCTTCGGGGTCGAGCGACCGGGCCTCACCATCAACGACCGCTACTGGCAGCTGGTCCTGACCGACTGACGCTTCCGTGGGAACATGTGTTCCCACACTGCATGAACGAAGGAGAAGACATGGCCCAAGTCCGACGAGCAGAAGCGAACTGGAGCGGGGATCCTTGAGCGGTGGGGGCTCGGTCAGCGCCTCGACCAGCGGGATCTTCAGCGACCAGGCCATCACCTGGCGTGCCCGCACCGAGGCTTCCGAAGGCAAGACCAGCCCCGAGGAGCTGCTCGCGGCTGCCCACGCCTCGTGCTACTCCATGGCCTTCAGCCACGAGCTGGCCCAGGTCGGCTTCCCCCCCGAGCGCGTCGATGTCACGGTCGAGGTCAGCGCCGACAAGACCGACATCGGCTGGGCCGTGCGGCGCAGCGCCATCAGCGTGCGGGCGGTGGTACCCGGTGCCGACGAGGCGCTCTTCCTCGAGAAGGCGAACGCGGCCAAGGGTGGCTGCCCCATCTCGCGCGCCATCAGCGACTCGGTCGAGATCACGCTCGAGGCCACGCTCGAGAGCTAGGCTCACGCCCGGCAGGTGGGCTCACGCCCGGCATGTGCTTATGAACCCAGGCTAGGAAGTCTTCACATCGCGACAACCCCGGATTCACCCTGCGTTGGGTACAACGGGGGAAACGTCGTCGCCATCCCCCGCGACGACCCCGGCCTCGCCGCGTCCTTCCCCGGGACGCGGTCGCCGTCGCTCTGTGAGGTTGGCATGACCACGACCGTTCGAACCATCTCTTCCACCCGTCCACGCACGATGCTTGCGCTGGCCGGGGCGCTGTCTCTGAGCGGCCTCGTGGCACTCCCCGGATTCACGCACGCTGCCCGGGGTGACGACGACGTCGTCATCGGTGTCATCGAGACGGCCTCGCCCGCGGTCGTGACCATCCAGACGCCGCCCGGCGCCTTCGGTGACTTCGACGAGCTGGTGCCAGGGGACATCGAGCTGCCCGAGGGCGCCGAGCTGCCGGAGGGCTTCGAGATGCCCGAGGGCCTGGGCGACCTGCGCGACCTGCTGCCCGAAGGCTTCGGCCTGCCCCAGGAGTTCGGCTTCGGCGGCACCGGCTCGGGTGTCGTCATCGATCCCGACGGGCTCATCATCACCAACGGCCACGTCGTGGGCAACGCCGACGAGGTGACGGTCATCCTTGACGACGGCACCGTGCTCGACGGCGACGTGGTGGGCGTGGACACGCTCACCGACTTCGCCTTCGTGCAGGTGGAGGGAAGCGACCTGCCGGCCGTGACCCTCGGCGACTCGTCGACGCTGAAGGTCGGCCAGCTGGCGATCTCCATCGGCAACCCGCTGGGCCGCTTCCCCAGCAGCGCCGCGGTCGGCATCATCAGCGGCCTCGACCGCAGCATCAGCGCCTTTGGCCGGAGTCTCGCGACCGACCGCCTGAACCACCTCATCCAGACGGACGCGGCCATCAACTCCGGCAACAGCGGCGGCGCCCTCTTCGACGGAGACGGTGAGCTCATCGGCATCACCACCGCGGAGGCCGGCCTCAATGACGGCATCGGCTTCGCTCTGCCCATCGACCTGGCCAAGCCCATCATCGAGCAGGCACTCGCCGGTGAGGCCATCAGCCGCCCCTACGTGGGCGTGGTCTACACCGCCATCGACGCGCAGGTGGCGAAGGAAGAGGGCCTGCCCGTGACCGAAGGCGCCTGGATCGGCGGCGACTCGCGCGAGGAGCCGGTCGTGGCCGGCAGCCCCGCCGACGAGGCTGGGCTGCAGGCCGGCGACGTCATCATCGCCGTCGACGGCGTGGCGGTCGACCGCAGCAACCCGCTCGACCTGCAGGTCCTGCGCTTCGCGCCCGGCGACGAGGTCACCCTCGACGTCCTGCGGGGCGAGGACGAGCTGCAGCTGGAGGCCACGCTGGGTACGCGCCCGGCCGACCTCAACGGCTAGCCAGCGATCACTCCCAGCGGCCCTGCTCGTCGTCGGCAGGGCCGCTTCCGCATGTCTCGGGCCCTGCTAGCATGACGCGGTCCCGCCGCACAGACCAGAGGAGGCCAGCCGACTCGATGCCGCCCACCGAGAACCTGCAGCGCGTCCCGCAGGTGGCCCTCGACCGCCTGCTGCACCAGGGGCTGTTCACGACCGGCCTCTTCCTCGAGGTCTCCGAGACGCGCACGCGCCGCCAGTACCTGGCCGACCAGATCGGCGTGGACATCACCGACATCGATGACTGGCGAGACGAGGCCCTGCTGCTGAACCTGGCCAACTTCGGACCCGACGAGCAGCGCATCCTGACCCAGGCCGGACTGATCGGCCTCCGCGATGTCGTCGATCTGGAGGCACAGGACTTCCACGACAAGGTGGCCGAGGCGGCCTACACGCTCGGTGTCGAGATACCCACGGACCTGACCATCCAGGGTTGGTACGACCAGGCGCTGGTCCTCGCCGAGGGCTAGTCCCGCGTCCCCCTCACCCGGCATCGTGGCCCGCGTCGGGCTCTTCGCCGGTACCGTCCTGGTGGTCATCGCGGCCGCGGTGCTGCCGTTGCTCACGCCCTGGTTCATCCACTTCGCCCTTGACACGGCCGACTCGGCGGGGCGGCTGGGCCTGAGCGCGGCGCAGACCTACGCGCTGTCGGACCGCTCGGTGGAGGAGCTGGTCCTGGGGCCGGGCTCGTTCGAGTTCGCCGGGCCCGACGGCGAACCCTTCTACGACATCGACGAGCGCGGACACCTCGGCGACGCGCGCGTGCTGCTCTACGTCTTCCTCGTGGCCGGCGGTGTGTCGCTCATCGGCCTGGCCGCGGCGCTCGTCCGTTGGCCGGCGCGGCGAGTCGCGATCTGGACCGTCATCCGCCGGGCCGGACTGGCCACGGCCGGGGCCACGCTCGTGCTCGGCGCGGTCTCGCTGCTCGCGTTCGACTCGCTCTTCACGCTCTTCCACCAGCTCTTCTTCCCCGGCGGCAACTGGTCCTTCGACCCGGCCACGCAACGGCTGGTGCAGCTCTACCCCTTCGCCTTCTGGCAGATCGCGGCGACCGCGCTGGGCATCCTCGTCTTCGTCCTGGGCATGGCGACCTGGCTCCTGGGCCGCTGGGCCAGCAGGCGCGACCCGGGCGAACTCACGCCCTCGGCCACATCGGGCTAGGCTCAACGCCATGGCCGGTCACCAACTGCTCCCGCTCGAAGAAGCTCGCGCGCGCATCCTCGAGGACGTGCTGCCACTTCGCGCCGAGTCGGTGCCCCTGTCCGAGGCCCTGGGCCGAGTGCTGGCCGAAGACGCGACCGCACTGCTGACGCTGCCGCGATGGGACAACAGCGCCATGGACGGCTATGCCGTGCGCAGCGAGGACGTGGCCGCGGCGACTCTCGCTATGCCGGTGACGTTGCGCGTGGTGGGCGAGGTCGCGGCTGGCCACGAACCCGAAGGGGCCGTTGGACCCGGCACGGCGATGCGCGTGCTCACCGGCGCGATGATGCCATCGGGCAGCGACGCGGTGGTGAAGGTGGAGGACACCGATGCTGCCGCCGGCGTGGCGGCGCTGCCCCCGATGGTCGCGGTCCATACCGCGGTCAGGCAGGGCAAGGACGTGCGCACCGCCGGCAGCGACATGCGCCAGGGTGACCGGCTGCTGGCCGCCGGCACCAGGGTCACGCCGGCCGTCATCGCCGTGCTCGCCGCCGCCGGACATGCGCGCCTCGACCTCCACCGCCGTCCGCGGGTCGGCATCATCGCCACCGGCGACGAGTTGACGCCGCTCGGTCAGCCGCTGGGTCCCGCGTCGATCCCCGACAGCAACAGCGAATTGATCGACCGCCCAGGTGATCGACGCCGGAGCCGAACCGCTGCGGCTGGGTATCGCCACCGATGATCCTGACTCCGTGCGCGAGCGGCTGCTCGAGGGGATCCTCACGGCCGACCTCCTGGTCGTCACCGGCGGCGTCTCGGTCGGTGCGCACGACGTGGTCAAGGAGGTCTTCGCCGAGATCGGCTCGCTTGACCTCTGGCGCGTGGCCATCCAGCCGGGCAAGCCGCTGGCCTACGGCAGCGCGCCGCGGCCCGACGGCGGCCAGTGCCTGCTCTTCGGCCTGCCGGGCAACCCGGTCAGCACCTTCGTCACGTTCGAGCTCTTCGTGCGCCCGGTGCTGCGACGCCTGCGCGGCGAGGACCCCGACGGCGGGCGACTCCGCGTCCGAGCCACGCTCGCCGACCCGGTACGCAAGTCGGCCGGGCGACGAGCCTTCATCAGGGTCTCGCTCGAGGAGGACCCCGGCCTGTCTCCGACCTGGACGGCACGGCTGGCCGGCGGGCAGGGATCGCACGTACTCTCAGCACTGGCCCTCGCAGATGGGCTGGCAGTCATCCCGGAAGAGACCGACAGTGTCCCCGCCGGAACGCAAGTGGAGGTCATCAGGCTTGACGCCGAAGTCGCGTGATACCTGGCCCGGTGGGGCCAAGAGCGGGGATCGTTCCAGCCGCAAGGACCGGCGCCGGCTGAGCCATGTCGACCGCCTGGGCCGTCCACGCATGGTCGACGTCAGCCACAAGCCGGTGAGCGCGCGACGGGCGGTGGCCGAGGCCACGGTCAAGATGGACCAGGACACGCTCACGCTCGTCATCGACGGCGAGGGGGCCAAGGGCGACGTGCTCAGCGTGGCCGAGCTGGCCGGCATCATGGCCGCCAAGCGCACCTCGGAACTCATCCCGCTGTGTCACCCGCTGCCGCTGACCGAGATCTCCGGTGGAGATCCAGCCCGAGCGCAAGACCGGCACCTTGATCGTCACCGCGTCGGCGGCCACCACGGCCCAGACGGGCGTGGAGATGGAGGCCATGACCGCGGCCGCGATCGCAGCCCTGACCATCTACGACATGGTCAAGTCGGCCGACCGGTTCGTGACGGTGACGAACGTGCGACTGCTCGAGAAGAGCGGAGGCGCGAGCGGCCACTGGAAGCGACCGGCCCCGGCCGAGCAGCGCGCGGACGACGAAGCCAAGCCGGCCCACACCAAGGGCAAACCCGCGGCGGCGCCGACCAAGCGTGCCCGCGCCCCCCGGAAGGGCTGAGCGATCGTGCCCCACGAGAGCCATGTGGACGGCCTGCCGGCGCTGGTGCTGACCGTCAGCGATGGCGTCAGCGCGGGCACCCGCGAGGACCGCAGCGGCGAGGTCGTGGCCGAGCGCCTGACCGGGCTCGGCTTCGAGGTGCGCCGTGAAGCCGTGGCCGACGAACCCGCTGACATCGCCCGCGTCGTGGCCGCGGCGGCGGACGGCGGTACCCGCCTCGTCGTCACCTCTGGCGGCACCGGGCTGGGCCCGCGCGACCGCACGCCCGAAGGCGTCACCACCGTCATCGACTACGTCGTGCCGGGCTTCGGCGAGGCCATGCGCGCCGAGGGCCGGACGCACACGCCGCTGGCGAGCCTCTCACGCTCGTTCGGCGCGGTGCGCAGACAGACGCTGATCCTGTGCCTGCCCGGCAGCCCCCGCGGCGCCCTCGAATCGCTCGATGCGGTGGACATCGATCCTGGGCCACACGCTCGAGACCCTCGCGGGGCGCACGGCCCACACGTAGCGGTGGTGTAACCTCACGAGCGATGCGCTGTCCGAACTGCGGGACGCTGGACGGCCGAGTCATCGATTCCCGTGATCTCGACGAGTCGACGACCGTCCGACGGCGCCGCGAATGCTCCGGTTGCCGCTCGCGCTACACCACCTACGAGCGCGTGGAATCTGCGCGTCTGGTAGTGGTCAAGACGGACGGCACGCGCGAGGAGTTCGACCGCGACAAGCTCGCCGATGGACTGAAGAAGGCGCTGGTGCGCCGCCCGGTGGGGGCGGGTGCGGCCGACGGGGCCGCGGACGAGATCGAAGCTGCACTGCGCGCCCAGGGCCTCAACGAGATCCGCCTCACGCGAGATCGGCCAGCTGGCCATGGAGAAGCTGCGCGCGCTCGACCACATCGCCTTCATCCGCTTCATGAGCGTGTACCAGTCGTTCGACGACATCGAGCAGCTCAAGCAGGAGGTCGACGCCCTTTACGAGGAGCGCAGCGACCGCGTACCCGGCCAGACGACGCTGCGCCTGGTCGCGGAAGATGGGGCCATCACGCCCATCGGCCCGCGGGGCACGCCGCGCCGCCGACCGACCAAGCGCAAGTAGGGGTTCCCATGAGCGTCCTCGCCGACCGCGATATCCGTACCGCCATGCAGGAAGGGCGCATCCGCATCGATCCCTTCGACGAGGACTGTCTGCAGCCATCCTCGGTCGACCTCCACCTCGACCGCGAGTTCCGCGTCTTCCACAACTACCGCTACGCACGCATCGACCCACGCGTGGAGATGCCCGACCTGACCGAGCCGACCGAGGTCGACGGTGACGAGCCGTTCATCCTGCATCCGGGCGAGTTCGTGCTGGGCCAGACGCTCGAATGGGTCGAACTGCCCGACGACCTCGTGGCTCGCCTGGAGGGCAAGGCACTCGCGCTCGACACGCCGGTGCCAACGCCCAGCGGCTGGCGCAGGATCGGTGACCTGGAGATCGGCGACTACGTCTTCCACGAGAGCGGACGGCCGATCCCGATCATCGATGCTACGGATGTGATGCTGGACCGCCCGTGCTATGAGGTCATCTTCTCCGATGGCCAGCGCGTCATCGCCGACGCCTCGCACCAGTGGGTCACCATCGACAAGAGCGGACGTCGTCGCGGACGCCAGGTCCGCACGGTTCGCACGACCGCCGAGATCGCCGAATCGGTACGTCGCCAGGGCGAGATGAATCACCACATCCCTCTCGCGTCGCCAGTGGAGTACCCGCATCGTCTTGACCTGCCGATCGAGCCGTACACCCTCGGTGCCTGGCTCGGCGACGGGACCACGACGACGGCCGAGATCACCTGCTGTGACGAGGGTGTCCTCGAGCGCATCAGCGGGGACGGCTACACCGTCAGGCGCACTGGCTATGGCACACGCTTGTACCGCATCGGTGGGACCGGCAGCACGAGAGACCTGCTGAGCGGTCGATACACTCGCAACGGCTCGCTCTCGAGTGAGCTCCGCAACCTCGGACTGATGAACGGTAAGTTCGTGCCTCGGCCATACCTGGAGGCGAGCGTCGCGCAGCGGCAGGCACTTCTCGAAGGCCTGATGGACACCGACGGCTTCGTGGACGACGTCGCCGGCCGCTGCGAATTCGTCAGCACCAACGAGAGCCTCGCGAACGGCGTGCTGGAGCTTGCCGCGAGCCTCGGCTTCAGGCCGATCAAGTCCGAAGGCCGAGCGATGCTCGATGGAGTCGACCACGGCCTCAAGTACCGTGTGAAGTTCACGCCGGATCGACCGGTCTTCGGACTCCAGCGGAAGGTGGCCCGCCAGCGGCCGAGCGACTCGCGGTTCCACCGCTTCCGGGCGATCGACGCGGTGCGTAAGGTCGCCTCGGTTCCCGTTCGCTGCATCCAAGTGGCCTCGCCCGATGGCGTCTTCCTCGTCTCGAAGTCGTTCATCCCGACGCACAACAGCTCCCTCGGACGGCTGGGACTGCTCATCCACTCGACCGCGGGGTACGTGGATCCAGGCTGGAAGGGCAACCTCACGCTCGAGCTCTCGAACGTGGCCAACCTGCCCATCGCGCTCTACTTCGGGATGCGCATCGGCCAGATCTCGTTCTTCGAGATGTCCAGCCCGGTCGAGCGGCCATACGGCAGCAAGGGCCTGGGCTCGCGCTACCAGGGACAGCGTTCACCCACCGCCAGCGGCGCCTACCGCGACTTCGAGGACAGCCGCCGCACGACCAAGGGAGGCCCGCGCAGCTGATGGCCATCGACGCGACCGCCGACTGGCGCAGCGACCTCGGCGGCGGTACCACCATCGCCCTGGTCCAGGCCGGCGTCTTCACCACCGACGCCGGCACCGATCCTGGGTCCCGTACCGCGCGAGATGTGGGAGCACCTCGTGGAGGACGAGCTCGACGAGCGCCACCGCGTGACGCAGGCGCTCAACTGCCTGCTGGTGGAGACGCCTGCGGGCCGGGTGCTGGTCGAGACCGGCGTCGGTGAGCGCATGGACGACCACCACAAGGCCCAGCGCGGCGTGCGCGGGAAGCCCATCCTGCCCTCGCTGCGGGACGGCCGGGTTCGACCCTGACTCGATCGACTACGTGGCCCTCTCGCACCTCCACTTCGACCATGCCGGCGGCCTGCTCACCACGGCCGGTGAGTACGCCTTTCCCAAGGCGCGCATCGTGGCCCAGGCCGACGAGTGGCGCTTCGCGCTCGACGACAACCCTCGCCTCATCGCCTCGTACGAGCAGGCCGAGCTGCGGCTGGCTGAGGCCTGGGCACGCCCCGGTTCGGCCGATGGCGACGAGGAGCTCATGCCCGGTGTCGAGGTGCGCCGCACGAGTGGTCATTCGGGCGGCCACCAGGCGGTCATCGTGCGCGGCCGCGACGAGACCGTCGCCTTCATCGGCGACCTGTGCATGCGACCGTGGTCGGCCAACCCCAGGTGGGTCACGTCCTTCGACGACTTTCCCTTGACCTCGGTGGAGGTGAAGGCCGCGCTCTTCGCGGAGGCGGCCGCCGAGGACTGGACGATCGTGCTCTCGCACGAGCCGCGCGCACCCGTGGGCAAGCTGCGGCCCTACAAGGACAAGTACCGCTTCGAGTCGATCCTCTAGACGAGCGGCCACCTGGGCCGTCGGTCGACGCGTGGGCAGATCGGCCGCACAGTGCCGACCGTATCGGAGCACCGACGCGGTCGTCACGAGTTGCCCAGCCTCGTAGCGGCGCAGGATCGGTCGAGATGTCGACCACTGCGTCAGGGTGTCGCCACCAGCAGTGGCTCGATGAGCTCGGCCGCCGTCTCGCGATCGACCGGGCCGTAGCGCAGGTGGGCGATCTCGCCCTCGGCGTCGATGAAGACGTGCGTCGGCAACCCGAAGCCACCGTACGTCTCGAAGACCGCGCCGGTGGCGTCGAAGCCGATGGTGTACGGGAGTGAGTAGCGCTCGGCATACGCCGCCACGTCCGTCGCTGTCGTCTCCTGCACGCTGATCGCGATCATCTCCAGGCCCTCGTCGTGGTAGGTCTGGTACGCCTCGCGCAGCACTGGCGTCTCCTCCTGGCAGGGCGGGCACCAGGTAGCGAAGAAGCTCAGCCAGACGGGGCTGCCACGGTGCTCCGCGAGGCTCACGACCGCGCCCTCGAGGTCACGCAATGGCTGCGTCTCGCCGTCGACCTCGCCTTCCAGCTCCGGCGCCAGCTGGCCCAGCGGCGAGGCCCGTCGTCCGTTCGCCGGTCTGGTAGAAGCC
Organism: uncultured Chloroflexia bacterium; assembly: GCA_963716815.1. Taxonomy (GTDB): domain Bacteria; phylum Chloroflexota; class Limnocylindria; order Limnocylindrales; family CSP1-4; genus JAFMJV01. Next base: position 313,437 of record CAVQUM010000003.1, read on the forward strand.
CGAGCCGGGCGACACGGGCGCTGGCTCGGGCACGCTGATGGGCGTCGTCAGCAGGGCCAGCCCACCAGCGGCCACGACCAGGACGACCACGAGGATCACCAGATGGCGCAGGGTGAACGGACCGATGACCTTCTTCTGCCAGCGTGACGGCGGCGGGGTCGGAGCGTCGGTCAAATCGGAGTCTCGATCCAGGTGCTGAAGTCGAGCCAGGCGAACTGCTGGGCGAACCAGCCGAGCCAGTCGAAGATGAGCGCCAGGCCGAGCAGGACGATGAGCGCGCCGCCGGCGATCTCGATGTAGCGGCTGTAGCGCACGAGCGGGCGGGTGATGAGCGGCGCCCGGTCGACCGCGAGCGCGACCACGATGAATGGGATGCCCAGTCCGAGCGAGTAGGCGACGAGCAGGCCGACGACCTGAGGGCTTGCACCCACCGCGGCCATCATCAGGATGCTGCCCAGGACGGGGCCGATGCAGGGCGTCCAGCCGACGGCGAAGACGCTGCCGAGGACGAAGCCGCCGAGGAGCCCGCCGCGCCGCTGGCCCGGATCGCCGCCACCGAAGCGCTCGAGTGGCTTCCACGATCGCGCCAGCGTGCGGAACTGGAACACGCCCATGAGGTTGAGGCCCAGGATCACCAGGATGACGCCGCCGATCTGTCGCAGCAGCGGCATGTGCTCGCGCAGCGGGCTGGCTGCCTGGTAGATGAGGATGCCCACGACCGTGAAGACGAGCGTGAAGCCGAGCACGAAGGCGAAGGCGTTGGGAATGGCTCGCCAACCGCTCGCGCGTGGAGGCACGGGTGTCCGTGGGGCCGTGCCGAAACCGCCGTCGACCGCGATCTCACCGACCGCAGCCAGGTTCGTGGCGCCCAGGCCGGCGGGTTTGGGCGCGGCCACGATGCCAAGCTGGCCCAGGTAGGCCGGCACCACCGGCAGCACGCACGGGGACAGGAAGCTGAGCAGGCCGGCCAGGAGTGCGGCGCCGAGGGTGACGTCCACGCTCAGGTGCGCCGCATCACTGCGGCGAGGGGAGGGCGTGGGCCAGGAACTCGCGCACCTGACGGCCGCTCGTCACGAGTTCGCTCTCGACTTCGCCGATGGCGAAGACCGGGATGCGGCGGCGGTAGCGCGACTCCAGCTCAGGGTCGGTGGAGATGTCGACGCGGACCACCTCGACCGGCGGCAGGCCGGCCCGGGCACGCTCGGCCAGTTCGTCCCGCAGCAGCAGCTCTGCGTCGTCGCACAGGTGGCAGCCAGGACGGCGGTAGATCGTCAGCGTCGGGCGCACGGTGTCGTTCATGTCAGCGCTGATTCTACGGTGCGCTACGATTCGAGCCCGCGCCCCCGTAGCTCAGTGGATAGAGCGGCAGCGTCCTAAGCTGCGCGTCGGCGGTTCGAATCCGTCCGGGGGCGCCAGCCCATGCCTAACCCATGAGCATGTGCGAAGCGACGGCCGTGTCAAGCCAGGTGTCGATGCTGTTCTTCTGCCGTCGGCCGCTGGCCGGACTCGGCGCGCTACGGTCAGGGAAATCGGAAAAGACTCCTCGCCTCGACCCCTCGTACACATAGAGGTCGGTGCCACGTGCTTCACTAGCACGGACGCAGACCGGTTCGGGAGAGGAGGGGTATGGATCCGGAGGTCGTGGTGCGAGCGCAACACGGTGACGAGGCCGCGTTCGAGTCGATCTCCGTCGCCGGTTACCCGCGCCTCTATCGCATCGCCTACGGCATCCTACGACCTCTCGATCGCGTCGGATGGATCGGCCTGGATGGTCGTGCGTCGGAAGTCCGGGCCGGACGCGACCAGGCCCGACGGCATCTACATCCTCGATCCGGATCGCGCGACGGGTCAGCGCACCGGAGGATGACGATGAAGCGCGTGATCACGATGATGCTCCTCGCCATGGCCGTGCTCGCGCCCACGACGACGGCTCAGGACGCGTCCGCGGTCCCAGGCGCCGACGCGGCCACCTCCATACCGGTGCGCTTCGCGGTCGCCCCGACCGACCCCGCCGACGTCGACGAGCAGCCGTACTCCTTCGCTGAGCTCCAGGAGCGTGCCGACCGCGTCCACCGATCGCTCGTCGATGCGGGCTACCCGAACGTGGCCACCTCGACCCACATCACCGGCGGCGGGGTCATCCCGGTCTCGGTCCAGCAGATGGGCGATCTCCCGGCCGACCCCGACGGCGTCCTCGCCTTCGTGCCAGAGGACCTGCGAGCCGATGTCGAGCTCGATGTGACCGTGGCCCCGCCGCGTCCGTCGGCCGAGCCCGGGGCGTGGGGTCCGCTCGCGGTCGTCTATCGACCGCAGGGCTTCGGTCCGGGTGTCGGGCTGGGTCCGGTGACGCTGCGCATCGGCGACCGTTGTGTCTGGCTTGAGTCGGCGAACGGGAAGTACGCCACGACCATCGTGTGGGAAGGCAACCACGTCGACTGGCGACCGACCAACCGGCGCATCATCTTCACCGACCGCAAGGGCCGGACCGTAAGCCTCTCCGATAGGGATCGCATCGAGGGCGGCGGCGTCAGCATCTGGCGGCCCGTGGGCGAGGGGAGCTCTGATCAGCCGCGGGCAGACTCGATCCTGGAGGCCATGACCGCCGTGCCCGACGACGATTGGCTACAGGAGCCGCACGCATCGTGTCCGGAGTCACTCTTCTTCGTGACCGAGCTGGAGGTCGAGTGATGCGGCTCTCGATGACCATCGAGTCACACCGGCGCCTTCTCCGCGTCGCTGCGACGACCGCCCTGGTCGTGGCATCCGTGATCGGCGGAAGCGCGGCCCTCGCCGCGATCGGGCCCGAGCCGACCGAGCCGACCCTGGCGGGCACCTGGTCAAGATCCCGGACGCCCCGTGGGGCACGGTGTTCCCGGCCGCGGCCTTCACCGGAGAGGAGATGCTCGTCGTCGACCTCGAGAGCGGTCGCACGCCGAACCTACCACCCGGAGAACCGGACCTGGACCCCCACGAGACGGCACCGAAGGCGTTCGACGGCCTCAGCCCGTCGGTCTGGACCGGCACGGAGCTGCTGGTGTTCGACCGCTACAAGGCCGGCCGTTCCTACGCCTACGACCCCGAGGCGCGGAGCTGGCGCCGGCTCGCCCCCTCGCCGCTCAAGGAGCGGTGGCATGCGGAGTGGGCTGGCGGGCAGGTCGTGGTCCGCGGACGCACGAAGCTCGAATGGGCGGCGTACGACGTGGCGGCCGATACATGGCGGTCGCTGCCGGCCCCGCCCGGCGCCCATCGGTTGTGGAGCGTGCACTGGACCGGCGACACGCTGCTCGCCGTGGCGGGTGGATACGGGGAGCGCCTTCCCCATGTGGTCGCACTGGACCTCGATACCGATATCTGGGGAAAGCCGATGAAGGGCCCAGCGGACGGGGCCCCGCGGAACCCGAGTGGATTGGCGACCAGCTCGTCTTCGTCTTCGGGTGGCCGTGGGACGACGAGCCGGTCGCCGACGCGACCTTCGACCTAGCAAGCGGCGAGTGGACCCTCGTGGACTTCGACTGTCCGATCTTGACCGGCCACGCGTCTTCGACTGGCGAGCTCTTGGTCAGCAGCCACTTCGCCCTCGATCCGGACACCGGTGTCTGTCAGGCCTTGCCCGACCGTGACCTGTGGGCGGCCTTCACCGAGGACGATGATCGGAGCTGGATCCTCAACCTCTGGACCGGCGACCAGTTGCTGTTCTGGTCGGGGCGAACGAGGACACCAGCCCGCCCAAGACCGACGGACTCGCCTTCAGGATCGGCGTGATCCAGTGATGAAACAGACGAGGAGGGCGAGTATGGGTCTCGCACTGGCGACTTCCGCGTTGATCATGGCGTCGACGCCCGCCCTCGCCGGTGGGGGCGCGTGGTCCGCCGCGGGCGGCATCGACGAGTGCGTCGACGCAGGCGCGGAGTTCTTCACCGGTGACCTCCAAGGGGCCAGAGCACGACGTTCTGCTTCACGATGGCGCCGGGGGCGAGGGCCGCGAACTCCACCTACTTCATGTCCTTCCCTGACACCCGACCGGCATCTGCGCGAGTGATGGCCGCGAACGGCTGCTACCTGGGCGTCGCGATCCCGCAGTGGGAAGCGAAACGGCGACTCGTCGTCCGCGCTGCCGAGGGCAAGCGAAGGGTCAACGACTACGGCCTGCCCGAGAGGTACGACGGCGAGTTCAGGACGGCGCGGGCGCGCGTCGACTGCGCACGGGCTGCCAGTGCACCGCCTTCGATCCCGGCCACCCTCCCCGGGTCCGCGGTCGCGGCCGACGAGGCTCCGCTCGATCTCCTTTCGAAGCTGGAGACCGAGGAGGTCGAGCCTGGCGTGCTTCGCATCGTCTCGGACGGGCACCGTGACCTTTCCGGAGCGACCGCGGCCGATGCGCCCGAGACCTACGCGGAATACCTCGATACCCACGTCGCGCGCAACCTGGTCGTCGGGCGCGACGGTCGTGTGTGGGTCATCGAGCCTGACCGGCTCTTCCGGCTCGGGTCGCCAACCGACATCCGATGGCCACAGCCGACCCGACATGTCTCCTTCAACGACCTGGAGGTGTCGCCGGACGGCCGCTTGTGGCGCCTGGTCCCCATTCGGCGCCTCCAGTCATTCGACGGCGAGACCTGGCGTCGGCACCTCCAGCGCCAGCTCCCGTGGAGCATCGAGATGGAGCCCGACGGCACCCTGTGGGCTACCTGGACCGAGTCGGGCGTCTGCTTCGAACCCGAGGGCTGCACACCGACCCGGTTGGGACGCCGCGACCGCGAGGGCTGGTCGGTCGTCGACATCCCGAAGCTCTACCACTACTCCGGGAGCCATCTGGCGGTCACCGGCGACGGCGAGGCCTGGACGTGCTGCAAGCACGACCCACAGAAGCACGGCCCGGGGCTGCTGCGGTTCGACGGGCGACGCTGGTACGTGGAGCAGCCAGCCACCGGTGTCGATGCGGACATGGTGCTGCGCATGGATGCCGCGGAGGACGGCACCCTCTGGCTGCGTCGTTCGACATCGGCACTCGAACGCTACCGGGATGGGGTGTGGACGGTCTTCACCGATGCTGACGGCGTCCCGCCACTCGGATACACCGGCAGTGAGCTGCAGAAGCTGGTGGCCGCGCCGGACGGAGGCGTTTGGGTCGCGCCGGCGGTGTCGACGGGTCATCCCGACGACGAGCTGCGGTGCGACGGCGTGGCCCACTTCGATGGGTCGATCTGGACCCGCTATCTCCGTGACACCTGCGTCTTCTCGATGGACGTCGCGCCGGACAGATCCTCTGGCTCCAAGCCGCCAGGGTCGACATCGAGAACATCGACTCGTACCGGCTCGGCGAGACCGTGGAGCCAGTCCAGTCCTACGCCATCAGGCCGGGAGGTGGCAAGCGCTCGGCACCCGGCGACTGAGCAGGACGAGCAGGCCAGCACGTCGACCCAGCGGGTACCACGCGAGCGGGTCCGACGGTTTGCTTTCCGAGCCCCCGAGTCCGTCCGGGGGCGCCAGCTCATACCCAACCTATGAGCTGTGCGAGGCGTCGGTCGTGTCAAGCCTGGTGCGGATGCGGTCTCCTCGGGACTTGACGAGCGTAGCAACAACTATATCGTTATCGCAATGGTTGATACTACGCCTCGACCCATGGAGCGCTACCTGACGACGGCACAAGCCGCCAAGCTGCTGGGCGTTCACAGCCGCGAGTCCGTGCGCTGATCGCGAGTGGCGAGTTGCGTGCGACGAAAGCTGGACACGACTGGAGCGTCATGCGCTCGGACGTCGAGGCACGCGTCGATCGCGACGCCCCAGGAGGGCGACCCCTATCTCCCGCCTCGGCGTGGGGACTGTTCGAGCTGGCCGACGGTCGCGTCCCCGGTTGGCTGGACCGCCAACAGCGCTGGCGGGTATCGAAGTTCATCCCCCGCCTCCGTTCCGGTGATCTCAGTGGTCGCTTGGTTCGACGCGCTGTGCGTCGGCCGTTCCACGTCCATCCCGGGGTGATGGAACGACTTCGTACGGACAGCGCGCTCATGCTGACCGGCACCTCGGTAAGTGGTCCGCTCCGACTCGGACTCACCGGCGGACCAGACAGTGTCGAGGCCTACGTCAGCGAGCGTGATGTCGAGGACGTCGTGCGGCGCTACTTCCTGGAGCCAGCCGACGACGATGCCAACGTCCTCCTGCGCGTCGTCCCGGACCTCGGCTCATCCTGGCTGTCCCGTGAGGTCGCGCCATCCGCAGCCGTGGCACTCGACCTGCTGGAACACCCGGACCCACGAGCCCGCCAGGCCGGGCGTGATCTGTTGCGAGCCAAGCCGTGACGGATGTCACCGCGCTGCATCCAGTCGACCAGCAGCAGGCTGCCGTCTGGCGGCTGGCGAAGGAGGTGGCGTCGGCGTTCGCCGGGTTGCCGTTCGTCCTGATCGGCGGCCTGATGGTCCAGCTGCTCGAGGCCGAACGCGGAGTTGTCAGCGGCTTCGCGACCGGCGACATGGATGTCGTCCTCGACGTCCGCCCTCTAACGGGTGCGACAGCACGTGCCGCAGCCGCGTCGGTGGATGCCGGCTTCGCGCCTGAGCGATACGACGACGACCTGACCTACAGGTTCGTCCGTGGCGACGACGTCGTGGACCTGCTCGCTCCCGACCATCTCGGTGTCCGGACGAGCATCGTGACCGTGCCGCCCGCCTCGACCCTCCCTGCGCTCGGAGCCCGCCAGGCGCTGAACCGCCTCCGGACCGTCCGGGTCGATGCCGGAGACGGCGCGTTCGACTTGCCCGTGCCGTCACTGACCGGCGCCATCGTGCTCAAGGCCAGGGTCGTGGAGAGCGCGGCTGGGCGAGCGAGCCTTCCGAAGCACGAGCGCGACCTAGCCCGACTCCTGGCACTCGTCGAGGACCCGGACACTGAGGCGGCGGGGCTGACCCACAAGGAGCGTGGCTACTTGCGCGCACGTGGCGACATGGCTGACACCCGCCATCGAGCGTGGCGCGGGATCGAGAACCCACTTGACGGGGTCGCCGCCCTCCGCATCCTCGCGGCCGACCGAGCCTGATCTGGCCTAAGGGCTGATAGCGGCCGAACCTCGACGCGGCCCTCCATGCCGTAGTGGTTGCGTTCGTCGTCATGCGCATCGCGCCCAGCGGCATGATCGCCGTGATGTCGGTGCTCTTGCTGTTCGCATGATGGCCGGCGTCCTGCGCATCGCCATGGTCGTCCTGATGCCTGAGGTCTTCTTGCCGGTCGTGTTCCTGATCATCCACTTCGTCGTGCTCATCATCATCCTCGGCGTGCCTTAGATCGCCGTGCCCGTGGTGATGATCGTACGCGATCCACGTGGTCCCGGTGCCCGTGCTTGTCGCGCCCGTTCTCGTCATAGCCTGCTCTACCGGATCGGCAGCAGCAGGGCCGGCGCCAGCAGCGTTGGCAGTAGCGGTTGTGGTACCGGCAGCGTCGTCGCCGCCAACCACATCATCGGCGGCGGTGGCTTCGTCATCGCTGTCACCAGCAGAAGTCGGCGACATGAGAGTCTGGATAGACCCTCACTGGACGACCGGTTCCGGCGACCTGCGGAGCCGATCTGACGGCTACTCGCTACCCAGCGCGTACCAAGCCAGCGGTCGGGTGGTTTGCCTTCCGCGCCCCTTCATCCGTCCGGGGGCGCCATGGCCACGCACGAAATCGGAAAAGACTCCTGGACTCAACCCCTCGTGCACATAGAGGTCGGCCGGGCGTGCTTCACTAGCATGGAGACAGACCGGTTCGCAACAGGAGGGGTATGGATCGGGAGGTCGTGGTGCGAGCGCAACACGGTGACGAGGCCGCATTCGAGTCGATCACCGTCGCTGCCTACCCGCGCCTCTACCGCATCGCCTATGGCATCCTGCGCGAGCACGGTGCCGCCGACGATGCTGCCCAGACCGCGCTCGTGGACATCTGGCGCCGCCTCCCACGACTGCGTGGCCCTGAGAAGTTCGACGGTTGGTCGTACCGGCTGCTGGTCCGCATCTGCTACGCCGAGGCCAAGCGCCGGCCGAAGTGGCTGCCCGGCGAAGCCATCACGCGCTCGGTCGAGCCTCGCGCCGCCGATCCGTTCGGCACCGTGCTCGACCAGGACCAGCTGGAGCGGGCGTTCGGGGCCCTGACCGTCGACCACCGCGCGGTCATCGTCCTGCGCTACCTGCTGGACCTGCCCCTCGAGCAAGTGGCGCAGGCGCTCGACATCCCCGTCGGCACGGTCGGCTCGCGACTCCATCGTGCACTCGAGGTCCTGCGCGCGAGCGTCGAGGCTGGCGAACGCACCGCACCGCTCGAAGCCAACTCGGAGGGACGCTCATGAGCGACGAGCTGTTCACCCCGTTCGTGCAGTCCTGGCTCCGCTCGAGCGACCTGGTGCCACCGGAGCCCCTCGACCGAGCCGACCGCGTGATGGCTCGCGTCCGGTCCACGCGCCAGCTCGGCCGCCACTGGCCACCGGAGGTCTTGGTGACCGAGGTCAAGCCGCCCACCGACGGAGCCGACTTCGGCGGCCTCCCCGCTCGGGCTCGGCAGGTCCGCTGGCTGCCGAGCCGGTTCTCGGTCGTCATCGCGATGCTCGTCGCGGTGGTGGCACTGCTGACCGCCAACCTGCTCCTGCTCGACCCGGCACCGATCGAGCAGCGAAGCGTCGTCCCACTCCCGGGAGCCGAGGAATCCGCCGCGCCGGCCAAGGCCATCGGCTGGATCACCCAACCCGTTCGGCTCGAAGCGGACGCGCTGCGACTCCACCTCGGCGACGCCGTCGCGACGGGCGCAGCCGAAGCCTCGGTCGAGGGCTCTGGAGACCAGGCTCGCCGGCGAGAGCTGGCAGTCGACTGGCGTGAGAACGACACGTGGTACCAGCTGCAGTTGTACCTCGCTGCCGACGACACGCACTGGTGGATCAGCGAGCTCATCACCACCGACGGCACCGAGGCCGGCAACACCGTCACCTTCGATACCGCGTCCCTGCCTCGGATCCGCTCGGAGACGCGCTGATCGACGATCTTCGACTCGTGGGCACGCCCGACACCGACAGCACCCTGACCGGGCCGGTCGACCTGGAGTTCGACGGATTCGGTGCTCCGGGCCTTCGAACCCGGCACCGGTGTCGATCGCGTGGCGACGGTGGTCGAGCGCGTGACCGCGACGGGCGACACCGTCGCGCCAGGGGTGCTGCGGGTCGTCGACGACGGCACGAGCCACGGCCTAGAGAGCGTGTCGCACGTAGCCGTGACCCCCGATGGCCGCGTCTGGGCGGCCACGCCGACCCATCTCTACGAGCTCGGCGTCGAGGGCGGTCTGCGCGCCATCGACGGTGGACCACAGCGCATCGCCGGCCTCGAGGGCGGCGCGGACGGTCGGCTGCTGGTACCTGCCGATGGTGGCGGATGGTTGGTCACCGACGGCAAGACCTGGCCGAGCTCGGCCAGGCCGGGGTCGGAGGCGTACAGCGATGCGGCGCTCTCCGCAGATGGCGCGCTCTGGGGCGTCACCGATGATCCCGTCATGTATGTCGATCGAGCCACCGAGGATGGTGTCTCGACCGCGTTCGGGATGGAGTTCGCCGACCCCTCGGTCGCGGAGCTCGAGGACAGCCCGAGCGATCGTTCGGTCCTCGCGCTCGCCGACGGCTCGGTGTGGGTCTCGACCGGCCTCGGAGCAGGCCTCGTGCGCTTCGATGGGGCGGACCCGGAGGCCGGCGGCGTGGGGCACCAGCCGCTCGGCGCCTACGAGGTGGGGCAGCGCGTCCTTGACATCGCGGGCAACGACGACGGGGTGGTCTGGGCACTCCTCGAGGACTCCGCCGGACAGTATCTCGGGCGTTTCGACGGCTCGACGTGGTCGCTGCATGCCTGGGACGACGTGGTCGCCGGGCTGCCCGTCTCCACGGCCGGCGGCCGCGGGCGCTCCTGGACGTTCCCGGACGAGATCGGGGCCGTGCTGTCCGATGGTGCAGTGGTCGTCGCGCCCATCGACGTGTACGCCGACAGCGGCGTATCCGCGCTGCTCCGGTACGACGGCGACGCCTCGACGGTGGCGTTCGACCTTGGGCTCGACGCTGCCGCCGCGACGCCCGATGGTCGCGCCTGGGCAGCCAGCTGGTCCGGCCTGCACCTGCTCGACCCGGCCCTCTGGCCCGGCGTGGCCGCCGCGACCGGGGCGCCCGACGACCACGTGGCTCCCGGTCGGCTCGTGCTCGATCTGCGGCCCAGCCGTCGGCTCGAACAAGCCGTGGCCTACCTCCAGCGCCAGACCGAGCAGACCGACCTCGCGCTCGACCCGGAGGCATTCCTCCGACTGGCTCGTGACCCGAGTGACCACTGGCGCGAGCGCTACCCGTTCCTGCAGGAGGCTCCGGAGGGCAACAGCCTGGAAGGCTTCCTCGCCTCCGGGACCTACGAGGTGTCGGCGGACATTGCCGCCGAGGACCTCGTCACGCAGATGCTCGAGGAGTGGGACGAACAGATGTCGTGGTACGTCGCGGAGGCAGACCGGAGAGGTATCGACTTCTACGACGCACTGGTGATCGCCAGTCTCGTCGAGCGCCAGGCCCGCGACGACTCCGACCGCGCGAGGATCGCCGGCGTCTACTGGAACCGGCTCGACCCCGAGGTCTACGGCGACCAGACCGGTGGCCTGTTGAACGCTGACCCGGCTGTCGTCTACGCCACCGAATTCGATGGCGCTCGAGGATCTGTCGGTCGCGGACTGGGACGAGCATCGGTTCTGGGAACTGCTCGGCGTCGATGACTACAGCGCCGTCGAGGTCGACCCTGAGTACGCCTCCTTCCACACCTACCGCTCCACGGGGCTGCCCGACTGGCCCATCGCCACCCCGAGCGCGGCCTCGATGGCGGCGGCGCTGGACCCGGACACCCGCGACGGCAACCTCTTCTTCTTCGCCTGTCCCGGCTCTGCCACGCACGAATTCGCGCAGACCTTCGAGCAGCACTTGGAGAACACCGCGCGATGCGAGTGATCTTGGCGTTGGCGCTCTCGCTGGTGCTGTCGTCTGCGGCCGTCACGCAGGCGGCAGACCGGCCCACGCCGAACGAGCTGGCCATCTTCTCCGACGACGTCCAGCGGCAGGTGATGCCCTGGCTCGAACAGCAACCCGAGTACGCAGGTATGTGGCTCGACCGCGACGCAGTCCAGATCGTCGTGAGCCTGACCGACGCGGACCCCGAGATCATCGCCGGCCTCGATGCCCGGGTCCCCGGTGGCGGCGACGGCTGGCGCCTGGAGGTGCCCGCCTACACCTGGAAGCAACTGAGCCGGGCGACGCACGAGGCACACAGGATCAGGTCCGGGTTGCCCGGCGCCGGGCGGCTGGAGTCGTCCTGGGTCGATGTCGAGGAGAACCGGGTCGGCCTGCGCTTCGAGCGCGGCGCCATCAAGCGCGCAGACATGGCGTCGGCCGAACGCAAGTGGGAGCGGGCGCTGGGCGTGCCAAGCCACATCTGGCGCGAGGAGATCGCGCCGTCGACACCGCACGCCGGCGAGTGGGAAAAGCTGCCCGACGCCCCGTGGGGCGCAGCCAACGCCGTCGCGCTGGCCGTCGATGGGGACATGCTCGTGCTCGAGCCCGAGACAGGCCGGGTCCTCCGCTACGACACGGACGTCCGCACGTGGAAGCGCGGAGCACGGGCACCGAAGCGCTTCGACTACTGGGCCCCGTGGGTCTGGACCGGCACGGAGCTGGTCGTGCTCGACGGCCGTCGATCCGCGCGTGTGTTCGCGTACGACCAGGCGGAGGATCACTGGCGTGGACTCCCGCGATCACCCCTTGACGGGGCGGACCTCGCGGTCTGGGCTGATGGGCGAGTGGTCGTGGCGGACATCGAGACGGAGAGCGAGGTCGACATCGAGCGCTCGCTGGCTGTGCTGGACCTCGACACCGGCGAGTGGACCGAGCTGCCGGCGCCCGAGGCCCCGAGCCAGCTCGCCGACCTGCACTGGACGGGCTCGATGCTGCTGGCGGTGACCAGCGACGAGGTCCAGGACATCGTGCAGGTCGCCGTCCTCGACCTCGACGAAGGAGCGTGGAGCGAGCCCATCACCGGACCCGTTGGCTGGTGGCACCGTGACTCCGCCTGGATCGGGGACAGGCTCATCTTCTCGGGCGACGGTGAATACGGCCTGACCGATGCCTCGTTCGACCCGGTCACGATGACTTGGTCGGAGGAGGACTACTCCTGCCCCGTCGACACGCGCGAGGCCTTGTGGACCGGGGAGCTCCTCGTCAGCGAGTCGAGCCGCTACTCGCTGGACCCCGACACCGGGGCGTGCTACCGATTTCCGGGAGGCGCCCGCACGATGAACTCCAACGCCGTGGTCTGGACCGGCGACCGCGTCATCTACTGGTCCGGCGGCGGCGCAGAGGAGGGCTATCCGGACCCATACCGCCACCACGGTCACGCCTTCGTGTTCGAACAGAACGACTAGGGGACGGCATGCATGCCAAGCGACTCGTGTTCGTGGCCGTGCGGGATGTGGCGGCCACAGAGGCCGCCGGTCGGAGCAGGTACAGCGACCTCCGCTGGCTCGCTCGGTCCGCCTCCCGAGGGCCTGGCACGCCTGACCGGCCAGTTCGGCTTCCGTCGTGCAGGGACGGAGGGGGCGGTCGACCAGGACTGCTTCGATGGCCCATGGTTGAAGGAACGATGAACCTACGCAATGCACTTCGACCGATGCGCACGATGGTGGTAGCGCTCGCCCTCGTCGTCTTGACCACGGGAGCGACTGCTGGACAGAGCCCCGAGCCCTCGGCGCGGTTCAGCGCAAAGACGGACCGACCCGAGCAGACGACGCTGAAGGCGACCGCGGCCAAGGATGGCGTGCGTGTGACGACGACGCTCCGGGAGCCGTTCATCGCCGGCAAGCCCGCCTTCGTCCGCACCCGCGTACGGAACACGCGTAGTGCTCCGGTGTGGTGGTATCCGGGCACAGACGGCCCCGATCTCTACGTGAGCATGACCGAGGCCACACGGCGCCTGGGCCAGCCACTCAGGCACATCACGCCCGGTCGGATCGACCTCAAGAACGGCCTGTTCGGTGGCCGCGATCGCCTGGTCTACCTGCCGTTCGAGCGGCATCGCGTCGATGGCAAGAAGTGGCACAGATATGGCGCGGACGTGTTGACGCCGCCGCAGCGGATCGGCCCGGGTAAGGTGACCGACTTCGTCCACCGCTGGGACGGCAAGCTCCATGTCGAGGACTCGCCGGGCGATATCGGCCTGCCACCTGTCGGACCGGCGCGGCTCGGTACCGACTGCGCGTTTCATCCTCTCCCGCGATGGCGACCCAGACAGCGGCCGCACGGTGAGGACTCGTCTGGAAACGGAGGTCGTCGGTGGTTGGTCGGACGATCGTCTGCACCCGCGGAGGTGGTCGACGTGGCCATGGCCGACCCGGACTTCGCCGACGTCCTGGCAGAGCGCGACTTCGCCCGCCACAGCCAGGGCATGCTCTGGTGGGACGAGAGCGAGGGGCACTGGCTCACGGGCACTTGCACGTACGTCGCCGACGACCAACCGGCAACGTGGCACCTCGCCGCGGTCGAGCCCATTCACCGGCGGAGGTGGCCGAGATCATCGAGGGCCTCGAGACGAGACACTGCGGAAGGCTGCCGTCGCCGATGAATACACGCAGTCTGATCGCCGGCCTCGTGGCCACATCTGTTCCTGCTCGTCCGCACCACCGCTCCCGTCGCGGCCGACCATGGCTGCACCCGTGTGCCGTGGCCGGCCTTCACCGATGTCGCGCCCACGGCGGATCGGGTCGTCGTGGGCACGGTCACCGAGGATCGCTGGCGGCCCACGAGCCCCGACCGGACCTATTGGTTCACGCTCGACTGTCGAGGAGGTCCTCACCGGCTGGGCTCCGGACGAGCTGGGGATCCGTGGCCTCCAGGCGGGTATGCCCTGGAAGGCCGCCACCGACCCCGACCTGCGAGGAGGCACCGATGCTCTGGGTCGAGGTCGGTGACCGCGTCGCCATCGCCTTCGGCGGGAAGCTGCCCGGCTACCCCAAGCGGGGCACGACCGTGGCCTTCATCGACGGCCCGACGCGCGACAACCCTGGCGTGCAGCGGCTCGGCCTCGATGAGGTGCGCGCGGTCTCGGGCTCGGTTCGGGGCGTGCCTGACGACCTCGCGGCGATGCTGCCGATGGAGTTCCACGGCGCGCACTTCGTCATCGATCGGAAGGGGAGCCTGCGGATCGCGAACCTCGTCGCTGAACGGGCCGTCAGACCTGCTCGAAGCCGTCGACCGAGAAGCCGGCGGATGTCTCGGTCGCCGCCACCATGCACCACCGCGAGCAAGCCCGGCACCGACGACCTCCACTTCGCCGCCATCCGGGTCCGTGGCGTGCCCGCGATCGAGACCGCGCAGCCGATGCTCGAGGCCCTGTTCGCCGAAGCGCCCGACATCGAGTTCACGCCTGGGAGGAATTGGGCGAGCGCTCGTGCTCGACCTTCAGCGACCCGAGTGCCCCGGATGCCTGGGGCTTCGCCTACCCGGTCGACGATGTCGTGCTCCTCGTGGTCGGCAGCGTCGGCGATCCGGCCACGATGCCGGGACTCGTCCTCGACACGTTGCCTGCGGCAGCGAGCACGTCATGAGGTTGCGATCGCGGACCGGCGCGGTCCCGCGACGTCTGGCGGTGGCGCTCGCGCTCGGTCGGCTGCTTCCACACGCCGTCGTCGGCGAGGACCCGCGCCGAACTCGTCACCTACGGTCCTGCGGCCTACGAGAGGTGGGGTCAGGTGCCGCTCGAAGCTGGCCTGCGCGACGCGTACGCCGCCTCGGAGATCGCGGCTGTGGCCGCCGGACCACGTGGAATCGTGGCGGTCGGGATGTCTCCGACAGGCGCCGCAGCGTGGCACTCGGTCGACGGGCTCGCATGGGCGCGAGCCGTGCCGCCACGGTCATGGACCCAGGTGGGTCGCATCGACCAGTACCCCGCTGCTGACGGATGTGGTTGCGACCGATAGCGGCTTCGTCGCGGTCGGCACCGAGCGCGACGGCCCCAAGCGGTTCCACGGCAACATCGGCTCGGTGTGGACCTCGGAGGACGGCCAAATCTGGCGACGCGCCGCGAGCGGCGTCGGCCCGTACCTCAAGCACATCGTCGAACACGATGGCCGCCTGTTCGCGGTGAGCGGCGGAGTCCACCAAGTGACGGCCGGCGCCGTATGGGCTTCGGACGACGCGGTCGACTGGGAGCAGGTGTACGTCGCGCCGGACGACGGAGACATCGCGGCCATCGCCAGCGATGGGGTGACGCTCGTGGCCGGATCCGTGGAAGCCATGGCCTTCAGCAGCGACGGAGAGTCATGGCTCGACGCTCCGATCGAGCAGGTCGGCATCTGCCACTGCTGGCTCGAGGATGCGACGGCCTTCGACGGTGGGTTCCTCGCGGTCGGCGCCCACAGCGATCGCGGTGCCGCGTGGTACTCGTCCGACGGTCGATCCTGGCAGGCCGTGCCGGAGATGATCGACACCGGCGCCTACATCACGCACCTTCGCTCGGTCACACCGGCCGCGGCCGGCGGCGTCCTGGTCGTCGCGGGCACCGATGAGTACGCGGGGCGGCTCTACCACTCGATGGACGGCCAGAGCTTTGGCGACCCGGTCCATGGCGTCGATGGCATGGAGGTCGAGGCCGGGAGTGGCCATTCAATGACGTGGTCGACCTCGAAGGACGAGCTCTCGTCGTCGGCTACCAGCCAGATGGACCGCGCCGCCATTCCGCTGCGGCCTGGACGTCGTCACCGCCTGATGCACAGGCCACGCCCGGCGAGGCCACGACCGTGTGCCCAGGAGCGAACCCCACCATCGACGAGCTGGTGGTCATGGACGTGACGGCTCGGCTCAAGTGCTACGGAGACAGCGATCTGACGTTCCGGGCCTGGCTCACACCACACGAGACCGGCGTGCTCGAGTTCTACGGCCGCCCGCACTGGCTCACCGCTGGAGTCGGAGGCCGGCGAGCACTCCCGATCGAGGGCGACCCGCGAGCGACCATGTCGCTGGTCGTCCACGTCCGCCCGGGCGATCGCAAGGGCCTCGACCTCCCCAAGCGCGGTTGGGTCCGAGTCACGGGCCACTTCGACGATCGGGCGGCGCGCAAGTGCCCAGACCACTGGCGAGAGCGTTGCGAGCAGGCCTTCGTGGCGAGCGACGTTCGTCCGGCTCGATAGCAAGGGGGTAGTCATGCGTTTCGTCGTCCGGGGGGTCACCGCCGCCACACTGACCCTGGCAGTGCTTGCGTTGCAGGTCTCTTCCACGCTAGCCGTCAAGGACGATGACGACTCCGTGCCCAACGATGTCCCGGGCTCAGAGCGTCTGGCAACCGGCCGGGTCGACTGATGGGGCAAGGCTCGGATTCAGTGACATCACGACCTGGGGTGATGGGTTCGCCGCGCTCGGCGGACCGCAGGGCTCGCGCTGGCGCGGTGACGCGGTCACGGTGCCCGTGTGGCTGTCGGACGACGGGGCCGACTGGCGTGAGGCCGGGTCGATCTCCCTGCCACAGAAGCGAATGCACGTGAGCCACATCGTCGAGCTCGACGGGGCCCTCTACGCCATCGGCACCGAGGGTCGGCGCCTGGTCGCCTGGCGTTCACCCGACGGCGAATGGTGGCGTCGGTTCAGCCGTCGAGCGTCGTTCGCGGCGAACCCGCCGGGGACGGGCAACCGGTTCTTCGCCGACATCAGTGATGTGGTCGCGGGGCACGGCCAGCTCGTCGTCTCGGGGGACTACGCGACACGCGACGTCGATCCATCCGTCGAGCCGGTCATCTGGACGTATGACAGCGAACGACGCTGGCAGCGAACCTACCCCACGCTTCCACCGCCGGACAACGCTGTCTGGGATCTCGGCGTACTGCCGCGCTCGTTCATCGGCATCGTCGACACGAACCGCCCCATCGACTGCATCCACGGCGACTCGGCCAATCGGCTCCTCAGCTCGCGCGACGGGCGCGAGTGGGAACGGGTCAAGGGCGCTCGACCGATGTGCGGCCTGCGCGATATCACGTTCGACGTGTTGAGCGCCCGCTACTACGCGATCGCGAATGCGGGTGTCCGCGATGGGACCGACGTCGTGCTCGCGAGCGAGGACCTGCGTGCGTGGGAGGAGGTCTACCGACTGCCCGATGCCTTGGAGGGAGCGGGCTGGTCGCCGGGCGCCCTGGGCATCGAGAGCGCGGGCGGCGGAGTCATCGCCATGGGTGGGGCCGAGTGGAACGACCGAGACGGCGGCACCGTCTGGGTGGCGACATCCCCTGATGGGGAGGAGTGGGAGCTCCACGCCGACTGGCCGAGCGACGCGGAGAGCGATTTCGGGTTCGGATCGTGGGCGGTCGGCACGGAGCGTGCGGTACTCGGTATCGGGACGACAGCCTGGTACGCGAACCTCGACGATCTCGGGATCCGCTCGGTCCAGCCGCTCGGCAAGCGCGACCAGAACCGGGCCAACCGAACCAGCGGACAGATCAACGGGGTCCTGGCCGACGAGCGACCGGACATCTACATCGGCGGTGCGGTCTCGGTCGCACCCGGCGGCGCACCTTCGGTGTACGTCAAGGGCCCCGCTCCACAACTGGTGCACGACCTGGTGGCAGCGGCCGACTATCCGATCAACATCGTCGACGGGCAGCCGTACAACCGCGCGGAGCTCGAGGAGCGGGCCGACCGCGTCCACCAGGCCCTTGTCGACGCCGACTATCCGAACGTGGCGACCGCGACCGACATCATCGGTGGCGGCGTCATCCCGGTCTGGGTCCAGCAGATGGGCGACTTGCCGGCCGACCCTGACGGCATCCTCGCATTCGTTCCCGAGGACGTGCGAGCCGACGTCGACCTCGATGTGACCGTGGCTCCGCCGCGCCCTTCGGCCGAGCCGGAGGCGTGGGGTCCGCTGGCGGTCATCTATCGTCCGCAGGGCTTCGGACCGAGCGTCGGACTGAGCACCGTGACGCTGCGGATCGGTGATCGTTGTGTCTGGTACGAGTCGTCGAACGGGAAGTACGCCACGACCATCGTATGGGAAGGCAACCACGTCGACTGGCGTCCCGGGAAGGAGCGGATCGTCTTCACCGACCGCAAGGGCCGGACCGTGCGCCTCTCGGACGGCGACCGCATCGAGGGCGGCGGCGTGAGCGTCTGGCGGCCAGCCGATGGGCGGAGCTCTGATCAGTCGCAGGCAGTCTCCACGACCGAGTCCTGGACCTCGGTGCCCGACGACGACTGGCTGCAGGAGCCACATCGCTCGTGCCCTGAGCAGCTGTTCTTCCTGACCGAAGCGAACGTGAAGGAGTGACCGCGATGATGCGATCCATGGTCGTGGCCCTCGCCGCGGCGCTGCTGCTGCCAGGGGGAGTCGCGGGACAGGAAGATGAGCCCGTTCGATGCCCACGGGGCGAGCTGACGAACGCCGATCGCCTCGACCTGACGCGCCCCTGGATTGAGAGCCTCTCGTCCTTCTACGCGACCGGCGACGCCACCGAGCTCGAGGCTCTGAGTACACTCAACGGGCTCGAACAACTCAACGCGTTCGACTGGCGCTTCCGAGCGGTGCGCGATGGTGGTGTTCGCTTCGAAGAGTCGGCCGAAATCGTCGAGTTCAACGACTGGCACGAGTGGTGCGTGGAGCGCAACAAGCGCGTGCGATTGGATATCGAGCCGGTCTTCGACATCGCGCCCGGCGCCCGAACGTGGTCGACCGCCGATCGCCAGCCGGTGGAGGCGGTCGAGGGTGGACAGCGACGAGCCCTCAACCTCACGTTCGTTCGAGACCCGGACACACAGGCGTGGCTGGTCGATGTCGTGGCCAAGGGCCTCCACCGACCTCGATACATCCAGCCCCGCCAAGCCAAGCCGTGTCCAGGGCTCAAGAACCCGGCACGTGCGGCTGACCCATTCCTCGTGGAGCCATGGTGCACCGCGAACGGCGACGGCCGCAAGGTCTTCGAGTGGAGGGGCAAGCCGGGTGGCGAGCTCGCCATCGGTCGGGTGTCATGCTGGGCTGGAGCGCATTCCATCATGCTGGGTCTGCCGCCGGGAACACCGATCGGCTTCGGGAACGTCGGCGAATACGTCCGCGACCCACGCGGTACGTCACCGGACGCCGACGGCTTCCGCCGTGACTTCCGCCCACCCAAGGACGCGTTCTCGACCGGCATCACCAACGGCCACGCGACGATCTGGACGAGCGAGGAGCTCGGCGACGAGTGGCTCATCGTGCAGGTGGGAGACCGGTTCGAGCGCTGGCCCGCCTCAGTCGCCGCCTGCCCAGCGAACTGAGGAGAGCGAGCCGACACCACCAGACCACGACGCGGCTGCGAACCACGCGAGCGGGCCCGGTCCTTGTCTACCGCGCCCCGAATCCGTACTGGGGCGCCAGCCAGACCTGCTCGTCCTCACCGATCTCCGGAGTGGATCGGGGAATATGCGGTCTTGACGGCACTCATACCTTGTAGGGGACCCCAAAAGCTCGGTCCTCGCGAAGGTTTGAGGGATGGACCAAGACCTGGTGGCCAGTGCTCAACAAGGTGACCAGCGTGCGTTCGAAGCGATCACGGTCGCCGACCAGCCGCGGCTGTTCAAGGTCGCTCACGGCATCCTGCGTGACCGGCATCTGGCTGAGGACGCCACACAGCAGGCCTTCCTCGACATCTGGCGACATCTGCCTCGACTGCGCGATCGTGCGAAGTACGAGGCCTGGTCATATCGGCTCCTCGTCCATGCCTGCTATGCGGAAGCCAGACGCAAGCCGAGGTGGGTGTCGGACGACGAGATCCAGCAGACCGACGTGTTGAGGGCGCCCGACGCCTACCACGAGGTCATCGACCGCGATGCGCTGGAACGTGGCTTCGAGCGCCTCACCATCGACCACCGGGCCGTCATCGTCCTGCGCTACCTCCTCGACATGACACCGGAGGAGATCGCAGACACGCTGGACATCCCCCGCAAGACCGTCTACTCGCGCCTCGACCGGGCGGTGCAGGCCATGCGTGGTGCCATCGAGGCAGACGCCCGAGCGGTTACGCCCCAGAGGAGTCGCCAGGAGGTCATCCGATGAAGGATGAACGCTACTGGCCCGTACTCGGGACGTGGCTGAAGGACACTGCGGAGGCCCCACCTGACCCGGGCCAGACGGCTCGGGAGGTGGCCGAGCGGCTCCCGCAGACGCCGCAACTCCGGCGCCGGTGGTGGCTGCCATCGCTGCAGCGCACACCGACCCCTCCTCGTGGCCAGGGCCAGACGACCGACGCCCAGCCTCGTCACCACCACGGCCACGACCGACCGCTACCCCACCACAGGGAGGACCGAGTCATGCTTGGTCCTGTCAAGGCCATCACCGCCGGAGCTCTCGTCTTCGCCCTCGGCGGCGTGCTGTTGATCGCCCAGCCGTTCGGTCAGGAGAGCAGCGTCCCGGGCGCCGAACTGAAATCGGCCCCGGCAACCGGCCAGACCGATAGCGACGCCTGGGTGACCGGCACCATCAGCTGCACCATAGCTGGGGACATCACGTTCCAGGAGGGCGAAACGCACGACCTCGACCTGTACCCCGGCCGGTGCTTCGCCCAGCTGAGCGACCCGCGGGTCAGCGGTGACTGGTGGAGCGACATCCAGCAAGCGTGGTTCAAGGAGACAGGGGACCACGTCTTGGCGTTCGCGACGACCGAGAATCAGCGGGCCCGACGGTACATGGGTCGGAACGATGACTCACGTCGCCGACTACACGCTGGACCCCGGCACCGCGCCTGCATGGGGCGTCTTCGAGGGCACGGAGGCCTACGAGGGCTGGACCTTCGTGGTCTCCACCCCTGACCAACTCGACCCGCAGTCCCAGGCAACCGGCATCTTGTACGAGGGTCCGCCTCCGCCGTGGGCCGAAACCCTGCCCTTGGTGCCTGCCACTGAGTAGGCCGACCGCGCCGGCTCGGCTGTCCGAGGCCCGTCCCGCAAGGGGGCGGGCCTCGTCGTTGGCGCGCGAGTCCACACGACAGGCCCCGGTCTCCATGCCGGGTCCTGCGGTCGACCCTGCCCGCACCTGAGCGGCAGCCTCATCGCGCGGTCACGGCTGCCGCGGTGCTCACCGGACTAGGAGGTAGCAGTCCAGGTGTGCCCGGCTATCGGGGGCTGGAGTCCGTCCGCGGGCGCGGAACACACAGGCCACATGCCGGCCGGAGACCAACCGAACTGGATGATGTCGCTCAGCGCACCAGCGTGAACCGCCTGGCCGAGACGGGCGAGGCCATCCCCGCCGGCAGCGCCGCGGCTGACGGAATCGAGGCCCAGGCGGCCTTGCGTGCCATCCGTGCCCTCATCGGCGAGGAGATCATCGTGGAGAAGGCGGCCGAGCGTGCCGTCGCTGCCATGGTCACCGCCGAGCCTATCGAGGAGGAGGCCACCGAGGAAGCGCTCGCTGCGGTCCTCGCCGCCGAGGAGATCGAGGCCGAGGCGGAGGTCACGCTCGACTGAGGGCGGCGCCGTCTCTGGCGACCGCAGCCCAACGGAGTCCGGGTTTCGCGGACCGGACCTCCGCGATCCGCCTGCCGCCGGGGTGCACGAGTGATCGATGGATGGACTAGATTGCAGTCAATCGTCCCATCGGGACTCACGAGGAGAGCGACTTCATGGCCAAGGACGCCATCATCTATGCCGACACCGAGCGCGGTGCCGAGCTCTTCGATGAAGCCACGGTCAAGGGCCACTTCTGGACCATCTGCCGCTATTTCATCAGCGAGAAGTTCCTGACCTACTGTGGCGTCGCCTCGAGCGTGACCGTGCTCAACTCGCTGGCCATCCCTGCCCCCGATGAGCCTCAGATCTACCCGTACAAGATGTTCACGCAGGACAACATCTTCACCGACGAGGTCCTGCACCATCGCCGGCCTCTTGATGTCGAGAAGGGCGGCAGCACGCTCGAGCAGCAGGCGGGCTTCCTGGAGGCCCTGCACGTTGGCGTGGACATGCACTTCGGTAGTGATCTGGACCTTGAGACCTGTCGTCAGATCCTGGTCGATGTCCTGAGCTCGTCCGACCAGCGCGTCATCGTGGACTTCGATCGCAAGACCCTGCACCAGAAGGGCAGTGGGCACTTCTCGCCGCTCGCGGCCTACCACGAGGGCGAGGACCGCTTTCTGCTCATGGACGTGGCCCGCTACAAGGCGCCGCCCTGCTGGGTCAGTGCGCCGATGCTTCACGCGGCCCTGCAAGGGATCGATTCCACGTCCGGCAAGAGCCGTGGCTTCCTGATCATCACCCGGCCGGACCCGGCCGACTCGACTTCGTCCGCCTAGAGCGGAGCGATCTCACGTGTCGTTGGCTTGCCCATTCCGGACCACCGCTGCGCTTGTGTGATCTGCTGACGCGTCCGGGGCATTCGTTGATCGACCAGAGCCGACATGATCGCCAGCGCCGACACTCGGCACTCGGCATGCTTACCCGATCGAGTTCGGTGCTCGGCATCGCACGGAGACAGCGGCCTGATCTCCGGTATCTCGACTCCACTGAACCTAGGGCAGGCCAGAGTCTCCATCGAAGCCACAGCGCTTCCGACAGGCTCGCCGTAGTCCTTCCGGTATGGGTCCTGAGCCGACTACTCGACGGGGGCTTCGAAACGCTGCCGGTAGCCGAGCAGATCGGCGACCGAGACGTTGCCCCCACACAGCACGAGGACCACGTGGTCTGACGGACCGAAACGTTGCGCGACTTCCTCGAACGCCGCCAGCGTGCATGCGGCCGCCAGCTCGGGCAGGACCTTCGCCCGCTCGAGCAGCAGGACCGCCGCCGCGTAGGCCATCGCGTCGGTCACGACGAGCGATTCGTGCAGGTGTTGCGAGGCGAAGTCGTAGGCGGCCGTCGAGAGATACGGTGAACCGAGGGTGCGGGCCAGGCTCGTGGGCGTCATCGACAGCGCCCGCCCGGCAGCCAGTGACTCGTGGAGCACCTGGGCCCCATCGGTCTCGACAGCCCAGATCCTCGCCTGGGGCATGAGGGCATGGATGGCCGACCCCACGCCGGTGATGAGCCCGCCACCGCCGACGCTGATGAAGACATCGGTCAGTTCTGGTACATCCTCGACGAGCTCGAGACCGAGCGTACCGTCGCCGGCCATCATCGCTGGGTGGTCGAAGGGGTGCGCCAGCGTCGCACCAGCCTCCGCGAGCTCTGCCGCCCGCTCGATCGCGGCCGCGATGCTCTCGACGAACTCCACCGTGCCGCCATAGCCACGCGTGGCTTGCACGTAGTTGTCGGGCGTCGTGTCCGGCATCACGATCGTGGTCGAGACCCCGAGCACGGCGCCGGCGTAGGCGAGTCCCTGGGCGAAGTTGCCACCCGACACCCCCACGAACCGGTCGGCGCCTGTCTCATCCATCAGGACGCGGAGCTGGTTGAAGGCACCCCGTGGCTTGAACGACCCCGTCTTCTGGAACAGCTCCAGCTTCAGATAGACGTTCGAGCCCGCACGCTCAGACAGCGTCGAGCTGCGCACGAGGGGAGTGCGGTGGACGAGCCCAGCGCCTCGCCGGCGCGCCGCCTGGATGTCCTCGAGTTCGATCATGGGCACGACGATACGCGAGGTCTGCGGACTCGGGTCGGCCCGATCCGTCGGCTCCTGACCCGGATTCGCCATCGAAATACGGGAGGCCCAGAAGTCCGACTCGCGTCCGTAGGCCGCCTGAGTCACCACGACTCAGCGAGTCGCTCCGAGCCACGGGCGAACCCGACCCGCGCCTGATCGGCAACTCCATCGGGGCCATGGGGGCATCGATCCTGGCCTGCGTGGAGGACGACCGGACCGACGGCATCGCGCCCATCGCGGGCGGCCTCGAGGGAGAGGTCGCCGGGATGTCACCCGTCAAGCAGGCGCTGCTCCTGCCGAGTGCTCCCGACCGGGTCGCCGCGATCACCACGCGCCACGGGTGTGAACCGGAGCCGCTCACCGAGCCGGTCAGCGACCGCATCGAGCGGCAGACGTGGGTGTGCCCGGTGGGAGCTGCGGTAGAGCCGTACGTCCACGACGGCGGACACGGCCTCAGGCCGGTCGGGCACGAGATGCTCTGGGAGTTCTTCGGGCTCCGCCCGCTGCCCGATTGATGGCCACGGCGTCTGAGAGGCTGTGAACATTTCTCGCGATGGGATCTTCCCAAGCGGGTGTCGATCAGCTACGATCGGGCCCATGGATGACACCCTCTTCGATGTGCCCGGGGAGCCCGTCGTCGAGCCGGCCGAGGCCCCCAGGGGCCGACCTCGCCTGCAGCGTCCCGAGCGTGACCAGGTCGAGCTGCGACCGACGCATCTCGATGGCCTCCTGCCACCCGACCACCGGGCGCGCCTCGTGTGGGACTTCGTGGAGGCTCTCGACCTTTCACCCCTGCACGCGCGTATCCGAGCGGTCGAGGGCCATCCCGGCCGGCCACCCATCGACCCGGCCATCCTGGTGTCGCTCTGGCTCTACGCCACCCTCGAGGGGGTCGGCTCGGCCCGCGCCCTCGCGCGCCTCTGTGAGGAGCACGACGCCTATCGCTGGCTGTGCGGTGGTGTGGGCGTGAACCACCACACCCTCGCCGACGTCCGCGTCGACCATGTCGAGGTCCTCGACGCGATGCTCAGCGCGAGCGTCGCGGCGCTCATGGCCGACGGCCTCGTGACGATGGAGCGGGTGGCCCAGGATGGCATGCGCGTGCGTGCCTCCGCGGGTGCCGCGTCCTTCCGCCGCGGTGACACCCTCGATGCGGCGCTCGCCGAGGCGGAAGCGCAGGTGGCGGCCCTGCGCACCGAGCTCGACGACGACCCCGCGGCCACGTCGCGCCGGGTGAGCGCGGCACGGGAGCGAGCCGCGCGCGAGCGAGCCGAACGGGTCCGTCGGGCGCTCGGGCAGCTGCCCGCGGTGGAGGCCGCCCGCAAGCGCAACGGCAAGCCCACCGAGGGCGCCCGCGCCTCGACCACCGATCCCGAGGCGCGGATCATGAAGATGGCCGATGGTGGCTTCCGCCCGGCCGTCAACGCCCAGCTCGCGTCCGATGTCGCGAGCCAGGTCATCGTGGGCGTGGACGTCAGCGACGTCGGCTCCGACCATGGCGAGCTCCGCCCCATGCTCGACCAGCTCGAGCGCCGCTACGCGCGGGCCCCCGCTGCGATGCTCGTCGACAACGGCTTCGTCAACCTCACCGAGATCGAGGCGCTCTCGGAGCACCACTGCGGGACGGTCCTCTACGCACCCCCCACCACGCCACGTGACCCCACCCGCGACCCGCATGTGCCGCTCCCCGATGACCCCCCTGCCGTGGCCGCCTGGCGCACCCGCATGGGCACGTCCGAGGCCAAGGCCATCTACCGCGAGCGGGCCGCGACCGCCGAGTGCGTCAACGCCATCGCCCGCAACCGGGGCCTCCGCCACATCCCGGTCCGAGGGCTCGAGAAAGCGAGGACGATCCTGCTCTGGTACGCCCTCGCCCATAACCTCATGCGGACCGTGGCACTCCGGCGGGCCGCGGCGACGGTCTGATGGGAGGAGGGACGGACCCCATGCACCCCTGCACGGATCTGCCCACAGAAGCCACGGCGTTCGCCCCGCGGCCCTACCCACCGCATCCTGACGACGGAGGGACACCGATGATCGACACCCGAGACGCCCTCAGCCGCCTATGTGCACGTGCGCCGCGTTTGGTTCACAGACTCTGAGTCCTCCGGGGATGCCAGATGTCGTCATCGGACTGCCGACAGAACGCCAAGGCCCCCTTCGCCTGGGACCGTACGGCTACTATCTGCAGAGGACGATAGCCGACCGCGTCGGACCCAACTGGCCCGTGAAGGAGACCGCACGTGCACCAGTCGCAACCACCGAGCGCCACCAAGTACTGCCAGGCGTGCGGCGCCACCATCGACGCCCGGGCCGAGATCTGTCCGAGCTGCGGTGTGAGGCAGGGAGCACCAGGCGGGAACCAGGGGTGGGCACAGCCGTCGAACCAGGCAGCGCCGCCGACATCGAAGTACTGCTTCGCCTGTCGAGCCGGCATCGACTACCGCGCCGAGATCTGCCCCAAGTGCGGCGTCCGCCAACCGGCCCTCGGCGGAACCTCGGGCGGGCTGGCGGTGGGGGACGCGACGACGCGCAGCGGCAAGTCCAAGCTGGCCGCCAGCCTCCTGGCCATCTTCCTCGGCAGCTTCGGGATCCACAAGTTCTACCTTGGTGACAACACGCTGGGGGTCATCTACCTCATCTTCTTCTGGACCGCCATCCCCGGCATCGTCGGCTTGATCGAAGGGATCCTCTGGCTGACCCAGAGCAACGAGGTCTGGCTCAGCAAGTACGGGGATCGCTAGGGACGCGAGATGCGTGTCCCGGGCCCTTCCGGGAGCGCGACAATGGTGTCGACCGCTGCCCCGGGACGCTGACGCGGGGCAGTCGGGTCACAGCGAGGGGAGTGCAGCCATGACCGAAGCCATGACCAATGACGAGCTACGCGAGCTGAACAAGTCGCGCCGGATCCACCAGATCGCCTGGCTCACGTGGGACCTGGAGAAGAGCATGCGCGCGTGGGTCGACAACCTCAAGATCGGCCCCTGGCAGGTCCTCACGTTCACCAACGAGACCGCCGACTACCTCAAGGTCAACGGCGAGGAGGTCACGGAGCCCTTCAAGTTCCTGGTCGGCATCACGTGGATGGGCGAGATCCAGCTCGAGCTCATCCAGCCGGTCTACGGTCCCTTGGCCTACGAGGACCACCTGCAGCGGAAGGGCGAGGGTCTCCACCACATCAAGGAGTACATCCCCGACGAGGAGACCGAGGCCGTGCTGGCCGACTACCGCGCCAAGGGTATCGAGGTCACCCAGACGGGTAAGTTCGACGCCGACTTCCACTACTACCTCGACACCGAGCCAAAGCTCGACTTCGTGCTGGAGCTGGGCAACTGCCCCATCCTCGACCTGCCCCCGGACATGTACACGGTGTTCCCGCCCGAGGACGAGTAGTCACGCTCGAGACCCGACGCCGAGGGGGCACGCGACATGGATCTGCAGCTGAGGGACAAGGTCGTCATCGTCACGGGCGGCACCAAGGGCATCGGCGAGGGCATCGTCCGCAGCATGGCCGCGGAGGGCGCCAACGTCCTGATGGTCAACCGCGCGGGTCCGGAGGGTCCCGCCATCGAGCAGGAGCTTGTCGGGAAGGGGCTGAAGGTGACCTACCTCGAGGCCGAGCTCACCCAAGTCCCGGCGTGCAGGCAGGTCGTCGACTGGGCCCTGGCCCAGTTCGGCCGCATCGACGTGATCGTGAACAACGCCGGCTTCAACAACCAGATCGATCTGCGTAGCGAGCCGGAAGTCTTCATGCAGGGCATGCGCGACAACCTCATCCACTACTACGCGCTCGTCCACTACGCGCACGACACGCTCATCGAGCACGGCGGCAACGTGGTCAACATCGGCTCCCACGTGAGCATCACCGGCCAGGGCCACACCAGTGCCTATGTCGCCGCCAAGGGCGCCATCGACGGGCTCACGCGGGAGTGGGCGGTCTACTTCTCCGACAAGGGAGTGCGGGTCAACTGCCTCGTCCCCGGCTCGGTCTGGACCAACTCCTACGTCAGGTGGGCCGCGGGGTTCCCCGATCCCGAGGAGCGGCGGAGGACGGCCGAGCGCAACATCCCCCTCGGCAGACGCATGACCACCATCGAGGAGTTCGCCGACATGGTCGTCTTCGTCGCCTCGGAGCGGGCCTCCCACCTGACGGGCCAGGTCATCGTGAACGACGGCGGCTACTGCCATCTCGACCGCGTGTTGACATGAGCCGCACCTTCACGGTCCTGGTGCGCAGGTTCGGGCCGTTCGAGCAGGCGGTCCGGGCCTTCTGGGACCAACTCGTGACGAGCAGGGGACTCGACCTCGAGCTCGAGCTCGTGCCACTCGACCTCCCTGGACTGCACGCAGCCATCCTGACGAAACGCTTCGACGTGGCCCACGTCAACACCGACTGGCTCGCCGAGTGCTGGGCGAAGGGGTGTCTCGAGGATCTTCGGACAGGATCACGACCGACCCGCCAGAGGACTACCCAGCGGGCTGGCCCTCGTCCCTCCTGGGGTTGCAGACCTTCCCCGACGGCCTCGCCGGCATCCCCTTCCACGACGGTCCCGAGTGCCTGATCTACCGCAAGGATCTCTTCGAGTCCGAGCAGGAGCAGGCGAGCTATCGCGCCCAGCACGGTACCGAGTTGGTGCCGCCGAGCACCTGGGCCGAGTTCACCCGCGTCGCCGAGTTCTTCGACCGTCCTGATGAGGGTCTACGCGGCACCCTCTTCGCGCTCTATCCCGACGGGCACAACAACGTGTTCGACTTCGCCCTGCAGGTCCTGAGCCGGGGCGGAAGCCTGGAGCAGGATGGCCGGGTCGTCGTCGACTCGCTCGAGGCGCTCGAGGCGCTCGAGGACTACCGCGATCTCATCAACAGTCCGTTCGTCCACCCGCGCAGCCGAGAGCTGGAGTCCATCGGCGCCTGCTGGACCTTCGCTCGGGGTGAGGTCGCGATGATGGTCAACTGGTTCGGCTTCGCCACGATGTGCGAGACGGTGGAGGGTTCCAGCGTGCGCGGTCGGGTCGACATCTGCGCGGTCCCGCACGCCGAGTCGCATCCTGATCCGGTGTCGCTCAACGTGTACTACGTCTGGTCCATCAGTCCCGACAGTCAGCACAAGGACGTGGCCTACGAGTACGTCAGGAACGCAGTCAGCAGGGAGAACGATGTCGCGCTCACGATGGAGGGCGGCATCGGCTGCCGCAAGTCGACCTGGTTCGACCCCGAGGTCAACGCGGTCATCCCGTACTACAACCGGATGGAGGAGATCCATCGCTACGCCAGCACGCTGCCCCGTGTGGTGGCCTGGCATCCCATCAGCACGGTCATCGACCGGATGATCATCGACACCATCGACACCGACCGGCCGGTCGCCATCATCCTCCGCGAGGCGCAGGCGAGGGTCGACGAGATCATGGCAGCAGGAGAGAGGTCCAACGCGTGAGAGGCAGGAACGCCCTGGTCACCGGCGCTGCCGGAGGCATCGGCAAGAGCATCGCCCTGGCGCTGGCCAACCACGGCGCGAACGTCATCGTGGCCGACATCGACCTCGAGGCCGCACGGCAGGCTGCCTCGGAGATCGAGAGGTCGGGGGTCCGAGGCATCGCCAGCAAGCTCGACATCGCGGACGTCGAACGCCACCGGGCCTACGTCGCCCGCATCGAGCAGGAACACGGGCCGATCGAGATCCTCGTGAACAACGCTGGCGTGACCAGTGCTGCCAACCTGCTGGAGATGACGCCAGACGAGTGGGACCTCGTCATGGGTATCAACTGCCGGGGGACGTTCTTCCTGACGCAGGCGGTGTACGAGCGGATGCTCCCGCGCGGGAGCGGCCGCATCATCAGCCTGGCCTCCATCTCGGGCGAGCAGGGTGCCCGCTTTGCCGGGGCCCACTACTCGGTCTCCAAGGCCGGGATCATCATGATGACCAAGGTCTTCGCGCTTCATGCCGCGGACTCCGGCGTCACGGTCAACGCGGTCTCACCGGGCATCATCGACGCCGGCATGACGGCACGCCTGGGCACCCAGGTCGACCCGGCACGTGTGCCCATGAACCGGATGGGCACACCCCAGGATGTGGCCCAAGCCGTGGCCTTCCTGGCCTCCGACATGGCTGGCTACGTCACCGGACAGACGCTCAGCGTCAACGGTGGCCAGTCGATGAGATAGCGGGGCCCACGTGAAGAACTACCTCGAGTGGCTCGCGCAGGACACGCCCACCACGTGGTGGCATGACTCCGCCATCCCCGCTGAGATCGACGTCGCCATCGCCAATGGCGCCCTCGGGGTCACCACCAACCCAGTACTGACGTACAAGAGCCTGCAGGCGGTTCCCGACTTCTGGAAACCCCGGCTCGCGCACATCCCCGACGACCTCACTCCCGAGCTGCGCGCGGAGGAGCTGCTCAAGGTCATCGCCCGCTACGCCGCGGCCAAGTTCGAGGACATCTACCTGCGCACCGAAGGTCATCACGGGTACGCGCTCGGCCAGCTCGATCCATCGATCTGCAGCGACTCCGAGAAGATGCTCACACAAGCCCTCAGGTATGCAGCGTGGGGACAGAACATCGCCGTGAAGCTGCCGACCGTGAAGGCTGCCCTGCCCGTCATCGAGGAGCTGGCAGCGCGAGGTATCGCGGTCTGCACCACGCTCAACTTCTCCGTCGCACAGGCGCTGGCCGCTGGCGAAGCCTACGAGCGGGGAGTGGAACGTGCCACCGCAGCGGGCATCGCCGTGCGCCCATGCTTCGCGGTCCAACAGGGTGGCCGCCTGGACGAGTACCTCATGGAGACCGCGCGGGACAACGGCATCGATGTGCGGCCGGGCGACATCGAGAACGCCGGGAACGCCGTCTGCAAGAAGGCCTATCGCCTGTTCAGGGAGCGGGGCATCTCCGCGAAGATCATGCCCGCGGGATTGCGTGGCGTCCACCATCTCGCGGCCATGGCCGGCGCCGACGCGGTGTTCTCATTGCAGGCGCGGGTCCAGCGACTCGCCATCGAGACCGACCTGCCTCGAGTCGAGCATATCGACGAGGAGATCCCTCCGCAGCTCCTGGAGCGGCTGCGCCGGATCCCCGAGTTCAGGCGGGCGTACGACGAAGACGGACTCGCGCCGGAGGAGTTCGTTTCGTTCGGCGTGACGCAGCGGACCCTCTCCCAGTTCCTGTGGACGGGATGGGCTCCGCTCGAGACCTACGGACTGACGGGCAAGTCAGACCGCTGGTTCTAGGCGACAGCCCAGGCCGGACCTACCCGCGGTCGGTTGCGGGTAGGTCCACTACACTCGGGCGATGCCGTCACTCAGAGAACACCTCGACTCGCCCCAGTTCACCGATGCCGCCGGCA
Organism: uncultured Chloroflexia bacterium; assembly: GCA_963716815.1. Classification (GTDB taxonomy): domain Bacteria; phylum Chloroflexota; class Limnocylindria; order Limnocylindrales; family CSP1-4; genus JAFMJV01. The sequence goes on from CAVQUM010000003.1 coordinate 344,378, forward strand.
AGTCGCACGGTGAGAGTCACATCGGCCGCGTGGGCGGCAACTGGGTCAGGGCTGGCGAGCCGCGCTGGAAGGCCTACCTCTTCTATCTCATCTGCCTCGGCGGCGGCGCGGGCCTGGTCCTGACCTCCGGCGGTGAGTTCGACCTCTTCGCCATGTTCGGCGCACTGTGCCTGGCGCTCGGCGCCTTCGGAGCCATCGAAACGGTGCGCAACAAGCCCTTCACCGCGATCTTCGGTGGGCCCGCCAAGCCGAAGAAGGACCCGCCCAAGGCGAAGGACCCGCCCAAGGCGAAGTAGCGGTCAGTCAGCGGGGGCGAAGTCGACCACGCCGGTGACCTCATCACGGTGATAGGGGATCGGCGTGCCGCGCATGAACCCGCGCGACGAGGTCACCACGCAATAGAGCTTGCCCGCTTCGAGGATGGCCACCACGACCTCGTGGCCATCCTGGCTCTCGACCTGCCCGACCTCGTCCTGCCGCGCCACGCCGTCGACCGCGTGCGTCAGGCGGTAGATCCGTCGAGGCGACGCGGCGAAGCCGTTGTCACGGGCGAAGCGCACGACCGCTTCGCGGTAACCCTCGGCCTGCTCGGGCGACGCCGAGCCAGGGAAGAAGAACGCGGGGATGTCGTCGGCCATGGCCACATTGTGCCAAGGTTGGCGGATCGGTTGGTCGCCGCGACCCCCGTCAGTCGAGAAAGGCCTCGCGCAGCGTCGCCAGCGTGGCCTCACCGAGGCCCAGACCCTCGCTGAAGTAGGTCTCGATCGAGCCGTACTCGGCGTGCATGGCCTCGAGCGCAGCGTCGAGGAAGCTCGGATGCACGCTCATCAGTGGCTCGATCACCTCACGCACGCCACCATGTGCCACGAAGTCGTCGATGACGTGGGCGAACGCTCGCCGCACCTCGAGGTCGCTGATCATGTACTCGTCCACGACCGCTTCCTCGGGCACGCCCAGGAAGAGCAGCAGCGAGGCCACGGCCCAGCCGGTGCGGTCCTTGCCCGTGGTGCAGTGCACCAGCGCCGGCCGGGCCTCGGGGTCAGCCAATGCCCGCATGAAGCTGGCGTAGCCATCGCGCGCGCTGCGAAGCTGGATCAAGTCGCGGTAGGTGGCAACGTAGAAGCGCTCGGTGCCACCGTCTCCCAGCTCGACCGAGGCGCGGGGCGGGTCCTGCATCAGCGCGAAGATGACCGACGGATCGGCCTCGCCCGAGTCCACCAGCAGGTCAAGCGCCACCTGGCGGGCGCCGGCAGGTAGCCGGTCGGGCCGACGCTCCTGCTCGGTGGCCGTGCGCAGGTCGAAGACCGTCCTGATGCCCAGGTCGGCCAGGACCGCGAGGTCGAGGTCAGTGGCAGCGTCGAGCGCGACCGAGCGGTACAGCAGGCCTCTGCGCACCGAAGCACCCGAGGCGGTCCGGAGCCCGCCTGCGTCCCGGAAGTTGGGGATCGAAGCGAGCTCCGGAAGCACGAGCTCAGGCACGTTCGCGGCGCACGACGGCAATGCCCGGGCCACCGATGAGGACCGTCGCGGCCACGAAGAGCACGAACAAGCGCAGCGCTGTATGGCGAGCAGACCGGGACGACACGATTGACCCCAACTGAAATGGACACATCCGACGATAGACGTGTCCGCACTGCAGAACATACCACCACAGCCACCTGTACTGGACGCGACCGGACGCGGATGTCACGTGCGCTGCATGACCTACAGGACTACCACCCTCCGCTCACGTAGGCTTGGGGCATGACGCGCTCTGCCATCGACATCACTGCTCACCGCACGATCGCCGGCCCCTGCACGACTGCTTGCAGCGGCCAGCCGCGCTAGCGAGGCAGGACGATGGACATCGACGTCGCGCTCGACGCCTTCTCGCGAGTGCTGCCGGTCCTGCTCCTGGTCGGCCTGGGCGCACTCTTCCGGCGCTCGCGCTTCCTGAGCGCCGACGCCATCGACGGGCTGCGCAAGCTCGTGCTCAATGTGACGCTGCCGGCCGCGCTGTTCCTGGCCTTCCTGCATACGGAGCTCGAGGCCAAGTACGCCGTCATCGTCATCAGCGTCTTCGGTGCCTGCCTGCTGATGCTGGTGGCGGCGCCCTACCTGCGGCGCAGTGCCCGCGTCCGGAGCGAGGCCATGCCCAGCCTCATGGCCGGCTTCGAAGCAGGCATGATCGGCTATGCCCTCTACTCGGCCATCTTCGGCGCCGAGAACCTCTATCGCTTCGCCGTCGTCGACCTGGGTCAGGTGTTGTTCGTCTTCTTCGTGCTCGCGCCGGTCGTGATGCGCTGGGCCAGCGGCCATGCGCCCCCGCTGTCGGAGACGGCCGCGGCGTTCGTCAAGACACCGGTGATCATCGCCATCGTGGCCGGCGTGGCCGGCAGCCTGCTGGGTCTGGCCGATCTCGCTCGAGTCGAACCCCATCGGCAACGCCGGGTTGGAGACGCTCGCCATGCTGGCCGCGGTGACGACGCCGGCCATCGCCATCGTCATCGGCTACTCGACCTCGTTCTCGGCCGGCTCACTGAGCGACCCGGTCAGGACGCTGGCGGTGCGTCTGCCCATCTGGATCGGCCTCGCACTGCTGTTCAACTGGCTGGTCATCGATCAGTGGCTGGGTCTCGACCGGCTCTTTGGAGCCGCGGTCATGACCATGGCCGTGCTACCGCCGCCGTTCGTGGTGCCGCTGTACATGGCCCGCGCGCGCGGCCGCGACGTCAGCGACGATCCTGACCACGACTACCTCGCCAACACGCTCTCGCTCGCGACGGTGGTCACGCTCGTGCTCATCACCGTGGTCGGCGTGGTCTACGCTACGTAGGCGCCGCCCTCAGCCAACCCCAGGGTCCCCGGTGTAGCCCCTGCGAATGTCGGCGAACCGCGAGTGCCAATCGCGCGGGCCCGCGCGCAGGCGGGCGATATGGCCACGTACCTCGACGCGCATGGCCCACCAGTAGAGCACCGTGACGACAACGGCGTAGAGGGTCGCCGCCGGATCGTCACGGACGACCAGGAACCATGGCGCTAGCAGCAGGGTCCAGCCATCGAAGGCGAGGAGCCGGTCGGCCAGCGCCATGCCGATGGCGATGCCAAGCGGGATGGTCACCAACAGGGCGACAGGATCGACGACGAGCAGTCCGCCGATCATGGGTGAGACTCCGAAGCCGCCACGGAAGCGGTGCCACAGCGGCCAGATGTGGCCGACCACCGTGAACGCCGCAGCCGCGAGATAGGCCGGCTCGTCTGGAGCGATCCAGCGGAAGATCGCGGTGACCACGGCCGCCTTGGCGATGTCGAGCATTGACACGAACAAGCCCCAGCGACGCCCGGCTCTGACCGAGACGCTGGTAGCGCTGACGCCCTCCACCTCGATCGCGCCGCTCTGGTCGTACTGCAGCGTCGCGGCGGACAGATCCTGCCCAGGTAGCACCAGGCGTCCAACCACCCGCGCGAACGAGACGGAGCCCACGAGGTATCCCGCGAGGGCCGCACTGAGCAGGAGGACGTCGCTCGTCATCTGGGTCCTCGACGTTCGCGGAGCTCGGCCGGGGTCTCGCGATGCCCAGGGATCTCGCGCCACAACCGCCACATGCGCAGCCAGTGGATGAGCACGATGGTGATGGCATAGAGCGGCACCGCGCGGTCCGCGCCCGAGATGAGGAACCAAGGGACGAGGAAGAGCGACCAGCCCGAGACGGTGAGTACGACATCCTTCCGCCACAAGCCGAGCGCAGCGCCGATGGGCAGCGTGACCAGCAGGGCGACCGGATCGACGACGCCGACCCCGCCGAGCATGGGCGAGATACCGTACCCGCCCTTCGATGGCCCCCAGATCGGCCAGATATGGCCGACGACCACGAAGGTCGCCGCGGCAAGGTAGGCCGGCTCATCGGGCGCCAGGATGCGGAAGGCGAGGGTGATGAGCGCAGCCTTTGCGATATCGAGTATCGAGACGACCATGCCCCAGCGACGACCGGCCCTGATGGAGACGCTGGTGGCGCTGATACCCTGCAGCTCGATGCCCTCGCCACCGCCGACCGGGAGCCTGGCCGACGTGAGATCGACGCCCGGAGCCACGAACCGGCCGACCAGTCGCGCGAACGAGATCGAACCGACAAGGTAGCCGGCCAGCGCCGCGGCGAGAAGAAGGCCAGGGGAGCCCAGGACTACTCCTCCGTGGCGTGCTGCTCCGAGGCGCCCTGGCTGGGGCCATCATCTGCCTCGACCAGGACGGTGCCGGTGGTGCCGTCGACGACCACCATGGCACCGTCAGGGATGGCACTGCAGGCGTGCTCGACCGAGACCACGCACGGGATGCCGTACTCGCGAGCCACGATCGATGAGTGCGAGAGCACGCCTCCGGCCTCGGCCACGACTCCTGCCGCTCGCGCAAAGAGCGGCGTCCAGGCCACGTCCGAGTAGGGGATGACGATGATGTCGCCGCGGGACACGCGTTCGAAGTCTGCGGTCCCCTGGACGATCCGTGCCGGACCTCGCACGCTGCCCCTCGATGTCGGATTCCCCACCAGCGTGTCCCGTACCACCTCGTCGGCCGATCGCGGCACGAATGTGTCGCCGTAGACGATGTCGGGCACGATCATCTCGCGAGCCGCCTCGACCGAGCGGCGGCGTTCACGCAGCAGCGCACGTGCGCCCGCCGCGGTCGGCGCCTCGCCCGATACCCAGGCCCGGAGCTCGTCAAGCTCGATGTAGAAGACATCATCGGGAGACTCGAGCAGGCCCCGGCGCACCAGGCGTGCACCAGACTCCATGAAGGTCTCCCGGAAGAGCCCGTAGCCCCAGGTATAGGTGGAGCTGATGGCTTCGCGGTAGACGCGGAAGGCGCCGGCGCGACGCCACAGCAGCCGCAGGTACGGGCGTCGCAGGCGAGCGGTATGGGTTTCAACATCCTCGAGCGTGATGGCATCCTCGTTCTTGCCAGCCACGTCGGCGCGGGACACGACCATGCGTACGACAGCTGCCCGGTCTTCGCGCCATGGAGCGACCGAGAAGTCGTTGCCGCTGTCCGAGAGGTGGCCGAAACGTGCCAGGAAGGCGTCGAGCGCGGCTTCGAACCCGGACAGGTCCTCGCGTTCATCCAGGGCTTCCTGCGGCGCATGCTCAAGCGCCGCCTGAGCCGGCGCGGGCAGCGCCTTGAACACGGCGTGCACCTCATCGAGGGCTGGCTGCGGATCCCAGGACTCACGGTCCGCCCGCCCAGCGACAGGATCGACCAGCGCCGGGTCGAGGCCGGCGGCAGCGACCTGGCGCTCCAACGCGCGGGCGTAGGCGAGCATCTGCAGTGGCACCACGATGTTGGCGTAGGCGGCACGCTGGGTCAGCGTCATCAGCTCGTCGACGCGCCCCAGCAGGGCCGTGTCGTCGAGGTCGCCCGGCAGCACTTCGGCCATGGCCGCGTAGGTTCGCCGCAGGGCGCGCACCTCGGCGCGTGCCCAGCGACCCCGGTGCAGGCTGGAGCGAACGAAGCGCGGCAGCCGATAGAGATGTCTGGCGACGCCCGGGCCCGGCTTGAAGCTGGGCGCCTCGGGGCCCTTGGGCAGGCCCAGCAACAGCTCCAACGAGTCGCGCGGCATGCCGATGGCCTCGAAGATGTCTCCGAGCGTCGTCATGTCGAAGTAAGCGCGGTGTCCGAAGGAGCGCGCCAAGTCATCCGCTTCGATGTCGAGTGGACCCACCAGCTCTTCGAGCAACTCGATCCAGGCGGCATTGACGACGGGTACGTTGACCGTCCAGACGAGGGGCTTGATGATGCCCGGCAGCACTTCTCGCGCGATCCGGTTGGAATAGACGCGCAAGCCCTCGATGCCGGTGATGGGTCGCGTCTGCAGCCACCACAGCTGATGGCCGTCGTGGGCCCACTCGACATCGACCGGCCGGCCACTCTCACGTTCCAGCAGGGCCACGCCCTCGGCCACCTGTTGCACGATGGCGGCCGAGACCTGTGGTTCATGGGGTTTCATCGTGAACTCGCCCCAGCGGCGAACCCACCGCTCCGGTGTCACACCGTCGTCAGCGAGTGCCTGCCCGCCACCCGGCACGGCCTCGACCACCACCTCAGCCAGGCCGGTGAGAGGATTGCGGCTGAAGGCGACGCCGGCCGTGATGGGGTCGACCATGGCCTGGACCACGACGCCGATGGAGGGCAGCCTGCTGATACCGGAGTGCTCGAGGTAGGCGTCGACCCGCTCGCCACCGGTGGCGACCTCCCGGACCCTGGCGACCACGTCCCCGGCAGGCACATCGAGGCGCACTGGGAACTGGCCCGCGAACGATCTCGTCTGGCCATCGCCCAAATCTGCCGAGGCTCGCACAGCGTAGTGCTGCGTGGGGTCCAGCCAGCGATCGAGCGCGGCCGTCAGCGTCTCGCGTGCGACGGCCTCGTCCGACGCGACGCCAGCCGCCGCCGCCGCGGGAATAGCCACGGCCGGCGGTACCGACTCACCCTGGCTGGCCAGCCACCAGATGGAGAAGGCCTTGCGGCCGACGGTCACAGCATCAGGGGGCGGTGCCCCAGCGTCGAGCGAGACGAGCGGAAGCCGGACACGCGCGTGCGGCGGATCGCTCGGGTGACTGCGGCGTGCGGCCATCTTGCCGCCCGGCTGGTGCCCGCGCTCATGGGCATGCGCCACGCGGCGCGGCTGCGCCCAACGTGCCAGTCGATCGAGCGGATTCACTCAGCCGCGGAGTCGATGAGCGGCTCGACCCACCCGGCCGCCATCTTCAGTAGCGCCGGGTCATCGTTGAGGCTTGGCAGTCGCACGGTCTCGACGGACGGGTGCTCACTCGCCAGCTCCTCCATGGCATAGCCGACATCGAGGATGGTCTCGTGGTTGTCGGTCACGAACCCGATCGGCATGTACGCGATCGCCCGGGCGCCGGTGGTGATGAGGTTGCGTGCGGCCTGCACCATGTCGGGTTGTGTCCAGCGACCCGGCGTGGGGTGGTTCATCCAGCCCACGCTGATGTTGGGGTATTCGTGGACGAGCCGCTCGCGCACCTGGTAGTAGAGCGCGCGACTCTCCCGGATGCCGGTCTCGAAGCCCTTGGCCTTGTAGGGGCAGCCGTGGTTGAGCAGCACCACGCCAATCTGCGAGCTGGCATAGCGTTCGCGCAGCGGGCGCACGCCGTCGCGGAGGTGTTGGGCCAGGCGCTCGTGATAGTCGGTGCGCTCATAGAAGCTGGGCAGATAGCGGACCTCCCGCAGCCAGGCACCATCGTCGCCGAGGGCCTTGTTGACCTGCTCGAGCGACAGGCCACCGGTGTATACGGAGTCGACCACCAGGAAGGGGTAGATGACCAGACGCTCGAAACCGGCCTTGCGGATCACGGGCAGGACATCGTCGGGCAGGTAGCCATCGCAGAAGTTGAAGGCCGTGAAGGTCTCGACCCGGTCGCCGTAGGTCTCGTGCAGGGCTTCCGCGATACCCGCCCGCTGCCGCTCGAAGATGGCGTTGTGCGGGGAGATGAAGTCGTTGGCGCGCTCGTACTCGGCACGGGCTCGTCTGGCCAGCCGGCGTGACATGAACGGCACGATGCGGTCGGGGAACCTGATGGACTTGCTGACCAACAGGTCGATGGACTTGCGGTTGTACTCGGTCAGGTCATCGTTGTCCTCGACCTCGCCGTAGCCGCACAGCATCAGTGCTACCCGCTCGCCTTGGTCGCGGAGATGGCCATGTCCATCGGTGATCATCGCTGCCCTTTCGGTGAGCGCCTATCGATGGGCGCGTAGCCGCGGATGGTGCCACAGGAAGCGCTTTCTCAACGTCGGACACGCATCAGTCTGGTGACCGACGATGGTGGCCGCCAGGTGCTAGTGGCCGACGACGGTGGCGAAGCGCTGGTGATAGGCGGGCGGCTCGAGCGCGCTGCCGAAGTAGAAGTCGACCGCGATGACCGAACCCGCGTCCAGCTTGACGATGGCCACGATGTGGTCGGGTCCATGCGTGCCGGCGGCGTCCTCGATCACGCCCTGACCGATCCACATCTGCGATTCCCCGGTGACCTTCCGCCACTCGACGCGAGGTGGCTCACCGGGGCGACTGCGGTACATGCCCATGATGCGATCGCGGCCGACGAACTGCTCGCCCATCTGTGGGCGGCCTTCCACCGCACCGGGGGCGAGCAGCTTCTCGTAGGTGTCAAGATCCCACTCGGCGAACGCGCGAAGGAACTTGCGGGCGACGACGCCCTCTTTCATGTAGGTCGTACCTCCTGTTCACGAGCATCGTAGCCGCAATGCGTCGAGTCCACGATCGCCGATGCCGCCGGGGTGGTGCGTCGTGACATCGCAGCCCGCGTCGCCAGCGTGGCTCGAGGGGACCCAACGGAACCGCCGAGGGTGACCCGTGGACCGCGCGAGAGGGTATACCGGCCCATCCGGGGGCTTGGTCGATACCGATACCATCGGGCCACGATGACCGATACAGCCGCAACCCCACCTGTCCAGGACGACGCGTCCAAGTCCAAGAAGCCGGTCCGCAGCTCGCTTAGGACCTTCTTCAAGCCGCAGTCCGTGGCCCTCATCGGCGCCACGGAGAGGGCCGGGTCCGTCGGCCGCACCATCCTCTCCAACCTCATCGCCAGCCCCTTCGGCGGGACCGTCTACCCCGTCAACCCCAAGCGCCCCAGCGTCCTGGGCATCCAGGCCCACAAGAGTATCGCCTCTATCCCGGAGAAGGTGGACCTCGCGGTCATCGTGACCCCAGCCGCGTCGATCCCCGGCATCATCGAAGAGTGCGGTGAGGCCGGCGTGCCCACCGCCGTCGTCATCTCGGCCGGCTTCAAGGAGGTGGGCGAGGAAGGCGCACAGCTCGAGCGCGACCTCGTGGCCAAGGCCCGCGAGTACGGCATGCGCGTCATCGGTCCCAACTGCCTCGGCGTGATGAGCCCGGTGTCAGGTCTCAACGCCACCTTCGCCGCAGGCATGGCCAACAAGGGTCGCGTCAGCTTCATCGGTCAGTCCGGCGCGCTCATCACGGCCATCCTCGACTGGAGCCTGCGCGAGGGTGTCGGCTTCAGCTCCATCGTCTCGCTCGGCTCCATGGCCGACGTGGGCTGGGGCGACCTCATCGACTACCTCGGTGACGACCCCGACACGGACGCCATCGTCATCTACATGGAGACCGTGGGCGACGCGCGCGGGTTCCTTTCCGCGGTGCGCGAGGTCGCGCTGCAGAAGCCGATCATCGTGATGAAGCCCGGACGCACCGAGGAAGCCTCGCGCGCAGCGGCGAGCCACACCGGCTCAATGACCGGCTCCGACGAGGTTCTCGACACGGCCTTCCGTCGCACCGGCGTGCTGCGGGCCGACCGCATCAGCGATCTCTTCTACTTCGCCGAGATCCTGGGCAAGCAGTCGCTGCCCAAGGGCAACCACCTGACCATCCTGACCAACGCCGGCGGCCCCGGCGTGCTGGCCACCGACGCGCTCATCCGCAACGGCGGCGCACTCACGGAGCTCTCCGACGAGACCATCGCCAAGCTCGACGAGGTCCTGCCGGCCACGTGGCCCAGGGACAACCCCGTCGACATCATCGGCGACGCCCCGCCCGATCGCTACGCGGCTGCCCTCGACATCCTCAAGAAGGACGACGAGAGCGACGGCCTGCTCGTCATCCTCACGCCGCAGGCGATGACGGACCCGACCAAGACCGCGCGCGAGATCATCCCCTACACCGCCGACTCCAAGAAGCCCATCATGGTCAGTTGGATGGGCGGCAGCGACGTCGAGACGGGCGAGCGCATCCTGGGCGAGGCCGGCCTGGCCACGTTCCCGTATCCGGACAGCGCTGCCACCATGTTCACCGAGCTGGTGGCCTACGGCGAGAACCTCAAGTCGCTGTACGAGACGCCGGGCCTGACGCCCGACTGGGTCCGACGGCCGCAACGCGCACGCGCCAAGAGACTCATCGACGCTGCGCGCGCCGAAGGTCGCACGACGCTGTCCGAGCCCGAGTCCAAGGAACTGCTCGACGCCTACCGCATCCCAGTGGCCGAGACCCGCGTGGCGGCGACGGCCGACGAGGCCGTGGCTGCGGCCGAGGACATCGGCTACCCGGTCGTGGTCAAGCTCGTGAGCCACACCATCACCCACAAGTCGGATGTCGGGGGCGTGCGTCTCGACCTGCCGGATGCGGACGCCGTGCGCGCTGCCTACCGCATCATCGAAACGAACGTCTCGGAACGCTACGACCGCAGCGACTTCGAGGGGGTCTCGGTGCAGCCGATGATCGACCGCAGCGGCTACGAGCTCATCCTCGGCAGCAGCATCGACCCGCAGTTCGGCCCGGTGCTCCTGTTCGGTCTCGGCGGCACGCTGGTCGAGGTCTTCAAGGACAGCGCTCTCGGCCTGCCCCCGCTGACCTCGACGCTGGCGCGCCGCATGATGGAGCGGACCAAGATCTACAAGGCCCTCGGTGGCGTGCGCGGCCAGAAGAGTGTGGACATGGCCGCGCTCGAGCAACTGCTCGTGCGCTTCAGCGAACTGGTCGTGGAACAGCCGGCCATCGCCGAGCTCGACATCAACCCGCTGCTGGCCTCACCCGATCGGCTGATGGCCCTCGACGCGCGCGTCATCCTGCACCCGAGTGAGGTCGCTGACGAGGACCTGCCCAAGCCGGCCATCCGCCCCTACCCGCGCAAGTACGTGCAGCCCTGGAAGACCGAGTCCGGCATCGACTTCGTCATCCGGCCCATCCGCCCAGAGGATGAGTCGCTGGTGGTCGACTTCCACGGCCGTCTCAGCAACGAAACGGTCTACCAGCGCTACTTCACCAAGCTCGGCTACGAGCAGCGCGTGGCGCATGAGCGTCTGGTACGTGTCTGCTTCACCGACTACGACCGCGAGATCGCCCTGGTCGCGGAGCGGCTCGATCCGGAGACGGACAAGCTCGGCATCGCCTCGATCGCGCGGCTCATCCGCCTGCACAACTCCAACACCGCCGAGTTCAGCCTCATCGTCGCCGACGACTACCAGGGGCACGGCCTGGGCACGGAGATGATCCGCCGACTCATCGACGTCGGCAAGCAGGAGGGCCTCGACCGCATGGTCGCGGAGATCCTCGGCGCCAACGGTGGCATGGTCCGCATCTGTGAGGAACTGGGCTTCACCATCAGCGCCGATGACGAAGGCGACACCCTCAACGCGGAACTGATGCTCTAGGACTCACCCGCGGTGGGCCGGCGCCTGCCGCACTCGCGGTAGACGAACGACCGCCGTCCTCTCCGTGAGGGCGGTGGTCCTGTTCGTGGGCCAAGCCGTCTTGGGGCACCGTTGGCTGCGCTGGCACGGACGCCGACGCTGCTGGCGCAGGCTCCGCCGCCCCTTCCTCCGGTCACCCACGACATGGGTAGATGGCCGCGAACGGTCCTGGACCGGCCCACCTCCGGGGACACCCGGGTGTCCGCGTCATCCATACCGATTCTTGCCGGGCGCGGTCACGCCCGCGAAGCCCCGGGAAGCGTGATCAGGCCACCGCGGGATGGACCATGGCGTGGCGGGCGCCAGTGGCGTGGCAGGCCTCGGCCACCTCGCGCGCCCAGGTCGACGCTCGTTCCAGCTCGCCGTGGCGGAGCTCCGGCCGGCCGCTGACGCGGAAGGACTCCGGCGCGACCGCGAGGTTGGCACCGGCTTCGAGCAGGAGACGGCGGATCCGCCGAGCGGCCGAGCCCGAGAGCAGGCGCGGCCAGTCCAGCCTGGTGTCGAAGGCAGCCGCGTCGATGCCGCGCAAGGCGTGGGCCGGGAGACGAGCGAAGAAGGCCTGCACCGGGGGCGTGGCGTGGCGACCCTCGGTGGGACCGCCGACCACAAGCAGATCACAGCCCTCCCAGACCGTGGCTGAGGCGTCCTCGACCGCGACGATCTCGGTGGGACCATATGACTCGAGCGTACTGGCGATCGCTTCTGCGATCCGCCTGGTATTGCCACTCCTCGAGCCATAGACGACGACGGACTTCACGCTGCACCTCCGGCCGGGGCCGCGCCGGCCCCGAGGATCATGGGATAGGAGCAAGACGAACGGACTGGTCGGTCGGCGTGGCGGGATGGACGCTCCCCTCGGTGATGAGGGTCTCGAATGCCGCTCCGCGCAGCTTCGCGCGAGCGGCCGGTGGCGCCACGATTCCGGCCTCCTTTCGCAACCATTCTGCAACCGAAGGCCGAGCCGTCCCACCTGCCGAACGTACCGCGCGCGCCTGCCGTTCGGCCGCTTTGGTAAACGTTTACATGCGCGTGGTCGGGACCTCGCCGTCCAACGTCCTCAACGTCAGGTCTGGGGGTCGTCTATCCGTGTCCCACCTGGGTCGTGGAGCCGCCTATCCGTCCATGGCGTCGGACTGGACCGGCTTGGAGCGGTAGCGGGTGACCAGCTCGCGCACGGCCATCTGGTTGCGCACCGGGGGCAGACCCTGCGCCATCAGCGCCAGGTCGTCGAGGACCATCTCGCCGATCTCGTCGAAAGCCTGCGGGATGCCGCCGGCGCGGTGGGCTTGCAGCACCATGTTCTCGACGCGGCGCGCGAGATGGTCGGCCGGAGCCGGCTCCTCGGGCCAGACGTCGGTCGCCGCGCGGAACCGGCCCTCGTCCACGTAGCGCACCATGGCCTCGAAGTCGACCACGGCCGCGCGGCTGGAGAGGATCACGCGCGCGTCCTGCGGGATGAGCCGCATGTTCTCGGCGTTGAGCAGGTGGGTCGACTCGTCGGTGACCGTGGCCAGCACGAAGAGGAAAGTACTCGTGGACATGACCTCCTCGAGCGAGGCCGGCACCATGCCCGCCTCGCGGATGACCGCGTCCGGCAGCCAGGGGTCGTAGCAGCGCACGACCGAAGGGCGGAATGGCTCCAGCAGCGGCAGCAGCGCCCGCCCGATGTTGCCGTAACCGAGGATGCCCATCTCCGAGCCGCGCAGCAGGATCGAATCCCCGGTCGACTGGAAGACGTAGCCCTCACGACCTTCACGGAAGGCGCGGTCCTCGCGGCTGATGCCGCGGGCGAGGTCGAGGGCCAGGCCCAGCGAGAACTCCGCCACCGCCTGAGCGTAAGTAGGCATGCACGCGACGACGTTGACACCGCGCTCGAAACAGGCGTCGTAGTCGACGTTCTGGAAGAAGTTGCCCTCCACGTTGAGGATCCCGCGCAGTTTCGGCGCGCGCTCCAGCCGCTCACGCGGCAGGTCGGGCTGCCCGATGATGGCGAAGACCTCCGGCAGGCACGACTCGATCAGCTCCTCCGACGGATCGGCCTCGCCGTCGACCACGGTGTAGCGCTCGTTGAGGCGGCGCAGCGCGTCATCGGTGAAGATGCGGCCGGTCGTCTGCGGCGCCGGCCGCAGCAGGACGACCGGCTTGGCGGGCGTAGGCTGGTCCGTCATGGGGCTCCCTCCACGGGCATGTGCGCAGCGCGTCGAGCGACGCGCGCGATTCGGCTCTGCGCCCGAGGGTACTCCTGCCTTCGACCGCCAGGGTCGCAGCCTCGCTAGAATCGGCGCTCATGACCGACCCCAGCCGCGAACCGGGCCGCGAGGCCGACCGCCGAGGGCGCCAGGCCCCGGCCATCCCAGATGGCGCCAGCATCGGCCCGCCCGACTTCATCGGGGTGGGCGTACACAAGGCCGGCACCACCTGGTGGTGGGCGCTGCTGGTGGGCCATCCCCAGGTCGACGGCGTGCCCCGGCGCAAGGAGCTGCACCTGCTCGACCGCATGAAGGACGAGCCCATCCCCCAGGATCAGATCGACTGGTACGAGCGCCAGTTCCCGCGCCTGCCCGGGCACCTCGCGGGCGAATGGACACCGCGCTACCAGGCGCTGCCGCGCATGCCCGGCATCATCAGCGCGGTCGCGCCCGGAGCCAAGCTGCTCTCGATCGTGCGCGAGCCGATCGAACGCTATCGCTCCGGCCTCAACCAGTGGCACGCTGAAAACCGGCGGCGTTCGCTCAAGCGTGACGAGAAGACGGGCAAGCGCGAAGCCCGCATGCGCGGCTACTACGGCCGCCAGGTCGCGCGCCTGGCCGAGGCCGTGGGGCGTGAGAACATGCTGGTGCTGCAGTACGAGCAGTGCGTGCGCGATCCCGCCGGCCAGTTCGCGCGCACGCTCGAGTTCCTGGGCCTGCCTCCGTATGATCCCGATCCGCGGCTGGTCAAGACGCGCGTGAACGAGACGGTCGGCACCAAGCGCTCGGTCCCGGGCAAGGAGGAGCAGGCGCTCATCGAGGAGTACGCACCAGAGGTCCTGCTGCTCAAGGCGCAGATGCCGGACCTCGACCTCTCACTGTGGCCCCGCTTCGCTCACCTCGAGCGAGAGCAGCCGTCGTAGCGCTTCGCCCACCTGCGCTAGGCTGACCGCCGTCGTCAACGAAACGGAGGCTTGCACCAGCCATGTTCCTCTGGGGCCTGTGGATCGACCCGCTCTATCTCGTCCTCTTCATCGCCACGCTCGTCATCTCTGGCGCGGCGCAGGTCTTCATCAAGTCGCAGTTGGGCAAGTGGAGCGGGGTGCGCAACAGCGCCGGGCTCGCGGGCGTGCACATCGGTGAGCGGCTCATCGAGGATGTCGATTTCGGCGGCGCCCGTGGCAGCGCCACCGGCATCAGCTTCAAGATCGTGCCCGGCGTCCTCTCGGACCACTTCGATCCGCGCACCAAGCAGATCGGCCTCAGCGAGGTCGTGGCCTCGCGCGATTCGGTCGCCGCCATGGCCGTCACGGCCCACGAGGTGGGCCACGCCCAGCAGGACGCCGAGGGCACCGTGGCCATGCGCGCCCGCGCCTTCCTCGTCCCGGCCGTGACCTACGTCGCGGCGGCGGTGACCTCGATCCTGACCTTGCTCCACTACATCTCCACCGCCCGCCGAAGCTAGCGAGACCCACACACCCATGACCCTGCCCCCGGGCGACGGGGAGTCGCAGCTCCCGACGCCGACGCGCGATACGCCGATCCGGGCCGGCGCACCCGAGCCACCGGGCGCGTCTGCTACGCCTCAGCTGGCGGATGCATCCGGCGCACCCGAGCCGCCGGGTGCATCCGCTGCGCCTGAGCCGCCGGGTGAGGACGAGGTGGAGGCGGCAGAGCCTCGCGGCTGGACCCGTCGCACGGTCGCCGGTACGGCCTTGCTCATCGCCCTCTTCGTCGGTATCGGCCTGTTCGCGGCCTGGACGGTCACGCCCGGACCCGACGAAGAGGCATTGGCGCGGCCCGCCGGCGCGGACGTCGTGCTGGCCGGCGGCACCCCACTCTCGTGGGACCCTGCGGCCATCTCCGACGGCACGTCGGCCCAGGTGCTCGCGCAGGTCTACGAGGGCCTGACCGTACTCGATGCGAGCTCGCGGCTGCGGCCGGCCCTGGCCGAGTCGTGGCAGGTCCATGACGAGGGCCGGCGACTGGTCTTCGAGCTGCGGGATGGCCTCACCTTCAGCGACGGCAGCCCCCTGGACGCGGAGGACGTGCGACGTTCGTGGCTGCGCGTGGTCGATCCCGCGGCGCCGAGTCCGCTCTCGAGCCTGCTCGACGACGTGGCCGGAGCGGCTGCGTACGCGCGTGGAGAGGGCCCGCAGGCGGAGGTCGGCCTGCACGCCGACGGGCGCCTGCTCACCGTCGAGTTCGAGCATCCGGCCGGGTACTTCCCGGCCATCGCCGCCTCGCCCACGCTGGCCGTGGTGCCGGCGGGCATCGAGCTCCAGGCGCGCGGTCTCGACGGCGACCCGTTCGTCTCCAGTGGCGCCTACGTGCCCACCGCGCAGGACCTCGAAAGCATCAGGCTGGAGCGCAACGAGCACTACTGGGCGGGCCCGGCACCGACCGGTGACATCACCATCGTCACCGACGCAGGCGGTCGCAGCAGCGTCGACATCTTCGAAGACGAGGCTGTGGACTGGACGCGCATCGCCGACAGCGACGCGGGTTGGATCCGCTACGATCGCTATCTGGGGCCGCAGCTGCGCCAGACCGACGAGATGGCCGTGGACCTGCTCGGCTTCGATACCCGCGAGCCGCCCTTCGCTGACCCCGCCGTGCGACGGGCGGTGGCCATGGCCGTGGACTGGCGCGCCCTGGCGGTCCTCGAGGGCATCGACGACACGGTCCCGACCACCATCGTGCCGCCCGACGTGGCCGGCCGCGGGGAGGGGGACTACCTGCTGGCACACGATCCGGACGCGGCGCGGGCCGAGCTGGCCGCGGCCGGCTATCCCGGTGGGGAGGGCTTCCCGGCCGTGTCGCTGGTCACCTATGGTGTCGGCCCCAGCGCTGCCATCGCGACCGAGCTGGAGCGCGAGCTCGGCATCGAGGTGAACGTGGAGCTGTGGGGCTTCGAGGAGCACGGCCGGCTGCTCGAGTACGACACGCCCGACCTGTGGACGCTGGCCTGGAGCGCCGACTACCCACACGCGCACGACTTCCTGGGGCTGCTGCTCGCGAGCGACAGCTCGGTCAACTTCGCCGGCTGGCACGACGCTGACTACGACGAGCTCATCGAGGCCGCCGCGGCCACCGGTGACGCGGCCGAGCAGGAGCGGCTGTACGAGGAGGCCCAGGCCATCGTGCGCGAGGCTACGCCGCTGATCCCCCTCGGCTATGGCAGTAGCTGGTGGCTCAGCCGCGAGGGGCTCCGCGGCGCGCAGATCTCCGGCGTGGGCCTGGTGCGCTACGCCGACCTCGCGTGGGCCGACTGATGCGGCGCCACGCTCGGCCACGTGCGCTCGTGGCCATGGGGCTCAGCCTGGTACTGACCGTCGGCACGGCCCTTGCCGTGAACGCCGCGCCCGAGGTCCGTTTCGGACCGCCCGCGGCCGCGGGCGATTTCGGCGAGGACGTGGTCTTCACCACGACCTTCAGCTCCGATATGCCGCCCAGCCGGGTCGAGTTGCTGACCCGCCGGCCGGGTGACGAGGGCGACCGCGTGAGCATCGCAGCCCTGGAACCCGCCGGCGATGGCTGGCGCGCCACGTTGGCACAAGGTGGGCACTTCGTGCCCAATACCGCCTGGGAGTACCGCTTCCGGGTGGTCACCGACGAGGGTGACGCGACCGGACCGAGCGCACGGCACAAGGCCGTGGATACCCGCTTCGAGTGGGACGTGCTCAAGGGCGAGGTCGTCGACGTCTGGACGTACGAGGGCGGCGAGGGCTTCGCCAGACGCGCACTCGAGATCGCCGACGCGGCAGTGGAGGAGGCGGCCGCTCTGCTGGGCGTGGAGTCGGTGGAGCCGGTCGACTTCTTCGTCTATACCGACACGCGAGAGTTCCGCGAGGCCATGGGGCCGGCCACGCGCGAAAACGTCGGCGGGCAGGCCCATCCGGCCATCCGCACGCTCTTCGCGCTCATCGAGCCGCGCCAGATCGAATCGGACTGGGTCGAGGACGTCATCACCCACGAGCTCGCTCACCTCGTCTTCCACGATGCGGTCGACAATCCCTACCAGTACCCGCCACGCTGGCTCAACGAGGGCGTGGCGGTCTACCTCGCGCGCGGGCACTCGCAAGCAGACCGGACGCAGGTCGAAGGGGCGGCCCGCGGCGGCACGATCATCCCGCTCGAGGGACTACGGGGGACAGTTCCCGACCCGTGCCACCCGTCAGAGCCTGGCCTACGCCGAGAGCATCGACGCGGTGGACTACCTCGTCGAGACCCATGGCGAGGAGGCGCTGGTCGAGCTCATCACCGCCTTCGGCGAGGGTCACGGGCTCGACGGGGCCTTCCTCGACGCGACCGGTGCCGACTTCGCCGCCTTCGACAGTGACTGGTTGGCCTCGCTCGGCACAGAGCACCCGCAGCCGTTTGGCCCGCGTGCGGTCGAGCCCGGTCCGCTGCCCGCCGCCTGGCCGGAACGCGAGGGCAGCGCGCAGGGCTGACCGGGCGGCCGGGCAGCGCAGTCATCTATGCTTCGGGCCACGCGTCAGCGCCGAGGGAGTGGATGAGCCAGATCCGAGAACAGGTCGACGACGCCATCACCGTGGAGGGCGGAGCCGACCGCGAGCAGGCCAAGCAGATCCTGCGCAACCCCAAGTTCCTCTCGCTCTTCGGCTCTCAGATCCTCACCCAGGTCGGCGGCAACATGGTGCTGTTCGGCCTCACCGTGACCATCTTCGCGCTGACCAATTCGAGCACTGCGGTCAGCGTCCTGTTGTTGACCTACCTGGTCCCGGCGGTCGTCTTCGGCGCCATCGCCGGCGTCTTCGTGGACATGTACGACCGGCGCCAGATCCTCATCTGGTCCAACCTGGCGCGCGCGGGTTTGTATGCCCTGTTGCTGGTCTTCCCCGACCAGCTGCTGGTCATCTACGTCGTCACCGCACTCGTGGCCACGCTGACCACGTTCTTCGCGCCCGCGGAGGCGGCCATGATCCCCATCGTGGTCAAGAGGGAGCAGTTGCTCACGGCCAACAGCTTCTTCATCCTCATGCTGCAGGCCTCCTTCGTCGTCGGCTTCGCCCTCATGGGCCCGGCTGCGCACCGCTTCCTGGGCATGGAGCTGCTCTTGATCATGGTCGTGGCCGCCTATGGCCTCGCGGGCGCCCTCTGCTGGATCCTGCCGCCGGCACCTCCCGGTCAGGCCGGTCAGGCCTCGCTCGACTCGGCCCGTCGGGCCCTGAGGGCGACCTACGAACAGCTGCGTGAGGGCCTGCAGTACATCCGCGACCACCACAACATCTTCTGGTCGCTGACCTACCTGGCCATCACAGCCTCGCTCATCGGCGTCCTCGGCTCCCTGGGCCCGGCCTTCGCCAAGGACGTGCTCGGGCTCGAGGGCAGCGACATCGTGGTCATCCTGCTGCCGCTCGGTGCGGGCCTCATCACCGGCATCGTCGTGCTCAACTTCGTCGGCTACCGCCTCTCGAGGCGACGGATGATCGAGGGCGGCATGATCGGCCTGGGCTTGGCTCTGATCGTGCTGGGTCTGGCGCAGAACCTCGAGGTCCTGCGCTCCGGCGAGGACATCAGCGCCCTCCTGGTCATCGTCGTGGTGCTCGCCTTCATCGCGGGCGTGTGCTACGCGTTCGTGGCCGTGCCGGCCCAGACATCGCTGCAGGAGGAGCTGCCGAGCGACGTGCGTGGCCGCGTCTTCGGTGTGCTCAACATGCTCGTGAGCCTGGCCTCGTTCGTGCCCATCATCGTGGCCGGCCCGCTGGCCGACGTGCTCAGCGCGGCCGCGGTCATCCTCATCTTCGCCGCGCTGGTGATGGTCATCGGCATCGCCTCGGTCATCCTCGCGCACCCCCGGGTCACCGGCTCGGCTCACCCCACCAACGTCGAGCCCTACGACCCCATGACCATCACCACCGCCTCCTCGACGCTCAACCGGCCCATCCGCCTGCGCTACCTCGCGGAGGAGATGGAGGCCACGCGCCCCATCCACATCATCGCCAGCCCGGTCGTGCCCGGAAAGGCTGGCCCCGCGTCGGAGCGACCGCCAACCCACACCGATGGCTAGGCACCCGCGAGTCGCGGTCGTCTTCACCGGCGGCACCATCTCCATGCTGCCCGATCCTGTGACGGGCGCGGCTGTGCCCACGCTCGATGGCGCCGACATCCTCGCCCGTGTGCCCGGCCTGAACGAGATCGCCGAGCTCGAGCCCATCGACTGGGGCCTGGTGCCAGCCTCACACTTGCGCTTCGGCCAGCTTCTCGAGTTGAGCGCGATCATCGAAGCAGCGGCCGGCCGCGACGACGTCGATGGCGTGGTCGTGGTCCAGGGCACCGATGTGCTCGAGGAGACGGCCTACGCCTGGGACCTGCTGCATACGGCGGAGGCGCCGGTCGTGGTCGTGGGCGCCATGCGCAACGCCGGCCAGGCGGACTACGAGGGGCCGGCCAACCTGACCGACGCGGTGCGTGTGGCCGCTGACCCGCGGCTGCGAGGCGTCGGTGTGCTGGTGGTCATGGCCGGGCTCATCCTGCCTGCCGATGACGTGACCAAGACCGACAGCCAGGCGCTCGACACCTTCCAGGCGCTCAACCGCGGGCGGCTCGGCCGAGTGACCGCGGGCGAAGTCGTGCTCGAGCGGGAGCGCGGGAGGCGGCGCACGCTGCCGGCGGTCCCCGCGGCGGCCGCGGAGCCCGTGGCGCTGCTGACGGCGGTCGTCTCCACCGACGGGTCGCTGGTGCGCGCGGCTGTCGAACAGGGCCACCGCGGAGTCGTCATCGAGGCCACCGGGGCGGGCAACACCGACCCGGACCTGCTCGCGGCCGCGGTCGAGGCCATGGCCGCCGGCGTCCCGGTGGCCCTCACCACCCGCTGTGCCTCGGGCGCGGTGGGGCCGCTCTACGGCTTCCCCGGCGGCGGACGGAGCTGGGCCGAGGCTGGTGCGCTCCTCGCCGGCACGCTCAGCGGGCCCAAGGCGCGCGTGGCCCTGGCGCTCGGGCTCGGGGCCGGACTGGACCGCGCCGGCCTCGAGACGCTACTGGCAGGGGACGATGGCTGAGCCTCGCGCCGAGCGCATCATCAGCGGTCGGGTCGCGACCCTGCGCGGCGAACGCGGCTTCGGCTGGGTCGAGGCCATCGCGCTCGGTGCGGGCCGGATCATGGCCGCCGGCCACACCCGAGACGTGGAAGCCCTGGCCGCACCTGCGACCGTTCGCTGGCGCCTGCCGGCCGAGCTGGCCGTGATGCCGTCGATCACCGACGCGCACATCCACTGCGCCGCGGCCGCCATGGCGGCCGACCAGCCCGACCTTACCGGGCTCGACCGGGCAGGGGTGACAGCCGCCATCGCGGCGGCGCACGCGGACCTGCGGGTCCGCGGCGACGAGGACGGTTGGCTGCTGGGTCATGGTTGGACCTTCGCGGCGCTGGGCGAACCGCCGCACGCGTCCTGGCTCGACGAGGCCGCACCCGGACGCCCGGTGGCACTGTGGGCGCACGACCACCACTCGCGCTGGCTCAGCTCGCGCGCGGTGCAGGTGGGCGGGCTCGCAGCGGTGGGCGATCCCCCTTCCGGGCGCATCGAGCGCGATGCCGACGGGCGTCCGACGGGCGTGATGTACGAGGCTGCGGCCGGTCTCATCGACGCCTTCATCCCGGCCGCCACCGCCAACGACGTGGACTGGGCGGTGGGCGCCTACGCCCGCACGCTCGCGCAGCTGGGCGTCACCTCGGTCCACGACCCCGGCGGTGTGGCGCCCGACCCAGAGTTGCGCGGCGGGCCCATGCACTACCGCGAGATGGCTCGTGCCGGCCGACTTCCCCTGCGGGTCACTGCCAGCGTGCGCGAGGAGCAGCTCGAACGGGCCATCGAGATCGGCTTCCGTAGTGGCCAGCCGGTCGAAGGCGACGAGCTCGGCCGCTACCACGACGGCTGGCTCAAGCTCTTCAGCGACGGCGCCCTGGGCAGCCGCACCGCGGCTCTGCTGCGACCGTACGAGGCCGACGATCCTGCCGGTCCGCCTCCGGGTGGCGCCAGCGGCATGCCGGTGCGCACGTTCGAGCAGCTGACCGAGGCCGCCGGACGCGCCGCGCGGGCGGGCATCGCCAGCGAGATCCACGCCATCGGCGACGGCGCGGTGCGCACGGCCCTCGACGTCATCGCGGGCCTGCCGGCGGTGGCCGGGGCGATGCACCGCGTGGAGCACGCGCAGCTGGTGGACCCGGCCGATGTGGCCCGCTTCGGGAGGCTGGGGGTGCCGGCCTCGGTGCAGCCGAGCCACCTGCTCAGCGACGCCGCGGCCATGCGCACCTCGTGGGGCCCGCGCACGTCGAATGCCTTCCCGCTGGCCGCGCTCGACGCTGCGGAGGCGCTGCTGCCGTTCGGCACCGACGCGCCGGTCGAATCGGCCGATCCCTGGCCGGGGCTGGCGGCGGCGGTCACCCGCCGCGGAGCGGGCTGGACCGAGGACATGGCCTTCCACCCCGAGCAGGCGATCGACCTCGAACGGGCCTTGCGCGGGGCCTGCCTCGACGGCCCGCGCTCGGCCTACGTGGCTGACCAGGGCCACCTCGACGCGGGTGCTCGGGCGGACCTGCTGGTCGTACCTGCGGCGATCTTCGACGCGCCGGCCGACCCCGACGTCATCGCCACGGCACGGCCGCTGGCCACGCTGCTCGACGGCGAGGTCATCTACCGCGCGCCCGAGTTCGAGCTCTAGCTCGAAGCCCAGCCCTTGGCGCGCTCGACCGCATCGCGCCAGCGCTGCACGAGCCGGTCGCGGTCGGCCTCGTCCATCTGCGGCTCGAAACGACGCTCGAGCTGCCAGGTCGCGGCCAGCTCGTCGGTGGAGGACCAGAAGCCGGTGGCCAGGCCGGCCAGGAAAGCGGCCCCGAGCGCGGTCGTCTCGGTCACCCGCGGCCGCTCGACCGGCACGCGCAGGATATCCGCCTGGAACTGGAGCAACGCGTCGTTCACCGCGGCCCCGCCATCGACCCGCAGGGCACCCAGCGAAGCGCCGCTGTCGAGCGCCATCGACTCGAGCACATCGGCCACCTGGTAGGCCATGGCATCCACGGTCGCGAGCGCGATGTCCTCGATGCCCGCGCCGAAGGTGAGGCCCACGATGGCGCCGCGTGCGCTGGGATCCCAGTGCGGCGCGCCCAGGCCCACGAAGGCGGGCACCACCACCACGCCGTTGTCACGGTTGCCGGCGGCCGCCAGCCGCTCCACGTCCGCGCTGGCCTCGATGGCCTTGAGTCCGTCGCGAATCCACTGCACCGCCGCACCGGCCACGAAGACCGAGCCCTCGAGGGCGTAGACGGTCGGACCCTCGTCGCCCAGCTGCCACAGGATCGTGGAGAGCAGCCCGTGCTCGCTGGCCACCGGGGTGGTGCCGGTATTGAGCAGCGCGAAGGCACCGGTGCCGTAGGTGTTCTTGGCCATGCCCGCGCTCAGGCAGGCCTGGCCGAACGTGGCCGCCATCTGGTCACCGCCGATGCCGCCGATGGGCAGGGACGCACCGAGCACGCCGGGGTCGGTCTCGGCCAGCAGGGCGGAGGAGGGTCGCACCTCGGGCAGCATGGCCATGGGTACGCCGATGAGCTCGCACAGCCACGGGTCCCAGCGCCGCTGCACGATATCGAAGAGCAGCGTGCGGCTGGCGTTGGAGACGTCGGTGAGGTGCGCGCGGCCGCCGGTGAGACGCCAGACGAGGAAGCTGTCGACCGTGCCGAAGGCGAGCTCGCCGGCCTCGGCCCGCGCCCGCAGGCCCGGTGCTTCGATCGAGGATGTGGGCGATCTTGGGCCCGCTGAAGTAGGCGTCGAGCGGCAGGCCCGTGAGCGCCCGGACCCGCTCCTCGTGCCCGGCCTCGCGCAGGGCCGCGCAGCGCTCGGCGGTGATGCGGCTCTGCCACACGATGGCCGGTGCCACCGGCTCGCCGGTGGCGCGGTCCCACACGACGGTCGTCTCACGCTGGTTGGTGATGCCCACGGCGGCGATGCTCGCGGCGCCCCCAGGCACGGCCTCGAGGGCCTCGCGAGCCATCGCCAGCTGGCTCTGCCAGATGTCCTCGGGATCGTGGGTGACGTGGCCGGGGAAGGGATAGCCCTGCGGGTACTCCCGCTGCGCGACAGCCACCGTGCCGCCGTGGCGGTCGAAGACGATGGCTCGCGACGAGGTGGTGCCCTGGTCGAGGGCGAGGACGTACTCCGCGCTCATGCTCGATCTCCCTGGTCGGTCGGCCGCCTACACGCCGGGGACGTCGTACTCCCGGCGGACGGTCTCCAGATACTGCGCCACCTCGGACGTCTGGCGCTCCGCGTCCCAGCCCAGGCGGGCTCCGGCGATGGCCGCCACGCGGGCGGCGAGCGAGGCACCGCGGTCGCGCCGTGACATCGACAGGCGCATGCGGCGCGAGAGGATATCGTCGAGGCTCAGCGCCAGCTCGTGCTCCACGGCCCAGGCCACCTCGGCCTCGAGCTCAGGGCGGTCATCGGCCAGCGGCCGCAGCAGGTCAGCGTCGCGGCCCAGCTCCGACGACCTCGCGCGCCTGCGTGCCGTGACGATCGACCAGTGCTTCCATCCGCGCCCGGTCGAGCCCGGTCTCCCGTGCCAGCTCCTGCACCAGCCGGTCGAGCTCCTCGCGGGCGGCCGCGCCGAGGAGCGGGGTCTGGGCGGTCTTGCTCTGTGGCATCGGGTCCGCGCCCTCGAGCGCGTAGTCGACCGCGTCGCGGGCCATCAGCCGGTAGGTCGTGTACTTGCCGCCGGACACCCGCACCAGGCCGGAGTCCTCGCGATGGATGATGTGCTCACGGCTGACGCGAGCGGTGTCACCGCCGGGCGCGCCCACCAGCGGCCGCAGGCCGGCGAAGGCACCGACCGCGTCCTCGCGCCGCAGGTCGGCATCGAGGACGTTGTTGACGTTCTCGAGGATCTTCGTCGACCTCGTCGAGTGTGGGCGCGGGTCGATCGGGCGCGCCCTCGTCGCCGACGTCGGTGGTGCCCACCAGCCAGACGCCCGGGTGGGGGATGACGAAGACCACGCGGCCGGGGACGCGCAGGGTCATGCCGGTCCGGAGCGGCAGCCGCTCGCGCTCGAAGACCAGGTGCGTGCCACGGCTCGGCACCAGCTTCATGGTCGAGCCACCGAGACGCGCCTGAGGATGGCCCAGCCACACGCCCGTGGCGTCGATGACCCTGGTGCTGCGGATCACCGATCTCGGCATCACCGGGCAGGTCGCGGACCTTCACGCCGCTGACGGCCCCGGCCTCGTCGGTGAGCACCTCGGTGGCGCGAACCCGGGTGACCGCCGTGGCCCCGTGCTCGATGGCGGTGCGTGCCACCGCGATGCTGAAGCGCGCGTCGTCCTCGACGCCGTCGGTGTAGGTCACGCCGCCACGCAGGCCCTCGCGCCTGATGGTCGGGATCAGCTCGGCCACCGCGTCGGCGCCGAGGTGATGCGCGCGGCCGCCGTCACGCGCGGCGCCGAGCAGGTCGTAGAGCGTGAGGCCGGCACCCATGAAGGCGCGGTGGACGAGCGGCCAGCCGTAGACCGGGAAGAGGAAGCGCTCGAGCTTGACCAGGTGTGGCGCCAGGCGCAGCAGCCGGGAACGCTCGGCAAGGGCCTCGCGCACGAGCTGCAGGCGCAGGTCCTCGAGGTAGCGCAGGCCGCCGTGGATGAGGCGAGACGAGCGCGACGAGGTGCCCACGGCCAGGTCGTCCTGCTCGATGAGCGCGGCCTTGAGCCCGCGCGAGGTGGCGTCGAGAAGAGCCCCGGAGCCAACGATGCCGCCACCGATGATGAGCACGTCCCAGTGCTCGTCGGCCAGCCGGGCAAGGGCGGCATCTCGCTGCGCGAGCGGCGGGGTGACGGGCAACCGTCTGCGGTGTGCCGGGCAACGCGGTCTGCGGGCTCCGTCGGCGCCGGCCATGGCCGCGGGCTCGGCGACGCGCAGCTGCTCTGCCGCGTCCTCGGCACTGATGTCGCGCTGCGGCTCGGAGAGCAGCTCGTAGCCGACCATGAACTTGCGCTTGGTGGCCTCCAGCAGCGGCGGCATGAAGTGCGCGTGCACCTGCCAGGGTTCGGTGGGGGAGCCGTCGAAGGGGGCCTGGTGCCAGCCCATCGAGAAGGGCATGGGCTGGTCGAAGAGCCCGTCGTAGCGCCGCATCAGCCGCTGCATCGTGGCCTGCAGGCCGTCGCGCTGGGCCTCGTCGAGGTCGGAGATCCGGGCTGCCGGGCGCTTGGGCACGAGCATGGTCTCGAAGGGCCACACCGCCCAGAACGGCACCAGCGCCAGCCACTCCTCGTTCTCCTCCACGACGCGCACGCCGCTCGCCTCCTGCTCGACCACGTCAAGCAGCAGGCGTCGCCCGGTGGACGCGTGGTGGCGTCGCTGCGCGGCATCCTCGCGGGCACCGCGTTCGGGCAAGGCTGCCCCGGACCAGATCTGGCCGTGTGGGTGCGGGTTGGAGGCGCCCATGGCCGCACCACGGTTCTCGAAGATCTGCACCCAGCGCCAGTCGGCACCCAGGTCGAGCGTCTGCTCGGCCCACATGTCGATGACCTCGCGCACGCTCGCCGGGTCCATGCGCGTGAGCGTCAGGTCGTGGCGCGGGCTGAAGCAGATGACCCGGCAGGTGCCCGGCTGGGCTTCGGCCCTGAGCAGGCCCTCATCGAGCCGCTCGTTCCCCGCGTCAGGGCGCAGCGCGGCGAAGTCATTGGTGAAGACGAAGGTCGAGGCGTAGTCCGGATTGCGTGCTCCGCTGACGCGCGAGTTGCCGGGGCAGAGGTAGCAGCCGGGGTCGAAGGCGGGCCGCTCCTCGGCGGCGACGCGCCGCTCCTTGCTGCCCAGCCAGGGTCGCTTGGTGCGGCCGGCCGAGACCAGCACCCACTGGTCCGTGAGGGGGTCGTAGCGGCGATGCGGTCCGGTCGGCAGGCCCACGCTCAGGCACCCAGGGCGACGCCGGGCAGGGGCGCGACGCTGTCGCCAGGTCCGGCCAGGATCAGCTGGCCCGCACGCTCTGCGAGGACCACGCGGGCATCGTTGCTGAGCCCGTCATCGGTGATGACGACGTCCGCCCGGTCGAGGCGAGCGATGGTGCTCACGCCGGTGATGCCCCACTTGGTGTGGTCGGCGGTGACCACGAGGCGGCCGCCGGTCTCGATGAGGGCCTGGTTCGTCTCCGCCTCGAGCATGTTGGGCGTGGTGAAGCCGGCACGCTCGTGCATGCCGTGCACGCCCAGAAAGACGAGGTCGACGTTGATCGCACGCAGGGCACTGACCGCGAACGGTCCCACCAGCGCGTCCGAGGGCGTGCGCACACCGCCGCTGAGGATGATGGTCTGGTCGCTGCGTCCGCCGTGGTAGAGGACCTCCGCCGCAGGTACGGAGTTGGTCACCACCGTCAGGCGCGGCACCTCGGCCAGCCGGCGGCTGACCTCGTAGGTGGTGCTGCCCGCGGACACCGCCACGGCCATGCCCGGCTCGACCATCGCGGCTGCGCGCCGGGCGATGGCCAGCTTGGACTCGTGCTCGAGCGTGCGCTTGGTGTCGAAGCCGGGCTCATGTACGGCCGTTTCCCGCAGCAGCGTGGCCCCACCGTGGACCTTGACCAGGTGGCCCTGGGCCTCGAGTGCTTCGAGGTCGCGCCGCACGGTCATGTCGGAGACACCCAGCTCGCGCATCAGCTCGGACACGCGCACCGCCCCGTGCGCACGCAGTTGCTCGAGGATGTAGGCGTGGCGCTGTGGCGCGAGCACGGTCCGACGGTGCCTCCCTGCGTAGGTTCGATCAGTCGGATTGTGCCGCCTCCCCACACATAAGTCAACGCAGAATCGCGAGACATCCACCTGAATCGCTCCGAAACAGTTGACATTGACCCGTCGAGTGTCGGACAATCGGGCCGAACCGTGTAGGTTTCTGTTGGACCATTGGGAGCCCAGCAGCCACAGGAGGAGGAATACATGACGTCCCCTGAGACCCGCGCACCCCGCCTGACGGTCGCTGCGACCGTGCTGGCGACGGCTGCGCTGGCGGTCACGAGCCTGGGCGTTGCCGCCCAGGGCGAAACCTCGATGCGCTCGAACTACTCGGACCCGGTGCCCAAGCAGGCCATGCAGGACATGATGGACTACTGCGCGGAGCAGACCGGCACGTCCATCAGCATCAACACGCTGCAGCACGAGGACTACCAGAACACCTTCAGCCAGGCGCTGCAGGCCACTCCGGAGGACATCCTCGCCTGGTTCGCGGGCTTCCGCATGAAGTTCTTCGCGGAGCAGGGCCTCTTCGGCTCGCTGAGCGATGTCTGGGCAGAGGTCGGCGACAACTACAGCGAGGCCTTCAAGATCGCCTCGACCGGCAACGACGGTGAACAGTACTTCGTGCCGATCTACAACTACCCGTGGGTCATCAACTACCGCACCAGCCTGTTCGAGGAAAACGGCTGGGAGGTGCCCACGAACCTCGACGAGCTGATCGCCCTCGGTGAGGCCGCCAATGAAGCCGGCATCGTGCCGTTCGCCTTCGCTGACAAGCAGGGCTGGCCGGCGATGGGCTTCTTCGACATCCTGAACATGCGCCAGAACGGCTACCAGTTCCACGTCGACCTCATGGCCGGCAACGAGAGCTGGACCGATCCTCGCGTCAAGGCAGTCTTCGAGACCTGGAAGTCCCTGACTCCCTACCTGCAGGATGGCGCACTCGGCCGCGACTGGCAGGAGGCCGCCCAGGCCGTCCTGAACAAGGAAGCCGCGATGATGTTCATCGGCACCTTCTTCGGCGAGCAGATCCCGATCTACGCCGGTGAGGACGCCAGCCAGGAAGACATCGACGCGATCTACTCCGACTGGGACTTCTTCCCCTTCCCGGTCCTCGGCACCGACTTCGACGCCGAGATGGCCATCGATGCTCCCATCGACGGCCTGGTCATGGCCGCCAACGCGGCCAACCCCGAGGGCGCCAAGGCCATGCTGGCCTGCCTCGCCACCGGCGCGGCCCAGGACATCTTCCTCGCGGCCAGCCCCAACAACGTGGCTGCCGCGAGCGACGCCGACACCTCGGCCTACTCACCTGCCCAGCAGCGCATGGCTGAGATCATCGCCAGTGCCGGCGGTATCGCACAGTTCCTCGACCGCGACACGCGGCCGGACTTCGCGGGCCCGCAGGGCATGCAGGGCTTCCTCCAGGACTTCCTCGATGATCCGGAGCAGGACCTTGACGGGTACCTCCAGGAGATCCAGGACTTCTGGGACACCCTCCCGCCCTTCTCGGCCAGCTAGGGAACCATCACGGTGACGCGATCCGTCGCCGATGAGCTAGCCCCCGTCACCGGCCCTGCGGCCGGGGCGGGGGCGACCTCGAAAGGCAAGCCACCGAAGTACCGCCGCTACAGCCCGCTGAACCGCCGGGACAAGCTGATCCTGTTCCTGATGGTGGCCATCCCCACCGCCGTGGTCACGGTCTTCGTCATCATCCCCACGATCCTCTCGATCATCTGGTCGTTCGGCACCTGGAACGGCATCGGAGACCCTCTGGAGCGGACCAACTGGGTCGGGCTCTGGAACTACGAGGTCCTGTTCACCAAGTACCGCTTCTTCTGGCCGGCGCTCCAGCACAACATCGTCTGGCTCATCTGGCTGGCGCTGATCGCCACGCCGTTGGGCATGTTCCTGGCCGTGCTGCTGGACAAGAACATCCGCGGCACACGCTTCTACCAGGGTGCGCTGTACATGCCGGTCGTGCTCTCGCTGGCGATCATCGGCTTCATCTGGGGCAACCTCATCTACTCGCCCGACCAGGGCTTCCTCAACAGCCTGCTGGGCACCACCAGCCGCTCCGACAACTTCATCGACTGGCTCGGAGACCGAGACCTGAACCTGTGGTCGGTGCTCGTGGCCGCCAGCTGGCGACACGTGGGCTACGTGATGATCCTCTACCTCGCCGGCCTCAAGGCGGTTGACCCCAGCCTGCGTGAGGCAGCGCAGATCGATGGCGCCAACGAGCGCCAGACGTTCTTCCATGTGGTGTTCCCGGTGATGAAGCCGATCAACATCGTGGTGGTCGTGATCACGGTCATCGAATCACTGCGCGCGTTCGACATCGTCTACGTCATCAACAAGGGCCTCAATGGACTCGAGCTGCTGTCCATCCTGGTCACCAACAACATCGTCGGGGAAGGTGTCCGCGTCGGGTTCGGATCCGCCATCGCGGTGGTGCTGCTGCTGATCTCGCTCATCCCCATCACGGCCTTCCTGCTCCGCATGCTCCGGGATGACTCGCTATGACCGCATCGACCCAGGCCACGAACTCACCGCCCGGCGGGACCCCGCGACGTGGATTCAACTGGAGGCGGGCAAGTCTGCATGGCTTCCTCATCGCCATGTCCGTCATCTGGCTGCTGCCCCTGGGATGGGCCATCTACACGTCGCTGCGGCCATTCTCGGACACGGCCCAGAACGGCTACGTCTCCATCGCCACCAGCCTGACCCTCGACAACTACGTCAACGCCTGGAACAACGCCGAGCTCATCCGCTACTTCCTCAATACCGCGGTCATCGTGGTGCCGGCCGTGATCATCGTGCTCTTCCTCTCGTCGATGCTGGCGTTCGTGCTCTCGCGCTACAGCTTCAAGTTCAACCTCGCGATGCTGCTGCTCTTCCTGGGCCTGAACATGCTGCCGCCGCAGGTGTTGATCACGCCGCTGTACCAGATGTTCCGCCGCTTGCCGGTGCCGCTTACCGACAACGGCCTGCTCTACGACCAGTACGTGGGCATCGCCATCGTCCATATCGCCTTCCAGCTGGGCTTCTGCACGTTCGTGCTGAGCAACTACATGAAGACGTTGCCCAGGGAACTCAACGAGGCCGCTCTGGTCGATGGGGCATCGGTGTGGAAGACCTTCCATGGCATCATCCTGCCGCTGACCCGGCCGGCTCTGGCGGCACTGGCCGTGCTGCAGGTGACCTGGATCTACAACGACTTCTTCTGGGCCCTGTTCCTCATGGGCACCGGCAGCAAGTTCCCCGTCACGTCCGCCCTGAACAACCTCAAGGGTCAGTACTTCGTCGACAACAACCTGGTGGCGGCGGCCTCGTTGCTGATCGCCCTACCCACGCTCATCGTCTTCTTCGCGCTGCAGAAGCAATTCGTCAGCGGGCTCACGCTGGGTTCGACCAAGGGCTGACGCTCCCGCTCTCACGACCACTCCTCCGGAAGCGACTCTCGGAACGACCAGTAGCCGCTTCCTCCTGGAGGCGAGCAGGGAAGGGGACTACTCGCCGACGAGGCCGGCGCCACCCTCGGCGCTGACGGTCCATACGCGCGGCGTGCAGCCGGTACGAGCAGCGTAGTCGCGCTCGACGGCCTCGCGCAGGGTCTCGACCGCATCGTGGTGGACCATCGAGATGGTGCAGCCGCCGAACCCACCACCGGTCATGCGCGAGCCGACCACGCCGGGCACAGCCACGGAGATCTCGACGAGAGCGTCGATCTCGGGACAGGTGATGGCGTAGTCGTCGCGCATCGAGGCCTGGCTGCCGGCCATGAGCTCGCCCAGGGCGGCATGGTCGTCGGACTCAAGGGCTGCCACCGCCTCGAGCACACGCTCGTTCTCGGTGAGCACGTGGTAGGCCCGCCGGTAGTCGACCGGATCGAGTCGGTCACGATAGGCACTCAGCCGCTCCATGTCGACGTCGCGCAGCAGGGTGACCGAGCGATCGTCTGCCGCCACGACCGCGACCACCCGCTCGCAGGCGGCCCGGCGGGCGTTGTACTCGTTGTCCGCATGGCCGTGCGAGACACCGCTGTGGATGACCACCAGCGAGAGCTCGGCGGGCAGGGGCACGGGACGCCAAGCGGTGGAGCGGCAATCGAACAGGAGCGCGCTGCCTTCCACACCACAGGCCGAGGCGAACTGGTCCATCAGTCCGCACATCACCCCCACGTGGTGGTTCTCCGCGTATTGGGCGATACGTGCGACCTCCAGGGGCGGAGCCGTCGGACCAGCCGGCGCTGAGAGGGCCCAGGCCGTGACGATCTCGAGCGCAGCCGAAGAGGACAGGCCCGAGCCGATGGGCAACGAGCTCGCGAGCACGCCCTCGAAGCCGCGGATCGGCTGGTCGTGCTCGGCCAGTGCCCAGGCCGTGCCCGCGATGTAGTCATGCCAGGCATCGCCCCTGGGCGGGAAGGGATCGAGGCTGATGGTCGCCGTCTCGCCGTTGTCGAGGCGAGTGATGCCGCACGTGCGGCTCGTCGATCGGGACGAGCGCCATGCGCACGTCCATGTCGATGGCGAAGGGGAGCACGAAGCCGCCGTTGTAGTCGGTGTGCTCGCCGATGAGGTTGACGCGGCCGGGAGCACGCACGACCACGACCTCGTCGTCGTCGCTCGCCGCGGCCGGGTAGGCCGCCGCGAGGCGCTGCACGAGGTGGCTGCGAGCAAGGCCGTCTGGCGTCGTCACGCGACCGATGGTAGGCCGTGCGGCGCGGTCACGCCTCGAGTTCTGGTACCGTCCCCGCGTCGTGAGTCGTCGCATCCCCCTTCTTCTTGCCCTTGCCCTGACGTTGGCGCTGACCGGCCTGGCCCAGGCCCAGGAGCCCTCGGCCGCGCCGGTGTCGCCCACGCCGATGGCCTCCGCTGCCGCGTTGGACGACTCGCCCGAAGCGAGCGTCTCGCCCGCGCCGAGTGCCACGCCCGAGGCGAGCCCCGACCCCGAGGTGGAGGAGACCCCCGAAGTCGACTTCCTCGTCGGCGACTGGGAGCTGCAGAAGGTGCGCTGGAAGGATCTGCGCATGAACGGCGGCGACGTGTTGCCGGTGGCCACGGCCGGCCCCCAGGATGCCAAGGGTGTGCCCATGCAGGCCCTCGGCCCCGGTGGCACGCTCGTGTACAACCCGACCGTCGTGGCCCAGCAGGGCATGAAGCGCCTCGACAGCTACCTGCAGACGGGGGCGAAGGTGCACCTGCGCCAGGCGCGCAAGTACGCCGTCGCTCTCGAGCGCCTGTCCGACGGCGGCAAGAAGCGCCGCTGGCAGCCGCACTGGTACGACTTCGGCGTCCACAAGAAGGGCTGGGTCAACTCCAACTCGCATGGACTCGTGCTCTCGTTCCTCGCGCGCTACTACAAGCTGACCGACGCGAAGGAGAAGCTGGAGGAGGCGGGCAAGCTCGTGGCCGCCTTCGAGAACCGGCCCACCAACCAGCGCTGGTTCACGCAGGTCACCAGCGGCGGCTACGTCTGGTTCGAGCACTGGCCCGACGGGCGCCACGACCACACCCTCAACGCCCACCTCAACGCCATGTTCGGTCTCTACGACTACTGGCTCGCCACGGGCGATCCACTCGCGGAGCTGTACTTCCTCGGCGGTGCCAAGACCGTGCGCGACAAGCTCTACCGTTTCCGGCGCAAGGGCGAGCTCTCACGCTACAGCCTCGATGACAGGCGCGGCACGCTGCACTACCACGAGACCCACATCCGGCAGCTGCGCATCCTGGCCCTGATGACGGGCGACAAGTGGTTCGACCGTCAGGCCGACCGCTTCGTCAAGGACGCGGAAGCCTGGCGTGCCAAGTACCGCGGAGCGGCGGGGCGGGGCGGCCGCTGAGCGCGCGTGGCGGCCGGTCGGGCGCTACGATGGCACCGGTGCGAGCGTGGCACAGGCGTGCCCCCTCGCCGAACCACAGACAGACTACGGCGGAGGGACACAGCGATGATGGACACGATCCAACGGATCATCGGCCTCGCGATCGGCGTGATCGTGGCGGCGATCCTGCTCTACTTCATGGCCGACGTCGGCTTCGAGCTGACCGTCGTGCCGCTCGTCATCGGCGCCATCGCGGCCTTCTTCTGGCCGGTCGTCATCGGGTGGTACCTGGTTCGCCGCGCCAGAGCGCGACGTGACGACAAGATGCGCGCAGAGGTCGAGCGTCAGGTCAACGAACAGAACCGCGGCTAGAGCACCCCGCCGGCCGACCCTCGCCGGCATCCACGCAACCGAACCGGCCGGCGCGCATGCGCCGGCCGTGCCACAGCCGAGCGAGTGACCGAGAACCACACCAAGTCGTACTTCCGGCCTGACATCGAGGGCCTGCGTGCGGTCGCCATCGGCGCCGTACTGCTCTTCCATGCCGGCGTGCCCTGGGCCGAGGGCGGCTTCATCGGCGTGGACGTCTTCTTCGTCATCAGCGGCTTCCTCATCACTGGGCTGTTGGTGCGCGAGTGGAACAGCGGCGGCCGCATCGACCTGGTCGTCTTCTATGCGCGCCGCTTCCGGCGACTGCTGCCAGCGGCACTCCTGGCCATCGCGGCCACCGTCGCCGCATCGTGGTTGGTCCTTTCCGGGCTGCGCTTCCCCGACGTGGCGTTCGACGGCACGGCAGCCGCCCTTTACGTCTCCAACATCCGTTTCGCCAATGAGGCCATCGACTACCTCGGGGCGGAGACCGCGCCCTCGCCGCTGCTGCACTTCTGGTCGCTGGGCGTGGAGGAGCAGTTCTACCTGTTCTGGCCGCTCATCGTGCTGCTCTCGCTGCGACTGCTGGGCCTGGGCCGGCTGTGGCTGGTGGTCGGCGTGATGTCGATCGCATCGCTGACACTGGCACTGGTGTGGACCGACATCGCCGCGCCGTGGGCCTTCTTCTCGCTGCCCACGCGTGCCTGGCAGTTGGGTACGGGCGCACTCATCGCCATCGGTGTGCTGCGACTCCCCCCGCGCGCGCCCTCCGCGCTGGCCACGGCCACCGTCTGGCTCGGTCTGGCAGTCATCATCGCGGGCGTGCTCGTCATCGGGACCGACACGCCCTATCCGGGGACGGCGGCACTCATCCCGGTCGTGGGCACGGCCCTGGTCATCATCGGGGCGACGCACACCCAGGGGCTGCCGGCACGCCTGCTGGCCACGCGTTTCCCCCGCTGGATCGGCCGTATCAGCTACTCGCTGTACCTCTGGCACTGGCCCATCCTGGTGTTGGTGCCCCTGGCCCTGGGGGTCGACAGCATCCCCTTCAACCTCGCCCTGGTGGTGGTGGCTACGCTCATCGCCTGGGCCAGCACGGAACTCTACGAGACGCCCATCCGCCACGGCCGCATCCTGCCCATGCGCCACTCGAGGAGCATCGTCGCCGCGGTCGCCGCCTCGATCATCGTGGCTGTCGCCGCCTACGCCTGGGGCACCACCGTGCAGGGCGAGCGCTGGGCGCCGGGCGACGTGGACCAGGCCGCGGTCCGTTCCATCGAGCTGCCCGCGCCGGTGAGATCGGGGCCGGTGCCGGGTGACCTGGTGCCCCCGCTCGACGGTGCCTACCACGACCTGCCCGCGGGCTACGACGACGACTGCCACCTCGAGTTCAACGAGACCGAGGCACCCGAGTGCGTCTACGGCCCCGAAGGCGCGGCCCGCAACGTGCTGTTGCTGGGTGACTCGCATGCACAGCAGTGGCTGCCGGCGTTGCAGGTCCTCGCAGACAAGCACGGCTGGCGGCTGCGGGCCATCACCAAGTCGGCCTGCCCGATGGTCGAGGCCACGGTCTGGAACGGCCCGCTCAAGCGGAGCTACCGCGAGTGCGACGAGTGGCGCGAGGAGGCCCTGGCACTGATCGAGGCCGAGGCGCCCGAGCTGGTCCTCCTGGCCTCCTCCAACACCTACGAGCTGATGGACTCGCAGGGGGGCCGCGCACGACGAGGTGATGACGGCTGGGATGAGACCTGGAGCGAGGCCCTGACGGCGTACCTGGGACGGGTCAGCGAGCACGCGCCCGTCGTCGTCATCGCCGAGACTCCCCGCGTCGGCTACGACCCCGCGGAGTGCCTCGCGACCAGTGACGGCATCGAAGGCTGCGACGTCGCGCGCGAGCGCATGGTCGACGACGAGTACGCCGCGCTCGAGGCCACAGCCGTCGCGGCTGCGGGGGCCGGCCTCATCTCAGCCACCGATTGGATCTGCTTCGAGGACGACTGCCCGCTCGTGCGTGGGTCGATGCTTGTGTATCGTGACAGCCATCACCTGACCGCGACCTTCGCCTCGGTCCTGGCCGAGCGGCTCGACGCGGCCATGCGAGATGTAGTGGGGAGCGACTGATGGGAGCGATCGACGCCGGAGGGGGGTTCACGCGAGTAGCCCTGACCACATCACTGGCGGCCGTCGTGGCGGCCGTCTCGCTGGCGATGCCCGTGGCTGCTGCCGACCGCGACCACGACGGCCTGCGTGACGCCTGGGAGGCGAAGTACGGGGTGACCTCGCCGAACCTCAAGGACTCCGACTGGGACGGCGTCATCGACTCGGCCGAGGACAACGACAACGACCGCCTGGGCAACCTCGGCGAACAGCGCTTCGGGACCGACCCCGGGGTGCGCGACACCGACGGCGACGGGGTGCCCGATGGCGCCGAGGACCACGACCGTGACGGCCGGCTCAACGCGGCCGAGCAGGACCAGCGCCCCGTGCCCGGCGGACTCGTGCCCTCGCTGAGCCGGGCATCACGCGACTTCGGCCAGGTCGTCAAGGGCTGCGACACCAAGCAGCGTTCGTCCGCGCTCACGCGCTGCTACCTTCGGACCGACCGGCACCGGCCGCCGCATCGTGCTCATGGGCGACTCGCACGCGATGATGCTGGTCGACCCCTTCCAGCGTGTTGCGGCGAGCGACCGGTTCCGAATGGTGACCATGCTCAAGGGCGGCTGCACGCCCATCCTCGGCACCATGAACCAGGGCCAGTGGCGAATCGACAAGGGGATCGTCCTGTCGCCTCTGGCGCCTCAACGCGCTCAAGCACCTCAACACCTATCCGCCCGACCTCCTGGTCATCATCAGCAGCGAGAACTACAAGCTGGTCCAGAGCAACGGCCACACCATCCCCAAGAGTCGGCGACCCGCGGTCTGGCGAGTAGGGGTCGAACGCCTGCTCGAACGCTTGCCGGCGAAGACGGACGTCCTGCTGCTCGGCGACACGCCGCGCAACGCCGAGCACCCGGTGCATTGCCTGCGCAAGAACCCGCGCGACATGTCGCGCTGCACGTCCCGGCGCCAGCCACTCTCAGCCCGCCCGGTGACCCAGGTGCTCAAGGCGCAAGCGCAGAAGCCCGGCGTCCACTTCGCCACGCTCTTCGGCCAGATCTGCAGCTACGACCCGTGTCCACTGGTGCAGGGCAAGACGCTGCTCTGGCGCGACCGCGGCCACCTCACGGGCACGTTCGCGCGCAAGCTGACACCATCGGTGCGCAAGATCCTGCGCCCGCTGCTCGACTGAGGGACAACGGCATGGACACTCACTGGGCACGGCTGGCCCTGACCACATCACTGGCGGCCGTCGTGGCGGCCGTCTCGCTGGCGATGCCCGTGGCTGCTGCCGACCGCGACCACGACGGCCTGCGTGACGCCTGGGAGGCGAAGTACGGGGTGACCTCGCCGAACCTCAAGGACTCCGACTGGGACGGCGTCGTCGACTCGGCCGAGGACAACGACAACGACCGCCTGGGCAACCTCGGCGAACAGCGCTTCGGGACCGACCCCGGGGTGCGCGACACCGACGGCGACGGGGTGCCCGATGGCGCCGAGGACCACGACCGTGACGGCCGGCTCAACGCGGCCGAGCAGGACCAGCGCCCCGTGCCCGGCGGACTCGTGCCCTCGCTGAGCCGGGCCAGGTTCGACGGCCTCACCACCACCAAGGGCTGCGATGCCGGCTTCGGCAAGTCCTCGCTCAAGCGTTGCACCTTCGGACCGACCGGCACCGGCCGCCGCATCGTGCTCATGGGCGACTCGCACGCGATGATGATCGCCGATGCCTTCGCCAAGGTCGCGAAGACCGACCGCTTCCGGCTGATCACGATGCTGAAGGGCGGGTGCGTCCCCTTCCCGGGCGCGATGAACCTGGGCCAGTGGAAGCACGACAGGGGCAAGTCCTGCCGCAACTGGCGCCTCAACGCGATCAAGGCCCTCAAGGCCAGCCCGCCGGACCTCCTGGTCATCACTGCCAGCGAGTACTACGGCTTGGTCGACGGCAACGGCCACACCATCCCCAAGAGCCAACGGCCAGCGGTCTGGCGCAGAGGGGTCGAGGACCTGCTCGAGCGCCTGCCGGCGAAGACGGACGTCCTGCTACTGGGCGACGTGCCCAGGAACTGGCGCCAACCGGCTCAGTGCCTGCGCAAGAACCCGCGCGACATGTCGCGCTGCACGTCCCGGCGCAAGTCGGTCTCGGAGCGCCCCGTATCGCACATCTACAAGGCGCAAGCGCAGAAGCCCGACGTCCACTTCGCCACGCTCTTCGGCCAGATCTGCAGCTACGACCCGTGTCCGCTGGTGCAGGGCAAGACGCTGCTCTGGCGCGACCGCGGCCACCTCACGGGCACGTTCGCGCGCAAGCTGACACCATCGGTGCGCAAGATCCTGCGCCGCCGACTGAGGGACACGCATGGACACTCACTGGGCACGGCTGGCCCTGACCACATCACTGGCTGCCGTCGTGGCGGCGTCCGCTGGCCATGCCCGTCGCTGCTGCCGACCGCGACCACGACGGCCTGCGCGACGGCTGGGAGGCGAAGTACGGGGTGACCTCGCCGAACCTCAAGGACTCCGACTGGGACGGCGTCGTCGACTCGGCCGAGGACAACGACAACGACCGCCTGGGCAACCTCGGCGAACAGCGCTTCGGGACCGATCCCGGCGAGCGCGACACCGACGGCGACGGGGTGCCCGATGGCGCCGAGGACCACGACCGTGACGGCCGGCTCAACGCGGCCGAGCAGGACCAGCGCCCCGTGCCCGGCGGCCTCGTGCCCTCGCTGAGCCGGGCCAGGTTCGATGACCACAAGCGCGTCAAGGCCTGCAACACCTACCTCGGCAAGTCCGCGCTCAAGCGTTGCACCTTCGGACCGACCGGCACCGGCCGCCGCGTCGTGATCATGGGCGACTCGCACGCGATGATGATCGCCGGTGCCTTCGCCAAGGTCGCGGAGACCGACCGCTTCCGGCTGGTGACGATGTTCAAGGGCAGCTGCATCCCAGCCCTCGGTGCCAGGAACAAGCGCCAGTGGGAGCTTGACAAGGGGGCGTCCTGCGCCAAGTGGCGCCTCAACGCCCTCAAGAGCCTCAACAGCTTCCCGCCTGACCTGTTGATCCTCACGGCCAGCGAGAGCTACGGGCTGATCGACACGAAGGGCCGCACCATCCCCAAGAGCCGGCGACCCGCGGTCTGGCGGGAGGGCGTCGCACGCCTGCTCGAGCGCCTGCCGGCGAAGACGCAGGTCCTGCTCCTGGGCGACGTACCCAACAACCGGCACCACCCTGTCCACTGTCTGCAGCGGAACCCGCGAGACATGTCGCGCTGCACGACGCGTCGCCAGCCGCTCTCGGCGCGCGGCGTGGAGCAGGCCCTACGCGCCCAGGCTGCGAAGCCCGGCGTGCACTTCGCCACGCTCTACGGCAGTATTTGCAGCTACGACCCGTGCCCGCTGGTGCAGGGCAAGACGCTGATGTGGCGTGATCGGGAGCATCTCACCAACACCTTCGCCAACAAGCTCACCCCCTCGGTGCGCAAGATCATGCGCCCCTTGCTGCCCACTGCTCGACTGATGAGGAACCACGTGGCAACTCACGAACTCCGTCGCGCACTGATCGTGACCATCCTGGCCGCCATGGCGGCGACCGCCGTGGCCATGCCCGTGGCTGCTGCCGACCGCGACCACGACGGCCTGCGCGACGCCTGGGAGGCGAAGTACGGAGTGACCTCGCCGAGCAACAACGACTCGGACTGGGACGGTGTCGTCGATGGCGCAGAGGACAGCGATGGCGACCGGCTCAGCAACCGCGCGGAGCAGAAGTTCGGGACAAACCCCGGGGTGCGCGATACCGACGGCGACGGGCGCAAGGACGGTGCCGAGGACCATGACCGTGACGGCCGCACCAACGTACGTGAACAGGAGCAGCGTCCGCTGCCTGCGCGGGTCAAGCCCTCACTGAGATGGGCCAAGTGGGACCGACCGCAGATCGCCAAGCGCTGCGTGCTCGGTTACCTCTCGACGCAGCTGCTGCGTTGCCGCGATGGCGATCTCGACGGCACGAAGTCGATCGTGCTCATGGGCGACTCACACGCCACGGCCATGCTCGATCCCATCCGCCGCGCAGCCCGGACCGAGGGCTGGCGCGTGACCTCGATGCTCAAGGGTGCCTGCGCGGTGATGCCGGGCACGATGACGCGCTTGCACTGGAGCCTCGACCGAGGCCACGCCTGTCGGACCTGGCGGCGCAAGGCCCTCCAGGCGATCAAGGCCGACCCGCCCGACCTGCTCGTGGTGACCAACAGCGACAACCTCGCCTTCGTCGACAGGCAGGGCAAGAGCGTGCCCAAGTGGCAGCGGCCCGCGTTGTGGCGCGAGGGCATCATCCGCCTCGCGGCCGAGCTGCCCGCCGGCACCGAGCTGCTGTTCTTCGGCGACGTTCCCGACAACCGCGTCAAGCCCATCACCTGCCTCAAGCGCCACCCCGGCGACATGTCCCGCTGCGTCACCGTGCGGGTGCCACCGAACAAGCGCAAGGTGGAGGTGGCCCAGCGCGCCGCCATCAAGGCGACCGGTCAGCACTTCGCCACGCTCCACAACAAGATCTGCCCCTCCGATCCCTGCCCGCTGGTGCAGGGTCAGACGATGATCTGGCGCTCCGAGGGCCACCTCTCAGGCACGTTCGCGCGCAAGCTGACACCGTCGCTGCGCAAGATCCTGCGGGATGTGCTCGAGTAGCCCATGCGCTCCCCCCAGCCCCTCGCCATCGTCTTGCTGTTCGTGGGACTGCTGCTGCTGCCGACCGGTGCCCTCGGTCGCGACAGCGACGGAGACGGGCTTCGCGATGCCTTCGAGCGAGCCGGCGGGCTGACGTCACCTCGCGATGCCGATAGCGATGACGACGGTGTCATCGACTCCGAGGAGGACCACGACGACGACGATCTGAGCGCACTCGGGGAGCAGCGCTTCGGCACGGACCCGGCACGGCCCGACAGCGATGGCGACGGCACGCTCGACGGGTTCGAGGACGACGAAGGAGACGGCCGCACCAACGCTCTCGTGCAACACCAGCGTCCCGTACCGAGGACATTGCGCCCAGCGCTCAGCCGCGCTCGAGACGACATCAGCCGGCACGCCCCCAAGTGCGGTGTGGGCGACTCCGACGGCGAGCTCAACACCTGCCACTTCGGTGACACCAAGAGCGAGATCACCGTCGCGCTGATGGGTGATTCCAAAGCCACCATGTACTTGCCGCCCGCCATCAGGGTAGCGAAGCAGGAGGGCTGGCACCTGGTCACGCTGTTGAAAGGCCGCTGTACGCCGGTGCTGGGCACGATGGCGCGCTACCAGCGCCGTCTCGACGGCGGCGCCTCCTGCAACCACTGGCGGCAGGCTGCGTTCGACTGGCTGCGCGAGAACGAGCCCGACATGATCGTGCTCGTCTTCTCCGACGACTACACGCTGGTCGATCGCGCCGACCGCAAGCTGAACCTGCCGCAGGAGCTGCAGGCGCTACGCGAGGGCCTGACCCGGACCGTGGTCCAGCTGCCCGCGGCATCGAAGGTCGTGCTGCTGGCCGATGCGCCCAAGTCGAGACACAACGCGGTCAACTGCCTCCAGCGCGACCCGAGCGACATGTCGGCTTGTGTCACGATCTCCACGCCCCTGGCCTCGCGTCGGGTCGATGCCACCATCAAGGAGGCCGTGCTCGGGGCCGGTGGGCACTACCGCACGTTGAAGGACCGGATCTGTCCGTACAAACCCTGTCCGCTGGTGCAGGGCGACGTCCTCGTCTACCGCGACAAGGGTCATCTGACCGTGACCTTCACGCGCCTGCTGGCGCCCTCGCTGCGCGCTGAGCTCGCGCCGCTGCTGACGGCCACCGTGGAGCCGTCCCCGGTGCCGAGCGAGCCGGCCAGCCCGCTCCCGGACGAGTCGGGCGCCAGCCCGCTCCCGAGCGAGGCTCCGGCGTGACCGGCCGAGGCACACCCCTGGCCGTCCTGGCCGTGGCCGTCCTGGCCGTGGCCGTCCTGGCCGTACCAGCCGCCGGCGCGATCGACAGCGACGGGGATGGCCTGCGCAACACCTTCGAGGCCAAGTACGAGATCACCGACCCGTGGAAGGCTGACAGCGACGGCGACGGCGTCGTCGACCAGGCCGAGGACAACGACCACGACCGGCTCAGCAACCGTGCCGAGCAGAAGTTCGGCCTCCATCCCGGACGTAGGGACAGCGACGGCGACGGGGTGCCGGACGGGGGCGAGGATCACGACGGGGACGGCCGCTCCAACGCTCGTGAGCAGGATCTGCGGCCGGTGCCGGCCGGACTGCGGCCGAGTCTCGCGACCGCTCCCTACGACGTCTCGCCCTACAAGGCCGGCTGCCAGACCACGCACGGCTCATCGGCCGTGGTGACCTGCTCGTATGGGCCGGCGAACAGCCCCACCACGGTC
Source organism: uncultured Chloroflexia bacterium (assembly GCA_963716815.1). Lineage (GTDB taxonomy): Bacteria > Chloroflexota > Limnocylindria > Limnocylindrales > CSP1-4 > JAFMJV01. The sequence continues at coordinate 386,202 of CAVQUM010000003.1, forward strand.
GTGCTCATGGGCGACTCGCACGCGATGCAGCTGGCCACACCCATCGTCGCTATCGCCCAGGCCAACGGCTGGCGCCTCACGACGCTGGTGAAGAAGGCCTGCCCGCCGGTGCTGGGCATCCACAACCGGGCCAAGCGCTGGGCCTTCGACCGCGCCAGCTGCGGTCAGTGGCGCTGGGCGGCGCTGGCCTGGCTCAAGGCGAACCCGCCGAACCACATCATCCTGGCCCACTCGGACGGCTACGGCATCCAGACCTACGCAGGCAAGCCCATCCGTGGGGACGATCGCGCGCCCTACTGGCGCAAGGGCATGACGCGCACGCTGGCTGCGATGCCCGCCGCCTCGGAGGTGTTGGTGCTCGGCGACATCCCCTACAACCGGCTCAATCCGGTGACCTGCTTGCAGCGCCATCCCAAGAACATCTCCAAGTGCGTCACGACCCGCGAACCCAAGTACAAGCGCAAGATCGAGCTGGCCATCGAGAAGGCAGCGGTGGCCAAGGGGGCGCGCTTCCGTCGCTTCTACGCTCAGGTCTGCACCTACGACCCGTGCCCGGTCGTGCAGGGGGATGTGCTCATGTACCGGGACAAGGGCCACTTCACGGCCACCTTCGCGGCGCAGCTGACGCCGACGTTCGAGCGGCTGCTGGGTTCGATCATCGCACCGGCGCCGGCGAGGTTCCGACGATGACCAGGCGCTACCTGCTGCGCGGTGGTGCGCTCGCACTCGCGCTGGCCATGGTGCTGGCCTCCCCCGCGGCGGCGCTCGACAGCGACAAGGACGGCCTCTCGGACGCGTTCGAGACCAAGTACGGCGTGACCAGTCCGCACGACTGGGACAGTGACGATGACGGGGTCATCGACGCGGCCGAGGACCTCGACCGCGACAAGCTGGGCAACCTCGGCGAGCAGAAGTACGGCACCCACCCGACGAAACGCGACACCGATGGCGACGGCATCGTGGACGGCCTGGAGGACGACGACGGCGACAAGCGCTCCAACGCCCGCGAGCAGGACCAGCGACCGGTGCCCGCGAACATGCGTCCGGACCTGAGGCTCGCCGACAAGGACAAGTACCCGGGCCCGTCCCGGTGCCGCGCCGGCGCTGGTGTCTCGCGTCTCAAGGTCTGCCTCCTCGGCGACCGCGAGAGCAGGACCGAGCTGGTCGTCTGGGGCGACTCCAACGCGACCATGTACCTCACCGCCTTCGACCGCATCGGCAAGGCGCGCGGCTGGAAGATCAAGAGCATGACCAAGGCGGCCTGCCCGGTCTTCCTGGGCATGCGCGGCTCGCACCAGCACGACCTGGACGGCAACGCCACCTGTGGCGCGTGGCGCCGCAACGCGGTCGCGCGCCTCGCCGCCAACCCGCCCGACTACCTCGTCATCAGCCTCACCAACTACCGCCTGCGGACCCCGGCCGGCGGGTACGTTCCCGTCAGGGAGCGCCCGGTGATCTGGCGCAGCTCGGTCAAGCGCACGCTCAAGCGATTGCCGCCCCAGACCAAGGTGCTGGTCCTGGGCCGAGTGCCTCGCCTCAACGTCGACCCGGAGTCCTGCCTGCTCCGCCATCCCAAGGACATGTCCAAGTGCGTGACCAAGGCGATCCCGCTCTCACGCCGCCCGGTCGACCTGGCCATCCGTGCCGGCGCCCGCGAAGCGGGCGCCGAGTTCGGCAGCCTCTACGGTCAGATCTGTCCCTACGATCCGTGTCCGGTCGTGCAGGGCAACGTGCTCATCCAGCGGGATGGCAATCACGGGCACCTGACCGAGACCTTCGCTCGGCGCATGCAACCGTCGATCGCGAAGCTCATCGACGTGAAGCTGCTGGGCAAGTGAGACGTGGCTGGCGCGCACTCGCGGGGGCGCTACTGACGACAGTACTCGCGGTCGCCCCGGCCATGGCTGCCGACAGCGACGGCGACGGCCTGGCCGACGCCTTCGAGCGCCGCTACGGACTGAGTTCGCCCGCAACACCCGACACGGACCGGGACGGGGTTGTCGACTCGGCCGAAGACAGCGACCGCGATGGCCTCAGCGACCGCGGCGAGCAGCTGTTCGGCAGCGACCCGACGCTGGTCGACAGCGACGGCGACGGGACGCCCGATGCCGACGAGGATGGCGACGACGACGGGCGCGTCGATGCTCTCGAGCAGGACCAGCGGCCGGTACCGGCAGACCTGCGTCCGTCGTTGGCCCGGGCCGAGTTCGACATGCAGCCGTCGCGCGAGAAGTGTCAGTCCTGGCACGGCCAGTGGCGGGTCAAGACCTGCGGCTTCGGTGACCGCAAGAGCAGCACGCACATCGTGCTCGCGGGTGACTCGCACGCGACGATGTGGCTGACCCCGCTCAAGCGCATCGCCCGCCAGAACGGCTGGCGCCTGACCACCATGACCAAGCGGGCCTGCCCCGCGCTGCTGGGGCTCCGCGGCAACAACCAGTGGGAGGTCGATCGCGGGCGCACCTGCGATGCCTGGCAGAAGCATGTCCTCGACCGCCTCGACCGCCACCCGGTCGACATGGTCATCTTCGCTCACACCCCCGGCTACAAGCTGCGTCGGGCGAACGGCCAGACCATCCCGCCGTCCCAGCGTCCGATCGCCTGGCGCAACGCCGTGCGCCGGACGGTGGCCCGACTGCCGGCTCAGACGGTGCCCCTGCTGTTGGGGGGTGTGCCACGCAACTTCGCGGGTGAGCCGGTGCGCTGCCTGCAGGCACATCCCGATGACATCTCGGCCTGTGTCACCCGCCGTCAGCCGGAGGAGAAGCGGACGATGGACGTGGGACTGCGCCAGGGCGCGGCCCGCAGCCGGGCGCTCTACGCCACGATGTACGACTACGTCTGTCCCTACGATCCCTGCCCCGTCATCCAGGGCGACACGCTCCTGTGGCGCGATGGCAGCCATATCTCCGAGACGTTCGCGCGCAAGCTCCAACGCCCGCTGGAGCGTATCCTCATCGACGCGCTCACCAGCAGGAACGAAGGATCGTGACCAAGACGCTTACCGTCATCACCCTCAGCCTGACCCTTCTCGCCGCCGCGGCCACGCCCGCGGTCTTCGCCGCCGCGCCCGACTCGGATGGGGACAGGCTGCGCGACCAGTTCGAGCTGCGCCACGGCGTGACCGATCCGGAGCGCCGTGACACTGACGGCGACGGCCTCATCGACGCCATGGAGGACCTCGACGGCGACGGCCTGGGCAACCTCGCCGAGCAGCGCTATGGCACCGATCCCGGTGAGCCCGACAGCGACGGCGATGGGATCCTCGACGGCGAAGAAGACTCCGATGGCGACGGTGCCAGCGATGCGAGCGAGCAGGATCGCCGACCCGTGCCGGACGACGTCGAGCCCCAGCCCGAGTACGCCTGGTATGACCGCCCGCCCAACTACGACGACAAGTGCCACGGTGATGAGCTCGACCCGGTCCTGCACCCGTGCACGTACGGTGACGAGGACAGCGACACCACGATCGTGCTCTTCGGGGACTCGCATGCGCTGCAGTGGCAGCCCGGGCTCAAGTCCGCCGCCTTCCGCAATGGCTGGCGCTTGGTGATCCTGACCAAGGCGGCCTGCCCGCCCCCCCAGGTCTTCTCCGCACGCAAGGAGCCCGCGGCCGGCAGCTCGTGCGAACGTTGGCGAGCAGACGCGTTGGACTGGATCGCCGAGCACGAGCCCGACGTGGTGGTCGCGACCGGCGGGGGTCGCATCTACCGGCTCGTCGACCAGCGCGGCGAGCGCATCCCCGACGATCGGCGCACGCAGGTCTGGACCGAGGGCCTGAGCGCCACGCTGGCGGCCATGCCACCGGGCACGACGCCGCTCGTGCTGGCCGACACGCCCTACCTGCGCACCAATCCCGCGACCTGCCTGGAGGAGGACCCCAAGGACATGGCCGCCTGCCTGACCCCGCGCGCCGAGGCCATCGATCCCGACCTCGACGCGGCCGAACGAGTGGCGGCCGAAGCAGCCGGCGCCGCCTACGTGGACCTCAACGGGCTGGTCTGTCCCTACAGCCCCTGCCCGGTCGTCTTCGGCGACATCTTCGCCTGGCGCAACCGCGACCACATCACCGCCAGTCTGGCCAAGGCCCTCGCGCCGTCGCTCGGACGCGCCATCGATGACGCGCTCCGGTTCGGCACGGCCGAGCTCGATTCCGAGACTGCTACGGCGGAACCCGCCTCGCCGGACCGCCCGCCTCGCCGGAGCCCGCCGCGGACTGACCCCACGGGGTCGCGCCTGATGTTGGAGTAGACTCGCCCCGATCCGAGCGACAGCGCTCGTCGGGCAGGGGAGTCGCGCCGTGGAGGCACCCCGCCGGCAGGCCCACAGCAGCTTGGTTCGCGTCTAGCAGTCGTCGTCAGCGAGGGCCACAGGACAAGCCATGGGAACGAAGCAGGCCATCACCCACGCCACGCTGGCGGCTGCGGTGTGCCTGGGCTCGTCGATGGCGCTGACCCCGTCCGAGGTGGAAGCGGCCGCGGCGCAGCCCAACATCGTGGTCATCTATGCCGACGATTTCGCGCCCGAGGCGGATTGGCTCTGGAGCGATCCTGCGCGCACCCCGGCGCTGGCACGCTTTGCCCGGGAGGGGGTCCGGTTCGAGAACGCGACCGCAGTGACCTCGCTCTGCTCTCCCGCGCGGGCTTCGATGCTGACCGGCACGTATGGCCACAAGAACGGCGTGACCCGCAACGACCCCAGCGACTTCGACCCGGGCACGACCGTGGCACCCAAGCTGCAGCGCGCCGGCTACCACACCATCTACGCCGGCAAGTACATGAACAAGCTGCGCAACCTCGCACCCAAGCCCCGCCAGGTCTGGCCCTTCGCCGAAGGCTGGGATGACTTCGACGTGCTCCACACGGCCAACGGCAAGTTCTACGACTACGCGCTGTGGACCAAGCAGAACGAGACACGCTACGGCACCGAGCCCAGCGACCACTCGACCCGGGTCCTGACCAAGCGGGCGGCCCAGCACATCCTCGACGCGCCCAGCGACAAGCCGGTCTTCACGGTGCTCTCGATCTACAACGGCCACACGCCCAACGAGCCGCTGCCGCGCTTCAAGGACCACCGCAAGTGCGCCGAGGTGGAGCCATGGCAGGGACCGGCCTACAACGAGGAGGACGTCTCGGACAAGCCGCTCCACGTGCAGGCGCTGCCGCTCCTGCCGGCCGACGCGTACGACCTGCGCGTCCGCTGCGAGGAGATGATGACCATCGACTGGGCCACGCAGCAGATCCGCGCGGCCTTGCGCGAGTCAGGCCGCCTCAAGGACACCCTGTTCATCTTCACTTCCGACAACGGCTGGAACATGGGTGATCACCGCGTGGAGGGCAAGAACTACCCCTACAGCCACACAGTGATCCTGTACATGCTCTGGCCCAAGCAGCTCAAGGAGGAGCCGCGGACGATCGCGGAGCGCGTGCAGAACGTCGACCTCGCGCCCACCTTCTGCGATCTCGCCGGCTGCCGGGTGAAGGACGCTGACGGCATGAGCCTGGTGCCGCTGCTGAAGGGCACGGCTCCGCGCCTCGCGCGCGACTTCGTCTACGAGGAGAAGCTGCACATCACCTCGCGACCGGCCTACTACGGCCTGCGCACGACCAAGCGCTACTCCACCGACCACATGTGGGTCTACACCGAGCTCTCCACCGGCGAGCGGGAGCTGTACGACCGGGCCGTGGATCCGTGGCAACTGCAGAACCTGGCCGCGGACCCTTCGCAGCAGGAGACCGTCGAGGCCCTCCATGCGCTGCTGCATGAGAAGGTCATCGAACCCAACGGCGTCGAGTTCATCGAGGGCGACGGTGGTTCGAGCCTGCCGCCCCTCAGGGGCAAGGATGGCGACGGCTGAGCTGAGACCCGGCTAGCCCTTGCGCGGGCGTTCGTCGCGGCGGGGCTCCAGGGGCAGCAGCAGTGGCTGCCAGTCGACACCATTGCGGTCGCGGTGCCAGAAGACGATAGCGTTGTAGCGCCGAGCGAGCGACATCACGAAGCGGTAGTCGCGCGGGTTGATGCTCCCGATGGGCAGCGAGCCCATGTCGATGTCGTCCACGTCTCCTCCGCTAGGGGCAGGCCAGGGATATCCGCACCGCCGCGGGTAAATCGTAGCCAGCCTCGAGCGGCTCGCGGGCAGCCAGACCGGAGCCGCCTCACGCGATCATTCGTTGGAGGCGTGCTCCATGCCGTGCTCGACGGCCTCCTGCTCACCCTCGGACAGGTTCGCCTGCAGCACGCGCAGGTACTCCTCTTCCTCGGCCACGTGCGTCTTGACTGTGGCGTAGAACTGGATGATCAGCCGGCGCAGGCCAAGCGCGTCGGTCGGGTTGAGCGAGCCGCGCTCGACGCGCTCCATGTATCGGCCCATGGCCTCGATCAGCTGGCCCAGCTGCTGGTGCTCACGCCGCAGGTGGGCCATGGCATGGCGGTTCTGCTGGAGCCGCTCGAGCTCGGGGTAGACGTTCTGCTCGACGACCTGCACATGCGGCCAGAGCGTGCCCGTCATGAAGTCGTACTCCTGTGCGAAACGCTCCGCGAACTCGGCCGGCACCGGCCGCTGCTCGAGCATGTCGGCGAGCGCCGGCAGACGATCGACGTGCTTGCGGATGCGCTCGTGGTGCTCGTGTCCGGTCTGTGGCAGTGGCGACATCATCGACCCCCAGATGCGGCCCGTACCCGGGCCTGCGCATGTGCTCAACCTCGTCGGCATCGTCGTGCCGATCAAGCGGCAGCGTGCACGCTGGCCACCGACCGCGACAGGGCCGAAGGGACCAGAAACGGCCCCAGCCCGGGCCGGACAAGGCGTCGACGGCGGGCGCGTCCGGCGACGACCGTGGGCTGGGCTCCTCCGGCAGCCGCGTCGCGACCGGCATCGTCGCCTGCCGAACCATGCGCGTGTCAGTCGGCGGCGCCCTCACCGGCGCCCTCGCGCCCAACCAGTCGGGTATCCTCGCGCTGGTCGTGGCCAACGATGTGCCAGCGGTCACGGCCGGGATGCCGGAGGCCACCAGCGTACGCAGCGCCGGTGTCGACGACGCTGCGGCCAGCTCCATCAAGGACGCGGCAGCCACGGCTTCCGCCTAGGCGCACATCGCCTCACCCCTGGGAGCGGATCGCCCGCCGGCGACGTGAACGGAGGCGATGGGCGATCCGACGCCGTACATCGTGGATCGGGGGGACCAGGTGCTCGAGGCCCTGACGCTGTCGCTGCTGCTCGTCATCGTCCTGGCCGTCCTCTTCGACTACATCAACGGCTTCCACAATTCGGCCAACGCCATCGCCACGTCGGTCGCGACCCAGGCCCTGCGGCCACGCGCGGCGGTGCTCATGGCCGCGACCATGAACTTCGCCGGAGCGTTCGCCGGCACCGCCGTGGCCAAGACCATCGGCGCCGGCCTCGTCGATGTCGACACCACGACCGAAGCCGTGGTCATCGCCGCGTTGCTGGGGGCCATCGCCTGGAACTTGTTCACATGGTGGTTCGGCATCCCCAGCTCGTCCTCGCACGCGCTCATCGGAGGCCTCCTCGGTGCCACCGTCGTGGCGGCCGGCTTCGGGGCACTCCACATCGAGGGCATCGTCAACAAGGTCATCATCCCCATGTTCTCGTCGCCGCTGGTCGGCTTCGTGCTGGGGCTGCTCTTCATGGTGCTGCTGGCACGGCTGTTCTTCCGGGCTCGACGCCGGCCGGCATCTCGGATCTTCCGCAAGGCGCAGGTCTTCTCAGCCGGCTTCATGGCCTTCGCCCACGGCTCCAATGACGCCCAGAAGACGATGGGCATCATCACCCTGGCCTTGCTCGCGGCCGGCCTCATCGAGGACGACACGGTGCCGGTGTGGGTCATCGTCATCGCCGCCAGTGCGATGTCGCTGGGCACGGCCGCCGGGGGCTGGCGCATCATGAAGACGATGGGCCAGCGCGTCGTGGAGCTCGAGCCCGTCCATGGCTTCGCCGCCGAGACGACGGCTGCGACCGTGCTCGTGGCCACGGCCTCGATGGGCATGCCTGTTTCGACCACCCATGTCATCTCCAGCGCCATCACCGGCGTGGGCACGACCAAGGGCACCCGACGGGTGAACTGGGGTATCGCGCGCACGATCGTGACCGCTTGGATCGTGACCATCCCCGCTGCCGCCCTCGTGGGTGCCGCCGCATGGATGGTCCTCGATATCCTCGGACTGAGCTGAACGGAGGATCCCGACCGATGGTCACCCTGCGCCTGATGCCGCGCGACATGAAGTTCTTCGACCTGCTGATCGACGATGGCGCGAACCTGCTCGCGGCGGCGCGTGAGCTGCGGGAGCTGATGAGCTCCTACGACGACCTCGACGCGCGCATCGCCCGCATCCAGGCCCTGGAGCACGCTGGCGACGAGATCGGGGACGCCATCGAGGAACGTCTAGAGGCGGCCTTCATCACACCCATCGATCGCGGGGATATCCACGAGCTGACGCGGCGCATGGACGATGTCGTGGACCGCATCCAGGAGACCGCCGAGGCCATGCACGTCTATGCCGTCGTCACACCCACCGATGAAGCCAAGCGGCTGTCCGCCATCCTCGAGGAGCAGGCCCTGGAGCTCGATGCGGCGTTGCGGAAGTTCGAATCCATGAAGGGCCTGGGTGAGCATGTACGGCGCGTCCACATCCTCGAGAACGAAGCCGACGGCCTCTCACGATCGGCCATCGGGCGGCTGTTCCGGGAGGATCGACGATCCGCTCGAGGTCATCAAGTGGCGCGATATCTACGCCTCGCTCGAGGAGTCCATCGACGCTGCCGAGGACGTGTCCGAGATCATCCAGCGCGTCGTGCACAAGGGCAGCTAGTGTGAACAGCCCGGCGCGTCGTGCACAGGGCAGCTAGTGTGAACAGCCCGGCGCGTCGATCGCCTGCTCAGGTCAGAGGAGACCGATGACTGATCGAGATACGGACGCGAATCGGCAGACTCGCCTCTCGAAGGCCATCCCCCTCGATCGCTTCAATGCCTTCTCCGACGGCGTCTTCGCCATCGCCATCACCCTGCTCGTCCTCGAGCTGCCGGTCCCGACCGGGGACGACCTTCTCGCGAGCCTGGTCGAGGAGTGGCCAGAGTTCCTGGGCTATCTCATCAGCTTCGCCTTCATCGGGATGAGCTGGATGACGCACGCTCGAGTGACGGGGTTCATGAAGGGGGGCGACACGGCCGCCGCTGGACTGAACCTCCTGGCCCTGCTCTTCGTCGCGCTGCTGCCATTCGCGACCAGTCTGATGGTGAGCAACATCGGCGGCCCCGATGAGCGGGTCGCGGTGGTCGTCTACGGCCTCGATGTGCTCATCGCGTCGGTCATGGTGACGCTGCTGATGGCGTACCTCGTGCGCCAGCGGACGCTGCTGCAAGGCGCGGTCGCCGACGAGACGGTGGCCGCGCTGGCCCGACAGCGAAGGATCTCCAGCGGCGTCTGGCTGATCGCGGTCGCCTGTGCTCTGGTCGCACCACCGGTCGCGATCGGCCTGTACGTGCTGGCCACGGTGTTGATGCTGGCGCTGCCATTCATCGGACTGCGCCGCTTGTAGGGCCTCGCGGCGCTACGGACCCCTGCGTACGACCGAGCCGGTGTGCCACCTCCAGTCGATGGCTCGCCGGCTCGGTCCGTTGGTCCTGTCTCCTCTCCTGAGAGAGGGTTCAGCTAAGCGTCCTGATCGGCGTCGGTGACTTCCTCCTTCGGGATGCCGAGGTCGTCCATGGCCTTGGCCAGCTCCTCATCGGTCATCTCTTCTGGGTCGACGCCAGTGGACTG
>CAVQUM010000004.1:0-332665 GCA_963716815.1 uncultured Chloroflexia bacterium
CGTCTTGGGCACGGGCGCAGACTCGCCCGTGATCATCGACTCGTCGACATCCGCGCTGCCCTCCACGATGACGCCGTCCACGGGCACGCGTCCGCCTGGGCGGACGAGGACGATGTCGTCACGGAGAGGGCATCGAGCGGGACCTCCTCGGTCCCCGAGTCGGTGACGCGTTCGGCGCTGTCCGGGAGCAGCTCGGCGAGCGCTTGCAGCGCACCCTGCGCCTGGCTGATCGAGCGCATCTCCGCCAGAGCCGGCCCAGCAGCATGATGACGATGAGCGAGGAGAGCTCCACCAGACCTCGACGTCCAAGACCCCGAGCGTGCCGATCCAGCTGATGACGAAGGCCACCACGATGGCCATCGAGATGAGCGTCATCATCCCCGGCTGGCGGTCGGCGAGCTCACGCTGTGCACCGCGCACGAAGATGAGCCCGCTGTAGGAAGACGACGGTGCCCAAGATCGCCGGGAAGTACTCGGAACCCGGGAACGTCGGCGCCGCATAGCCGAACCACGCCTCGATGTCCGGGCTCCAGATGAGCACCGGGACGGTCAGGAGCAGCGAGAGCCAGAACTTGTCCCGGAACATGGCCACCGAGTGGCCCTCGTGGCGGTCATGGCCCCCGTGATCGGCACCGCTCGCGGTGTGCTCCTCGTGCGTGGTCATGTCGTGGTTCATGAGGCTACCCTAGACCTTGAAGTCGACTCGAATGTCAAGGGGTACCATCAACGCATGCGCATCGGCGACGTCGCCCATCAGACCGGGCTCACCACCACGACCATCCGCTATTACGAGGACATCGGTCTCGTGCCGCCACCGGCGCGCGCTTCGAACGGCTATCGCGACTACGGACCGGAGGCTGTCGAGCGCCTCCGTTTCATCAGGGATGCACAGGAAAGCGGTCTGTCGCTCTCGGAGGTCTCGTCGGTCCTGGAGCTCCGCGGTCAGGGTGAGTCGACCTGCCGTCACGTCATCGAGCTCATGGAGCGGCATCTGGAGGACGTGGATCTGCGCATCGAGCGCCTCCGCGCGAGCCGCATGCTCTACGCCAGGCTCATCGCCCGGGCCAAGCGGCTCGATCCCGCCGACTGCACCGACCCCGACCGCTGTCAGACGATCGTGGCCACGTCGGAGCACGCGGACCATGCCGAGCGAACGCCGTCCCGCGCCTGGCATGAGCATGACCACGGTCCCCGCGTGCGCACGACCTAGCTGCGACCCGTCGCGCACGTCCCCACTCGCCAGTCGCCCGACTCCTGTTGCCGATGACGTGGACGCAGACACCCTCGCCGCGACCAGCGTCGCCTGCGAACGCTACGCTGCTCGTCATGTGGACGCTGTCGATCGATGGGGGTGGCCGTGATGACGCCCCGCGCTAGGGCCTACTTGGCGAGGATCGGGATCGAGGAGCCGGTCGCCCGCTCCGTCGAAGGGCTCGAGCGACTCCAGCGGGCGCACCTCACCCGGGTGTCGTTCGACAGTCTCGACGTATTCGCCGGGCGGGAGGTCCGCACCGACATCGGCTGGTCGGTCCCGAAGATCGTCGACCGCGGCCGGGGCGGGTGGTGCTACGAGCTCAATGGAGCCTTCGCCTGGCTGCTCGGCGAGCTGGGCTTCCGGGTCAAGCAGCTGGGCGCGACCGTCTTGCTGACGCCCGGTCCGATGGAGCTCGCTCACATGGCGCTCGAAGTCACGTTGGAGCGCCCCTACCTGGTCGACGTCGGCTTCGGGGACTCGTTCATCCGTCCCTTGCCGCTGGACGATCCAGGTCCCCACGATGGCGGATCGGGCTCATTCCGTTTCGAGTTCGCCGGGGGGCAGACGACGCTCATCTTCGACGGACTGGACGGTCCCCAGCCGCAGTATCGGTTCGGGTCGGGTGCATTCGGCGCCGATGATTTCGTGGCGGTGTCGGAACAGAAACGGAGCGACCCGAACCAGAAGTGGCGCCAGAAGCGGTTCGCGACGCGCCTCCTTGACGGCGGGCCGGATCGCGTGACGCTGCTCGAGGACCGCCTCAAGCTGCGCCGCAACGGCGAGTGGTCCGAACGACCTGTTCAGTCGGGTGATGAATGGGTTCGTCTTCTCCAGCAGTGGTTCGGCATGGCCCCCTGATGGGCGGGTCGGTGGCAGAGAAGCGGACGGTCTGAACGTCGGTGCCAGGGGCGCGAGCTCGCGCCCGGTCACACCCCAGGTTCGATCCCTACTCGTTGTGCGAACACATGCGAAGGACCTTCACGACGGGCTCGTCCATCAGCACCTGGTAGACGAGCCTCCAGCTCACTCGCCAGTCATCCTCGCCAACGAGGGCGGCATTCCCGCGCTTGCCGGTGATCTCGATCGGCTCATGCGTCTCCCGGACATCGTCCGTGTTGCGACGTTGACTGGAACCCGCCACGACGTCGACAAGCCGCGCATAGGCGCCCGATACGAGCGCGATGAGTGGCACTCGCTACGGTCGGCGCATGCCATCGGACATCAGGCAGCGAGTCTCCAGCGTGCGGCAGGTCTTGCCCTCGTGGTCGGTCCACATGCCGCCGAGCTGCGACGAAACCTTCCTCACCGAGCCGGACGCCGATCCATCCGCGCGTGCGTCCCATGCGCTATGCGGCTACAGGTCCTGCTCGAGGCGATCGAGCACGCCATCGCCGCCACCTTGGGCGTGGTCGACGAGGTGTTCCCGATCGAGCGCGCGGACGTCCTGCGGGCGTGCTCCATCCTGCGCGAGACTCGGCTCTCCGCCCGGGATGCCGTACACGTGGCAGTCGTGCGCCGCCACGGGGTCAGGCGCATCCTCACCTTCGACTACGAGTTCGACGCGGCATCCGACCCGGTGCGCCTCACGGCCTGGGCATAGGCCCACCGGTCCGACGGGCCCCGGTGCGCTCATGCGCCCGGTCCTTCACTATGCTGATGGCGCGATGATGCTGCGGCGGTCGGTCCAGACGTGAGCGCTCCGGAGGTCGTGGTCATGCCCACGCCCGGGCTGGGCAACAGCACCTACCTCGTGGGTAGTGGCGATCGGGCCGTGGCCATCGACGTGCCGCGTGATGCGTGGCGCGTGCGTGAGTTCGCCGTCGAGCGAGGCTGGCGTATCACCCATGCGCTCGAGACCCACGTCCACAACGACTTCCTCTCTGGTGCGCGCGAACTGGCAGCGCTGGAGGGCTCCACGGTCGTGGCCCCGGCGAACGGCGGCTACGCGTTCGCGCACCGACCCGCGGGCGAGGGCTTCGAACTCGAGCTCGAAGACGGCGGCCTGGTGGCACGGGCGACGCCGGGACACACGCCCGAGCACCTCAGCTGGGAGCTGCAGGACGGCGGCGGCAAGCCCACGGCCCTGTTCTCCGGCGGCTCGCTGCTCATCGGTGGCGTCGGCCGCACCGATCTCCTGGGTCACGCCCGCGCCGACGAGATGACGGCCCAGCAGTTCCGCACCATGCGCCGCCTCGCAGAGCTGCCTGACGATGTCGTGGTCCATCCCACGCATGGGGCCGGCTCGTTCTGTGTCGCGGGTGACGTCGACATCGGCGGGCTCGCCACCATCGGCACGCTCAAGCGCTGGAATCCCGCGTTCGCGGCGCCTGACCTGGCCTCCTTCGACGCCGAGCTGGCTGTCGGGCGCACGCGCTACCCGGCCTACTACCGGCGCATGGCTCCACTGAACCGGCGTGGTCCGCGGCTGCTGGGCGAGGCGCCCGCTCCACGTCCGCTGACCAGCGGGCAGTTCATCGAGGCGCGCAGGGCAGGTGCCTGGGTCGTCGATGCGCGTGACCGCTGGGCCTTCGCGGCAGCGCACGTGCGAGGCTCCTGGAACATCGAGGCGGGCGATGCCCTCGCCGCCTACGCCGGCTGGCTGCTGCCCTTCGACGCGCCGCTCCTGCTCATCGTCGATAGCCCGGAGCAGGAGGTGGACGTGCGCGAAGAGCTCCTGCGGATCGGCTTCGATCACGTCCTCGGTCACCTCGCCGGCGGCATGGAGGCATGGCAGGCCCTCGGCGGTGAGACCAGCAGCTACGACACCGCCAGTTGGGAGGAGCTGCGTACGCCCGGGCGGGCGCGTGTCCTCGACGTGCGCCAGCCGTACGAGTGGGCGCAGGGGGCGCTCCCCGAGAGCGAGCGCATCTTCGTGGCCGACCTACCCTCACGGCTGGCCGCTCTCGACCGCGACAGGCACTACCTCGTGGCCTGCCGCACCGGCGTGCGGGCGGCCATCGCCGCGAGCGTGCTCGATGCTGCCGGCCTGCGGGCCCGGCCCGTGGTCGACGGAGGCATCCCAGCACTGCCGGCCGAACTGCTGGTTCCGGCCCTGCGCCGATCAGGGGGGCTAGGCTGGGTTCGCGAGCCGGCGCCGTAGCTGGTCGGTGGCCAGCATGGTCGATCCCGGCAGCCAGCGAGACGAAGCACATGGGCAGCCCCTCGAACGTCGGGCACTCGGCAGCGCCGGTCAGCTGGTTGAGGGAGAACCAGACGCCGATGGCGGTGACAGCCCCGGCTCCGACGAGGAGCAGGAGGTCGCCGGGCTTGGTGCCGGGCAGCCAGGCTTCGGCGAGCGCAGCCAGGTAGCCGAACAGCAACAGGTAGCAGGCGGGCACCCCGAGCAGCTCGGGGCACGTCGGCTCGCGGAACAGCTCCGAGAGCACCAGCCAGCCGGTGAACAGCGCGCCCACCGCGGCGAAGCCGATGTTGATGCCGCTCAGGCGTTCCGTCGTGAGTCGTGTCATCGGCGGAGCGTAGCCGTCCGTCCGGCCGTTCGCTACATACCAAAGACCGCCCGGGTCAGCTCGACCCAGGTGCGCAGCCGGGAGCGGTCACCGCCGATGTCGTAGACATCGCGGAAGAGCAGCTCCACGTTGCAGTCGTTGGCCTTCGCGACCTCGGCCGTGCGCTCGAGGTCGGCCCAGGGCGTGACCGAGACCGAGCGCAGGTTGGGCATGGCCGCGATGATGAGCTCGAGCCGGTCGGTCTGGGGCTCGCAGCAGCCGTAGTAGACGAGACCGAAGCGGTCGGTGACGCGCGTGAGATAGGGCAGCACGAACTCCGCGAACATGGCCGGGCTGACCGGCGTCGACTCCTGTGACTCGGCCCAGCACCATAGATCGCCGAGGGTGCCCGGCGCCTCGTCGGGGGCGGGCAGCTCGGAGCAGTAGCCATAGGCCCGCGGGCCCGCGAGCACGTTGTCGGTGTTGGGCACGATGAGGCCCTGCTCCTCGAGGAACCCGAACAGGCGCTCGCGGTCCTGCGTCATGTACTCCATCAGGGCATGGATGGTCGCGGGCGACTCGTAGACCCAGCCGAGCAGGCCGTCGTTGCCGATGAAGCGGTAGACCTGCCGGGTCAGGCCGAGGTAGTAGGTGCCGGCCCGGGAGGGCGCACCCTCGTCGGAGAGCGAGTGCTCGTAGTTGCCGACCACCACCGGCAGGATGTCGCCGAAGGCGTCCGCCAGCAGCTCCAGCTTGGCGGTCGTGCCCGCGCGGTCCAGCCAGAACCGTCGGGGAGCGGCATATGGCCTGAGCTGGCGCGGAGTCGCCAGCGCCTAGGAGGGGTCGGGGACCGGGGAGGGCACGGGGACCGGGTATGTCTCGAAGTGGATCGTTACCTGGTCCTCGACATCGGTGATTCGGGTCTCCTGGCCGCCAAGACGGTTGCTCATGTTCTTCTGCTGGTCCTGCAACTTGGCGACGTCCCCCTGGACCTTGTCCATCTCACCCTCCAGGGTCTCCACGCGGTCGCGCACGCCCTTGATGTTGACGCCGCCGACATTCCCCTCCACCGCGCTGAGCTGGCTGTCGATGTCGGCGACCGTGTCGGTCAGGGCGGCGTTCGACTCCTCGAGTGACGCGACCGCAGCGTCGAGCAAAGCGAGCGCCTCGTTCAGCGCGGCAAGATCCGAGCCATGGAGCTCGACGACGGCCTCCTCGTAGCGCAGGATCTTCCATGCCCTCGTCGTTCGAGAGGCTCAGGGTGTAGCCATCGACGGTCCAGCCCGTGACCTCGGGCAACAGCGCCAGATACGCCCCCTCTACGTCGGCTTGCGGGCCTTCGCAGAACATCATCGTCAGTGCGATGTCATCACCGAACACGAGGGTGTCCTCGGTGATGTCGTAGCCGACCGAGAAGTCGTTGCATCCGGCCGAGCCGGTGGCCGTCCCATCCTGCAGCATGAGGGTTACCGTGGCGGGCACGGGGTCCTCACTCGTAGAATCCCGGAGGAACTCACCTTGCAGGTAGCTGCTGAGCACCCACTCGACGCCCTCGGCGGTGTAGGTGGTGTCTTCTTCGTCCTGGGCGAAGGCGAGCCCGGACAGGGCGGTCGTGAGCAAGGCGGCGGTCAGCACGCCAGCGACCATCCGTCGCTTGTCGATCATGGGTCTCTCCTGATGGGATGCGGCGGGCGCGTCTGGGGAATGGGCGCCCACCGTCATCGCACTCTAGCGCGAAGACCGCAGGAACGGATTCCAGGGCAAGGCGACCCTGACCTGCAGGAGCGGCCAGTGGATGCGGTCTCGGCTCAGGCGCCCGAGCGGACGTCTGCCAGTTGCGCGGGGACGAGCGTGACCTCCTCGAACAAGGCGGTGCAGCCGTCACCGACCGGGACTGCGCCAGCAACCCGACCTCCACCTCGTCCGCGACGTCGCCGAGGGTCAAGTAGCGGATCATGTCCCAGCGCTGCCGTCGACCGAGTGGTGGAAGGCGAAGGCGCGGCCCAGGCGCGATACCCGCATCCACGTCGCATGCGCATCGATCGGTACCGAATCGCAGTCGTCGGACTCCCCGCGAGTCACGACCGACACCACGGTCACCTGGCCTTGCGGAGACAGCTCCAGGCACAGCTTGGCCCAGGTCCGCCAATCGACGTAGACGACCAGCACGGCCGCGTCGAACGTGGCCGCGTGCTCTGCCGAGACGCACGCCCGCAACATCCACAGGCCGCGGGCCGGCATCAACAGCGCCGGTGCGTCGTCGGCCACGACCTCGCCGCCGGGATTACGGAACCAGTCGGTGCGGGCGCCTGCCGTCAGGGACACCCGAGCGTCCCCGACGCTATGTGCTACGGCTTCGTTGATGAGGCGGAGCGGCGCCGGCAGCCCCGGCACCGGCAGCCCCGGCACCGCGATGAGGTCGGTCATGACTCGCGGATGCGGTTCTCCAGCCGGCCGCTGTTGGCGAGCTCGGCCAGGAAGTGGTTGTCGTGGATATGCTGCCACTCCGGTAGCAGCCCGGCCTTGCCCTCGGCCGTGGGCTCGTGGCTGCAGCCGGAGTTCTCGCGGATCGACCGAGCGGGGTGCGCGCGTCCCGCGGACAACCGAAGCCGTGGAGGTGCTTGCGCGGGACGAGGAACTTGGGGTCGCCCTGGCGCAGGCGATTGTAGGAGGTCAGCAGTGCCCACGACCCCTCCCGGCCCTTGGGCAGCACGAATCGTCCGGCCATGGATCGCCCTTCGGCATCGGGTTCCGCTGGATGGTCTCGTCCGCGGCGAACGCGGTGGGATCATCGGCGACCAGCTCTCCACGCTGGCCGAGCATCGCACGCCACTGGCCTCCAACTGCGAGCGCGTCGATACCGGGCACGGTGACGACCTCGAGGGCTACACGCACGAGGGCATCCGCCTCGGGCACGAGTGCGTCGACCGCAACCCGGTCGCGGGGGCCAGGTTGGCCGATGGCGAGATTACGGTGGCCACCTGCCTCAGCGGCATGGACCGCAGCGTGCGCGAAGGTGTCGAGGTGTACCCGCTCGCGGAGGCGCTGCAGGACCAGTAGCTGGCCCTGTGCGTATACCAGGCGCTTCACACCGGCGAAACGTCCGCGTCGTCACCCCAGCCCTGGCACGGCTGAGCCGCAGAGCGGGCGCGACCTCCCAGTCCGCAGCTCGGCTACCCCTTCGCGCCGCTACTCCCCGCGCTGCTCACCCGGCGCTGCTCACCCGGCAAGCGATCTCGACGCGCTGGGCCTCAGATCTGCAGGTCCTGCTCGCGACGCGAGCAGAGGTGACGGCGCTGCTCGTCGGGTGAGCAAGGGTGGCATGAAGGGGCGCAGTCAGGTCGAGATCGCTTGCCGGGTGAGCAGCCGCGCTCCCCGGCATCCGCTCAGACGGTGCCCTTGACGTCGAGCACCTCGCCGTCGGGGCCGCGCAGCGTCAGCACCACCGCGGCCTGGCCCATCTGGTGCGTGGAGCACGAGAGGCAGGGGTCGAAGGCACGCACCAGAGCGGAGACGCGGTTGACCGCACCCTCCTTGATCTCAGGCCCGTCGATGAAGTGCGTGGCCACGTCGTGCACGCCGCGGCGGATGGCGAGGTTGTTGTGCCCCGTGGCCACGATGAGGTTGGCCCAGGTCATGGCCCCGTCGTCGTTGACGCGGTAGTGATGGATGAGCGTGCCGCGCGGCGCCTCGATGATGCCCACCCCCTCGAGGTCGTTGACCCCCGCGTGCGCGCGCACCTTGGAGTCGAGGATGCGCGGGTCCTCCAGCAACTCCTTCATGCGCTCCATGCCGTAGAGCGCTTCGATGAGCCGGGCGTAGTGGTTGTGGAAGCTCGACTGCACCACCCGACCGAGCCGCTCGCGCATCTCCGCTAGCTCGGCATTGGCCATGGGCGTGGAGATGTGGTCGCAGGTATTGAGGCGCGCCAGCGGACCCACGCGGTAGATGCCCTCGGCCAGGCCCAGCGGCTTGTAGTAGGGCGCCTTCAGGTACGAGTCGGGCATCGTCGCTTCGCCGATGTACTGGCGGTAGTCCGCCGCCTTCACCTGGTCGGCCACGATCTCGCCGGTCGCGTCACGGAAGCGCAGGGCCCCGTCGTACAACTCCAGCGCGCCGTCGGGCGCGATCGTGCCGCAGTACATGGTGGGGAAGTTGGAGAAGGTGGCCACCTCGTCGGGGAAGGCGTCGAGGGTGCCCTTCCACAGCTCCAGCGTCCGCTGCAGGATGGCCAGCGCGTCGGGCCACTCCTCCAGCGTCTTCTCGCGCGCCGCCGGGTCGAGTTGGGCATTGACGCCGCCGGGCACGGTCCACGAGGGGTGGATGCGCTCGCGACCCAGGCGCTCGATGACCTGCTGGCCGAACTTGCGCAGGCGCACGCCGTCGGTCACCACCGCCGGATGCTTGGCCAGCAGACCGGCCACGTTGCGCAGGGCCGGGTCGTAGTCCATGCCCAGCAGCAGGTCGGGCGCCGAGAGGTGGAAGAACGAGAGCGCGTGCGACTGCACGATCTGGGCCATGTGCAGCAGCTCGCGCAGCTTGGCTGCGGTCGGCGGTACGCGCACGGCCATGATCTCATCGCAGGCCTTGGACGATGCCAGCAGGTGGCTCACCGGGCAGATGCCGCAGATGCGCGCGGTGATGGCGGGCATCTCGTAGTAGGGCCGGCCCTCGACGAACTTCTCGAAGCCGCGGATCTGGGTCACGTGGAACTGCGTGTCGGACACGCGACCCGAATTCGTCGAGGTCGATGGTGATCGAGGCGTGGCCTTCGATACGGCTGACGTGGGGGACTTCGATCCTGGTCATCGTCGGCCTCCTAGCCGAAGCGCTGTCGTGAGCCGAGATGTGGCACCCGACCTTCGAGCAGCTCGCCGATCACGTAGAGGATCGACTCCGCCTTGGGTGGGCAGCCGGGGATGTGGACGTCGACCTTGACGTGGGCCTGCAGTGGCTCGGCCCTCTTGAGCAGGGGCGGCACGCCGTCGGTCGGGATCTGTGGCTGTTCGTCGACGCCCTCCACGTAGACCCGCTCCAGCAGGGCTCGGGTGGGGATGCCATTGCGCATGGTGGGCACGTTGCCGGTCACGGCACAGTCGCCGAGCGCGACCACGATGGACGAGCGCTCACGGGCCTCGGTCAGCAGGTCGAGGTCATCCTGGCTGCTGACCGCGCCCTCGATGACGGCCACGTCCACGCCCTCGGGCCACTCCTGCGCATCGACCAGCGGACCGAACACGATGTCGGCCTTTGCCAGCACGTCGACGATGGCCTCGTCCATGTCCAACAGGGACATGTGGCAACCCGAGCAGCCGTCGAGCCAGCAGGTGCCGATGCGCGCCTTGCGCGGCTGTTCCATCTCCATCACTGGCCCTCACGCATCGTGTTCAGGGTGCTCACGACCGAGCTCTCCTTGTGCATCTCCTCGGCGGCCCAGCCCTTCTCGGCGAGGGCGCCCGTGGGACAGGCCTGCACGCACTTGCCGCAGCTGGTGCAGCTGGCGGCTTCGCCCCAGGGGCGCTGCAGCTCGCTGATCGGACCAGAGGCGATGCCACGGCCAGCGACCTCCCACACGTGCGCACCCTCGATCTCCGCGCACGTGCGCACACAGCGTGCACAGAGGACGCAGCGGTTGGGGTCGAAGACGAAGCGCGGGTGCGAGGTGTCCGGGGTCAGGTTGGGGTAGCGGTACTGGTAGCGGATGCTGTTGATGCCGTGTTCCTGGGCCAGGTCCTGCAGCTCGCAGTGCCCGGAGCTGACGCACACCGCACAGATGTGGTTGCGCTCGCAGAAGAGCAGCTCCAGGGCCATCTTGCGGTACTCGGAGAGCTGCGGCGTGCGCGTGGTCACCGCGAGACCCTCGGCCACCGGTGTGGTGCAGGCCGGCTGCAGCTTCTTGACCCCGCTGATCTCGATCATGCACAGCCGGCATGAGCCCTGGGCGGTGAGGCCGTCCATGTAGCACAGGGACGGGATGTACTTGCCGTTGGCGCGCGCAACCTGCAACACGCTCTGCCCGGCCGAGGCTGCGATCACCTCACCGTCGATGCGGACCATCACCTTCTCGCTCACGACGGTCCTCCTAGTTCTCGACGCTGCGAACGTCGCAGCGCAGGCAGCGCTGCGCTTCGTCGAGCGCAGCCTTGGGGGTGAGGCCGACCGAAACCTCCGCGTAGTTCCGCACGCGCTCGTCGGCCGGGAGCTCGGCGGGCGTGTGGCGGGCGAAGGCAGCGGGCGGGTCAGGCGGCTCCATCTGGTAGATGAACTCGGGCAGCACGCTGGGCGTGAGGCGGTCCATGAGGCGTCGGTCGATGTTGCGCGCGGCCTTCTTGCCGATGCCCATGGCGTTGGACACATTGGAGGCCCCGGTGATGAGGTCGCCGCCGGCGTAGAAGCGGTCGCGGCTGGTCTCGAGCGAGTAGCGGTCGACCTCGAGCGTGCCGTCGTCCTCGTTGACGCGCAGGCCGCTGGCGTCCGCGAAGTCGGGGTCGACCTGCTCGCCGACCGCGAGGATGACCGTGTCGCAGTCGATGCGCATGATCTCGCCAGTGGGCACCGGGCGGCGCCGTCCAGACTCGTCGAACTCGCCCGGTCGGGTGCGCTCGACCTCGATGCCGCGGACGCGGCCCTCGGCGTTGCCGATGATGCGCTGAGGCGTGGCGAGGTAGGCGATCTTGGCGCCCTCGTGCTCGGCAGCCTCGACCTCCTCGGTGATGGCCGGCATGTCCTTCCGCTCGCGGCGGTAGACGATGGTCACGTCAGCGCCGGTGCGTCGGGCGGTGCGGGCCGAGTCGACCGCGGCGTTGCCGCCACCGATGACGATGACGCTCTTGCCCAGCGGCACCTCCGCCGCACGGGCCATGGCCTCGAGGAACGGCAGCGCCGGGATGACGCCGGTGAGCTCCGTGCCCGCGAGGTGGACCCACGCTTCCTTCCACGTGCCGATGGAGAGGAAGACCGCGTCGAAGTCGTCGTCGATCTGGTTGAGGCTGATGTCCTCGCCCACGTCCACGCCGAAGCGGAACTCGACGCCGGTGCGCTCGATGAGCTCGATCTCCTTGTCCAGCACCCCCTGCGGCAGGCGGTACTCGGGCAGGGCGTAGCGCAGCATGCCCCCGGCCATGGGCCGCGATTCGAAGCAGGTCACCTCGTGGCCGCGCAGCGCGAGGTAGTAGGCACAGGTCAGGCCGGTGGGCCCGGCGCCCACGACGGCCACGCGCTTGCCCGTGGGCTCCAGCTTCTGTTCCAGCACGCGCGCGACCAGCGGCTCGAAGCGCTCGGTCAGGTAGACCTGGTCGGCGATGGCGCGATGGACCTCACGCATGTTCACGGCTTCGTCGATGCCCTCGCGCCGGCAGCGGTCGTCACAGGGGTGCTGGCAGACGCGGCCGGTCGAAGCCGGCAGCGGGTTGTCCAGGACCACGCTGAGGAAGGCTTCGTCGAGCCGGTCCTCCTTGTACAGCTGCAGGAAGCGCGGGATGTTCATGTGCAGCGGACACGAGTTCTCGCACGGGCTGAGCGCGAGGTCCTCGCACACGCCGGCGCGGCAGCGCGCCGCCAGGATGTGGTCCTCGAACTCGTGGCGGAAGTGACGCAGGCTCGTGAGGACCGGGTTGGGCGCGCTCTGGCCCAGGCCGCAGAGGCTCATGTCGCGGACCATGCGGCAGAGCTCGTCGAGCGCGTCGATGTCCTCGAGCGTGGCTGTGCCATGGGTGAAGCCGTCGAGCATCTCGAGCGCCTTGTCCAGGCCCACGCGACAGGGCACGCACTTGCCGCACGACTCCGAGTGGGTGAACTCGACGAAGTAGCGAGCCACGTCCACCATGCAGTTGTCTTCGTCCATCACGACCATGCCGCCCGAGCCCATGATCGAACCCAGCTGTGCGAGCGTCTCGTAGTCGACCGGCGTGTCGAAGAGTTCGGCCGGGATGCAGCCGCCCGACGGGCCGCCGGTCTGCACGGCCTTCGATCTCGCGGCTGCCCGGGGCGCCGCCGCCGACGTCGTAGATGAACTTGCTGATGGGCGTACCCAGGGGCATCTCCACGAGGCCGGTGGAGCGGACCTTGCCGACGAGCGAGAAGACCTTGGTGCCGGCGCTCTTGGCGCTGCCGGTGTCGCTGAACCAGGCCGCGCCGCGGGCCACGATAGGGGCCACGTTGTACCAGGTCTCGACGTTGTTGATGTTCGTGGGCGCCCCATAGAGGCCGCTCTGGGCCGGGAACGGCGGACGTGGCCGCGGCCGGCCGGCCTTGCCCTCGAGCGAGGCGATGAGCGCGGTCTCCTCGCCGCAGACGAAGGCGCCCGCGCCTTCCACGACCTGGATGTCGAATTCGAAGCCGCGGCCCATGACGTCGGCACCGAGGATGCCGTACGCGCGCGCCTGCTCGATGGCGCGCTCGAGGCGCATGACCGCGATGGGGTACTCCGCGCGGACATAGACGATGCCGTTGCCCGTGCCGGTGGCGTAGCCCGCGATGAGCATGCCCTCGAGCAGGGCGTGCGGGTCGGACTCGATCTCGTTGCGGTTCATGTAGGCGCCGGGGTCGCCCTCGTCAGCGTTGCAGACGAGGTACTTCTGCGGGCCTTGCGCCCGCGCGAGGAACTCCCACTTGTTGCCGGTCAGGAAGCCGGCTCCGCCGCGACCGCGCAGCTTGGCCGCCTTGATGCCCTCGATGACGCCGTCCGGGTTCTGGTCGATGAGCACCTTGTAGAGCGCCTGGTAGCCGCCGACCGCGATGTACTCCTCGATGTCGTCGGGGCTGATGAGGCCGCAGTTGCGCAGCACGATCTTGAGCTGGCCGGCGAAGAAGGGGACCTCGTCCCAGGCCGGCACGTCGGCATAGCCGGCGCCGTAGCGCACATGGCCGGTGAGGTGGTCCCACTCCTCGATCTTGCACAGGATCAACTCCGACGTGGGCAACACGCCACGTTCGATGGCCTCGAGGATGTGATCGACGTGCTCGGGCTGGACGCGCCGCAGCATGAGCAGTGGCTGTCCCGGGATCCAGATGTTGACCAGCGGCTCCTCGGCACAGAAACCGAAGCAGCCTACCGGTGCGAGCCTGATGTCCAGGCCGCGGGCTCCGATGGCCGATCTGAAGGCGGCGTGCACGCCCTCGGCGCCGTTGCCGGAGCCGCAGGTGCCCATGCCCACCGCGATGCGCGGCACGTCAGGCGTGAGCTTGGTCAGCCCCGCTTCGCGGACGGCGTTGAACCCGGCGAGGTCGGCGATCCTCATCGGCCGCTCTCCTTGCGCAACTGCTCGACCTCACGGATGAGGCTCTGCTCCCGTACATGACCGCGGATGGCATGGTCGACCTCGACCACCGGCGCCAGTGCGCACTGGCCGAAGCAAGCCACGGTACGGACGGTGAAGCGCAGGTCCGGCGTGGTCAGGCTGACCTTGTCGGCGACCCCGCCCTCGGCCTCGGGATCGCGTATGCCCAACTGCAGCTTGACCCGCTCGAGCAGCGGTCGCGAGCCGCGCGTGTGGCAGGCGGTGCCGCGGCAGATGGCCACGATGTGGTCGCCCTGCGGCTCGAGGTTGAAGAGGGCATAGAAGGAGGCCACCGAGTAGACCTGCGACTGGGGGATGCCGGTACGCTTGGCTACGTACTCGAGCGTGTCCATGGGCAGGTACTTGCTGCGGCTCTGTTCCTGGAGCCGTTGCAGGATGCCCAGCAGGGCACCCGGCCGGCCAGACTCTTCCGAGATGATGCGATCGAGCAGATCCTGGTCCATGACCCCCTCGACCACCGTCTTCTCCACGGTCGTCATTCGTGCTCCCTCACGAAACAACCGCGCGTCGCGGGCCGGTCGCGAGTCCGGCCTGCACGGCGCGTGGCGTGACCCCATCCTCGGCCGTGGCCAGGGCGAGCCACAGGGCCATGTGGCCCCGTTCGGAATGGGCCTGTGTCACCCCATCCCGGGCCAGCCCGTCCGCTGCCCGCGCCCGACGTACGTTGCCGCGGCTGTCGTGCTGGCCTATCGTGGGCGCGCTTCGATCACCCCGGTCGAGCACAGGAAGGGGAGTGCGGTGGTCAAGACGCGCCATGCTGGGGTCCGATCGGCCTCGGTCCTATCGGCCTCGGTCCTGCTCATGTCGGTGGGCACTGGCGAGTCCCTGGCACAGGATGGACCGATCGACTTCGCCGATGCGCCCTTCGTCATCTTCGCGCCGGCCCCGCCACTGCCCGACGAGATCGCCGACTATCCGCTGCCTGACGGCGCCGAGGACTACTGGCAGCTGTTCGCTGACGATGCGCCGTGGGCGCGGGCCGCGGAGCATGTCGATGCCTTCGCCATCCACGGTTGGATGCTGCGCTACGCCGCGACCGACGACGACCTTCGGCGCATGCTTGCCTGGCTCGAGGCACGCGACATCCCGCTGGGCATGGAGGTGGAGCCACTTACCTGGCCCGGGCCGGACGTCTGCGACCACACCGAGTCCTTCGAGGGCCCGTACGAGCTCGATGAAGCCCGCCGGATTCGGGCACTCGGTGGCCAGGTCGACTTCATCGCGCTCGACGAGCCGTACGCCCACGCCCATCGGCTGACCGGTCCCGGTGCCTGCGGCTATCCCGTCGAGCAGGTGGTCGATGAGGTGGCCGACTTCGTGGCCGCCTTTCGGCGCATCCACCCCGGTGTCCAGGTGGGCTCGATCGAGCCGATGTGGACCGATCCGCCCATCGGTGCGCACGACATGGCCACCTGGGTGGACACGTGGGAGGAGCGTACCGGCGAGCCCTTCGCCTTCCTCAACGTGGACGTCGACTGGCGTCGCGAGGAGTGGCCAACCGTCGTGAGCGACGTCGAGGCCGTGGCCGACGCGCGCGGCGTGCCGCTGGGGATCCTCTATCTGGGAAGCGGCTTCGAGCGGTCGAACGACGCCTGGCTCGAGCAGATGGCGCAGCATGCCGCCACCCTGGAGCAGGGTGAGGGGGTCAGCCCGCAAGTCGTCGGCTTCTACTCCTGGCACAGCCAGCCCGACCGCCTGCTGCCGGACGACGACCTCGGCGCCTACACCGGCCGCATCAACCAGTATTTCAGCACGAGGACCGCGCTGGAGGAGCCGGTCGCGCAGCAGGGGGCGGCCAGCGGTCGCCTGACGACGCTCGACGGCACCCCGCTGGCCGGCCGGTCGCTGCTGGTCACCGCCGAGCCCATCGACGGTGCCCGTCTGCGGCACAAGCTCTCCGGCACCGTGCCTCCGGGCGCCCGTCGGGCGCTCGTCGCCGTTCGCGCCAACATCGAAGGCGGCACGCCGTCGCGCGTGGACGTGCGCATCTCCGACGTCAGCTACCGCGAGCACGGCAAGGGCAGGAACCGCGTGCCGAACGGCCGGCTGGCCGAGGGCCTGGAAGGCTGGGGCCCATACGGCAGCGGGTCCGTCGCCGTGGTCCGCGGCCAGGGCGGACCGGCCATGCGCATCAGGGCCAAGCCGAAGCAGACGATCCTCGTCGACGGCCAGTCGTTCAAGGTGACTGCAGGCGCAGACTTCGAGTTCGCGGCCACCATCGACGTGCCCGGCACGTCGATCGGCTCCGGCTACGTATCGGTCATCTTCCTCGGCGACGAGGAGGTCGCGCGCGAGAGCCTCTGGTTCAACACCCGGCCGATCGCGCTGCCTCCGGTCACCACCGACGCGGGTGGGCGCTATCGCGTCCCGACCGCGAAGCTGCGACCGGGGCGGTACGACCTGCTGGTCACCTATGACGGGGACATCGACCACTGGGCCGCCAACACGCGCTCCCGCATCCGCGTGCGCTAGGCAGAGCGTCAGCATCCGCTGCGGGCGGTAGGCCGGCACCCGGTCCCGGGAATCGGGGCCGAGTGGACCTAGGCGGGGTCGCCGTCGCTCCCCGAGCCTGACGGTCGGGACCATGGGCGACACCATCTACGTGAACCTGCATACGCACTCGCTCCACAGCGACGGAGCGCTGGCTCCGGCTGCCCTGGCCGAGCGGCTGGCGCGGGCCGGCGTGCGTTACGCGGCGATCTGCGATCACGACACGGTGGAGGGCTGGCCTGCCTTCCATAAGGCCCTCGACGCGCGCGGGGTGCCGTCGCTGCCCGGCATCGAGCTGACGACCCAGCACGAGGGCCGGATCATCCACCTCGTGGCCTACGGCTTCGATCCCGAGTATCCGGAGCTCCTGGCCACCCTCGCCTCGATGCGGGCGCATCGACAGGTGGACACCCACAGCATCGCGGGCTCCCTGCGCGCCGCGGACACCAGTAGCGGCGATGCCGAGGTCGACAGCGCCGCCCCCGACGGACAGCTCGAGACGGGCACTGCCATCGCCCTGCTGCATCGCGCCGGTGGGCGCGCCTTCCTGGCGCATCCGCTCGTGTACGAGCGCGACATCGGGGGCCTGGAGCAACTCGTCCTCCGACTGCGCGTAGATGGCCTCGACGGTATCGAGGCCATCTACGAGGAGTTCGCCGCGGATGAACAAGAGGCCCTGCGCGCGCTCGCCGCCAAGCACGACCTGCTCGTGTGTGCCGGCACCGACTACCACGCGGTCAAGGGCCGCGGCAGCGACGCGCTCGGCATCGAGATGCCCCACCACGACTGGGTCCGCTTCCGCACGGCCGTGCTCGACGGACCGGGCCTGGCCCCAGCCGCGCTGCCGCTCGATGGAGCGCCGGCTGCACCCCCGCCAGCTGACCCGCACGGGAGTCCGAGTCGCTTCAGCCGCCGCCCGTTCGTGCTGCGTGTGGTGCTCCCGGCCATCGCCGCCATGGCGCTCTTCCTCATCGCGCTGTGGGGCCTCATCCTGCCCTCCTTCGAGCAGACCTTGGTGGACCGCAAGCGCGAGATGATCCGCGAGCTGACCAACGCGGCCTGGAGCGTGCTGGGGGCCTACCACGCTGACGAGCAGGCCGGCACGCTGACCCGGGAGGAAGCCCAGGCCGCGGCTGCGCGCGTCGTCTCCGAACTGCGCTACGGCGAGGAGCGGCTGGATTACTTCTGGATCCAGGACACCACGCCCACGATGATCATGCACCCCTATCGCACCGACCTCGACGGGCAGGACATCTCCGGCTTCAAGGACCCGCGAGGAGTGGCCATCTTCAGCGAGTTCGCCCAGCTGGTCGAGGCCCAGGACGAGGGCTACGTCGACTACGTCTGGCAGCTGTTCGACGATCCCGAGCGCCTCGAGCCCAAGGAGTCGTACGTCAAGGGCTTCGAGCCCTGGGACTGGGTCATCGGCACGGGCCTCTACGTCGACGACGTGCAGGCGGAGATCGGGCGCATCGAGCGCGACCTCCTGCTGGCCGCTCTGGGCATCTCCGGACTCATCGGCCTGCTCTTGCTGGTGGTGCTGCAGCAATCGCTGCGGATCGAGCGTCGCCGCGAGGAGGGCCACGAGCGTCTGCGCGATTCCAACGCCCGCTATCACGCGCTGGTGGAAGCCACGTCGGAGGGCACGCTGCTCGTGGTCGACGGTCGCCTGCGCTATGCCAACCCCACGTTCCTCCAGCTGCTGGGCTACAGCGCCCGGCAGCTGGAGTTCCTGGAGCCGCTCGACGTGCTGCCCCGGGCAGGCAACGAGGCCCTGTGGGCGGCATTGGAGTCGGGCGATCCCAAGGCGCAGGTGCTGGGCGTGGCCCGTGAAGGCGTGCTCACCCGCTCGGATGGGACTGGCGTCGAGTGCGTGCTCACCCTGGAGCCAGTCGAGTTCGGGGGCCAGGCCGGGCACATCCTGCTGGCTCGCGACGTGACGGCCGCGGCCACGGCTCGCGGCGACACCTCTGCCCTCGGCTCATCGGTGGGCGTCTTCCGCGCGGTGGCCGCTCGGCGAGGCGTGTTCGTCGACCTCAGCCCCGCCGCTCGAGAGCTGCTCTCGCTGGTCGCGGTCGAGCAAGGGGGGCAGCTGGCGCTGGCCGACTGCTTTGCCCATGCCGACGAGTTCGCGCGGGTCTTCCGGCGGCTGCTCGACTCGGGCGAGGTGCGTGACCAGTTCCTGGCCATCGAGACTCCGGCCGGGCCGCGTTCGGTGCTGCTCTCGGGCGTGCTCATCCGCGACGAGGACGACGACCCGGCCTGGATCGACGGTCTGCTGGTCGACGTGACCGCGGCCCGCAGCGGTGCCGCCGACCGCGAGGTCCAGCAGCTGCGAGCCTCGCTGCTGTTCCTGCACGAGCCCATCGAGGACCTTGGCGCGACGCCCATCCTTGTGCCCATGGACGAGCGCCTCGGCGACGTAGCCACGACCATGACCGAGCGTGGTGTGACGGCCGCGCTGGTGGCGAGCGCCTCTGGCACGCCCATCGGCATCGTCACCGACCGTGACATCCGTGCGCGCGTGGTGGCCGCGGGCAAGGCCGTGGGCGACCCGGTCGAGACGGTGATGACGGCGCCGCTCGTGCGCCTGCCCGTGGGCGCGCCCGTCTACGAGGCCCTGCTGCGCATGGAGCAGGCCGGCGTACGCCACCTGGCGGTGGAAGATGTGTCGGGAGCCATCAGCGCCGTGGTCGACAAGGAGGCACTCATCCGCTCGCCGCGCTACGCCCCACTCGTGGTGCTGCGGGACATCGCCCGTGCCGCCACGGTCGAGGAGGTCGCCCGCCGCTGCGAGCGGACGGTGCCGCTGGCCGCGAGCCTGCTGGGCTCGACCTCGCGGCCGCGGCCCGTCACGAGCACGCTGACCTCGGTCTTCGACGCCGCCACGGTGCGGTTGCTCGAGCTCGCGTTCGAGGACCTGGGCCCGGCACCTGCCACCTTCGCCTGGCTCGCCCTGGGCAGCCAGGGCAGGGGTGAGGTGCACCTCACCAGCGACCAGGACACGGGCCTTGTCTACGACGTACCGAAGGGGGCCGACCCGGACGAGCTGGACGCCTGGTTCATGACCCTGGGCCGGCGCGTGTCGGAGGGGCTCGCGCTGGCCGGCTATCCCGCTTGCCGCGGCGAGGTCATGGCGGGCGAGGCCAAGTGGTGCCGTTCCCTGCCCGACTGGATCAGCACGTACGACGGCTGGATGCGACGCATGGAAGCCCAGGATGTGACCGACATGTCCGTCTTCCTCGACTTCCGGCTGGTGCGCGGCGACGCAGCCCTCGTGGGCGAGCTGCGACGGCATGTCCACAACACCCTGCCCGAGCAGCGTGGGGTGCAGTACCTGCTCGCGCGCAACGCGCTGACCTTCCGCCCGCCGCTGCGGCTGCCGGGCAACATCTACCTCGGTGGCGCAGCCGAGTCGAGCGGGCGTTTCGACCTCAAGGACGCACTGCAGCCGATCGTGGCCTTCGCTCGCGTCTACGCCGAACGGCAGCGCATCGTGGCCACGCACACGATGGAGCGCATCAACGCGCTGGCCGATCGCGAACTGCTGCCTGCGGGCAGCCGCGAGGAGATCACCGACGCGTACGACTTCCTCATGGGGCTGCGTCTGCAGACACAGCTCGATGACGTCCTTGGCGGGCGCGAGCCGTCGAGCGTGGTCGAGCTGTCGGGGCTGACCTCCATCGGGCGCGAGCTGCTGCGGCAGGCGTTCAGCGCCATCGCGGACGTGCAGAAGGTGGCCGAACGGGAGTTCCCCGAGGTCGGTTGATCCCAGGGCCGCCCTGGCGTCCCATCGGCGCACAAACACTGAACAACCCCTTGACAACCCTGTAGAGGCGCGCGATACTCCAGTCGACAAGCCTATACAAACCCTGTACGCACAACGTGCAGGGATGCACAAGGAGAAGGCAGTGTTCGATTGGATCGCGAGCGGCTTCGCTCGGTTCACGACTCGGCGGCCGTGGCTCGCGATCATCGCGGTCCTGGCCGTCGCCATCGGTCTCAGCGCCATGGGGCGCCCGGAGATGTCCAACGACAGCGCGGAGTTCGCCCCTGGGGATCCGGCCATCACCGCGTCGGAGCGTATCGAGACGCTCTTCGGCGAGGAGACCACCGTCACGCCGCTCCAGGTCGTGCTCGTTGCCGACTCTGGCGACATCGTCACCACTGCCGGTCTCGACGCTGCGGCTGGTGTCACGGCGGCGCTCGAGTCCGTCGAGGTCGACGGCGTCCGCCTGGCCGATTTGATCGTCGAGCAGCCCGCCGCCGGCGCCATCACTTCCTTCATGTCTCCTGTCGAGCTGGCCATCGCCAACGGCGTTCCCGCTCCGACTACCGATGCGCAAGTCAAGGCCATCCTCGAAGCCGGCCTTGCCAACACCCCCGCCGCCCAGGCGGAACTCCTCACCAGCCTCTACGAGGGTGGACTCGAGAACGGCACGGCCGCTCCCGCCGGCCTCATGCTGGCCTTCTTCGAGACCCCCGCGAACGCCGACGAGTCGGCCCTGCTCGTCGAGCTCCAGGGTGCCTTCGACGCGGCGCTGCAGGCGACGGCCTTCGAAGGTGTCACGGCGCTGCCGTTCTCCGTCCCGCTCATCGCCAAGGCCGGTGAAGACTCGGCCATCGAGATCCCGCTCCTGCTCTTCGCGGCCATCGGCATCATCGGCCTGGCCTTGCTCTTCGTCTACTGGACCACAGCTCCCATGCGCCGGTTCCAGCGCGTGCGCCGCACCGTCGCGGACACGCTCCTCACCCTGCTCGTGGTGATGTTCGCCATCACCACCACCGACGGGCTGGCCGTCATCCTCGGCCCCGGCGGCCTCGGCCTCATCGGCAACGTCTCGGGTCCCAGCTCCATCGTCTCGATCCTGCTAGTGGGCCTCGGCGTCGACTACGTCATCCACCTCAACTCGGCCTACCGCAAGGGCCTCGGCTCGGGCGGGTCGGTTCAGTCGGCCATGGCTCGCAGCGGCCGCATCGTCGGTGGCGCGCTCGTGCTCTCCGCGCTCACGACCGCCTTCGGCTTCCTGACCAACGTCTTCGCCGGCTCAACCGCCCTGCTCACCTTCGGCGTGCTCGCCGCGGTCGGCATCGCTGCCGCCTTCATCTACGCCAATCTGCTCTTCCCGGCCGCGCGCGTGCTGCTCGACCGCCGCGCTGCCTCCGCGGAGAAGCTCCCGGCCGACGCCTTCGCGGGTGGCGAGCGGAGCTGGATCGACCGGGTCACCGGCGCCACCGCCGTCATCCCGCGCCGCGCCCCCTGGGCCGCGGTGGGACTCGCTGGGCGTGGTCCTGCTGGCCGGCGTCCTCGACCGCTACCAACCTCCGCTCCGGCTTCAGTTTCCTCGACTTCGTGCCCGAGGGTGCAGCTGTCCGCGCCGCGGCCGCCGAGCTCGACGAGCGCTTCGACGGTGGTCTTGGTGAGACCACGAGCGTCCTGCTCGAGGGCGACATCACCGAGCCCGCCGCCTGGAACGCCGCGATCGCGGCTACCGCCACCGCCGGCGCGCTGCCTGACGTGGTGGCCATCGACGGCCAGCCGCTGGTGCAGTCCGCCCCCGATCTGGTGGCCTCGCTCGCGGCCGAGGGCTCACCTGACTTCTCCCCCGAGGTCGCTGCGGCCGTCGCTGCTGCCGGTCTCGACAGCTCGCTGCAGGCTCCGGCCGGCGCCGACATCGCGGCCGTCCTCGAGGCCGTGCGTGACGTCGCGCCCCAGGAGCTCGCCGCCGTGGTCACGCCCGAGGCGTCGCTCTACACCTTCACCACCCAGGCCGGCAGCGATGGTGCGTTGCGGCTCGCGGCCGACCTCGAGGCTGCCTTCGGCAGCGCTTCGGTCGCGACCTCGCAGGAGATCATCGATGCGGCCGTGGTCGAGTCCGACCTCGATCACGCAGGTGCAGAGCCTCATCCTCGCGCTGCTCGGTGCGAGTGCGTTGCTCATGCTCAACTACTTCGTCTCCGACCGGCGCCCGATGCTGGGCCTGCTCACCATCCTGCCCGTCGGTGGCGTGGTCATCCTGCTCTACGCCTTCATGGTCCTCGTGGGCATCCAGTTCGGCCCGGTCACGGCCACGCTGGCCGCGGTGGTCATCGGCGTCGGCGTCGACTACACCATCCACGTCACGCACCGCTTCCAGGAGTTCCTGCGTGAAGGTGTCGACGTCGACACCGCCGTCACCAACACGCTCCAGACCACCGGTTCGGCGCTGCTGGCCTCCGCGGTCACCACCGCCCTCGGCTTCGCCATCCTGACGCAGTCGTCGCTGATCCCCTTCCAGCAGCTGGGCTGGCTGACCCTCGTGGCTATCGCCGGTTCCGCGCTCGTCTCGGTGCTCGTGCTGCCGTCGATGCTGGTCATCTACGCCCGCCGCTCGGAGCGCTCCGAGCAGGAGCCCGAGGGCGAGGCCATCGGTGTCCTCGACGGCCTCGGCGCCGGCGCCAGCCGATCCCAGGCGTGAGCATCGCGCCGGCCCAGGCCTGACACGGCACTGGCCGGTGGCCGGCCATCCGCCTCACGGATGACTCGACGGAGTCGCGGTCTCTCCGCTGCGACTCCGTCGTTTCATTCTCTCCGCCGTCGAGATGGCCGAGCCCCCGTCGATCCATGCGCACGCTGGCAAGATCCACCGACTTCTGGACCCATCTCCTCGCTCTGATGTCGCACGCGAATAGCCACTCACTTGTGCCGAGATCCCAGGTGCACCCCGTCGTCCGTGGGCGGATCGGCCGCGTGGGCTAGAGTCAGGGCCGTAGACGTGCTTGATCGGTGCCCCGCAGACGGCCGACGCCAGGTCTGCGGGATGGAGAACGCCCGATCCGCCAGCGCACCCGACCCTCATGACCACGCCTGATCCAGGCGCCCTCGGTTGGCGCGACTTCATCGGCTGGCGTGTCGCACTGCTGGCGACGGTCACCGCGGCCCTGACGGGACCGGGTCAGACCATCGGCGTTTCGGTCTTCGTCGATCCCATGATCGAGACGCTCGATCTCACTCGCTCCGAGCTGTCCACGGCCTACCTCGTCGGCACCCTGGTCGGCGCCGTGGCGCTGCTTCCGGTCGGCCGCCGCATCGATCGAGTGGGTGCGCGTCGGGCCATGACCCTCATCGGTCTGGCCTTCGGTGTGGGGCTGCTGGTGATGGCGGGCGTCCAGGGGTTCGTGACGCTGGTGGTGGGTTTCACCCTCATCCGCTGGCTGGGACAGGGATCGCTCCAACTGGTGAGCACGCTGTCGATCACGCCCTGGTTCGAGCGCCGGCGCGGCTTCGTCTTCGGGCTGTCGGCGTCAGCGACGGCGGCGCTGATGTCGTTCACGCCGATCGTGCTTGGCGCCGCCATCGGTGTCGTCGACTGGCGCATCGCCTGGGTCCTGTCGGCACTCGCGATCTGGCTGGTGGTCGTGCCCATCGCCCGCTTCGGGATCATCGACCGGCCTGCGGACGTGGGCCAGTATGCCGACGGCGACCCCGCGCCGCATCCATCCGATCCGCCGGCGCCGGTCGCTTTCTCGCACAGCCGCCGCGAGGCCCTGGTGCAGCCGCGGTTCTGGCTCCTGAGCGCCGTCATCGCGACCACGTCGATGCTGATCACCGCGCTCAACTTCCACCAGATCTCGATCCTCGGCGACCAGGGACTGACCGTCACCGAGGCGGCCGCTATGTTCCTGCCACAGGTCATCGGCGCGCTGACCGCCGGATTGCTGGTCGGGGCCCTCGCTGACCGAGTGCCCGCGCGGTTCCTGTTGCTCCTGACGATGCTGCTGCTGGCGTGCAGCCTGGTGCTGGCGGCTTTCCTCTCTCCGGGCTGGATCATCCTCGCCTATGCCATCTCGCTTGGTGCCGCCGCGGGGGCGAGCCGGCCACTGGTGGCGACGTTGTTGCCGCGCTGGTACGGGCTGACTCACATCGGCTCGATCCAGGGCGTCTCGGCGCTCGTCACCGTTGCCGCATCAGCCGCCGGCCCGGTGGCACTCTCGCTCGTGAGTGACAACATCGGTGGCTACGCCCCGTCGGCACTGCTGCTCATCGCCATGCCACTCGTCATCGGCATCGCCGCCCTGACCATCTCCGAGCCGGAGTTCGTGCCGCAGCCGTAGCCGCCGGCAGCGAAAGACCTCTCGAACAGCCACCGTCGGCGAGTCTGGGGAATATCAGCTCACCCTCTTCCCCTTCAGTCGTAGAACCGGGAGAATCCTGGTTCGAGCACGAGGGGGCGACGTGGACGAACGGATCGTCCGTCGGGTGCAGGAGGGAGACCAGGAGGCCTTCCGGGCCCTGGTCATCGCCAACCATGCGCGCCTGCTTCGCGTCGCTCAGGGCGTCCTGCGTGATCCGCACGTCGCCGAGGACGCGGTGCAGCAGGCCTTCCTCGATATCTGGCGGGACATCAGCCGCCTGCGTGACGCCAGCAAGTTCGAAGGATGGTCGTACAAGCTGCTCCTTCGGGTCTGCTACGCCGAAGCCAGGCGCAGGCCGCGCTGGGTGCCCACCAGTCAGATCCCGGCGGCGGCCGAGCCGCGCGTCGGCGACGTCTTCGGCGTCGTCGTCGACCGTGACCAGCTGAGCCGGGGTTTCGGGCAGCTTTCGCCCGACCATCGCGCGGTCATCGTCCTGCGCTACCTGGCGGACCTGTCTCCGGAGCAGGTCGCGGAAGCGCTCGACATCCCGCGCAAGACCGTCTACTCCCGTCTCGGCCGAGCCATGGACGCACTGCGTGCCGCGCTCGAGGCCGAGGCCCGCACCCCGCTGTCCGCACCGGTCCGCCAGGAGCCCGCCTCATGAACGACGAACGCTTCCTCAAGGACTGGCTGCGGGAAACCACGAGCGACGCTGCCGACCCGCAAGCCAGCGCCGACCGGGTGCTGGCCAGGGTGCCCGAGATCCGCCAGCGGAGCCGCTGGTATCCGTGGCTGCCCGGCCGGCGCCGCCGCGAGGACGACACGCCCACGGGTCCCCAAGGGAGGACACGACTCATGTTCAGTCCAGTCAAGGCCATCACTGCCGGGGCGCTCGTCCTCGCGCTCAGCGCCGCCTTCCTCATCGGCCAGCCACTCGACCGCTCCGGCGATGGGGTTCCGGGCGCCGAGCAGGAAGCCGCCCACGCGCCCCCGGTGGAGGTCAACTCCAGGTATCTGGGGATCTCGTGCGACGAGGACTTCTGGCAGGACGAGGGCGACTTCGCAGCGGACGGGCCCGTGGAACGGTCTGAAGGAGCCATCTGCGAGGTCTTCCTGGAGTGGAGCGACCCGCGGCTTCAGGGAACCGACACGTACGCCTCGAACGGCCTCGAATACCTGCGACGACGATAGCGAGCTCTTCATCGGTCACTACATCCACACCATCGTGACCGATGACGGAGCGTGGCGGATGCGTCCCCAGTTCCGCTTCGAGTCTCCTGACGGGCTCGGGGGGAAGGCCGGGGAACTTCGGCGGCACGTGTGTGCTCGACGGCGAGGGTGCCTACGAGGGCCTCATCGCGGTCCTCGCCAAGGAGGGAGAGAGACCTCCACGGGTTCATCGTCGACCGATGACCTGCCACCCGCGCCGGAGGGTCGCTCCGCGAAGTAGCTCAACCAGGGGCGGCTGGCGGGCCTAGGCCTCGATGGTGTCGCGGCGCTGGGCCCACGAACCCCAGATGCTCCGGACGTGGTGCTCGATGGCGTCCGGAGCATCGTCCGTGCCCAAGGCGGCCGCGACCTCGTGGATCGTCAGCTCGCCGTTCGGCTCTGGCGGCTCCAGCCAGCGCCACGCCGGCGGCGCAGCCAGGATTCGCTGCAGTGTCGTCGAGAGCTACCCGCTCGGCAGCTCGTGCTCCAGTACGAGGCACAACCCGGTCAGGTGCAGGCAGACCGACTGGATCGCCCGTCGCTCAGGCTTGCCCGGGTGCTGGACCATGTAGGAGTCGATGACCAGCCGCGCCATCGCGATCGGCGGCAGGGCGAAGTCGATCTCGGAGAACCGTGTCCAGCAGGCGGACGCGGCGCC
The DNA here is from genome assembly GCA_963716815.1 of uncultured Chloroflexia bacterium. Taxonomy (GTDB): domain Bacteria; phylum Chloroflexota; class Limnocylindria; order Limnocylindrales; family CSP1-4; genus JAFMJV01. The sequence goes on from CAVQUM010000004.1 coordinate 26,473, forward strand.
GACGTAGGGGTGCGTGGCCCCGTCGACCGCAGGCGTCTCGACCCCGCAGCCAGGGCAGCCGCCTGACATCCTCACCCGTCGTACCTGGAGTGGCGCCTAGCTGGGTCCTTCGCCGACGAGCCGCGGCAGGGCCCCGCGGATGCTGCCGCGATGGAAGTGGGTGCGTCCGGGGCAGCCCCCTGGAAGCCAGCGGTCCGACCTCGTCGGCGGAGTACCTGCCAGTTCGCGCGGCGGCCTCGAGGATGGCGGCCGGCCCGAAGCCAGGTTCCTTGCCCGGCGCAGCCCAGGCCAGGCAGCCAAGGGGTTGGACCCGTCCGTCGCTGGCGATGACACCGATCCAGTCACGCACTTCGAGTCGGCCGACCAGCGCCAGCACGCTCGCGTACCACGCGTAGATCGAGACCATCCTCCTTGAGCAGTGCGCGGTCGGCATGCCAGCTCGCCTCAAGGGCCTCGTTCGTGTCATGGAACAGGTCGACGTCACGTGAGAGGCGTGTCGCGCCGAGCGACTCGTTCAAGGCCACGCCATCCGCGACGTAGCTCTCGCCCAAGGCGAGGCGGTTCCGGGCTATGGGCTGGCAGACGCGTCGCTGGAGATCTGTAAGAGCCGTCGCTTCAGGGTAGCGGCCCGCCGGAACGCGTCGAGGTCGCCGTGCAGTTCGATCTGCTCGAGCGCGCGGATCCTGCCTTCGCTGGACGAAGGGCGGTAGACGGGTCGCACGAAACAGAGGCACGAGATGCGGCGTTCCTCGATGAACTCGTCGATGTCCGTGACCAGCACGGTCTCATCCGGTGGTGCAACACTCATGGACCCGACGATACGGCCGCGTCGGTGTCCCTAGAACTCGGCCGAGCCCGGCGTGCGCGGGAAGGGGATGACGTCGCGGATGTTGGCCATGCCGGTGGCGTAGGCCAGGGCCCGGTCGAAGCCGAGGCCGAAGCCGGCGTGCGGCACCGTCCCGTACCGCCGCAGATCGCGGTACCAGCCGTACGGCCCCATCTCCAGGCCCATCTCCTCGATGCGCCGGTCGAGCACATCGAGCCGCTCCTCGCGCTGGGAGCCACCGACGATCTCGCCCATGCCCGGCGCCAGCACGTCCATCGCGGCCACGGTCCGCTCGTCGTCGTTGAGACGCATGTAGAAGGCCTTGATCTGCTTGGGGTAGTCGACGACCACGACCGGCTTCTTCGCGACTTCTTCGCAAAGGTAACGTTCGTGTTCGGCCTGCAGGTTGGCGCCCCAGGCGACGGGGAACTCCCAGTCGCGACCGGACTTCTCGAGGAGCGCGACGGCGTCGGTATAGGTCATGCGCTCGAAGTCGGACTCGACGAAGGCTTCCAGCCGCGACACGGCCTCCTTGTCGATGCGCTCGGCGAAGAAGGCCATGTCGTCCTCACGCTCGTCGAGCACGGCGCGGAAGGCGTACTTCAGCAGCGACTCGGCGAGGTCCGCGTTGTCCGAGAGGTCGGCGAAGGCGATCTCCGGCTCCACCATCCAGAACTCCGAGAGGTGCCGGCTGGTGTTGGAGTTCTCCGCTCGGAAGGTGGGTCCGAAGGTGTAGACCCTGGTCATCGCCAGGCAGTACGTCTCCACGTTCAGCTGACCCGAGACGGTGAGGAAGGTGGGCCGGCCGAAGAAGTCCTGGCTGAAGTCGACGGCGCCGCCATCGACGCGGGGCAGGTTGGCCAGGTCGAGCGTGGAGACACGGAACATCTCGCCCGCACCCTCGGCATCCGAGGCGGTGATGATGGGAGTGTGGATCCAGTAGAAGCCGTGCTCGTGGAAGTAGCGATGGATGGCCTGGGCCAGTGCGTTGCGCACGCGAGCGACCGCGCCGATGGTGTTGGTGCGCACGCGCAGGTGCGGCACCTCGCGCAGGTACTCGAAGGTGTGGCGCTTGGCCGCCACCGGATAGGAGTCGGGATCGTCGACCCAGCCGACGACCCTGATCGACTCGGCCTGCAACTCGACCGACTGGCCCTTCCCCTGCGACTCTGCCAGCGTGCCGGTGCACTCGAGGGCACATCCGGCCGTGAGATGGAGGACCTCGTCCCCGTAGTTCGGCAGTGCGGACTGGGCCACGATCTGGAGCGGCGCGAACGACGAGCCGTCGTGGACCTGTACGAACGACAGGCCGGCCTTGGAATCTCGGCGCGTACGCACCCAGCCCTGCACCGTCACCTCTGAGCCGGCGGCCACCTTCCCGGCCAGCACGTCGGCGATCCGAACCACTGATGTCATCGATACCTCCTCAGGGGTCCGAGGGTATCGCGAACCTGACCACCTTGGGCCTCGAGGGTCGTCACGGACCGGTCATCGAGCCGTCACGGAACCTTCGTCGCCCCGTCACGGCGCGTCCCCATCCTGCCTGCCAGCGGCCGCATCTCGCGATCGCACAGCAGGTGAGGAGAAGGTTCCATGCGCAAGACCGTGATCGGTGCGTCTGCAGTGTTGGCCCTGGCGCTGACGCCGGCGGGCGTGCTCGCACAAGAGGAGATGTCCGACGACATGTCGGGCGATGACATGATGATGGGGTCGATGGTGCCCCACCCTTCGCATATCCATGCCGGTGATTGCTCGATGCCCGGCGAAGTGATCGTGGGACTCTCCGACGTGGGCGTGGTCGGCAACGATGCCCAGGGCGCGGAGTCGCACACTCACGTCGACTTCGGCCTCAGGACGGTCGACCTGGCCTTGAGCGACATGCTCGCGGCCGACCACTCGATCATGGTCCACCAGAGCGCCGATGAGATGGGCACGATCCTGGCCTGCGGGTCGATCGGCGGCCATGATGTCGACGGCTCGTTCCTCGTCGGCATCAGCCCGGTCGGTGATTCGGGCTACGCGGGCATCGCCTGGCTGACCGACAACGGCGACGGCACGACCGACGTGCAGGTCACGATGCTCCAGACCGGAGCAGAACGAACGGCATGTCCGATGACGACATGAGCATGGACGACGACATGTCCGATGACGACATGAGCATGGACGACGACATGTCCGATGACGACATGAGCATGGACGACGACATGTCCGATGACGAAGAGGCCGAAAGCGACGGCTAGCTTCCCGCCCGCGGCCGAGGGCTCATTCGGTGTCCTCGGCCGCCCACATCTTCTGCGTCCTACGCAGGTGCTTCACCGCCCAGTCGTAGTGGCTGGTGGTCGCCGACACCGCATAGCTCCCGACTGACGTCGAGCCGGTCCAGCGAGAGCGCTGCTTCTCGAACAGCTCGTCGTCGGCGTACGACGCGATGACCTCCACGACCGCCGCGTGTGATTCGCGCAGGCTCGACGGCCACCTCATCCCACGAGTCGCCCGCATGGCGCTCGTGGATCCTCCATGTTGAGGGCTGGCGTGGTCTTCCAGGTGTGGCCGAGCGCGGGCATCTCCGCGACGTCGCCCGTGCGTCCGGCCCGCTCCCACTCGAGGAACATGCGGTGCCACGCATCGAGGTGGGCCAGCATGTCCTTGACCGACCCGCGCGGATAGTCCGACCGGCCGAGCCTTCGCTCTGCCGGGACGGACCTCGGCGAGCGCGAGCAGCGCTTCGAACTCGCTCACCGAGCGCTCGAGCAGCGCTCTGCACGGGTGGTCGGTCGGCTCATGGGAGGAGCCTACTCGTCCGAGCGTTCGACCGCCTCGGCCACCGGCTCGAGGCCGGGGTCGACCGCCGCCGCGGCGATGTTGGCATCCGCCTACGGCCGCGGCCAGCGGCTGGGCCCCGGGACCCTCGATCAGCCGCCGACCCAGGTCCAGCCGGCGCAGGGCGGGAGAGAAGAGGGCGACGCCACCGACCACCATGAGCGTGACCACACCGCCGATGACGACGCTCGGCACGACGCCCAGGATCGTCGCGGCCACACCGCTTTCGAACGCGCCCAGCTCGTTGGAGGCGCCGATGAAGACATGGTTGACCGACGCGATGCGGGCGCGCAGTGCCTCGGGTGACTCCACACGCAGGATGACCAGGCGGATGACCATGCTCACGCCGTCGACGAGCCCGGCCACGAAGAGCGCGACCAGCGAGAGCACGAACTCGGTCGAGAGGCCAAAGACGATCATGGCCAGGCCGAAGATCCCGACGCAGACGAGCAGGATGCGCCCGGCGTTGCGGCGAGGCTGGAAGCGCGTCGTGGCCAGCATCGCGACGAGCGCCCCGGCCGAGGGCATCGTCCGCAGCACGCCCAGGCCGGTGGGCCCGACACCGAGGATGTCGGTGGCGAAGATCGGCAGCATGGCCATGGCCCCGCCGAAGAAGACCGCGAACAGGTCCAGTGCCATCGACGACAGCAACACCTGGTGGCGAGCGACGTAGCGGACCCCGCCGGCCAGGCTCTTGGCGACGCTCTCCGGTCGCTTCGGGCTCGGGCATGGGCTTGCGCTCGATGCGCGTGACCAGCACCACTGACAGGCCCAGCACGATGGCGATGGCGAGGTAGGTGGCCGCGATGCCGACGAAGGCGATCGAGAGGCCACCGGCGGCCGGACCCACGATGGCGGCTGCCGTCCATGCCCCGCCGCTGAGCGAGGCGCCGCGAGTTGCATGCTCGATGGGGATGACCTGCGTCTCGAAGGCCACCAGCGCTGGACGCTCGAAGCCTGCCGCCACGCCCACGAGGAAGACGACCGCGAGGATGCTGGCGAAGGAGGCGCCGGCGCCGGTGGCCGAGATGAGCGCCAGCGCGAGAGCGCCGAGGGTCAGCACGGACCCCGTGATGAGCACGATGGAACGTCGGTCACGCCGGTCGGCTACGTGCCCGCCCAGGAGCATCAGCCCGAGCGCCGGGATGGCCTCCACCAGGCCAAGGATGCCCAGCGCCAGTGGGTCGGCCGTCACCTCCCACGTCTGGTAGGCCACGACGGTGGCGATGGCCGACATGCCCAGAGCGGCCAGGCCGCGGGCACCCAGCAGCGCCCGGAACTCGGGCAATGCGAGCAAGGTCCGCGTCCGGTCGGGCTGGGACGAGGTCACGTTCCTGAGCCTAGCGCCTCACCTCGGCCGCGCGCGGTTGCTACGCTCGGGGCCCGTCTCCCGTCCACTGCGAGGTGCCGCCATGAAGGCGATGGTCCATCACCAGTTCGGTCGTGCGTCCCAGGTCCTGCGGCTCGAGGAAATGCCCTCGAGACCCCAGCACCCCGCGATGGTGAGCTGCTGGTGCGTGTCGAGGCCTCCGCGGCCAACCCCTACGACTGGCACTTCATCCGCGGTGAGCCCTGGCTCATGTGCTCGGCCCGGGCGGGTTGCGCAGGCCCAAACACCCGGTCTCGGCGGCGACTTCGCGGGCGTGGTCGAGGCCGTCGGCGTGGGCGATGTCGGTGGCTTCGCCGTGGGCGACGAGGTCTACGGCTTCAGTCACGGAGCCTTCGCGGAGTACGTGGCGGCGGCCCCACGGTCGCGAGCCCGACCTATCCCCGGAGCAGGCAGCGTCACTGCCGCTCGCAGCCGCCACTGCCTGGGCAGGCTCAAGGACGTGGGCGGCATCGAGGCTGGTCAGAAGGTGCTCATCATCGGCGCCTCGGGCGGCATCGGAACGCGCTGGCGGTGCAGATGGCGGTGGCTTGGGGCGCGGAGGTGACCGGCGTGTGCAGCACGCCCAGCCTTGATTCGTGCGCTCGCTGGGGGCCGACCACGCCATCGACTACAAGACCGAGGACTATCTGCGCGGCGACGTCGCTACGACCTCGCCTTCCACCTGGGCGGTACGACCTCGCCGCTGGCCATCCGCCACGTACTCAGCGACGAAGGCACGCTCGTACAGTGCGCCGGCGACGGCAGTCGGTTGCTGGGTCCGGTGCTGAACGTGATCACGGGCGTGCTCGCCCGTCCCTTCGTGAGTCAGCGGGTGGTCCTCGTCAACACCGTCGAGGACACGGCCACGCTCGACGCGGTGCGGGAGATGGTCGAAGCCGGCAGGCTGCGACCGGTCATCGACCATGTCACCGAGTTCGAGGACGCCGGCTTTGCGGTAGACGAGGTCGAGACCGGCAGCCCCCGCGGCAAGATCGCTATCAGTGGCTACGGGCGCGAGGCGCCGCTCGACTGAGCCGGGGCCATCCGGCTCTGTCGCCCGTTGTGACGAGAGCCGATAGTCCGGACGTCGTCTGTCCTGGCGTCATGCCTGCGCTGCCGGGACTCATTGGTACAGGGAGGGAAGCATGGAAGCTCTTGAAGGTCTAGGCGTCTTCTTCGCCGGTCTAGGCGTCTTCTTCGCCGGCTGCGGCGTGCTCTGGTACATCTCGCTGTGGAGGGAGCGGCACCCCAAGCCGTGAACCCTGCGGCTGCCACGGACGACCCCGGGGCTGCCCCGGACGGTACGCGCCCTCGGCTGATGCGCAGGATTTCCGGTCCGCCTGCTACGCGCCCTCCGGGCAGCGGTCCACCGCCCGCTGCCGGTCTCCCCGTAGAGGTCTGGCCCATGATCGACCCGACCCGCAACAAGGGCACATGCCAGCCTCTTGTGGTCAGCCGTCGCCTGGGCCGACGCTACGACACCTCGTCGTCGCTGAGGTGGCCGGCTGCACGCTCGGCGATGCTGAGAGGCGCCAGCTCCGCCCTTGACCGTAGTCACTCGTCGCTCCCACCGACGCTAGTCCTACACGCGCCACCGACCCGTGGGACGACGGTCGCTGGGAGCGACATCTGTCCATGAGCGCACTCGCCCCACGACACCGGCGTCGCCGCAGGCGACAGCTGTCCACATCGACGCCGAGGCCTGCTCGATAGCGTCGCCACAGGCGACATCTGTCCGCATGCCGCGAGTTCGTGGCGCCAGAAGGCGCCCTCAAGGCGATGGCGCCGAGCGGCGCCCGGGCTTCGGCGCGCCGATCAGGCCCGCGGGCGGCGCCCGGTGAGCAGGAACAGCGGGTAGCTGCGTCCGTCACGCTCGAGCTCGTGGACGATGCGTACCTCGGCCTCCTCGAAGCCGGCCGCCGCCGCCAGCTTCACCAGCGAGTCGCCCTCGAAGCCCTGGTGGTGGACCCCCGGCTGATCAGGGTCGTGGAAGGAGCCGTCCTCCTCGTCGAGGTCGATGAGCCCGATGTACCCGCCCGGCGCCAGCGCGGCGTGGATCGAACGCAGCGTGGCCGCGGTGTCCTCCACGTGGTGCAACACCAGTAGCGAGACGGCCAGGTCGAAGGGCGCGCCCGTCGGTGGCTCGTCTGCGGGAAAGTCGAAGACGACCGCTTCCGCATCGACGAGGCCCTCCGCTTCGATCTTGGTGCGCGCGACCTCGATCATGCCCTCGGAGGGGTCGGCCAGCACGACCGAACCGACGTCGGCGAGCAGATCGAGGCCCAATAGGCCCGTCCCGGCGCCGATGTCGAGCACCCGCATGTCCGGGTGCAGCGGCACGTGTTCACGGATGGTGTCGGCCAGGTCGTGGGCCCGTTCGCGGCGTTCGGGGGTGTCCCACTCGGCCGCCTTGTCATCGAAAACGCTCATGTCCCCATCATGGCACCCTTCTCGCATGCGCTTGATCACATCGGAGAACGTGGCCTCGTTCGTGAAGGACGGTGCGTTGCACGTCGAGGAGGGTTGGACGCTGGCGCCGTCGGCGCTGGAGTACCTGCGCCGCAACCGCGTCCACTTCGCCGGTGAGGAGTCGCGTGCGGCGGCCGCGACGGCGGCTGAGAACCTCGTGGTCATCACCGTGGAGGGCATCGACAAGCCCGGCATCATCGCCACCGTGGCCGGCGAGGTCGCGCGCCAGCACGGCAACATCACCGACCTCTCGCAGACCATCCTCGCGGGTGTCTTCGTGATGGTGCTGGTGGTGGACATGAGCGGGACCGAGGGCTACGACGTACTGGTCGCCGGACTCGAGCGCGTCGGTCAGGAGATCGGCATGGAGATCTCCGTCCGGCTCTACTCCGTCTACGAAGCCATGCACCGCATCTAGCGTCGGGGAGGAGCACGACCGATGGCCCGTGGCCCACTGGGCATGGACGAGATCGTCGAATTGGTGGGCATGGTCGGCCGCGATCACCTCGACATCCGCACCGTGACGCTGGGCATCAACCTGCGCGGCTGTCGCACGCCGCAAGAGGTCGTGCGGCGCATCACCCACACCGCCGGCGACCTGATCCCCATCACCGATGCCCTCGCGGCCGAGACCGGCATCCCCATCGTCAACCGGCGCATCGCGGTCACGCCCATCGCCTGGGTCGCCGACCGCGGCGAGCGCGAGCTGCTGCTGGACCTGGCGCGAGCCCTGGACCAGGCGGCGAACCAGGTCGGGGTCGACTTCATCGGTGGCTTCAGCGCCATGGTCGAGAAGCACGCCAGCCGCATCGACGAGGAGGTCATGGCCACGCTGCCCTACGCCTTCGCTGAGACCGAGCGCGTCTGCGGCTCGGTCAACGTGGCCACCACCGGCGCGGGCATCAACATGGACGCCGTGGCCTTCATGGGCGAGATCATCAAGGAGACCGCCGCGGCCACCGCCGACCAGGCCGCCATCGGCTGCGCCAAGCTCGTCGTCTTCGCCAACGCCGTGCCGGACAACCCCTTCATGGCCGGCGCCTTCCACGGCTTCGGTGAGGGTGACGCGGCCATCACCGTGGGCGTCTCCGGACCGGGTGTCGTGGCCAACGCGCTGCGTCGCCTGCCCGCGGGCGCGCCCATGCAGGAGCTTGGCCGAGGAGATCAAGCGCACCGTCTTCAAGATCACCCGCGTGGGCGAGCACGTAGGACGCGAGGTCTCACGCCGCCTGGGCGTGGCCTTCGGCGTGGTCGACATCTCGCTGGCGCCGACTGCCACGCCGGGTGATTCGGTGGCGGAGATCCTCGAGCTCATCGGAGTCGAGCGCGTCGGTCTGCCGGGCAGCACCGTGGCCCTGGCCATGCTCAACGACGCAGTCAAGAAGGGCGGCGCCATGGCCACGTCCCGCGCCGGCGGCTTGTCGGGCGCGTTCATCCCGGTGAGCGAGGACGCCCACTTCGCCTCGGCTGCGGCCGAAGGTCACCTCGTGCTGGAGAAGCTGGAGGCCATGACCGCGGTCTGCTCGGTGGGCCTGGACATGATCGCGCTGCCGGGCACGACCTCGGCCCACACCATCGCCGCGATCATCGCCGACGAGGCCGCCATCGGCATCATCAACGACAAGACCACGGCGGCTCGCCTGATTCCGGTGCCCGGTGCCGTGCCCGGTGACTGGGTCGACTGGGGTGGCCTGCTCGGGCGGGCGCCGGTGATGGATGTGCGCGACCGAGCCTCAGTCGGCGTTGTGAAGCGCGGCGGTCACATGCCGCCGCCGATACGCGCGCTGGGGAACTAGCCGGGGCGGGCCCGCATCAGCGGATCAGCTCCACGCGAACGCCGGTGTCGAGCGCGGCCCAGGCCCGGTCGGCCGTCATCACCGAGCTGCCGTCCACCGCGGCAGTGGCTAGGCAGGCCCGGTCGGCGAACGCGAGATGGCGTCCTCCTCGATGCCACAGATCGGCCGCAGCGTCGGCTTCTGCCAGGCCGAACGGCAGGAACTCGACCCCCAGACTCCGCAACTCGACCTCGAGGCCCTCGACGTCGACTCGATGCTGCCGGGCCTTCTGCAACACCTCCGACCAGTTCACCGTGGAGACAGCCGAGACGGCCAAGGCCATGGCCACAGCGTCACCGCCCGGCTCACGCCCGAACATCGCCAGCAAGGCCGAGGCATCGAGCACGTAGCGCTCTCCGGTCATCCTTCGCGGGCGACCTCGGCTCGGCGGTCGGCCAGGAGCTCATCGACCAGGCTGGCGCCAGGGGGCAGCTTCGTGAAGCGTTCCTGTGCCCGGCGCAGCACATCCGCTCGCCGCTCCAGGATGAGGCGCCCCTGATCCACGTGTGCCACGAGGGGCTCGTCCGGCTCGACCCCGAACTCCCGCCGCAACGGCGCCGGCACGAGCACTCGTCCGTCAGGTTTCATGAATACTGTCAGCATACCCGGACTCTGACAAGTTACGGAAGACCTGTCAACTCAGTCGATCTGCTTGGTGAACCCCCTGAAACGGGCGCAGGCTTCCAGTCGTAGCTCAGGCTGATCCGCCGCTAGCCTGAGTAGCCCTCTCGTGCGTCTTCAGGATCCACGTCGGGCTGCTCGGGCCGCGCGATCTCCGACTGGGCCACGATGGCGTCGCGGCGCAGCCCGCGGAAGTCGTCGAGGGTGGTAGCGCGGTCCAGCCGCGATCAGCATGTGCCTCGAGGAAGGCCTCCATGCCCTCGATGAGGCCGCGCACGACGTTGGGCCCGATGGCCTTGTCGAGCATGGCCGCGGTCGCCACCTGCACCGTGCCGCAGCCAAGCAGGAAGTAGGAGAGGGCGTCGGCCCACGTGGAGATACCACCCACACCGGAGAAGGAGCCATCCGGGAAGGCCTTCGTCATCTGCGCCATCTTGGCCAACGACTGCATCAGGATGGCCGGCCCGCCCAGGCCTCCCGGCGAGACGAAGCCATCGACGTTGACCTCGAAGTCGAGGGTCTCAGGGTCGATCGGCGGCAGCGACGGGAACGTGTTGGAGGAGGTGATGGCGTCGGCGCCGCCGCGGAAGGTGGCTCCGGCCTCCTCCGCGATGTCGGCCGTGGCCGGCGTGAGCTTGGCCCACACCGGGATGGTGGCGACCTCCTTGACTGCCTGCGTCGTGGTCGAGACGAGGCCCGCGTCCTTGCCCAGCCCGGAACCCATGTCCGGCCGGTCCATGTGCGGGCAGGAGTAGTTGAGCTCGACCGCGTCCACGCCTTCGTCCTGTACGCCCTGCACCAGGGTCTGCCAGGCCCGCATCTCTTCGTCCGAGCCCGAGCCGGCCATGACCGAAGCCACCAGCACGTGGTCGGGATAGTCGCGCTTGATGGCGGAGAGCTTGCCCACCCACCAGTCGAGCGGCTTGTCGCTGATGAGCTCCCAGTTCACAGCGGCAGCGGCGGCAGACTAGCGGCGGCCCGGCGACACGACGGACGAGACCGGCCCGCGGCGGGACCCACCGCCCAGCGGACGACCCACCAACACCGCGACCGACCGGCGCCGCGGCATCGGCCGATCGGGAGCCCAGCGCCCTCACCAACACAGGCAGGGCCGATCACGAAGGCCGCGGCCCTCGGCCCAGCAGCCCGGCCCGAACGGCGCCGGGCAGCTCGCCATCACCGTCGAACGGTCACGCTTGGCCATCGACTTGCGCCCCCCGCCGTCATCGAGGCGCAGGAACCTGGTCTTGGGCCCCCGCACGTTCGTGACCGGGTGCAGGCCGATGGTCTTGGTCACCACGCCGCCCCAGCGAAAGAGACGCCGGGTGGGTTCTCGCAGACATCACCTGTGATGACGGCGACTCCACCGGCGACATCGCACCGCACGGACCTTAACGTCTCGCTGGTGAGACCGTCACCTGTACCTTCACGAACTGGGCCTGAGCGCGATCGTGGTCGAGAAGGTCACCGACCTGCTGGCGACCGACGACTTTCGATTTCACCACCGACGCCGGTCAGCCTCAGCTGGCCGCGGCAGTCGTAGGCGCGACGGATATTCGACTCGGACTATCGGTCGGCGGGGCTGTGCCCGCTGGGGACTCGCGACGCCACCTGCGACAACGGTGACGGTAGAGCGCCATCGATCTCGGCGCCGACGAGGTCGTGACCTGTACCTTCACCAACGTCGCTGACCGCAGGACGATCACCATCGCCAAGATCACCGACCCGAGTCCCGATCCGTCCGGCTCGAGCTTCGTATTCACCGGCGACGTTGCCGGCTCGATCGGAGATGGCGAGCAGATCGGACTGACGAACGTGGCGCCGGGCACGTTGACCTCTAGCGAGGTCGTGAACGCCGGCTGGACGGTGTCGGACATCACCGGTGACGACGCGACAGTAACGGGGACATTGGTTCGCAACGGACACGGTGAACTGGCTCGCGAGGACGCCACATGGAGTCTTCGCGAACGTCGCGGCGATGGTAGTCGAATGCCGCGTACGAGAAAGGCCACAAGTCACGTCTCGACTGGGCGAGGACGTCATCTTCACGTTCACGGTCAGCAACAACGGGGGTGTGGCCTTCGAGGTCGTTTCGCTCGAAGACGACGTCTACGGCCCGCTCGGCGGGGATGCTGATTGCCAGGTGGGCACCGTTCTACAGCCCAGCGCCTCGTGCAGCTTCGCCGAGGCATCACCGCGAACGAGCGGCACGCTCGATCAGAGTGATCCCGATCAGGTCCTTCCGGACCATGAGAACACGTTCCAGGGCTGCTCCGTCCTGGCCAGCGGGCAAGCGCGAGCCCGGTCGCGCCTCGCGGGCGACCGGCCGCGCGAGCGTCACGTCGTGATCGTCTTCAAGAAGACCGAAGTGGCCGGCGTCGATACGGTTCCGCCGACGGACATGCTGCTCGACACGAGCCAGGGCGGCGGACGCGAAGGCTCGACGCCGTGGCTGCCGTGGATCGCGTTCACGCTGCTCGCAGCCGTGGTCATCCTTGGCGGCGGTTTCGTCATCCGAGGCAGTAGGCACACTGGCGTCTAGGCCACGCGGCGGGCAGCCACGCCATCGACCGAACGGTGTGACCATTCGGGTATGACCGAACTCGCACCGTTCCGGCTTGATCCTGTCCTCGTCGAGCGCCCCTGGGGTGGGCAGCGGCTGGCCGACTACGGCAAGACGCTGCCGGCGGGCGCCCGCATCGGCGAGAGCTGGGAGCTGTGCGACCTGCCCCAGGAGGTCGTGCCCCACGTCCATGACCCCAGCAGCACCGTGCTCGATGGGCCCTACGCGGGCGCCAGGCTGCGTACCGTCGTGGCCGAGCAGGCCAAAGCCCTCCTCGGCCCGGTCTCGCCCACGAAGGATGGCCGCTTCCCACTCCTGTTCAAGCTGCTCGACGCGCGCGAGCACCTCTCGGTGCAGGTCCACCCGCACGAGGCCTACGTGGCCCAGCATCCCGAGGCTCGGCTCAAGACCGAGTCCTGGTACATCGTCGATGCCGACCCCGACGCGGTGCTCTACCTCGACGTGACGGCTGGCACTACCATCGCCGACGTCGACGCGGTCATGGGCACCGCAGGCATCGTGCCCCTGCTGGGCGTGCGACCGGCCGTGCCCGGCGCCTTCCACCACGTGCCTGCCGGGCTCATCCACGCCCTTGGCGCGGGCACCTTCGTGGCCGAGGTCCAGACACCCAGCGACACCACCTTCCGCATCTACGACTGGGCCGTCGAGTACGGCCGGGCGCCGCGCCAGCTCCATGCCGAGGAGTCGATGGGCAGCATCATCGTGAGGCCGGAGGCGGCCTGCTCGCTCGACACCACCGACGCGCAGGGTGTGCGCGAACTGGTCACCACCGACTACTACTGGATGCGCGAGCACCGCGTGGCCACGGGCACGAGCGCGCTCGCGGACACGCCCGGCCCGGTCGTGCTCAACGTCACCCGCGGCGCGGTCCGGCTCGGCGACCTGGAGCTGCCCCGGGGCACGACCGCTATCGCGCCCGCCTCGTCAGGCGTGACCAGCTTCGAGGGCACCGACGCGGTGGTCGTGGAGATGGGCGTCTAGGCTCTCGCCTCGAGCGACGATGGGTGACCAAGAGACCGGCCGCTGGCCGTGTCGAAACGATGGAGCCGCTCGAAACCCACCCGGCAGTCGACGAGATCACCGGCGGCGGGCTCGTCCTCCGGGTCATGGAGGAAGACGAGCTCGTGGTCGCCGATGCGCAGGTGAACGACGACCTGCGCGCCCAGGTACTCGACCAGCTCGCAGCGACCACGGAGGCCGGCTTCAGCGTCGCCTGGCCGGCCGAGGCGCACGTGCTCCGGCCGCACGCCGACGGTGACCCCCGGCTCGGCCATGACCCCGAACAGCTCCGCCGGCAGCAGGTTCATGGGCGGATCGCCGATGAAGCCGGCCACGAAGGTGTCAGCAGGGCGTTCGTAGACCTCGTGCGGCGTGCCCACCTGCAGCAGTTCGCCGCTGTCCATGATGGCCAGGTGCGTCCCGATCGCCAGCGCCTCGGCCTGGTCGTGGGTCACCGAGACGATGGTGCTGCCCAGCTGATCGTGCAGCCGAGTCACCTCCGCGCGCGCCTCCAGTCGTTGCCGGGCGTCGAGATGCGAGAGCGCGTCATCGAGCAAAAGCACGTCGGGAGCGTGGCGGATGACCGCACGCCCGACCGCCACGTGCTGGGCTTCACCGGTGGCCAGCCCGGGCGTCCTGCGCCCGAGCAGCTGATCCAGTTCCATGGCCTCGGCCACGTCCGCCACACGTCGGGCGATCTCGTCAGCTGGCGTGTGGCGCAGCCGCAGGGCGAAGGACAGGTTGTCGCGCACGGCCATGTGCGGATACAGCGCGTAACCCTCGAAGACCATGGCGATGTTGCGCTCGGCCGGCGTGACGTCGCCCATGTCGCGGCCGTCGAACCGGACCGTGCCCGCATCGGGTACCTCCAGGCCGGCGATCATGCGCAGCACGGTCGTCTTGCCACAGCCGGACGGCCCCACCAGCATCAGCATCTCGCCGTCGGCGATCTCCAGGTCCAGGTCCTGCACCGCGACCACGTCGCCATACCGCTTCGATACGCCTTCCAGGCTGACACTGGCCACGCATCACCTCCCGTGCGAGCGGAACCAGCGACAGTCTGCGGCTCGCTAGCACAGGTCACAAGAGGCGCGCGGCCCGATCCGGATCAGCCCCCGGGCTCGTCCGCCGACTTCGCGGTCGCTACTGAGCGCCCGGGCTCGTCCGCCGACTTCGCGGTCGCTACTGAGCGCCCGGGCTCGTCCGCCGACTTCGCGGTCGCTACTGAGCGCCCGACTGCTCGTCCGCCTCCAACTCGCCGCGCTCGAAGGCTCGCACGCGCTCGCGCACGCGCATGACCATGGCCACCGCCGGTGCCGAGAGCGTGGCGCCGAGGATGCCGAAGAGCACCGAACCGATGATGGTCGAGCCGAAGCCGACGATGGGGTGGAGGTCGAGGGCGTTGCGCTCCATCTGGCGCTGGACGATGGGCTGGACCACGTTCTGGGCCACGAGGATGACGATGAGCATGACCAGCGCGGGTACAAGGCCGCCGGCACCGAAGGCGATGAGCAGCGCGAAGACCGACGAGATGAGCGCGCCGATGTACGGCACGTACGAGGTCACGAAGGTGACCAGGGCGATGGTGAAACTGAGTGGCACGCTCATCAGCACCGCCGTCAGCCAGACCATGCCGGCCACCGGCAGGCTGGCCACGGTGAGCACGTAGAAGTAGTCGCGGAAGGAGCGTGTGGCGTCCTCCACGATGCCCTCGCCCAGGTCTGCCGGCACGCCCAGGTTCGCGCCGACCCAGCTGGCCAGCGTTTCCCACTCGGCGATGACGAAGTAGAGGATGAAGAGCGCGATGAAGGTCCCGACGAGGAAGCTGCTGATACCGGAGAAGGCGCCGGGCACATAGGACAGCAACCCGGGCAGGACTTCGTCTACGAAGCTGGAGAGCTGGTCCTGCACGTCATCGATGAGCACGAGCGTGACGCCCTGGTCGGCCAGCCAGTCACGACCGGTGTCGATGGCCGCCTGCGTCTGCGCCACGATCTCCGAGCTCTGGTCGATGACGCCGATGACGACGACCCCGACGATGACCACGGCCATGACGAAGATGCCGATGAGCACGAGCATCGCAGCCACCTGTCGCGGCACGAAGCGAGCGAAGAGCGAGGCTACCGGCTCGAAGATCATGCCCAGCACCACCGCCACGATGAGTGGCAGGATGAAGGTGCTGAAGGTGGAGAAGCCCATGTAGGCCACCACGACCACGGCCACGATGCCTACGATCGACCAGGCCCGGATGCCGGCGGCTCGCAGCTGGCGGTCGCGCTCGCGGCTGAAGAGCACCGGGCGGCGTTCCTGGCTCATCGTGACTGCTCCTGCGGCGAGGTCGGCCCCATGCTGACCGCTTCGGGCTCAGCCTGTGCGACCGGGATGCGGAGGAGGAACGTGGCCAGGATGATCGCGGTCGCGACGAGCACCAGCCGGACCGCGAGACTGTCCACGAGCGCGATCGAGACGACGAAGGTGATCGCCACGACCGCCAACGCGCGTGCCTTGACGCCGGGAGGCAGGGACCGTGAGCGACGCCATTCCACGATGATCGGGCCCAGGGACGGCTGGCCCAGCAGCCACTGGTAGAGGCGCGTCGAGGCGCGAGCGTAGCAGGCCGCGGTCACGAGCAGGAACGGCGTCGTGGGCAGGACCGGCAGCAGGACCCCGATGACGCCCAGGGCCAGCGAGACCGTGCCCACCACCAGCAGTACCGCCCGCAGCAGGGGCGAGATCGTCGCGGGGTCGCGCTGCTCCACGGTCGGCGTGCTGGCGGCAGAAGGCGTGGGCTCGATGTCCATGAGCGGCAATGATGCCCCCAGACAGCCGCAGACGCTGTCCCGAGAATGCGGCCGATGGATCACATCACGCCGGCCGCGGTCGACTCGGTCACCGTCACCACCATCATGGACAACCGCGCGGACCTGCTGGCGGCAACGACCCGGGCGGCCCGGCGAGCGACCTTCGAGATCTGACTACGACGCGGGCACGTCCGTGGGGGCGTGGTCACGGGCGTAGGCCACGAGCGCACGCAGGTTCTCCGGCGGCGTCTCGGGCGCGACCTCGCAGCCGGTACCCACGATGTGTCGTGGCCCGCAGATGCGGTGGCACTCGGCCGCGGCCGCGTAGACCTCCTCGGGCGTGCCGGTGAGCATCTCCTCGACCGTGTTGACGTTGCCCAGGATGACCTCGTCGGGTCCCAGCACCTCGCGGGCGTGGACCAGGTCCACGGGGAAGTCCAGCTCGTAGATGTCGACCGGCAGGTGCTTCATGAGCGGCAGCAGGTCGTCGGTACGGCCGCACATGTGCAGGCGCACGATGACGTCGGGCCGGGCCGCCTTGATGTCCTCCACCACGCGCCGCTGAGCGGGGTGGATAAAGCGCTCGTAGTGAGCCGGGCTCATCATCGAGGCGGCGGCGTCGCTCATGCCGATGGTATCGGCGCCGGCTTCCACCTGCGGCTTCCAGAACGCCCGCGCGACCTGCGAGGTGAAGTCCAGGAGCTCGTCGAGGAAGGCCGGGTCCTCGTACGTGTCCAGCATCAACCGCGAGAGGCCGCGCATCTCCGCGCCCAGTGCCAGCGGTCCCTCGACCCAGCCCACGATGGAGGCACCCGGCCCCGCGGTCTCGCGCATGATCTCGATCGAAGCGATCCGGTCGCGCATCCGCCCGGGTGCGAGCGGATCGGGCACGCGCAGCGCGGACAATCTCCCCTTGTCGGCCACGAGCGCCCGTTCCTCCACGATGGCGGGTCCGGTCGCGGCCCACTCCACGCTCGAATCGTCACCGCCGGCGATGTCGATGAGCTCGCGCGCCGGGTCCGAACACTGCATCAGGCAGTCGATGCCGTACTCCTCGGCTAGCGACAGCTGGGCCTCGGCCAGCGCCCGGCCATCGGTGACGTAGTCGTTGTAGTCCAGCCCGGCGTGCTGCGCTGCGAGCTGCATGATCAGCGGCTGGGCCAGCAGTCGGTCGACGGTCTCACCGGCGAGGTGTCGCCGGACGCGCTCGAGATCCTGCATGCTGCCATGGTGGCGCATCGCGTGGCCATCGTGCAGGGCGAGCGGGACTCATCGGGACCTACTCTCCGGTGCGCCCGAGGCCATCGACGCCGGCCGCGGGCTCCGGGGTCACATCCAGCCGATGCGGCGAAGGACCACCAGGACGGCCCCGGCGAGTGCGAGGGTCACCAAGCTGATCGCCCAGAACCCGACCCCTTCGCGGCCGTCGAGCGCCGAGGAAGCCTCGCTCATCCCGAAGATGCCCGCGATGGCGGCGATCCCGGCCAGCACCACCGTCGCGCCGGTCAGTCGTTTCATGATGACGGTGAGGTTGTTGTTGACGGTCGAGAGGTACAGCTCGATCGTCGCGGCGGTCAACTCGCGGAAGCTGTCGAACTCGTCGGTCAAGCGGACGAGGTGGTCGTAGATGTCGCGGAAGTACAGGACTTGCGGTTCCCTGATCACGTCGTACTCGCGGTCCGTGAGCTGATTGAAGACCTCCCGGCCAGGCGCCACGACGTGGCGGATCTTGATGAGTTCGCGCTTCATCTCCAGGACCTGCTGGAGCGTCTCGCGGTCGGGACGCTCCAGTATCCGGTCCTCCAGGCCGTCGATCTCATCGGCCAACTGGTCGAAGATGGGGAAGTACCCGTCCACGATCGCGTCACAGAGGGCCCACAGGAGCGCGTCAGGCCCGCGCCTCATGACCGTCCCCACTCCGGCCCTGAGGTGGTGCGCGGCGCGGAGGTCCCAGGTGGCCGGATGAACCGTGAACAGGAACCGCTGACCGAGGATGAAGTCGACCTCGTGGAGCCTCGACCCATCGAGGCGCGTCAGCGCGAAGAGGACGATATGGAGGACATCGCCGACGGGCTCCAACTTGGCCCGAGCATCACTCGCGACGATATCCTCGATGACGAGCGGATGGACGCCCAGCTCCTCCGCGACCGCGCTTACCTGCGTGGCCGTGGGGTCGGTCAGATCGATCCAGACGGTCGAGTCTTCGTCGCGCAGAAGCGCTGGCAGGTCGTCGAGCGATGCTGACTCGGCCACGACGCCATGCCTGACGCTGATGACGGAGACGTGCCCGGATCGCAGCACCGGCCCACGTTCACCGCCAGCGTCCTCTCGCGCCGCGGCGTCATCGGCCGACAACATCGCCCGCTCCAATCCTGTGCCCCTCTTGACGGTCACGCTGCAGGCCGGGTGACGCCTCAGTGGCGATCCGGCGTGACGGGGACGCCGTCCGGCGACCGCGCCTGGGAGCAGTATCGCACCGCCTGCGCGACGACCTTCTTCCTCAGCCGGGACGTGGACCTCGCAACTGACGCCGGAGGCTCGCGGCACTCCGAGTCGCTGGCTCGGTGCCGGGTCCGACCACCCTCGGTGCGTCGCGCGCCCTCTGGACCCTGACGTCGGCACACCTGGTCCCGTGCACACACCCAGACGCTGAGCGGGGCCACGCCCCACCCGGGCTCCCGTCAGCCCCGGCGAGCTTCCTTCAACTCATCGATGCGGGCGTCGCTGATGCCGAGATGATGAGCGACCTCGTGGTCGAGCGTCTCGCGCACGCCCTCCATCAGCGCATCGGGGCTGCGATACGCACGCATCAGGGGGCCCCGGAAGAGGGTGATCTTGCTGGCAACGGGGGCACGGTCGGCCCCATACGTGGTGCGCGGAACGCCCTGATAGAGGCCGAACAGGCCTCGCGCGTGAACGCTCTCGAGCTGCGCTGTGCTCGGCTCGTCCTCGATGACGATGGCAACGCTCGCGAGCTCCCGTCGGTACGGCTCGGGCAGCGCCCCGATGGCGGCTTCCAGGGCCACCTCGAACGGGTCACGGTCCAGGGCCGGAGGGGGCACCCCATCATCCTCTACTCAGCGGGTCTGGGCGCTCCGACCGGGGAGCCTCGGACGCCGGCGCTAGCCGACCGAGAAGCCGCCCGGCAGCGTCAGGCGCTTGAAGGTGAGCTCGTCCACGCTCGGGTCGACGCTGACCGCGCCGATGGCCGGCGGCCCAGAGTCGGCCTTGCTCACGACCGTGCATCCCGTCCTGGTGCAACGGATGGCCGAGATGGCCAGGCGCACGCCGGTGATGTGCAGGCTCTTGTCGAAGCGGGTCGCGCCCACGCACTTGCCACGGAGCGTGAGCCGGTCGCCCGGCGAGGCTGCCGCCACCGCGTTCTGGATCCGGCGGAAGTCGACGCCGCTGTCGAGGTTCTGCACGTAGCAGGCACGCAACGGTGGGCTGGCCGCGACCGCCGATCCGGTCGAGATGGTGCCGCGCCAGGCAACCGGCACGGGCTTGGCGTCGCCCTTCCAGGCCTCGATGTCGTCGATAACGACCCCGCGCTTGACCACGAGACCCGGCCGGATCGAGAAGTCATCGACCGATGGATCGACGACCAGGGCCGGGCGCCAGCTGCCACTGCGGAGCCTGGGCCGGCCGGTGTCGAACACGCGTCCCGTCTTGCTGTCGTACGACGAAGACCGGGTCCAGTCGATACGCAGGTCCTTGCGCACGAGGGTGGTGCCCACGCACGTGCCCCGGACGGTGAGGGTGTCACCGGGGTCCGCCGCCCACACCGCGCGCTGGAGCGAACGGTGGGCCGTGCCGTCTTCGAAGTTGAAGACCCGGCAGGCCTTGGGGTTGGTCGCAGCGGTGGCCACGCTCCCGGGCAGGGCCGCGAGGACCATGGCCGTGACGGCTGCGATGGCCAGGACCCGTCCGACGTTGGAGAGGCGGTGGTGCATCGTCTCAGACTCCCTTAGGTGGCGTGCCCCGAACGACATGACACGCCCGACCGGTTCATCGTGGCGCATCATCGGTACTAGTGGAAGGGTGGTACGAGTTTCCCGGTGCCGGTCGGCAACGCGCCGAGCAGCCCGCAGGCGTCTCAGTCGGCGGGTCGGAAGGCCACGATGGTGCCGCTCGCAGCCAGTTGCCGGCGCATCTCGTCGCTGGAGTCGTAGCCCTCGAGCATGCGAGGCAAGGTGCGCTTGGCCGTGCGCGGTTGCTCCCGCTCGTACCGCGCCAGGATCTCGTCGGCCTCGTCGGGCTCGACCACGCGGAAGGTCACACTGCCGTAGCGGTGCCGGCCGTCCCACAGCTCGTCGACCCCACTCGCCTCGATGTTGCGGAACCAGCTCGCGTCGCGGCCCCAGGCCGAGAAGACGAAGAGCTCGCCCTCGCGCCGAACGATGGGTTCCAGACCGGAGACATGGCGCTGCCCCGACTTCCGCCCGTGGTGCACGATGGCGAAGACGTGCCCGAAGAAGACGACGCCGAGGTGGGCCTGGTAGAGCCACACCGGCACCTTGAAGCCGAGCTTGGTCAGCCTTGATGGTGGGTCTCGACGAGCGGCCATGCGTCACTCCTGACCACGAATCCTACGCCTGTCGCTGCATGACCGCGCGACTCCGTTCCCGAGGCCCGTTCGCTCGCTCGCGGTGCCGGGTCCTGTCCTTGGCGCGGGCGTAGGATTTCACCGATGAGCAGCGTCTCACCGTCGCCAGGCCGAGAGTCCGCTGGGGCACCCGCCAAGGGCCCGGGCCGGCTCGCCCGGGTCCTCGAGATCGTGCTCAAGGTCTACGCCTGTGCCATCTTCGTGCTCTTGTGGGTCTACGTAGCGCTGGCCGCGCTGACCGAGTCGTCCCTGCCGGCCGACACCTGGGTCTGGCTCAGCGGCCTGAGCACGGTCGCCGCCGTCATCGTGTGGCTGGCCATCCTGCCGGTGGCCGTCTTCCTGTGGGCCTCGCAGGCGGACTTCGAACCACTCGTGATGGGGCTGGTCATGCTCGGCCTGGTGGCTTGGACCGTGGTGGCCTGGGCGGGCCTCTTCAGGCTACGGCGCCGACGTTCGGGCGAAGACCCGGTCTAGTCGCGACCCGGTCCAGCCGCGACTCGGCCCGGGTCAGTCGCGTGCCGGGTCGACGGCCGCCACCGTCATCGTCATCGTGGTGGACGCCGTCGGCGCGTGGCCGTTGTCGGCCACCAGCGTCACTGGCCCGTAGTCACCGGGCTCGCTCGGTGTGCCCGTGATGAGACCGTCACTCGACAGGTCCAGGCCCGGGGGCAGCGCTCCGGACGCGACGCGGAACTCCGGTCGCGGCTCGATGGCCGTGATCCCGAGGGGGATCCTCACGGGCACGCCCTGCTCCAGGGTCGTGGGTGCAGCGCCCACGATGCGAAAGGCGCCGTAGTCGTACCGCTGGTCAGGCCCGTCCCAGCCACCCCAGATCGGCCACAGCCGCGTCTCGCCCCAGGTGTGCACGACACCGTTGGTGCCGATGAGAGCGGCGATGTTGTCGCCGATCGCCAGCGCTGCCGTGGGCACATCGGGCGGCTGGCCCAGGTCCGCGCCCCAGCAGGCCAGGGAGCCGTCATCAGCGCGGATGGCACAGCCGGTGTCACCACCGATGGCGAGCGCGGTGAAACGACCATCGGGCGGATCGGAGGCGCCGTAGAGCCCACGACCCCAGCACTCGATCTGGCCGCCGGTACGGATGGCACAGACGGTCATGCGGCCGGCCGCGATGTCAGTGAACGTGCCAGCCGGTGGATTGGCCTGGCCCCAGGTGTCATCACCCCAGCAGGCCACGCTGCCGTCGGTGCGGATAGCGCAGCCGCCGAAGTCGTCGTGGATGGCGGCGACGTCGGTGAAGGTGCCCTCGACGGGCATGATGCCCGACGGCGTCCCTGTCTCCGAGAAGCTCCCGAAACAGGTCACCTGTCCATCGGTGCCGATGGCGCAGGCCTGCTCCTCCGCGAGGTCGACCTTGGAGTACGTGCCCGCGGGCGCGATGACCTGGCTGCGGTGATCGATGTCGGAGTACCAGCGTCCCCAGCACTCCATGGTCTGGTCCGCCCGCAGCCCGCAGGCCGCCCGTCGTGCGGCGGAGACACCGTTGAACCGCCCTTCGGGGTAGTCGGCCAGGGAGAGCCTGGAGCGGCCCCAACAGTGCAGGTCACCATCGGCGCGGATGCCGCAGATGAGGTCCGGAGCCGGCGGCGGCCAGACCCTGGTAGCTGGCGCCCTCGCCGAGGCCGACGCTCGCGGTCGCGGCTGTCGCGGCCAGCGGTACCAGGACCAGCGAGATGGAGACCAGGAGGGTCGTGAGCATCGATCGGGCACGCATCGGTCACCTCGCGCAAGGCCGGTCAGGGGACACCGGCTCCGTTGCGCAGGCAGCCTAGCGGGCCGGGCGCCGAAGTTCCAGTGCGCGATCAGCCGGTCGGCTTGCGCACGACCAGCGCGAACTCCGGCAGCGACGGGTCGAAGGGCTCGCCGGCGACATCGCCGTAGACGTCCTCGACGACCAGCCCGGCCGACTCGACCTCGGCGCTGAGCGACTCCAGCGAGTAGTGCTGGAACCAGTTGAAGTACTCGGTCTGTCGTTCGCGCTCGACGATGAGGTAGCGCTCCAGCACCACCTTCTCGTCCTCGTACCTGAAGGTGTTCTGGAAGCCGTAGTAGGGCTGGGCCGACCAGAAGCCGTCCATCATGCCCTCGCCGTAAGCGGACATCTCCTCCCAGGTCTCGAAGAAGGCCAGCGAGTAGACGTCAAAGAGGAACGCGCCGCCGGGCGTGAGCAGCTCACCCACGCGTCGCAGCAGTGCCGCCCGCTGCTCGGGCGAGAGCGCGCAGTAGTCGCACATGATCATCGTGGCCAGGTCGTAGCCGGGCTCGATGTCGAGCGCGAGGTAGTCGCCGAGGCGGTAGTCCACCTCCAGCCCCTCGCGCTGCGCTCGCTCGCGTGCGTACTCGATCGAGCGGGGGAGAAGTCGACCCCGGTGACCTTGGCGCCCGTCTTGGCCAGCCGGCTGACATACAGGCCGGGGCCGCAGCCGAGATCGATCACGCGCTTCTCGGGTCCCAGCTCGAAGTGCTCGCTGATCCACTCGAACGATGACTCGATGAAGGCGGTCCGGCGCGAGGCCAGGTCGACCTCGCCGTCGAGGTGGTAGCGCAGCATCATCTCGGAGATGTCCGGCGAGGTCCATAGCGCGTCAGCGGTGTAGCGCGAGTAGACGTCGGGTCGCCGGTTGATGCGCTCGAGGGTCTCGAACAGGTTCTCGGTCATGCCGTCTCCAGGGTCTCGAAGGGGCGTTTCTGCTTGAAGCGGTGTTCGGGGATGGGGGCGCCGCTGCGCTCGAGGGCCAGGCGCCAGCGAGGAGAAGCGCCGAGGGCCCAGCGCATGGCCATCATGGACCCCCGGCCGACCGCTTGCGCGCCCGGCCGAGGCCTGAGCCCCAGCGCACGGCGGACGTTGGGCGGGATGATCGGCACCGCGGCGCTCGCGAGCAGCCGGTAGGCAAAGAGCACGACCGGGTCGAGCGGCGGCTGACGCAGGAAGTCGACCGCGTCGCGCATCCCGGGCGAAGGCCCCACGGCTGGGTGCTCGGCCACCCAGCTCGTCAGCGCGACCGCGGTCTCCGGCAGGGGGTCCGCGTCGAGCAAGCGGCCGATGCGCGCCTGCTCGGCCACGAACCGGTCGGCCTCGTCGTCTGACAGGCGCCGCGACCCGTAGGTCTGGAACGCGGCGAGGAAAGAGTCCGTCAGCGAGTTGTGGACCCACGCGGCCAGGGCAGGAGTGTCGGCGGAGTAGGGCAGACCGCGATGGGAGGTGCCATGCACCGGCCGGTGGGCCCGGCGCACGAAGGCCACGGCCGCCTCCACCTCGGGCATGGCCCCGTACGAGGTGGCCGTGACGTAGGCCGACGTGCGCGAGAGCCGGCCCAGCGGGTCCTCGCGATAGCGCGAGTGGTCGGCGACGCCGGCCACGACCTCGGGATGGGCGGCCTGCACCAGCAACGCGCGGATGCCCGCGATGAAGCCCGAGACGTCGCCCATGACCTCCCAGCTGATCGAGTCGGGACCGAAGAGACCGGGGTCGCCGGCGTAGTCGAGGGTGTGTTCCAGCGGATCGCCCGCGTGGGCGAACAGGCCCACCGTGCGGCTGACGGCCGCGATGCGGAGGCGCTCGATCGGGTTGCGCGACTTCACAGTGGTAACTCTAGCGGTGACGCCGCGGCGCTCGTAGGTTGACAGAGTGTCAACCTGACGCTAGATTGACAACATGTCAACCACAGCAACCACGCGGCCCCCCGAGCCCGGGCCGGTGATCGAGGCTATCGGGCTCCGCAAGCGCTTCGGAGATGCGGTCGCCGTGGACGACCTGAGCTTCGCGGTGCCTCGGGGCTCTATCCTCGCCCTGCTCGGACCGAACGGTGCCGGCAAGACCACTACCATCAGGCTGCTCACCACGCTCCTGCCATTGGAGGGTGGTCGGGCGTTCGTGGATGGACATGACCTCTCGTCCGAGCCCGACGCCGTCCGGCGCAGCATCGGGCTCGCCGGGCAGAGTGCAGCCGTCGACGAGAAGCTGACGGTGCGCCAGAATCTCGACCTCTTCGGCCGGCTCTACCACTTGCCGGGGCCGACACGGCGCGCGCGCGTCGATGAGCTCATCGATCGGTTCGGCATGCGCGACTACGCGAATCGCCTGGCGGAGACGCTGTCGGGCGGCGAGCGTCGCCGGCTCGACCTGGTGGCGGCGCTCATCGCCGATCCACCGGCGGTCTTCCTCGATGAGCCCACGACCGGCCTGGACCCTCGTGGCCGGCTGGCCATCTGGGAGGAGATCCGAGCGATGCGAGACGCGGGGACCGCAGTGGTCCTGACCACGCAGTACCTCGAGGAAGCGGATGAGTTGGCCGACGAGGTGATCATCATCGACCACGGAGCCGTCGTCGCGTCTGGCACGAGCGCCGAGTTGAAGGCCAGGCTGGAGCGAGACGTGCTCGAGATCACCCTGGCCGATCCCGAGCACCTGGCTGTGGCCATGAGCGCCCTGGAGCAGGGTCGTGCACTGACGGTCGATGAGCGGACCATCCATCTCTCGGTCGCCGCTCCGGGCGACAGCCTTGCCGTGCTGCGACGGATCGACGAGGCCGGCGTGGAGCTGGCCGACTTCCAGCTCCGCCGGCCCACGCTCGATGACGTCTTCATCGAGATCATCGGGCAGCACGAACCCGCCGTCGCCGAAGCCGACGTAGGAGGTGACTGCGTGATCGTCCTGACTGACACGTTGGCTATCGCCCGACGCGACCTCGTGCGCACCGCGCGGATGCCCGAGCAGCTCACCTTCTCGGTGATCATGGGCATCTTCTTCCTGCTGCTCTTCTACTACGTGTTCGGCGGCATCATCGCCGCTGGCTCCGGCGTGGACTATCTCGAGTTCCTGGTGCCGGGCGTACTCGTCATCACGGTCGTGAACGGCGCGCAACAGACCGGCACCGGCCTGGCGCTGGACCTGTCCTCCGGCGTGGTCGACCGCTTCCGGTCGCTGCCCATGAGCCAGGTCGCGGTCATCGCCGGCCGCACCGTGGCGGACACCCTGCGCAACGTGGCTGGCGTCCTGCTGGTGGTGGCCGTGGCCTACCTCATGGGCTACCGCCTCGATTCGCTCGCCGGCGCCATCGGCATGCTCGTGCTCGTGGTCGGGCTCGGCTACGCCTTCTCCTGGGTGGGCGCCTGGATCGGCGCGCGCATCCGCAACGCGGAGACGGTGGGCCTGCTCTCGATGTTCTGGCTGTTCCCACTGATGCTGGCCTCGAGCGCCTTCGTGCCCACATCGGACATGCACGAGTTCGTGCGGCTGTTCGCCGAGGTGCAGCCGATCTCGGTCGTCTCGGAGGCCGCCCGTGCGCTGGCCGCGGGACAGCCGGCCGAAGGCCCCCTGCTGGCCTCCATCGCCTGGATCGTGGGCCTATCCGCCGTATTCGCGTGGCTGGCCGGTCGCGCGTATCGTCGGACCTGATGGAACACGACCCACTTCATGGCGGCAGCCGGGAGCCCTTGAGCGACAAGCGTGCGCGGACGGTACACGGCATCCTCGCGGTGGCGATGCAGGCGATCGCCCGAGAGGGCATCGCGGGGCTGACGATGTCGACGCTGGCCCAGCGCGCAGGTGTCTCCCGCCAGACGCTCTATCACTACTTCGCCGATATCGACGCCGTCCTGGCCGGGCTGGTGCAGGTCAGTGATGAGGGCACTGCTGAGCTGGCCGCTCGCCTGGACGCGGAGGACGACCCGGCCGTCGCACTGCGGCTGTTCGTGGGGACCGTGGTGGCGTCCGCGGCCGCGGGTCATCCGTCGCCGCTCGCACTCACCGCAGCGCTGCCGGCGACGCTTCGAGCAGCCATGGCGGCCCACGAGGAGCAAGCTCAGCAGCTCGTCATCGACATCCTCCGCCGAGGCCAGGCCGACGGCGTGTTCAGGGCGGAGCTCGAGCCTGGGTTCGACGGGCGCATCCTCTATCGCGCAGCTATCGCAGCTGCTGAGCTGGCTGCTGACCCGGATGCTGACGCGGGGCGCATCGCAGAGCGCTTGGCGGTGAACCTGCTGCACATGGTCACGGTCCAAGCGCCGATCCCGACGAACCGCTAGCGGCGCCGGCCGGGCATACTCAGGGACATGCTGGTTGGTATCGACTGGGGCGGGACCAAGATCGAGGTCGTGGCCATGACGCCCGATGGCCGTGAGCTCTTGCGGGAGCGCGAGGACACGCCTCGCGGCGACTACGCCGCCTGCATGTCGGTGATGGCCGGTCTGGCCGAACGTGTCGAGCGTGAGATCGGCCACTTCGATCGCGTGGGCGTGGGCATCCCCGGTTCCATCGACCCAACGACCGGCCTGGGCAAGGGCGCCAGCTCGACCTGGATGATCGGCCGGCCCGTGGAGCGGGACCTGCGCGATGCCCTCGGCGATCGGGAGATCCGTGCCGTCAACGACGTCGACGCCCTGGTCGCCTCGGAGGCACGCGACGGCGCAGCCGCGGGCTTCCGCTTCGTCTTCGCGGCCAACTTCGCCAGCGGCGTGGGCGGTGGCATCGCGGTCGACGGCAGGCCCCATCACGGGCGCAACAACAACGCCGCCGACTGGGGTCACAACCCCCTGCCGTGGGCGACGGAGGACGAGCTGCCCGGACCGTCCTGCTGGTGCGGCCTCAACGGCTGCATCGAGACGTGGTGCTCGGGCCGCGCCTTCCAGGCGCAGTACGAAGAAGCCACCGGCGAGCGGCTCCACGGCTCCGAGATCGACCGCCCTTGCCCGTGCCGGCGATTCGGTCGCGAATGCGCTGCTCGACCGCTACATCGACCGTGTCGCGCGCGGTCTGGCCGTCGTGGTCAACGACATGGACCCGGACATCTTCGTCTTCGGCGGCGGCATGTCCAACGTCGATGAGCTGTATGAGCGACTGCCGGAGCAGATCCTGCGGTACACCTTCACCACCGTCTTCACCACGCCCATCGTCAAGTCCATGCACGGTGACTCGAGCGGTGTCCGTGGCGCGGCCTGGCTGTGGGCGGACGAGTCATGAGCCGGGACCCGCTGGCGGAGCGCTTCGCCTTCGGTGCGGCGCTCATCGAGGAGGCAGCGGCGCTGGCCAAGCGCTACTACCAGAGCCAGGAGTCGCTGACGGTGCGCTCCAAGGGCACGCAGGACGTGGTCAGCGAGGCCGACACCGAGGTCGAGCGGCTCATCCGCGGCGCCGTCGAGCAGCGTTTCCCCGACGATGCCTTCTTCGGCGAGGAGTTCGGCCACAACGACGTCGAGGGCGCCGAGGCCATCTGGATCGTCGACCCCATCGACGGCACGCAGCCGTTCCTGTGCGAGCTCTCGTCGTGGTGCGTGTCCATCGGCTTCGCCTGGGCCGGGACGACTGGAGATGGGCTTCCTGGCGGCACCCGCGCGCGATGAGATCTTCCTGGGTCGGCGCGGCCATGGCGCCACGCTCAACGGCCGGCCCATCCACGTGTCGGGCAGCACCAGCCTCGACGACGGGTTGCTCTCGATCGGCATGTCGCCGCGCATCGGGCCCGAGGAGATCGTGCCCATCGTCGACGCGCTCCTGCGCCAGGGTGTCGTCTACTACCGCGAGGGCTCGGGCGCGCTGTCGCTGGCCTACGTCGCGGCCGGGCGGCTCATCGGCTACATCGAGTCGCACCTCAACTCGTGGGACGGGGCTGCAGGCGTGGCCATCGTGGAGGCTGCCGGCGGGGTCGTGAACGACTTCCTTACACCGGAGTCGCTGTTCAAGGGCGCGCCCATCATCGCCACCAACGAGGCCCTCTACCCCGCACTCGAGGCGGTCCTGCCCGACCACGTGCGCTGAAAGGTCTCGCCCGCACCGACCCCTGGTCGTCTGCGCCAACCCCTGGGAGGCTGAACTCGACCAGCGTGTCCGCCGCCGCGTGCGCGGGAGACGCAGCGGGCGCCCCGGGACGCGGAACCGAGCCGCGGAAAGGCTGGAACCGGCACAGTGGGCCATGGTGGGCCGCAGTCGCACCCGGTCATGCCCGCACTCGCACCCGCCACCACCCGACCGTGCCCGACCAGCTGCGTCCGTCTTCGTAGGGCGTGGGTCGCCGAGGCGCGCGCCGTCGCTCAGCCACCTCACCCGCCCCGACGCGCCCACAGGCGCAGCATCGAGCCGAGCATGAGGCCGCCCGGCGCCACCATCACCACGCCCAGCCCGGCCATGCTCGTGCCCTCGTGGCCGACGAAGACGCCGGCTCCGCCCGAGGCATCCCCGGAGGCCACGCTCCAGGCCAGGCTCGTCAGACCCAGCAGCGGGATCAGCAGCCGGGCCGCGATGCCTCCGCCGAGCCAGGTCAGGGCCAGCCCAGCGACATCCGACCGTCGT
This sequence comes from uncultured Chloroflexia bacterium, assembly GCA_963716815.1. Lineage (GTDB taxonomy): Bacteria > Chloroflexota > Limnocylindria > Limnocylindrales > CSP1-4 > JAFMJV01. The sequence continues at coordinate 55,708 of CAVQUM010000004.1, forward strand.
CGGGGCGCGGCGGTCATTGCGTGTCTCTCACGACTTCGGCGCGACAAGCTCGGCGCCCTGGCCGCGCAGCATGGCATGGCAGCCGATCGACAACATCAGCGTGGGCAACGCCGCCGGGAGGAAGACGACCGCGAGGCCCAGGCTGCTCGGGGTGACCTGCGTGGCGCCGAGCATCATCAGCACACAGCCTGCGAGGTAGCTGATCATGGCCACTCGGCGCAGGCTGCTCACGGACGCGAGACAGCGAGGCGCGATCGTGCCGAGCACGATGCCGGCGACACCGACCGCAAGCATCTCGCCCAGCTTGCTGGCGATGGGCGCCATGCCGACGTTCTGACCCCGCGTCTTGTTCATGCTCGACAGGTTCGGCCTGAGTCGGTGGACGAACATCGGCCCGCGACTCAGATGCGGCCTCATTTCGGCCGGGGCGGGGCTGGTGCGCGAACGCACCGGTCGGATAGACTTGTGGCGCCTCCCCCATCCCCAATAGCCAGACCCCGTAGTGCCCTCGGGAGATCGTTCCATGCCCAGCGTCAACGACAGTGTCGGCGTGTCCACCGGCTCTGCTGCGTTCACCCCGCCTGCCATCGACGGCAACCTCACCGGCAAGCACATCGTCTCGGTGGAGCAGTTCGCCCGTCCCGACCTCGATGACCTCATCCGGGTCGCGGCCGAGCTCCGGACCAGAGTCCGGAACGGCGATCAGTCGGTCCTCAAGCTGTGCCGGCGTCGCATCATGGCGACGCTCTTCTTCGAGGCCAGCACCCGCACCGACATGTCCTTCCAGGCGGCCATGCTGCGCCTCGGCGGCGAGGTCGTGGCTACCGCCGGCGGCGTCCAGTTCAGCTCGGTCTACAAGGGTGAGAACCTGGCCGATTCCGTGCGTGCGGCCGGCAGCTACGCCGACGTCGTCGTGCTGCGCCATCCGGAGGTCCGCTCCTCGTACGAGGCGGCCTACCAGCTCGACCAGCTGACGACACGCCTCGGTACGCGCGCGGTCGTGGTCAGCGGCGGTGACGGGGTCGGTGAGCACCCCACGCAGGCGCTGCTGGACCTCTTCACCATCGTCGACTTCAAGGGCAGTGCCGACGGCCAGACCGTCACGCTGGTCGGCGACCTCGCCCACGGCCGCACCGTGCACTCGCTGGCCAAGCTGCTGGCGCTCTACGGCGCGCAGGACCTGCGTCTGGAGTTCATCTCGCCCGAGTCGCTGCGTGCGCCCCAGAGCATCATCGACTTCGTGCAAGTCGCGTGGCGTCGAGGTCCACGAGACGGACTCGCTCGACGAGGTCATCGGCAACAGCGACGTCATCTACTGGACCCGCGTGCAGGAGGAGCGCTTCGCGGACGAGGGCCGACTACGAGGCCATCGCGGGCGACTTCATCATGACGCCCGACGTGCTGGCCAAGGCCTCCGATGACGCCATCCTCATGCACCCGCTGCCGCGCAAGCACGAGATGGGCACCGACGCGGATCACGCCATCCTCGACAACGACCCGCGCAGCGTCTACTTCCACCAGATGCAGAACGGCATGTACGTGCGCATGGCCCTGCTGGCCGGCGTCCTCGGCGCCACGACGAGTGGACGGGCTGCGCGGAGGACCGAGCCAGTGACCACCCTCCGCATCCCCGGCGCGGTGGACCCGCACGTCCACCTGCGCGACCTCGACTGGGCCCACAAGGCCACCGTCGAGCGCGAGACGGCGGCCGCGCTCGCCGGTGGCTACTGGGCCGTGCTGGACATGCCCAACACGCCGCCCAACACCGTCGACCGCGGAGCGCCTGCGTGCCAAGTACGAGTTCGTGGGCGCCCGCGCCCGCTGCGACTTCGGGCTCTACCTGGGCGCCGACCAGGACGGGGACGGCTCCGAGTACGCGGCCGGGGCGGCCGAGCGCGGCGGGCCTCAAGATGTACTGCGACCACACCACCGGCTCGCTGCTGCTCGCGGACGACGAGTCGCGCCGGCGGCACCTGCGCGCATGGGCCGGGGCCACCGCCACGCCGGTCGCGGTCCATGCCGAGGGCGAGACCCTCGCCGCGGTGCTGGAGCTGGTGCGCGCAGAGCGCGATACGCGTCGCACTTCTGCCACGTCAGCAGCGGCCTCGGAGATCGAGCTGCTCCGTGCAGGCCAAGGCCGACGGGCTGCCCATCAGCGTCGGCGTCACGCCGCACCACCTCTACCTCGACGGCGGACGACCGCGAGCGCCTGGGCGGCTTCGCCATGGTCAAGCCGCCGCTCAAGACCACGGCCGACCGCGAAGCCCTGTGGGCCGCCGTCGCCGACGGCACGGTCGACACCATCGAGAGCGACCACGCGCCGCACACGCGCGCGGAGAAGGAGTCCGCGCAGCCACCCTTCGGCCTGCCGGGCCTGGAGACGACGCTGCCGCTGATGGTGCTCGCCGTGCGTGACGAGGGCCGTCTCCCGCGAGCGGCTCATCGAGCTGCTCGCCACGACCGCCCAGCGGCTCTTCGGCCTGGTGCCGCCGCCGGAGACCTACACGCTGGTCGAGACCGACGCCAGCTACGTCATCACGGACGACGGGCTCCGCTGCAGCCCGGGGTGGTCGCCCTTCAGCCGGCATGCGCGTGTGGGGCCGCGTGCGCGAGGTCCGCATCCGCGGTCGGGTCGCCTTCGACGGCGAGCAGGTGCTCGCGCAGCCGGGCGAGGGGAGGCGCCTGCGGCCGTGATCCTAGACCTCTACGAGCTGGCCTGGAGACCGGCCGCCGCCATCGATCCGCCGGAGCGACCCCATGCCCGCTCATGCGCGCACGGTCTCGGTCTTGCGGCGCGCCGACCGGTCGGGGATCGGTCGCGCTCGCTGGCGCGCCTGCAACCGGGTGTCGCTCCCCGCAGCAGCCGGTCGAGGTCGGCGGCGTGACGCTGCCGCACCCGTTCATCGTCGCGGCCGGGCTGGTCAAGGGCGACGGCTTCGCCGATGAGGCCGCGGCGCTCGCGGCCGTCGCGCGCCGGCGCGACATCGTGCCCGGCTGGCGCTCGCTGCCGGCACTCGCCGGGCCGGTCGAGTTCGGTTCCTTCACGCGCTACCCCGCCTGGGCAACAGCGGGTCGCGTCGCTGTGGCGCGACTTCGACGGCGCGCTCGATGCAGAACCGCGTCGGCCTGCGCAACCCCGGCGCCCGCGCGGCGGCCGCCTACCTCGCCGGCCATGCCGCCGACCTGCCGCGGACCTGGGGCGTCAACCTCGCGGTCAGCCCGGGCGTCGACGACACCGAGCCGCAGCCGCGACGAGATGGCCGAGGCTGCGACCTTCTTCAGCGACGCCTTCGCGGGCCGGTCGGCGGCCCTTCCTGGCTCACGCTCAACCTCTCGTGCCCCAACACCGAGGACGACCCTCGCGGGAACCAGTCGGCCGAGCTGGCCGCGCGAGCTCTGCGGCGCCGCTGGCGGACGGGTCGAAGCGCCGCTGTGGGTGAAGCTGGGCCCGGACCTCTCCGACGAGCAGCTCGCGGGCCTGGTCGAGGCCTTCGCGCAGACCGGCGTGCGCGCCGTGGTCGCCACCAACACGTGGCCCGCAGCCGGTTCCCGAAGGCGACCGGCAGCGCCGGCGTGAGCGGCGCCCGCCTGCGTCCCGCGGCGCTCGACACCGTCGACGCGCCTGAAGCGGGCCATCGACGGTGATCCGAGGTGAGCCTCGACATCGTCGCCAGCGGCGGCATCCTCGAGGTGCCGACCTGCGGGCCTTCCAGGATGCCGGCGCCAAGGCCGCGATGCTCTATCACCGCCCTCGTCTTCCGTGGCCCGCTGGCGGCGGCGCTCATCCTGCACGAGAGGCAGAGCGAGGATAGCGGCATGCCTGACGACCGTCGCGAGCTGGCCGTGGCCCGGGCGCTGCTCGACGCGGGCACCGTGACCCTGCGCCCGCACGAGCCGGTCACCTTCAAGTCCGGGCCTGCGCTCACCGGTCTACGTCGACAATCGCCGGCTCATCTTCCGGCCGGCACCGTGGCGCGTCGTCATCGAGGCCTTCGCCGCCGAGCTGCCCAGCGAGCGACGTCGGTCATCGCCGGCGTCGAGAGTGCCGGCATCCCGCACAGCAGCGCCCTCGCCTTCGCGGCCGGCACGCCCCTCGGTCTTCGTGCGCAAGGCGGCCAAGGAGCACGGGCTCGGCGCGGCGGATCGAGGGTGGCGACGTGGCCGGCGGCGCACGTCGTGCTGGTGGAGGACATGGTCACCACCGGCGGCTCCAGCCTCTCTGCGGTGGAGGCGCTGCGGGACGCCGGGGCCGAGGTGACCGATTGCCTGGCCATCATCACCTACGGCTTCGCGGAGGCGACACGAGGCCTTCGACGCCGCCGGTGTCGAGCTGACCACGCTCACGACCTTCGAGATGGTGCGTGGAGGAGGCGCTCGCTCGCGGCAGCGATCGACGGACGCGCGGCCCGGCTGGTGCGCGCCTGGCTGGCCGACCCGCACGCGCTGGGACGACCGATGAGCACCGCGCCATGGCCAAGCTGCAGACGCGCGTGGCCTCGGTCGATTCGATGCTCTGCGTCGGCCTCGACAGCGCGCGTCGAGCGCCTGCCGACGCGCCTGGCGCGCCGAGAACCACCCGCAGCTGGCCTTCAACCGCTGGGTCATCGAGCCAGACGCTGCCCGTACGCCGCGGCCTACAAGCCCAACCTCGCCTTCTACGAGGCGCGCGGCGCGGCCGGCTGGGACGAGCTGGCAGAGACGATGGCCTACCTGCGTGCCGTCGGCGCCCGACATCTTCACCATCGCCGACGCCAAGCGCGCCGACATCGACTCCACCAACGCCGGCTACGTCGCCGGCCTCCTCGACGAGCTCGGCTTCGACGCGGTCACGCTGCATCCCTACCTGGGCCGCGAGGCCCTGCGCTCCCTTCCTCGAGCGCGCGGACAAGGCCTGCATCGTGCTCTGCCGCACCAGCAACCCCGGCGCCGGCGAGCTGCAGGACCTCGATGTCGATGGTTCAGCCGCTGTGGGAGGTCGTGGCCACGCAGGTCCGCGACGAGTGGAACGCGCAACGGCAACTGCATGCTCGTGGTCGGCGCCACCTATCCAGCCGAGCTGGCACGCGTGCGCGAGCTCTGTCCCGACCTGCCCTTCCTCGTGCCCGGCGTGGGCGCCCAGGGTGGCGATGTCGAGGCCGTCGTGGCCGCGGGCCTCGACGCTCACGGCGGCGGCCTGCTCGTCAACGCCTCCCGCTCGGTCATCTTCGCCGACGACCCCGGCGCCGAGGCGAAGCGTGCTGCGTGACGCCATCGCCGCTGCCGTCGAGCCGGCAGGTGGCCGCATGACGTCGCCGCGCATCCTCGTCGTCGGCGGCGGCGGGCGCGAGCACGCGCTCTGCTGGCGCATCGCGCAGGATCGCCCCGATGCCGAGCTCTTCGTCGCGCCCGGCAACGGCGGCACCGCCCGGCTCGCGACCACCGTCCCGCTCGCGGCGACGCGACATCGAAGGCCTCGCCGCGTGGTGCCGCGAACGCCAGCCGGACCTCGTCGTCGTCGGCCCGGACGATCCGCTGGCCGCCGGCATCGTCGATGCCCTCGGCGCCGCGGACATGCGCGCCTTCGGGCCCACGGCCGCGGCCGCGCGCATCGAGGCCAGCAAGGCCTGGGCCAGCGAGGTCTGCGCGGCCGCCGGCGTACCCATCCCCGAGTCGCACGTCTTCGATGACGCCGACGATGCCGATGCCTTCGTGCGCGGGCGCGGTGCGGTCTTCGTGGTCAAGGCCGACGGGCTCGCGCTGGGCAAGGGCGTCATCGTGCCCGATACGTGGCCGAGGACCGCTCGCCGCGATCGACCGCGTGGCGCCGCCAGAAGGCCCTCGGCGCCGCCGGCGACCGGCTCGTGCTGCAGGAGCGGCTGACCGGGCCGGAGGCCGTCGGTCTTCGCCATCTGCGACGGGACGCGACTACCACGTCATCGGCGCCGCCCGCGACTACAAGCGCATCGGCGACGGCGACGCGGGCCCCAACACCGGCGGCATGGGTGCCTACACGCCGCTCGCGGACGTGGACGCCGCGCTGCTGAGCGAGATCGAGGACACGCATCATCGCGCCCGTCGCTCGCCGAGATGCGCCGACGCGGTGCGCCCTTCACCGGCTTCCTCTACGCCGGGCCTGATGCTCACCGCGGACGGCCCCGTGGTCATCGAGTTCAACAGCCGCATGGGCGACCCCGAGGCCCAGGTCGTGCTGCCGCTGCTGCGCTTCGACCTGCTCGAGGCCATGGAGGCGGCCATCGACGGTCGGCTCGAGCGGCTGGCGCTGCCGCGCCCCCAGGGTGCCGCGACCGTGCGTGGTCCTCGCCACCGGCGGCTACCCCGGCGCCTACGCAGACCGGCGTGCCCATCAGCGGGCGTCGACGACGACCGGCCCGGACACGCTCGTCTTCCAGGCCGGCACGCAGCGGGATGAGGACGGCCGCCTGCTGACGGCCGGCGGACGTGTCCTGGCCGTCACGCGGACTCGGGGCCACCGTGTCCGCAGGCGAGAGCACGTGCCTACGCGGGCGCGGACCAGGTGCAGTTCGACGGTGCCGTATGGCGGGACGATATCGCCGCCGGCGTAGCGTGAGGAGAGCGATCGTGAGTGTGCCCGTCGGCATCATCGTCGGCAGCAAGTCGGACCTGGCCTATGCCGAGGAGGCCATCGAGGTCCTCGACCAGCTGGGGGTCGGCCATGAGCTGCGCATCCTCTCGGCGCACCGCACGCCGGGACCGCTGGAGGACTACGTCGCGGGCGCCGGAAGCGGCCGGCATCCGCGTCTTCATCACCATGGCCGGCATGGCCGCGGCACTGCCCGGAGTCGTCGCCGCCAGCACGACGCTGCCGGTCATCGGCGTGCCCCTGCCCGACGAGCGACCTGGCCGGGCAGGACGCGCTGATGTCGCCATCGTGCAGATGCCGCCGGGCATCCCCGTGGCCACCATGGCCATCGGGAAGCCCGGTGCCCGCAACGCGGCCTGGTTCGCGGCCGCCATCCTCGCGCTCGGCTGACCCCGCGGTGGCCCAGGCGCTCGCCGAGGGCCGCGCGAAGATGGCCGCCGGCGTGCTCGCGGACGACGCCGAGGTCAGGAGCGCAGGCATGAGCGAGACGACTCCCCCTCATCCAGACCGACCTCGACGGCCTGACGCTGGTCAACCGCGGCAAGGTCCGTGACCTCTACGACCTCGGCGACGCGCTGCTCATCGTCACCACCGATCGCGTCTCAGCGCCTTCGACGTCATCCTGCCCACGCCCATCCCGGGCAAGGGCGCCATCCTCACGGCCATGTCCGAGTTCTGGTTCGGGCTGCTCGGCGACATCGTGCCCCACCACCTCGTCACCACCGACGTCGACGAGCATGGGTCCGGCGGTCGCGCCGCACGCGAGGTGCTGCGCCGGCGCTCGATGCTGGTGCAGCAAGGCCGAGCCGCATCCCGGTCGAGTGCGTCGTGCGCGGCTACATCACCGGCTCCGGCTGGAAGGACTACCAGGCCAGCGGCGAGATCTGCGGCATCCCGATCCGGCCGGGCATGCAGCAGGCCGAGCCCTTCGACGCAGCGTGCTCTTCACGCCCGCCACCAAGGCCGAGACCGGGCACGACGAGAACATCGACTTCGAGACCTTCTGCCGCATCGTGGGGCCCGAGATCGGCGAGCGAGCTGCGCGAGCTCTCGATGCCGCATCTACGAGGCCGGCCGGGACCACGCCCGGGAGCGCGGCATCATCCTCGCCGACACCAAGTTCGAGTTCGGCCTCGTCGACGGCCGGATCACGCTCATCGACGAGGTCCTGACCCCCGATTCCTCGCGCTTCTGGGACGTCGAGGAGTACGCCGTCGGCATCAGCCCGCCCAGCTTCGACAAGCAGATCGTGCGCGACTGGATCAAGGCCTCGGGCTGGGACGGCGAGCCGCCCGCGCCGGCGTTGCCCGACGATGTCGTGGCCCGCACCGCGGCGCGCTACCAGGAAGCGCTGGAGCGATTGACTCGCATGAGCGAGCGAGCCTTCCGGGCGCGCGTCGACGTGCGCCTCGATGCGGCAACGTCAACGACCCCCAGGGCAACGCCGTCCGCGAGGGCCTGCACTCGCTCGGCCACGACGGACGTGCGCGACGTGCGCATCGGCAAGATCGTCGAGCTCAGCCTCGATGCCGCCGACGCCGGCGAGGCCGCGCGCGAGCGGGTCGAGCGATGTGCCGCGAGCTGCTGGCCAACCCGATCATCGAGTCCTTCGAGATCGAGATCGTCAGGAGGCAGAGGCGGGCTGATGCGAGCGGCGGTCGTCGTCTTCCCCGGCAGCAACTGCGACGCCGACACGCACCACGTGCTCAACGAGGTCGCCGGCATTCCCGGCGGACTATCGTCTGGCACACCGAGGCCGACCTGGCCGGCTACGACGTCGTCGTGCTGCCGGGCGGCTTCAGCCACGGCGACTACCTGCGCACCGGTGCCGTGGCCGCCACGGCGCCGGTGATGGCGGCCGTCGCACGCGCGGCCGAGCGGGGCGTGCCCGTGCTGGGCATCTGCAACGGCTTCCAGGTGCTGCTCGAGGCCGGCCTGCTGCCCGGTGCCATGCTGCACAACGCCGGCATCGACTTCCGCTGCGAGTGGGTCCACCTGCGCGTGGAGACCACACGACCGCCGTTCACGGGCGCCTGCGCCGCGGGCGACGTGCTGCGCCTGCCCATCGCCCACGGCGAGGGCAACTACTACGCCCCGCCCGACCTGCTGGCGCGCCTCGAGGACGAGGAGCGCGTCGTCTTCCGCTACTGCGATGCTGACGGGCAGGTCGCGACCCGAGGCCAACCCCAACGGCTCCGTCGGCGGGCATCGCCGGCATCTGCAACGAGGCGCCGCAACGTGGTCGGGCCTGATGCCCCACCCCGAGCGTGCCTCGGAGCCTGGACCTCGGCAGCACCGACGGGCGCGTCTTCTGGAAGTCGCTGCTCGCGCTGGTGAGGGCATGACAGGCGACGCCACCACGATCGGCCGCTGCCCGGCGAGCCGAGCGACGAGGCGCTGCGCGAGGTCGCGCTCACGCGCGAGGAGTACCGCGAAGCCTGCCGCCGCGTCGGCCGCGATCTCAACGCCGTCGAGCTCGGCATCGTCGGTGGCATGTGGAGCGAGCACTGCGGCTACCAGCACTCGCGCCCGCTGCTGCGCAACGCTTCCCCACGACGGGTCCGCGCGTGCTCGTGGGCGCCGGCGAGGAGAACGCCGGCGCCGTCGACATCGGCGACGGCTACGCCATCGTGATGAAGGTCGAGAGCCACAACCATCCCAGCGCGGTGGAGCCGTTCCAGGGTGCCGCGACCGGCGTCGGGCGGCATCCTGCGCGACATCTTCACCATGGGTGCGCGGCCCATCGCCCTGCTCGACAGCCTGCGCTTCGGCGCGCTCGACTCGGCCCGTTCGCGGCGCCTGGCGGAGGGCATCATCGGCGGCATCGGCTGGTACGGCAACTGCGTGGGCGTGCCCACCGTCGGCGGCGAGGTCGGGGTGGACAGCTCGTACGACGGCAACCCGCTCGTCAACGCCATGTGCGTGGGCCTCATCCGCCACGAGGACCTCAAGGGCGCCGGTCGCCAGCGGCGTGGGCAACCCGGTCATCCTCTTCGGTGCCGACACCGGCCGCGACGGCCTCCACGGCGCCACCTTCGCCTCGCTCGAGGACCCCGAGGCCACCCACCGCGGCGTGGTCCAGGTCGGCGATCCGTTCATGGAGAAGCTGCTCATCGAGGCCTGCCTGGAGGTGCTCAGGAAGCCCGGCCTGGTGGGCCTGCAGGACCTCGGCGCGACCGGCCTCACCAGCTCGACGGTGGAGGCGGCAGCGCGCGGCAGCGGCGGCATCCGCATCGACGTCGATCGCGTGCCGCGCCGGACCGCAGGGCCTGACGCCCTACGAGGTCATGCTCAGCGAGAGCCAGGAGCGCATGCTGGCCATCGTCGAGCGCGGCCACGAGGACGGAGATCACCGACGTCTTCCACCGCTGGGGCCTGCACACGCGAGACCATCGGCGAGGTCACCGACGACGGCACTGCTGGTCGATGCGCGAGGGCGACGAGCCCGTGGCCGAGCTGCCGGTCGCAGATGCTCGTCGACGCGCCCACCTACCGGTTCCCGGTCGAGCGACCCGACTACCTCGCCGAGGTCCAGGTGCTCATCGCCGACGCCGTCCCGCTGCCGGCCGACCTGACGGCGACGTTCCTCGAGCTGCTGGCCTCGCCGAACATCGCCAGCCGCGGCACCGGTCTACCGCCGCTACGACCACATGGTCGGCACCAACACCGTGATCGGGCCCGGTGGTGACGCGGCCGTGTTGCGCATCAAGGGCACCGCAGCGCGGCGTCGCCTTCAGCACCGACGGCAACGGCCGCCTGTGCTATCTCGAACCGCGCGAGGGCGGCCGCATCGCCGTCGCCGAGGCCGCGCGCAACGTGTCGTGCGTGGGCGCCACGCCGCTGGCCGTGACCGACTGCCTCAACTTCGGCTCGCCCGACTGACCCCGCGGTCTACTACCAGCTGGCCGAGGTCATCGAGGGCATGGCCGAGGCCTGCCGGGCCTTCGAGACGCCGGTCGTGAGCGGCAACGTCAGCCTCTACAACGAGTCGGCCGGCAAGGCCATCTGGCCGACGCCGGTGGTGGGCATGCTGGGCCTGCTCGATCGACCTCGAGCGTCGCTGCGACCTCGGCTTCGTGGACGAGGGTGACGTCATCTTCGGGCTGGGCGTGGCCGAGGCCCGCCTGGCCGGCAGCGAGTACCTCAGTCACGTCCACGGTCGCGTAGCCGGCCGGCCCTCGATCGATCTCGACCTCGAGGTGGCCCTGCAGCGCCTCGTGCGAGAGGCCATCGCCGAGGGCCTGCTGCATTCGGCCCACGACCTGTGCCGAGGGTGGGCTGGCCGTGGCCGCTGGCCGAAGTCGGCCTTCCGCGGTGGGCTCGGGGCTCGGGTCGACGGCGGCTGGCTGGCCGCCGCGGTCCGCGCCGACATCGCCCTCTTCGGCGAAGCGCAGTCGCGCGTCGTCGTCAGCGTGGCCCGGGACGAGGCCGAGACGGTCGAGCGCCGGGCCGCCGGCAGCGATATCCCCTGCCTCCGCCTCGGGACGGTCGGCGGTGATCGCCTCGTGGTCGGCCCCATCGACGTCGGCCTGGCGGAAGCCGAGGCGGTCTGGTCGGCCGGGCTGGCGCGGGCGCTGGCAGGGGAGGGCTGACCGATGTGCGGCGTCGTCGGCATCCACGGCCTGCCCAGCGAGGTCGCCAAGCAGACCTACTTCGCGCTCTTCGCGGTCCAGCATCGCGGCCAGGAGAGCGCCGGCATCGCCACCGCCGACGGCCACGAGCTGCACGAGCACAACGGCATGGGCCTGGTCTCGCGCGTCTTCACCGAGGAGGACCTCGATGCCATGCCCGGCTTCATCTCGGTCGGCCACTGCCGCTACTCCACCACCGGCTCTAGCGTCGGCGGAGAACATCCAGCCCATCCTGCGCCGTCCGGCCGGACCCGCCCGCCCCAACGGCTGTGCCGGGCTCGACGCCATCGGCCCCATCGTGGTGGCGCACAACGGCAACATCGTCAACGCCCTCGAGCTGCGCAGCGACCCGGTGATGGACGCCGCACGCGCGCTGGGTCACGCTCCGACACCGCGGTCATCGCGGAGCTCATCGCCCACACGCCGGGCGAGCACATCGTGGACGCGCCTCGAGCAGGTCGTGCCCAAGCTGCGCGGCTCGTTCAGCCTCGTCATCGCGACCCATCGACTGCTCATCGGCGTGCGCGGCGGCCTGGGCAACCGGCCGCTGGCGCTGGGCCGCCTCGGCGAAGGCTGGATGCTGGCGTCGGAGACGTGCGCCTTCGACAGCGTCGGCGCCACGTTCGAGCGCGACATCCGGGCCGGGCGAGATCGTGGTCATCGACCAGTCGGGCGTACGCTCGCACCAGCTGCGAGCTGCCCGGGCGCCCGGCCATGTGCGCCTTCGAGTTCATCTACTTCCAGCGACCCGATTCGCGCGTCGACGGTCGCCTGGTGCACACGGTGCGGCGGGAGATGGGCCGCCAACTGGCGCGCCAGCGACCGACCGATGCGGACCTGGTCATCGGCGTGCCCGACTCGGCCATCGCCGCCGCCACCGGCTACGCCGAGGAAGCCGGGCTGCCCTATGCCGACGGCTTCGTGCGCAACCGCTACATCGGGCGCACCTTCATCGAGCCCACCCAGCGGCTGCGGACGCTGGGTGCACGCATGAAGTACAACCCGCTGCCGGAGGTGGTGGCCGGCCAACGGCTGGTGCTGCTCGACGACACCATCGTGCGCGGCACGACCCAGGAGCAGCTCGTCGGCATGCTGCGCGATGTGGGCGGCGCGAAGGAGGTGCACGTGCGCATCACCGCGCCGCCGGTGCGCTGGCCCTGCTTCCTGGGCATCGACATCCCCGAGCCCGATGAGCTCATCGCCCACGCGCTCGACGTCGAGGGCATCCGCGAGCGCATCGGCGCCGACTCCCTCGAGTTCCTCGATGTCGGGAACCTCATCGCCGCCATCGACCGTGACGCCGAACAGCTGTGCCTGGGCTGCTTCACGCGCGAGTACCCCATCGAGGTGCAGCTGCCGCTCGACAAGCTGGTGCTGGAACGCCCCGAGGGCATGCAGACCACGATGGTCTTCCCGCGCGATGCCGGCCTCGACTCGACGAGGCCGACGGCGGAGGCCGAAGCGGAGGGGGTGCCCGCATGAGCGACCGACGTCGACGCCTATGCGCGAGCCGGCGTCGACCTCGAGGTCAACGCGCAGGTCAAGGCCGGGCTTGGCGGCGGCCGTGGCCTCGACCGCGACCGAGCTGGTGGCCGCCGGCTTCGGTTCGTTCGGCGGCGCCTTCGCGCTCCCTGCCGGCTACGACGAGCCGGTGCTCGTCTCGAGCGTCGACGGTGTGGGCACCAAGCTGCACCTGGCCATCGAATGGGGCCGCCCGGACGTGGCCGGACGTGACGTCGTCAACCACGGCATCAACGACATCGCTGTGCTCAACGCGCGTCCGCTCGCGTTCCTCGACTACATCGCCAGCCGCGGAGCTGGCCGCGGACACCGTGCTGGCGCTGGTCGAGGGCATGGCCGGGGCCTGCCGCGCGGCTGGGGTCGCGCTCATCGGCGGCGAAACCGCGCAGATGCCCGACACCTATCGAGCCGGTGCCTACGACGTGGCCGGCACCATGATCGGCGTCGCCGAACGGTCGGCGATGCCCGATCCGTCACGGGTGCGCGTCGGCGACGTCATCGTGGGCGTGCCCTCGCTCGGCCTGCACACCAACGGCTACAGCCTCGCGCGGATGACGGCGGCCGCGCTCGGCCCCGACTACCCGGTCGGGGAGGGCACGCTCGCCGATGCGCTGCTGGCGCCGCATCCCTCCTACTACACCGAGCTGGCCGCCGCCTTCGCGGTGCCCGGCGTGCGTGTGGCCGCGCACATCACCGGTGGTGGGCTGGAGGAGAACGTGCCGCGCGTGCTGCCCGACGGCGTGGGTGCCCGCTTCGACGTCGGTCGCTGGACGGCACCGCCCGTCTTCGACGTGATCGCCGCCGACCAGGACGTGGACCCCGTCGAGATGTATCGCGTCTTCAACATGGGCATCGGCCTGGCGATCGTCGTCGCGACGCGAGGACGAGGGAGCGCTGCTGTCGGGCGCTGCCCGGAGTCGTTCCGCGCCGGCGAGATCATCGAGCGCGGCGAGCCGCGCGTGGTGCTGGCGGGACTGTGATGCGCCTGGGGTTGCTGGCGTCAGGGCGGGGCAGCAACGCCGAGGCCATCCTCAGCGCCATCGACGACGGCCGGCTCGAGGCCGACGCGGCGCTGCTCATCTGCGACCGCGCCGCCGGGGCGATGGACGTGGCCGAGCGCCACGGCGTGCCGGCGCGGATCGATGCCCCGTCGGGACTATCCCGATCGCGCCGCCCAGCAGACGGCCATGCGTGAGGCACTGCGCGAGGCGGGCGTGGACTTCGTGGCGTTGGCCGGCTTCGCGGCCATCCTCGAACCGGTGTGGTCGACGCCTTCGACGGGCCGCATTCTCAACATCCACCCGTCGCTGCTGCCTGCCTTCGCGGGCACCGTCGCGCCCGAGCCGCAGGCGGCGGCGCTTCGCGCCGGGCGTCAAGCTGACCGGCTGCACCGTCCACGTCGTCACCGACGAGCTCGACGCCGGCCCCATCGTGGCCCAGGCCGCCGTGCCGGTCCTGCCTGATGACACCGTCGAGATCGCTGGCCGCTCGCATCCTCGTCGAGGAGCACCGCCTCTACCCGACGGTCCTGCAGGCGTTCGCCGAGGGCCGCGTGACCATCGTCGATGGCATCGCGCGAGTCTCGCCGGAAGGGCTAGACACATCATCCTACCGTTGGTAGGATGACTGACCATGGCGATGAAGAAGGTCTCGGTCACGCTCGACGCGGACCTCGTGGCGGAGATCAAGACCGAGCTCGGTGAACGTGGGTTCTCCGCCTACCTCAACGAGGCGCTCGGCGCGAGCGCCAGAGCCAGCGACTGCGAGCAGTTCGAACGTGAGCTGACCGAGGAGTTCGGGCCGATCCCTGACGAGGTCCAGCGACGAGGTCGAGTCCCACGAATGGCCCGAGTGACGAGCGGCGCTTCCAGACCGAAGCGTCGTCCTCGATGCCGGCGCCCTGATCGCGCTCTCGCGCAGGCGACTGCGGCGCGCGCGCCGTCACGCGTGCGCGGAAGCGACGCTATGAAGTCGATCGTCCCCACGCCCGTCGTCGCGCAGGTGCACCGAGGAGGCCGGGACCGTGCGTCGATGGATCGCACGCTCAAGGCGGTCGATCCGTTCGTGCCGACGACGATCGCTCGATACCGCGATGCGTGCTGGGAGTCCTGCTCGGCCGGACCGGGCTGTCCGACGCGGTCGATGCGATCGTCGTGGCGGAGGCCTCGAGGAGCTCGCTCGCGACCATCCTGACGAGTGACCCCGATGACATCGCCGGCTGGTCGATGCTGACGAAGCCGGCCGTGATGTCTACGTGGAGGCCGTGTAGGCCCGGACCTCAGTCCACGAGGTACTCGTAGCTGATGACCATCTCGTCGCCGGGCTCGACGCTGATCGGCCAGCGCATGAGGTTGCCCGGCTCGAGCTGCGGCTTGATCGAGGCCTCCATCTCCTCGGCGTGCGGTGCGCAGGAAGTCGACCACGTCCATGTGCACCGTGGTCGGGGTGAAGTTCTCGATCGTGAGCGTGACCTCGTACTGGTAGTCGAAGCGACCCATGTCGACGGCCGTCTGCGTCTGCTCGCGCTTCACGCGCACGTCCTGCAGGTGGCCGATGGTGACGCTGCCCTCGCCGCCGACCGGGGTCAGCTCGATGAAGTCGCTGCCGATGAAGAGGCCGTCCTGGTAGTTGCGCACGACGCCCTCGCTGAAGGGCTGGTCGCTCTCGTTCTTGACCTTGTAGATGACCGTGACCTGCTCGTCGGTGGGCGCGTTCCAGATGTGCAGCCGGCGGGCCGGCAGTTCCTGGCCCACGAGCTGGGAGTAGATGGTGTCGCCCGGCTCCGCGGTCAGCTTCCCGATGTCGTAGGTGTGCTGGATGTCGACCTGGCCCACGGGTGCGGAGACGGCCAGCGAGTCGGCCATCTCGAAGCCGGCGAGCTTCTGGTTCATCGAGAGCTCGGCCGCCGGGGCGATGGGCCGGTTGAGGTCGACCATGCCCGCGACCAGCTGTGTGTCGACATCGTCGAGTTCGAGCGCGCTATCGCTGATCTCGGCGAAGTAGTCGAGCTCCACGGTCTCGTCGGTGTCGGCCCCGACCCACATGTCGTAGGTCGGCCGCCAGCTCACGCCACCGAGCAGGTACTCCATGGAGATGTCGCGCAGCTCGGAGTCGGTGGCGGACTGCCACTTGATGGTCGGCTGGCCGGTGCCGAAGTTCGAGCCGGTAGTTGGAGACGCGCTGCCCGTTCTCGCGCAGCACCAGCGTGTCGGTGTAGACCGTCGCTGGCAGCACGATGCGCACGTCGACGCCGCCGGGCAGGGCCACTTCGTCGCGGGCGTAGGCCACGTTGTTGAGGAAGACCGCCACCCGGTCGGGGGCGCTGGTGTAGCTGATCGAGTCGTCGATGGCTGCGCTCGTCGCGCCGGCGGTGGCACCGACGACGAGGCTGGCGGTGATAGCGGCGACCGTGGTGGTTCGAGTGGCACGCATCTGTAGCTCCTTCACTCAGGCGCGCCGGACCGTCTGGGCACGCATCACTGCCAAGACGCTACTCGCTCGCGCCTGGTTCCCGCTACGGTGCCAAACGTCACCGCCACGCTGGAGGGAGCATGGGGACCACCGATCGCAAGCTGAAGGTCGCCGTCGTCGGTACGGGTGAGTGGTGGGGCTACCATCACGCCCGGGTCTATCACTCCCGGCCGGACACGGAGCTGGCCGGGATCCTGGGGCGGAGCCAGGCCAAGGTCGATGCCCGCGCGGCCGAGTTCGGGGTCACTGGCTACACGGATCTGGCCGCGCTGCTGGAGGCTGAGCAGCCCGACCTGATGTCGGTGTGCCTGCCCAACGAGGCCCACTACGAGACGACGCTGGCCATCATCAGCGCGGGCGTGCCGCTGCTGGTGGAGAAGCCGCTCGTGTTCGACCTTGCGCAGGCGGATGCGCTCATCGCCGAGGCGGCCGAGCGCGACCTCTGGTTCGGGCTCAACTTCAACCATCGCTATGCGGAGCCGGTGCAGATGGCCAAGGCTGCCGTCGACGCCGGTGAGCTGGGTCCGATCAGCTTCGCCACCTGGCGCTTCGGCGGGGAGATCGGGACCAGCGAGCGATCCACACGCGAACCTCATCGAGACGCAGTGCCACGGGCTGGACATGCTCGAGCACCTGTGCGGGCCCATCGACAGCGTGATGGCGCAGATGACCGACCCGGCCGGCAAGGGCTACACCACGCTGGTGGTGGCGCTGCGGCTTCGCCTCGGGGGCGGTCGGGAGCCTGGTCGGCTCGTACGACTCCTCCTACGCCTATCCGGACACGCACATGGTCGAGGTCAACGGTCGCGACGGACGGCTGCTCATCGAGGACACGGTGCGGCGCTACACCTTCAACAAGGCCGGCGACGAGACCGCACGGGTCTGGCAGGCGGGCTACTTCAACGACCGCGAGCGCGAGTTCCATCGCCTCTTCGACCGCCACGCCGACGCCTACCTGGCCGCCTTCCGTGCCGGCGAGGAGCCACCCGTGCACGCTCGAGCGGGCCGTCGAGCCCTGGCCCTGGCGCACGCGATCATCGAGTCGTTCGAGACGGGCCGGCGCGTCACTACGGAGCAGATCTAGCGCCGGTCTCCGCGAGCAGGCGAGAGACGTCCACGCAGGCGGCACGCACGCGCGTTGGTGATCACCTGGCTGGGGTGGGCGGCGCCGTAGCGGCGCAGGGACCGCTGGCGGGCGCCTCGGCCGGGGAGCTTCGCTCGTGAGTCCCGACGGATCGCCGGAACCCGAGAGCGACACGAGCGACTCCGGCGCATCAGCAGCAGGGATGTGAGGGCCCGCGGCATCGTTCGGGGGCTTCCCACCCGGACTCACTGCCGGCGCCTGGCATAGCAGCGACCCCTTCCGCGTTCAGGATGCGACGGACTGGCTCGCCGACGGAGACGCCCGCTTCCGGCTGACCCGGCACATCATCGATGCGGGCGCTGCGATCACGCTGCCTGGTGCTCCTGCGATGCCGATCTACCTCGTGGAGTCGGGGGCGGTGCCGCATGCGGTCGGTGGAGCCGACGGCAAGACCGAGACCACCTATCTGCGGGATCCGGAAGCGAGTTCTCGACGTGGGCCTTCGAGGGCGTGGAGCAGACGCTGGCGGTCGCGGACACCGAGTAGCTACTGAACGACTGCGCACGACAGAAGACACGGCACCCTCCTGAGGGTGCCGTGTCTTCGATGTGCGTGGTTGGCGCCGAGATCAGCCCATGGTCAGGGCCATCACCGCCTTCTGGGCGTGGAGCCGGTTCTCGGCCTCGTCGAAGGCCGCCGACTTGGGCCCGTCGATGACCGCGTCGGCCACCTCAACGCCACGGTCGGCCGGCAACGGATGCATCCAGATGGCGTCGTCCGCCGTCATGGCCATGCGCCGCTCGTCGGAGATCCAGTCGGTGTACTGCCCCGCGATCTTGGCGCCTTCCTCGTCAGAGACACCCAGGGTGTGGGCACCCCACGACTTGGCATAGACGATGTCCGCGCCGTCGAAGCCGGCATCGAAGTCGGTCAGCTGCTCGAAGGCGCCTCCGGCCGCAGCCACGTTGGCCGCCGCCTCTTCCATGATCTGCGGCATCAGCTTGAACTCGGGCGGGTGGACCAGCTTGACGTCCATGCCGAAGCGGGTCGCGGCGAGCAGCAGTGACTGCGGCACCGAGATGGGCTTCTGATAGGACGACGCATAGGCCCAGCTGATGGTGATCGACTGGCCCCGCAGGCGGCCCTTCTTCTCGATGATGGTCATCAGGTCCGCGAGGATCTGGAAGGGGTGGTACGTCTCGCACTGCATGTTGAGCACGGGCACGCGCGAGGCCTCGGCCACGGCACGGATGTACTCGTTGCCCTCACCCGGGGTGACGTGACGGATGGCGATGCCATCGTTGTAGCGGCCCAGGATCTCGCCGATCTCGGTGGCCGTGTCGCCGTGGGCGATCTGCGTGGTGCGGCTCTCCATGAACATGCCGTGCCCGCCGAGCTGGGCCATGCCCGCCTCGAACGAAGCACGTGTGCGGGTGCTGCTGAAGAAGAAGAGCATGGCCAGCGTCTTGTCCAGCAGGTAGGCGTGGCGCTCACCGAGCGCGCGCTTGCGCTTGAGCTCGAAGGCCACGTCGAGCGCGGTCTCGATCTCCTCGTTGGTCCAGTCCGAGAGCGCGATGAGGTCGCGCCCCCGAAGTCCGGTCTGCATCGATCGCCCCCTACTCGGCCTTGCCGAGGATGAGCGTCAGCAGCGCCATGCGCATGACCACGCCGTTGAAGGCCTCCACCCAGTAGCGGCCGAAGCGGGTCTCATCGACGTCCGCGGTGAGCTCGTCCATGCGCGGCAGGCTGTGCAGCACGAACGCGTCGCGCTTGGCCTTCTCGTGCAGCAGCTTGAGGTTGACGACGTACTCGGGCGGTGTGAGGCCCTTCTCGACGTCCTTCTCATCCACGCGGCCCTGGGTGTAGTCGGCCTGGACGACCGGCTCCATGTAGATGACATCGGCCTCGCCGATGACGTCACGGATGTCGCCGACCTCGCGGTAGTAGGTGGAGCGCTCGTCGAGCTCAGCCTTGAACTCGGGCAGCAGGCTCATCTCATCGGGGCCGATGATGATGGCCTCCATGTCGAAGCGTGACATCGCGTACAGGATCGAGTGCATCGTGCGCATGCGCATGTCGCCGACGAGGATGAGCTTGAGCCCGTCGAGGGTGCCCTTCTCCTTCCAGATGGTGTAGAGGTCCGTCAGCACCTGGGTGGGATGCTCGCCCCAGCCGTCGCCGCAGTTGATGACCGGGACGCTGGCCCACTTGGCGGCCTCGTGCGGCGCGCCCTGCTGGTAGTGCCGGATGGCGATGACATCGCCGTAGTACTCCAGCATGTGGAAGGTGTCCTTCAGTGACTCCATGTAGAAGTCGCCAGCGCGGGTCATCTTGGCGTCGCTGAAGCCGAGCACGTGACCGCCGAGGCGATGCATCGCAGCCTCGGTCGAGAGGCGCGTGCGGGTGGACGGCTGGTAGAACGCGGTCAGCAGCGTCTTGTCGGCGAGGAGGTCGGTGTTGCGGCGGTCACGCGCGATCGGCGCCAGGTCGTCGCAGACCTGGAAGATGCGCAGGTACTCGTCGCGGGTCATGTCCTTGAGGGACAGGATGTCGCGGCCCTTGAAGCTTCTCATTTCGGGGGTGTCCTTCCTCCTGCTACTGGGGACTGGGTGTGTCGGCGTCTCTGCGGGCGCCACTGAAGATCACTGCCACGGTCTCGTCTGGGCGGACGACGCCGTCGCGGGTGAGCTCGATGAGGCCGGCGAGGCCGGCGGTTCCGGTGTGGTCGGCATCGATCCCGACCACGGGTCGTGCCAGGGCGTTGGCAGCTTCGAGCGTGGCCTCGTCGACCACGACCGAGCGACCGCCGGTGATGAGCATGGCACGCACGACGGCGAGCCAATCATAGGTCTCGTCATCGAGGATGCCATGAGCGACCGAGACGGGCTCGGTCTCCCAGGCCCACATGAAGTCCGAGCGATGCCGGGCCACGACCTCGAGGGCATGGTCCACGGCCTCGACCGGCACGGGCTCGCCGATGATGACGCCGAGCTGGCCGGCCACGCGCTCATGGGCGCGGGCCAGGGGATAGGCACCTTCGGTCTGCACGGTGTCGATGACCGGCATGCGGGCGATCTGGCCGAAGGCGAGGGCTTCCTCGAGGGCCTGGGCCGCTGACGAGGCGAAGGCCCCGCCGCCGACGTGGATGACGAGGCGGTCGAGCGCGACGTCGTCGGGCAACTGGTCGATGAGCTCCCAGGCCAGCGTCTGGCCGCCCTCGATGGCCAGGCCGTTGAGGTTGCCCTGCACGGTGAAGGGCACCGCGCCATCGGCGATGGCGGCCGTCAGCCGATGCACCGTGGGGTCGCCGGCCTGGCCCGGCTTGCGCTCGCAGACCTCGATCTCTGCCCCCAGCGTTCGCAGCCGCTCGATCACGGCCGGCTCGGCCGACGGCGGCACGAACACCAGCAGGCGCCGGCGTGCAGCCCGAGCCACGACCGCGGCCGCGAGGGCAGCGTTGCCGCAGGAGGCGATGGCCAGCGGCGTCTTGGGGTCGATCGCGCCGGTCGACTCGGCCACGCGCAGCGCCAGCATCACGCCCATGAGGTGGCGGGCCTTGTGCGAGCCCGAGACGTTGCCGGTCTCGTCCTTGACCCAGACCCCGCCCTCGGTCAGGCCGAGCTCGTCGTCGAGGGCCGGTACGCGCACCAGCGGCGTCGTGCGAAAGCCGCTGCCGTCGACCTCCGCGACCGCGTCGTCGAGCTCGCGCACGAGATCCACGTAGCGCGCGTCGGTCCAGCCGACCGCGCGCGCCGCATGGTAGCTGTGGAAGCGGCGCCGGTAGCGCACGAATGGGTCGTCGTCCGCGTCGATCTCGGCAGCCACAGCGGGGTCGAGCACGCGCCGCAGCACGTGGTCGATGTCGTCGCCGGGCTGCTGGGCGGGACAGGCCCAGGCGATGGCTGTCTCGGCCGGGATCTCGGTCCCGCAGCCGGCGCAGATGAGGCGCGACACCGCCATGGTCAGGCGGTCACCGCGGCGTTGAACTCGTCGATCATGTCGTCCCACTCGGTCACGATCGAGCGGGTCTCGACCCAGAAGTCCTGACTCTCGCGCGCGGTGAACTCCTCGAAGGTGACGCCCTGCTGCTCGACCCAGGTGTAGTAGCCCAGGTTGAACATGCGCAGGCGGTCCGCGTGCGTGCATTCGAGCATGTGGGCGGTGTCCACGCCATCGAGATAGGCCGCGCGGACCTCTCCGGCAGCGGCTGCGTCGAAGGTGCCGCGGTGGTCACGAGCCACGATGCCGTCGATCTCGGAGGCGTACATACCCGCGCCATCGGTGGCCACGGTGGCGATGACGTCCTTGGGGCCGAGCCCCTGCTGCACCGCCACCTTGATCGCGGCCAGGACGTTGCAGATCGACGAGTAGCCGAAGGAGCAGAGCTGGTCGACCACCGCCTGCGGCACGCCCATGCGCTCGCGCAGGTGCTCATGGCCGACCTCGGTGTTGAAGAGCACCATCAGGTTGTCCGTGGCGCGGTCGCTGATGTCGACGATGAAGTCGGTGTTCATGGCGTTGTGGATGAGCGGCACGTGCTTGTCGCCGATGCCCTGGATGTTGTGTTCGCCGAAGCCGTTGTAGAGCAGCGTGGGGCACTCGAGCGCTTCGACCGCGGCGATGCGCGTGCCGTACTCCTCCTTGAGGTAGTCGCCCGCGGCGATGGCTCCAGCCGAACCGGTGGCCGAGGTGAAGACCGACAGGCGCAGCTCGTCGTCTTCCTCGACGAGGCGATCGAAGACGCGCGCGATCGCGGCACCGGTCAGGTAGAAGTGGCCGATGTGGTTCCCGAACTCGCTGAACTGGTTGAAGATGACGGTGTCCGGATCCCGGTCAAGCTCGGCGCACTTGTCGTAGATCTCCTTCACGTTCGACTCGGTGCCGGGCGTGCGGATGATGTCGTCGGGCGAAGTCACCCACGAGGCCAGCCAGTCGAAGCGCTCCTGGCTCATGCCCTCGGGCAGCACCGCCACACCGTGGCTCTGCATGATGCGGCTGACAGCCACGCCGCCGCGGCAGTAGTTGCCGGTGGAGGGCCAGATAGCGCGCTGTGACTCCGGTTCGAACTGACCGGTCACGATGCGCGGCGCGAGGCAGCCGTAGGCGGCGATGAGCTTGTGCGAGTGGATCATGGGGAAGCGGTCGCCCAACAGCACCACGATGGGCGAGGGCACACCGGTCAGCTCCGGCGGCAGGACCACGTGGGCCGGGGTCGACACCGGCATCGGCTCGTCGAACTCGTTGTGCCAGTGGGCACGGAAGAGGTTGCGTGGATCGGCTGCGTCGGGGTCGGCCTCGGCCACGTTGCTCAGCAGGTCGAGCGGCATGGCGCAGGGGTCGGCCAGTTGGGCGAACGTGGGCATGACGATGCCGGCCTCGCGAAAACGCCGGACGGAGCTGGCGTAGACATCCTGGTCCACCACTTCACGTTCGAGTCCCAGGCGTCGCATCGCATCCTCCGTCTGTCATCTTCGTCGGCCGTCGCCGAAGCAGGGCCAGTGCTGCTCATCGAGCGGCGGTCCGGCCGGCCGTGCCTGCGAGTGGGGCGGCATCGTTGCCGGCAGGTTCGCCTAGCCTAACGGTGTTCGTTAAGGGTAGGGTGTCGCTAGGGCCACATGGCCCCGCATCACGCACGAACGGCAGGGACTCGTGGACATCATCCTCAACGGCCAGCCTCGCTCGGTCGACTTCGCCCCCGGCACTTCGCTCCTCCAACTGCTGCGCAATGAGCTGGGGTTGCGCTCGATGAAGGACGGCTGTGCGCCCGAAGGCTCGTGTGGCGCCTGCACCGTCATCGTCGACAGCCGGCCCGTGGTCTCCTGCGCCCAGCCCGCGGAGCGTTTCGGGGGCAAGGAGGTCGAGACGCTCGAAGGGCTGCCCGAGGATTCGCGTGAGCTGTGGGCCGACGCCTTCAGTGCCACCGGCGCCTCGCAGTGTGGCTACTGCACGCCGGGCATCGTGATGAAGTCGGAGGCACTGCTGCGGCGCGAGGACGATCCCGGTCGCGAGGTCATCACCAAGGCTCTTGCCGGCAATCTCTGCCGCTGCACCGGCTACCTGTCCATCATCGATGCGGTCGGACAGGTGGCCGCGGCACGGGCCGGTGGTCCCCGACCGACCCCGCATCCCGGCGCCGCGGTCGGCGACCCTGCGCCCAAGTACCGCTCGCGTGAGCAGGTCCTGGGTATGCAGGAGTACGTGGCCGACCACGTCTTCCCCGGCATGCTCCATGGCGCGCTGCGTTTCAGCGATCACCCGCGGGCGGTGGTGTCCTCGATCGACACGTCCGCGGCGGAGGCGGCACCAGGCGTGGTCGCGGTCGTCACCGCCGCCGACGTGCCCGGGAAGCGCAACCAGGGGCTCATCAAGGACGACTGGAACCAGTTCATCGGCGTGGGCGAGACGACCCACTACATCGGTGACGTGCTCGCGGCGGTGGCGGCCGAGACGCGCGCCCAGGCCCGTGCCGCGGCCGAGCTCATCGAGGTCGAGTACGAGGTGCTGGAACCTGTGACCGACCCCTTCGAGGCGCTGGCCGCGGGCGCACCCGCGGTGGGGCGCGACGGGAACCTGCTCTCCACCTCGGCCTACCGCATCGGCGATGTCGAAGCGGCCATCGCAGCCTCCGCGCACGTGGTCTCCGATTCGTTCACCACCGCCGGCATCGAGCACGCCTATCTCGAGCCCGAGTCGTCGCTGGCAGTGCCCCAGACCGGCGATGGTCCGCGCCTGCACGTGCTCTCGCAGGGACAGGGTGCCTGGGAGGACCGACGCCAGATCGCCTCGCTGCTGGGTTGGCCCGAACAGGACGTGCTGGTCACGCAGGTGGCCACCGGCGGCGCCTTCGGCGGCAAGGAGGACCTCAACGTCCAGGGCCACGCGTCCCTGCTGGCGATCGCCACCGAGCGGCCGGTGCTGCTGGCGCTGTCACGCGCCAATTCGCTGCGCTTCTCCATCAAGCGCCATCGCTTCTGGATGGACTACACCGTGGCCTGTGACGCCGACGGGATGCTGACGGCGGTGAAGGCCCGCTTCGTGGGCGACAACGGCGGTTACGCCAGCGTCGGGGCCAAGGTCCTCGAGCGCGCGGCCGGCCACGCCTGCAGTGCCTACGAGGTGCCGGCCGTGGACGTCGAGGCGCGGGCGGTGTACACCAACAACCCGCCCTGCGGGGCCATGCGTGGCTTCGGTGCCAACCAGGCCAACTTCGGCATGGAGACGCTGCTCGACCGGTTGGCCGAGGCGGTCGGCATCGACGGCTGGGAGATCCGCTGGCGCAACGCGCTCGAGACCGGGAAGCGCTTCGGTACCGGTCAGAAACTGGGTCCGGGCGTGGGCCTGAAGAAGACGCTGCTGGCGGTCAAGGACCAGTACAAGGGCGCCAGGTACGCGGGCATCGCCTGCGGCGCCAAGAACACCGGCATCGGCAATGGCATGAAGGAGTACGGCCGCGCCGTGGTGCGGCCCGAGGGCGACGGCCGCCTGACCGTCTTCCACTCGTGGACCGAGATGGGGCAGGGCACCCACACGGTCATGCGCCAGATCGCCAGCGACGAGCTGGACCTGCCGCCCGCATCGATCGAGGTCCGGGTCGACACCTCGTACGAGCTCGACACCGGCATCACCACCGCCTCGCGCGCGACGATGCTCGGCGGCCGCGCGGTGCTCAAGGCCTGCGAGGCCCTGCGCGCCGAGATGGTGGCACGGCGCTGCCGCCTCGACGACCTCGCGGGCGAGGAGTTCCCCGCGGAGATCGTCGTCGACTGGACCACCAAGCTGGGCGACGACGTGGCCGAGCCCATCACCCATTTCGCCTTCGGCTGGGCCACGCAGGTGTGCATCCTCGATGACGAGGGGCGCATCGAGAAGATCATCGCCGCGCACGACGTGGGCAAGGCGCTCGACCCGCTCATGCTCGAGGGCCAGGTCGTGGGCGGGGTCCACATGGGTCTGGGCCACACGCTCAGCGAGACGTTCGAGACCGAGGGTGGCCACCTCGTCACCGACACCCTGAAGTCGCTCAACATCATCCCCGCTTCGGGCATGCCGGAGGTGGAGACGATCCTTGTGGAGGAGCATCAACCCGAGGGACCCTACGGCGCCAAGGGCATGGGCGAGGCGGTGCTGGTACCCACGGCCGCGGCCGTGGCCGGCGCGCTCTATGCCTTCGACGGCGTGCGCCGGACGGAGTTGCCCATGCGCGACTCGCCTGCGGCCATCGCCGCCGTGCCCAAGCTCAAGCGCCTGCTTGCCCCGCGTTGAGCCTCAGCCCGCTGCCCGCTTGACGAGCGCCTCGATCCGCGTCTGCTCGGCCTCGGTCAGCTCGGTCAGGGCGAAGGATGTGGGCCACATGCCGCCCTCGTCGAGGTGCGCTGCGTCGTTGAAGCCGAGCGTCGCGTACCTGGCCTCGAACTTGGCCGCACCCTGGAAGAAGCAGATCACCTTGCCGTCCCGGGCATGCGCGGGCATGCCGTTCCAGGTGCGCGGCCAAAGGTCGGGCGCACGCCATCGTGCCACCGATGCTGCTCGCTGCCTTCTCGCGGTACGGGCGCTACCGTGGACGGCGCTGTGATCGACGCAGAGGAGGCCTGACCTGGCGTTCACAAGAGGATCACCCTTCGGCCGGGCCGGGCGCCGAGATCGACGCCGACCGACCGACCCGAACCGCCCGTCCGGGACCGACTCGAGCGAGACCGACGGCGGGTTCACGCGCCTGACCGGCGTGCCTTGGAGGCGGCTCCTCGCCTACCTGCGACCGCAGCTCAAGCTGTTCGCGGTCGCGGTGGTGGCCCTGCTCGTGTCGACCGGCTTCGGCCTGTTGCTGCCGCTCGTCATCGGCGGCCTCGTCAACGAGGTCGTCTCTGCTGGGGACGCGGCCGGGCTCGATCAGCTGCTGCTGGTGCTGGTGGGCATCACGCTGGTGCTGGCCGTGGCCGGCTTCGCCCAGACGTGGTCGCTGGGTGTCATCGGCGAGCGCATCGTGGCCCGCTTGCGGGCGCAGGTCTTCGACCGCCTCGTGACCCTGGAGCTCGACTTCTACGTGCGCCGGCGCGTGGGCGAGCTCATCAGCCGCCTCTCGAGCGACGTGACCCAGGTGCGCCAGATGCTGACGCAGACGCTGACCTCGCTGCTCTCGTCGCTACTCAGCCTCATCGGCTCGATCGTGGTGCTCTTCCTGCTCAGTCCCAGCCTGCTCGTGGTCATCCTCGTGCTGGCCCCGGCCATGGTCATCATCGCGGTCATCTTCGCCCGGCCCCTGCGCCGACTGGCCACGCGCGTGCAGGACTCGATCGCCGCCTCCACGACGACGGCCGAGGAGGCCTTGAGTGGTATCCGCGTGGTCAAGTCGTTCGGCCGCGAGGAATGGGAGCGACACCGCTACGGCGAGGACCTGCGAGGCGTGGTCAGCATGGCCACGCGCCTGGTCACCTACCGCGGGCTCTTCGGCTCGATGATGCTCATCCTCGGCTTCGGTACGCTCATCGTGCTGCTCTGGTTCACCGGCCACCAGGTCATCGAGGGCGCGATCTCGCTTGGCGCCCTCACCAGCTTCCTGCTCTACGGCATCACCATCGGCACCAGCCTCTCGAGCATCGCGGGCATCTACGGCCAGTTCCAGGAGGGCGCCGGCGCGGTGGTGCGGGTGTTCGAGATCATCGACGAGCGACCGACCATCCGCGATGCCGAGGGGGCCGTGGTGCTGTCCGACGCCGAGGGCCGCATCGGCTTCGAGGGCGTGACCTTCGCCTACGGCGACGAGCGGTCGGTGCTGCGCGACATCTCGCTCCAGATCGGGGCCGGGGAGGTGCTGGCCGTGGTGGGGCCGTCGGGTGCGGGCAAGACCACCTTCTGCAACCTCATCGCGCGTCTGTGGGACGCGACCGAAGGACGCGTCACCGTCGACGGCCGCGACGTGCGCGACCTGCGCCTGCGTTCACTGCGCGCGGCGGTCTCGCTGGTGCCCCAGGATGCGACCGTCTTCGGTGGCACGGTCGAGGACAACATCCGCTACGGCCGGCTCGACGCCACCGACGAGGAGCTGGAGGCGGCGGCGCAGGCGGCCAATGCGCACGACTTCATCAGCCAGCTGCCCGACGGCTACCAGACCGTCGTGGGCGATCGCGGGACACGCCTCTCGGGCGGCCAACGACAGCGCGTGGCCATCGCGCGCGCCATCCTCAAGGACGCGCCCATCCTCATCCTCGACGAGGCCACCAGCTCGCTCGACAACGAATTGGAGCGGTTGGTGCAGGAGGCGTTGGCTCGGCTGATGGCAGGCCGCACCACCATCGTCGTGGCCCATCGACTCTCCACCATCCGGGCCGCGGACCGCATCGCCGTGCTCGACGACGGCTGGCTGCTGGAACTGGGCACGCACGCTGAACTCCTGTCCGCCGACGCGCTCTATGCCCACCTCTGGCGACTGCAGGCCTCCGAGCGGCCCGCCGGCGAGAGTGCCCGCCCCACGCCGCAGGAACCTCCTCTGGGCGTGTCCGGAACGGATCGACGACCGTGATCACGGCCAGGTCCTGGCCTGCCTGCAGGTCTTCGGTCAGCAGGCAGCGGCAGCCCGCAGCTCTCGCGGCCGCCACGATCTGGGCGTCCCGGAAGTTGAGCCGGTCGCGTTGCTCGAGGCGCCACGCATCCTCGAGCGTCGGCGCCGACCGCCTCGCCGCACTACGATGAGGCGGTGACCTCCCCGAGGACGATGCCGCGTTCATCCCTGCCTGCCACTGCGGGCGGGACGAACGTCCACGCCTACACCCTGACGGACTGGGGACTGCTCGCGGCCATCGCGCTCATCTGGGGCTCGTCGTTCCTGTTCATGGAGATCGGCCTGCGTTCGTTCGAGCCCGGCGTGATCACGCTTGCCCGTGTCGGGCTGGGTGCGGCCACGCTGGCGTTGCTGCCCAAGGCGCGGGCCGCGGTCGAGCGCGAGGATTGGCCTCGCATCGCCTTGCTCGGCGCCATCTGGATCGCCATCCCTCTGCTCATCTTCCCGGTGGCCCAGCAGTGGATCACCTCGAGCGTGACCGGGATGATCAACGGCGCCATGCCGGTCTTCACCGTGCTGTGGGCGATCTACCTCATGCGGGCGCTGCCCGGCTGGCGGCAGGCGCTGGGCATCGGCCTCGGCTTCGTGGGCATGCTGCTCGTCTTCGTGCCCGAGCTGGAGGTCGGCGGCGATCAGCTCATCGGTGCCCTGCTGGTGGTCCTGGCGGTGGCCTTCTACGGCCTGGCCGCCAACCTCTCGGTGCCGCTCTCGCAGAAGTACGGCTCGCTGCCGGTGGTCTTCCGCGCCGAGCTGGTGGCGCTGGTGATCGTGGCACCGGTCGGATTGCTGCAGATTCCGGGGTCGAACTGGTCGTGGGAGTCCGCGCTGGCGATGCTCCCGCTGGGCATCCTTGGCACTGGCGCCGCCTTCGCCCTGATGGCCACGCTCACCGGCCGCGTGGGCGGGCCGCGGGCCTCGGTCGCGATCTACTTCCTGCCCATCGTGGCCATCGTGCTGGGCGTGCTCATTCTGGGTGAGTCGGTCGAAGCCGTCGCGTTCGGGGGCGTCCTGCTGGTGATGGTGGGCGCCTGGATCGCCTCGCGACGGGAGTCCTAGCCGGCGGCCGAGTCTTCCAGCGGATATCCCACGGCGGGCCGCTCGACCCTCCCGCCCCGATCGATGCGGGATATCGGCCCTGGTGGCGTGCCAGATGGTCCTGTAAGCGCTTCCACCCGCGTGTATCTTGTTGACAGCACCGCACGCTGCGTGCGGTAATGAGCGACTGCGGACGGGTCAAGCCTGTCCGATCGTAGGAGGAGGAACCTATGGGTTCAACTAAGCGAGCCCTCGCATTGGCGTCGGCTGTAGCCGTCGTCGGCGCGGGCCTGGCCTCGACGGGCGCCGTCGTCGTAGCGCAGGACGACGTCTGCAACGTCGGCGTGTCCTGGAACAACTTCGAGCAGCCCCGCTGGGCCGCCACTGACAAGCCCAACATGCAGGCCACCATCGAAGAGGGCGGCGGCACGTTCAGCGACTTCGACGCCCGACTCGATAGCGCACAGCAGCAGACCGACGTCGAGACGCTCATCAACGGCGGCGCAGACGTCCTCGTCCTGCTGGCGCAGAACCAGGACGCGGCGCTGGCGGCGATCGAGATCGCCCAGTTGAACGACGTGCCGATCATCGCCTACGACCGCCTCATCGAGGACCCGAGCGTGCTCTACATCACGTTCGACAACGTCGGTGTCGGCCGGGCTGAGGCTGAAGCCGTCCTCGGTGCCGTCCCTAGCGGCAACTACGTGCTCATCAAGGGCGACCCCGGTGATTCCAACGCCTCCACCTTCCTGCCCATGGGCTGGGACGAGGCGGGCCTCGCCGAGAAGGTCGAAGCCGGTGAGATCACCATCCTCGCCGACCAGTTCACCGATGGCTGGCGGACCGAGACCGCCCAGAACAACATGGAGGCCATCATCGACGCGGCCAACGCGGACGGTGTGACCATCGACGCCATCCTCGCCGAGAACGACAGCACCGCGCTCGGCGTGGTGGCCGCGCTCCAGGCCAAGGGCCTGGACCCGGTGCCGCTCAGCGGCCAGGACGGCGACCAGGGCAACCTGCAGAACGTCGCTGCCGGCTGGCAGTACGTCGACGTCTGGAAGGACAGCAACCAGCTGGGCAAGGTCGCCGGCGCCGCTGCCCTCCAGCTGTGCGAGGGTGTGGCCATGGCAGACCTGGTCATCCCCGAGGGCCTGATCCCCGAGTCGGTCGTGCCGACCGCGGGCGCCCAGGCCGCGCCCTTCGAGACTCCCGGTGGCAACACCGTGACCTCGTTCATCCTCCAGCCCACGCCGATCACCCAGGACAACATGGACCTGGTCGTCGACGCCGGCTGGATCGACAAGGACGTGCTCTGCGAGCAGGTGGACGACCCGGCGCGTGCCGCGCCCATCTGCAGCGAGTGAGCTGATCCGCTCGGATAGCGTAAGGACATGCGCCCTGCACCACGGCTACGTGGTGCAGGGCGCCGTCTCCTTCGGATAGAGTGAAGAGAGCACGATGAGCGGCATCGCCGAGACTTCGCCGCAGCCCCCCGGCGCCCCAGCTTCCACCCGAACCTCGCTGCGCGACTTGTTCGCGGCCACCGAGGTCGACGCGCGCCTGTTCGGCATGCTTCTGGCCCTGGTCGTGATCCTCGTTGGATTCCACTTCTTCTCGGGTGGCCGGCTCCTCAGCCCACCCAACATGATCACGCTCGCCGTGCAGACGAGCGGCACGGCCATCATGGCCACGGGCATGGTGCTCATCATCGTGTCCCGCAACATCGACCTCTCGGTCGGCTCCCAGGTCGGCGTCATCGCCATGGTCTACGCGGTGCTGATGACCGACTTCCTGCCCGATGTCCTCGGCTTCCCCGGGGTCGGCAGCCCGATCATGTGGCTCGTCGCGCTCGCGCTCGGGATCGGAACGGGCGTGCTCATCGGCGGTGTGCAGGGCTTCATCATCGCCTACCTCGGCGTACCCGCATTCGTGGTCACGCTCGGCGGTCTGCTCTCGCTGCGTGGCGTCGTGTGGGTGCTCTCGGAGGGCGCCGCGGTGACGGGCGTCGACAGCACGTTCCGCCAGGTCGGCGGCGGGGCGCTCGGATTCCTCGGCGGTGAGGTCACCTGGATCCTGGAGGTCATCGCTTGCCTCGGCATCGTGGGGCTGCTCTTGTACAACCGCTGGCAGCGCCGCAAGTTCGGCTTCCCGCTGCGGCCGGCGTGGGCTGAGGTCCTCATCGGTGCCGCCAGCTGTGGCATCGTGCTGGGCCTCACGTGGATGGCCAACCAGGTGTACTACCCCAGGGGTATCGCACGCACGCGCGCCGAGGATCTCGGTCTGGTCATCCCGGATGAGCAGTTGGGCAGCTACTTCCCGATGGGCGTGTCCTGGCCGATCCTCCTGCTCATCGGCGTGACCATCGTGATGACCTTCATCGCGACGCGCCGCCGCTTCGGCCGCTACGTCTACGCATACGGCGGCAACCCAGACGCAGCGGACCTCGCCGGCATCAACACGCGCTGGACGATCATGAAGACGTTCATGCTGATGGGCGTCCTCTGCGCCATCTCCGCCGCCATCCTGGTCGGCCGCCTCAACGGCGCGGCCCAGGATCTGGGCAATATCGAGGAGCTGTATGTCATCGCCGCGGCCGTCGTCGGTGGGACCTCCTTCAAGGGCGGCATCGGCACCATCCCGGGCGCGATCCTCGGCGCCTTCGTCATGCAAGCTCTGGCCTACGGCCTCGCCTTCATGAACGTGCCCTCGCCGGTGCAGGCCATCGTGGCAGGCTTCGTGCTCGTGGCGGCCGTGGCCGTGGACCAGTGGAACCGCCGTCGCGGAGGCGGTCGCAGGAGGGCGGGCACATGACCGACGAGAAGCGCACCCCGCTCGTGGAGATGCGCAACATCAGCGTGGCCTTCGGCGGCGTGCACGCGGTCCAGAACGTGAGCATCGACCTCTACGCCGGCGAGGTCGTGGGGCTGGTGGGCGGCAACGGCGCGGGCAAGACTACGCTCATGCGTGCGCTGTCGGGCGCACACCCGGCCGACTCGGGCAAGATCCGCATCGACGGCAGGCCGGTCTCGATCAAGAACACGCGTGACGCCAAGGGCCTCAACATCGAGACCATCTACCAGACGCTGGCGCTGGCGGACAACATCGGCGCGCCCGGCAACGTCTTTCTGGGGCGCGAGCTGACCACCGTCTGGGGCACGCTCGACGACGGCGCCATGGAGAACGCCACGCGCGAGGTCATGGGCCGGCTGAACCCGAACTTCACCAACTTCAGCACGCCGGTGATGTCGCTCTCCGGCGGCCAGCGGCAGGCGGTGGCCATCGCCCGCGCCGTCCACTTCAACGCCCGCATCCTCATCATGGACGAGCCCACCGCCGCCCTCGGCCCGGCGGAGACAGCGCAGGTGCGCGACCTCATCCGTCAGCTCAAGGCAGAGGGCCTGGGCATTTTCCTCATCAGCCACGACATCCACGACGTCTTCGACCTGTCCGACCGCATCAGCGTCATGTACCACGGCGAGATCGTGGGCACGGTCAACCACGACGATGTCACCACCGACGACGTGCTGGGCATGATCATCCTGGGCAAGCCGCCGACCGACGTGACCGTCGAGGAGCGCGCCGCACTCCACTAGCGCGACCGAGCCTTCAGCCCTGCGGCACCGTCAGCGCGCGGGGATCGTGCGCCAACTCGACATGTGCCAGGTGCGCCAGGCTCATGCCGGCTGCTCGCGTCTGAGCGTGGCTACCTGATCGGCCCCGAGCGTCTGCCACTCGCCGACCGCGCCGTCGGGCCAGGTCACGCGAACCTCGGCCTTGTCGTGCTGGCCGAGCCCGAAGTGGATCGGCCCGAGCGAACCACCGGCGTGACCGCCGCCGACGGTGACCTCGCGGATCGTGCGCCCGTCCCCGGCCTCGACCTCGATCCAGGCACCGATGGCATCGGCGTTGGGGCCATCCTGCGCGAGCTTCACGTCCAGCCAGTGGCCCATGGCCTTAGGCTTCCGCGCGGTCCCACGTCCGACGTTGCGTCGGACGTCGACGTTCTCGTAGCGGTTGACCTCGACGAGGTCGAGCAGACCGTCTCGGTTCAGGTCCACCAGCGCTGCGCCGCGGGTGCGGACCGAGCTGAGGATGCCGGCCTTCTTCGCCGCTCGCTCGAACGTGCCGTCGGTGCGCCGCAGGAGCAGCTCGTTGGGATCCTCGAGTGCACTGCCCGCCGCTTCATCGACGTTGCCCTTGGAGACGTAGAGGTCGAGCCGGCCGTCGTTGTTGACGTCGTCGAACTCCGGGTGCCATGAGGTCGAGGGGTCGATGGGCCGACCGATCGAGGGCGTCGTCACCGAGATCCCATGGTGGGGGGCGACGTCCACGAAGACCGGCGCGGAAGGATCCGACTCGAGCGTCTCCAGGCGGTTCGCCCCGATGCTCGTGAGGTAGTACTCGAGGAACCCGTCGCCGGTCACGTCCTCGGCCGCGATACCCATGCCGAAGATGCGCACCGGCTTCCAGCCGTCCTCGGACGCGTACAGGCGAGGCGGTTCGTCGGCCACGACCTGCCACAGTTGATCGCCGCCCTCGTTGTAGTAGTAGTGGCGGTCGTTGGCCACGCGCAGGTCACGACGACCCGAGCGGTCCCAGTCGCTGAAGAGCATGGACAGGGCACATCGTCCGGGCTCCAGCGTCGTTGCCGGCGCGAACCCGCGGCCTCCGCTTGCCGGGCGATAGACGTACCCGGGCGTACAGTGGGCGAGGTGCTGCTCGTCGAAGTGGTCGACGTAGTTGCCGAACGCCAGCGTCGGCCAGTCATGCCCCTCCTCCCATGTCGCGCTGAAGGCCGTGGTCCAGTCGTCGCGGCCGTCGAACCCCCAAGCCTCGTTGGCTCGCTCGAAGGCGCAATCGCCGAGCCCCCGCAGGAGCACGTTCTCGCCGTAGCGCAGGACCGCCAGATCGGTGTTGCCATCCGAGTCGATGTCGAGCGGGTAGGCACCGGTGACCGAAGCCAGATCGGTCACCTCGCTCTCGACGCGTTCGAAGCGCAGGCGCTTGCCCGTCTGGCTCCGATTGCGGAAGAGCGCGGCGGCCCCCTCGCCGCCGGCGAAGTAGAGCTCCGGCCGCTCATCGCCGTTGCAGTCGAGGACCGCCACCCCGCCTCCGACGTAGAAGTCGAAGCCGCCATCGTAGGTGTGGTCGATCCCAGCTGCCGCAGCCTCCTCGACGAAGGTGGGCACCCTTGGCCCCTTCGTCGGCTCGGCGGCGTGGGTCACGGCTGGAGCGGCGAGGACGAGACAGAGGGCGACCGCGAGGGTGGCCCGGAGCAGGAGTCGCACGATGGCGCCAGTCTAGGCGCTCCACCAGCCCTCGCGCCACGAGGTAGCATCGTCGGGAGGAGGATGACGTCATGCGCACGCGCGTTTGGGTGATGCTGGGGCTGGTCCTGGCCTTGTCGCTGCCGCTCGCTGCGCCCGTGGCGGCCGCGAGTGACGCCGACCGGTGCGTCCGCAGCGTGGATCGGGCGAAGTCGGTCGCGCGCTACTGGGACGAGGCGCTGCTCGAGGCCATCCGGCGCGACTTCCCCGCACCGACGGTGCACGCGCGCAACCTCTACCACCTCTCAGTCGTCATGTGGGACGCATGGGCTGCGTTCGACCCCGATGCCGACGGTGTCTTGGTGACCGAGAAGTACGAGCACGACCATCCCGCCGCGGCCCGCGACCGCGCCATCAGCTACGGCGCCTATCGACTGCTCAGCCACCGTTATCGCGACGCCGTGGGCGGAGCCGAAAGCCTCAAGGCCTTCGATGAGTTGATGGCTGCGCTGTGCCTGCCCACCGACCGCACCGGGACCAGGGGAGGCTCGGCCGCGGCGCTCGGCAACCGCATCGCGGCGCGCGTCATCAGCGCAGGGCTCCGGGATGGCTCCCGCGAGCGGCAAGGCTATGTCTCGGCCGACTACGTGCCGGTCAACGAGCCGATGGTGGTCAAGGCGCCGGGCACGTTCCTGACCGACCCCAACCGCTGGCAGCCGCTGGCCCTCGAGGTGGCGATCTCGCAGAACGACATCCTGTTGCCCAGCGGGCCGCAGGAGTTCGTGGGACCGCACTGGGGTCACGTCGACTCGTTCGCCCTGCCCGACGCGGGTCCCGACGGGGTGCCCATCGATCCGGGGCCACCGCCTCGCCTGGGCGATCCCCTGACCGACGACACGTTCAAGGAGAAGGCGGTCGAGGTGGTGCGCTACAGCAGCCTGCTCGACCCGCGTGATGGGGTCACCACGGACATCTCGCCCCGGGCCCTGGGCAACAGCACGCTCGGGACCAACGATGGGCACGGCTACGACATCAACCCCGCGACCGGAGAGCCGTACGCGCCCAACGTCGTACCGCGGGCGGACTTCGGTCGAGTCCTCGCCGAGTTCTGGGCCGACGGCCCGTCCTCGGAGACGCCGCCCGGCCACTGGAACTCGCTGGCCAACACCGTCGTCGACCACCCCGCCTTCGAGCGTCGCATCGGTGGCTCCGGCGAAGAGCTGGGGCCGCTCGAGTGGGACGTGAAGATGTACCTCGCGCTCAATGGTGCGGTCCACGACGCGGCGGTCGCAGCCTGGGGCGCCAAGAGCCACTACGACTACGTCCGGCCCATCTCCATGATCCGCTGGATGGGTGGCCTGGGCCAGTCGACCGATCCCTCACTGCCCGCGTATCACCCCGATGGGCTGCCGCTGGTCCCGGGTCAGGTCGAGCTCATCACGCCCGCTTCAGCGGCGCCCGGCGAACGGCACGAGCACCTTGCCGACCACGTCGATGAGATCGCCGTCTTCGCCTGGAGCGGCAACCCCAGCGACACCGCGAGCGAGTTCGGCGGCGTGGACTGGATCCGTGCGGTCGAGTGGGTGCCGTACCAGATGCCGACGTTCGTGACGCCGGCATTCGCGGGCTACGTGAGCGGCCACTCCACCTTCAGCCGCGCGGCCGCGGAGGTGCTCGCCGCCATCACCGGCACGCCCTACTTCCCCGGTGGCCTCGGCTCGTGGACGGTGCCCGCCGGCTCGCTCCAGTTCGAGTCGGGCCCGAGCCAGGACGTCGAACTGCAGTGGGCCACCTACTACGACGCGGCCGACCAGGCCGGCCTCAGCCGCCTCTATGGCGGCATCCACGTCGAGGCCGACGACCTGCAGGGCCGGGTCATGGGTGCGCAGTGTGGCCGCGACGCCTGGACCACCGCCCAGCGCTACTGGCAGGGGACGGCCCGAGGCTGACCAGCGGGCTCGGTCGCGGATGCGCTACTGGCGAGCCAAGGCCATGCGGATCTCCGCCTCGTGGTCGACGACGCTCTCGCCGGAGACGTCGTAGACGGCGCGAAGGACGGTGCCGCTGAAAGCGAACGGCGGCCGGTACTCGGGCGTGACCGGCGCTCCGGCGTCCAGGCCCACCGAGACTCCGCCGGCCAGTCCGACGGTGATGGGCATCGTCACCGGCAACTCGCCCGAGCCCACCGGCTGGCCATCGACGAAGAGGGTGATGGTGCCGGGTGTGCCCTTGCCCTTGAGCGGCTCGGCCGGCCCGGTCGGCGCGAACTCGAAGCTGAGGATGTGCTTGCCGCCCGGGACGTCGGTGTCCGACACGATGTGGAAGTGCTGGTCGGCCACGTAGTTGTAGGTGTAGCGCAGCTTCCCGTCCTGCACGAACAGCGAGAACCCGCCGTCGACACCGCCCTGGCTGAGCAGCACACCTTCGGCGCCCTCGTCGGGGACGATCACGCCGACGTGTGCGCTGTGCGGCCGGTTGAGCAGTTTGGGTGCGGCGTTGGGCGGCACCTCCTGGGTTCCGGGGTAGTAGGTATAGCGCTCACGATCGGGTGCGAGCTGCGGCCGCTCGTCGGCGAAGCGCTGCTGCCCGCGGCCGTCCACCGGGAGCACGTTGTACTTGCCGGCCTCGGCATACCAGGTGGCGATCATCTCGAGCAGCCGCGCGGGGTTCTCGGCCGCCACGTCGTGGCCCTCGGTCCAGTCCTCGGCCACGTGGTAGAGCTCCCACCCGCTCGCGTCGAGTTCGGTCAGCTTCTCGGCCGGGATGGGCGTGCCGAAGGGCTGGCCCTCCGCGAAGGAAGCGCCCGGCCAGGGGCAGACCGCTTTCCAGCCGTCGTGGTAGATGGAGCGGTGGCCCAGCATCTCGAAGTACTGCGTGGTCCGATGTGACGGTGCTTCGGGGTCGGTGATCGAGCCGGCCAGGCTCAGGCCCTCGATGGGCGACTGCTGGACGCCGCGGATGAAGGTCGGCGGCTCGATGTCGAGCAGTTCCAGCACCGTCGGCACCATGTCGATGGCGTGGCCGTACTGGTCGCGGATCTCACCCCGGGCTTCCACGCCGGCCGGCCAGTGGATGATGAAGGGGTCGCTGATGCCGCCGCGATAGGTCTCTCGCTTCCAGCGACGGAAGGGCGTGTTGCCGGCCCAGGTCCAGCCCCACGGGTAGTGGTTGAAGTACTTGGGCCCGCCGATGTCGTCGATGGCCGCGAGGTTCTGTTCCAGGTCGTCTTCGACGAAGTTGAAGAACTTGTTCTCGTTGATGGATCCGGTGGGCCCGCCTTCCGAGCTGGCGCCGTTGTCGCTGATGGCCATGATCAGCGTGTTGTCCAGCTCCCCGAGCTCCTCGAGGAAGTCAAGCAGCCGGCCGATGTGATGGTCGGTGTGCTCGAGGAAGCCGGCGAAGACCTCCATCATGCGCGCGTACAGGCGCCGCTCCTCGGCCGACAGGCTGTCCCAGTGGGGCACGTCCGGATCGTGCCTTGAGAGCTCGGCATCGGCCGGGATCACGCCCAGCTCCTTCTGGCGGGCGAAGACCTGCTCGCGGTAGGCCTCCCAGCCATCGTCGAAGACGCCCTTGTACTTGTCCGTCCATTCCGCCGCCACGTGGTGCGGCGCGTGCATGGCACCGGTGGCGAAGTAGAGGAAGAAGGGCTTGTTGGGTGCGACCTGCTTGGAGTCCGCCAGGAAGCTGATGGCGCGGTCGACGAGGTCCTCGGTGAGGTGGTAGCCCTCCTCCGGGGTCTTCGGCGGCTCGACGCGGTGGTTGTCGTACGTCAGCTCGGGGTAGTACTGGTGCGTGTCACCGCCGAGGAAGCCGTAGTAGCGCTCGAAGCCTCGCCCCAGCGGCCAGCGGTCGTAGGGCCCGGCCGCCGAGATCTGATCGGCCGGCGTCAGGTGCCACTTCCCTACCGCGTAGGTGTTGTAGCCCTCGCGCTGCAGGATCTCACTGAGGAAACCGTTCTCGAAGGGGATGTAGCCGTCGTAGCCGGGGAAGCCGGTGCTGATCTCGGTGATGCCGGCCATGTGGTTGGAGTGGTGGTTGCGACCGGTGAGGATGCACGTGCGGGTGGGCGAGCACAGCGCGGTCGTGTGCATGTTGCTGTAGCGCAGGCCGCCGGCCGCGAGGCGGTCGAGATTGGGCGTGGCGATGGGACTGCCGTAGCAGCCGAGCTGCCCGAAGCCGGTGTCGTCGAGCACGATGAACAACACGTTCGGCGCGCCGTCGCCTGGCTCGACGCGGTTCCGGCCAGGCCTGCTCGGAGGCGTCGAAGGTACGACCGATGACTCCCGGGAACGTCGTGCCGGGCTTGTACTCCTTGAGACCCATCGTTGCTCCTCCAAGGCTCAGCAGATGAAGAACCGGGCTGGTTGCCCAGCTACGGCGTTCGGGCGCTTGCGGCACGGTAACAGCGTCGTCCGGCACCCGCACCGCAGGCACGCTAGCCTCGGGTCGTGAGCGCCGTCCGTTTCGTCCGTACCCACGCCGATGCGCTGCTGGCGGTCGCGCTGGCGGTGGCCTTCCTGCTGGAGGCCGCCACGACCGAGGCCGGGATCAGCGGTGGTTCGTTCCTGGCCGATCTGGAAGTCGACGAGGCGCTCGCGATCGGGGCCGGGGTCGCGTTCCTGCTCTCGCTGGCACTGCGCTCACGCGTGCCGGCCGTGCCACTGGCCCTGGCCTTCGTGGCCCTCGCGTTCCTGGGCCGGGGGTCGGTCGACGGGGTCACCTCGCTGCTTCTCGGTCTCGTGCTCATGGCCTACTCGGTCGGCGCCTGGTCGGGTGGGCAGGAGGCGCTCATCGGCGCACTGGGCCTCGGTGCCCTTGCCGGCCTCGCGGTCTTGCGCGGCGCTGTGGAACCGGTCGAGGCTCAGGTCATCGCCGGGCCGGTCCTGGTCCTGTTCGGCCCATGGCTGCTGGGCGTCTTCATGCGTGGGCTCCGTGCCCGGCGCGGGGACCCGCGCGTGGCGCGCACACGCCGCTTCAGCTTCGGTCGCGGCGTGGCCGCGCCCGACTCCGCCGGCCGTGACGATCTGGTGCGCGAGCTGCGCGACATCATCGAGCGAGCCATGAGCACGGTCATCATGGGTGCCCGCGATGCGCGCGATGCCATGCGCGGCGACCCTGGCCGAACCGATCGCGCACTGCGGGCGATCGAGGCCGCAGGCACCGAGGCGCTCGAGGAGAGCCAGCGGCTCACGAGCCTGCTGCTTGCGCCCGATGGCGTGCCGGTGCCGGAGCTGGGGCCGGGTCTGGCCGACGTGGACTTCCTGGCCCAGGAAGTCGATCTCTGCCGGTCTGCCGGTGGACCTGCACGTGACCGGCCGCCCGCTGCCGCTGACGCCGGACCTCGATGCGGCTGCCTACCGCGTCGTGCACGAGGCCCTCATGAGCGCGCTCGAGAGCACGACCGGGGCCAAGGCCAACGTCTTGATCCGCTACGAGCCCGACGCCCTCGAGGTGGAGGTCGTCGACGACGGGGTGGCGGCGAGCGGGAAGGGAGAGACCGATGCCCTGGTGGCCGTGCGCAAGGAGGTCGCGAGTCTCGGCGGCACGCTCGACGCCGGCCCCGGCGACGACGGCGGCTACTGGGTGCTGGCCCGGTTCCCGTACGAGCCCGACTGGAGTTGAGACCCTCCGCTCGCTAGACTGTGCCGCCCCCACCCCTGCACGGAGAAGTGAGATGGCAGCCAACGGCACCGGCACCAAGGACGATCCCTGGGTCCTGACCACGCCACCGGGTTCGTCCGAGTACACCATGTTCCGAGATGAGACGGCCGATCCACCTGCGCTCGTCTGCCGGGTCGGCTCGACCACGCTTTCGTACCAGCTGCGCTGCATCGAGGACCTGCACGCCATGCTCGTGGCGCACGGCGACTGGATGGACCTGGGCGCGGCTGACGAGAGCAAGGAGCCCAAGCCCGCTACCGTCGAGGCCTGGGGCCGTGCTGCCGACAACCCGGTCGGCGGCTTCTACGGACTGCGCAAGGGCTACCGCGGCCGTTTCGGCATGTACCTGCCGCCGCTACTCGAGGCGCTCGGACTGGCCGAGCTGACACACGAGAAGCGCAACAACCGCATGCGCGCGATCTAGAAGGGCGACCCGGGAATCACGAAGGCCGTCCGGTCGACCGGACGGCCTTCGTCGTAGGTGGCGAGACTAGGCCTCGGGGGATTCCTCGGCGACCTCTTCCTCGACGTCGGCGGCCATGGTCTCTTCGGCGTCC
The DNA here is from genome assembly GCA_963716815.1 of uncultured Chloroflexia bacterium. Lineage (GTDB taxonomy): Bacteria > Chloroflexota > Limnocylindria > Limnocylindrales > CSP1-4 > JAFMJV01. The sequence continues at coordinate 96,097 of CAVQUM010000004.1, forward strand.
TCGACCTCGGCGGCCATGGACTCTGCCGCGTCGGCAGCCATCGACTCGACGGCCTCCATGGTCTCCTCGGCGGCCTCGACCTCCTCGGCAGCCATCGACTCGACGGCCTCGGCCGGAGTGGTGGGCTCAGGCGTGGCCTTGTCGTCGTCACAGGCGATGGCCACGACGCTCAGGCTGGCAACAAGCGCAGCCGTAATCAGGGTCTTCTTCACGGGCAGTGTTCCTCTCGTCGTTCCTAGCAGTTGCAGAACGTGACGTATCGTAGGCCACATCGTGCTTGGGCGTCGTGTGATGGAGGTGCGCGCGTCGTACCATCGCTCGGCGCGAGGCTGACGAGGGGCGTCGGGGTCGCCACCATCGAGGAAGGAGCAGGCCGGGCATGCCCATCGAATGGCGCGGGGACGGGCGCCAGTTGCATCTCTACAACGACCACGTCAGCTATGTCATGCGTGTGCTGGAATCGGGCACGTTGGCTCACATCTACTTCGGAGCGCGGCTGGCCACCGAACGGGACTACGGGCACTTCCTGCGCGACTCGCGCATCGCCAGGTTCAACCACGTCCTGGACCCCATCCCGCTGGAGTTGCCCACGGCCGGCAGTGGCGACTTCCGGGCGCCGATGCTCACGGTTCGCCACGCCGACGGCAGTACCGTGCTCGACCTGCTCTACCGCGAGCACCAGATCGCCCCGGGTAAGCCCTACCTCGATGGCCTGCCCAGCACCTACGTAGAGGGACCGTCCGAGGCCGAGACCGTCGAGATCTGTCTGGTCGACGGCAATTCCAGCCTGCGCGTACGCCTGATCACGACCATCTACGCCGATCGGCCGGTGGTGACCCGCAGCATGCGCGTGATCAACGAAGGACCGAAGGACGTCAAGCTGACCACGGCCATGAGCGCGGCCCTGGACCTGCCCGATCCCGACTGGCACCTGCTGCAGCTGACCGGGGCCTGGGCCCGCGAGACGCACATCGTGGATGCACCGCTGGTGGCCGGCACGCGGGCCGTGCGCAGCCAGCGCGGTTCGAGCGGCCATCAGCAGAACCCCTTCATCCTGCTGCGCCGGCCCTGGACGACCGAGGCCGCCGGCGAGGCCATCGGCATGTCGCTGGTCTACTCGGGCAACTTCCTCGCCGAGGTCGAGCGCGACTCGACCGACACCGTGCGTGCGCGCATCGGCATGGACCCCGAGACCATCCGCTGGCAGATCACCGCCGGCATGGACCTGCAGATCCCCGAGGCCGTTCTGACCTGGTCCGACGAGGGCCTTGGGGGCGTCTCGGACGCGTACCACCGGCTCTACCGCGAGCGCCTGGCCGCAGGTATCTGGCGCGACAAGCCACGACCGGTCCTGCTCAACAGCTGGGAAGGCGCCTACTTCGACTTCGACGAGGACACGCTCTTCGAGATGGCGGCCGCCGCCGCGGACCTGGGCGCGGAGCTGTTCGTGCTCGATGACGGCTGGTTCGGCCAGCGCGATGCCGATGACTCCAGCCTCGGCGACTGGACCGTAGACCTGCGCAAGCTGCCGTCGGGCCTGCCCGACCTGGTCGAGCGGATCAACGGGCTGGGCCTGCGCTTCGGCATCTGGATCGAGCCGGAGATGGTCAACCCGCGCAGCCGGCTCTTCGATACGCATCCCGAATGGGCCGTGGGCTTCCCGGGGCGGCCGCGCTCGGAGATCCGCAACCAGTTCGTGTTGGACATGTCCAACCCGGAGGTCGTCGACTACCTCGAGCGGGTCATCGGCAACGTCCTCTCGAGTGCGCCCATCGAGTACGTCAAGTGGGACTACAACCGGGTCATCACCGAGCCCTACGGGGCCTCGCTCCCGGCCGAGCGGCAGAACGAGTTCTTCCACCGCTACATGCTCGGCGTGTACGACCTCTACTCCCGTCTGACCGAGCGCTTCCCGCACATCCTCTTCGAGTCCTGCGCCGGCGGCGGCGGGCGCAACGACCCGGGGGTGCTGGCCTTCGCGCCGCAGGCCTGGATCAGCGACGACACCGACGCGGTCGAACGTCAGCGCATCCAGTACGGGACGTCGATGGTCTACCCGCTGGTGGCCATGGGCGCCCACGTCAGCGCCGTGCCCAACCACCAGATCGGACGCGTGACGCCGCTCGACACGCGGGCCGCGGTGGCCTTCTTCGGCAACCTCGGCTATGAGCTCGACCCGCGGTCGCTGGACGAGGCCGAGGCCAAGCAGGTGCGGGCGCAGATCGCCTGGTACAAGGAGCGCCGGGAACTCATCCATCGGGGGCGTTTCCACCGCCTGCGCAGCCCCTTCGAGGGCGACGGCAACGAGACGGCCTGGATGGTCGTGGCCGACGACCGGACGCACGCGCTGGTGGGCTGGTACCGCACGCTCTCGGTGCCCTTGCCAGGTCCGTCGCTGCTGCGCCTCCGCGGGCTCGACCCGGGTGCGCGCTACCGGGTTACGGTCTGGCCGGAGGCGGACGATGCGCTCACGCGCGCGAACGAGCTGGAGCGCGGCGGTGATGAGCTCATGCGCCAGGGCCTGTTCCTCGACGACCACGCGTGGGAGGCCCAGCTACGCGGTGACTTCCAGGCGCGGATCTTCGAGCTGGTGAAGGTGGGCACGTGAGCCGCGACGACCTCGCTGTGGGGCAGCCGTTCCCGCTGGGGGTCAACTACTGGCCGCGGCGCAAGGCCATGTACTGGTGGGGTGACTTCGACCGCGACGAAGTGGCCGCGGAGTTCGACGTCATCGCCGGCCTGGGCCTGCGGCTCGTGCGCATCTTCCTGCTGTGGGAGGACTTCCAACCGGCGCCGGACGTCGTCTCGACCGAGGCGCTGGCGAACCTGGAGACGGTCTGTGACGTGGCCGCCGAGCGAGGCCTGGGTCTCGACGTGACCTTCTTCACCGGCCACATGAGCGGGCCCAACTGGGCGCCGTCATGGTTGCTCGGTGGCTCGGAGCCAGTGGCTGGCGGTCGGCAGGTGGTCAGTGGTGCGGACCGCGACGCCGGCTCCTACCGCAACCCCTACGTCGACCCGGTCGCGCTCGATGCCGCGGAGTTGCAGCTCCGCTCGGTCGTCGGCCGCCTCGCCGGACACCCCGGCGTGTGGGCCTGGAACCTGGGCAACGAACCGGACAACTTCGCCCTGCCGCCGTCGGACGAGGCCGGGGCCGCCTGGGCCCGACGCATGTTCGCGGCCGTCGCCGAACTGGACCCCGAGCGGCACCGCACGGTGGGCCTGCACTCGCCCTCGCTGACCACGCGCAACCACCTGCGCGCCGACCAGGTCTTCGCCGAGGCCGACTTCGCGGTCATGCACGCCTACCCCATCTACGCCAACTTCGACGGCGACCCCCTCGATCCGGACGTCGTCCCCTTCGCCACCGCGCTCACCGCGGCCCTCTCGGGACGGCCGACGATGATGGAGGAGTTCGGTGCCTGCACCGCGCCGCCCGGCTCCGAGACCGTGAGCTGGCAGTGGACCACGAAGCTCAAGAGCTGGGACCAGGTCATGCTCAGCGAGGAGGTGCTCGCGGAGCACCTCGCTGCGGTACTGCCGCGGCTGGTGGAGGTCGGCGCCACCGGCGCCATGGTCTGGTGTTATGCCGACTACCACGAGAGCCTTTGGGACCGGCCGCCGTGTGACGATCAGTGGCACGAGCGGCACTTCGGTCTGGTGCGACCGGATGGCTCGCTCAAGCCGCACGCAGAGGTCTTGCACGACTTCGCCGCCTCCGCTCCGGTCATCTCCGAGCCTTCGGCGCGTGCCCGCATCACCGTCGACGGCGCGGCCTACTACGCTGACCCGAGCGCGGCGTTGCCGGGCCTGTACGCCGCCTTCAAGGAGGGACGATGATCGAGCCGCAGCCGATGCCGACCGATCGACCCGAGCTCCACGTGCGTGATGTGCCCGGCGAATTGCGCTATGAGGCTCGCCTCGGAGATGACGCCACCCTGGCCGCGCTCATCGACTACCGCCTCAGCGACAGCTGGATCGCACTGGTGCATACCGAGGTGCGCGACGGCTTCGAGGGCCAGGGCCTCGGCAGCCGCCTCGTGCGGGCGGTGCTCGAGGACCTGCGTGAACGCGAGATCCCGGTCCTGCCCAAGTGCCCCTTCGTCATCGGCTGGCTGCAGCGCCATCCCGAGCAGCACGACGTGCTCTTCCGACCCCTCGAGGCGCCGGAGCCAGACACGCCCGGCACGGCCTGACGCTTCGGTCGGTGGGGTCTGCTGCCGCCCGCCCGGTGGTACGCGCTCGCGCCCGTCGACCCCTGGACGGAACGCTTCCACGCGACTGCTGAACGCCTCGCACCCGGCATGCTCGCCGGCAGGACGTCGAGCCGCGCGGATGTCCGAACCGATGCCCGGGGAGTGCATCGTCGAGCCAGCAACGGCATGCGCGGCCAGGCAGCTGGGCCGTTTCCGCAGCCGGGAGCGCGCCGAGTGGCTCACCCTGTTCAGCAGCCGTGTGGAGTCGCCGGCGTCGCACTCGCGTCGCCGCGGACGAGTCGCCGCCGCGGACGACCACGATATGCCGCGCCCTCGGTCTAGCGCTCGGTGTCGGCCAGGTCGCGCACGTGCTGGGGGATGTCGACCCCGGGTCGAAGGCGTGGATCCGCCTGCTGGTTGCCCGATGTGGGTCGTGACCGGCAGCACACCCGCCCACACCGGCCAGTCGTAGTCTTCCTCCTCGTCACCCGGAGGTCCACTCCGGACCTTGGTCGAGGCCCGCTCCAGCGAGACCCGCATGACCGCGGTCTGCTTGATCTCGGCCTGCGTGGTGGGGCGAAGTTGTCCCGCGCGGCCCGGCACCACTCGTTCCATGAAGACGTCCAGGGCACGTGCTCGTTCGGTCTCGTCGCTGATGACCTCGGCCTCACCGAGGACCACCACCGAGCGGTAGTTGAGCGAGTGGTGGAAGGCGGAGCGAGCCAGCACCACACCGTCGAGCAGCGTCATCTCCACGCACACCTGCTGGCCGCGGCCTCGTCGCATCGTGCCGCTGGCTGGAGCGCCGTGGAGTAGCAGCCAGTCGCCGTCGCGCACGGCCAGCATGGGGATGACCACCGGCCTCCCGTGGCGGATCGTGCCCACGTGGGCGATGAGTGCGGCGTCGACGATGCGGTGGACGGTCTCGCGGTCGTAGTCCGCGCGCCCGGCCACGCGCCGGATGCGCAGGTCGTCGTCCGGCGGCAGGCGGTCGATGGTCTGGTCGCTCATGCGGCCTAGCCTACGCGAGCGCTCGCCCGCCGACATGCGACCATGCCCCCATGACCGCCGCTACCGTCCGGGCCAACGGGCTCGATGTCAGCTACGTGTCCGAGGGGCATGGCCCACCGCTGGTGTTGCTGCACGGTGCGACGTCGATGGGCATCCACGACTGGGGTGCCCAGCGACCACTGCTGCGAGCCGAGTTCACGCTCTACATGCCCGATGCCCGCGGGCATCACCGCACGCGCTACGACGTGCGTGAGGGCTGGAGCCGCGAGGCCCTCGTCGAGGACGCGCTTGCGTTCGCCGACGCGCTGGGTCTGGACCACTTCCACCTCATGGGCCTCTCGATGGGCGCCGGTACCGCCGTACGCCTGGCGGGCCGCCGACCCGAGCGGGTGCTCTCGCTGATCGCCGTCAGCCCAGTGCTCGAGCGCGAGCCTGCAGCCGCGGTCGCACGCCGCCGCATGGACCCCGAGTCGATCATGCGCGACGATCCGGTCTGGGCCGCGGAGCTGGCGCTCCGCCACGACACGCACCAGGGCCCCGGTGCGTGGCAGCGGCTGGTCGAGGCCATCCGCGACGATACGCAGGCGCTGGCCGCGCCGACGCCGGAGAAGCTGCATCGCATCCGCTGCCCGGTGCTGCTGGCCTACGGCGACAACGACCCATGGGTGCCGACCGAACAGGCCGTGCGCGTGAAGCGCCAGCTGTCCGACGCGAGCCTGCTCATCGCGCCCGGCTGTGGCCACGTGGTGGAGGCGGAACGACCAGCGGTCTTCAACCCCGCGATGATGCAGTTCCTCCGGCGCGTGCGGTCCGCGGAGTAGCATCACCACCATGACCCGCGACACGCGGCGCGAGCTTTGCGAAGCCTGGATCGTGGAGGCCGTGCGTACGCCCATCGGCCGACGTGACGGCGCGCTCCGAGGCGTGCGACCGGACGACCTCGCCGCGCTCGTGGTCAGGGCCGCGGTCGAGCGGAGTGGGATCGACCCGGCGGCGGTCGATGACGTCGTGCTGGGGGCTGCCAACGGCGCGGGCGAGGACAATCGCAATGTCGCACGCATGGCCGCGCTGCTCGCAGGTTTGTCGGTCGAAGTCGCCGGCCAGACCGTGAACCGGCTCTGTGGGTCCGGCCTGCAAGCGGTCAACTCGGCGGCGCACGCGATCATGGCCGGCGACGCTGAGGTCGTCATCGCCGGTGGCGTGGAGTCGATGTCGCGGGCGCCGTTCGTGGAACTTCGTCCCGAGCCGGACGACCCCGACGGTGAGCTGCGACGAGCCGACACCACCATCGGCTGGCGCTTCGTCAACCCGCGCCTGGACGCGGCCTACCCGGTGGTCTCGCTGGGTGAGACGGCCGAGATCGTGGCCGACCGGTTCGGCGTGACGCGCGAGGAGCAGGACGCCTTCGCGGCCGAGAGCCAGGCGCGTGCCGCGGCGGCGGTCGAGGCCGGTCGCTTCGAGGGCCAGATCGTGCCCGTACCGCTGACGAGCTCGGATGGGACCGAGGCCCTGGTCGAGCGTGACGAGCACCTCCGGCCCCGCACGACCCCCGAGATCCTCGCCGGCCTCAAGCCCGCCTTCCGTGAAGGCGGCACCGTCACCGCCGGCAATGCCTCGGGCATCAACGATGGCGCCGCCGCGCTGGTGCTGGTCGAGGCCCGGCGAGCGCACGCCCTGGGCCTGCGGCCGCTGGCGCGAGTGTTGAGCACGGCCGTGGCCGGGGTGGACCCCTCGGTCATGGGCATGGGGCCGGTGCCGGCCACGCACAAGGCGCTCGCTCGCGCGGGCCTGACAGTGGCCGACCTCGACCTGGTCGAGCTCAACGAGGCCTTCGCCAGTCAGTCGATCGCGTGTATGCGCGAGCTCGGCCTGGACCCGGCCCGGGTCAACGTCAACGGCGGTGCCATCGCCCTGGGGCATCCGCTGGGCATGAGTGGCGCGCGATTGATGACGATGCTGGTGCACGAACTGGTCGCTCGTGGTGCGCGCTATGGGCTGGCCACGATGTGCATCGGCGTGGGTCAGGGTATCGCCACCATCGTGGAGCGCACTGTTGGGCACGAGGGAACGTCGCGTGAAGAGGTGCCGGCGACGGCGACCAGCTAGCGACGACGGGCCGCCGTCGGCGAGCTACCGATAGAGCTTGCCGTAGAAGTCGTAGACGATCATCGTGCGACTCTGGCCCGTGGCCACGCCGATGCCCACGCTCTTGTAGAGCGGGTTCTTCATGTTCTTCCAGTGGCCGCCCTTACTGGCCTTCTCGGCCTGCATCGCGCGATGGCTTGCCAGCACCAGGTCCTTGGCTTGGCTATAGCCCCAACCGCAGCCGACGTTCTCGCCGTAGGTGTGATAGCGGAAACCCGCCGATCGCAGGCGAACGGAGAGGACGGGCTTGCTCGGCATGGCGTGGTCGCAGACGTCGTACTGCACCATCGTCCGCGCCCAGGGCCAGGCCACCTTGGTGCTGATGTTCTTGTGCAGGCGCAGTGGCTTGCGGAAGGCCGAGAAGTGGCCCGTGCCGCGGCCGACACAGGCGCCGCTCTTGGTGACCCAGCCACCCGTGCGCGTGCAGTTGAGCAGACTCAACGCGTACTTCTCGGCCGCGATGACGCGCGTGACGGTGGGGCCGGCGGCAGCTGGGGCGATGGCCACGAGCGTGAGCGTCAGCGCCAGGGCGGTGGCGAGCGAGACGGCGCGGGCGAGTCCAGTAGTCATGCTTGCAGCCTGCTCCCCCGGGCGTGGTCGACCCATCCCACGGGGGTACGGCCCCGCTCCCCATCGAACCGCACCGTGCGGCACCGCAGGCTCAGTTCCGAACCCGGCAACGTGGGGTCTTGCCCAATCCTTACTGGGTGGGTAGGATTTAGACCTATCGCCCGAGGCACGGGCCACACCGTCGACCCACTCCCCGGAGGTCCCTACTCGATGCTCGAGACGCAGCCCCAGAACCCAGAGACCGTCCCGGCCACCGAGGCCACGCCACTGGTCAGCCTTTCCGACGCCGCGGTGGCCAAGCTCTCGGAGCTGACCAAGGAAGAGCCAGACCCCAACGTGGGCCTGCGCGTCTACGTCTATAGCGGCGGCTGCAGCGGCTATCGCTACGGCATGATGCTCGAGGACAAGCCGGCCGACGAGGACATCAAGGTCGTCTCCAACGGCATCAACGTGTACGTCGACCCACAGTCGACGCCGCTGCTCAAGGGCGCGGAGATCGACTACGTGGACACGCTCATGGGTGCCGGCTTCACCGTCAACAACCCCAACGCCGTCTCCGGCTGCGGTTGCGGCAGCAGCTTCCGCACCGAGGAATCCGCGGGCGCGCCTGGGGCCTGCGGGCACTAGCCGAGGCCGGCCTTCTACGGCACGAACAGGCGGGTCCGACAGGACTCGCCTTCGTGATTCCTGAGACCATCCGACCTGTGATCGAGATCCCGCTCTTCCCGCTCCGCTCAGTGCTGTGTCCGGGTGTGGCGCTGCCTTTGCACATCTTCGAGCAGCGCTACCGGCTGATGGTCGATCGCTGCATCGAACGCGGCGAACCGTTCGGCGTGGTCTTGTTGCGCGAGGGCCGGGAGGCAGGTCCGTTCCGTGGGCAGGTCGCGGCCGTGGGCACGACCGCGATCATCCGTCGGGCCGGTGCCTATCCGGATGGCAGGCTCGACATCCTGACCGTGGGTCAGCAGCGTTTCCGCCTGGAGGGCGTGGACAACGTCAGCGAGCCATATCTGGTGGGGCGGATCAGCCTGCTCGACGAGCCGACCGGTCCGATGCCCGCGGTGGACGAGCAGGCCCAGCGCGTCGGTCAGCGCTTCCTCGAGTACCTCGAGCTGCTGCAGCCCACGGGCGAGGAGGATGGCCCTGAGATCGAGAAAGTCGAGCTCGAGATCGAGCTTGACGAAGTGGACGACCACGACTCCCGGATCGAGCTGGACGACGAGCCCGAGCCCGAGCCCGAGCGCACCGTGCCCACGACGCTCGACGACCTGCTCGCGAACGGGAGCCCGCTCGAGGCGAGCGGCTTGCACGATGCGGCCGACGCGATCGCGTACGAGCCCGACCCCTCCGCCCGGCCCGACGCCTCCGAGCTGTCGGCCGCACAACGGCGGGAGCTGCTCATGGCCGCTGCCCGACGCCTCATCGGCACCGATGACCCGACTGCGCTCTCGTACGTGCTGACCGCGCTCATCCAGGTCGACCTCGCCGCTCGTCAGGAGCTGCTGGAGGCGCCCGACACGATCCGCCGTCTGTCCGGGCTCGAGCGGCTGCTGACGCGCGAGACCTGGTTCCTGCGGCAGGGGCTACGGCCGATCATCGTCGACGCGCGCCAGGGCTCCGGCCACGCCGGCTGAACCGCGACCGACTGCCACGAAGAAGCCCCGCCCCCGACTCGATGGTCGGGTGACGGGGCTCGTCACTTGGAGGTGCTAGCCCTGCGGCCAGCTCGCGGGCGGTTGACCACCCTGAGGCGGCCAGCCTCCCTGCGGCGCCTGCGGCCCCGGGGGTGGAGCGTAGGGCGGAGGAGCGTAGGGCGGGGGCGCGACCTGCATCGGCTGCCCGTACGGCTGGCCATAGCCCGGGGGCACCGGGGGCATGCCGCCTCCGCGGAGCACACGCCAGCCGGCGAGGGTCACCGCGCCGGAGCCGAAGATGCCGGCCAGGAGCGGCACCACGCCGGTCCATGAGAGCAGCAGCAGGATGAGCATGCCCAGGAAGGCGGCGCCGTAGGGGCGCGCGGCGCTGCGGGCCCGCGGCAGGATGCGCTCGCCGATCCAGACGGCCACCACGACCTGGCCCAGGAAGAGCACGATGCCCCAGAGGACGGCCAGGCCCAGCGCCAGCGGGATGCCCACGATGGTGGCGAACAGGATGCTGATGAGGATGCTGGGCACGACCAGCATCAACAGGCCGGCGACGATGGTCTTGAGCACGTCGTGGCTGATGGTCGCCGCGGCGCGGCGCGTCTGCGCCGTGCCCCAGGCCACGACCAGCAGGGTCACCGCCAGCGAGGCGATGAAGGCGCCGATGATGAGGAAGAAGATGACCAGGATGAGCAGCGCCACGATGGCGCCGAGGGCGGCGACCAGCTCGTCCTGGGCGTTGACCACCTCGCCGGTCGCGCTGGCCTCGACCGCCGCCTCGTCCAGCTCGGTGCCGGTGAAGGTGACGTCACCGAGGCTGGCGCCGTCATCGACGGTCAGGCTGCCGCCGATGGTGAAGATGCGCTCCACCTCCGCCGTGGCGCCCGAGACGGCGATATCGGCATCGACGGCGAAGACGCTCTCGACGACGCCCTCTACGACGGCCGTGCCGTCGAGGATGACCAGGCTTTCCATGGCCTCGCCCGGTCCTACGACGACGTCCTGTTGGGCCACCACGAGGACGCTCTCGTCCTCGTTGGAGAAGCGCCAGCCGTCGTCCGCGTCGGCGGCCGCGACCGGGAAGGCCGCGAGCAGTAGCACCGAGATCGCCAGCAGCAATGCTCGTATCGGCTTGTGTTGCATGTGAGTAACCTCTTCCTCTCGATTGGTAGGCGAAGCGTACCTGCCTGCCTCGGCCCGTGCTAGCCGGACACCACCCGTCCCCACGGTAGGGGCAGCCCCAGTAGACAGGTAGTGGAGGCCCCCGCGCACCACGGGGACCCGTACGGGAGGGGCAGAGGGGGCCGGTCGACCGGTCAGGACGTGACTGCTCACCCGTCCAGCGGGGGGCCGGGTGGCCCTGCACTGGCGCCCGTTTGCGTCGCACACTTGGCCTCGACCCGCGGTCTCCCCCTTGGCCGCGGGTATGCCGCTGACCCGAGTGCACCCAAGACCCGGGTGATCCAAGCCCATGTAACGTAGGAGGCCTGACACATGGCCCAGAAATGGGAGTGTCTCGACGGGAACGAGGCCGCCGCCCGTATCGCGTATCAACTGAGCGAGGTCATCTCGATCTACCCGATCACCCCGGCCTCGCCCATGGCCGAGCACTGTGACGACTGGGCTGCCCAGGGCAGGCCCAACCTGTGGGGCATCACGCCCGACGTCGTCGAGATGCAGTCGGAAGCCGGTGCCGCCGGCGCCCTGCACGGCGCGCTGCAGAAGGGCGCGCTCGGCGCTACCTTCACGGCCTCGCAGGGCCTGTTGCTCATGTTCCCCAACATGTTCAAGATCGCCGGCGAGCTGACCCCTTCGGTCATCCACGTCTCGGCGCGCACGGTCGCCACGCATGCGCTCTCGATCTTCGGCGACCACAGCGACGTGATGTCGGCCCGCTCCTGCGGCTGGGCCATGCTCGCGTCGGCTTCGGTCCAGGAGGTCCTGGACATGGCGCTCGTGGCCCACGCCGCCACGCTGCGTGCGCGGATCCCCTTCCTTCACTTCTTCGATGGCTTCCGGACCTCGCACGAGGTCGACAAGATCGCCATGCTCGATCAAGCGGACCTGCGCGCGCTCGTGCGCGAGGAGGACGTGCTCGCCTTCCGCTCACGCGGCATGTCCCCCGAGGACCCGGTCGTCCGCGGCACCGCCCAGAACCCCGACGTCTTCTTCCAGGCCCGCGAGGCCGCGAACCCGTACATGAACGCGGTCAAGGGCATCGTCGCCGAGGTCATGGCCGAGCTCAGCGAGCGCACCGGCCGCCAGTACGACCTGGTGACCTACACGGGTGCACCCGATGCCGAGAAGGTCATCCTCGTGATGGGCTCCGGCACCGGTGCGGTCAAGGAGACCGTCAAGGTCCTGACCGACGCCGGCGAGAAGGTGGGCATGGTGCAGGTGCGGCTCTTCCAGCCGTTCCCGTCGGAGGAGCTGGTCGCGGCCCTGCCCAAGACGGTCAAGTCCATCGCCGTCCTCGACCGGACCAAGGAGCCCGGTGCGGTCGGTGAGCCGTTCTACCTCGAGACCGTCGCCGCCCTCAACGAGGCCATGGACAGCGGCGAGGCGCCGTTCGCCCAGATGCCGCGCGTCATCGGCGGCCGCTACGGCCTCTCGTCCAAGGAGTTCACGCCGCAGATGGTCAAGCCCATCTACGACGAGCTCGGCGCGGACGCGCCCAAGAAGCACTTCACTGTCGGCATCTTCGACGACGTCACCAACCTCAGCCTGCCCATCGACCGTGAGTTCGTGCGGCCGCGGCCAGAGGGCCAGGTCCAGGCCATGTTCTTCGGCCTCGGCTCCGACGGCACCGTGGGTGCCAACAAGGCCTCGGTCAAGATCATCGGCGAGGGCACGGACCTCTACAGCCAGGGCCACTTCGTCTACGACTCCAAGAAGTCGGGCGCGGTCACCGTCTCGCACTTGCGCTTCGGACCCGGAACTGATCGAATCCACCTACGAGATCCAGGCGGCCGACTTCGTGGCCTGCCACCAGTTCGGCCTGCTGGCCAAGATGCCGGTCCTCGACCGGGCCAAGGACGGGGCCACCTTCCTCATCAACAGCCCCTACGGGCCGGATGAGGTCTGGGGGCACCTGCCCAGCAAGGTCCAGCAGCAGATCGTCGACAAGGACATCGCGCTCTACACCATCGATGCCTTCGCGGTCGCCGGCGAGGTAGGCATGGGCAACCGCATCAATACCGTGATGCAGCCCTGCTTCTTCAAGCTCTCCGGCGTGCTGCCGGAAGAAGAGGCCATCACCGCCATCAAGAAGTTCGTCGAGAAGACGTACGGCAAGCGTGGTGAGAAGGTCGTGCAGCGCAACTACGCGGCCATCGACCTCTCGCTCGAACGTCTGCACAAGGTCGAGACCGGTCCGGCGCCCGCGTCGGTCGAGCTCTCGGCCATCGTCCCCGACGAGGCACCCGAGTTCGTCAAGAACGTGACGGCCAAGATCATGGCCGGCCAGGGCGACCTCCTGCCGGTCAGCGCCTTCCCGGTCGACGGATCGTTCGCGACCGCCACGACCAAGTGGGAGAAGCGTGCCATCGCCCAGGAGATCCCCATCTGGGACGAGGCCATCTGCATCGACTGCGGCAAGTGCGCCATGGTCTGCCCGCACGCGGCCATCCGCATGAAGGTCTACCCGGAGGCCGAGCTGTCGGCGCTGTCGGGCGACTTCAAGTCCAAGGACTTCCGCTCGCGCGAGCTCGAGAACCACAGGATCACCATCCAGGTGACACCCGACGACTGCACCGGCTGCGGTGTGTGCGTCGACGTCTGCCCCGCCAAGTCCAAGACCGAGGTCAAGCACAAGGCCATCAACATGGCGTCCTACATGGACACCGCCGATGCCGAGCGGAAGCGCTGGGACGAGTTCCTCTCGATCCCCGAGCTCGACCGTTCCGCGCTCCCGCGGGACACCATCAAGGGCTCCCAGGTCCTCGAGCCGCTCTTCGAGTTCTCGGGTGCCTGCTCCGGCTGCGGTGAGACGCCCTACGTCAAGCTGGTCAGCCAGCTCTTCGGCGATCGCATGATCGTGGCCAACGCCACCGGCTGCTCCTCGATCTACGGCGGCAACCTGCCCACCACCCCGTGGGCGGTCAACGCCGCCGGACGCGGCCCGGCCTGGAACAACTCGCTCTTCGAGGACAACGCCGAGTTCGGTCTGGGCATGCGCCTCGCACTCGACGTCCAGACGGCCAACGCCAAGGTGCTGCTCAAGAAGCTCTCCGGCACCGTCGGCGAGGAACTGGTCTCGGCCATCCTCGACAACGAGCAGGGCAGTGAAGCGGCGATCGAAGAGCAGCGGGCCAACGTGGCCAAGCTGCGCAGCATCCTCGAGGGTGTCAGCGGCGACGAGAAGGCCGCTGCCGACTCGCTCCTCTCGCTCTCGGGTGACCTCATCCGCACGGGCGTGTGGATCATGGGCGGTGACGGCTGGGCCTACGACATCGGCTTCGGCGGTCTCGACGCGGCTCTCGCGCTCGGGCCGTGACGTCAACATCCTCGTGCTCGACACGCAGGTCTACTCCAACACCGGCGGGCAGGCCTCCAAGGCCACGCCGCGCGGTGCGGTGGCCAAGTTCGCGGCCGCCGGCAAGTCCAGTGGTCGCAAGGACCTGGGCGCCATCGCGCGGGCCTACGGCAACGTCTACGTCGCGCAGATCGCGCTCGGTGCCAGCGACACCCAGACCAACAAGGCCATGCTCGAGGCCGAGGCCTGGCCCGGCCCCTCGATCATCATCGCCTACAGCACCTGTATCGCCCACGGCATCGACATGTCGACGTCGATGACGCATCAGAAGGACGCGGTCAAGTCCGGCTTCTGGCCGCTCTACCGCTACATGCCCAGCGAGGCCGCCGACGGTCAGCCGTTCAAGCTCGACTCGAAGGCAGCCGACGATGCCGATCAAGGAGTTCGTCGAGTCGGAGACGCGCTTCGCCATCCTGCACGCGCACGCAGCCTGAGCGGGCCGCCGAGCTGGCGGCGCTCTCGCAGGCCGACGCCGACGAGCGCTGGCGCTACTACAGCCAGCTGGCCGACGTCCAGCGCAGCATCCCGCACCTGGAGCACGAGCCCGGCTGCGGCTCCTGCCGACGGTCCGGCCGCCAGCACCAACGGGAAGGGGGAGTCCAAGTGACCGTCGATCTGAGCACCCGCTACCTGGGGCTCGAGCTTCGTTCACCCCTCGTCGTCTCGGCCAACCCGCTGACGCGTGAACCCATGGCGGTGGCCAAGTTCGAGGAGGCCGGCGCGGGCGCCATCGTCATGCCCAGCCTCTTCGAGGAGGAGATCGAGAACGAGGAGATCGAGCTCGCAGCGTCGCTCGATCAGGGGACCGAGGGCTTCGCCGAGGCGCTCGACTACTTCCCCGAGGTCGACACCTTCATCGGCGAGGGTGACCGCTACCTGCGCGCCCTCGAGACCCTCAAGGGCCAGGCCTCGGTGCCCATCATCGCCAGCCTCAACGCCAACTCCGTTGGCGGCTGGGTCCGCTTCGCGCGGCTCATGGCTGACGCGGGCGCCGATGCGCTCGAACTGAACCTCTATCGCATCACGGTCGACCGCAACCGAGACGCGGCCGACATCGAGGCCGAGGATCTCGAGCTCATCGCGGCCGTCCGCGCGGCCGTCAACCTGCCGCTGGCGGTCAAGCTGAGCCCGTACTACTCGGCCCTGGCCAACTTCGCCGGCAAGGTCGTCGAGGCCGGGGCCAACGGCCTCGTGCTCTTCAACCGCTTCTACCAGCCGGACATCGATCTCGATGAGTTGGCGGTGGTGCCGCGGGTGAGCCTGAGCCACCCCTCGGAGCTGCGCCTGCCCATGCGCTGGACCGCCATCCTGCGGCCGCAGCTCGGTCCGGAGGTCTCCATCGCGGCGACCTCCGGCATCCACAGCGGCGCAGACGCGGTGAAGGCGGTGATGGTCGGCGCCGACGTGGCCATGATGGCCTCGGCGGTGCTGCGCGACGGTCCCGGCAAGATCGCCGATATCGAGACCGAGATGCGAGTCTGGCTCGAGGAGAACGAGTACAGCTCCGTGACGCAGCTGCGCGGCTCGGCCAGCCAGGGCAGCGTCGAGGATCCGGGCACCTTCGAGCGTGCCCAGTACATCCGCACACTCCACTCCTGGAGCGCGCCGGCCAACCTGATCGCGCGGGCGTAGCCCACTCCTTCGCACACACGACGGGCGTTCGGCCTCGAGCCGGGCGCCCGTTTCGATTCCGACGCGCGAGTGCGCGGTACGTCGCCGCCAGCGACAACCGACGACAACGTGGGTCGCAGTCGACCGGGGGCCCGGTCAGTCGGCCGGTGCCACGCCCTCGACCGAGCGCAGGACGAAGCGCGTCTCCGACTCGGCCACGAGGCCGTCCCGCTTGAGCGCGCCCAGCAGCACGTCCACCGCCTGCAGGTCGCCGAAGTGGCCGGCCAGGAGATAGTCGTAGCGGCCGGTCACGTGGTGGGCCTCGGTGATCTGCTCGTGCAGCGCCAGCTCGGCCTCGAAGGCCCCATGGTCCGCACCTGGCACCAACTTGATGTCGATGTAGGCGTGGATGGGCTGGCCCAGCGTGGCCCAGTCGCGGCGGACCGAGAAGCCGGCGATGACGCCATCGCGCTGCAGCCGGCGCACACGCTCGGCCACGGCGTTGGGGGAGAGGTGGACCGTGGCTGCCAGCTCGCCCCAGCGCATACGGCCATCGCGCTCGAGCGCGCGGAGGATATCGCGGTCGATACTATCCATGGCAACGATTATCTCAGCGCATTGTCCAAGTCGAGCACCGTTCTGTGGACTATCACTGCCAACACACCGACAGAATGCGAGCATGACGCAGTCAGGGGTGCTCGGGTTCGCGGCCATCTCGCTCGCGGTCATCATCGTGCCCGGCCCGAGCGTCCTCTTCGCGGTCAGCCGGGCGGTCGTGGCCGGCCGCCGCGACGCTCTGCTGACGGTGCTGGGGAACGCCTCCGGCGTGTTCGTCCAGATCATCTTCATCGCCTTCGGGCTGGGCGTCATCGTCACCGGTTCGGAGACGGCCTACACGCTGCTCAAGACGGCCGGCGCAGCCTATCTCGTGTGGCTCGGGATCGACGCCGTCCGTCATCGTCATGCAGCAGCTCGCTCGATCGGGACCGTGGCCACGTCGACGGCGACTCCCTGGCGCGACGGCTTCGTGGTCGGCGTCACGAACCCCAAGACGGTCGTCTTCCTGGCTGCGCTGTTGCCGCAGTACATCGACCCGGGTGCGGGCCTGGTGCCCGCTCAGATGATGGTGCTGGGCGCGCTCTTCTGCGTCATCGCCATCGTCAGTGACGGCGCCTGGGCCGTGCTCGCCGCTCGTGCCCGCTCGTGGCTCGCGTCCGACACGCGCCGGCTGACCTTGGCCTCGGCCGCCGGTGGGCTGCTGATGGTGGCGCTGGGCCTGTTGCTGGTGACGAGCTAGCCGTCAGCCCTCGTCGCTGTGCTGGGCCTGCCACTCCGACGCGAGGATGCCCATGGTCAGCTCGTCCCAGCGTCCACCGTCGCGCACGATGGCCTCGCGGTGGCGACCCTCGACCGTGAAGCCGGCCTTCTCGTAGCTGCGGATGGCCCGCGTGTTGAAGTCGAAGACCGAGAGGGCCACGCGATGGAGCCCCATGCGCTCGAAGGCCAGCCAGAGCATGAGCTCGGTGGCCTCGGTGCCATAGCCGTAGCCCCACGCATCGGGCTCGCCGATGCTGATGTGGAAGAGGGTCGAACCGTTGTCGGGATCGAGGTTGCTGAAGGTGGTGGAGCCGATCAGCCGGCCCTCCTCCCGGGTGGTGATGGCGTAGCTCACCTGCTCGGGCGACATCAGCCGGCCGTGGAAGAAGCGGTCGATCTCCTCCTCGTTCATGGGTCGCAGCGAGTAGCGCGTGAGGCGCGCCAGCTCGGGATCGCCGTACCAGCGCCGGACCGTGGCGAGGTCGTCGTAGTGGTGGTGGCGCAAGGCGACCCGCTTCCCCGCGATGGTCGCGGGGTGCCACGTGCGGCGCTGCTGGTCGATGGTCACCATGGTCGCCGATGCTAGCGCACAGCCGCTCTACGATGGGCGCATGACGAAGCAGGACGCCGGCTCGATGCGTCGCTGGTCGGAGACGGCCGAGGCGGTGCGCGCGACACGCGCGACATCGCAGAAGGTCGCTCTCGTGGCCGACTACCTGCGCTCGCTCGACGTGGTCGACCTGCCCGTGGCCGCGGTGTTCCTCAGCGGCCGCGCCTTCCCCGAGCGCGATCAGCGCGTGACCGGGCTCGGCTGGCGCGCTGTCTCGACGGTGGTTCAGCAGGTGACCGGCGCTGACGAGGGCGCCCTGCTGCAGGCCTACGACCGCTCGTCCGACGTCGGCACCGCCGTCGGCCGAACTGCTCGGGGACGCCGGTCACGAGCCCGCCGGGGAGTTGCCGCTGTCCCTCGCGGAGGTGGCCGCCGCGTACGACCGCCTCGCCGCCACGCGGGGACGCGAGGCCAAGGCCGCGGTCTTCGCCGAGCTGCTGCGACGCTCCGACCCGCTCAGCGCCCGCTACCTGACGGCCATCCTCGGCGGGGAGCTGCGCATCGGCCTGCGCGAAGGCCATCTCGAAAAGGGCATCGCTGCGGCCTTCGATGCCGACCTGGCCGCAGGTGCAGTGGGCGGGCATGCTCACCGGCGACATCGCGCCGGACCGCGCAACTGGCCCGCGAGGGCACCCTCGACACGCGCCCGCCTGACGCTCTTCCATCCGCTCAAGTCCATGCTGGCCTCGCCCGTCGCCGACGAGGCCGCGGCACTGACGCGCCTGTCCCCGCCGGTGTGGGTGGAGGACAAGTACGACGGCATCCGCGCGCAGCTGCACGTGGAGGGTGGCGAGGTCCGTCTCTTCAGCCGCGATCTCAACGATGTCTCGCCGGCCTTTCCCGAGGTGGTCTCGGCGGCGATGGCCGTGGGCTGGGAGGGCATCCTCGACGGCGAGATCCTGGCCTGGCGGGACGGGGCCGTGCTGCCCTTCCTGCGGCTGCAGTCACGCCTCGGGCGCAAGCAGCCCTCGGCCGAGGTGCTGGCGGAGACGCCGGTCATCTACGTGGCCTTCGACGCACTCGCGCTGGGTGACGGTGCCGTCCCGCCCGAGCCGCTGCTGCGGGAGCCGCTGCGTGAACGTCGCCGGCGGCTGGAAGCGCTGGACCTGCCCGGGACCCCAGGGTTCGGCTTGGCCGCCCTCGTCGACGTGGCCGATGCAGCCGAGCTGGAGCGGGTCTTCGCCGAGGCCCAGGCGCGCGGCAACGAGGGCCTCATGCTCAAGGACCCCGAGTCGATCTACGCGCCCGGCCGGCGCGGCTACGCCTGGCTCAAGTTGAAGAAGGCGCTGGCCACGCTCGACTGCGTGGTGGTCGGCGTGGAGGTCGGTCACGGCCGGCGCCACGGAGTGCTGTCGGACTACACCTTCGCGGTGCTCGACGACCGTCCCGGCGCGGACGAGGGCGCGCTGGTCACGGTGGGCAAGGCCTACACCGGCCTGACCGACGCCGAGATCGCCGAGATGACGCGCTGGTTCGAGGCCCACACGCTGGAGCGATACGGTCGCTACCGCCGGGTGGAGCCGACGGTCGTGGTCGAGATCGCCTTCGACGTCGTCCACGCCTCGGCACGTCACAAGTCGGGCTATGCCCTGCGCTTCCCGCGCATCGTGCGCGTCCGCGACGACAAGGACCCAGCCGAGATCGACCGGCTCAGCACCGTGGCCACACTGCACGAGCGCCTGCAGGCGGCCGGTCGCTATGGCGTGCTCACCGCCGGTGCGTCGGCCGAGCTGCGGTCCGACGAAGCAGGGGAGGCTGGGTCATGATGCGCGCATGACCGAACCTCCCAGCCGCTTCGACCGGGTCCGCGGCCTGCGTGAGGCGCTGATCGCGACCGGCGCCGGCATCTACCTGGCCACCCACCAGGCGGGGCCGCTGCCGGCCGAGACGCTCGCGGCTGTGCATGAGTCCGACGACATGGAGCTGCGCGTGGGCCGCGCCGGGCCCGACCGGGCCGATGACCTCGGGCAGCGAGAGCGCGAGGCACGGGCGGTGGTGGCGGCCGCGACCGGTTCCTCACCCGAGCGCATCCTGCTCACGCACGGCGCCGCCGAGGCCGCCCGCCTGGTGGCGCTGGAGGTGCTCGACTCGAGCGTGAAGCCAGCGCAGAAGGTGGTGCTGCTGGCGGGAGTCGATCGCGTCGTGGCGGCCGCGGTGCGTGATGTCGCCGATGTCGCCGGGGCGGAGGTGCAGGTGCTGGAGGGTGCGCCCTCGGTCCTCTCCGACGACGTGGCGCTGGTGGTGCTGTCTCATGTCGATCGGGACGGTCGGCTCACCCACACCCGGGCGCTGGCGCAGGCCGCACGCGATGCCGGCGCGCGGCTCCTGGTCGATGCCAGCCTGAGCGTGGGGGCGCTGCCCATCGATGTGGACGAGCTTGATGCCGACTTCGTGCTGGCCGATACGCATCGCTGGCTGCTCGGTCCCGACGCGCTGGCATTCCTCTGGATCGCCCCTCGCCTGGATTTCGAGGTGCCCGAGTGGCTGCGCCAGGCGTCGGCCCCATTCGCGCGCGGTTCGCTGCTGGCCCTGGCGCGCTCGGTGGGGTGGCTGCTGATGTACGTGGAGCTGCCGTGGGCGCTCGCTCGCACGGTACAGCTGGCCGACCAGCTGTACGAGGAGCTCGCAGCCATCGACGGCGTGGAGCTGCTGGCGCCGCCAGACGCACATGGCGCCGTAGCTTCCTTCCGGATCGAGGGCTGGGATGCGGGGTCGGCCGCCCACGAGCTCGGTCGCAGTATCTTCGCTATCGTCGAGGTCGACACCGAGGCTGATCTGATCCGCGCCAGCGTCGGTGCCTGGAACCGCGAAAGCGAGCTGACCCGCTTCGCCGAGCGGGTAGCCGAGCTGGCGGCGCACACGCCCGAGACCCTGCCCCGACGAGTATCACTGACGGTCATCAGCGGGTCGGTCGACCCCGAGGAGAGCGAGTGACCGAACCCGAGCCCGAGGGGAAGCGCGCTTCGACGGCCGCTGCGGCGGCTGCTCGGAAGGCCGTTCGGAAGGCTGCTCGGGAGCGCGAGGTCCGGCACCGTTCGGAGTGGGAGATCCGCTGGCGGCAGGCACGTAACGCACCGCCCCCGGTGGTGCGGGCGGTGCTGGCCAACGTGGCCGTGGCCGCGGTCGGCGGTGTCATCCTGCTGCTCACCGACTGGCTCGCCAGCCACGGCGTACTGCCGAGCTTCATGCTGGACCTGGGACCGTTCGTCTACGTGGCCGTGGTCATCGTCAGTGGCACGCTCTTTACCTATCTCTGGGTGGAGTTGCCCACCGGCGTGCCCGGAGAGACGCGCAGCTCACCGTGGGCGGGCGTGCTGGGCTTCTTCGCCAGCATCCCCATCGTCTACCTCGCCCTCGTCATCATCTTCGAGGTCCTGCGCCCGCTGCTGCCATAGCCGCTCTCAAAGGCGCTGCCTGCCGCTCTCCTAGGCGCTGCCTGCCGCTGGCGCCTGTTCCCGCGTCCATCGATGCGGACCCGTGGTCGACAAGCCGACCGTATCGGCGTCGAAGGTCTCCTCGGTCCAAGACGGAGCGCTCCAGCCGCGGTTCCCGGTCGACCTATCGACCACTCCGGGCGTGACGAGGCCCTCTGCGTCGAATCCCAGGCCCCAACTGCCCCCGCTGGTCAAAACACCGACCGCTTCGGGCGTGACGAGGCCCCTCTCGACGAGTACCCGGCCGCATCTGCTCCCGACGGTCGGCATGTCGACCACTCCGGGCGTAGAGCCCCCGCACGATCGTGGCCGCGCCTTGGCCACGCTTTGGCCGCGCGCTGGCCGCGCCCCGCCGCGTGCCACGCCCCGCCGCGGCCACGCCCCGCCACGCACCACGCCCCGCCGCGCACCACGCCCCGCCGCGCGCCCATCGCGCCCTGCTAGCATCGGTGGCGACGCGCCGTCTCGGCGGGGGAGTAGCTCAACGGTTAGAGCAGTCGGCTTATATCCGACCGGTTCCAGGTTCGAGTCCTGGCTCCCCTACCACTCCCGAACGCGCTCGGCACAACGGACCCTGACACTCGAAAGCCGCGCGGCCGACCCTCGATGGATCGGCACGCGCGGCCCGGCAGGAGGAGCCGGCCGGCTACCCGAGACAGCAGTCGGCCGAGGCTCACATGAGTACTGCTACTGGCAGTTCGGTGCTCGTGCCGGGCTCGACCGGTGCGAACTGGTAGTAGTCGCACGCGTTCTCGGGGGTGATCAGCACCATGTCGATCTCCTGCCTCTCGGGGAGATCGGTGCTGCCGTTCGTGATCCACGCGTCCGCCTGCTCGGCCGCCGAGATCGCCATGGCGGCGACCGGCTGCAGCGAGGTGGCCTTCAGCTCGCCGGCGTTGATGGACATGATGGCGTCATCGCTGCCGTCGAAGCCGGCCACGATGATGTCATCCATGCCGGCAGCCATGACCGCGGCCTGGGCGCCGAGTGCCATGGTGTCGTTGCCGGCGATGATGCCCTTGACGTCGGGGTACTGCTGGAGCAGCTGCTCCGTCACCTGGAAGCCCTCGTCCTGGCTCCAGTTGGCGGTCTGCTGGGCGACCATGTCGAGGCCATCGATCTCGTCGAGGACGTCGTGGTAGCCCTGGCTGCGGACGCGCGCGTTGGTGTCCGTGTCGCGACCGGTCAGCTCGATGTAGGTGCCCTCTTCGCCCATCAGCTCGGCCCAGTACTCGGCGAGGATGGTGGCACCCTGGTAGTTGTTGGAGACGATCTGGGCCACGGCCACGCCGTCCGCGGTGATCTCGCGGTCGACGAGGAAGCTGCCCACGCCCGCGTCGGCGGCCGACTGGACCGCAGCCACGCTGGCTTCAGCGCCGGCGTTGTCGAGGATGATGGCGAGGGCGCCCTGCGAGACGCAGGTCTCGAAGAACTCGGCCTCCGCGACGGCATCGTCGTTGTGGACGAGGCGGCTGGTGCTGTAGCCCAGTTCCTCGGCCTTGTCCGCAGCGATCTGCTGCATGGCGCCGAAGAAGGGGTTCTCCACGCCCGGCACGATGACGCAGATCAGGCCCTTGTCCTGTGCCGAGGCGATGGCCCCGGTCGAGGCCGTGATGGCGAGGGCAGCGCCCATGGCCATCGCGACATGCTTCTTGTTGAACATCCGTTCCTCCACTTTTGCTCACTCGGCGGCCGGATCGTCCGTTCCGCGCGATTGACTCCTCAGGTGTGTTCGAGAACGTCCTCCTCGCACTCCTCCTTTCAGTTGGTGCTCGCACTTGGTGTGTTGGAGTCGTCTGCATGGATGACCTGGGCGGCCTGCTGCTGCAGGGCCAGCCGCCGCTCGGCTCGCTGCTGGAGCTGGTCGACGATCAGGGCCAGCACGATGACGCTGCCGGTGATGATCAGCTTCGCGAACGACGAGATGCCCATCAGCGTCAGGCCGTTGTTGAGCGTGCCGATGACGAGGGCGCCGATGATGGTGCCGAGGATGGTTCCGCGGCCGCCGGCCAGCGAGGTGCCGCCGAGCACGACCGCGGCGATGGCGTAGAGCTCGTAGTAGAGGCCGGTGGCGGGGTGCGCCGCGACCAGCTGGCTGGCGATGATGAGGCCGACCGTGGCAGCGCAGAAGCCACTGATCATGTACACGATCATCTTGGTGCGGTTGACGCGCACGCCCGAGAGCTCCGCCGAGCGCTCGTTGCCACCTACCGCGTAGACGGCCCGCCCGAAGGGCGTCCGCGTGGTCACGAACCAGGCCACCACCGCGAAGAGCACGAGGATGACGATGGCCCAGGGGACGACCCCGAAGGCCTCGCCGGTGCCCAGCTCGCGGAAACCGGTGTTGCCCAGCTCCTCCTTGCCAACGAGGTTGGGATAGGTCCCACCATTGTTGATGATTCCGGCCAGGCCACGGGCGACCATGAGCATGCCCAGCGTGGCGATGAACGGGGCCACGTTGAAGCGGGTGATGATGAAGCCGCTGATGGCGCCCATGAAGGTGCCCGCCGCCAACGAGATGACCAGCACCATCCAGGTGTGCGGGAAGATGACGTAGCCGCCGACCGTCAGGCCTTCGTGGATGAGCAGGCCCGCGACGATGCCGGTGAAACCGACGAGCGAGCCGACCGAGAGGTCGATGCCGCCGGTCAGGATGACAAAGGTCATACCGACGGCGAGGATGCCGTTGAGGGCCGTCTGCTTGATGAGGATCTCGATGTTGGCGCCCGTGAGGAAGGTGCTCTCCACCCAGGCGAAGAACAGCACCAGCACGATGAGCGCGATGAAGGCTCGTCCGCGGAGCAGGAACTGGGCGACCTCGGTCCGGGTCATGCCGCGCTTCTGGTCGGCCTGCGCATTCGCCGTCACTGGATCACCTCGACTGCTCCTCTTTCGTTGCCCATGAGCTCCACCGCCGGTCCGTGGCCGATGGCCGACGCGTCCACCAGCTCCTTCTCGGTCGCCCGGTCGCCTTCGAACTCGGCCACGACCTCGCCCTTGCTGAGCACGAGGATGCGGTCGGACATGGCCATGACCTCCTTGAGCTCCGAGGAGACGAAGACGATGCCAAAGCCCTCGCTGGCGAGGCGGCTCATGATCTGGAAGATCTCCGACTTGGCTCCGACGTCGATACCGCGCGTGGGCTCATCGAGCAGCAGCACCCTGGGCTCGGTCATCAGGCCCTTGGCCACGACGACCTTCTGCTGGTTGCCACCACTGAGCGAGTCGATGCTGTTGTGGGGGTCGGCCACGCGGATCGACAGGTCCTCGATCATCCCCTCGACCGCCTCGCGCTCCTTGCCCTTCGAGAGGTAGAAGCGATTGAGGTAACGCTTGAGGGAGGCCAGGACCATGTTGTGCGCCACCGACAGCGTCGGCACCAGGCCCACCGTCTTGCGGTCCTCGGGCACGAGCACGACGCCAGCGTCGATGCGGTCGGCCACGGTGGCGTGGGCGATGTCCCTGCCTTCGAGCAGCACCTCGCCGCTGGCCTCGGGGCGGACGCCCGCGAGTACCTCCATGAGCTCGGTGCGACCGGCGCCCATGAGCCCGTACAGGCCCAGGATCTCTCCGGCATGCACCTCGAGCGAGACGTGATCGAGCAGGTAGCCGCCGCCGACCCGCGGCAGCGTCACGTCCTTGACCTCGAGCAGCGTCTCGCCCACGTCGTGCTCGGTGCGGCTGAACAGCGAGGCTGCGGAGCGACCGACCATCTGCTCGATGATCCAGGCCACGTCCACGTCAGCGGCCTCGGCGTGGGCGACGACGCGGCCGTCGCGCAGGACCGTGATGAGGTCGCCGATCTGCAGCAGCTCCTCGAGCTTGTGGCTGATGTAGACGATGGCCACACCACGCGCCTTGAGGTCGGCGATGATGCGGAAGAGGCCCTCGACCTCGGCCTGGCTCAAGGCGGACGTGGGCTCGTCCATGATCAGCACGCGAACGTCGTGTGTCAGGGCCTTGGCGATCTCGACGATCTGCTGCTGCCCGACGCGCAGGTCGCTGACCAGCTCATCAGGGTCGATGTCCTGGCCCAGCCGTTCCATCAGCTCGACCGCCAGCTTCCGCTGGGCTTTGCGGTCGATGGCCGGGCCGCGGGTGATCTCCTGGGCCAGGAAGAGGTTGTCCAGCACCGTCAGGTTGGTGCACAGGTTGAGCTCCTGGAAGATGATGCCGACGCCGCTGCTGCTGAGCCGCCGGTCACGCTGGGCAGCATGACCGGCTCGCCCGTCGACGACGATGCGGCCGTCGGTAGGCTGCTCGACCCCCGCGAGGACCTTCATCAGCGTCGACTTGCCGGCGCCGTTCTCGCCGACGAGCACGTTGACCCGGCCCTCGTAGATGTCGAAGGTGACGTCGTCGAGCGCGGTCGTGCCCGGGAAGACCTTGGTGATGTGCTCGGCGCGCATGGGTACGCGCAGGGACATGGGAGTCGAGCCGGTGGTGGGCATCGCCACCGTCATCACTCGTTCACCTCGATGGGCACGAGCTCGATCTGGCTCACATCGACGATGGGCGTGTTGAAGGTGCGCAGGGTGAAGGCCCCGGTGAAGCCGATGGTCTTGCCCAGGAGGTCTCTCCTTGTCGAGGTCCTCGAGCGCCGCCACGACCTTCTTGTTGATCTCCTTGGCGACCTTGCCGTACTGGGTCTGATCACTGAAGTCGTCGAACTCGATGAAGCCGGTGGCATCGCGGACCGAGGTAACGTCACTGGGGATACGCGTGCCGATCCAGGCGCGGACCTTGATAGGTCCGTCGTAGCCGTCGAGGTCGATGCCGATGCTGCCCTTGCTGCTGTCGATGTCGACATCGGTGACCGTGCCGCTGCCGGTGACGCTGTAGACGTGTGCTTCCCCGGTGGTGATGCGGCCCAGCTCCTCGGCGATGGGCGTCAGCTCCCCGACGGCGATGCTGCCATCGGGCCCCGGCTCGATCTCGTTGAGCACGTCGGCCAGCGGGACCGCGTCCTCTTCGATGGCGGTCTTGACGATCTCCCAGTTGTCCTCGACGTAGACGACCGGGTCGAACTCGATGGTCAGCGCCGCCTCCTCCTCCTCGGAGACGACGGTGAAGCCGAACAGCAGCGCCACGACGACGAAGACCGCTACGGCCACGATGCCGACGGCCATGCCCGGACTGACTCTCTCCCTCATGCCACCTCTGCTCCCATGGGTTCGTTGCTCGTGCTGCCGTCGATCCGCCGCAGAGTCCGTCGCCAGCAGGCGCTCCGCGGTGTAGGTGTCGGTGATGAGGCAGTTGATCCAGCCGCCGACGAGGGCGGCACGGATGGCCTCGGTCTTGCCCGGCCCGCCAGCCACGGCGATGGAGCGGGGCGCGCGCTTGAGCTGTTCGAGCTCGATGCCGATGACGCGGTCGTTGAGTGGCGTGTCCACGGGCCGGCCGTCGGCGCACAGGTAGCGCAGGCCGATGTCGCCGACGCCGCCGGCCTCGCGCACCGTGCGCGAGCTCCTCGGGCGAGAAGACGTTGCCGCTGCTCGCGAGCAGGCCGGATGGCTCCTGGCCGCCGATGCCGACGTAGGCCACGTCGAGCTCATCCGAAGAGCGCCATGGCGCGGGCCACGAACGGGTCCTGCACCAGCACCGCCCGGGCGCTCGGCCGAGCCGACGCTGCTGGGCGCCGGCAGGAAGGTGCCCTCGCCGTGGAGCAGGTCGGTCAGGCGCCGGACGAGGTGGGTGGCGTGGCCCTCCGCGGCCGGGTCGCCGCCACCGCCGAGGATCTGCACCACGCGCACGTCCTTGACGCCACTGACCGGGTGCATGGCGTCGACCATGGCCAGCAGCGTGGCGCTCCAGGAGCTGACGCCGATGACGTCGCCCGAGCGCACGGTGGTCTCCACGTGGAAGGCCGCCGCAGCGCCGAGCTCGCGCACGGCAGCGCGTCGTCGTCGCGGGAGATGTCGACGATCTCGGCCTCGGCCAGGCCGAAGCGGTCCTCGAGCGCTTCCTCGAGCTCGGGGTTGGTGCCGCTGGGCGCGCGCACGCTGATGCGCACGATGCCCTCGTCCTGGGCGCCCTTGAGCAGGCGCAGACCTTGGGCTGCGACAGGCGCAGGCGGACGGCGATCTCGGGCTGCTTCAGGCCCACGCTCGTAGTAGAGCCGCGCGACGCGGGTCATCAGGCGCAGTTCGTCGGCTCGTCCCATGTCAGCTCCCGATGACCTCCCGTGCGGCGGCGGCGATGCCCTCGGCGCTCATGCCGTAGCGGTCCAGGAGGAACGTCGGCGAGCCCGTCGGGCAGAAGCCGGGGAAGCCCAGGCAGGCGCATGGGCACGGGTGCTTCGCTCGACCACCACCTCGGCCACGGCCCCGCCGAGCCCGCCGTGCACGATGGCCTCCTCGACGGTGACGATGCCCTTCGTCTCGGTCGCGGCCTCGACGATGGCCTCGCGGTCGAGCGGGGCGACCGTGGCCATGTTGATGACACGTGCCTCGATGCCCTCGGCCGCGAGAGCCTCGGCCGCAGCCAGGGCGCGGGTGACCACGACGCCGTTGGCGATGATGGTCACGTCGTCGCCGTCGCGAAGCCGCACGGCCTCGCCGATCTCGAACGCGTAGCCGTCGGGATGGACGACCGGCACGCCGATGCGGCTGGTGCGGATGAAGACCGGGCCCTCGTACTCGTAGGCGGCACGGACGGCCTGCGCGGTCTCGACCGAGTCGGCCGGCACGACCACCACGAGGCGGTCGATGGCGCGGGTCCAGGCGATGTCCTCGATGGAGTGGTGGGTCGGACCCAGCTCGCCGTAGGCCACGCCACTCGACACGCCGACGAGCTTGACGTTGGCGCCGGTGTAGGCCGCGTCCACCTTGATCTGCTCGAGCGCGCGCGCGGTCAGGAATGGGCGTGGCGCCGCTGACGAAGGGGATCTTGCCGCCGTTGGCCAGGCCAGCGCCGATGCCGACCATGTTCTGCTCGGCGATGCCGACGTTGACGACCTGGTCCGGCAGGACCGCCTCCAGCTTGGAGACCTTGGTCGAGCCGAGCGAGTCGTTGACCACGGCCACGACGCGCGCGTCGGCGTGGGCGAGCTCGATGAGCGTGTCGGCGAAGGCGTCGCGGCAGTCGAACAGCTTGACCTGGGCGGCAGTCTGCGCGGTCATGCCCGGCTCCCTTCCAGCTCGGCCACAGCCTGCTCGTACTCCTCGTCGGTGGGGATCCGGTGGTGCCACTCCTCGCGGTCCTCGATGAACGAGACGCCCTTGCCCTTGATGGTGTTGGCGATGACGCAGTTGGGCCGGCCCGCCTCGAAGGGGAGGGCGGCGAAGACCTCGAGCAGGGCTGCCGGATCGTTGCCGTCGACCTCGCGCACGGCCCAGCCGAAGGCCTCGAACTTGTCGGGCAGCGGGATCGAGGCCCATGGTCAGCTCGGTGCGGTCACCCTGCTGCAGGCGGTTGCGGTCGACGATGCAGACGAGCTTGTCGAGCCCGAAGTGGCCGGCCGACATGGCCGCCTCCCACATCGAGCCTTCCTGCAGCTCGCCGTCGCCGGTGAGCACGAACGTGCGCCGCGTCGGCGCCGTCCATCTGTCCCGAGAGCGCGATGCCGACGGCCACCGGGAAGCCGTGGCCCAGCGGGCCGGTGTTGGTCTCGACGCCCGGGACCTTGTTGCGGTCCGGGTGGCCGTTGAGGCGGGAGAGCGGCTGCGAGGAAGGTGTCCAGCTCGGCCTCGTCGAAGTAGCCGGCCATGGCCAGCGTGGTGTACAGCGCCGCGGCCGAGTGGCCCTTGCTGAGGACGAAGCGATCGCGCTCGGGGTCGTTCGGGTCGGCGGGGTCGTAGCGGAGCACGCCGCCGAAGAAGAGCGTGACCAGGATGTCGATGGCGCTGAGAACTCGCCGCCGATGTGTCCGAGCTCCGCGCGATGGACCATCTCGAGGTCGCGCAGGCGCACGTCGATGGCACGCTGGCGGAGTGCGTTCGTGATGTCAGCCGTGTCGGTTGCCACTGATGGTTCCTTGCTGCGGTCTAGGTCCCTGGGGCGACGGGTCGTATCTGCGCCTGAGGTGGCTGCTTACCTCAGGCGAGACCCCGTCTCCTCTGAATGGCCATTCATAAGCGTATGGACATTGCACAGCATAGGGATGCACCCCCGCATATGTCAAGGTGCAACCGCTTACAGTGGAGCCGCTGTAGCGTGAGGTCGGGCGTCCGGCTCAGGCAGGCTCCGTCCCGACCGTGCCGTGCCGGCGATCATCGGAGCGCCGACCGTAATGCGGTGCCTCCCGGGAGCGAGCGCGGCCATGGCGCCTGCCGTGGCACCGTCGATGGTGACCGAGGATCCGGGCGTCGTCGGTGCCGTGAACGTGCCGGACGCTCCGAACGGCAGATCCACCTCGGCGATGAGCGAATCCTCCACGATGCGCCATGAGCTCGACACGGTTCCGTATGGCGTCTCGACCGAGGCGCTCGCCCACTCGATACCGTGCGCAGGCTTCGGTGCCAGCAGCACGTGCCGGTAGCCAGGGACGTCGACATCCGGGGCCAGGCCCGCGACGTGCCGGTAGACCCAGTCGATCACCGCGCCGTAGGCATAGTGGTTGAACGAGAGCATGTGGCTCTCGTTGCCGTCCGAACCCTCGATCTCTGGCACCGACTCCATCGTGCCCGGATGGATGGAGCCATCGGGTCGGATGGCATCCCAGCGCTCCCAGACCGTGGTGGCACCCTGGCCGACCTGGTACAGCCAGGACGGCACCTCGGTGCGCAGCAGCATGCGGTAGGCCTCGTCCCAGTGGCCGGCACTCGCGAGCGCGGGCAGCACCAGCGGCGTCCCCAGGAAGCCGGTCGCGACACGCCCGTCCGCCTCGCGCACGAGTCGGGCCAGGGTGGCCGCGAGTGCCGCCCGCTCCCCCTCGGGCACCAAGTCGAAACACAGGGCGACGGCACTGCCGGTCTGCGTCGTGGCCGCGTGCTCGCCCCACTCGGCCCACGTGCGCGCTGCCACCTGCTCGGCGACGGCGCGGTAGTGGCTGGCGTCGTCCGTCCGCCCAAGCAGCGTTGCCGCCCGGGCCAGGAGCCGTCGCGCTGTGAGCGAAGAAGGCGTTGGCCAGGAAGCGCGAGTCGGCCTTGGACTCCCACGGTCGTTCGGCCGGCGCGTCCGGATCGAGCCAGTCCCCGAACTGCATCGACTCGGGGAGCAGGCCGTCCGGTGCCCTGGCGCGTCACACAGCGACTCGACGTGGCGCTTCATGCTGTCGTACTGCCGCCGGAGGACCTCGATGTCGCCGAAGGACTCGTAGACGGCCCACGGCACCATCGTCGCGGCGTCCGCCCAGCCTGCTCGCCCGAAGCGTGACTCGCCGTCGAGCACCACGTCCGGCACGACCGTCGGCAGACGCCGAGCTTCGGCGTCCTGGTCGAGCGCGAGGTCGATCAGCCAACTGGACCAGAACGCCTGTGCGTCGAAGAGCGTGCAGGCGGTCGGCCCGAAGGCCTGGGCGTCGCCGGTCCAGCCGAGGCGCTCGTCACGTTGCGGGCAGTCGGTGGGCACGGACACGAAGTTGTCGCGCTGGGACCAGACCACGTTCTCGTGGAAGCGGCTGAGCGCCGTATCGGAGCACTCGAACCATCCTCGACGCGGCGTGTCGCTGCTGATGGCCACGAACTCGGCGCTCAGCACCTTCGCCTTCGTCCTGACCTCCGCGTAGCGGAACCCATGGAAGGTGAACGCCGGCTCCAGCTCCGCGATGCGCGAGTCGGCCAGCGTGTAGCGTGTCGGTCGCCTTGGCCGAGCGCAGTGAGCGCGTGTGCAGCGACCCGTCCGGCTCGAGCACCTCGGCGTGCCGCACGGTGACCTCGTCGCCGCGCGAGCCCTGCACCCGCAAGCCGGACGTAGCCGGCGATGTTCTGTCCGGCATCGAGTCGCAGCGACGCCGTCGGTCATCGGCGGCAGCGCTCGGACCGGGATCGTCTCGACGACACGGACCGGCTCTGCCATGCGCGGCTCGATGCCGGCTCGCGTTCGAAGGGACGACCACGGCGACCGCCACCCGGTGCGTGTCGCAGCCCGGGCAGCTCGCAGCCGTCTCGACGCTCGCGCAGGTCGATGACCGAGCCGTCGTAGAGGTCGGCCGAGCGGACCTCGGCGGTGGTCGCCAGCCAGCTCTCGTCGGTGACGATGCGCTGTGTCGACCGTCCTCGAGCTCGACCTCGAGCTGGGCGATCAGGCCCACGTCCTCGCCGTAGTGACAGCGGTCCTCGCCCGGGTTCCAGCCCAGCCGACCGCGATACCAGCCGTCACCGAGCGTGGCCAGCGAGCACGTTGTCGCCGCTACGCAGCATCGACGGTGACGTCGTACGTGTCGGCCACCAGCCGGTGCCGGTAGGCGGTCCAGCCGGGGGCGAGCGGGGAGTCGCCGACGCTCGTGCCGTTGATTCGCAGCGAGTACAGGCCCAGGGCCGTCACGTACAGGCGCGCGCAGGCGGACCGCGCCCGGAGCTCGAACTCGCGACGCAGCACCGGGCTCGGGGCCTGTTCCGTCGCGACCGGGGTCGTCGGGCAGCGTGATGGCCTCGGCATCCAGTCATCTGCGTCCAGCAGCCCGGCCTCCACGCCGCAGGGTCGGACTCCAGGCCGTCCAGCCCTGACCGGTGCGGATGCGCACGCGGTAGTAGCGGACCTCTCGGCTCGCGAGCACCGGCCCCGGTCCCGGCACAGCCACCTGGTCCGCACTCTCGACGACGCCCGGTCGAAGCCGACTGCGTCTCGAAGTCCGGCGCCGGCGGAGGCCTCGATCTCGTAGGCCTCCTGGCTGAGATCGGGAACGGCCGGGGCGACCTTCCAGGTCAGCCGCATCGGCTCCGCGCCGGCCGCGAGGACGCCCGCAGGCACCTGGCAGCGAAGGTCGGTGATGGTGACAGGCCGCGACCGCCTCGGGTCTGTGATTCGGTCGATGTCATGGTCGGCTCCTAGCCCTTGATGGCGCCGGTCGTCATGCCCGAGACGATCTGGCGCTGGAAGAACATGAACATGATCAGCGGGGGGATGGTGATGAGCAGCACGTCGGTGAAGAGCAGGTGCCAGCGGGTGCTGAACTGTCCCTGGAAGTTGAACAGCGTCAGCTGCACGGTGGCGTTCTCGGCACCCGGCAGGAAGTAGAGCGGGTTGACGAAGTCGTTGTAGATCGTGACCGAGGCGACCACGATGACGGTGATGATGGCCGGCCGCAGCAGCGGGAAGATGACGCGGAAGAAGAGGCGCAGCGGGGACGCGCCGTCCATGACCGCGGCCTCGTCGAGCTCGCGCGGGATGTCCGCGACGAAGGCCCGGAAGACGATGACCGAGAAGGGCATCAGCTGGGTGACCTCGACCAGGATCAGGCCCGAACAGCGTCTTGAAGAGGTCGAGCCACTGCAGCACGTAGATCGTGGGCACGACGGCCGGCGGGATGATCAGGCCGGCGATCATCAGGGCGGTGACGGCGGTCGAGACCCGGCTCGCGCCGACGCTGCAGGACGAACGCCACCATCGCGGAGAGGACGACCGTGATGGTCACCGAGGCCACGGTCAGGATGAGGCTGTTGACCATGGCCGTGTACATGATCCCGTTCTGCTGCCGCGAGGACCTCCTGGATGTTCTCGACCAGGTGCCACTCGGTGGGCAGCGAGAACTCGAGCTGGCCGACTCCCTGCGGTCCTTGGCCGCGGTCAGGACCATGAAGATGAAGGGGATGACGAAGACGACGAAGACCGCCGCCAGCGAGACGACCTCGAGCCAGTACTTGCGCACCAGCGCGAGCGGCCCTCACAGCTCGATCTCCTTGCGCGCGAAGAACCGCATCATCGGGTAGACGATGAGCATGACCGCGATGAAGAGGAGCACGTTGCCGGCCGTCGCCAGGCCGTAGAAGCCGGCCTGGTACTGCTTGTAGATGCTCGACGTGATGACGTCGGTGGTGAAGCCGGGCCCGCCGCCGGTCATGGTCCAGATGAGGTCGAAGGTGCGCAGGCCGCCGATGAACGAGAGCAGGATGACCGTGAAGGTGGCGTTGCGGCTGAGTGGCACGGTCACGTGCCAGAAGCGCGTCCAGGCTCCGCCCTCGAGACGGATGGCGTCGTTGTAGTCCTCGGGGATCGAGAGGATGCCGGCGATGAAGATGACGAGCGCGATGCCGACACCCTTCCACACGTCGACCACCGCCACCGAGAGCAGGGCGATGGCGGGGTCGGTGAGCCAGCGCGGGCCGTCGATGCCGATGACCTCGAGGGCCGTGTTGATCAGCCCCGAGAGGGATGCATCAGCACCGCGAAGGTGATGCCCACTGCCACCGTGCTGACGAGGACCGGGAAGAAGATGACCGAGCGAAGCAGGTTGCGGACGCGCAGGCTCGAGGTCAGCAGCACCGCCAGCCCCAGGCCGAGGACGACCTTCAGGCCGCTGGTCACCGCCGCGTAGATGAACGTGTTGCGCATGCCGTTGACGAGCGCCGGCTCGCGCAGGAACATCTCGAAGTTCTCGAGTCCGATGAACTCCGCGTCGAACAGCGTCCAGCGGGTCAGGCTGAAGTAGAACGAAAGCGCCGTCGGCACCACGAAGATGACGCCGAAGACGATGACCGCAGGCAGGAAGAAGCAGTACGGGTACGACCGCTTGAGCGCCGGTGCCAGCCCGGAGTCCCTCTTGGCCACGCTTCCTCGTTCCTGTTCGTGCTTTCCGGGATAGTGAAGGAGGCCGGCCGCTGGGACCGGCCCCCTTCGGGTGCTCGGCTGGCTCAGGAGATGGCTCTGGCCCGGGGTCAGTCCCAGCCTTCGAGACCGAGCTGCTGCGCCTGCTTGACGACGTCCTGGTCGTACAGGGCGGCGCCGTCCTCGGCGCTGCGCAGACCGGAGCCGACCTCGACGAGGATGTGCTCGAGCTGCGGGCCCTTGATGGGCGAGAGGAACTCGAGGGCCGGCGCCGCGTTGCCGGCGTCGATGTACGCCTGCAGGTCGAAGAGCGCGGGCATCGCGTCCTCGGGCAGCGAGGCGCCCTCGATGAGGTACGGGCCGGCCGGTGACTGGGCCTCGGTCATGACCTCGGTGGCCTCGACCGAGGCGATGAAGGCCAGGAAGTCCTTGGCCGCGTCGATGTTCTCGGACGTCTTGGGGATGTAGGTGCCGTCCGTCATCCAGATGGTGGCGCCGTTGGCATCGGCCGTGCCTGGCTGGGCGAAGAAGCCGATGTCGTCGACAGCCTCCGGGTAGACGTTGCTCGATCTCACCCAGCGCGAAGGTCAGCATCGGGTAGTGGGCGACCTTGCCCTCGGCCAGCAGGCCCAGGGCCTCGCCGTAGGTGGCCACGTCGAAGTCTTCCTGCCACCAGCCATCATCGAAGCCTTCCTGGGTGTACTGGAAGCCCTTCAGCGCCGCCGGGATCGGTCGCATACTTGGCCTGGTTGTTGGTGTACTTGTCGGCCCACTCGGGGTCCGCGGCCTGGACGTTGAAGAAGTCGCTGAGCACGAAGAGCTGGGACGTCCAGGTGTCCGCGAACGAGGCCGCTACCGGAGCGATGCCGGCTTCCTTGATGGCCTCGTTGTTGGCTGCGAACTCGTCCCAGGTGGTGGGCACCTCGAGGCCGAGTTCCTCGTAGATGGCCTTGTTGTAGAGGATGCCGCCGCCCATGGCCGTGCCCAGCGGAACGCCATAGACGCCGTCGCCGGCGGTGACGCTCGGCAGGAACGCGTCGGACACGTTCTCCATGAAGGCCTCACCCGAGAGGTCCACCAGCGTCTCGGTCGGCTTGAGGGCCTGGAACAGCGAGCCCGAGTTGTAGCGGAAGACGTCGGCCATCTCGCCGGTCGCGAGGCGGGTCTTGACGATGTTGTCGCCATCGCCTCCGCCGGGGCGCCACTCGACCGAGATGGAGACGTTGGGGTTCAGCTCCTGGTAGGCCGCGACGAGCGCCTCGGTCCAGGCCATGGTGCCTTCGGTGTTGTCGGCGAGCATGGTCAGCTCGACCTTCTCGTCTTGCGCCACGGCCGTGGCGGCGAGCGACGTGACCAGCGCCGTGGACAGCGCCGCCACGGTCAGGCCACGCCTGGTAAGCGTGGAACTCATGTGTTTCCTCCGTCTTGGTCCGGCCTCTTGGTGACGGCCGTCCTGCCCGTGTGTCGTGCTCGAGACCCATCCTCCGCGGGACTCGATCGCGGGCAGGGATCGACTCGTATCTTCGATGGGTCACCCTCAGCGGACTTGACCAAGATTGCCCTCGTGTAGGACGACATTGCGGGCTTGGCCTGTTGTGGCTCGATGCCCTGCGGTAGCTAGGCCTCGGCGCGCAGACCGCTCCGGCGCTTCCGCCGAGCTGCGTAGTGCACCCGGCTCTGTCGGCGATAGGCGCTCGGGCTCGTGCCCATGTACTGCTTGAAGCGCCGTGAGAACTGGGAAGGGTCGGGCCACCCGACCTCGGCGCCGACCGAGGCGACCGGCTCCTCCGTCGTCGCCAGCAGCACGGCTGCCCGCTCGGCTCGTCGTCGATTGAGGTAGGCCATCGGCGGCAGGCCGACCCAGCGGTCGAACTGTCGCACCAGATGGAACGGGCCGACACAGAGCTGGCTCGAAAGCTCGCGCAGCGTCCACTTGCAGGAGAGGTCCTGGTCGAACAGGTCGATGGCCGAGACGACCAGCGCCGACGCCTGGGGAGCGATGGTCACCGGCTCCAGTCTGTCTGGCTCGGCGTGCCGCACGAGGACGTCCAGGGCCAGCAGCAGACGGCCGAGATCGAAGGCTTCGTTGCGCTCCTCGGCGGATCGGCCCCGGATGGCTTCGAGATGCGACTGGCACTCGCTCAGCTCGGCCTCATCGAGGAACCACAGGAGGGGCGGGCGTGGCTCGGCCTCGGTCGGACCGAACAGGCGCCCCAGGAGCTCGTCCCGACGAGCCCAGGGCAGGTCGAACTGCGTGGCCTCGACGCGGAGCATGCAGTTGAGCACGACCAGCCCTTCGCCAGCGCGGAACCCGTGGCCGACGCCAGGGGTCACGAAGATGACCGCGCCGCGACCGATCCGCTGCTCGCCCTCCGCGGTCACGTGCAGCCCGGTCCCGTGGGTCACCAGCGCCAGCTCGTAGAAGTCGTGGAAGTGCATGAACACGTGGTTCTGCGTCGCCACGTGGAAGCCCACGAGTTGCGACTCGTCCATGAATGCGTCCGTCGAGATGGTGTAGCCCGGGGCGTGGGGCAGCAGTCTCACCA
Source organism: uncultured Chloroflexia bacterium (assembly GCA_963716815.1). Classification (GTDB taxonomy): domain Bacteria; phylum Chloroflexota; class Limnocylindria; order Limnocylindrales; family CSP1-4; genus JAFMJV01. Next base: position 132,359 of record CAVQUM010000004.1, read on the forward strand.
TGGCATCACGCTAGCACCGGCTGCTACTTCCAGGGACAGGGGCTGGTGTCCATCTCGTCTCGGGTGTCTGCTCGCCACGTGGTCGAGTGGTGACGAACGAGGGGAGATCAGCGGCTGAACGCGAAGGCGTCCCTCATTGGTGGCGAGGCCGGGCGGGCCAGTTCGGTCGTGTGCCCGTCTTCGAGCTCGGCCGGTGTGGCGGCCGGCCACGAGTGCGCCCGAGTGAGTCCGATCAGGACATGATCAGGCCGCCATCGACGTTGATGGTCTGGCCGGTGATGTAGGCGGCATCCTCGGAGGCGAGGAAGAGGACGAGGCCCGCGACGTCAGCGGGAGTGCCGGCGCGCTTCATGGGGATGTTGTTCTGCACCCACTCGTCGATGAGCTCGCCTTCCTTGTAGTCACCCAGCAGCTCGCCCCAGGCCTTGTCGTTGTACTTCCACATGTCGGTCTCGATGATGCCGGGGCAGAAGGCGTTGACGGTGATACCGCTCGTGGCCAGCTCCTTGGCCAGGCTCTGGGTGATGCCGACTACGCCCATCTTGCTGGCCGCGTAGTGGGGCGTGTAGATGAAGCCGTCGCGTGACTGCCCCGAACCGGTGTTGATGAGCCGACCCGAGCCCTGCTTCAGCATGTGCGCCGCAGCAGCCTGGCAACACAGGAAGACGCCCTTGGTATTGACGTCCAGAACCAGATCCCACTCCTGCTCGCTCAGCTCGTCGAGCGGCTTGATGGTGATGACGCCAGCGTTCTGGACCGAGACGTCCACACGCCCGAACTCGCTCACGGTCTGCTGGTAGAGATCCGCGACCTGGCCCTTGTTGGTGACGTCCACGATGAACGAGAGCACGCGGGCATCCGTGGCCGAGCGGATCCGCTCGGCAGCCTCGTGCACGGCCTCTTCGTTGGCGGCAAGCACGACCGACGCGCCTTCCTGCGCGAACCGCAGCGCGATACCTTCACCGATACCCCGGCTCGCGCCAGTGATGACGACGACCTGTCCTTCGAATCGGGCCTGCCCCACCATGTCGTACCTCCCATCCGGGGTCGTTCGTGATCGCGCGCCACCCCGGAGGTCGCTGGTCGCGCGACGAGGCTTCACTACGAGCTGTCGTCCAGTAACCGGCGAGCGACGAGGCTGTCGGTCACGAGCACGTGGATCCAGCCACCGCGGATGGCACCACGGATGGCCTGCCACTTGCGTTCACCACCGGCGATGCCAACGCACCGCTGCACACGCCGCAGCTGGTCGAGTCCCATGCTGATCACGCGCTCGTCCAGCGAGGACTCGATCCGCTGTCCGACCGCATCGAAGAAGTGGAGGTTGATGTCACCGACCGCACCGGCCTCGGCCAGGAAACGCTGCTCGATCTCGCTGAAGGCGTTGCCGCTCCGGGCCAGGAACCGCGACGGATCGGGAGTGCCGATTCCGACCAGCGCCAGGGTCACATCCTCCCACTGACGGATGACCTCCCGGAAGTACGGGTCGGTGGCCAGGGCTCGCTTGGTCTCGATCGAGCCGACCACACCCGGTGCCTGCAGCATCACGGCCTCGGTCCCGCACAGCTCGGCCAGACGCTGGGTCATGTGTGATGCGTGGGCCTCGCTGCTGGGATCGCCGATGCCACCCTCGATCTGGATGACCTTGCGGCCTCGGGGCGTCCGCAGCGGGTGCATCGCGTTAGCGGTCGCGAGCAGGGTCTCGCTCCAGGAGGAGACCCCCACGACCTCTTCGGGCTTGATGGTGGTCTCCAGGTAGTAGGCCGCCCCCGAGCCGAGGTGACGAAGCAGCCGATCCTCGTCGCTGGTGTGATCGACGACGATCACATCCTTGAGGCCGTACTCGTCACGGAGGCCCCGCTCGAGCTCGGGGTAGTAGCCACTGGGCGTGTTGACAGTGATGCGCACGACATGCTGCTCGACGGCGCGTTTCAGTAGGCGCGAGACGGTGGCCTGGGACAGGTCGAGTCGCTCGGCGATCTCCGCCTGGCGAAGGCCATCCTCGTAGTACAGGCGGGCCACCCTGGCCAGCTGTCTGATTTCCTCGGGGCAATTCGCTGGTCCTGTCACGGTCAGGCCGGCCGATACATCGTTCGTGCCACGGCTTCTCTCCAACCCGCGTAGAGGCGCTCGCGTTCCGTCTCTTCGATCCGCGGCTCGAAGCGGTCGATCGATCTCGGCAGCGCCTCGATGGCATCGGTCGAGGGCCACACACCGACGGCCAGGCCGGCCAGGTAGGCGGCGCCCATGGCCGATAGTTCGGGCGTGTTGTTGCGCTGGACGGGCACGCCCAGGACATCCGCCTGGAACTGCATCAGCTGTGTGTTGCGCGTAACGCCCCCGTCTGCCATCAGCACGCGAAGAGCGCCGCCGGTCGCTGATTGCATCTCGTCGAAGACATCGCGGACCTGGTAGGCGATGGACTCGATGACCGCGCGCGATGCCTGTGCGAGGCTGGAACTGCGGGTCAAGCCGGTGAGCAGGCCGCGTGCTCGGTCGTCCCAGTGCGGAGCACCGAGCCCGACGAACGCTGGCACCAGGTATACGCCTTCGGTGTCGGGGACGGTCTCGGCCAATTCTGCGACCTTGCCGGGGCCCTCGAGCCCGATGAAGTCGGCCATCCACTGCACCGCCGCACCGGTCACGTAGATGTTGCCCTCCAGGGCGTACACCGTCGAGCCGAACCCCCAGGCGATGGTCGAGGCAAGCCCGCGGTCGCTGTCGACACGCTCTGCGGTCGGAGACATGAGTGAGCTGCCGGTGCCGTAGGTGGCCTTGACCGAGCCGGCCGCGAAACCGGCGTGCCCGAAGAGCGCTGCGTGCGAATCGCCTACGAGGGAGCCGATAGGAACGCCGGCCGGAAGGAGCCCCAGCGCAACGGTTTCACCGAAGATCCCGCTGGACGGGAGGATCTCGGGCAGAGCCGCCTCCGGGACGCCGTACTTCTCCAGGAGCAGCGGGTCCCACCGTCCCTCGGAGATGTTCAGCAGCTGTGTGCGTGAGGCGTTGCTGACATCGGTGCGATGCGTGGCTCCGCCGGTGAGGCACCACAGCAGCCAGCTGTCGACCGTTCCCACCCGGATGTCCCCGCGCGCCGCTCGCGCGTGACCGTCGGGCGTGTTGTCCAACAGCCAGCGAATCTTGGAGCCGGTGAACATCGGATCGATGGGCAGGCCCGTACGAGTGCGGACCTCATCCGCGAGGCCCTCGGACCGCAACTGCTCACAGAAGTCCGCCGATCGGCGGCACTGCCAGGTGACCACGGGCCCGACCGGTTCGCCGGTGTCGGCATCCCAGGCCAGTCCTGACTCCCGTTGGTTGGAGACGCCGACCGCCGCGAGAGAAGGTGATCCTGCGACCTCGAGGCACTCATCGACGGCCTCGCGGACGCTCTGCCAGATGGAGCGTGCGTCCTGCTGCACCCAGGCCGGCTGCGGGAACTCGATGGCGACCGGCCGAGAGGCTATGCCTCGAACCTCACCGCTGCTGTCAACCAGGATGGCCTTGGTGTTGGTGGTTCCCTGGTCGATGGCCAGGATCATCGGCTCAGTGGGCATGGTGGTTCCTCCGGTCCAGCTCTCCGCGCGCACCGTGGCCGAGGCCTCCAGCCTGTGGATGGCCGTCCAGGTTGCGCTCCGCGATGCCGTCGATGATGGCACTCGCCACGCCGGCGTGCTCAGCTGTGACTTGAGTTGTATGACCATGCTGTGCTGCAGGAATATGCATCGGCTGGACTGTACCCCCCGCTGGCTGGCTGCGTCAACTGACGCGCATCGGCCCGCCGATTCCTCGGACCACGCTTGACATCCGGTCCATGCCCCGCTATCGTCCGCCTCGGCTGCATAGTTTCGCGTCCATGAATGAATATGCGCATGGGCGTAGGCGGAAGGAGGATTGCCTGGTAGACGCCACCTGTCCAGTCAAGGGAAGCGCCCGGCGACGACGTCAGGGCGGAACGTGGAGGGAATCGCAGCGATCATCAAGCGCTCATCAGCCGCCGTGCTCACGGTCGTGCTCGGCGGGACTCTCATGACCAGTTCAGCGGTCCTCGCGCAGGACACGCCGAGCGACCCGTCCGAGATCGACGTCGCGTGGATCGGCAAGACGCTGAACAACCCGTGGTGGATCTCGGTCGCCGACTTCGCCCAGCGCGAGGCCGACCAACTCGGCATCAACATGACCATCTCCCTGCCGGAGGAAGAGGTCGACCTCGGCAAGCAGATCGCTATGGTCGAGGCTGCCATCGAGCAGGGCGTCGACGCCATCATCATCTCGGCGTCCAGCTCGGAGGGCATCATCCCGGCCATCGAGGGGGCGCGCGAAGCAGGCATCAAGATCGTCAGCTTCGACACCCGCATCGACGACCCGTCGCTGGTCGACGTGTACGTCGGCGCAGATGACTTCGCCGGCGCCAAGAAGGCCGGTGAGTACATCTGTGCGATGCTCGGCGCAGAGGGCGGCCAGGTCGGCCTGCTCGAAGGACTGCTCGCCCAGTCGACTGGTGTCGACCGCAAGGGCGGCTTCGAAGAGGGCATCGCCGAGTGCGAGAACCCCGTCGAGATCGTGGCCACGGCCGGCGCCGAGTGGCGTTCCGACCTCGCGCTCGACGCGACTCAGAACATGCTTACCGCCAACCCGGACATCAAGGCCATCTTCGCCTCCAACGACCAGATGGCCGTGGGCATGATCAACGGAGCGATCGCGGCGGGCTATGAGCCCGACGACCTCATCCTGGTCGGCTACGACGGCATCCTCGATGCGGTCAACGCGGTGCTCGATGGCGACCTCGACGCGTTCGTGGCGCTTCCGAACCGCGAGGAAGGCGAGATGGGTCCACGCCTGGCGACCACGCTGGTCATGAACCCGGACATCACCTTTGATCGCGAGATCGATCTACCCCGGTCCGCTCGTCACGGCTGAGCTGGTCGAGGGCCAGACCGACGAGGTCATCGAAGAGTTCGCGGCCTACCGGTTCCCGCTTCGCGGCGTGACCGACAAGGGCTACTAACAGTTCCTCCCCGGGGGTCTACCCAGGCCCCCGGTCATTCCTCCTCCACGGGTTCACGGGCGGGCGATACGATCGGCTCGCCCGTGAACCCGGAGCATGATGGGGCAACTGATGACGGCTGAGCAGGCGCTACTCGAGATCGAGCACGTGACCAAGGATTACCCCGGTGTCCGTGCCCTCGACGATGTGTCGCTCTCCGTGGAGCGTGGTGAGGTCATGGCCCTCCTCGGCGAGAACGGCGCCGGCAAGTCCACACTCATGAAGATCCTCGGTGGCGCTGAGTATCGTGATGAGGGCGTCATCCGCATCGAGGGCAAGGAAGCACCCCAGCGCTATGACCCGCTGGAGGCCCGTCATCTGGGCATCGCCGAGATCTACCAGGAGCTCAGCCTCCTGCCTAGCCTCACGGTCGCGGAGAACATCTACCTGACCAAGGAGCCGCTGCGCTCCAGGCGTGCCCGGGTCATCGACTACCCCCGGATGCGTGAGGAATCGCGCAGACAGCTGGCGGTGCTGCACGCAGACCACATCGACGTCGACGCCAGGGTCGAGACGTTGTCCATGCCCGAGCAGCAGATGGTCGAGATTGCCAAGGCGCTCGCCTCAGACTGCCGGGTGCTCGTGATGGACGAGCCCACCACCGCCTTGACCTGGTCCGAGACCGAGCAGCTCTTCTCGGTCATCGACGCCCTCAGGGGTAAGCACGTCACGATCATCTACATCTCGCACCGACTCGACGAGGTTTTCCGGGTCGCCGACCGGGCCACGGTCCTGCGGGATGGCGCCATCGTGGGCACGGTGCGCACGGCAGACACGGAGATGGGCGACATCATCACCATGATGACCGGCCGTACCATGGAGGACGTCGCCGCTCGACCCGACGACATCCTTGACGCGCCCGGACCGGAGCTCCTGGTCGTGGAGGAGATGCGCGACGACGAGCGGGTGCACGGGGTCTCATTCACGCTTCACGAGAACGAGGTGCTCGGGATCGCTGGCCTGGTGGGCGCCGGCCGTACCGAGCTCGCGCGCATGATCTTCGGCGCTGATGCGCGCACCGGCGGCACCGTCCGCATCTCGGGCCGCGAGGTCGACATCGGTTCGCCCGCCCAGGCCATGAGCCACGGCCTCGGGTACCTCAGCGAGAACCGCAAGGAGGAGGGCCTGAACCTGGGCCTGCCCATCGACCTCAACATCGTCCTGACCGACCTCGGCAAGGTCAGCCAGCGTGGCGTGCTCTCGCGCAAGTGGATGCGCCTCGCGGCTGAGGGGCTCATGGATCTGCTGCGGATCAAGGGCCGTGCACCCGACGAGGCTTCGAGCCTCAGCGGTGGCAACCAGCAGAAGGTCGTGATCGCCAAGTGGCTGCATGCGGGCTGTCGTGTGCTCATCTTCGATGAACCGACTCGGGGCATCGATGTCGCTGCCAAGGCGGAGGTCCACGGCATCATCAGGGACTTCGCGCGAGAGGGCCGGGGTGCCATCGTCATCTCCTCGGAGGTCGAGGATCTGCTGGCGTCGTGCGACCGCGTGCTGATCATGTCGAAGGGGCGTATCACGGCGCGCCTCGAGCCCGAGGAAGTCACCAAGGACGCCATCGTGCGTCAAGTCACCAACGTCGAGTGAGGGAACCCATGCCGACTGAAGACGGAGCCGGTGTCGCCAGCGAAGGAACGTCGCCAGGCCGAAGCGTGAACGCCAGGTTGGTCGGGCAGGAGCTGCTTGGGCGCTTCGGTGTGTTGATCATGCTCGTCGCCCTGCTGGTCGTCTTCAGTGCTCTCTCTCCACACTTCCTCTCACAGGGCAATATCACCAACGTCCTCATTCAGTCGAGCACGAACGCCATCATCGCCGCGGGCATGACGTTCGTCATCCTGTCTGCGAACATCGACCTCTCGGTCGGTTCGGTGCTGGCCATGTCGTCCGTGCTCGGCACGTCGTTCATCGCGGACGGAGGGCCGATTCCCGTCGGCATCGGCATCATGCTGCTCGGCGGTGTGGTCGCGGGCTTGATCAACGGCTTCACCGTCAGCTACCTCGGATTCCCGGCGTTCATCGTGACCCTGGCCACGATGTGGCTGTTCCGCGGCTCGGCCTATGTCTTCACCAACGGACAGGCGGTCACCGGTCTGCCCAAGGACTTCCGCATCCTTGCCACCGGGGAGGTCGCCGGCATCCCCTACATCGTGCTCCTGATGATCGCGGTCTATGCCGTCTGCTACTTCCTGCTCTCCAGGACGACCTTCGGGCGCCAGGTCTACGCCGTCGGCGACAACAAGGAGGCCGCGCGCCTCTCGGGTGTCAACGTCAAGCGCGTCGTCGCCGCCGTCTTCGTCATCTGCGGCCTGCTGGCAGCCCTGGGCGGTGTGGTCCTCTCGTCCCGCCTCTTCTCGGGTCAGCCGATCGCCGGTATCACCTTCGAGCTCTCGGCCATCGCTGCGGTCGTCATCGGCGGCACCAGCCTCTCGGGCGGCAAGGGCGGGATCTTGGGCACGCTCGTCGGAGCTATCTTCATCGCCACGCTGATCAACGGTCTGGTGATCCTGAACGTGACCTCGTTCTGGCAACAGCTGATCATGGGCCTGGTCGTGCTCGGCGCGGTCGGCATCGACCAGTACCGTAAGCGCCTGGCCTCCGGTCGCGTCTGAGGCTCGGCCGATGCTCGAGGAGAGCCTGGACGCTCGGTTCGCCTTCGCTGCCGGCCTGATCGACGAGGCGGGCGCGCTCGCACTGGGCTTCTTCGGGCACCGCGATTCGCTGCACATCACCTCCAAGGGCCGGCAGGACATGGCCAGCGAGGCCGACGTCACCACCGAACGCCTGATCAGAGAACGCCTGGCTGAGCGCTTCCCGGGTGACGCCTTCCTGGGCGAGGAAACAGGTCGTGGCGAGGTCGAAGACGCCGAAGGTATCTGGGTCGTCGACCCCATCGACGGCACGCAGCCATTCGTCCACGGGCTGACGTCATGGTGCGTGTCGATCGCCTACGTGCGGGACGACGCCATCGAGATGGGCTTCGTCAACGCACCCGCGCGTGATGAGCTCTTCGTCGGCAGGAAGGGGGAGGGGGCGACGCTCAATGGGGCCCCCATCTCCGTGTCCGATGCCTCGCGCGTCGATGACGGCATCCTGGGCATCGGCTACTCACCGCGCATCGGAGCCGCCGACATCGTGCCCATCATCGACATGGTGCTGCAGAACGGGGCCATGTTCTACCGCGACGGGTCCGGCACACTGGACCTCTGCTACGTGGCCTGTGGCCGGCTCATCGGATATGTCGAGCCGCACATCCAGGCCTGGGACTCCCTCGCAGCGGTGGCCATCCTCGAGGCGGCCGGCGCTCGCGTCAGCGACATGCTGTCTGGTGGCGCGATGTGGCAGGGCGCGCCGATCGTGGCCTCGACGCCGGCGCTGTACCCGGTGCTCGCGCAGCTCGTGGGCGTCTCATCGGGCGAGGCCGGCTGACCAGAGAGGTCGGCTGACCGGCTGCGCGGCCGGCCAGCGCAGGCATCGGCGCGGTCGTAGGGTTGTGACACGACAGCGGCACCGAGCACCCGGAGGAGCACACTCGATGACTACTCAGTACGTCGCCGTCTTCGGCGACCCCGTCGAGGGCAACCCGACCTCGATCATGCAGAACGCGGCCTTCGAGCACGCCGGGCTCGACTGGCGCTATCTAGATTTCCGAGTGCGTGCGGACGACCTCGAGGACGCCGTCAGCGCCGCCCGGCTCCTGGAGTTCGGTGGCTTCAACTGCACCCTCCCGCACAAGATCGCGGTCATCCCGCTGCTCGATGGCCTGGAGCCGTCGGCTCAGATCAGCGGTGCCGTCAACACCATCGTGCGTCAGGCGGACGGGCGGCTCATCGGCTCCAACACCGACGGCTCGGGCTTCGTCTGGTCCATGCGTGACGAGGGTATCGACCCGGCCGGCCTCGACGTGGTCATCCTCGGCGCCGGTGGTGCTGCTCGAGCGGTGGCCGTGGAGCTGGCCCTGGCCGGGGCGGCGCGCGTGACCATCGCCGGCCGTACCGCGGCTCGACGCGATGCCTTGGTCGACATCCTCGATGGCAGGACGGAGGTGGAGGCCGTGTCGCTGCCGTGGCAGGGCACGTTGGCCGTGCCGGCCTGCGATGTGCTCGTCGATTGCACGCCGGTGGGCATGGGCACAGGTGTCGCTGCCGAGCAGTACGTGGACGTGGACCTCTCTGCCCTGCCGGCCGCTTCCGTCGTCTGCGACCTCAACCCCGAGACGTCCGAAATCGGCCTTCCTGCGGCTCGCCGCCGCGCGCGGGCATCGCACGCTCGACGGTCTGGGCATGCTCGCCCGTCAGGGAGCCGCCGCCTTCAAGGCCTGGACCGGCGTGGACGCGCCGCTCGACGTCATGATCAAGGCGCTCGGCGGCTGAGCACGAGCCTGCGGGAGACCCAAAGAGACGACGCCCGCCCGACCCCCTGGGGTCCGCGGCGGACGCGTCGTTCGTTTGGTGGCGTTACCCGGCCACGACGGGGATCTGCCTAGGAAGAGGCGGGCGGATCGGCGGGCGGGGCCGCAGGCGGTGCTGCGTCAGCGGGATTGCCCATGCCGGGCGGCGGCTTGGCAGCGGCAGCCTGGTTCGCGGCGTTGAGCTGCTCAAGGGCGGCGATCTGCTCAGGTGTCAGCTTGGACTTCTCGTTCTCGATGAAGGCCTGCTGCACGCCCGGGTAGCTCAGGTACAGGAAGATGAAGCCGGCGAGCAGCCAGGGGATGGTCTCAGCTTCGACGCTCGAGCCGAAGAGGAGCGCGAAGAAGCCCCAGATCAGCGTGAAGAGGCTGATGAAGATGCCGAACTGGACCGCGTAGGCGCGCAGGTTCCAGAAGCCCAGGGCGACCCAGGCCCAGATGCCGGCGATCAGCAGCGTCCACAGGGCGGCGCCCCACTGCGCGTTGCCCGCGAACGAAAGCGTCTGGTTGCCGATGGGGAAGTCGATGGCGCCCATGTACAGGAGCACCTTGTAGAGGTTGTACAGGCACGAGCAAGCCCGCGCCCGCTGCCAACAGGATCACTCCGATAGGTCTGTGCATCAGTTCACTCACCCTTTCGTGACGTCGTGGGTCGCTTCGGTCCGCGACGAACGGAGATGCTCAGATCCCGGCAGACCCTTGCGCTGGAGAGTAACAGCCTCGCGCACGCGTGACACGCTCTTCAGGTCTTTGGCCGCAGCGATTCCCGTCCGCCGATGGTCCTGGGTTGGTAACGGTACCAACGTCCTGTCGCTGGGTCGCTCCGGGGCACCTGTGTGACGTCGCCGGCCACAAGTGTGGCGTCGGTGCACCGTTTTGGCCCGGCCGGCCCGCAGAGACAGTCGCGGAATCGCGGAGGCGCGCCGCATACACTGGCTTTCCTACTTTCAGGAGGAACCATGTTCAGTCAGTCCGCGGACAAGCCGGAAGCCGACGAGTCGAGTGCTCCCATCGGCATGCGCGAGCTCCCGCCCCAGCCGGCCAAGCCCGTGATGCCGACCTATGGCACGGCCACGCCCACTTCGCCCGAACCTGCGCTCGAGCCCGCCGAGGCCGGACCCGGTCCGGAGGATTCGGTCATCGCCGTGGACGATCACCTCGAGGGCACCTTCACCTCGCGTGGCACGGTCGTGGTCATGGGTTCCGTCAAGGGCCGTATCGAGGCCGTGCAGGTGCGCATCGAGGACGGCGCCAGCGTCGACGCCGACGTCATCGTAGACGAGGCCATCATCGCCGGTGAGTTCACCGGCAACCTCACCTGCCGCGAGCGCCTGGAGGCCCGTGCCACCGGCCGCATCAACGGTCGCGTCGAGACCTTCAAGCTGATGCTCCACGAGGGCGCCTCGGTCGAGGGCGAGATGCACATGCTGACCGAAGCACCCAAGGACGCCTCCGGGACCATCCGCGGCAGCGCTCCCCTGCGCGGCGACACCGGCAGCGACGAGGCCAAGCCCGAGCGCAAGCCCGGGACCCCTGCCGCCCCTGCGGCTGCGACTCCCTCGGTCACGCCGTCGTCGGGGGTCAAGCCGACCTCGGCCGTGAGCACGGGCTCTGCCGCCGGCTCCGAGCGGGCCGCAACGGCGGAGGCGTCGGCGGTGCGCTCATCGGTGGTCGAGACGCTCAAGGCGGAGAGTGCGCGCGCGGTCACGCCGCGGGCCACGACCACGACGCGCGGCTATGGCTACTCCGGCACGACCGCGACCGCGGCTCCTGTCGCGGGCTCGCGCGAGCGCAAGGACACACGCACGACCGGCTTCTAGCACGTCCGGTGTCGCTCCCCGCGACGACCAGGCGTGCTCGCGGCCAGGTGACCCGGGTCCTGGCTGGCCGCTGAGCCCTGCACCGAGCGTGGCGGGGCAGGCACTCGGTCCTCGCAGGAGTCCTGGAGTTCGATGAGCCGGGTGTCGCTGCGCCTCGCGTCGGTAGTGACGGCAGATGGCGCACAACCGGGCCGGCCCGGTTGTGCGGTGACCTTGACGACGCTGCTGACGACCCTGCCCACGGCGTAGACTCGGCCTCATGACGACCGACGCCTATGACCGCGCGCGCGCCACGCTCGAGGCCGCCCACCCCGGCCTCATCGAGCTCTCGCACCGCATCTACCAGAATCCCGAGCTCGGTTACGAGGAAGTGGAGGCGGCGGCTTGGCTGGCCGACGCGCTCGAGGCCGCCGGCTTCGAGACCCAGCGCGGCTACGGCGAGATGCCCACCGCGGTCGTGGCCTCGGTCGGCACGGGTGACCTGCACATCGCCATCTGCTCCGAGTACGACGCACTGCCCGATGTCGGACATGCCTGCGGCCACAACGTCATCTGCACCGCCGGCCTCGGGGCGGCGCTGGCCCTGGCGCCACTGGCCGACGAGCTGGGCCTGAAGGTGAGCCTGCTCGGTACGCCCGCCGAGGAAGGTGGCGGCGGCAAGATCGGCTTCATCGAGGGCGGCTTCTTCCGCGACGTCCACGCCTCGATGATGGTCCACCCCTATCCCGACGACGTGGCCGAGCCGACCATCATCGCGGTCCAGCAACTGGTGATCACCTACACGGGCCTGGAGGCGCATGCCTCGGGCTTCCCCTGGGGCGGGGTCAATGCCTCGGACGCCATGGTCGTGGCGCAGACGGCGATCGCTCTGCTGCGCCAGCAGATGATGCCCAGCGACCGTGTCCACGGCATCGTCACCAAGGGCGGCGAGGCGGCCAACATCATCCCGCGCGAGACCAGGGCCGACTACATGGTCCGAGCCGGAACTGCGGAGCGCCTGGAGGTGCTCATGGCCAAGGTCCGCGCGTGCTTCGAGGCGGGCGCGCTGGCCACCGGCTGCACGCTCGACATCGGGCTCGACACGGCCTACACCGACCTGCGGCACGATTCCGAGCTGGCGGCCCTGTACCAGGGGCATGCCGAGTCGCTGGGGCGTGTGTTCGTGGACCCGCCGGCGCCGGTTTCGACCGACATGGGCAACGTCAGCTACGAGGTGCCCTCCATCCACCCCTTCATCGGCGTGGAATCGAACGGCGCGGTGCCCCATCAGCAGGCCTTCGCCGACGCCTGCGCCACGCCCTCGGCCGACCAGGCCATCTTCGACGGCGCACTGGCCATGGCCCTGACGGTCATCGACATGGCCACCGAGCCCACGATTCGGGAGCGTCTCCTGGCGAAGTAGCGCCCGCCCGACCTTGGGCGCCATCCGGTCCCTCGCGCCCCCGACGCTGAGCCCGGCCCGATACTGCTCCCCGCGCCCTACTGGTTGCATCGGCCGGCGGCTTGCCGCTGCGCGGGCGAACACGACCAGCGATCCCGCTGAGTCGACCTGCGTGTCGCACCGAACGGCCGTGATTGCTGAGGCGGCGTCGCGGCGTGCCACCAGTCGGTCCGGACTGTCACACCCGTGCGCGCAGTGGCAAACCTGAAGGTTCGTGCGAGGTCCGTGCTGGTGGGCACGTCGCGTTTGCCCGCACGACGGCAACCGATGTACCCCGGCCCGATGCTGCTCCCCGCGCCCTACTCGGCGCGCAGCACGAGGATGTGCTGGTGGACGATGTTGGGCACGAACGCGTGTGGGTATCCGTACGGCCGTAGCCGGGTCCCGGCCTGGTACCAGATGAGGTCGCCCTTGGCGGTGAAGCCGTGCGGCGTCGCACGCGCGGCAAGGTCGGAGGCGACGAAGCGGTAGCTGCCGTCCTGGTAGGCATCGCGCACGATGATCACCGCGTAGCGCCTGGGCCGCAGCACCCGGCGCAGCTCGGCGAAGAGCCCGCCCATGCGTTCGAGGTACTCCTCGTAGCTGGCGCTATTGGCCAGGTCGGCCGGGTCGTCGGTGATCATGGCGTAGTCGGTGCGGCGGTTGGCGAAACGCTCGGCCAGCGCCCCACCGGACATGGTGATCTTCAGCTGTGGGTTGTAGGGCGGGTCGGTCGCGATCATGTCGACCGAGGCATCCTCGAGCGCACGCACCAGCTCGCCCGCGTCGCCGATCTCCAGCCGGCAGCCTGATGGGTCGAAGGCTCGCGGGCCGCCCGGGTCGGCATCACCGAGATCCTTCAGCTGCCGGCCCGGCCCCAGCGCGCTCGGACGCTGCGGCCTCGACCACGGAGTCGTAGACCTCTGCCCAGCGCGGCTCGATCTCGAAGCCGAGGGCCCGTCGCGGCGAACGGCAGACCGCTGCGCCCAGCAACGTCCCGCCGACCCCCGCGAACGGGTCCAGCACCAACGCATCGCCCTTGGTGAAGAACTCGATGAGCCGGGCCATCAGTCGTGGCGGCTTGTTGGCCCCGTGTGCCTTGCGCAGGGCGTGCCCGAGCTCGGATGGGTAGGCCGTGGTCAGCAGTGACTTGGTGAAGTAGAGCCACTCGTCGCCGCCAAGCTCGTTGAGGGTGTTGTTGGGATGCACCGGCACGAGCGGAAGTATGTGGTACACGACGCGAGGGTGTAGCCCGGTACGTCTATGCTTCGGGTCTATGGCGTTCTTGGGCCGAGAGCGCGAGCTGGCCCAGCTGGCCGAAGCCGTGCGTCGAGTCGCGGAGGGTCGACTCGGACGTGTCGTGCTTACCGGGCCGGCCGGCATCGGCTGCACGCGCCTTCTCGATGAGCTGGCGACCCGTGTCTCGAGCGTGCCGGGCGTCCTTGCCTGCCGCGGTCGGGCGTACGAGCCTGCCCAGGGCCTGCCTTACCAGGCCGTCGGCGACGGGCTCTCGCGCACGTTCGACGAGGTCCCCGACGAACGGCTCGCGGCGGTCGTCGGGCCGGCCGGTCACGACCTCTGCGTCCTCGTACCCGAACTCGGGAAGCGCCTCGATCGCCTCGGGATCGACCGCCGGTCACCGGCACTCATCGCGCCCGAGCAGCTGGGCCGGCGGGTGCTCGAGTCCATCCTGGGCACGCTCGAGCGGCTGGCCGGCGACGGCGTGCTGCTGCTGGTGCTGGAGGACGTGCACTTCGCTGACCCCGCCACGCGCGTGCTCATCGAGGCGCTGCACCGGGTCGGTCGCGCGCTGCCCGTGTGCCTGATCATCACCTATCAGCCCGACGAGGTGCACCGCCGCCACCCCATGCGTGAGCTGGCCGATCAGCTCCTGCGCGATCCCGAGGTCCAGCGCCTGGAGCTTGGTCCGCTGGGTGCGGCCGAGATCGAGCAGCTGGTCACCGAGACCCTCGGCCAGCGGCCCCCGGCGAGCGTGTTTACGGCCGTGGCCGAGGGTGCTCGCGGCAACCCCCTCATCGCGCTGCGCCTGGCGCGGAGCGTCGATGTGCTCGAGGGCGTGCGCCTGTCCGACACCTTCGACCAGCTCTGCGGGGCTTCCCTGGAGGCTATGCCGCGTGATGCCGCACGGGTCGTGCGGGTGATGGCGGTGGCGCGGGGTCCGCTGCGGCGTTCTGTCGTGCTCGAGCTCGACCCGCCCGGCGGTCGGCTCACCAGCCGGGCCATCGAGGAGGCCATCGAGAGCGACTTCGTGATGGAGGTGGGCGAGCGGATCGCTATCTCGCACGTTCTCTGCGCCGAGGCCATCGAGGCGCTCGAGCTGACCCTGGAGCGGCAGGCCTTGCACGCCGCGCTGGCGCGGCGATTGGAGACGGCGCCGGCACTGGCGGCCTGGTTCTGGTCGCAGGCTGCCCGACCGGCGGAGGCGCGCGACGCGCACATCCGCGCGGCCGCGGCTGCCATGCAGCTCGATCCGGCCGAAACCGTGCTGGGCCATTTCGAGGCTGCGCTGGAGTTGCCCTGGGAGGGCGACATCTCTCCGGAGGTGCGTGCCGGCGTGCTCACCGGTGCGGCCGGCGCCTCGGCTGCGGCGGGGCGCTTCCGCCACGCGGTCGCGTTGCAGCGGCAGGCCATCGAGGCTCGAGCCCAGCGGGTGGCGTCGACGAGTCGCGGGGCCCGTGACGAGGCCACGCGCATGGCACTGGGTGAGATGTACACCGAGTTGGGTCGCTACCAGTGGGCCGGCGGTGAGCTCGACGGGGCGCTCGACTCGATGGAACGGGCGCTCGGCATCATGCCCGCCATTCCCAGCCGCATCCGCGCGCGTGCCCTGGGCGGGTTGGCGCAGCACCTGATGATCGCCGGCCGCTTCGCGGAGAGCGCGACCTATGCCGAGCAGGCGCGAACGACGGCCACGGCTGCGAGCGCGCCCGACGAGAACGCCCTTGCCGAGTACGGGCACGCCACCTGTACGTTAGGCATGGACGTCGCCTATCTCGGCGACCTCGACCGCGGGCTGGAGCTGGTGCAGGAGGCGACCGAGGTCGCGCGTCGTGCCGGCCGCCTCGACGACCTCATGCGCGCCGCCGCCAACATGACCACGCTGCTCGACCTCGACTCGCGCCGCGAGGAAGCGTTGGAGCTGGCACACACGTTCCTCGCCGACGCGGCGGCCGGCGGCCTGGCCGCTTCCTACGGTGCCTTCCTGCACGGCAACGCTGCCGACATCCTCTACCACCTGGGCCGCTGGACCGAGGCCGAGTCCGAGTGCCGCAGCGCCATGGACTGGCGCATGAGCGCGTTGGAGGCATCGTGGTGGCCGCCGCTGGTCCTGGGCTTGCTGCTGACCGAGTCGCGCGCCGACGCCGAGGCCGCCAGCCAGGTGGGCCGGGCGGTCCTGGGCCTCGAGACGGTGCCGGCGGGCCAGTGGACCGGGCACATGCTGCGGGCCTCGGTCAGCCTGGCGCTGTGGGGCGGCGATGCCGAAGGCGCCCTTTCGATCGCCGAGCGGGAGTGGCCCCGGGCTCTCGAGAGCGAGGAGCTCGCGGTCATCTCGTGGTCGGCCTCGACCTGCGTCGAAGCTGCAGCTGCGGCCGCGGACCACGGACGCGCAACCAGTGACGCCGGCCTCATCGCGCGGGCCAGGTCCCTTGCGGAGCGCGTCCTCCCCGAAGCCCAGGAGGCCATCGACGGTTCGTCGTTCGCGCCGGAGCTGGGCGCGCGCTTCGAGGCGGAGCTGGCGCTGGCCACCGCCCGAGCCCATGCACAGCGCGTCCGTGGCACGGCCGACCCCGAGACCTGGGCCGAGCTGGCCGCGGCCTGGCACGACCGGCCCATGCCCTACCGCGAGGCCAAGGCTCGCTGGTGGCAGGCCCTGGCCATCCTCGGGACCGCCTCGGAGACGGATCGCGAGGCGGCGCGCATCGCCGCGAGCGGACCACTGTCGGAGGCCTATCGGCTGGCCCGCGAGCTGGGTGCGCAGCCGATGCTCCGCGCCGTGGTCGACCTGGGCAAGCGGGCGCGGGTGACCCTGCCCGCCGCGACCGACGATGCCCGCGAGCTCGTGGCCGTGGGGCCGGGCACAGGCGAGGCGGTTGCGGTGGGACCGGGCGACGAGGCCGCGGGCAGCCCCGACATCGCCCGTGCCATCGATGAGCAGGTCATCGCTGTGCTGCGGCAGGCGCCGGCCGAGACCTATGGGCTCAGTCCTCGCGAGCGGGAAGTGCTGGACATCCTCGCGGAAGGTCGAACCGATCGCGATATCGCGGGCCGGCTGTTCATCAGCGAGCGCACGGTTCACGTACACGTGCGGCGCATCCTGGCCAAGCTCCGTGTGTCGAGTCGGACCGAGGCCGCTGGCCTGGCCATCCGACAGGGACTCGTGTCAGCGACGCCCACACCGCCGCCTACGCCCAAGCGCACCGATTGACGTAGCATCGCGGGCATGAAGACATCCTTTCCGCGGGCCGTCGTGGCCCTGTTCGCGACTTGCTTTCGTGCTCGTCGCCTGCGGCGGCCAATCTGCTTCCACGTGGACCTACCCGCCGACGACCGCATCGGAGAACGGCGACGCCGAGGCGACCGAGGCACCGGCCGAGATGACCGAGGCACCCGCCGAGGCGACCGAGGCACCGGCCGAGATGACCGAGGCACCCGCCGAGATGACCGAGGCACCCGCCGAAGGCGCGACTCCGGCCGCCGGCGAGGCCCGCGTCATCGAGCTCGAGGCCGACGCTGCCATCCGCTTCCTGCAGGACGGCGAGCAGATCAAGAACATCGACGTGACGCCCGGCGAGACCGTCGTCTTCCGGGTCACGAACTCGGCCGGCTTCGCGCACAACTTCTACATCGGCGCCGACGATGACCTGCGCGTCATGAGCGGCACGACCGACATCGGCATCCCCGACTGGGACACCGGTGTGCAGGAGCTCGAGTGGGTCGTGCCCGAGGATCCGAGCGGGATCCGCTTCGCCTGCACGGTGCCCGGCCACTACTACACCATGCAGGGCGACTTCACCATCACGCCCTAGTCACCAGAGCTCGCGCGGATCGAAACGCCCCGACGGGCCAGACCCACCGGGGCGTGGTCGTGTCTCCTTCTCGGCATCCCCGGACAGCCAGCCCCGGAGGATCAGCCACTAGACTGCCCAGCCATGGAGCAGGAGCGAGAGGCTACCGGGCGTGCGCGACCGCAGGCGCGTTCGATGGGCGACGACGGACTGGTCGACGCGCTCACGGCAGCGGGCTGCCCGATGTGTGCACACGTAGCCACGATCGCGCCCCAGTACCTCGACTCGCTGCTCTACCTGCACACCACCGACCGGGCCTATCGCGATCGTTTCCTCGCCGGCGGCGGCTTCTGCGGCCGGCACGTGCGCGCGGCGGTGGTGGCCGATACCGCGGGCAACGGAGACGGCGTGGGTGGTGGCATCTTCCTGCGCTCGCAACTCGGCGCTCGCCGGCGTGCGCTCGAGAACGCCGACGGCTTCCGCGCGGCGCGCCGCATCCGCGAGGCCACGCGCACCGCATGGGACTGCCCGGTCTGCGAGAACGAGCTGACGCTGGCAGCGGCGGCGGCCAAGCGGCTGGTCGACCTCTCCGGAGCCGATCCGGTCTGGCGCGAGTGGGTCACGAGTGCGCCCTGGTGCCTGGCGCATCTCGGCCACGTGCTGGCCGCCGCGGCGGAGGCGAAGCGCGGCACGCTCGCGGACCTGCGCGAGCGCCAGCTGACCCAGATGCAGGACATCGAGGAGCGGCTGGACGCGCTGGCACACGATTCCAGCCACGGCCGTCGCCAGCAGGTCACGCCGGCCGTGCGAACGTCGGTGAAGGAGGCTGCCGACATCCTCGCCGGCGACGAGTGACGCCGCTCCCGATCAGCCGGCCGGGATCTCCGCGGTGAACTCGGCCAACGTGGGGTAGATCACGTCGGCTCCAGCCTCGAGCAGGGCCTCCTCCGCCGTGGCTCCGGTGAGCACCGCGATAGCGCGCATGCCGGCCGCCTTGGAGGCGACCATGTCCCAGCGCGAATCACCCACGTACCAGGTCTCGGCCGGCTCGACCCCCAGCAGCTGTGCCGCCTTGAGCAGCAGGTCCGGGGCGGGCTTGGCGTGCTCCACGTCGGCACCGTCGCAGATGAGCGGCATCTCGTGCAGCCTGAGCGAGGCCACCGACTCGCGGGCGTCGTCGGGCAGGCTGGAGGTAGCCACGGCCCAGGGCATGCCCCGCGCGGTCAGCGCCTCCAGCAGGTCGTGGACGCCGGGCAACGGTCGGGGGTCCGCGTTGAGCACATGGAACGCGTCGCCCGCCTCGATGTCGATGCGAGCATCCTCGCCGGGTTGCAGTTCCACGCCGTAGTGCTCGGCGGTCATGCGCGCGAGGTACTTGCCGTCCGAGCCCATCAACGGGGCCAGGAACGCCGGTTCGGGGTCGATGCCGTGCTTGGGGAAGACCGCCATCCACGAATCGACGCGGGTACCGACGGTGTCGACGAGCGTGCCGTCGAGGTCGAAGATGATGGCGCGCGGGGCGCGGGTGATCGTCATCGGGCGGAGTGAGCTTGCATGATCCTAGCCTACGACGAGCCGGCGGCCTCGAGTTGCCGCGCCAGCTCGGCCGGGTCGGTCGTGGGCCGCTGACAGGCGAAGTCCGCGACAGAGGTAGGCCGTGGCGACACCGTCGATCATTTCGCGATCGCGCAGCAACGGCACCGCGCTGCCGGCAGAGTCGGGCGCGGTCGCGACCACCAGGTGCGGCCGGTACGCGGCACGCGCGACTGCCAGCATCGCCTCGGTGTCGTCCGCTCCGGGATCGCCCACGATGGCGACCTCATCGATCGGTGTGCTGGCCAGCCCGTAGGCGGTGAGCCAGACCGCGAAGCCCAGCGGGTGCTGGGCGGCGATGCCGACGATGGGCGCGAGGGCACGTTCGGCCGAGTCGCGATAGCGGGCCTCGCCCGTCAGGGCGGCCAGGCGCAGCAACACCAGCGTGGCCATCGAGCCGCCGGACGGGACCGCGTTGTCCTGCAGGTTCCGCGGTCTGCGCGATGAGTGCCTCGGCGTCATCAGCCGTGTCGAAGAAAGCGCCCTCCGGCGCCTCGAAGTGGCCGAGCACCGCCTCGGCCAGGCCGCGGGCAGCCACGAAGAAGCGCTCCTCGAAGGTCGTCTCGTAGAGCGTGAGCAGTCCTTCGGCCAGGTGGGCGTGGTCCTCGAGTGTGCCCGCGTGCTGGGCTCGGCCGTCCTTCCACGAGCGCTTCACCCGCAGCCGGGGCTCGGCCGTCTCGTCTCCGGGGAGGTCGGCACCAGTCGCTTCGGGCTCGGTCATCTCGGCCAGGACGAAGTCGGCCGCCTCGGTGGCGACCCGCACGAACGACGGCTCGCTCAAGGTTCGTCCGGCCGCGGCGAAGGCGCCGATCATCAGACCGTTCCAGGCAGCCAGGACCTTGTCGTCACGTCTCGGCTGCGGGCGCTCGTCGCGAACACGCAGGAGGTCCGTGCGCGCCTGGGCCAGTGCTTCGGCGATCTCGTCGCGCGGGCGCTCGTGCTCGACTGCCAGCTCGGTATCGCTCGCGACCCGGTTGAGGATGGTGCGCCCTTCCCAGTTCCCCCCTTCGGTCACGCCATATGCCTGTTCGAACAGCGGCGCGGCATCGCCCAGCACCGCGCGGATCTCGGTCGCATCCCAGGTGTAGGTCGCACCCTCTACGCCCTCGGTATCGGCGTCGAGGCTGGCCGCGAAGGCACCGTTAGGCGGGACGCGCAGCTCGTGGGCCACGAAGTCGAGCGTCTCGCGCGCGACATAGGCGTAGTGCGGGTCGTCGGTCAGCTGCGCCGCGTGGGTGTAGACGCGCGCCAGCTGGGCGTTGTCGTAGAGCATCTTCTCGAAGTGGGGGACTAGCCAGGCCGCATCGGTGGAGTAGCGCGCGAACCCGCCGCCAAGATGGTCGTAGATGCCACCCGCGGCCATGGCGTCGAGGGTCCGCTCCGCGACGAGGCGTGGCTCCTTCTCGCCGGTGCGCAGATGCTCGCGCAGCAGCAGCTCCACGGACATGGCCTGCGGGAACTTGGGCGCGCTACCCCAGCCGCCGTTCTGCGCGTCGAAGTCCTTGAGCAGCGCACGCGTGGCGTCGTGCGAGGCGGTCCTGCGGCGGCCACCTCGGGCAGGTCCGCGAGCGCCTGCAGCAGGCGGGCGGGCGCGTCCTGCTCGTGGCGCACGTGGTCGGTCAACTTGGCCGCGGTCGACTCGATCCACTCGCGGCGGTCGGTCCAGACCTGCGCCAGGCGGGCCAGCAGCTCACGGAACGCGGGCATGCCGTGGCGCGGCCGGTCGGGGAAGTAGGTGCCGCCGTAGAAGGGCAGGCCCGCGGGCGTGAGGAACATGCTCATGGGCCAGCCGCCCTGGCCGGTCAGTGCCTGCAGCGCATCCATGTAGATGCTGTCGATGTCGGGCCGCTCCTCGCGGTCGACCTTGATCGAGACGAAGTACGTGTTGAGCTCGGCCGCGGTCTCCTCGTCCTCGAACGACTCGCGCTCCATCACGTGGCACCAGTGGCAGGCGGCGTAGCCGATGCTGAGGAAGATGGGGACGTCTCGCTCGCGTGCGGCGGCCAGGGCCTCCTCTCCCCACGGGTACCAGTTGACCGGGTTGTGGGCGTGCTGCAGCAGGTACGGGCTGGTCTCGTGGACCAGGCGGTTGGTGTACTTGGGGGAGTCGTTGGGGGAGTCGTTGGGGGAGTCGGACACCCGTGCATGGTACTGGGCGGATTCGGAACCCCGCGCGCGAGGCCCGGCACCAACCGTGCAGGGAGCACGAAGGTGCTCGACGACCGCGAGACGCGCGAGGAGGCTGAGATGAACCGCCTGATCCACGGCCTGACGATGGGTGTCGCGGCGACCCTGGCCCTGGCTGGGGCCGTTGTGGGCGACGGCCACGCGCGAGTGGTGATCCCGTTCGACCTCGAAGCCGGTGAGGTCGCGGAGGGTGTGGCCCTCGATGCGCAGGGCAACGTCTTCACGGCGGTCTCCGGGCAAGGCCGTTTCCTCCGGCTGCTCGCCGGCGCCGAGGCGGCCGAGTCCTTCATCGCGGTGCCCGGCCTGGAGGAGGGCGACTTCGGGATGACCGGCCTCGCCTTCAACGGTGATGGAGACAACTACATGTACGGCCTGTACAGCGCAGTCGTCTCTTCGAACCCGTTGCTCAATGGGGTCCTCTATGTCGATCCGGACGGCAGCCCCAGCCCCGACGATGAATGGAGGCATATCGCCGGCACCGAGAGGATGGGCATGCCCAGCGGCATCGCCTTTGGCGGCGAGGGCGCGCACATGTACGTTTCTGACTCGGCCATGGGTGCGATCTGGCACCTGCCGTTGTTCGGCTTCGTCGGCTATGACCAGCCGGAGGTGTGGATCGCCGATTCGCTCCTGGAGGGCACAGGAGAGATGCCACTGCCGTTCCCCGTGGGGGCCAATGGCGTGGCCGTGCGGGACGACGTCGTGTACGTCGGCGTGACCGAACAGGGGACCGTGGTAGGGATACCCATCGAGTCTGGCGGTGCCGCAGGTAAGCCCTTCATCTACGCCGCGCTACCGGGCGTGGCGGTCGACGGCGTCGCCTTCGACGCGGCCGGCAACCTCTACGTGGCCGACCCTCCCGCGCACGCCCTCTGGCGGGTGGCGCCCGACGGCACGGTCGCGGCCGTGGCGGACGTGGACGATGGACTTTCCGGTCCCTCGAGCGTCGCGCTGTGGGACAGCCCCGAGGGTCTGACGGCCTACGTCAGCAACCAGGCCATCGGCGACCCTGCGACCATCAAGCACGTCCCCAGCATCATCGCCATCGACCTGGGCACCATGGACTAGTTCACGCTCGCTCCGCTTCCCGCGGCCCTGCCCCGGAGGCGCCCGCTACCGCGGCCCTGCCCCGGCACCCGCTACCCGCGGCCCCTCCGCCCCGCTTCCCGCGGGCCCCCCCGGCGCGGATCATCCTGCTGAGACTAGTCTGGCGCTCGAGACCCCCGTTCGAGCGCCAGACCATCCCGTGGGGACTGAAATGGGTGCGCCAAGCGCACTCCCGGTCCCTGAGGACTCGGTCCGCGCTCGGGAGCACCTGGGCGACCCCCTCGGGCACCAGGCTAGTCCCCACGGGATGGATCCCCACAGGATGGACCTGCCCAGCGAGATGCCCACAGGATGACTCCCCGCCGGACCCCCACAGGATGAGATCGGCTCCGGTCGGCTGGAGCTACCTTGGCCCCGATGCCCGTCGCGGGGCCGGTCGGATGAAGGTGATCCCGTTCGCACGCGGCACCTTCCCGGCCCGGAGTGCGGCCAGCACCTCCCGGGAGTCGAGCGGAAGCGTGCTTGCCAGCGCGGCCCGATGCTCGCGGATGACCCGACGGTTGTGGGCCGTCGCGGCGACCGCCAGCACCAGCCGCGGGCAGCCACTGTCGCGCCACTTCAGTTCCAGCTTGCGCTGGAGCGCTTGCATGTCGCGAATCCGTGTCTCGGCGTCGATGGCTACGTCCCCGGGCCCATCAAGCCATGCATCCCACGCTCGCTTGTCTCCAGGCAAGTTCAGCGTGACCTCTGTTCGCCAGCGGAAGATGGGATGGACCATCTCGCGAAGGGCCACGAGCAGCAGCAGCTGGGGAGCATCCCGAACAGGCGACCCCTCCGGGTATGGTCGGGCGCCGAGCTGGAGACCGAGCACGGCGCAGTGGCGAGCGAGCTCGTCGAGGCGGGCCACGGACGGCCTGGCACGCTCGGTACGGCTGATTCGTGACTGCGTCAGTCCCGCTGCGCGAGCCACGAAGGCCTGACTCAGCCCCGCAGCGAGCCTGGCCTCCAGCAGCTCTTGGCCGATCTGCTGTGCGAGCAAGCGGCCCCGACGCGCTCCGCGGTCACGGAGTCGCTCCATGGTCGACATGCCGGCAGGATGACGACGACCTCTTCACCAGCGCTTCGTGCCCGTGTACCGTCGGTGCCGTGGACCGACGAAGACTGGAGCTGGCCGCCCTTGTGCTCGCCGCCGGGGCCGGGTCGCGGTTCGGCGGAGTGCCGGGGACGAAGCTGCTGACGGAGATCGATGGGCGGCCCATGCTGGAGTGCGTGCTCGATGCGGTGCGGACGTACCGACCGACACTGACGTTGGTGGTGCTGGGTGAGGGTGCGGGCGCCGTCGAGGAGGCCATCGCCTGGCGGGACGAGATCCGCGTGCGCAATCACCAGCCGGAGCGGGGCCTCTCCTCGTCGCTGCAGGTGGGCATCGACGCGCTGCGCGCCTTGCCCGACGCATTCGATGGCGCGTTCATCGTGCTCGGTGACCAGCCGCGTCTGGGGGCCGAGACCATGCGCACGCTGGAGGCGGCCGCGACCCGGGCACGGCCGGCTGATCGCCCGACGGTGGTGCCACGCTACGACGACCCCGGTCCGCGCAACCCCGTGCTCCTGCTGCGTCCTGCCTGGAGCTGGGTCGACGAGCTGGAGGGCGACCGTGGGTTGGGACAGCTCATCGCGACCCGGCCGGACCAGGTGCTCGAGGTCAAGAATCGAGGGCGCGATGCCCGACGTCGACACTCCCGCTGATCTCGAGCGCCTGCGCGCCGACTGACTACCAGCCACCCTCTTCGCGTAGCAGACGGTGCAGCACGCGTGCGCTGACCGAACGGCGGTAGTCGGCCGTCGAGCGCACGTCGTCGATGGGCGCGATCTCCGAGGCCAGCACCCGCGCGGCCTCGTCGGCGACGCGCTCGCTGGGCCACGAGCCCTCCAGCACGGCCTCGGCGGCAGTGGCCCGGACCGTGGTGGCCGCGACTGAGCCCAGCGCGACGCGCACGTTGCTCCAGGCGCCGCCCTCGGTGCGATAGCTGAGGGCGACCACGACCTTGCTGATGGCCTGTGCGGCCCGCGTGCCGACTTTGCGGAAGCGCGTGCGGCGGGCACGGTCGACCGCGAAGCGAACACGCAACAGCAGCTCGTCGTCGGCCAGCGCTGTTTGCCGGTAGCCGGTCCAGAAATCCGCCGCGGCGATCTCGCGGATGCCAGCGGTGGAGGCCAGGTCGAAGACCGCATCGGCCGCCAGCAGCACCGGCAGCGAGTCCCCCGCAGGGGAGGCGTTGCAGATGTTGCCGCCGATGGTGCCGCGGTTCTGGATCTGTGCCGCACCGACGGTCGCGGCCGCCTCGGCCAGTGCCGGCAGCCGTGCGGAGATGACCGGCGAGTGCCGCAGCTCGGTGAACGTGGTCAACGCCCCCACGCTCACCTCGTAGCCGTCGGTGCTGATTCCCTTGAGCTCTGCGATGCGGGAGAGGTCGAGCACCGCCGAAGGCGGCGCGGCCACGTCAGCGGCCAGCTGCACCATCAGGTCGGTGCCGCCAGCCAGCGGCCGGTACGACCCCGCCGCCCGCAGCGAGAGGGCCTCGGACAAGGTAGCGGGGCTAACGACCGGCGGCTCGATCACGACGCGTCACCCGCGGCTTCATCGCGAGCCAGGGCGGCCGCCTCGATGGCGTCGATGATCTTGGTGTAACCCGTGCATCGGCAGAGGTTGCCTGCGATGGCCTCACGGATCTCGGTCGCATCGGCCGGACCGCCATCCTCGAGATAGGCCTGCGCCGACATCAGCATGCCCGGCGTGCAGATACCGCACTGGGCGCCACCGCGCTCGAGAAACGCCTGCTGCAGCGGGTTCAGCGCCCCACCGTCGGCCTCGGACAGCCCTTCCACGGTGCGCACCGCGGCGCCGTCCACCTGGCACACGGGCACGAGGCAGCTGTCGACCACCAGGTCGTCGACGATGACGGTGCAGGCGCCGCACTCGCCCTCGCCGCAGCCCTCCTTGGTACCGGTCAGGTCCAGGTCCTCGCGCAGCACGTCGAGCAGTCGGCGCATGCCGGGCACGGTCACTTCGCGGGGCTCACCGTTGAGCGTGAAGCGATACGTGGTCCCCGGCCCCGCGCCCTCCCGTACCGCGGTCACGCGTCCGACCCGAGAGCGGCCAGCACCTTCTCCGCGGTGGCGGGCAGGTCGGTGATCCAGACGCCGACCGCGTCGTGGATGGCATCGACCACGGCCGGCGCGGCCACGTTCATGGGCAGCTCGCCGATGCCCTTGGCCCCGTGCGGGGAGTGGCTGAAGGGCGCTTCCACCAGGATGGCGGTGATCTGCGGTGCGTCCATGGAGGTGGGGATGAGGTACGTCGACAAGCGGTCGTTGAGGTAGCGGCCGTCGGCCATCTTCATCTCCTCGATGGTGCCGTATCCCACCGACTGCAGGGTGCCGCCCTCGACCTGGCCCTCGGCCAGAAGCGGATGGATGACGCGCCCCGCATCATCGGCCGAAACGACCGAGCGCACCCGCACCTCGCCGGTGTCGAGGTCGACGTCCACCACCGCCACCGCACAGGCCCAGCCGAATGCCGGGTAGGCATCGCCGGTGTGGGTCTCCTCGTCGAATTCGACCTCGACCTCCGACTCGTAGCCCTGGTCGACCCGCGTGGCACCGTGGGCCGCCGCATCAGCGCGGTAGACGTCGGCGAAGTCTCCGCCCGAGCGCGCCTCCACGATCTCGCGCAGCCGTGCCGCCGCCTTCGAGACCAGCCCGCCGACCACCATCACCGTGCGCGAGGCCACGGTCGGGCCACTGTTGGGCACGATCGAGGTGTCGACCGCTGCCAGCTCGACCTCCGAGGGGTCCACCCCCAGCACCTCGGCCACGATCATGGGCATGACCGTGTCCGTGCCCTGGCCGATCTCGGTATTGGCGATGAGCAGGCGCACCACGCCATCGGCGCCGAGTTCCACGCCCGCGGTGCTGCCCATCATGATCTCGCCGCGGCCGGTGAAACCCGCGCCGTGCCAACCCATGGCGATGCCGATGCCCGAGGCTGTGCGCACGCGCGTGGAACCGAGTCCCGCACCGGCTTCGGCCGCCTGGCCCCAGCGCACCGCCCGTGTCTGTCGTGAGACCTCGCGCACGGTCTCGTAGTCGGACGCCGCAGTAGCTTCGTGCAGCACCTGCAGCGCGGCCACGCTCTCGCGCAGCACCTGGCCGGACGGAGTGGTGCCGCCCTCGCGGTAGGCCCAGCGACGTCGGAGCTCCGCCGGGGAGACCTCCAGCTCGGCGGCGATGCGCGCGACCTGCAGCTCGTGGGCGAATCCGACCTGCGGGGCACCGAAGCCGCGGAAGGCGCCGTTGGGCGGTGTGTTGGTGGCCATCGAGCGGCCCGCGATGTGGACGTTGGGGCACTCGTAGGGGCCACCCGCGTGGAGCACGCCGCGCGAGAGGACGACGGGCGAAAGCGTGCAGAAGGCGCCGCCGTCCATGATCACCTCGACGTCCTGGGCGATGAGCCGTCCGTCGGCGGAGACACCCGAGCGGTAGCGCACGATGGCGGGGTGGCGCTTGGTGGTGGAGGCGATGTCTTCGTGGCGGTCGTAGATCATGCGCACCGGCGCCCCCACGCGCTGGGCCAGCAGGGCCGCGTGGACAGCCACGACCGACGGATAGTCTTCCTTGCCGCCGAAGCCGCCGCCGGTCTCGGCCTGGGTCACGACGGCCTGCTCGTCACGCAGGCCGAGGGCCCGCTTGAGCGCACTGTGCACGTAGTACGGGCACTGCATGGACCCCGTGATGGTGACGCCGCCATCGGGCCGGGGCTCCGCGATCATGGCCTGGTTCTCGATGTAGAGCTGCTCCTGGTGGCCGACCCGGTACTCACCCTGGACGATGAGTGCGGCCTCCTCGAAGGCCGCTTGGGGGTCGCCCCTGGTCACCTCGTAGGCCGCGAACTGGTGGTCCGATTCGAGCGGGTCGAAGACCGGCGGCAGCGCTTCGGTGCGCGGCTTGATGCGCCGCTTGGCCTCGCGCAGGGTGGCCTTGTCAGGTGCGGCCAGGAGCGCCACGGCCTGGCTGTGATGCTGGATCTCGCCCTCGGCCAGCGCGGGCATGTCGTCGATGATGACGCTGATGACGTTGTCGCCAGGGATGTCCGCGGCGGTCATGACCACGACCTTCGACCAGTCGAAGTCGGGATCCTGCTCGAGGCCCAGGAGGCGCGCGTGCGCTTCGCTCGAGCGGATGGCGGTGCCGAACCAGGCCCCGGGGAAGACGAGGTCGTCGGTGTACTTGGCTTCGCCGGTCAGCTTGCGCGGGCCATCACGACGCAAGGGCGCCGGCACGGCCCGCCCGAGCGTGGGCGCGGCGATCTGGCCCGGTGCGGGCGGGGCGAGCACGACGGGGCCCTCGGCCGAGGCGCGCGGTTCGCTGACTCGATCACTCATATCCGCCGTATCGTACTGCCCATGGTCACGTCCCTCACACGCGAAGCGCTCGTTCGACGCGGGCTGCTGCTCGAGTACCTGACCGTTGGCTGGAACGTGCTCGAGGGGCTGGTGGCCATCCTTGCCGGCGTGGTCAGCGGCTCCATCACCCTCATCGCCTTCGGTGTCGACAGCGTGGTCGAGACGATCTCCGGCGTGGTGCTCATCTGGCGCCTGCGGGCAGAGGACCGCGGTGGACTGGACGAGGCGCAGCTCGAGCGCGTCGAGCGACGGGCGGAGGTACTCGTCGGCGCCGCCTTCCTGCTGCTGGCGGCCTACGTCGCGTTCGAGTCGCTGCGCACGCTGGTGGCGGCCGAGGCCCCTGACGCCAGCCCGGTGGGCATCATCCTCACCGCCGTCTCCATCGTGGTCATGCTGCTGGCTCGCACGGGCCAAGCTGGACGTCGGCAAGGCACTCGGCAGCCGAGCCCTCATCGCCGACTCGAAGCAGACACGGGCCTGCTGGTATCTCTCGGCGGTCGCACTCGTGGGCCTCGGGCTCAACGCGGTGCTCGGCTGGTGGTGGGCGGACCCGCTGGCCGCGCTGGCCATCGCCGTACTCCTCGTGCGCGAGGGCTGGGAGGCGCTCAACGGCGACGAGGACGCGGACGCGGACGAGGACGAGGACGCGGTCGAGTAGAAGGCTGTCCTCGAGGTTGCGGTCACGTTTTCCGCAGCCTCATCCCGCCAGGACTAGCCTGACGCTCGAGCCTCTGGCGTCGACCGGCTCGAGCACGCTTCCATCCTCCTGGGACTCAGGGCGTGTCCGGCGACTCGCTCTCATCCCCAGGGCACTCGGAACGCGCTGGAGCGGGCCTTGGGAAGCCCTTCGAGCGTCGGGTTAGTCCCCATGGGATAGCGGGTGATCGGGCGTGGCTCGGGAGTGGCTCGGGACGGTGATTCGCGTGCCGCTCGGGGCAGCCGCGTGCGTTCGCCGTGCCACGCGAGAAGGCACCCGCTAGGCTACGCGCCATGATCGACTCGAGCACGTTCCAGTTCTGGATGTTCCTGCATGTCGTTGGTGCCATCGCGGCCTTCGGCTTCGGCTTCTACGCGCCGATCTTCGGCATGGCCAGTGCGAAGGAGCCGCAGCACAGCAACTGGTTCAGCCGCGCCTCCAAGCGCGTCTCGAACATCATCATCCTGCCCTTCGCCATCCTCATGTTCATCACCGGCGCGATGCTCGTCGAGACTGGCGTCTGGGAGTGGTCCAGCCGCTGGCTGTCGGTGGCCATGGGCCTCTACGTCATCGCCCTGTTCATCGTCATCGTGCTGCAGCGACCGGCCATGAACAAGGTCATCGACTTGTCGGCGAACCCGCCCGGGCCCGCCGGTCCCGACCCGGAACTGTTGAAGAACGTCCAGCGCATGAAGATTTTCGGTGCGGTCCTGCTGCTGCTGACGCTGGCGATCCTGGCACTGATGGTGTGGAAGCCGGGCCTGGGACAGTAGCCCGATCCGCGCGGTGACGGGCCCAACCGCGCACGGCGCCGAACCCCAACCGCGCACCGCGCCGAGCCCTAGCTCCGAGCGGCCCGTCCCTCTTCGAGCAGGACCGCGGACAGTCGCGAGAAGCGCTCGTAGACGTCCTCGTAGATGCGCACGCGCTCCGGGTCCGGTTCGGTCGTGTGGAGCGGCGGCCGAGCAGCTTCAGCCGCCTCGGCGTAACCCGCGAACGTACCGGCCCCGATGCCGGCGATGAGCGCGGCACCGACAGCGGTCCGTTCCGGCGCCGCCACGAAGTGGAGCGGCTCGTCGTAGAGGTCCGCGAGGATGCTGCGCCACAACGGGGAGGACAGGCCGTTGCCCGTCGCGAGCCAGCGGTCGCAACGGCCGCCAGCGGTCACGACGGCATCTCGGGTCGCCCGCAGCGAGCAGGCCACGCCTTCCATCACGGCTCGTGTCAGGTGCGAGCGGCGGTGGCCGTACGCCAGCCCGATGAAGGCGCCGGTCGCCTCGGGCTCCATGATCGGCGAGCGCTCACCGACCAGGTAGGGCAGGAAGATGAGGCCGTCCGAGCCGGGCGGCGCCTGGCTCGCTGAGGTGCCCATCGTGGTGTAGGGGTTGCTCGACGTCAGCCGCAAGCGGTCCCGCAGCCAGCGCAACGAGAGCCCGGCCGAGAGCGTGGCGCCGAGTTGGTACCAACGTCCAGGGGCTGCGTGGCAGAAGCAGTGGATGCGCCCTGCCGGGTCGGGCATGGGCTCGGTCAAGACCACCACGATCTGGCCGCCGGTGCCCAGGGCGACCGAGCCGGTGGTGCGGTCGACCAGCCCGTTGGCGGCGGCCTGGGCGCACTGGTCCGAGCACCCGGCCACGACAGGGATGCCCGCGGTCAGGCCCAGCTCTCGTGCCGCGAGCGTCGACAGCCCCCCTGCCACATCGGCCGACTCGAGCAGGGGCGGCAGGATGTCCCGCGAGCCGCCTTGGCGTTCGGTCAGCTCCGTCGACCAAGTGCGTGCCCCGACGTCGAACATGGCCGTGGCGGAGGCATCGCTGACGTCCGTGGCGACCGTGCCCACCAGTCGCAGGCGCAGGTAGTCCTTGGGCAGCAGGAAGGTCGCCGCCGCGTCCAGCCGCTCGGGCTCATGCCGGCGAAGCCACGCGATGGTCGGACCCATGAAGCCGGCCGCCGGCCTCGTCCCGGCCACGGCCAGGAAGGTCTCGATGCCGATGTCGGCTTCGAGCTCCGGGATCAGCTCGGCCGCGCGCTGGTCGGCCCAGGTGATGGCCCGGCCCAGTGGTCGGTCGTCCGCGTCCAACAGCACCCCGCCGTGCATGTGGCCGGCGCAGGCGACCGCCCTGATGTCACGGGTCTCCGCCTCGTACAGCGCCTGGCGCACGGCCATGACGGTGTTGGACCACCAGGCCTCGGGGTCCTGCTCCGCGCGGTTGGGGGCGGGCACCTCCATGGGGATCTCGCGGAAGCCGACGCCCAGCACGTGCGCAGAGTCGTCGATGACGACGGCCTTCACGCCCGAGGTGCCGAGATCGATGCCGAGCAGCGCCATGCGCTCGATGCTACGCCTGCGCCGGTCCTTCAAGGCCGCGCCCGCGTACCCAGGCGGCCCGCACCATGCCCGGTCGCTCACGGAAGATGAGCCGGCCCGCGACCTCCTCGACGTCGCGGCACACCGGCGCATTCGGCGGCCGGCCCAGCTCGAGGTCGACGGCGATGAGGTCGGCCTCCTTGCCCGGCTCGAGCGAGCCGATGACGTGGTCCAGCCCCAGCGCCTCGGCGCCACCGAGCGTGCCCAGGCGGATCCACTCCAGCGGTTCGGGCACGGATGCCTCGTCAGCGGTCAACGTGGCCCGCGAGTTGTGCTGGAAGAAGCCGAGGCGCATCTGGGTGATGACCGACAGCTCTGGTGCCCCGGCCACATCCGTACCCAGGCCCACGCGCAGGCCTTCGTCGAGGTAGCGGCGGACCGGCATGACGCCACTGCGGATGAACATGTTGCTCACCGGACAGTGCGCCACGGCCGAACCGGTCTCGACCATGCGCCCGATCTCGCGCTCCGAGAGGTGGATCGAGTGGGCGAAGAGGGCCTTGCGGCCGAGGCCGCCGGCCCGATCGTAGACGTCGAGATAGTCGGCCGCCTCGGGGAAGTGCTCGGCCACGGTGGCCATCTCTCGCGCGTCCTCGGACAGGTGCGTCTGCCAGGTGGCGCCGTAGTGTTCGGCCAGCGAGGCCAATTCGCGCAGCATGTCCGCGGTGCACGAGACCGCGAAGCGTGGTGTGAAGGCGTAGCGCAGGCGGCCGTCGGCAGCGCCGTGCCAGCGCTCGCACAGCTCCCCCGAAGCGCGGATGGCGTTCTCGGTGATCTGGCCCGGGGGTGTGCGGTCGTCATACGTCAACCGGTCCATGAGCACGTTGCCGATGGTGGCGCGGATGCCATGCTTCTCTGCCGTGCGGAAGCAGGCCTCGGTCGAATCGGGCCAGATCGCGGCGTAGGCCGAGATGGTGGTCGTGCCCGCAGCAGCCATGGCCTGGTAGACCTTGGGCGCGAGGTCCTCCGCGGCCGCCACGTCGAAGTCGCGCTCCAGCGCGAAGACGTAGCGCTCCAGCCAGGCCAGCAGGTCCATGCCCGCGCCCATGCCCGCGGCGGGTACCTGCGGGATGTGGACGTGCGTGTCCACCAGCCCCGGCATGACCACGTACGGGCGCAGGTCCACCGCTGTCTCGGCGGCGCGCGGGACGTCGGCGGCGGCCCGCACCGAGCGGATGCGCCCGGCATCGTCCACGTCGATGACGCCGTCGCGCAGCCACAGCGTGTCGCCGTCGGCCAAGGGGCTCAGCAGGCGCGCGCGCAGCGTGAACGGCGGTTGTTGCGGAACGACGACCGACGACATGTGTCGAGCCTAGGCCGGGCTCGATTCGTCGTCAACGCTGGCGTTCGCTCCCCGGATGCGCAGGTCGATGGTCAGCCCCAGCAGCACCACGCCCCAGAACGTGGAGCTCAAGGCCAGGAACTGGATGGCGTAGAAGGCGACGAGCTCGCCCACGACGAGGTCGATGAGGACGGACACGAGCGCTGCATCCAGCCACCGCCTTGAGCCACGGAGCCGCAGGCCGAGGGCGACGATGGCGGAGGCGCCGACCGCCACGTTGATGACGAGGAGCAGGATGATCCACGCCGGGTCGTCGGGGATCTCCAGCCGGCCGGCGTCGATGAGCGAGGTGTCGAGGCCATCAGGTTCGTACTGCAGTCCGATGACCGCGAGCATGGCGACCACAGCGCCGGCCACCGCCATGACCAGCCCCAGGTACACGAGCCAGCGCTCGAGCCGCGTCGGCAGGAGCCGTTCGAGCCAACGCCGCACCTCTCCCCGCGCGACGGGACCGGCCGATGCCAGTCGCTGGTCCATGGCCGGCAATTCGAGCAGCGCCAGCAGCTGTGCCTCGAATCCGTCGGGGTCGAGGTCATCGTCGCTGCCCGCCAAGCTCCTGATGCGTTCGCGGTCCTCCAGCGTGAGTCGACCGTCCACCCCGTCCCGCAGAGCCTCAATGGCCGCGTGGGTCGCGTCGAGTGTGTCGGTTCGGCGTCGACGAACGAACAACCAGAGCAGGGCGAGCAGCAGGAGGCTGCCGTAGATGATGGGCGCGGCGGGGGCGAAGAAGTAGTCGGTCGAGGTGGTCAAGAACTTGCCCACCTCGTCGATGAACAGCCCGACACCGACACCTGCGAGTAGGGCGGACAGCAGAAGCGAGCGGCGTCCGACCCAGAGCAGCGGCAGCAGCGCTGCGATCAGGAGCGCCAGTCCACCCCAGAGTGCGTGTGCGACATGGAGATCACCGCCGCCGACCATGGGGTAGCCGGCGAGTTCCAGGTACCAGCGCGTGCCGGCGACCGTGACCGCGAACGCTGCGATGGTGACGACGAGGTACCGCGCGGCTCGGTCTCGTTGGACCCCGATGATCCTGCGCCTGCTCATGGTCTGAGTGTCGCACGCGAGTTCTCCTCGCAACGAGCGCCGGGATCGCCGACCTACCCGCTCGTCGGTCCTGGAGCGTCGGGGTCGATGAGGCGGGCCACGATGAACTCGTAGCCGTAGCTGTCGCCGAACTCGCGGCGGATGCGCTGCTCATCCTCGGAGTCGTCGATGAAGCTGAGCGCCTGCGGGTCCAGCCTGTACTTCTCGCGCATCGCTACGAGGTTCGCCTTGAGCGGGTCGTAGTAGTGCGTCCACCACGATTCGTCCGGCAGCGTGAAGTGGCCCACGATCTCGTAGCCGCAGTCCCTGATGCGCCGGAGATTGCCGGGCACATCGGTGATGCCCGGGTACTCGCCGTGCAAGAAGTCGTAGGCGTCACGGGGCACCTCGGCCTCCGGCACCAGCCAGCTGATCTCGGTCACCGCGACGTAGCCCTGCGGGCGCAGGAACCGCTTCCAGGTATCGAAGGCGACCGTGATGCCCATGATGTAGGCCGCGCCCTCTGACCAGATAAGGTCGAACGAGTGCTTGCCAAAGGGCAGGTCGCGCATGTCGCCGCGCATGACCTGGATCTGCTCGCGGACACCGGCTGCCACGGCGCGGTCACGCAACTCGTCGAGGAACTGCTCGAAGAGGTCGACCGCGGTGACCGTCCCGCCGGTGGCTTGCGCCAGCGCCACCGTCTGCATGCCCGGTCCGCAGCCCACGTCGAGCACGTCCGGCCGCATGGGCAGCTCAGCGCACAGCTCGAGCGCACGCAACGTGGAAGCGTCGTCACCGGGCCCCTGGCGGGGCAGCCCTCGATGGACATCGAGGAGCAACGCCATCAGCCAGTCGTTGTCGGTCATAGAGCGGGTAGGTTAGCGGCCGAACCAGCCCTTGTTCAGCCCCAGCGGGAACTCAGCGGGCGCGGGCGATGAATGTCGCGTCGTTCGTCAGGCTCCGTCGGGCACCGTGAGGACCCAGAGACCGACCGTGCGGTCCTGGTAGTTGGCGAACCAGAAGACAGCGGCATTGCCGACGCCGTCCACGCCCCACTCCACGGAATCGCGCAGATG
This sequence comes from uncultured Chloroflexia bacterium, assembly GCA_963716815.1. Taxonomy (GTDB): domain Bacteria; phylum Chloroflexota; class Limnocylindria; order Limnocylindrales; family CSP1-4; genus JAFMJV01. The sequence continues at coordinate 166,876 of CAVQUM010000004.1, forward strand.
AGTGGGGAAGCCGAGCGTGTCAAGGTCCACCCACTCGCCGCCGATGTGCATGTGCAGGGCAGCCGGCGGAGCATACCCTTGGTCGCGGTACTCCCACGCGACCCAGCCTGAGTCAAGACGTAGAGCCTCGCCTGCGGCAGGCACACCTGTGGGCGGCTGCTCCCGGCCTTCGCCATCATCCGCGGGCCACGCGGTCGGGACCAACTCGTCGTCCCGGAGTTCGAACGCGTTGCGGGTCACCGCGCCCTGGCCTTCGTACAGCTCTGAAAGATCGGCCCCGGCGAGTAGCCCGAGGCGCTCGCCGGTCCGATCGTCGCGCACCACCAGCCCATCGTCGGCTTGCTTGAAGCGCACCACCATCGGCGCCCCGCTCGCCGAGCACTCGTTCTTGCCGGGTTGGCAGAGAGCGTAGCGGCCGGGACCGACGCGCTGCATATGGCGGGTACTGGCCCTCCGGGTGAACCCGAGCCGCTGCCGGGGAAGCGTGTAGCCGTGCTCGACGCGGAACACGAGCTCGCCATCGACTGTCTCCGCTCCATAGATCCGGGCCTCCCCTGAGGCCCAGCCGGCCGGCCGCGCTTGGGTGATGGCAGACGTGTCCAGCGCCCTCCAGCCGCCGTCAGTCGTCGACCGCCAGATGCGGTCGAGCCTCGGATGTGCCAGGTAGAGGGCACCGTCCGCGTGTGCGAGCTCGACGTTGCGGTCTTGGGAGTCGTTCGCGCTGTAGTCCTCAGGCAGTGCCACCGATCGCCACTCGGTGCCGTCGCTCGATGCCCAGAGCGAGCCGATGCGGCCGTCCGGGTGCCGATGACGCCCGGCCCAGATGGCGAGCCCGTCACCCCACGGCACGACCGAGCCGAGGCGGGGCAGCTCATCCATCGGACCCGTCACACTCACCCAGCGCGCGGGACCGATCGGGGTGTCGACAGTGCCCACGTCGACACCCTCGAGACCGGCCGGCAGCGTCTCGGGCAGCGAGATCACGGTTCCGTTGAGCGCCGTACCGTCCACCTCGGGTCCAACCGTTGCGGTCGCCTCGACGTGCGCGGCAGGCAACCGCGCGTTCGTGGATGCGTCGGGCATCAGCCCGTCGATCAGGATGGCGCCGGTGAGGGCGATGACGGCGACGCCGGCCGCTATGGTGGTTGCGCTGAGCATGGGTCGGAACCTCTCTGTGGCGAGGCGCGGCAGCCGCGACCGTCGCTGTGGGGTCTGATGAACGACTTGCCCGACGCGTGCCAGGTCGGTCTGTGGCAGCCACGTCGGCTCCTTCAGCCACGCCTCCACGAACAGACCGTGCTCGTACGTTTCGTGCTTCATGGGGCTGACTCCGTCCTGGCGGCATCAGGGGCGAGCAAACCCGCGTGCAGCGCTACACGCAGCTTCGCCATGGCCCGGTTGAGCCTCGACTTGACGGTCCCGGGCGAGATGCCGAGAGCCGCCGCGGTGTCTTCGATGGTCAGATCGAGATAGAAGTGCAGGACGACCACGGTCCGATGGTCGAGTGACAGACGGGCGAACCCGCGTTCGAGCTGGTCTCGGTCATCGACCGGGCCGGTCCCGTCCGGGGCCGTCGGCTCGATCAGGTCGGTGGGCCGACCAAGCCAGCGGCGGTGGCGTTTCGCCTCCCGGTAGCAGGCGTGCACCAGGATGCGATAGCCCCAGGCCTCGAAACGGGCGACATCCCGGAGTCGGGGCAAGTCACGCCACATCTCGACCAGCGCCTGCTGGACAGCGTCCTCGGCCAGGTGCCGATCGCGCAGGATCCGATGGGCGGTCTGCTTGAGCCGGACATGCACGTCCTGGGTGATGGCCGCGAAGGCCACCTCGTCCCCCCGCTGTGCTCGTTCGACGAGTCGCGGGTCCATGTCACTTCCGCTGTGGACGCCCGGATCCTCAGGCGTCTCCTGTCTGGTATGGGTACCTGGGGTGCTCCTGCTGTTCCCTCGTTCTTCGCGACCACGGCTCGCGACCGGGCCCCAGTGCCTTCAGAGAGTACCCGCCGAGCAAGTGATGTATGCGGCATCGACCGGGTCGAGCGGAGCACGCGCGTGGGCATCGTCCGCGTCGATGAAGCTACCGAGGCCGAAGCGTTCGCCTGGCTGCGACGCCACGATGAACGGGCCTATTCGTTCGTCGACGCCACCAGCTTCGCGCTCATGCGCCGGCAGCGGCTGACAGAGGCCCTGGCCTTCGACGGCGACTTCACCGCCGCCGGCTTCGTGGAGGTGCGCCCGTAGTCCTTGGCAACTAAGCGCCGCGCATCCAGAGGATGGCGGCCAGCTGCTCCATCCACTTGTTGAATGCAGGCCCCCACGCGTCGCCTGTGGCTGTGAGGTCAGGTCGTGGAAGCGCGGCCGTCGCGAGGTCGGGCCACTGCGTCTCAGCCACGATCCTTGTCTCAACGAGGCGGACGTCGTTTGGCGTATCGCGCGTCGCTCGATCCACTCGCTCCACCGCCCTGAGCACACGCCAGCGTGTCGCCCAGTCGATGCTCGGGATCCCATCCGGCTCCAACAACGCACGCAGAGGTGAACCGCGCTCTAGGAGGACTCGGTCTTCGCGGCCGACTCGCGTCTTCACCACTATGCCGGCAAGCGCCATGTCCGCGACTGCCAGGGTCACGTTCTTCTTCGTGAAGCGGGTGCGTCGCGTCAGATCCGAGATGGAGATCGGGATGACAGCCGTACTGAGCAGCACGGTCAGGATGTCGGCGCGTGCGTTCACGCCGAATGCTGCTCGGACTCGCCACGAGAGACGGCCCGGAGCGGTCAGGTCACGCGCGACGACCTTGCCGCGTCGCTCCTTCGTCACCGGCGTAACGGCGAACGGCCACACTGGGCCACCGCCCCCAGCCACGCCATCGGCGAATGCCGCAAGCCGTGCTTCGTCCACCCCAAGCTCCCTCGCCACTGATCGCAGCCGACCGGTGTGTACCGTGCGGCCGTAGGCGATGCACCAATCCACTGCCACCTCTCGTGCCCGAGCGTCGAGTGACTGCCTGTCCGAGGTGATCGCTACGAGGGCCTCGATGTCGACCGGGGTACGCTCGTCGGGCCCCTCCAGTTGGCCGCCGAGGGCGATCCACTGGTTTGCGACCCGCTCATCGATGGCGACGGCGAGCGACGATGCGTTAGGCATCAGGTTCGTCCGTCCCAAGTGCCTTGAGGACCTGGGCCAAGACTCCGGCGAAGCCCTCCGAGGGATCGTGGCTCTTGCACCACTTGGCAGCCGCATCGAGCTCTGCTGTCGTTCGGCGACATGGCTTCCAAGTCGTCGAGGTGGCGACCCGGGCGGGGCCACTGGTCCACGACCGCGTAGAGCTTGAAGCAGACCATGTCGAAATCTGCCGGCGAGCCACAGTGTCAACGTCGCGAACCGCCGAGGCCTGAGACGGGATTCGAAGCCGGGGGGCAAGCCTAGGTCCATCAGCGACGCCGGCCCCACGTTGATCCAGTCCGCGTCCAGGTCCAGCGTGCGCGCGACTTCGCGAGCTGCTCGTGCGAGATCTTCAGGCACCGTGGGCAGGCTGACGACGCGGCCGTCGTCCAGCCGCGAGCCGATGAGGTCGACGTCCTTGGTCGGCCGGGCGATGACTCCGGCGAGCAGAAGACTGGCTCCGCCGACCAGGACAAGCTCGTAGGAGAGCCCTCGGTGTGCGAGGACCTCCCCCAGTGCCGCCAGCCCTTCGACCACGCTGCCCGGCCGTTCCTCGTGAGCGCGTTCCATCTCGACACTGTAGCGCGCTCAACGTGAAGGTCAACTACACAAATCGTGTAGTTGAACTACACGACGACGCTGTCGGCCGGCCGCCTGACCCCTCCGGGCGTCGACCATTCGAGGTCCGGCTCCGACTACGGATCCCCGGTCGATGGATCGGGATCGCCCTGCCAGGCGTCGCCCACGGCCATCGACTCGGCCAGGGCTGCGCCGAGCCAGCGGTACGTCCATTCCTCTGCGAGCGGACGGGTCTCGGCGAAGACGATGGGCGTCTCCGGGTAACGCACCTGCACCCGGGCGAGCAAGTCGGGCAAGAAACCCGCTGGCGCGTGCGTGATCTTCAGCAGCGAGGAGTAGCGATCCTCCACCACCAGCGCCGAACGCGGAAGGCCGGCCAGCTTCGCAAGCTCGAACGTGAGGGAGCCGTTGTTCAGACTCCCCGCGAGATCGTCGATGGTCTTGCGCTCGACGGCGGCCACCACGCGCCCGTCGGCGTCACGCACCGCGTAGTCCCCCGCGGGCAGGGCCGCGCGCTCCGTCTCGGCCTGCTGCTTGGCGAAGCGGTAGGGGTAGCGCTCACGGGTGTCGATGATGATGGTCAACTGCGCCCCCAGGTCGCTGACGCGTCGGCCGGGGATGCGCGCGCCCGGCCGGGCCGTGGACGCGACCTTGCGCGTCTGCCAGAAGATGCCCTCGCGCCCGCCGGCCATGCGGGTGAACACGAACTGCGAACGGAACTCTCGCTTGCGGTCGAGGAGCAGGTCCACGGCCACACCCCGCCGGCGGCACTCGAGGACCGGCACCTCCTCGATGATCTCGGCATCATCCGGCCAGGTGTCCAGGCGATGGCAGTACACACGGCTCGTGCGGGGCCACGTGTCACGCGCCTTGAGTGCGAGGCCGTCGCCGATGGGCAGCAGCAGCAGGTACGGGAGCGAGCTGTCGGGATCGGGGTTATGCGCCACGAGGAAGCGTCGGCTCATCGCGACATGGTACGGCTCGCCTCAGGCCCCACGCACACGTCGCTGCGCAGCGACGCCGACGCCGACGGGCGGTCGAAGACCTCGTGGCCGCCGATGCGGCGCCAGCGAACCGCCAGCTCACCCTCCACCTCGATCCACTAGAAGGTGGCTCGCCCATCGGGCCCAGCGAACCTCCAGGTCATCTCCCAGATGCCGGCGCTGCCAAGGATCCGCTTGACACGCAGACCCCGCGACCACGGGGTCGAGGATCCTGTGCGAAGCGCTCGCTGTGCTAGTCGAGGCCCCAGAACGGGCCAGAGAGGCCGACCGAGCGGAAGTACTCGAGGGCGTGGGCCGGCTCGCGGCGTTCGTAGCCGGGTTCGAGCCGGCCTTCGTACCAGCGTGAGGCCAGGCGCCAGAGCGTGGCCAGGTCCATGACGTAGCCGGGCTCGACATCGATCGACTCGGTCCAGCGCTGGACGCACTCGACCGAGCAGAACAGGCGCTGGTGGCTGCAGGTTCTGACGACATCGTCCCAGCACTGGGCCATGGGCACCAGGAAGTGGGCCACCTCGTCGCCCACCGGCGGGGCTTCGCGATTGACGACCCAGGCCAGCGGCCTGCCGCAGCCGGGGCACTGGGTGGCGACCAGCACCTCCGGATCGTCCGGGCAGAGCTGCGGGATAGCGAACGAATCCCAGGCGCAACCGCCCCACCAGAGCGTGTCGGAGCCCATGACGCTGAAGCCGAGCGGGACGCTGGCGAAGGGGTGGGCCATCACGATCTCGTTCTCGCGCAGGACCACGTGGCGGGCGACGTTGAGCGCGTGGAGCGACTCGCGTACGGCGTCGGCGGACAGGGCCAGCTGGACCGCCATCTCCTCGACGCTAGGTGGTCGGCCGTCGTTGACGTACCCGCGGTAGACCGCGAGGCGAACGGCTTCGTCGTGGTTCATCGGCGGCTCCTTCGACTGTGGTCGGTGGTCAGTCCTCGGCGGGGGAGGCGGCCAGCGGCCCATCGGACCGTCTGTCGCCCGCGGATGATGCCGTAGTGGCAGCTGTCTTCGCTCGTCGCTTGCGCTTGGGCCGGCGGAACTCGATCACGAGCTCAGCCCCGGTGGCCTTGGCGATGCGCTTGAGTGTGCCGACGCTGGGGTTCTGCTGGCCCGACTCCAGGCGCGCGATCGTCGACTGGGGCACACCGACCAGCCGTCCGAACTCGGTCTGGGTCATGTCCATGTCGGCTCGCAGTCCGCCGATCTCGAGCGACAGGTCGTGGTAGGGATAGTCCGCATCGAACTCCTCCCTGAAGCCCGGGATCGCGAACAGCTCTTCCCGCAGGTCCTCCCACTTCATTGGTTCGCTGCCACTTCTGCACGCCATCGATGGACGGATCGTTCGACCCTCTCGAGCTTCGCCATTCGCAACCGCCTCGTCTTCTTCACCACCAGCACCCCAACAGCCAGCTTGTTCGTGCTCGGGACTGGACAGAAGAAGAGCCGAACGTGTCCTGCGCGGATCTCCCAGAGGTCAAGCGACTTGAGCTTCTTCACACCTGGTGCCCGGGTGCCTTCTCGGGCGAGGTGATCCTGTGCGCCGATGACCTTGCGGGCGACGCTGTGCTGCTGGCGCGCCAACTCTCGGACCTGCGCCTCGACGTCCGCTGAGACGCGCACGTCGAAGTCTTGATGTCGGGTCATGCCGACAGCAGTGAATATAGCATCGGTGCTATATCGCGCCTAGTGTGGAACGGCGGTCCTCCGGAGTGCGGGCGGCACGCCCACCGCCTGGGTCAGGTGGCCGTCGACGAGGGCGAAGGGCGGCAGGTCGAGCGCGTTCATGTCGACCGCAGCGAACTCCTCGAGCAGCCAGAGGGCGAACTCGCGCTCCACGTCGAGCGGCAGGCAGATGATGAGGTCGCGCATGGGCGCAAGGACCAACCCGCTGCGCTCACCGAGCACGCGCGTCAGCTCAGCGGGCAGCAGCAGCAGCGAGGAGGCCCAGCCATCGCGCGACTGGAAGGCCAGCGTGGGCACGTCGGCGATGCGTTCGTGGATGAGCGCGAACTGCTTGCGCGCGGCGACCTTGGCGCGGACGTTGTCGAGCGCGCGCTCGAAGGCCTCATCGGCCGAGACGCCCCAGCCGGCGAGTTGCGCGCGGGCCACGAAGAGCATGGCCGGGCCGATGTCCAGCCCCAGCACCGTACGGATGCCGGGCGCGTACTCGCGCTGGGGCAGGTCCTCGATGTCGACCGGCAGGGCGCGCCGGCGGGGCAGGGCCAGGCGCAGGTTGGGGGCCATCTCCTCCCACGTAGCCTGGAGGTCGATCGATTCGATGGCAGCGATGACCTCGTCGGCTGAGGCAGTGGTGACCAGGGGTTCGTCGGGCGTCGTCATGCGGGCACGATGACGAGGGGCTCTTGGAGGAGGCTGTCCGCTCGCTTATCGGGGACTTGTGGCCCTGCGGGAGGCTGTGGACGAGGCCTACGCTGGAGCGGTGACGTTCACCCATGCGCCGGCGCCATCGGTTCGACGTGCCTATGTCGACCAGGCCGCGGTCAGCTACAGCTTCTACGTGGTTGGGGCCTCGGCCGCGTTCATCGCCGTGGCGCTGTCGCTGTCGGAGTCACAGGCGGGGCTGCACTCGTCCTTCATGGCCGCGGGCATGATCGTGGCCGGGCTGGCCGGGGAGCGCTTCGACGGCATGGCCGGCGGGCGCCGGGTGCACCTGGTGGCCATGGGGTTGCTGGTGGTCTCGTTGGTGCTGCTGGCGTGGGCACCGAACGCGGTCGTCACGCTGGCAGCTTCGCTGGGCGTCGGCCTGGGCGCGGGCACGATGTTCGGGCACGTCAACCAGACGCTGGGTGCCGGCGGCGGGACAGTGGCGCGACTGCAACTGACGCGCTCGGCCTTCGTGGCCAAGGCCTCGCAGTTGATGGCGCCGGTGGCCATCGCGCTCGGCGCGGCCGTCGGGCTCGATTGGCAGTTCGTGGTGGTGCCCGTGTTGGTGCTGGTGGGGGCGCTCTTCGTGTGGGCACGCTCGACCGGGTCGGAGACGACGGTGCACGGCGCGCTGGGGCAGTTGCCGCGGGCGTTCTGGCTGCCCTGGGTGCTGGTCGTCTCGATCATCGGCCTGGAGTTCTTCGTGGTCGTGTGGGGCGGTACGCTGGTGGCGGCGAAGACGGGCTCCACGCTGACCGACGCGACGCTGACCATCTCTGCCTTCATCGGCGGCATGATCGCGGGGCGGGCGGTGATGTCGCTGGGCGTGACCGGGCGGATCGAGGGCATGCTCATCATCCGCGGCGGGCTGGTGCTGACGTTCGTAGCCGTGTTGGTCTTGTGGCTCTCGGGCGCGTGGTGGCTGAGTGCGGCCGCCATGGCCGTCTCGGGCTTCGGCGTGGGCATCCTCTATCCGCCGGCCGCGGCCATGGCCCTGGCGGCTGCGCCCGGGGCACCGGCGGCGGCCTCGTCCCGCCTGGTGCTGGCGGCAGGGCTGGCCATCCTCGTGGCGCCGTTGCTGCTGGGCATCATCGCCGAGCTGACCGACATCGCCTCCGCCTGGCTGCTGGTGCCAGGGGTTTGCGTGGCGGTGGCGCTGCTGACTGTGGCGGTGGATCGTGCGCGGCAGGTCCGGGAGGCGGCTTAGGTGCGTTCAGCCAGCGTGGTCGAGATCTCCACCACGACGCCATCGAGTCGGTCGCGTATATCGCATTCCCAGATCTCGTAGACCCTCCAGTCAGCCTCTTCCAGTAGCCGTCGCTTGCGCGCGTCGCGCTCCCGATTGAGCTCGAACTTGCGCGCCCAGAACTGCGGGTTCGACTTGGGCAGGTTCGGATGGCACTTGGGGCAGTGATGCCAGTAGCACCCGTGCACGAAGACCGCGACTTGGCGGCCCGGATACGAGATGTCCGGACGACCCGGTGCCCGCTTCCAGTTCAGCCGATACCCGGGATAGCCGGCCTCACGAAGCGCGGATCGCAACGTCCGCTCGGGTTTCGTGTCCCTCGCCCGATTGGCCTTCATCACAGCCCGAGTCGCAGCCGACGAAGCGGGCGGGTTCGGGAGTTGGAGCGGCGGCATGCGCTGAGTATCCGGCACGAAGCCACACGCATACTGTCGCCATGCGCACCCACATCGAGAGCCATCAATACGCAGAGACGGTCCTGCAAGGACGGTTTCGCCATGAGTGGGAGCAACTGCTCGACGTCTTGGGCACACTCGACGTGCCGCTCCGTCCCGCCGGACCGTACACCCGCACCGGTCGGCCGAAGAGCCCGAAGCGCCAGAGCCGCGTGATCGGTGGCCGGCAAGCGAGCGCGCTGATGCCTGTTGACCAGGCGGCGATGAACAAGCAGATCCGGGAGGCGCTCTCACGACTGGGCTGGAGTCCTGAGCCGTACATCCTCATCGACCGTGAGGGACACCCGATCGACACTCGGCTTCGCGGCGACTTCGAGAAGTCCGGCGTCTTCGTCGAAGTCGAGTTCGGCAACGTCGCGAGCTTCTACCGCGACCTGTTCAAGTTCCACATCGCCGGGACGACGGGCGCCGCGCGGGTAGGTGTGATCGTCGTGGCGATGGATGCCCTCGCCCGCCTCTTCGATCAGGGTCAGGCGCGCTTCGAGCAGGCAGTCTCGCTGCTGCCCTACATGCGTGCTGGGGTCCAACTCCCGACCGTGATCGTCGGGCTTGACGTGAACGACTGGAGTCGCGTTCGGGCTCGCTACGACGAGATGCAGGTCCTGGTCGAGTCCAATGGCGAGATCTGCCACTCGTTCGAAGCGGTGATGGGTCTCTAGGAAGCTTCGCGGCCCTCTCTGACGTCACCGCTCCCGCGCTGCAGGTCCCCGATGAGTTCCAGGCCCACGCGCTCGATGAGTCCGACCACCAGGGCGTTGCCCATCATGAATGCGCGGCGACCTTCGGGCATGCCCGTGTCGGTCCAGTCGTCCGGGAAGCCGTTGAGCCGCTCCAGCTCGCGTGAAGTCAGGCGCCGGTAGCGCCCGTCTTCCACCTGCACGAGATGCTTGAAGCGTGATGGTGTCCGGCCGCCCTCACCGGTGAGGATCGTCCGAGCCGGCCAGTCCGTGCGGTCGGGGTAGGGGATTGGCCCCTCGACGTAGAAGTAGGGCGTGCCCGAACCCTTGTGGTACCGCTGCTCGCGCTTGGCGCCCTTCAGGTACTTCCAGCGCTCCAGCTCCGACTCCGAGATGAAGTAGGGCTCAGGCACTTCGGCGGTCGGCTCGAGCACATCGCCGAGCGTGACGAACGGACCGTCCCACGCAGGCTCAAGGTCCAGTGTCCAGACGCGCCGCTGTGACATGTAGCCGCCGTTCCTGAAGGGCGAGGCGCCCTTCGTGGCTCCGAACGACTCGGACACATCCGCCGGCGTGCCCTCGATCGTGAACGTAGGCGACGACGAGAGGGCCGGACCGTCGGCGACAGGAAGTGCTCGGGCGAGCGGTCCTCGGTAGATGACGTCGTTCGGGTCTTGCGAGGTCGCGCCCGCCAGTCGGCCCAGCAGAAGCACCCGCCGCCGCTTCTGCGGGAACCCATAGTCGGCGGCATTCACCACTCGCCATTCGACCTCGTAGCCGAGGTTCGCCAGGGTCACGAGCATCACACCGAAGTCCCGGCCGCGCTGCTTGGTCGGGGACTTGAGCAGGCGATCGACGTTCTCGAGGAACAGGTAGGGCGGCCGCTTCATCATCAGGAGGCGGTAGATCTCCCACCACAGAACGCCTTTTCTGCCCACGATGCCGGCCGCCTGGTTGAGTGTCTTAGCGACCGAGTAGTCCTGGCACGGGAAGCCGCCGACCAGCAGTTCGTGGTCAGGGAGGACGCGCTGGCCAGCCTCCGCCTCGTTCATCACCTCGTGGATGTCCTCGCACACGGCGCCCTCGGCGCCGAACCGCTCCACGTAGCAGGCGAACGCGTGCTGGGTCTTGGTGCTCGGCTCCCACTGGTTCGCCCACGCCGTCTCCCAGCCAGAGCGCTCCAAGCCGAGGCGGAACCCGCCCACACCGGCGAACAACTCGACGACGCGGGGCGTGGCAGGGCGGTTCACTCGCATGGCTGCATCCTATTCGATCCTGTGGATTCGATCAACTCGGGTTCGCGGCCTCGACACGAGGTTGCGCGTCCAGGCCGCTTGGACTCATGATCGGCCCAGATGGTTGCACTGGCCCTGGTCGATGGCTGACGCTTCGGCGTTCCCGTATGGGGACTTGTCCGGGACTGACCTGGTTGTCGATGCCACCTACGAGGGCGGTCCGTTCGGCGATGTGCGCGACGATCCGCTCCAGTTCATCCTGCCGTGCGGCAATCAGGGTGGCTTCAGGTCCAACGGCCCGGGCGATGCGCCGACATTCGTCGTCCTCTATTCCGATCTCGCGGACCCAGATTGGCCCGACGTACTGGACGTGGAGTTGGGCCGCTTCACTTACTGGGGCGACAACAAGAAGGCTGGGCGCCAGTTGCACGACACCCAGCGGGGTGGAAACCTGATCCTCCGGACGATGTTCGATCGGCTCCATGGCTCGGTCGAGGAGCGGAAGAGGATTCCGCCGTTCTTCGTCTTCCCCAAGGGCTCCAAGGGTCGTGACGTCGTCTTCCGCGGCCTTGCCGTGCCGGGCGCGCCCGATGTGTGGGCGCGATGGCGCGCGGGCAGGACGGCATCTCTCCTGAAGGCTCCGGCATCTCGATTCGCACGCCTCATGGCAGAGCAGTTGCCGGACGACGCCGACCGACCGATGATCGAGGCGATTGCGGCTCACTTCGAGAACCCGACCGACTTCGAGGCGTGTGCCGCCCGACTCTGGGAGATGCAGGCTGGGCGCATCGAGTACACGCTGACGCGCCCGAGTCGCGATGGTGGCAGGGACGCATTCGGCACTGTTCGGGTCGGCCCCGAGAGCGACCCGGTCCGACTTGAGTCCGCCCTCGAGGCGAAACGATACGCGTTCGAGCATTCGGTCAGTGTCAGGATCTTGCCAGGCTCATCTCGCGCATCCGAAACCGGATGTTCGGGATCCTCGTCACGACGTCCCACCTCAATCAGCAGGCGTACGAGGAGTTCAAGTCCGATGGGCACCCGATCGTAGTCATCGCAGCCCGCGACATCGTGGACATCCTCAAAGCGAATGGGTACACCGACGCGGCGGATGTCCGAGCGTGGCTCGAGCGCGAGTTCCCGGTGGTGAGTCCGAAGGGCGACCAGCAAACTGAGGCACTCACCGCGTAGACGTCTCCCGCGCCCGAAGCCAACCCAGGACTCTCGGCCATGACTTGGCAGTCGACGCGGTTGTAGTCGGCGACCTCGCGCATGAGCGGGTCGTCGAGCAGGGTCCCGCCTGACATCGACATTGCCTCGTCCACGCGCCAGGCGGCGACCATGGCGCCCATGCCGTCGGTGGGGCCGTCGCCCCAGGAGGTCTCGATGAGGCCCTGGGCGTGCAAGGCCTTGGCGATCGACTTCAAGCCGAAGCTGAAGGCGCCGGTCACTGTCATGGGCCCGCGCTTCACGACCTCCCCCAGCAGGTCGAACCAGGGCAGCAGCGGCCAGCCATTGTGCGGGTGTCGCTCGCGGGCGCTGTTGTAGGCGTTCGTCATGGTCGACGTTTCCGCCGGGCTCCAGTGGTAGATGCGCGCCTGTTCCGGCGTGATGCCACGCTCGGCGCAGAGCTCCTGCACGCGCGCGACCCAGGCGTCGATGATGGCCACCTCCGACGCTTCGTCGAGCCGATCCACGGTCCACTGATCGCGTTCGGGATCGAGGATCCACTCGCCGTCCTCCAGCCGGCCGCAGCCGATCTGGAAGATGAGGTGCTGCCCGCCGGCCCGCGGCAGGGCGGAGAAGTCGTCCGCCATGTCGTTGACCGTCTCGAAATCGACGAACAGCTCCAGCGGCGCAGGCCGGAGCCAGGCGTCGTCGTCCAGGTCCAGGCGCGGCGGCAGCACCACCGGCTCCAGCGACCGGTTCGCCTCCAGCACCGCATCGCACTGGCGACCGGCCACGCCGTTCAGTCCCAGCGTCGCCGCACTCACGCGCGAGTCCGTCCAGCGCATCAGCCCCTGCCTGTGCGCTTGCGCGCGCACCTGGGGGTTCACGCCCGGCAGCAGCGTCAGCTCCTCCAGCTCCCCGGCGATGCGCGTCTTGGCCCCGCGCCAGGGTTCGTCCTGGTCGCCGCGCATGTGCGGGTACAGCTCCGACCTCGTGGGCACCGGCAACACCGCCCAGTCCGCCCCCTCGCGCCGGAGGTCGCGGATCCACCGATGGGCCCGCAGCGTCAGGTCGCGCAGCGTGGCGCCGTCGTGCTTGTCGAAGGTGTTGTCCATGGGCACCTTGCCGAGTCGCTCCAGGCAGCCCGTCCCGCGCTCCTGGCCCTGCTTCCAGCTGCGTCCCAGCAGGTAGCCGAACGGCGGCTCATACCCCTGGATACGCCCGAGCGCGGTGTTGTAGACCCACACCTGCGACTGGTACGCGAGCGACTTGGCTGAGCTGCCCATGGAGCCGTCCTTGACCAGCCCGAGCTTGCGGTACTTGATATCGACGACGCGGTAGTGGAACCGCTCCTGGCCCAGTCCGGGCGCGCCTTGCGCTGCTTCCTCCGGCGTGACGTCGTCGGGGAAGAGCCGGGCCAATACGTCCGAGCGCACGAGCAGGTCGGCCATGCCGTAGGTCCGATGCTGCGGATCGCGCAGCACGCCCTGGGTGATGATCTGCACGCCCGACGCCATGGCCTCTACCGACTTGCGGGCAGCGTCGAGCGAGCGGCTGTCCTCCCAGGTCGCGGCGATCTGCACGACCTCGTGGTCGCGCTGCAGCAGCCCGATGACGCCGGCCTCGAAGGCGTCGCCCAACTCGAACACGAACGTGCGGAAGTCCGTGCGCGGCTGGTAGTCGGCAGCCTGGTCGTCGCGCTCGAAACCGGCCCCCTCGCCGTGGCGCTCCAGCCAGTCGAGCAAGGGGTCGTCCCGGAGCCAGTTGCGGGCCTTGGTGGCGGACACCCACTCACGCCAGTCCTCGCGGTCCTGCGGGTCGACGACCGTCCCGTCATCGGCCGTCGTCAAGGCGGCCATCCCGATGCTGTCAGTCACACGCCCGATGGTAGGGCTTCTCCGTGTCACCTCGCGTGGCACGCGCCCCGGACGCGCTACGCTCGAGGGCGATGCCCGACCCGCCCCTCGACCGCCGTGCCCGGATCGTCGCCTGGATCCGACGCTGGCGTCCGCTGCTGCCGGTCTTCGGGGCCGAGTTCATCGTGCTCATCGGCTTCGGCGCGCTCATGCCGGTGCTGCCGCTGTTCATCCGGGACCAGGGCATCGACGCTGCGCAACTCGGGATCATCATCGCCGCCTGGCCCATCGCCAAGCTGGTCTTCGAGCCGGTCTTCGGCTGGTGGGCGGACCGCCACGCGCGCAAGCCGCAGATGGTCGCGGGCGTGCTGGTGCTCTCGGTGGTCAGCGTGCTGCCGCTCGTGGCCACCGGCTTCTGGGCCTTGTTCATCCTGCGCTTCATCGCCGGCGCCGCCGCGGCCGCCTACGATCCTGCCGCGCGCGGCATGCTCACCGACGCCACCCAAGCGGACGAGCGCGGCGAGGCCTTCGGCTTCTACGCCGCCTTCCAGATCGGCGGCTTCGCGGTGGGCCCGGCCATCGGCGGCATCGGCGCGGCGCTCTTCGGCGGCTACGCCTTCCCCTTCATCGCCTCCGGCGCCCTCGCGGTCGTGGGTGCGGTCGTGCTCATGCGCTACCTCTCGCCCGCTCCGCACGTGGTCGAGGACGAGGCCTTCGAGCACCATCCCGAGGTCCAGCCCCGGCCTGCGGGTGACCCCTTCACCGCCTCGGAGACCGCGGTGGTGCCGACCGACCGTGGGTCGACCGAGCCACAGGCGCCGATCCGCGCGGTCTTCAACCGCACCGTCATCACGGCCCTCGTGTTCACCTTCGGCCTGCACCTCACCTTCGGCACCTACGAGGTGGTGTGGGCGCTGTACCTCGTGGCCCTCGGTGCCTCGGTCGCGTGGGTGGGCGTGAGCTTCGTGCTCTTCTCTGTACCCGAGATGCTGGTGGCCCCGTTCGCCGGCCGCTACGTCGACCGCAATGGGCCGCTGCGTCCGATCATCATCACCGGCCTGGTCATCGTCACCACGGGTACGATCTACGCCGTCTCGCGCTCGTACCTCGTCTCGTCCTTCGTGGCACCCCTCGAGGCCGCCGCGACCGCGGCGATGATGCCCGCGCTGTACACCATCCTCGGCCGAGGCAGCCCGGCCGGCCGTTCGTCCACGGCGCAGGGGCTCTTCGGTGCCACCAGCACGCTCGGGCTCATCGTGGCCTCGGTCGTGGCGGGCGGCCTCTTCGAGATCGACATGAGCCTGCCCTTCATCTTCTTCGTGGTCGGCATCGCCGTCTCGATGACCATCGGCCTGCTGCTGTACCGCAGCCTGCCCTCCGCCGAAGCGCCCGCGCGGGAGTAGCCTCGGGCTGATGCCCACTTCACGTGCCGACCCGCGGGCCCGTATCTCCGCTTGGCTCCGGCGTTGGCATCCGCTGCTGCCCGTCTTCGCGGTGCAGATGATCGTGACCGTCGGCTTCGGGGCGCTGCTACCGGTCCTGCCGCTGTACATCGAGGAGCACGGCATCGATGCCTCCGGGCTCGGTGTCATCGTGGCCGCCTGGGCCGTGGCCAAGCTCATCTTCGAGCCGGTCTTCGGCTGGTGGGCGGACCGCCACTCACGCAAGCCGCAGATGGTCGTGGGCCTCCTCGCCCTCGCGCTCTTCAGCGTGCTGCCGATCCTCTTCACCACGTTCGCGGCCTTCGTGGCGCTGCGCTTCCTCGCGGGCGTCTCCACCGCGGCCTACGACCCGGCTGCCCGCGGCATGATCGTCGACGCCACCGAAGCGGACGAGCGGGGCGAGGCCTTCGGCTTCTACGGCGCCTTCCAGATCGCCGGCTTCGTCATCGGCCCGGCCATCGGGGGCCTCGGCTCAGTGATCATGGGCGGCTACACCTTCCCCTTCGTCTTCACGGGCGTACTCTCGCTCGTTGGCGTGGTCGTGCTCTGGCGCTACCTCGACCCGGAGCCACACGCGGTCGAGTCGCCCGAGTTCCGCCACGACCCCGAGGCCAAGCCGCTCCCGGCGGGCGATCCCTACAGCGCTTCCGAGGTGGCCGTGGTCCCGGCCGACGACCGCGGTCGACAGCCACAGGCGCCGATCAGCGCCGTCTTCAACCGCACCGTGGTCGCCGCGCTGGTGCTCGCCTTCGGCCTGCACCTGACCTTCGGCACGTACGAGGTCGTATGGTCGATCTATCTCATCGCGCTCGGTGCGTCAGTGGCCTGGGTCAGCCTCACCTTCGTCCTCTTCGGTATCCCCGAGATGATCGTGGGGCCCATCGCCGGCCGCATGGTCGACCGAAGGGGACCGGTGCGCATGATCGTGATCAGCGGCGGCGTGATCCTCTTCTCCGGCGCCGTCTACGCCAGCGCGAGCCACTACATCGTGCCCACGCTGATGGTGCCCTTCGAGGCCATGGCCACCGCGGCCATGGGTCCTGCCCTCTACGCCATGTTGGCCCAGGGCACGCCGACGGGGCGATCGTCGACGGCGCAGGGCCTCTTCGGCGCCACTACGACGCTGGCGCTGGTGGTCGCTTCGCTCGCGGCGGGCAACCTCTTCGAGGTCGACATCGGGCTGCCCTTCTGGTTCTTCGTGGTCGGCTTGGCCTTGGCGCTCGTGGCCGGCTTGGCGATCTACCGTTCGGCGCAGCAGGCGGAGGCGAACACGGGGGCGTAACCGTGCCTGGGACAGCCAACGGCTCGGGTGAGGTCCGCCGCGTCACGCTCCTGGTGCGCTGCTTCCACTCGGCCGACGCTAGTCGATGAGCGCCTCCTCCATGGCGGCCTGAGCGACTTCCTGCGCGTCCTCGGCCGGGGCATCGACGGGGATGGCCACCCACTCGGAGCCCCGGGCCCGCGCTTTCTGCGCCGCCTGCGCCTGACGACGGCGACGGATTGATGTCGCGACCGCGACGGCGGCGCCGACGGTGACCACGACCACGGCGCCCACGATGAGCACCGTGCCCCGTGAGCGCCCGCTGACCAACTCCTCAGACGCCTCTTCCGGTGTTGGCTGCGGGCTCCCGGCCGGAAGGCCCAGCTCCTCGATCAGCGCCGCTTCGACGAGCTCCTGCATGGCGATGGCGATCGCGGGCGCGGCTGATTCCTGTGCCTGTCGCCGCTGCCTCGCGAGTATGCGGCGCACGATCGGCTTGACCAACGTCACCAGCAGCACAGCATTGACGGTTCCTCGGATCCATCTCATCTCGCACCTCCTCAGGGACCAGTCTGACGGGTTCGGTGGGCGCCCACCAGAGCCGTCGGTCATCGAAGGCGACCCCGGGGCTCGGCTGCCGGAGCGCCTAGGACAGATAGCGTCCGTAACTCGTCCATTCGGCCCGTTGACAGCTCATGTAAACGTTGTCATCGTCGTGGTACACACGAATGGGAGGTTCGGGTTCATGTCCTGGGTCTTCATGGTGTCGGTCGTCGTGTTGATCGCGGCGGTCGGTGCTCATCGAGGTCCGTGCCGTTCGCGCGGGCGATGAGCGAACACACCACGCCCCTGGCTATGCCCTCGTGATGGGCGGCCTGATCGTGATCGGCGTCGGCATCGCAGCCGCGGTGTCGGAGCAGGTGGTCATCGCACTGCTTGCGTCGTCAGCCGGTCTCCTCTCGGTGGTCCTCGGGGCCACCCGACACAGAGAGGCGATAGCGCACTAGCGAGCGAACTGTCCAGGCGGCTACTGGTGGCCGCCGCTCAAGCGGAGCCCGTCCGGCCCTCCTCCGGGCGGGCTCGATCCTTGTTCGAGGCTGCAGCCACCAGGGGTGCGCCTGCAGTGGGTGAGCCCGCCGGTCAGGTGCGCCCAGCAGCGCGGTGAGCCCGCCCACCGGCCTCGTCCCATTCCATCCCACCAGGACTAGCCGGGTGCTCGAGAGGCTCTCGATGCCATCTTCGAGCGCAGTTCCATCCTCCGGGGACTGGCGGAGGCTCGCGAAGCACGTTCCGAGTCCCTAGCGACTCAAAGCGCGGTCGAGGCGCGTCTCGAGCGTCAGCCTAGTCCCCACAGGATGAGAGGGGACGGGGAGACGAGCGCGACAGACGACGCGCCCCACGCCCCGCAGTCCTCGAGCGACCCTAGATGGTCTGGTTGGCCAGCTCCAGCTGGTGCAGGGTGCGTCGCTGCAGTGCCTCCAGGCGCGACGGGCTCAGCACCTCGCAGGCCCAGTCCCAGTGCAGCGACACGACATCGCCCGGCTCCACGTCCGCCACGAAGCCGGCCCCGTCGAGCCAGCGGCGCACGGACTGTACACGCGGCTCCACGAGCGCCAACTTGCCTTCGACCAGCCCCAGCGGCACTGCGTTGACCACCAGCGAATCGCCCGCGATCTCCTGCACGCGGCCCCAACGGATGCGGCACGTGTCCATGAGTCCGACCGTCTCAGCCACGCTCCCGCGCCGCTGCGTGCCGACCATGGGGAAGACATCGAAGACGTGGAATGCGTGTGTGGGCCGCGCCCCCGCTTCCGGCTTGCCCACCAGCCACTTCCAGGTCTCGGCCGGCAGCTGCGCTCGGAAGCGCGCGTCGATGGACTTGGTCATCAGCACGGGATCGACGTGGTCCGAGAGGGTATTGCCGATCCAGTAGGCGTCGACCACGCGCAGATCGAGTGGGTCCTCGATGCCGTTGGCCGTGGCGATCAGCTCCAGGTACGGATAGGCGCCCTCGAACCCGGCGGCCAGGTCGCGCAGGCCACGGTCGATCTCCAGCGCCTGCTTCGCGCTCGGCGCCTCGGCCCCAGCCCGCGCACCCCCTTCGGTCGCACCCAGCGCGGCGGCGCCCAGCTCCAGTAGCGAGCGCCAGTCCTCCGGCCCGCACAGGCCCAGCCGGTTGGGGCCGAAGGCGTAGCGTGCGAAGAGCACCGGCCCGGTGGGGGTCGGACGCGCGCGGGGGGAAGGGTCGGTCGGGGGAAGGGTCGCGGACATCGGCAGGGGAGGGTCAGTCGGCAGGCGTCGCCGTCTCCTCCGGGGCGCCCATGAGGATACCGAAGGCGCGGCTCATCTCCGCCGCCTGGTCCTCATCGAGCACGCGCACCACGGTGCCGCTGTTGACCAGCACCCAGTCGCCGACCACCAGGTCGGGCTCAAGCATCATCGAGGCCTTGTCGACCTGGCCGCTGATGTCTACCTCGCACAACTGGCCGTCGACCGCGACCACTCGGCCGGGCATCATCAGACACATGGGGAAACCTCCCGGCACACCACGGCTGGTCCGGGGACCTGGGGCAGGCGGCGTGCCACAGTGATCGCACCACGGTCTTGCCGGCGTGGATTTGACCGCCAGCTCGCCGCACTGTGCGCAATGGATATCGTTGATCGTGAGGGTGAACGTCACGGTGCCGAAGCCATGCTCGACGAGGTAGTAGGAAGCGCGGAGCGCCACGGCGTCGGCCGAGGCACGCGTGGCGTCCCGGATCTCCAGCTCGAGCTGGCCACCCCGACCTGTCTTGGGCCAGTCGGCGATGACCTTCTCGATGGCCTCGCCTACGGCACCTGCGTCATGCATGGTTCCATCATGCCGCGCGGTCGCGATCCTCGCCGATGGCGAACGGCCCGCCCCGCCGGGTCGAGCGGCCCCAACCGGCAGGGTCAGCCGGCACGGTGTCGTTCGGCGACGCTTCACGCGGCAGCCGTGCGCCCGTTCACGCGGCAGCCGTGCGCCCGTTCACGCGGCAGCCGTGCGCCCGTCCAGGCGGCACTTCCCTCGCCTCGGGCCATCCGCTAGGGTTTGGTCATGAGCGACCCTGCTGCCCTGGCCGAAAGCATCCGCGCCACGTGGTTCGGCTCCGACCTCGCCGAGCCTTCGCTCGAGCGCCTCGCTGCCATCGCCCGCGAGTACGAGACGCCCGCGCGCACGCGCCTGCTGCGCGAGGGCGACGACACCAAGGAGCTGTCGATCCTCGTCGACGGCCGCATCGCCCTGACCGAGCACGTGGCCGGCCGCGGTTCGGTGACGCTGATGAGCGCCGAGCCGGGCGACGTCTTCGGCTGGTCCGCGATCATCCCGCCGTACCGTGCCACCGCCACCGTGGTCAGCCTGGAGCCGGTCAAGGTCATCGCCATCGAGGCCGAGGCGCTGCGCCAGGAGCTCAAGTCCGACTGCGTGCTGGCCGCGGGCGTCTATCCCCGCCTGGCCGAAGCCCTCGCGCGGCGCCTCGAGGCCACCCGCCAGCAGCTGCTCGACGTCTACGGCTCCGAGCAGCGAGCGCCCTGGTAGTGGCCCGTGAGCCGCTCCCCGGGATGGGACGGGAGATCCTCCCCGGCGGGCCACCACCCGAGCTCACCCAGCAGCGGGCTGTGATCGTCGTCTTCGCCTGCGGCGATCCAGCACACGCCGAGCACGACTCGATCGCCAT
Organism: uncultured Chloroflexia bacterium; assembly: GCA_963716815.1. Lineage (GTDB taxonomy): Bacteria > Chloroflexota > Limnocylindria > Limnocylindrales > CSP1-4 > JAFMJV01. The sequence goes on from CAVQUM010000004.1 coordinate 187,041, forward strand.
CGCTGCCTGCAAAGGCCTGCCGCCAGAGGTGCTCGAGCGCATCGATCTGAAGCTGACGGGGCCGATGCGTCCCGAGTACCTGCACGACCTCGCACCGGGCACTTACCTCATCATCGCCGACACCGTGTCGGGTACCGCCGACGAGGTCGTGGCACTGCCGCTACTCGAGCTCAGCGGCCGCGAAGACCCGATCACGGCCCACTCCACGACCGAGCCGCCGCTCGACGAGGTCGTGGCCATGGCGCAGCTGCTCCGTGACGAGCCGTTGCGTGGCCGCTTCGTCGGGCTCGCGGTCGAGTCGGCAGACCTGCGCACGCCACCGGATGCCGCGGCGGTGGTGGTGATGCGCGACGCCGTGGCGAGGCTCATCGCGCAGTCGGCGGCCGGCTAGGAGACCGCACGCCGCCTCGCCGAACGCCAACGAGGAGACCGAACGCCGATGAGGGCCTCCCCGCCGGTTCGGACTACCGTGGCGGTGGTGGGGTCGGCATACCCGGTGCGTCCCAGGTGAGTTCGTTCCAATCGAACTCGTCAAGCTCGCCGTTCTCGTCGACATCGAACGTCGCGTCGTACGTGCCGGTGTATAGCCGGGTCCAGAGCTGGCTGTAGTCATCTCCGTCCCAGACGCCGTTGCCGTTGCTGTCACCGACCGAGCCGTCGGACTCGAAGGCCTCGCCAAGCTGCTCGCCCCGTTCTGCGATGACGCACGCGATCGTCGTGCCGAACTCGGTCACCACCTGGACTCCCGCGAAGATCCGTTCTTCGTCCGTCCCCTCGGGCCATGACTCGACCGTGACGGCGAACCAGGGGCCCTGGGGGCCGAGCAGGGTAGACCGTCGCCTCGTCCGCGATCAACTCGAGGATGTCCAGCTCGATGCACTGGTCGTCGAGGCCGTCGGGGAGGCCATTCGGCCCCAGCCGCCCATCGGGTCCCAGGGGGCAGCCCCAGACCATGAAGCCGCCAGTCTGCCCCTCGTGCAGCACCGCTTCGCCTGGGGAGACGTAGACGCGGTGTTCGTCGGCCGCCGGGCCCGTCGCCTCCCGCACCGGTGGCTCGTTGATCTGTACCGTGACCGCGCCGCTCGCACCGCCCTGCTTGGCGGTCAACTCGTAGCTCCCCGTTCGCACCGCCTCGACGCTGACCTGCCGGCCCTTCTTCCCGCTCAAGGACAGGCCCTTCCTGGGCTTGACCGACCACTTGGCGTTGGTCGCGTCCCTGCATCCACTGCCATCCTCGTTGCAGATGCTGGCCCGGAACACGCGCTTGGCGCCGACCAGGGCGGACGAATCGGTCGGGGTCGATGGCGATGATGTTGGCGGCCTTGACCACCTCAGCCCCTTCGTTCTCGAGGTGGTGCGAGCCGAGGACCGGAACCGCTGTGTGGGCAGCGCTGGCGAGCGCGGCCGCGATGATGGTGGCGCCGAAGCGGCCGACGCCCTGGCCGTGGGGGGAGCGCATGCGCTGATTGTGGGGCCGCCGTCAATCGGTCACCGGCGGACTTGACCTTTGACGCGACAGGCGTCCGGCTACCCCGACGCTCGCCGCCGAGATACGCGAGCTCGCCAGCGGCGACGCGAGTAGGCGGCGATCTCGCTCTCAGGGTGACCCACGGGGAGCAGCAACTCCACTCGGTGGCCTGACATACTGCCGCGATGGCTGAGCGATACATCGACGTTCCCGGTGGGCGGCTCGCGGTCCACGACTTCGGCTCCGGACCCGCCGTGGTCTTGCTGCACGCTGACATCGTGGACTCCTGGGCCTGGGAGCCATTGACCCCGTTCCTGCTCGACGCGGGCTACCGGGTGAGTGGCCTTCGACCGACGAGGGGTGGGCGGCTCGACGACCGAGGACGTGCTCTACTCCCACCGCGCCGACACGATCGCCGTCCTCGACGCGCTGCGCTCTCGAGCAGGCCGGCGCTGGTGGGCAACTCCATCGGCGGCCAGGTCGCGCTCGATACTGCGGTCGAGTTCCCGAGCGGGTCGCGGCGCTGGTGGCCATCGGCTCCGAGTCGTGCCCGACTGGTGGCCGGGCAGTGACGCCCGAGGAGGCGAGGCCATCGAGGCCGAGCTGGATCGGATCGGGCAGAGTCGGCGACCCCGACGCCATGGCTGACTGCCGACGTGCGCGCCTGGGTCGACGGCCCCGGCCAGCCGGCCGACCGCGTGCCCGAGGACATCCGCGAGCTGGTGCGCGAGATGTGACCGCGCCATCATCGCCAACGACGCCCGTCCATGGCTCAGCCGATGCCGCTGCAGCCGCCGCGAGCGAGCGCCTCGACCGCCTGACGATGCCGGTGCTGGCCGTGTGCGGCGAGCTCGACTTCTCGTACCACGTGCGGTCGGCCGAGTACCTCGCGGCCAACGCGCCCAATGCGCGGGCCGAGATCATGCCCGGCGTGGCCCACATGATCGGCCTCGAAGCGCCCGACGAGCTGGGCGCGCTCATCACCGACTTCCTGGCACCCCTGCCGCGCTGGAGCTGATCGCCAGGCTGGTCGACTTCGACCACTGGGAGGTCGGCCGAGCGAGGACGCCTTCGCCTGCCCAACACGTCCCCGGGTGGTGCGACCACTTCCACCGGACCCCCTGTCGGGCGTACCATGACCGGGCCCAGTGATCCTGGTAACCCGCCGGGATCAGGCTTTGGAGGAGGCGTGGGCACGAGGCACGAACCGGGCGTCATGGGAGACGCACGGTGCGGGTTCGTTGTTGGCGTGCTCCTCGCGTAGCGAAAGGAGCAACCCACATGAGGATGGGCAAGCGCGCGTTCGGCGTCGGAATGGCCGTCGCGCTCACCACATCGCTCGTCGGCGGCGCCGTCGCAGCTCAGGACGACACCGTTCTCTTCCTCTCGACCCAGCTCCAGCCTGAGGCTGAGCAGGCGAAGATGAACGACAAGATCCTCGCGGGCTTCGAGGGTAATGCCAAGTTCCTCCCCGTCGCCAACACCGGTGAGTTCATCAACAGCGTCAAGGTCGACGCAGCCGTGCCAGAGCGTGCTTCCAACGACCTGCTCGGCGGGCTCCATGGTGAGTTCGCGGCGATGGCCAAGGAAGGCTACCTGATGGACCTCTCCGACCTGGCTGCGGAGCTCGACATCAGCCCCGCGTTGCTTGAGGCCGGCAAGCTTGGCACCGATCAGCAGCTGTACATCCCCTGGATGCAGGCCACGTACATCATGGCTGCCCACAACAGTGCTCTCGAGTACCTGCCCGAGGGCGCGGACATCATGGCTCTCACGTGGGACGACGTGAAGCAGTGGGGTGCCAACCTTCTGGAGGGCACCGGTGAGCGCCTGCTCGGCATCCCGACCGCCGACAAGGCCCTGCACCACCGGCTTTTCCAGGGCTACCTCTACCCGTCGTTCACCGGCGGCGTGAACACCACCTTCGCGACCCCCGAGGCCGTGGAGATGTGGGATTGGCTCGCGGATATGTGGCAGTACGTCAATCCCGAGTCTTCGACCCGCTTCAACAACATGCAGGACCATCTCATCGAGGGTTCGGTCTCGGTGGCGTGGGATCACACCGCTCGCCTCATCGAGGCCTTGCGCTCCGATCCCGACAACTACACCGCATTCCCGGCGCCGGCAGGCCCGGCGGGTCGTGGCTTCATGCCGGTCATCCTCGGTCTGGCCATCCCCAACACCTCGCCCAACCCCGAGGGCGCCATGGACCTCATCCGCCACCTGGTTGATCCGGCTACACAGGGCGTCACGCTCGCTGAGGTCGCGTTCTTCCCGGTCGCGGCCGGCGAGGTCGAGGCCGATGTCGATGCTGCGGTGCAGATGCAGCTCGACGCCGTGAGCGCACAGGCGAACGCGGCCGATTCGCTGCCGGCATTGCTGCCGGTCGGCCTTGGTGACCAGGGCGGTGCCTATAGCCAGGTCTTCAAGGATGCCTTCAAGGGCATCATCATCGACGGTGGCGATCCCGCTTCGGTGCTGTCAGGCCTCGCCCCGGCATTGCAGGAGACGCTCGATCTCTCCGGCGCCGAGTGCTGGGCACCCGATCCCGCGAGCGAGGGTCCCTGCCAGGTCGGCAACACCCTCGAGTAGTCAAGGGCGCGTCGCAGATGCGACCGACGGACTCGACTGAGTTCCGCTCGGACGGCCACGGGACGGTCGTCCGAGCGGCCAGCCCGGTGCCGGCGCGATGACGTTGCGTCGGCGCTGGGCGCCGTATCTGCTGCTGGCACCATCGGCGCTGTTCCTGGTCATCTTCTTCGCCACGCCGATGGTCCAGTCGTTCAGTCTGGCGCTCCAGGACCGGAACGGGAACTGGAGCCTCGAGACCCTGCAGCGCATGGTCGCGGACCCCAACTTCGCCTCGGCGCTGCAGACGACGATCACGCTCGTCGTCCTCGTCATCCCGATCCAGTTCGTGCTGGCCATGTCCATGGCGCTGGTCATCAATGCGCGCCTCAAGGGCACCAGCCTGTGGCTCTATGTCTACGCCCTGCCGCTGGCCATCAGTGAGCTCGCCGCCGGCCTGGTCTGGTCGGCCATCTTCTTCCAGCGCGGCTGGCTCAACAGCATCCTCGTCAGCCTCGGCATCATCGACACGCCCATCGTGTGGCAGAGCGCCGAGACGCAGTGGTTGCTGATCACCATCATCGTCGTCACCGAGGCGTGGCGGGCGACCTCGATCATCATGATCATCCTCGTCGCAGGGTTGCAGTCCATCCCCGACGAGTACATCGAAGCGGCGGAGGTCTACGGCGCCTCGCTCCCGCAGCGCGTGCGACGGGTCATCCTGCCGATGTTGCGGCCCGCGCTCCAGGTGGCACTGGTGCTGCGCGTCATCCTGGCCATCCAGGTCTTCGCCACCGTCATCGCCCTGGCCGGCAGCGCCCTGACCGTGCTGGCGGACCAGACCTACGTCTACGCCACCGAGATCCTCGATGACAACGTGGCAGCCGCATATGCGAGCGTCATCCTCCTGCTCTCGATCCTCAGCTCGATCGCCATCCTCTGGCTGCTGCCGGTGAAGGACGAGCAGCAGGCATGACAGCACCCGCGGATCTTGTGACCCAGCAGCACGACGAGCCCCCTCCGCCGCGCCGCCGCTCGCTGCGCAAGGTCGTCAACGCCATCGGCTGGTATGCCGCCGCGGCCATCCTGGCCCTCTTCATCGCGTTCCCGATCTACCTCATCTTCGTCAGCGCAGTCAGCACCGAGCCGCTCCGCGCCTTCCCCAAGTCGGTCATCCCGCCCGGGGTCACAGCCGACTTCATCACCACCTTCCTGCGCGCGCCGGGTGTCCTCGACGCCTTCTATCGCAGCGTGGTCGTGGCCGTCATCACGGTCATCCTGGCGCTGGGGATCGGTGCACCTGCGGGATACGCCATCGCACGCTATGCCTTCCGCGGCCGTGACGGCTACCGGCTGGTGGTGCTCGCGACGCGCGCGTTCCCCATCGTCATCCTGTCGATCCCGCTGTCGATCACCTTCCGCCGGCTGGCCATCGACGACAGCATCATCGCGGTGGCCCTGATGCACACGGCGCTGGCGTTGCCGTTCGCGGTGCTCATCACCAGCAGCGTCTTCGTCTCGATCCCCAAGGAGTTGGAGGAGGCCGCCGAGACGCTGGGCTGCAGCCCGTGGCGGGCCTTCCTGCGCATCTCACTGCCGTTGGCGCTACCAGGGTTGACCGCGGCCGCCATCTTCACCTGGGTGCTGTCGTGGAACGACGTCTTCGCGGCCGCGATCCTGACCACCCAGAACCCGACGCTGCCTGCTCGGATCCTGACGGGTCTCTCGTCGTCGGCTCCGCAGTTCAGGTTCGCGGCGGGCTTCATCCTGCTGCTGCCGAGCATCATCGTCATCTTCCTCATCCGCAAGTATCTGCTCGGCCTCTGGGGCCGGGTCGTCAAGTAGGGGAGTCACGTGTCTGAGATCCGCCTGGAGCGCATCCACAAGATCTACAAGGAGACCCGCGCGGTCGATGACGTGTCCCTCGACATCCAGCAGGGCGAGTTCATGGTCCTGCTCGGCCCCTCGGGTTGCGGCAAGACCACGTTGCTGCGCTCCATCGCCGGACTCGAGGAGATCAACGCCGGTCGGGTCTGGATCGGCGACAAGGACGTCACCGACCTGCCACCACGGCACCGACGGATCGCCATGGTGTTCCAGTCCTACGCGGTCTTCCCGCACATGACGGTCTTCGAGAACATCGCCTTCGGCCTGCGCATGCAGAAGCTGGACAAGGGTGTCGTCGACGAGCGCGTCAACTCGTCCGCGGAACTGCTCCACATCGAGAACCTGCTCGAACGCTATCCCTCGCAGGTGTCGGGCGGCCAGCGCCAGCGCATCGCGGTGGCGCGCGCCATCGCCATGGAGTCGGAGGTGCTGCTCATGGATGAGCCGCTCTCCAATCTCGATGCCTTGCTGCGCCTGGAGATGCGGGCCGAGCTCAAACGCCTGCTCAGCGAGATCGGCACCACCACCGTGTACGTGACCCACGACCAGGTCGAGGCCATGTCCATGGGTGACCGCATCGCGGTCATGCGCACAGGCAAGATCTTGCAGTTGGGCCGGCCCCTGGACATCTACCAGACTCCGGTCGACCGCTTCGTTGGCGGCTTCATCGGCAATCCGCCGATGAACTTCGTCACCGCCACGATCTCGGGCGGCCATGGCGCCCTCACGGCCGGCGTGGAAGGCGCCGGTTCGGTCAAGATCGACGACGCACACGAGCAGCAGCTTGGTGCCTACGTCGGCAAGCGCGTGATGCTCGGCATCCGCGCCGAGAACATCGAGGTCGACGGAGGGGCACCCGAAGGCGACTCACTCAAGGCTCGCGTGGTGGTGGTGGAACCACTCGGTTCGCACGACCTGCTGACGTGCCGGCTCGGAGACGAGCAGTTGAAGGTTTCCACCCGGCCCGACATGGAGATCAAGGCCGGCCAGGACATCAGCCTCCAGTTCGAGCGTGACCGCATGGTCTGGATGGATCCCGCTTCGGAACGTACCATCGGTATGTGAGCGCTCCACGCAAACCCAAGGATGTGGGCAACGGGCTCGTCTGTGCTTCCTTCGGCGCGGACGGCGAGTGGCTGAGCCTGGCCACCGTCCACCCCGAGGCCGGCTTCGTCGAGCTCAACGGCCTGCCGCTCTTCGCTCCCGAATGGCGAGGCGACCCTGATGCCACTCGCCGCTACCGCTCATGGATGCGCCGCGAGGAGCACGCCTTCCTGCACATCGAGGCGGGACGCGCCATGGTGACCACGCGCCAGGATGCGCCCAGGGGCACCCGCGCGATCGTCCAGCGACTGACCATCAAGGCCACGCTCCGCGACCGGCCCGCAGGCATCCGCATCCGCGCCAACGGCCGACTGGGCTGGCCTGAGCTGGCCGAGATCAGCGAGGTCAACCCGCCGGCCGAAGAGGGCCAGAAGTCGCGCATGAAGGTGCGCGAGGGCACGCTGCGCGTGGCCGGCGAGGGTGGTCCCGTCATCGTTCAGGCCTGGCTGCGCAAGGGTGGCGAGTCGAGCGACGGTTCGGCCGAGGGGCGTTCGGACCAGCGCATCGGCTGGAAGCTCCTGCGCCGCCAGATGCCCAGCGCGGTGGCCTGGGTCGACTGGCCCGGCGACGCCGAGGAGGTGCGCATCGACATCGCCTGCAGCTTCGACACGCCGCCGCCCGAGGCGCCCGAGTGGTGTGACCGTGGCCGGCTGCGTCCGCCCGAGGCCGGCGAAGGCGGGCACGGCGACGACCGTCCCCTGCGGGTGCCCGCGCGGCTGGTGAAGCCGCTGGGTCGCATGAACCAGCGAGCCGCGACCTACACGCGCGCATGCACGGCGCTGGCGGTCAGCGGCGCCGAGCGCGCCATCCTCGCCGATCACCGCATCCTGCCGCTGTCGTGGACGCGCGATGCCTACTGGCAGGCGCGGTTGCTGCTGACCACGTGGGCACGCGGCGGTCACAACGAGGACGAGCAGTACGTGGCCGACCACCTGCGCTGGCTCTTCCTGCGCTGCGAGCGACCCGATGCGCGCTGGGTGCGCAGCCACCATGCCGATGGCCGTCGCAAGGACCTGCCGCTGCAGGCGGACCAGCAGCTGTACCCGCTGCTGGAGCTGGCCGACTACATCGTGGCCACCGGACGCCTGCCCGCACTGCCGCCGGAGACCTCGTGGGAGGCCTTGGTGAAGGAGGCCTGGCGGGCGGCCCTGGCCAACGTCGACGATGACCTTGCGCTCATGCGCACCGACGAGAACCCGGCCGACGACGTGCCTGCCTATCCCTACCTGCTGTCGGACCAGGTACTGCTCTGTCACACCGCCACGCGCCTCGCCGGTGTGGCCTCGATGGTGGGACTGGACCAGTCGCTGGCGCAGGCGGTGGCTGACCGCATCCGCGAGGCTTTCGGCGAGTACTTCGTCATCGAGGGGCCGCTGGGGCAGATGTGGGCCTACTCGGTCAACGGCCGCGGCGGGGTCGAGCGCTACATGGACGCCAACGATCTGCCGGCCGCGCTGGCGCCGATGTGGGGCTTCTGCAAGCCGAACGACGAGGCCTGGCGCACGACCATGCACTTCGCCTTCGATCGCGAGAACCCCGGCTTCGTGGAGGGCCCGATGGGCGGGCTGGGCTCACGCCACACGCCGGGTACCTGGCCGCTGGGCGACATCATGGGCTGGGTCGCCTTCGGCCTGATGGACGAGGCAGAGCCGTCGGAGGCCGCGCTTGAGCGGCTCGTGCGCTCGGCCTTTGGCGACGGCATGCTGCCCGAGGCCTACGACCCCGAGGGTTCAGGCTCCGCCGTACGGCACTGGTTCGCCTGGCCTGGCGCGGCGCTGGCCTCCATCGTCCTGGAGCACGCTGCGCGCGACTAGGTTGGGCCCTCCGCACCGTTGCCTGGCTTCCGCACCGCTGCCTGGCTTCCGCACCGCTGCCTGCCCTCCGCACCGTTGCCTGGTTTCGCGCTCGCTCCCTCGGCGCTATTCCCTAGGCGGGCGTATCGCTCGGACGGACTCCCCCTCGGCCAGTCCGATTGAGGCATATCTCAGGCCCCAAGGGGCGTATCCGGGCTGCGATCAAGCGGCCAGCTCAGCTCTCGACGGCGGCTGTCCGGTGGACTCAGCTGTCGACGGCGAGCGTCTGGTGGACTCAGTTCTCGACGCCGAGCGGCAACACCAGCGCACTCATGCGGCCGACGTGTTCGTACTCCAGCTCGATCGTCTGGCCGCCCTCGCCTGACACGCCGAGGTACTCGACGGCGGCGGCTGACAGGAGGGCATACGCCGGCCAGCCGGTGAGCGCCACGACATCGTTCTTCATCATGCGGTGCGCGGTGGTGACGTCCGGACCGAGCAGCTCGGGGCTGCCCGCGATCGTCTGGGCCGCGTAGCTGCCGTGGTGGAGGATGAACTTCAGGTCAAGACGCGCTCCCGAGCTGCAGGCGTCACAGGTACACGTGAGCCCGTCCTCAGTCCGCTGCAAGTGCTCGCGGAAGCTGGCGTAGCAGCCCCGCAAGCAGGCCGTGACCGCATCGCCGCGGATGGGCAAGTCTGCGTCGTCAGCGTAGGCGAAGACCGCGTCGCCCTCGAGCTTGGCCAAGGTGAACGGCGGCGCGAGGCTGTCCACGATCGCATCGAGGAACGTCTTCATCAAGGGATAGGCCGGTGGGAGGTCGCCCTGCTCCAACTGGACCTGGTGCGCGCTCCCGACAGCCGAGAGAAATGCGGTGTAGCCGGAGATGTCAGCGAGGATGAGGGTGGCGCTGTTCGCGCGGCGGTCCGCGGGGGCAGAGGATTCGTTGGGCATCTCGCGAGCCTAACACCGGCGATGCTCGCTAATCGTCGGGTTTCAAGCCGCGCGCCACTGCCTGCCCCCCGAGCGTGCCCGCACCCGCCCCGAGCGTGCCCGCACCCGCCCGAGCGTGCCCGCACCCGCCCCAGGACGTGCCTATGCCCGCAGCCACGCCCAGGACGTGCCTATGCCCGCGGGGGGACTGGAATATGCCTCAACCGGAATGGCAGAGGGGGGGTCAGTCCGACCGATATGCGCCCTCTGGGCATAGCGCGCGGCCTCACGGCCTTGCCCACGGGCCGAAGACATGCCCACGGGCCGAAGACATGGCCACGGGCCGAAGACACGCCCATGAGGCTGGCTTCACGGCCTTGCCCACGGGCCGAAGACATGCCCATGAGCCGGCGGACATGCCGCCATCCACGCGGCCCCTGATCCTCAGGGCGTCAGCTTGACCCCTGCGATGCGCAGGTCCTCGGCGAAGGCCTCCAGGGCATCGGTCCCGTCGGCCAGGCCGTCGACGTAGGACTGCACGCGACTGAGTCCCAGCTCCGCATAGGCGGCGAAGAGGTCCTGGCGCTCACGTCCGGCCGTGCTCACCCCGCGATCCTCGTACCAGGTGTGCACCGAAACCCTGAGCGTGCCGGGATCACGCCCGATCTCCTCGCAGCGAGCGCGGATGACCGGCAAGGCCTCGGCCACGGCCGTCGGGTCGAGCCCGTCGAGGTTGAGCTCGTCGGCGTAGCGCGCGGCCAATCGCCAGGTCACCTCAGGGCCGTTGCCGCCGACCATCACTGGCACACGCGGATGCTGCAGCGGCCGGGGCTGGTTGACGGCACCTGCCACGCGCACACGCTCGCCCTCGTAGCTCGCCCGTTCGTCGCTGGTTGCGTCGAGCATGCGCGTGATGACCTCGAGCTGCTCCCTGAGTACGGCCAGCCGCTCGCGCGTGGAGCCGAAGGGGTAGCCGAAGGCCTGCCACTCCTCGCGCTTCCAGCCGGCGCCGATGCCCAACTCAGCACGCCCGTCGCTGACCACGTCGAAGGTGCTGATCATCTTGGCCACCAGGGCTGGGTTGCGGAAGCCGGCGCAGAGGACGATGTGGCCCAGGCGTACGCGCTCGGTCAGCGCCGCCAGCGCAGAGAGGGCCACGAAGGGCTCGAAGATGATCGCGTCCTCCGGCTGCGGCCAGGTATGGAAGTGGTCGTAGAGCCAGACCGATTCGAAGCCACGCCGCTCGGCCGACTGTGCCACGGCCACGGTGTTGGCCCAGGCCTCGCGTGGATCGCGCCCGCGGTACTCCAGCACCCAGCCCTGGGGCAGGACGACCCCCGCCTTCATCGGACTAGCGCGACTCGCGGTAGCGCTGGGCGGCCTCGGCCCGTTTGCGCACACCGAGCTTGTGCAGGATGTTGCTCACGTGTGTCTCCACCGTGCGCGGGCTGATGACCAGCGCCTGCGCGATCTCGCGGTCGGTGAGCCCTTCGGCCAGCATGCGCAGCACGTCGTTCTCCCGCGGGCTGAGCCCCTCGAGGCCGCCGGCGTTGCCGCTGCGGCCCTTGCGCGCGGCCTCGATGAAGTGGCGCATGACCACGCCGGCGTAGCGCCGCGACATGGCCAGCTCGCCGCGCTGGGTGCCACGCAAGGCGCGCAACAGGGCCTCGGGGTGCAGGTCCTTGGTCAGGTAGCCGGCCGCTCCACGTGCGAGCGCCTCGATCATGTCGCGCTCGGAATCCGAGACCGTCAGCATCACGATCTTGGTGTCCGGCAGGCGCGGGCCCAGCTCTTCGAGCATCTGGATGCCGTTCATGCCGGGCAGGTCGATGTCAAGCAGCATCACGTCCGGCCGCACCGCGAGGGCCAGGGCGAAGGCGTCCTCGGCGCTGCCGGCCTCGCCCACCATCTCCACGTCGGGCGCGTCGATGGCCTGGCGCACGGCCGAGCGCACCAGGGCATGGTCATCCACGAGCATCACCCGCAGGGGTGCGCTCTCGGTCGTGGGCTCGGTGGCTGCCACGGTACGCGGCTGTGACACGGTCATGACCTCGCTAGGTTTGCATACCCGTGGGGTTGGCGTCGGCGCCGCTCGTCGCACCCGCAGCCCGCTCGCCCGGGAGTGTCGGGGGTCCGTCGGCCGGTGCGGGCTCCTCGTCGAGGGCCATGGCCGTGCGCTCGCTCGTCTCGGAGACACTGCCCACACCGGTGGTCACCAGCGGTGCGCGCACCTCGATGGTGGTACCGCCGGAAAGCTCAGACATCACCAGCAAGCTGCCGCCGATGAGTCGTGCCCGCTCGCGCATGCCCTGCAGACCCATGCCCTGGTCGAAGGCCTCGCTCTGGCTGAAGCCGCGACCGTTGTCGTTGACGGTGATGAGCAGCTCGCCCTCGGCCACCTCCGCCTTGATGCGCACGAGCGTGGCGTCGGCGTGCTTGCGCACGTTGTTGAGCGCCTCGGCCACGATGCGCAGCAGCTCCACCTGCACCCGTGGGGCGAGCGTCGAGGGCATGCCGGTCGAGGCCGTGAACTCCACGCGCAGGTCCGAGCGGCTCTCGAAGTCGTCCACCGCGCGCGAAAGCATGTCGGCGAAGGGCACGTCCTCCTCCAGGCTCGAGCGCATCGTGACCAGGGCTTCGCGAGCCTCGACGATGGCGGCGTCGAGGGCCTGGGTGACCTCGTCGGCCAGCGGCCGGTCCTCGTCGGCGAGGGTGGAGCTGAGGCGTTCGAACTTCAGCTTGGCGAACCACAGGTGCTGGGCCAGGCCATCGTGGATCTCTCGCGCGAGGCGTGCGCGCTCCTCCAGCGTGGCCCGCTCGGCCTCGTTGACACGCATGCGATCGAGCGCGGTATAGGCGGAGCGCAGGGCGCGCAAGTCGCTGCGCTGGTCGGCGAAGGCACCCGCCAGCAGGACCGTGTAGGCCACGAGGCGCATGACGTCGGAGATGGTCACGAGGTTGGTGTAGATGCTGGGCCAGAGTGCGTACTGCACTTCTGCCACCGCGAGGATGACCAGACCCAGCGCGGTGAAGGCGTCGCTCGTGGGTCCGCCGTGGGCCCAGGTCGTGCGGTAGAGGACGACGCCCGCGACGAGGCCGGTGACGGTGATGACCACGATGACCAGGGCCAACCCGGTGAAGCCCGGCAGCAGCGCGAACTCACCCGGCTCAGCCAGCAACGCGGCCAGGCCCTGCGGCTCGATGAGCGGGGGCAGATAGTCACGGAAGGGATAGACCACGACGGTCAGGACGGCGATGACGAGCACCGGCAGGAAGACCGTGCGGAAGCGCCGCCGCGCGCCGCCGTAGATGCCCATGATGGCGGCGATGCCGCTGATGGTGAAGAGGCCGGACACGCTCATGCGCACGGCGCCCGAGACCCACAACGGCAGCTGGCCCGGGTCGGCCAGCGAGAAGCCCACGTCGTCGTCGAAGCGGAAGACGATGAGCACTAGCTGGATGAAGGTGAAGATGGCCCACAGGGCAAAGGCCGACGACTGCACGAACGAGGCCAGCCGGCCGGTCTCGCGGTAGCGCAGGAAGGTCAGCACGGCCAGGCCGGTGGCAGCGACGAAGAGCAGGGCCGACAGCGCCACGTCGAGCGTGCGGTCCTTCATCACGATGTTCAGATCGGGGTCGATCTGGGGCAGCAGCGTGGCGATCAGCAGGATCCCCGCGGACGCCAGCAGCAGGACGTCGAGCCGGATCGCTCGACGCCACGGGCGGGGCGCGTTCGGGGTCTTCATGAAGGCGATGATAATCCCGCAGAAAGTGCGAGAGCCGGACGCGCCCCAGCGCAGTCCGACTCTCTGCTCGCTAAACCCCGACCCCGCCGTGAAGGGTCAAGGGCGAGTGCTGTATTCGATGTGGTAACCACATGATGGCCCCTCGCCGCTCGGGTGGTCATCCGTGGCGCTACGGAACGAGCTACGGAGCGATGGGTCCGTAGCACCACGTAGTGCATCCGCAGGGCTACGTAGGCTCGCGCGTGGGATCGTTGACCCGACGCACCATGGTTGTGCGGAGTGGTGAAGACGGACCGCCCTCCGCCACGCAGGACTTGACCCGCACACGGCCGCAGACACGCGAAGTGGCCGCGGACGGTACCGTGTGCGCATGACCACGACCGCGCCGGGGTTCGCCAGCCCCGCGTCCGCGCTGGCCCGCCCGTTCCGCACGGGGGTGATGCTGCTGGTGCTGACGCTGCTGGCCGTGCTCGTGCCGGCCGGGTCGGTCTCCGCCGGCACGTCCTACGATCTCGAGGCGCGCTACACGGTCGCTGTCCATCTCGACTGGGACACGCGCTGGGTCGACCTGCGCACGACCATCGACTTCACCAATACCAGCGGCAAGTACATCGACCGGCTCGAGCTCAACAGCGCCGCCGTCAAGCTCGGCGGCTACCGCAATCTGCGAGCTCGGGTCGGGAGCAAGACGGTCTCGGCCAAGGTCCAGGGGCAGACGGTGCTGGTCCCCCTCGGCCGGGTCCTGGCACCGGGCGCCTCGACCACCGTCTTCGTCGGCTTCAAGTCACGCCTCAAGATCACGGCCGCCAAGCGCGGCTACTACTTCGCCAAGCTCAACGGCGTGGCCCAGCTCTACCGCTTCATCCCCTGGGTCAGCCGGCGCATCGCCTTTGGCGACAGCAACCACGGCGAGCCCTTCGTGACGCCGGTCAGCCCACACGTAGAGGTGACGGTCAGCTCGGACCGCAAGCTGGCGTGGGCCACCAGCGGACGGCGGGTCAAGAAGATCAGCCAGCGCAAGTTCGTCTACGTGGCCACTGACGTGCGCGACTTCAGCCTCGTCGCCAGTCCCAACTGGCGCAGTGCCTCGGGCAAGTCGGCCAACGGCAAGGTCCAGATCTACGCGCACTCACGCAAACACGACCCCAAGCGCCTGGTCAGCCTCGCCCGCGCCGAGATTGGGCGCTACGTCCACAAGACCGGCGTGGTCTACCCACACAAGACCTATCGCATCGCCGAGACCGGTGGGGGACTGGCCATGGAATCCCCGGGCCTCATCTGGATCCCGGCCGCTCGCCCCTCGGCCGACCTGCCCTACCTCGTTTCGCACGAGACGGCACACCAGTGGTGGTACTCCACGGTCGGCAACGACCAGTCCACCGATGCCTTCGCCGATGAGGCGCTGGCCGACTACTTCGCGCGCAAGGCGCACCTCTCGCTGCGCTCCAGCCGCTGCAAGCTCGATCGTCTCGACCGCGACATCAGGGCCTACTCCGATCACTGCTACTTCGAGGTCATCTACGTCCAGGGCGCCAAGTTCCTCGCCAACCTGCGGCGCGACTACGGCGACGCCAAGTTCATGGCCGCGATCCGGGCCTACACCAAGGGCAACCGCAACCGGGTCGCCAACAACGCCCGCCTGCTCGAGGCCTTCCGCGCGCAGATGGGCGATGGTGTGCTCAAGCGGTTCCACAACCGCTTCCCCAGCATCTACTAGGCCGGCGCCCATCGCGGCACGGCCGGCGCTCGTCGCGACACGGCCGGAGCTCGTCGCGACACGGCCGGAGCTCGCTCCACGCTGTGCGCATCATGCGCCTGTACCATGGCCGCGTGAACACACCGACTGAGACATATGTCTGACGCCAAAGCGCGACACGACTCGCGCATCGCCGCCCGTGACGCCGACGGCACGCCGACGCAGCGAGGCTGGATGCCGCTGGCTGCGCGCCGCCGCTGGATCGAGCCGTTCGTGCTCGCCATGCTCGCGCGCGAGACGTACGGCTATGCCATCCTCGGGCGGCTGGAGGAGATGCACATCAGCAATGGCCCGCTCGACGTCGGCCTCGTCTACCGCACCTTACGTGATCTCGAGCGCGACGGGCTGGTGAGCTCATCGTGGGCCGACGAATCGGCCGGTCCGCGCCGGCGCGCCTACCTGCTGACCGAGGCCGGCTATGCCGCGCTCGACGACTGGGCCGTGGTCATGCGCGAGCGCGCCCGCCTCATCGGTGAGTTCAACGCCGACTACCTCGAGGCGATCAGCGCCTCCCTCGCTCGACCGGATGTAGCTCGCGCAGAGAGCGGCTCGCCGAACGGGTGACGCCTACAGGGGCTCGGCGCCGGCGTGCTCGAGGCCGCGCACGAGCTCGGCCTGTTCATCCGCGGAGAGGTTGTGCTCGAGCACACGCAGGTACTCCTCTTCCTCGGCGATGTGCACCTTGAGCATGGCGTAGAGGCGGTAGAGCACGCGCCGCAGCCCGATCGATCCGGCAGGACCCAGGGCATCGGCCTCGACGGCCTGCCGGAACGTGCCCAGGCGTTCGATGAGGCCCCGGATCTCGTCGTGCTCGCGCCGCATCTGGGCCATCGAGTGACGGTTCTGCATGAGCCGGTCCAACTGCGGATAGAGCGTGCCCTCGACGACCTCCATATGCGGCACCAGCGTGCCGGTGATAAATCCGTAGACCGACCCGAAGCGCTCCTCGAAGCGTGCGGGGCGCGGACGTTCGTCGAGCATGTCTGCGAGCGCGGGCAGCCCGTCGAGCATGGCGATGATGCGTTCGTGGTGCTCGTGTCCGACCGTGGTAACCGAGGTCACGTCGATGGTCCTCCGTGGATGGTGGGGGCACGGTAGCGAAGGGCTCGCCGTCCCCATAAGGATGCGCACATGCGGGTATGGGCATGACAGGTCCATGTGGCCCCTGTCATCGGTACAATATGGCCCACGCATATAGATGACCAAGCCATGTAGATGTTAGGCAACCCCTCGGCAGCAGGCTCACGGCGTACGTGCAAGTGGAGGCAGCAAGGCGGCATGGAACAAGCAGAGAAGCTGGTCATCATCGTGACCCACGGACCCGACGAGCCCGAGCTGGCCACGCTCCCGTTCGTGATGGCCGCCGGCGCGCTCGTCTCGGAGATCGAGGTCGTCATGGCTTTCCAGGCCGAGGGCGTGCGCCTCGTGACCGAGGGTGGAGCCGAGGGCGTCCAGGCCAAGGCCTACCCGGCCCTGCAGGAGCTGGTCGACACCGTCGCTGCCATCGGCGGCCTGCTCATGCCCTGCTCGCCCTGCCTGGAGCACCGCGGCATCACCGAAGCAGACCTGCTCGACGGGGTCGAGATCATCGGCGCGGCACGGCTCGTGTCCGAGATCGCCTCGGCCTCGGCCACCCTCAACTACTAGCCGACCCATCGGCACAAGGAGGGAACCAGACATGACCGACACACTCGACCAGGCCGCGCTAGATGCACTCGACGTCGGCGCGGTCGCCGACGCACGCGGCAGTGCCTGCCCCGGCCCGCTCCTCGAGGCCAAGAAGTCCATCGGCGGCGTGCCCGTGGGCGGCGTGCTCGAGATCCTCACCACCGATCCGCAGACCAAGTCGGACATGTCCGCCTGGTGCAACAAGGTCGGCCACCGCTTCATGGGTGTGGCGGATGCGGACGGCTACGAGCGCGTCTTCATCAAGCGCGCCAAGTAACGCCACGCACGGCTGCCGCAGGACGCTGATCGCGAAGGGAGCCAGAGCGGGAACATGACGGCACCAGCGATGACCGCCGCGGCCGGGGTGGAGGCCCGCCCCACGCGCATGCTCGTCATCGCGACCTTGCTCTGCTCCTACCCGGGCATCGATGCCACGGGCCAGGCGCACATGGAGTACCCACCCAACACGTACGTCATCCCGACGCCCGACCCGGTGATGTTCCCCGAGTCGTTCTACCTCTACTGCTTCGAGCAGGGCGTCGACGCCATTCTCATCGCCTCCTGCGGCACCGACAGTCCCTACAAGGGTTCGTTCGAACAGCTGGCGGCGCAGATCGACCGCACCTACGTGCTGATGAGGCGGCGGGACATCGACATTCGGCGGCTCAAGCTGACGGCCATCTGCTCGGTCTGCACCAAGGCCTTCATCAAGGAGGTCGCCGACATGGAGAAGGTGCTCGACGACCTCGGGCCCATCGGCCCGCTGGCTCCGGCCCCCGAACCGGCCGACGAGCCGGCAGGGGAGGCCGCGGCATGACCGCCGAGACCACCGCGCGCAGCGGCTATGACGTGCTCGTCGTGGGCGGCGGCATCGCCGGCCTGCAGACGGCCCTGGACCTGGCCGACCGTGGACGATCGGTGCTGGTGGTGGAGAAGGAGCCCTCCATCGGCGGCAAGATGATCGCCCTCTCCAAGGTCTTCCCGACCATGGACTGCGCCTCCTGTATCACCACCCCGCGCATGTCCAGCGCAGCCCACCACGACAACGTCGACACCTGGGTCTGCGCGCAGGTGGAGGCGCTGACGCCCGATCCTGCGGGCGGTTTCGACGCCACCATCCGGCGGGTGGCCACCTACGTCAACGAGGACGTCTGCATCGGCTGCCGGCTGTGCGAGTACGCCTGCCCGGTGGAGGTGCCCCACGCCTTCGAGGGCGGCCTGGGCGCCCGACGTGCGGTCTACATCCCCTTCGGCACGGCCATCCCCCAGAACGCGCTCATCGACGCCGACGAGTGCATCTTCTGCGGCAAGTGCGAGAAGGTCTGTCCCACCACCCCCACGGCCATCGACTTCGCCCAGCAGGACCGGGTCGAGACGCTGCACTTCGAAGCGGCCGTGCTGGCCACCGGCTACCAGACCACGCCGGTCGAGGCCAAGGCCGAGTACCACGGCGAGGCCAGCAACGTCCTCTCCGGCCTGGACATGGAGCGGCTGCTCTCGCCCAACGGCCCCTACGGTCGGGTGCTGCGCCCGTCCGACGGCAAGATCCCCGATCGCGTGGCCTACGTGCAGTGCGCGGGCTCACGCGACGAGACCCTGGGCGTGCCCTACTGCTCGCGCGTGTGCTGCATGTACGCCATCAAGCAGGCCATGCTGCTCTCGGGTTCGCTGCCACTGGCCGACATCACCATCTACTACATGGACATCCGCGCCTTCGGCAAGGGCTACGAGCAGTTCTACCAGACGGCCAAGGCCATGGGCATCGAGTTCGTCAAGGCCAAGGTCGCGCGCATCGACGAGCAGGAGGACGGCGACCTGCAGCTGCGCATCGAGCGCATGGAGGGCGACGGCTCGGTGGACGAGCCGCTGCCACGACCTGGTCGTGCTCTCGGTGGGTATGCAGCCGGGCACCGACCCGCGTTCGTTCGTGGGCGTGGACCTCGACCGCGACGGCTTCATCCGCCCGGCCGAGCCCAAGCTCGACACCACGCGCACCAGCACTCCCGGCCTCTTCGCCACCGGTACGGCCATCGCGCCCAAGGACATCGTCGACACCATCGTCGAGGCCAGCGCCGCGGCGGCCAAGGTGGAGGGCTACCTCGCGGGCACGGTCGGTGCCCGCCCGCAGCTGGCCCAGCCGCTCGTCTCGGTCAGCGAGATGGGCCCGGAGCAACTGGCTGCCGCCGGCACCATCGAGGAGACCCACCATGGTTAGCCAGGAGTGGCCCGCGTCCGAGCAGGGTCCCGACTGCCCTGCACCGGCCGGTGACGAGGGTCTCGGCGCGATCGAGTCGAGTGCCGCGGACCTGGTCGCGGGCCCCGGCGAGAGGCTGGGCGTCTACGTCTGCCACTGCGGCGGCAACATCAGCGACGTCGTCGACGTCGACGCCGTGGCCGAGTCGCTCAGCCGCGAGGAGGGCGTCTCGGTCTCCCGGCACATCCCCTTCATGTGCTCCGACGAGGGACAGGGACAGATCGACCCGGGATATCGAGGAGCTGGGCCTCGACCGCGTCATCGTGGCGGCCTGCACGCCCTCGCTGCACGAGACGACCTTCCGCAAGGCGGTCATCCGCGCGGGCATGAACCCCTACCTGTTCCTGCCGGCCAACATCCGCGAGCAGGTCAGCTGGGCCCATCCGCATGACGCCGAGGCCGCCACCGACAAGGCCGTCTCGGTGGTGCGCGCGGCGGTGGGCAAGTCCCGCCTGCTGCAGCCGCTCCAGCCGGTACGCGTCGACGCGGTCCACCGCGGTCCTGGTCATCGGCGGCGGTGTGGCCGGCCTGCGCGCCGCGCTCGACTGCGCGGCCATGGGCCAGGACGTGACGCTCATCGAGAAGACGCCCTTCCTCGGCGGCCGCACGATGCAGCTGGGCACGGTCTACCCCACCGACGAGCCGGCCGTGCCCCTGGTGCGCCGCCTCATCGACGAGGTCATGTCGGACGAGCGCATCGAGGTGCGCACGTACACGCGCCTGACCGATCTGACCGGCTTCCTCGGCGACTTCAGCGCCACGCTCACCACCGAGCCGCGCGGCGTCGATGCCGAGCTGAAGGATGCGGCCGCGGCCATGGAGGCCTGCCCCACGATCGTCGATGACGAGTTCAACGACGGGCTGTCCACGCGCAAGGCCTTCTACAAGCCGCATCCGGGGTCGGTACCGGAGCTGCCGGCCATCGACTGGGCAGTCTGCACCCGCTGTGGCGAGTGCGTCCTGGCGGCCGGGTCGGGCATCGAGATCGACGGCGTGCCCGAGAGCGAAGCCATCGAGGTCGGCGCGATCATCGTGGCCACCGGCTACGACCACTACGAGCCACGCGAGGGCGAGTACGGCTACCGGGCTTCGGAGCGCGTCATCACGCTGCCGCAGCTCGAGCGCATGCTCGATCCCGACGGTCCCACCTGCGGGCAGGTGCTGGTCGAGGGCGTGGCCCCGCGTTCGATGGCTTTCATCCACTGCGTGGGCTGCTCGCCAGATCGCCGGCGTGGACGAGCCCGGGCCGGACGGGCGTGCTCAACGAGTACTGCTCGCGCGTGTGCTGCACGGCCACGCTGCAGGCCACCAACGAGGTCCGCCGCCGCTCTGCCGGACACGGCCGTCTACGACCTCTACCGCGACATCCGTACGTACCAGAAGGAGCAGGAGGACTACTACGTCGACGCCTCCAAGCTGGGCGTGCGCTTCCTGCGCTTCGACGACGAGACTCGCGACCGGTCGTGTCGGTGGACGAGTCCGGCGACTACCCCCTCACGGTGACGTGTCACCGACACGCTCACCTTCGGCGCTGAGCTGGAGGTGCCCGCGGACCTGGTCGTGCTCGGCGTGGGCATGGAGCCGCGCGACGTGGCCGACCTGGTCGACATGACCAAGGCGCCCGTGGGCGCCGACGGCTTCCTGCTGGAGGTCCACCCCAAGCTGCGGCCGGTGGAGACGTCCATCCCGGGCGTGTACCTCGCGGGCGCGGCCCAGGGTCCCAAGGACATCGCCGAGGTCGACCTCGTCGGCCTCGGCTGCAGCGGTCAAGGCCGCCACCGTGCTGGCCAGGGACTACGTGGAGATGGAGCCGTTCGTGGCCCGCGTCGACCTGGCCCGCTGCGTCGGTGCCGGCACCTGCGTGGAGGTCTGCCAGTACGACGGCGCCATCAGCCTTACCGAGATCGAGACCGAGGAGGGCGTCTTCGAGCAGAAGGCCTACGTCAATCCCGTGGCCTGCGTGGGCTGCGGTGCGTGCGTGGCAGCTTGTGCCAGCGAGGCCATCGACGTGCAGGGCTGGGAGATGGACCAGTACCGGGCCATGATCGACGCCATCACCAGCGACCCCACCGGGCGAGCCTGTCGGCCGTGGAGGTGCCCGCATGACCGAGGCACGAACGGCGCGCCACCCCGCTGGAGATCTTCAAGGAGCGGCAGGGCCCTGCGTCCGAGGAGCTGCTCGACTACGTCA
This sequence comes from uncultured Chloroflexia bacterium, assembly GCA_963716815.1. Lineage (GTDB taxonomy): Bacteria > Chloroflexota > Limnocylindria > Limnocylindrales > CSP1-4 > JAFMJV01. The sequence goes on from CAVQUM010000004.1 coordinate 208,407, forward strand.
AGACCACCAACAAGCGCAAGGCCGCGGTCAAGAAGGCGCTCAAGGAAGGCCCCAAGACCGTGCCCGAGGTGGCCGAGGCCACTGGCTTCGACGGCCAAGGACGTGCTCTGGACGCTGACCGCCATGCGCAAGTACGGCCAGGCGGTGGAGGACGGGGTCGATGGCGACTACCCGCGCTACGCCCTGCCGGAGAAGGAGTTGAAGCGATGACCGCGACGGCTCAGAGCGAGACGACCGCCGTGCGTGTCGACCCGGCGCTGCTGCCGCAGATCAAGACCTACGGCGCGTTCGACGTCGATGCCTGCTTCAACTGCGGCAACTGCACGGCCGTCTGTCCCCTGTCCAGGGGTGACGACGACGTTCCCCCGGCGCATCATCCGCTATGCCCAGGTGGGCATGAGGGACGAACTCCTCGCGAGCAAGGAGCTGTGGACCTGCTACAGCTGCGGCGAGTGCTCCGAGACGTGTCCGCGCCAGGCCGAGCCGTCGGAGTTCATGGCTGCCTCGCGCCGCTACGCGACGGCTTCCTACGACCGCACGGGCATCGCCCGCTTCCTCTACCTGCAACCCCTGCTGGGCACGATCGTGGCGGTGGCGCTGGCCGTGCTCTTCGGCCTCTTCATGTTCGTCAATCGCTCGGGCCCGCTGCCTTCGGAGGATGCCGGCATGGCCTTCTTCGAGTGGATCCCGGCGCCGCTCATCCACGACCTCGGCCTGGTGGCCATCGATCCTCGTCTTCATCGCCGGCCTGGCCGGCGTGCTGACGATGATCGGGCGCACGGCCCCGGCGAGCGGCATCGAGTGGCGGAGCCTGGGCGACCGCGAGGGCCCGCGCGCGGTGGGTTCGGCGCTGTGGTCGTCCCTCGGGGTCGAGTCGCTGGGCCAGAAGCGCTACCGCGAGGACTGCGAGGCGAGCGAGGCGGCGGTGCCCTTGTACCGACGCACGTGGTTCATGCACGCGGCCACGATGCTGGGCTTCCTGGGCCTGCTGGCCGCGACCACGCTCGACTTCGGCCTCGACATCATCGGCGTCAAGCACACCGGCGAGCAGGTACCCATCTGGTATCCCGTGCGCCTGCTGGGCACGGTGGCCGGCCTGCTGATGCTCTACGGCGTGTCCGGGCTGATGCTGCGGCGCTGGCGCGCGGAAGGCCGCACGGTGCGGCGCTCGTTCACCTCCGACTGGACCTTCCTGTGGCTGCTCTGGCTGGCCGGCCTGACCGGCTTCGTCATCGAGCTGGCGCTGTACCTGCCCACGCCACCGGTCTGGGGCTACCTCGGGTTCCTGGTGCACGTGGCCATCGCCATGGAGCTGGTGCTGCTGGTGCCCTTCACCAAGTTCGCCCACGCGGTCTACCGGCCGGTCTCGCTCTTCCTCGGTTCGCTGGCCGAGGCACGCAAGGCCTGAAGCGCTGGGGCCGACCCCAGGCGGCGATCGACGCGGCGGTGCGGGACGCTGCGGCCACCGAGCCTCAGGGAGGTCGCCGGGCATCGGGCAGGGGCCGGGTTGGCGACTTCGCGGGCGAGCCAGTGCGAGCCGATCCGGGCCGCAGGCCTGTCGAGTCGCCGGGGAGGTTGGTCACGGTCGGAGCCCGCGGTCAGGCCGGTGTCCGAGCCATGACGCGAGCCGGCACGGCGCTGCCAGCCTCGTCGGTCGGGTGCGGGTCGTCCGGCCAGAGGTCGCAATTCCGATTAGACTCCACCTATCGGTGCCCGGCAGTTCCGCCGTCGCGCGCCACTCATCACTCATGTCACTCGGGGATCCTGGATGAAGGTTGCCATCGTCAAGGAGAGCGCGCCCAACGAACGGCGTGTGGCCCTTGTGCCGGAGGCCGTCGGGAAACTGACCGGCGCCGGGCACGAGGTCCTGGTCCAATCCGGCGCCGGAGACGGCGCATCGATCCCGGACGCGGATTTCACCGCGGCCGGGGCCAAGGTCGTGGCGGAGGACGCGCTCTACGCTACGGCGGACGTCGTCCTGCGCGTGCAGAAGCCCACGCCCGAAGAGGTCGGCAAGCTGCGCAAGGGGCAGGTCGTCATGGGCCTGCTGCAGCCGCTGATCGACCCGCAGAACGCACAGGCGCTGGCCGCCGCCGGCGTCACGGCCGTGAGCCTCGACACGCTGCCGCGCACACTGTCGCGCGCGCAGACCATGGACGCGCTCTCGTCCCAGGCCAACGTCGGCGGCTACAAGGCCGTGATCATGGCCGCGGATGCGTACGGTCGCTACTTCCCGCTGCTGACCACGGCGGCAGGCACGGCCAAGCCGGCCAACGTGCTCGTCCTCGGCATCGGCGTCGCCGGCCTGCAGGCCATCGCCACGGCCAAGCGCCTGGGCGCCGTGGTCAAGGCGTACGACGTGCGCCGCGAGACCGTGGAGCAGGCCCAGTCGCTCGGTGCCCAGTTCCTCAAGCTCGAGTCGGTGGCCGACGCCACCGGTGAGGGCGGCTACGCCCGCGAGCTGACCGACGAGGAGAAGGCGGCCCAGCAGGCCGAGCTCTCCAGGCACATCAGCTCCATGGACGTGGTCATCACCACGGCCCAGGTCCCGGGCCGCCGGCCACCGCTGCTGGTCACGGCCGACACGGTGCGGGCCATGAAGTCCGGCTCGGTCATCGTGGACATGGCCGCCAGCGCGCTCGGCGGCAACGTGGAGCTGTCGGTGCCGGACGACTCCATCGTCACCGACAACGGCGTGACCATCATCGCGCCGACCAACCTGCCGGCCACCATGCCCGCAGGCGCCAGTGGCTTCTACGCGCGCAACATCAGCGCGCTGCTCACGCACTTCATCAAGGATGGGGAGATGACGTTCGACTTCGAGGACGAGATCACCGAGGGCACGGTCATCACGCACGACGGGAAGGTCGTGCATGAGGCCACCGCCAAGCTGCTCTCGGAAGGGGGTGCCGCATGAGCGGTGAGATCAGCCTTCTTGGCTCACTGGTCATCTTCATCCTCGCAGTCCTCGTCGGCTTCGAGGTCATCAGCAAGGTCCCCGCGACCCTGCACACCCCGCTCATGTCCGGTGCCAACTCCATCCACGGCATCGTGCTCATCGGCGGCATGATCATCGCGGCCGACCGCGGACGACCTGTTCGGCTACATCCTCGCGTTCATCGCGGTCATCTTCGGCGCCATGAACGTGGTCGGCGGCTACGTCGTGACCGACCGCATGCTGCAGATGTTCAAGAAGAAGCCCGCTGCTCCCAAGGCTGACGGTAAGGAGGCCTAGGGGTGGATCAGGCAACACTCAGCACGCTCTTCATCCTCATCGGTGCCCTGGCCGCCGGCAGCTTCGTCATCGGCCTGCACTTCATGAACAGCCCCGCCACCGCGCGGAACGGCAACCTCATCTCGGCCGGCGGCATGACCGTGGCCGTGATCGCCACCTTCGTTTACCTGCTGCTGCGCGACTGCCACGCTAGAATCGTGTGCGGTCGGTGGCCTGACCACCGAGGCGCTGGTCATCATCGTCGTCGGCTTCACCATCGGCGCCGGTGTGGGCCTGTTCCTGGCCCTCCGCGTGGCCATGACCGCTATGCCCCAGCTGGTCTCGCTCTTCAACGCGGTCGGCGGTGGCGCGGCGGCTATCGTGGCCATCTTCGACTACCTGCACATCGTGGGTAGGCCCGACGAGATCGATCTCGACCACGATCTTCGTGATCCTGGGCGTGCTCATCGGCTCGATCACCTTCACCGGCTCGCTCATCGCCTCGGGCAAGCTGCAGGGCCTCATCCGCGGTCAGCCCATCGCAGTGCCCGGCGGCGTGTACACCACCATGGCGCTCGGCTCGTGGCCCTGGTGACTCGACCGTGCTGCTCGTACTCGGCGCCGGCGAGTCGCCCGGTCATCGAGCTCGGCAGCGAGGTCAAGACGGTTGTGCTGCTGGTCATCCTCGGTGCTTCGCTGACCTTCGGCGTGACCATGGTGCTGCCCATCGGTGGCGCTGACATGCCGGTCGTCATCAGCCTCCTCAACAGCTTCACCGGCACGGCCGCGGCGATGTCCGGCTTCGTGCTCGACTCCCCGCTGCTGATCATCGCCGGTGCCCTCGTCGGTGCCGCCGGCGGCATCCTCACCAAGCTCATGGCCGACGCCATGAACCGCTCGCTGCTGAACATCATGATCGGCGGCTTCGGCGGTGGTGAAGGTACCCAGGCCGACCCGGCAGCGTCCGGTGGCACCGTCCGCGAGGTCGGGGTCGACGACGCCGCCATCCAGCTGGCCTATGCCGAGAGCGTCATCATCGTCCCCGGCTACGGCCTGGCCGTGGCCCAGGCCCAGCACGCTTGCCGCGAGCTGGGCGACATCCTCGAGGAGCGCGGCGTGAAGGTCGTGTACGCCATCCATCCGGTGGCAGGGCGCATGCCCGGCCACATGAACGTGCTGCTGGCGGAGGCCAACGTGCCCTACCCGCAGCTCAAGGAGATGGAGGACGTCAACCCCGAGTTCAACCGTTGTGACGTGGCCCTGGTCATCGGCGCCAACGACGTCACCAACCCCATCGCTCGGACGGATCCGGCTTCGCCCATCTACGGCATGCCCATCCTCGACGTCGACCACGCCAAGTCCATCGTCGTCATCAAGCGTTCGATGGGCCGCGGCTACGCCGGCATCGACAACAGCCTCTACACCGACCCCAAGACCGGCATGCTCTTCAGCGACGCCAAGGCCGGCCTGGAGAACCTCATCGCCGCGGTCAAGGAGCTGTAGCCCGCCGATCTTCGCCGCGCCGGCAGCGGCGATCAGTCACGATCAGTCGGGCCCCGGTCATCGAGACCGGGGCCCTTCACGTCCAGGCTTCGTGGTGGTGCTCTGTCGCTGCAGCCACCTCCACGTTGCCGCTGCGCGGGCGAGTCCGACCACCCGGGCAGCTCGGCGCCGGTCCGAGGGTGCTCGCCGCCGGCCCGCTTGCCACATGGCGGCAGGAACCGTCAACGCTTGCCGTCCGCCGCGCGATTCGAACCTCGACGGCGTGTCTGGCGGGCAAACGACCTCGCGCCAGCGGGCGGACTGGTCGTACTGGCCCGTTTGACGGCAAGGCTGGACGAAGTCCGTTTGACGGCGAGGCTGGACGAAGTCCGTTTGACGGCAAGGCTGGACGAGTCCGATTGACGGCGAGGCTTGACGGGGCCCGGAGACGGGGAGGGGTGTAGCGCTCCCGCGGTGTGGCGCTCTGGGGAGGGTCCGCCCTACTCGTAGCGGGCGGCGGCGGCCGCGTGCTGGGAGGCGACCCAACCGCGCAGCTCGGGCGGCTCGAGGACCTCGGCGTCCGCACCCCAGCCCAAGATCCACGAGCGGATCTCAAGCAGGCCCGACACCCGGGCCCGCCACACGAGCGAGCCATCGTCCTCCAGCTCCTCTGCCTGGCTGGGATGCCAGCGCGTCTCGTTCACGCGCTGCGAGACGTCGGGATCGAAGCGGATCACCACCTCCACCGGTTCGTCGTCACTGATGACGTCCCAGGCCAGGAGCATCTCCTGTGCCACCGACTCGTCCGGCGGCTCGAAGGTCTCCGGCGTGACCGAGGTCGAGTGGATGCGCTCGACCTTGAAGGTCCGCCGGTCAGCACGCTCCTCGTCCCACCCGATCACGTACAGCGCGCGCGTGACCGCCGAGGGCTCGATGGCGTACGGGTGCAGCCGTACGCGCCGGTTCGGCTTGCTCGCGACGTACACGCCCGACTCGTACTCGAGCTCCACGACCCGCCGTTCGGCCAGGGCCACGGTCAGGTCACGCAGGACCCGCGTGAAATCCTCGACGGGCAATGTGTCGGCGAAGGCGTCGGCCGTCTGGTGCAGCTGGTCCGCGATCACGGGCGGCAGGACCTGGGCCAGCTTGACGAGGACGCCGATGATCTCGGTGTCCATCTCATCGGTGGCCTTGGTCAGCAGACGTGCCGCGAGGTAGAAGGCCATGGCCTCGGGCAGCGTCAGCGCCAGGGGCGGCAGGAAGGCATCGTCGTCGAGTCCGTAGCGACCCTTGTCGTTCCAGATGGGCAGGCCCGCGTCGAGGTCCATGCGCTCGAGGTCGCGGTAGATGGTGCGCTTGGACACGCCGATCTGATCGGCCAGCGCCTGCGCGCTGATGCCGGCCTCGCCGTGGGCGCGCAGGACCTGGGCGATCTTGAGGTAGCGCGCGGCGCGATCCCATTTGCTGCCGGCGCGGTCGTCGTACGTGGTCATGGTGCTTCCGACTGTACCGCGCCGTGAGGGCCACCGGCCGAGGGCCCCGGGGCGGACACGTCCACCTCGACTTCGCGGTCGGTGGCCGCCAGCTCGGCCTCGAGCACGACGCGCACGCCCTCTGCTGTGATCGGCGTCTCGGTGCGTGGCCCCGAGACTCTCACCGCCGCCTGGCCGAGTTCGCCGTCGCCGAAGACCCACCAGTCGAGTTCACCTCGCCAGCGCCCGATAGCACCGTCAGGCCGGCTGTCTCCGTCGTACAACAGCCAGCGCAAGGGCAGGAACATGTCCAGGGCGGCGGTGCCGTCGATGAACGTGCGGCAATGCCGGGCGCGCGCACCCTCGATGAGCTCGAGCCCGAGGTCCTCGGGGATGATCTGCCCGCGCGGCGCGGCGGCGACCGTTCGTGGCGGGCCGTCCATGGTCAGTGCGGCCTCGCCCAGCAAGCCGAAGGGGTTCGGTCCCGTCTCGTGCCAGGTCGTGCCGGGGGCCCGCGGGTCATCACTGTCGTCGTTGAGCCAGGCCAACGGCCCGACCCGCAGGTAGGCCTGCTGTCCCTCTCCATCGGGTCCGGCCCACGACCCGCCCCAGCTCTCGTCGATCCCGCCGCGCTGGCCTTCGAGCACGGCTTGGCCACGATCCTGCAGGTCGAGACCCGACGTGGCCGTGATGCGGATGTGGGCGTCGCCGCCGAGCGTGACCGGTTCGTCGCAGTAGGGTGGGTCGAGCTCGGGATCGGTGGGGCCGAAGCGAGAGCTGGACAGCTCCGCCGTGCGCAGGTCGTGCTCGTTGACCAGCGCCACGAAGACGAACGAGAGGCCGGCTGCAGACATGAGCAGTGCCGCCAGTCCCGCTGCGAGCCAGGTCGCTCGCCGTTCGAACGGCCGCCGGCGTCGCCGCCGGTGGACCAGGCCGACGACGCTGTAGAAGGCGGTGAGGAAGAGCGCGATGGCGCCACCGTAGGCCGCTTCGGCGGAGGGCACGAGGTGCCTCGGGCTGTCCTCCGTGAGCGTGGAGCCGATGCCGTAGGCGACCGGGAGCATGAAGAGCACCGCCCCGATCCAGACCCACACGAGCACGGCGCGCGAGGTACCACCCTGCGTGCGAGCGGGCCAGATGACGCCGGCGTCGGCGATGGCCACAGGCACGAAGCAGGCCAGCGCGACCACGATGTCGACCGGTCCACCAGGCCGGTAGGCGGAGGCGATGACGATGGCGGTGACGGCCCAGAGCCCGGTGAGGATGGCCCCGAGCAGGCGCATGAGGCGGCGGTCGTCCGAATGGTCCGTCATCGGCAGCGCAGCATACCGCCGCAGTGACCGGGTCCGTGCGCGTACCATCGCGCCCATGCCCCGGACCTATCACGAGACCGTCACCACTCCGGCCGCGGCCGGAGCCAGCAGCCGCAACCGCCCGCCCTTCGTCAGCCTGCTCAGCGACTTCGGCTCACGCGACCCATCGGCAGGCATCATGCGCGCGGTGGTGACAGGCATCTGTCCCGAGGCCAACGTCGTCGACATCACCCACGACGTGGACAAGTTCGCCATCCGCGATGGCGCCCTGCTGCTGTGGAGCGCGGCACCCTACCTTCCTGTGGGCGTGCACGTGGCCGTCATCGACCCCGGGGTCGGCACCGCACGCAAGGGCATCGCCATCAAGACCGCGCGCGGCGACCACCTCGTCGGTCCCGACAACGGCCTGCTCATGCCCAGCGCGGCGCGCCTCGGGGGCATCACCGCGGTGCACCTGTTGGAGGATCCGCGCTACGCCCTGCCCGACGTGAGCAGCTCGTTCCACGGCCGCGACCTCTTCGCCCCCGCGGGGGCCCACCTGGCCGCCGGTGTCGACATCGAGGAACTCGGCCGGGCGGTCGACCCGCGCCGGCTGGCGGACCTCGAGTGGCCGCGTCCCGAGATCCGCCCCGATCACCTCAAGGCACAGGCCATCTACCTCGACACGTTCGGCAACGTCAAGCTCTCGGCCCTGACCGACGACATCGAGGCGGCGTTGCCGGGCCTCCGTTTCGGCGACCGGTTGCTGCTGCGAGCCGGCAGCGGGCGACCCGGCCAGGACCAAACCGTGACCTGGGCCCGCACCTTCGGTGACGTGCCCGAGGGCGCGCCGCTGCTGACGGCCGATTCCTACGGGCGTGTGGCGCTCTCGGTGCACCAGGGCTCGGCCGCTGCGGTCTTCGGCATCACGCTCGATTCGATCGTCGACATCGGCCGCACCGTGACTCGGCCGCCACAGCCGACCCCCGCCCGTCCGCCTGCGCCCGCCCGACCGCCTCGTCGCTGAGCGGCGGCCTCCGGCCGTCTGCCCGGCCGTTCGCGGCCTCGCTACGCGGCGCCCCCGGCTGCCGACTCCAGTTCGCCGCTCAAGTCGAGCTCCGCCATCGGCTCCGGTTCCTCCACCGGCGTGTGTGGGGGCACGAACTCGCCCGCCAACGCCCTTCCATCCCGGGCCGTGGCTACCTGGTCGCGTCCGGAGCGTTTGGCCGCATACAGGGCCCGGTCGGCAGCCAGCAGCAGGTCCGCGCGGGACACGCCGTCGGCCGGATAGGTGGCGACGCCCACCGAAGAACGTACGCTGGCCTGCCCGCGGTCACCGCCACGGACCTGCCCCACCGCGGCGCGCACGCGCTCGGCCACCTCGACCGCAGCGGCCGCGTCCGCACCCGGCAGGATGAGGCTGAACTCGTCGCCGCCGTAGCGGTAGACGAGGTCGCTCTCGCGGCAGGCCCCCGCCACGGCCTTGGCGATGCTCTTGAGCAGGACGTTGCCCGCTTCGTGACCGTGGCGGTCGTTGAAGCTCTTGAAGTCATCGAGGTCGAGCATCAGGAGCGCGAAGGGCTTCGTCCGCCGCAGCGTGTCGCGCAGGTCGTCACGGAACGTGCCGTGGTTGCGCAGGCCCGTGAGCGCATCCGTCTGGGCGCGCAGCTCTACTGCGCGGTGCGCGACGGCGTTCTGGAGCGCGATCGAGACGTGCGCGGCGAACAACCGCACCAGGTCGAACTCGCGTGCCTCGAAGTGCGCGTCCTCGCCCAGGCGCGTGAGGTGCAGCACGCCGATGACCCGGTTCGGCCCCTGCAACGGGGCCAGGATCAGCGCCGCCGGCTGCACGCCCCGCCCGGGACGGCCGGGCCGGCCGGGCCGGCTGACGCTGCGCGCCTCGCCGTTCGCCAGCACCGCCGAGACGACCTCGCCCGAGTCGGGCAGGCGTCGGGCCATGAACGACGCTGCGCCTACGCCGCGTGCGAGCAGGGGGTCGAGTACTCGCTCTGCCGGCTCGTGCACGTACACGCCCAGCGTGTCGACGGGGATGAGTCCCGCCAGGCTGTCGGCGATCTCGGCGATGACGGCGGCGGGGTCGAGCGTGGTCAGGATGCGTTCGGTCACGCGCAGCAGCTCGGCCTGGCTGCGCAGCTGGCGGTCGAGCGTCTCCTGCTGCGCCCGCAGCCGCTGGCTGATGTCGGCGTTGACCATGGCTTGGGCCGCGACCGAGGCGTAGACCCCCAGGTAGCGCAGATCCTCGGGGCTGAAGCGGTCCAGGCCCAGCTTGGCCAGGACGATGACACCGACCGCCCGGTCCTCGTAGAGCATAGGTGCCACGAGCAGGGATTCGGGCAGGTCCTGCTCGGTGCCGGGCACGTGCGCGCCCCGCGGGTCGGCCGCTGCGTCCGGCAGGTACTGGGCCAGGCCGTGCTGGGCGACCCAGCCGGTGATGCCTTCACCTACGCGCAGACGCAGCTGCTCCCCGTCCTCGCCGGTGTAGGCGCCGTCCTCGCCGCGCCAGGCCACCGGCAGCACGTCGTCGCCCTCCACGCGATACACGCGCACGTTGTGATAGTCGATGAGGCTGCGCAGCTCGGTGCAGATGGCCGTGCCGATCTGGTCGACCGAGGTGAGTCGGTTGAGGCGCGTGCCCAGTTGGGCGATCGATTCGATCTGGGCCTCGGGGTCAGTGGCGGTCAGGGCCGGCCCGTCGTTCTCGGCCGCGAGCATGAAGGCGTGCAGGTCTTCGATGAGGAAGCGCCGGTCGCCTCGGCTGTTCACGCGCAGGCAGCGCACGCGGCCCTGGTCGGCCCAGGCGCGGAGCGTGTTGGGGTGGACACCCAGCAGGCGGGCGGCCTTGGTGATGGGCAGCGATGTGGCGGTCGGCAGGATGGACATCGGCGGCGTGGGGCGAGATGGGCGCGGTGGGCGTCCGGGAGCGCCATGCTGCGGGAACCTCACAACTCCTCATATGGGAGTTCCGTACCACGAGGGAGGGCCGCGGTGCCCACGCGCACCGATGTGTGCCCTGACGTGCTCGTCCGGCCTCGACCGCCGGCCCTTCGACGCGTCGATCGCTCCCGGCCCTTCAGTCGCGTTGGAGCAGGCGCACCAGCACCAGCGTCAGCCCGGCGGTGACCAGACCCAGCAGCACCACGGCCCCGACGATGAGCAGGGGGCTGCCGCCGAGTCCCGGACCCTCACCCTCGGAACGCAGGTCGCCGCTCTCGAGCAGGACCTCAGAAGCCGCCGACGGTGCAGCCGTGGGCACGAGCGACGACGCCATCGATGGTGACGCCGACGGCTCGGCGCCGAGCGCAGCTGCGGCCAGCGCCAGTAGCAGCACGGCGAGTGCGAAGGCGAGGACGACGCGTCCGATCACAGTCCCAGCGCCACGGCGATCAGTCCGATGACGGTCACGATGGGCGCAGCCGCCAGCAGGCCGGTCGCCAACACCAGCCCGGAGCGATGTGAGCCGGCCAACACGCGCATGGCCTCGTCCTGCTCGAGGGTGCTCAGCAGCAGCGGCCGGCCCAAACCCGGCCCCAGCACGACCGTGCCTTCGGGGCCGATCCGCGGTACTCCGGTCGCGGTCGCGTGATCGACCACCGAGACCTGCTCGATGCGCAGCCGCACCGGCGTCTCGGGTGCCAGGTCAGGTAGCGTGCCGCGGACGGCGTCTTGGGTGAGGTCGGCCGCGACGCCTTCCGACTCGCGAGGCACGACCACGAGGCCATCGCCGAGGGCATCGGCGTCGATCTCGACCTGCTGACCCGCTTCACGCAGGCGGAAGGGCACGGCCAGGCGCTCGTCGTCGAAGGTTCGCCAGCCGTCGCGGCCGGTGCGCTGCTGTAGCCGCCGCCGCCGGTACACGAGGGGCTTGCCGTCTTCGCTGGGGAACTCCTCGTCACTGTCGATGCGGCCGTGGAGCCTGACGTACGACTCCTCGCCGTTGGCCGCGATGACCGCTGCCTCGGCCAGCGAGCGCTGCGGTGCCGCAGCCAGCAGCCGGCCTACCCGCCAGGCGGAGCCGCTGCGGCGCAGCAGCGACCACCCGACGAGGCCGGCGGTCACGCCGAGGACGATGAGGATGAGGCCGATCACGCTTGCGCTTCCCCCCGGGCGAAGGTGATCGAGGGCATGCAACGACCCGAAGGAACCTGCCACACGACGTGGGCCGTGATGTCATCTTGGCCGTTAGTCGGTTCCTGGGCCCCTTCGGGTCGAGGCCGACGGTAGGCTCGGTCGCTGGCAGCGGTCAACGGTACCGATGGGTTATGTGGTGTCCGTACGCACCGACCTATCCACCGTTCGTCCACAGTCAGCGTGCCCCCGAGCTCCGAGGTCATCGCAGCGGGACCCCGCTGGCTGGGTCGAGCGCGATCACCTCACCCCCGTAGCTGGTCAACGTCAGCGTCCCACCCAGCAGCTCGGCGGCGGCGATGACATCGCTCTGGGCCACGCGCCAGCGCACTGCCCCAGTGGCGTCCAGGGCCACGGTCTCGACCTCACTCGCGACGATGACGTGGTCGATGCGTGGCGAGCCCAACACGGTCACGACCGGTGTGCCCGAGAGGTGTGACCAGCGCAGCTGGCCCGTGCGCGCGGCCAGGCCAAAGACGCGGAACCCGTACTTGACCACCAGGAGCATGGGCGTGTCCCAGAGCAGGCCCGTGGGCTCGTCGAAGACGGGCGAGGCGAAGCGCGTCGTCCACGCGCCCAGAGGCCCCTCCACGCGCAGCTCTGCCCGACACATCCGCGCCGGGTCGCCGCCGGCGAGCTCGGCGTGATCGGTCACTGCGCCGCCGCTCTCGGAGAGGGCGAAGACATCCCCTGCCGAGCTGCTGCCACCCCAGCGGTAGCGAGCCGACAGGCCGCCGGGATAGCCGACGGTGGCGCGCTGGACCTCGCTCACTCGGCGGCCGGGACGGGCGACACGCCCTCGGCGCAGGGCGCCACCAGCGCGCTGGCCAGCATGGCCAGCGTGCCCGGGGCGATGGCGAAGACGGTGGTGGGTGTACCGGCTGCAGCCCACACCACCTCGTAGCCGTCGAGCCCTGGATCCATGACCACGGCGATCTGGCGGGCGTGACCGAAGGGCGGCACGCCGCCGATGGTGTAGCCGGTGGTCTCGCGCACCTCCCTGGCGCTGGCCCGGCGCAAGCGAGGCCGGGCGGCGGCGCTCGCGAGCGCCCCGATGTCGACGCGATCGGTGCCGCGCACGAGCGCGATCAACGGCTCCGTGCCGGCCTCCTCGCGGGCGGGATCGACCGGGGCCATGAAGACGAGGCTCTTGACGATCTGGCCCAGCTCCACGCCGATGGCGTCGGCGGCTTCCTGGGCCGTGTGCGTGGATCCGTCGAAGCTGACGATCTCGATGGAGACGCCGCGCTGCTCGGCGGCCGAGCGGACGCGTTCGTTGGCGGGGTGGGCATCGTTGGCCATGGCGCGAGTCTAGGACATCAGCCCGTCGGGTCCCGGGGTTCGTGCCGTTGGGTGTACGATTCGTGGCCACAACCACAGATGGGACAGGGGAGCGCCGCGGCGGCGCTGAGAGTGCGGGCACACCGCAGACCCTCGGAACCTGATCCGGTTCGTACCGGCGAAGGGAGTCGATGACGCACCTCCGTCCCACCCGAGACGGAGGTGTTCCACGTCCATGGCCGCTCCCACCCACGCGCTCATCGTGGCCGACGGCGACGTCGACAGCGCGCTGCTGGCCGAGCTGGCCGCAGCTCCCGTGCGACCGCTGCTCATCGCCGCCGACGGCGGTGCCGCCCACGTTCTCGCAGCCGGTCAGGTGCCCGACCTGGTGGTGGGCGACTTCGACTCGCTGCCGCCGCGCGAGCGAGCGCGGCTGGCCGAGCTGGGCGTGGAGCTGCGCACTGCCGCGAGCGACAAGGACGAGAGTGACATGGAGCTGTGTCTGCTGAGCGCGCTCCAAGCCGGTGCGACGCGGGTCACCATCCTCGGTGCCCTGGGCCTGGTGCGCCCCGAGCACAGCGTGGCCAACCTGCTGCTGCTGGCCGACCCGCGCCTCGACGGGGTGGCGGTCGCGCTCGCCGGCCGTGGATCACGCATCACCCGCATCGGTACCGCCGCCGGTCCCGGCGAAGCCGAGGTGGTCGGTGACCCGGGCGATTTCGTCTCGCTCTTCCCACTCGCCGAGGCGGTCGAGGGCGTGACCACCAGCGGCCTGCGCTTCGGGCTCGTCGACGAGACCCTGCCCCTGGGCCCGTCCCGCGGCCTCTCCAACGAACTGCTGGAGCAACACGCGCGCGTGACCTCACGCCGTGGCCGGCTGCTCGTCGTCCATACCCGTCGGTCGACCGCCGATGCTTCGCCCGCAGGAGGCCACTAGATGGTTCGAACCCCGCTCGCTGCCACCGCTCTGGCCCTTGGTCTGCTGCTCGCCGGCGCCATCCCGGCCGCGGCCGAGGAGACGACGGTCACGCTCATGACCCACGACTCGTTCTACCTGCCTGACGAGGTCTTCGAGAGCTTCGAGGCGGAGCACGACGCGCGCGTGCAACTGCTGCCGGCGGGCGATGCCGGAGCGATGGTCAACCAGGCCATCCTCACCGCTGACGCGCCACTGGCCGACGTCCTCTTCGGCGTCGACAACACCTTCCTCTCGCGCGCGCTCGCGGCGGACCTCTTCGAGCCGTACGCACCCGCCGCGCTCGCGGCCGTGCCCGCGGAGCTGCAGCTCGATCCCGAGGGTCGGGTCACGCCGGTCGACTTCGGCGACGTCTGTCTCAACCTCGACCGCGCGGCCTTCGCGGACGGCGAGCTGCCGACGCCCGCGACGCTGGAGGACCTGGCCGATCCCGCGCTCGCGGGCCAGCTGGTGGTGGAGAACCCGGCCACCTCGTCGCCCGGGCTGGCCTTCCTGCTGGCCACGATGGCCTACTTCGGCGAGGACGGCTGGGCCGACTACTGGCGCGCGCTGCGCGAGGCCGACGTGACCGTCGCGAGCGGTTGGGAGGAGGCCTACTACGGGCGCTTCAGCGGTGGCTCGGGCGAGGGCGACCGGCCCATCGTGGTCTCGTATGCGGCGAGCCCGGTGGCCGAAGTGCTCTACGCGACGATCCTGCGGCGGCGGTCGCACCCACCGTCGCGCTCGAGGCCGGTTGCTTCCGTCAGGTGGAGTTCGCCGGCATCCTGCGCGGCACCGAGCAGCCCGAGCTCGCACGCGCGCTCATCGATCACCTGCTCAGCCCGGAGGTCCAGGCTCAGATCCCGCTGACCATGTTCGTCAATCCGGCGCGTGCGGATGTGGCCATCCCCGACGCCTTCCGGCAACACGGACTGGTGCCCGCGGCGCCGTTGACCCTGGACCCAGCGGTCATCGACGCGGGGCGCGAGGCCTGGATCAGCGAGTGGACCGACATCGTCCTGCGCTGACGGGTCGCTGGGCCCTCGCGCTGGCGCTCCCGCCGCTGGCGTTCCTGGGCCTGTTCTTCCTGTGGCCGGTGGCCAACATCCTGGCCCTCGGCCTCGCGCCGGACGGGGTGCTGGAGCTCGGCCACGTGCTCGAGACGTGGTCACGACCGTTCGTCGCCGACATCGTCCTCTTCACCCTGGCCCTGGCCGGGCTGTCGACGCTGCTGACGCTGCTGCTGGGCCTGCCCGCGGCGTGGGTCTTCGCCCGCTTCGAGTTCCCCTTCAAGCGCGCGGCACGAGCGCTGACCGTGGTGCCCTTCGTGCTGCCCACGGTGGTGGTCGGTTCGGCCTTCCTGGCGCTGCTGGGTCCGCGCAGCCCGCTCAACGTCCTCGGCACCGCGCTCGTGGGCGAGGCCTTCCCGCAGGTCCGCCTCGACGGCTCGGTCGAAGCCATCCTCATCGCCCACGTCTTCTACAACATCGCCGTCATCATCCGCCTGGTCGGCGGCATGTGGGCGCACCTCGACCCGCGCACCGAAGAGGCCGCGCGCATGCTGGGAGCCTCGCCCTGGCGGGCCTTGCGCGAGGTGACCTGGCCGCTGCTGCGACCGGCGGTCATCAGCGCCGCCTCGATCGTCTTCCTCTTCACCGTGACTTCGTTCGGGGTGGTGCTCCTGCTCGGTGGCCCGCGCGATACCACGCTGGAGGTGGAGATCTACCGCCAGACGGCGGTGCTCCTGGACCTGCCCGCGGCCGCGGCGCTGACGCTGCTGCAGATGGTCGGCGTGCTGGCCCTGGTGCTCGCGAGCGCGCGGGCGCAGGAGGGACTGGCCGTGCAGCAGCGGCTGCGGCGGCTCGAGCGAGACGGCTCGCCGGCCGCGCCCCGGTCGTGAGCGCGTGCTGGTCGCGGTCATCCTGGGGGCCACGATGCTGTTCATGTTCGTACCCCTGGCGGTGCTCGTGGAGCGTGCCCTGGCCGGCCCCGAGGGCTATGGCCTCGGGGCCTTCGGCTCGCTGCTGGAGTCCGACCCGCGCACCCGCCTGAGCGCGGCTCCGTGGGAGTCGGTACTGGTGTCGCTGCGCTTCGCGGTCGCGACCACGCTCATCGCCGGGACGTTGGGGCTGCTGGCTGCGGTCGTGGTCGGCTACCGTCGGGGCTGGCTCACACGCGGGCTCGACGCGCTGGTGATGCTGCCGCTGGGCACCTCGGCCGTCATCGTCGGCTTCGGCTTCCTCGTCTCGCTCGACACGCCCCCGCTGGACCTGCGCACCTCCATCCTGCTCATCCCCATCGCCCACGCGCTCGTCGCGCTGCCCTTCGTGATGCGCTCGGTGGTGCCGGTGGTGCGCTCCATCGACGACCGATTGCGCGAGGCCGCGGCGGTGCTGGGCGCCTCGCCGCGGCGGACCTGGCGTGAGGTGGACGGACCCATCGTGGCCCGGGCCGCGCTGGTCGGCGCGGGCTTCGCCTTCGCCGTCTCGCTGGGCGAGTTCGGGGCCACCCTCTTCATCGCCCGGCCGGACACGGTCACCATCCCGGTGGCGATCTACCGGCTGCTGGGCCAGCCGGGCGCGGCCAACTTCGCCACCGCCATGGCCCTCTCGGCGGTGCTCATGGTCCTGACCGCGGGCGCGGTGCTGCTCATCGAGCGGCTGCGCGGCGGCGGGCCGCAGCCGTTCTAGGGAAGGGGCGGCAGATGCTGCGCATCGAAGGACTCGAGGCCACGTACGACGGCACGCCGGTGCTGCGCGGCATCGACCTCGAGGTGCCCGCGGGCGAGCTGCTCTGCGTGCTCGGCCCCAGCGGTGGCGGCAAGTCCACGCTCCTGCGCGTGATCGCCGGACTGGAGGAGCCGGCGGCGGGTCGGGTCTCGCTCGAGGGCCGCGACCTCGTGGGCGTGCCGGCCCACGAACGTGGCGTGGGCCTGATGTTCCAGGACTATGCCCTCTTCCCCCACCGCGACGTGGCCCAGAACGTGGCCTTCGGCCTGCGCATGCAGGGGCACGATCGCTCGCGTACGCGAGCGCGCGTGACGGAGCTGCTGGAGCTGGTGGGGCTGCCGGGCGCCGAGCGACGGCCGGTGTCGCAGCTCTCGGGTGGCGAGCAGCAGCGCGTGGCCCTGGCCCGGGCGTTGGCGCCGCGGCCGCGCCTGCTCATGCTCGATGAGCCCATGGGCTCGCTCGACCGGGCGCTGCGCGAGCGTTTGCCCGAAGAGCTGCGGGCCATCTTCAGCGAGCTGGGCCTGACGGCCATCTACGTCACCCACGACCAGGACGAGGCGCTCAGCGTGGCCGACCGGGTGGTGCTGCTCGAGCGCGGCCGGATCCTCGCCGACGGCACGCCCCAAGAGCTGTGGACGCGCCCGCCCAGCGCCTGGGCCGCGCGCTTCCTGGGCTTCCGCAACGTCGCCGTCGCGCGCCTGGACGCGGGCGGCATCGAGACGCCGTGGGGGCGGCTGCCGGAGGCCGCGGCAGACGTGCGCCCGAGCGGTGGCCGCGTGACGGTGGTGCTGCGTCCCGCCGCCCTCACCGCAGAGGCCGGCGGTCCCATCCGTGGCACGGTGACGGCCCGGCGGTTCCGTGGCGACCACGTGCTGCTCGTGGTCGAGGTGGACGGTGCTCCAGCGCTGTACGTGGAGGCGCGCGAAGGCGACCTGCCGACGCTCGGCGAGGTGGTGACATTGGGCGTGCAGGCCGGCGGCGCTCACCTCATCCCCGAGCCGGACGGCGCCACGGAACCGACGTCGGAGGTACTCTCGCAGCCATGACAGCCTCACGCCCCGCGGTCGGCGACCTCGCGCCCGCGTTCTCGCTAGCCGACGACAGCGGTATCGTCCAGGAGCTCGCAGCCCAGCGCGGCCGCTGGGTGGTGCTCTTCTTCTACCCCAAGGACTTCACCTCCGGCTGCACCACCGAGGTCTGCGAGTTCCGCGACCTGAACGCGGACTTCGCGGCTGCGGGCGCGACGGTCTGGTCGGTCAGCGTCCTCGATGCTGCGTCGAAGGCGAAGTTCAAGGCGGAGCACGGGTTGAACTTCCCGCTCCTGGCCGACCCCGACCACGAGGTGGCCGAGCGCTACGGCGCCTGGGTCGAGAAGAAGAACTATGGCAAGACCTACTTCGGGGTCGCGCGCAGCACCTTCCTGGTGGACCCCCAGGGACGGGTCGCGCACGTCTGGCCCAAGGTCACCGTCGAAGGTCATGCGGCCGAGGTGCTCGCGACCCTGCGGGCGGCTTTCGCTGACTGACCGAACCACCGGCCGGCGGCCCCGCGCACAAGGAAAGACGTCGCTCGTGGGGGGAGACGAGCGACGTCGCTTCCGAATCATAGCGCCCTTTGCGGAAGAATCAAGTACCTGGCCACTGTTTTTTTACGCGGAGTCGTGGGAGCGGGTCGGAGCCACTCCGAGCGGGCCTCCGAGCGGGCCTCCGGGCCGCGTCCGACGAGCCGACGTAGACTGGCGCGCGTGGTGATCGAGAAGGCGCTCACGGGCGTCGGACTGGCGTTGGCCTGCGCGCTGGCCGCGAGCGGGGGAGCGAGCGCGACCGAGGCGGTCGGGAGTGTCTCCGCGCCGGTCGCGGGGGCGCTGCCGTCGGGGACTCCACCGCGCCCCAACGTGGTCGTCATCTACATCGATGACGTCAACCCGCACACGCGCTGGCTGTGGTCGGACGCGGACCGGACACCGGAGCTGGCGCGGTTCGCCAACCAGGGTGTCGAGTTCCGCAACGCCGTCACCTCCACGCCGCTGTGCGGGCCGTCGCGCGCGACGCTGCTGACGGGGCAGTACTCACACGGCCATCGGGTCGAGGACAACAGCCTCGAGAAGTTCGACCCGCGGCGCACGCTCCCGACGAGGCTCAAGGCGGCCGGCTACCACACCATCCACGTGGGCAAGTACATCAACGGCATCGAGGAGGTCGCGCCGCGTAGCCGCGACGTGCGCCGCTACGCGAGGGGCTGGAAGCGTTTCGACATCATCTGGAAGCGTGCACGCAAGGGCTCGGGTCAGTTCTACGACTACACCCTCTGGACTCGGCACGGCACCAAGCGCAAGGGTCACGAACCGCGGGACCACTCCACCTTCGTCATCGGCAACCGCGTGGCCAAGCACATCCGCGAGGCCCCGCCGGACAAGCCCGTGTTCGCGGTGGCCTCCATGGGCAGCGGCCACTGGCCCAACCTCGCCTTCGAGTGGCACCGGGGTGATGCCGCCTGCGAGGGCGTCGCGCCCTACCGCGGACCCTCGTTCAACGAGGCCGACGTATCGGACAAGCCGCGCTACATCCGCTTCCTGCCCGCCCTCGCCAAGCGCTCGTACGACCTGCAGCGACAGTGCGAGGAGATGCTCAGCGTGGAGACCGCGCTCAGCCGTATCACCACCGCCCTGCGTGAGAGCGACCGGCTCGACGACACGCTGCTGATCTTCACCGCCGACAACGGCTTCCTGCTCAACGACCATCGCATGGCCGACCCTGGCGGCAAGAAGTGGCCCCACGCGCTGCCGGTCCCGTTCTACGCCCTCTGGCCGGCGGCTCTGGGCGACCAGCCGCGGTTGGTGCGCGAGCCGGTCTCCAACGTGGACCTGCCGGTGACCATCTGCGCCCTCGCCGGCTGCGAGCTGCCCGGGGCCGACGGCCAGGACCTGACGCCGTTGCTCACCGGCGAGGCGACGCAGCTCAAGCGCCGCTTCCTCTACACCGAGCTACTGCGTGACTGGGAGGGCATGCCGCCGTGGTATGGGTTGGTCACCACCGGTGGCTTCTCCGAGGAGGCCATCTGGCACTACACCGAATACGGCAACGGCGGCCGCGAGCTCTACGACCTGAGCCGCGATCCCTACCGCCTGACCAACCTGGCACGCCGACCGGGTCAGGTGCAGCTGCTGCGCAAGCTGCACCGCATCCTCCACCGGCAGGTGGTGCGGCCCGACAAGGTCTCCATCCGGTGAGCGTGACCCTGCTGCCCGAGAGCGAGCGCCCGGACCGGCTGCTGGTCATCGTGGCCCACCCGGCCGATGCCGACCGCGGTTTCGGTGGCAGCATCGCCCGCTGGAGCGCGCGGGGCACGGTCGTGCACCTCGTCTGCTGTACCAGCGGCGACGCGACCGGCGACGACGCGGGCGACGATCCGCTGGAACTCGCAGCACGGCACGAGCACGAGCAGCGTGAGGCCGCGGCGCTGCTCGGCTGCGAGGAGGTGACCTTCATGCACCGTCCCGAGGGCGCGCTGGCCAATGACCTCGCCTTGCGTGAGCAGCTCGTGCGCATCATCCGCACCTTCGGGCCGGACACGGTCGCGACCTGCGACCCACGCGTGCTCATCACGCCCTGGGGCCGGCCGGCGCACGTCGATCATCGTGCCGCGGGCGTGGCGGCGGTCGATGCGGTCCACCCGGCCGCGGCCAACGCCATGGCCTTCAGTCACCTCGTGCGCTCGGAAGGGCTGCGGCCACACCAGGTCAGTCGGCTGTGCCTCTTCTGGACCGAGCGCGCGACCCACGTCGTCGACATCGGTGCCACCCTCGCGGTCAAGGCCCGCGCGCTCGAGGTCCACAGTGGGCGTGACGGTACCGGGCCCGGCGCTGCCGAGCGAGTCGGAGCCTGGGCGCGGCGGGAAGGGCAGCCAGCGGGCGTGACCGCCGGCGAGGCCATCGCCGTGGTCGAGCTGGCCTGAGAGGCTGTGAACATTTCTCGCGATGGGATCTTCCCAAGCGGGTGTCGATCAGCTACGATCGGGCCCATGGATGACACCCTCTTCGATGTGCCCGGGGAGCCCGTCGTCGAGCCGGCCGAGGCCCCCAGGGGCCGACCTCGCCTGCAGCGTCCCGAGCGTGACCAGGTCGAGCTGCGACCGACGCATCTCGATGGCCTCCTGCCACCCGACCACCGGGCGCGCCTCGTGTGGGACTTCGTGGAGGCTCTCGACCTTTCACCCCTGCACGCGCGTATCCGAGCGGTCGAGGGCCATCCCGGCCGGCCACCCATCGACCCGGCCATCCTGGTGTCGCTCTGGCTCTACGCCACCCTCGAGGGGGTCGGCTCGGCCCGCGCCCTCGCGCGCCTCTGTGAGGAGCACGACGCCTATCGCTGGCTGTGCGGTGGTGTGGGCGTGAACCACCACACCCTCGCCGACGTCCGCGTCGACCATGTCGAGGTCCTCGACGCGATGCTCAGCGCGAGCGTCGCGGCGCTCATGGCCGACGGCCTCGTGACGATGGAGCGGGTGGCCCAGGATGGCATGCGCGTGCGTGCCTCCGCGGGTGCCGCGTCCTTCCGCCGCGGTGACACCCTCGATGCGGCGCTCGCCGAGGCGGAAGCGCAGGTGGCGGCCCTGCGCACCGAGCTCGACGACGACCCCGCGGCCACGTCGCGCCGGGTGAGCGCGGCACGGGAGCGAGCCGCGCGCGAGCGAGCCGAACGGGTCCGTCGGGCGCTCGGGCAGCTGCCCGCGGTGGAGGCCGCCCGCAAGCGCAACGGCAAGCCCACCGAGGGCGCCCGCGCCTCGACCACCGATCCCGAGGCGCGGATCATGAAGATGGCCGATGGTGGCTTCCGCCCGGCCGTCAACGCCCAGCTCGCGTCCGATGTCGCGAGCCAGGTCATCGTGGGCGTGGACGTCAGCGACGTCGGCTCCGACCATGGCGAGCTCCGCCCCATGCTCGACCAGCTCGAGCGCCGCTACGCGCGGGCCCCCGCTGCGATGCTCGTCGACAACGGCTTCGTCAACCTCACCGAGATCGAGGCGCTCTCGGAGCACCACTGCGGGACGGTCCTCTACGCACCCCCCACCACGCCACGTGACCCCACCCGCGACCCGCATGTGCCGCTCCCCGATGACCCCCCTGCCGTGGCCGCCTGGCGCACCCGCATGGGCACGTCCGAGGCCAAGGCCATCTACCGCGAGCGGGCCGCGACCGCCGAGTGCGTCAACGCCATCGCCCGCAACCGGGGCCTCCGCCACATCCCGGTCCGAGGGCTCGAGAAAGCGAGGACGATCCTGCTCTGGTACGCCCTCGCCCATAACCTCATGCGGACCGTGGCACTCCGGCGGGCCGCGGCGACGGTCTGATGGGAGGAGGGACGGACCCCATGCACCCCTGCACGGATCTGCCCACAGAAGCCACGGCGTTCGCCCCGCGGCCCTACCCACCGCATCCTGACGACGGAGGGACACCGATGATCGACACCCGAGACGCCCTCAGCCGCCTATGTGCACGTGCGCCGCGTTTGGTTCACAGACTCTGAGTCGCGGGCCGCTACCGGCCGCGCGGCGCGATCAGCCCTCGGTCGAGCCGAGCGCGTGCCGGTCCGAGAGCAGGATCGGCCGGATCTGGCCCCACGCGTTCCACAGGAGCTCGAGCGCCTCGGCGCGGTGGCCAAGGACCGGCACGATGTTGTCGATGGTCAGGTGCGGTGCCCGTGCCGCGAGCAAGGCTCGCCCGTCTACGGCGATGGAGCCCGGCAGCGCCAGCAGGTCCTCGGCGCTGGGCAGGCGGCGCATGTTGCGCGCGTCCAGCCCGGCATAGGCCAGGGCCATCGACAGATCGGCCGGAGCGGGCGCCCGCCCGGCGTGCCAGCCTTCGGCCGGTTCCAGCGCGAAGCCCAGCCGCTCGAGCGCGGCGACGACATCGCGTGCCTCCTCGAAGGTCAGGGCCGACCAGAAGGGATGGTCGGTATCGAAGACGAGGTAGCCGTCCGCGGCTGCCGATGAGATGACCGCGTCGACCAACTCCTGCAACTGCAGCTGCGTCTCGGCCCGGGGCATGCCGGTGTGCTCGGCGATTAGTGCGGCTGCCAGCTCGAGGGCCACGCGGTCGCCTGAGACCATCGACTCGATGACCAGCGGCGGTCCTACCGGCGTGGCGCTGATGGCGACCGCGTGGCCACCGGTGGCGGCGTGGGGCTCGAAGACGTCAGCGTGCCGGTCCTCGGCAGGCACGCTGACGTCTTCTTCGCAGGCAGCCAGGCGTACACGCGCATCGAGGCAGGCAGCATCGGCCTGGTCGGCCCGGAGGCGTGCCGCTCTCTCGGCGCGCTCGGCATCGACGACCGCCGCCTCATCGGCCTCGACGGCGGCCTGGGCCCGTCCCGCGGCGCGGGTGGTGATCAAGGCGGTGCGGTTGATGTGGTCGATGGCGCTGGCGTAGGCGGCGGTCGCGGCTCGTGTCGCCTCCTCGTCCTCGGCCGTGGTCCGAGCCAGGCGATAGGTGTCGCGTGCGGCGGCCTTCTCAGCCGTGCGCAGGGCCGGGTCGGTCGCACGTCGGGCCGCTTCCAGCCGATGCTGGGCCGCGACCAGGTCACGCCTGAGTTCGCGTACGCGCTCCACGGCGACCTCGTGCGCTGACTTCGCCGCGTGGGCGTGCGCGCACGCCCCCTCGACCGCGGTGCGCTGCTCCGCGCAACCGTCGGCCGAGGCATGACCGGTCGGCTCTCGCGACGAGTTCATGTGCGCAACATAGGAGTAGCTGGGTCCGGGGTCAACGGCCCGAAGGTCCACGCGCTGCTGCGTCTGACCGTGCCTTCGAGGCGGGCGCGGCCGGGCCTGCCGGCTCAATCGCTCACCCGACTGCTAGACGATCCGGCACAGCAGGTCGGAGCGGTGGTAGATTCCCGTGAGCCCACTCGGTCATCAGGCCGACCTGACTTGCTCCATATCCGCGTTGAGGGGAGTCCATCGCAGCGTGGTCATCGACACCGGCCAGGAGTTCCTCGTCCAGCCTGTGGACGCATCCTGGCTGCAGTGCAACATCGAGTGCCAGGAAGCGTGCCCTGTCGGCACCAACTGCCGCGGGTACCTGAACCTCGCGGCGGAAGGTCGCTTTGAAGAGGGCTATATCCTCTCGCGCGAGCCCAACCCGGTCGCGGCCATGTGCGCGTACGTCTGCTCGGCGCCGTGTGAGCGAGCCTGTCGCCGTGGTGACATCGACCGTCCCCTGGCCATCCGCGCCATGAAGCGCTTCCTCGTGGAGTGGCACGCCGGGTCGGGCATCCCCGACGAGATGCCGCTGATCACCCCGCGCGACACCAGTGTCGCGGTCATCGGCGCCGGCCCAGCCGGGCTGGCCGCGGCCCGCGAGCTGGCCGTGGCCGGCCATCAGGTCACCGTCTATGACGAGCTGCCCATGGCCGGTGGCACGATGCTCGTGGGGGTGCCCGCCTTCCGCCTGCCGCGCGAGGCCATCGAGATGGACTTCAAGCTGGTCGAGCGCCTGGGCGTGACCTTCCACTTCGACACCCGTATCGGCCGCGACATCACCTTCGAGCAACTGCAGCAGCAGTACGACTCCATCGCCATCTGCGCCGGCGCCATGAGCGCCGTGCCCCTGGACATCCCCGGGGCCGACCTCGAGGGCATCCAGTACGGCGTCGACTTCATGAAGAAGGCCAACCTCGGCGAGGAGTTGGAGGTGGGCACCGACGTCGTCGTCATCGGTGGCGGCTACACGGCCATGGACTGCGCCCGTACCAGCCTGCGCCATGGCGCCGACAACGTGACCATCGCCTATCGGCGCACCCGCTCCGAGCTCGTGGTCGACGAGGAGGAGCTGGGCGAGACCGAGCGCGAAGACGTGACCATGGACTTCCTCGTCAGCCCCGTCGAGCTGCTCGGTGAGGACGGGAAGCTGACCGGCGTCAAGTTCGTGCGCAACAAGCTCGGTGAGCCCGACGCGTCGGGCCGCCGGCGCCCCGTGCCCATCGAGGGCACCGAGTACGTGGTGCCTGCACAAACGGTCATCCCGGCCGTGAGCCAGGCCGCGGACAACACCTTCCTGCCGGTCGAGGCCAGCTTCCAGGTCAACCGCGGTCGCATGCGCGTGGATCCGGGCACCTACGCCACCAACGTGCGCGGCGTCTTCGCCTGCGGCGACTTCGTGACCGGCCCGACCACGCTCATCGAGGCCGCCGGCCACGGCAAGAAGGCGGCCTACGCCATCGACCGCTACCTCTCCGGCCGCTCCAGCGTCGAAGTGGACGCCGACGTCCGCATCGTCAGCTCCGCGCGCCACGACATGCCCGAGTTCTACGATGTGCTGCCGCGCCAGCACATTCCGGTGGTGCCGGTGGAGGCGCGCATCCCCAGCGACGACCCGGTGGTCAACTTCAGCACGCCCATGGAGCTCGGCTTCGGCGTCGACGGCGCCGTGACCGAGTCCACGCGCTGTCTCATGTGCAACTACAACATCTGGTTCGACGGCTTCCGCTGCGTCCTCTGCGGCGCCTGCGCGGACGTCTGTCCCGAGGGCGTCATCCACATGATCGACGTAAACCAGATGAAGTCCGAGGGCGCGCTGCCCGAGCTGGTCGAGGGCTACGGCTGGACCCAGGGCGCGGCCATGGTCCTCGACGAGGAGCGCTGCATCCGCTGTGCGCTGTGTGTGAAGCGGTGTCCCTACGACGCCATCACCATGGAGCGCTTCGAGATGCAGGAGGTCAGTGAGGACGGTAGGCTCTACAAGGAGTCCTACCGTGACACCCAGCTGGGCCTGGCGGGTGTCGGTAACCAGGCAGAGGCAGGGGGTCACTCCTCGATGACGGTGACACGGCGTTGAGCTTCCTCGAACGTATCGACAACGGGATCCGCCGCAGCGCGGTCTTCCGCTCGATCTTCCGGCAGCCCTATCCCAACGACGAGCGCTCGCGGGCGATGGCGGTGATGAACAACGTGTTCCTGCACCTCCATCCGGTGCGGGTCCGCCAGCACGCGGTCAAGTTCGCCTACACCTTCTGTCTGGGCGGACTCTCGTTCTTCTTCTTCCTGGTGCTGACCGTGACGGGCGTCTACCTCATGTTCTTCTACGTGCCCTCGGCGACGCAGGCCTACACGGACATCCTGCGCATCCAGGCGGAGGTGCCGTTCGGACTGCTCGCCCGTAACATCCACAGGTGGGCGGCACACCTGATGGTGTTCTTCGTCTTCCTGCACATGATGCGCGTCTTCTACCACGGCGCCTACAAGCCACCGCGTGAGTTCAACTGGGTGGTCGGCGTGGTGTTGCTGCTGCTGACCGTCTTCCTCTCCTTCACGGGCTATCTGCTGCCGTGGGACCAGATCGCCTACTGGGCCATCACCATCGGCACCAACATGGCCACGTTCGCGCCGCTCTTCAACACCCCCAGCCAGCTGCTGCTGCTGGGCGGCATCGAGGTCGGCCAGAACACGCTCCTTCGCTTCTACGTCCTGCACGTGATCCTGATGCCGCTGGTGGCGGCGATCTTCCTGGCTGTGCACTTCTGGCGTATCCGCAAGGACGGAGGTATCAGCGGTCCGCTGTAGACCGACAGACTGCCCATGAGCGACGAGACCAAGAACCCCCAGGTCCCCGCCACACCGCCGGCTTCGGAGCCCGAGCGGCGTACGACGCTGCCGGCGGCCCCGCCCGAGCGGCGCGTGACCGAGATCGACAAGCAGCGCGTGCCCATGGCCGCCAAGCCCTACCGGCTGCTGGCCCTGGTCAAGCAGGATGCCGTCGTCCGCGTCCAGAAGGAACCGGACGACACGGTCATGACCTGGCCGCACCTGCTCAGCATCGAGTTCTTCGCGGCGGCCATGATGAGCATCTTCATGCTGCTCATGGGCGTCTTCGTCAACGCTCCGCTCGAGGAGCTGGCCAACGGCAACGTGACGCCGGCCGTGGCCAAGGCCCCCTGGTACTTCGTCGGCCTGCAGGAGCTGCTGGCCTACTTCCATCCCACGGTCGCGGGCGTGCTGGCTCCCACGGTCATCCTCGTGGGCGCCGCGCTCGTGCCCTTCATCGATCGTGGGCCCAAGGGCGACGGCGGCTCGCCTCGGCCGAGCGACCGCAAGACCAGCGTGATGCTCTTCACCATCATCATGGGTGCAGGTCTCACCGTCACCTTCCTCGGCGCCTTCTTCCGCGGCCCGGGCTATGCCTGGACGATGCCGTGGGACGGCTTCTTCTTCGCACTGTAGGGAACGATGGGCAACTGGAAGCTGACTCGATCGCAAGAGCCCCAGGCGCTGACCGAGCCGGTGCTGCGCGAGATGCGCACCGGCGCCACCGGTGGGCTGACCCGACGCCAGCTCATCCGCCGCTCCATCGGTGCGGCCGTGGCGTTGTGGCTGCTCGAGGTCGGCGCCGGCACCTTGGGCTTCCTCTGGCCCAACCTCGCGCGCGGCTTCGGCGGACAGATCAACCTGGGCGACTACGACACCGTCGCGGCCAGCCCCGAGGTGCAGGGCCTCACGCTCAAGGACGGCGCGCCGTCCTACTTCGCCTCGGCGCGCACCTTCGTCATCCTGCAGGACCCCAACCTCGGCTTCCAGAACGGCGACTCACCGGACGGCAAGGGCGAGGCCACCAACGTGGTCACGATGTACCAGAAGTGCCCCCACCTCGGCTGCAAGCCCAACTTCTGCGAGTCCAACTACTGGTTCGAGTGCCCCTGCCACGGCTCACGCTATGACCGCCTGGGCACCAAGGTGAAGGAGCTCGGCCCGGCCCCACGCGGCATGGACCACTTCCCGCACACGGTGCAGGACGGCGACCTCATCGTCGACACCAGCACGGTCGTGCTTGGTGCGCTGCCGGTGGCCCTGGGCCAGCCCGGTCTCATCCCGCCCAAGTCCCCCACCGGCTGCATCTGATGACCGAGGACCGGAGCGGCCGCGAGCTCACGCCGCGCGGATCGGGCGAGCTCGACACTCC
Organism: uncultured Chloroflexia bacterium; assembly: GCA_963716815.1. Lineage (GTDB taxonomy): Bacteria > Chloroflexota > Limnocylindria > Limnocylindrales > CSP1-4 > JAFMJV01. The sequence goes on from CAVQUM010000004.1 coordinate 235,926, forward strand.
CGATGCGCAGCTGACGCCGGTCGAGGGCGAGAGCCGCGACGTGGAGCGCTTCTCCTCCAGCCCGCGCGCGCACAGCGTCGGGCTGACCGAGGAGCGTTCGGCCCAGATCGTGCGCCAGAGCGCCAACGCCCGCAACGTCGTCTTCCTGGCGGTCCTGCTTATCGCGCTTTTCATCCCCGTCTACTGGTTCTACGAGAGCGGTGTGCCCGCGCTAGGCACCGAAGGCCGCATGGCGGCCGAGATCGAGACGCAGTACGTGACCGACGTGGCCCGTGGCTACGAGCTCTACCTGGCCAACTGCGCCGAGTGCCACGGTGACACGGGCCAGGGCGGCATCGGTCCGCGGCTCAACGACCAGGCCAAGCTGTACAACGCCTTGACCCCCGGCGGTGACCCCGGCAGCGGTCATCTCAACCCCGACTACCTCGACAACGTGCTGACCGTCGGTGGGCGCTACGTGTGTGGCGATCCCAACAGCCTGATGGCCAGCTGGAAGGAACCCAACGGGCCGCTCAACTACCGCCAGGTGGAGGAGCTCATCGCCTGGCTCACGGCCAGCCAGGACATCGTCTTCAAGCGCCACATCGTCTCGCACGGTGAGGCGGACGCCGAGCATGCCGAGCCCGAGATGGTGGCCGGCTGGACCGACCCGAACTGGCAGCCCGGCCCCGAGACCACCGCCCCACCGGCGTGCTGGAAGGCACCCGATGGGCTGACCCCGGCCGGCAGCACCGGCGGTGGCACGGCGCCCGCGGCGACCACGGCCCCGAGCGATGGCGGTGGCACCGTGCCCGTGGCCGGCGGCACGCCCGAGAACCCCCGGGTGATCAAGCTCACGGCCAACGCGGCGCTCCAGTTCCTCGATGAGAGCGGCGCGCAGCTGACCCAGATCGAGGCCGTGCCCGGCGAGACCATCGAGTTCATCGTGGACAACACCGCCGGCTTCGACCACAACTTCTTCATCGGCGAGGCCGCGGCGCTGCAGGTGCCCTTCGGCGAGACCGAGGCCGGCATCCCCACCTGGCAGTCGGGTGAGCAGTCCTACATCTGGACCGTGCCGGAGTCCGGGGCCGAAGGCCTGCAGTTCGCCTGTACCGTGCCCGGCCACTACACGCCCATGCACGGCGATATCGTGATCACCGCCGGTGGACCGGCCGATGGCGGTACCGAGCCGGCCGCGGGTGACGGCGAAGCCGCCGGCGAGGGCGAGGCTGACGGTGAGGTCGCCGAGCCGGCCGGGGACACCAGCGGCGATGCGGCCGCCGGCGGTACGCCCGAGAACCCCCGGGCGATCAAGCTCGACGGCCAACGCGGCGCTCCAGTTCCTCGATGAGAGCGGCGCGCAGCTGACCCAGATCGAGGCCGTGCCCGGCGAGACCATCGAGTTCATCGTGGACAACACCGCCGGCTTCGACCACAACTTCTTCATCGGCGAGGCCGCGGCGCTGCAGGTGCCCTTCGGCGAGACCGAGGCCGGCATCCCCACCTGGCAGTCGGGTGAGCAGTCCTACATCTGGACCGTGCCGGAGTCCGGGGCCGAAGGCCTGCAGTTCGCCTGTACCGTGCCCGGCCACTACACGCCCATGCACGGCGATATCGTGATCTCGAGCTAGGGCAGGAGAGGACGTGTCACAGCAAGCACTCCCACAGGGCGCCACCCGCCGCCGAGCGGCCTTCGGGCTATTCGACGCCGACGGCTGGACCTGGGCCGGGCTGAAGGCGACCTTCTGGTTCCTGCTCATCATCTTCATGCTCGGCGTGGTTCCCAACTGGGCCTACTACATCACCACCAGCCAGACCATCGAGGTCGGCTACAACGTCGTCTCCATCGTCAACCTCTGTCCGGCCGACAACGAGGACCTGCGCTGTCCGGCGCCGGCCGGCGCCATGAAGCCGTGGCAGTCGAACCAGCCGGAGGCCGAGGAGTTGAACCTGCCGGCGGCCCGCTCGGGTTCGTCGATCTACCAGTCGGGCGCGACCGTCTACCTCATCGGCGGAGCGGTCGATGGCACCGCCACCGACGAGGTGCTCGTGACCGAGGTGACCGAGAGCGGCAACCTCGTACCGTGGACGTCTGGACCGGCGCTGCCTGAGCCGCGCACGGACGCCGCCATGGGCATGTACTCGGGTATTCCCTACCTCATCGGCGGCTTCGACGCGGCCGGTAAGCCCACCGCGACCGTCTACCGCGGCGTGGTCGAGGAAGGCGTGCTGACCAGCTGGGAGCTTGCGGACGGCGAGAACGGCAGCGAACCGCTGACGCTGCCGCAGCCACTGGCAGGCGCAGGCGTGGCTGAGGGCACCGCCGGCTTCGTGCTCTTCGGTGGCCTCGACGTCAACCGTGAGCCCACCAACGGCGCCTACCTCGCCTGGATCGACGATCGTGGCGACCTCGGTGCCTGGGAGCCGCTCGATGACCATCTGGCACTGCCGGAGCCGCGCGCCCACATGGTCGCCGATCGGATCGCCGACTTCTTCTACGTGATCGGTGGCATCGGACCCGACGGGGCCGCCACCGACTCGGTCTTCCGTCTCGAGATGGACCAGAACGTCCCCGCCACCAACGAGGCCGGCGCCCTCGCCGGCTGGCGGGTCGCTCCCGAGGGGCAGACGCTGCCGGCACCGCGTGCCGCTGCCACGGGCTTCAACTCCAACGGTGCGGTGTACGCCATCGGTGGCTTCGACGCCGACGGCGTGCCCCAGGACTCGATGTTGTGGGCCGTGCCCGACACGACCACCGGTGACTACGATGGCTGGGAGCGTCTGGATCAGACCGACTTGCCGGTCGGCACCGCGGCTGCGCCCATCGTGGGCATCGGCGCGCACGCCTTCATCATCGGCGGCGAGACGCCCGAGGGCACGACTGACGGCTCGCTGCGCGCCGAGATCTCGCCGCGACCACCGTTCTTCCAACTCGGCATCGCCGGGGCGACGGTCCCCGGTCTCGCCATCGAGGGTGAGATCGGCCAGCAACTCGGCTACATGAACGCGATGGGCGTGGGCATGCTCAACTTCGTCATCCTCATCATCCTCGGCATCGCCTTCAGCCGGCCCGAGTCGAGCAAGCGGGTGATCGGCAGGATCCTGCGCATCAAGCCCGAGCCCGAGGAGCAGTACCGGGCCTAGGCACAGCCCGAGCCACGGCACCGCCCGTCGACGCGTTTCTCGCTTCGGAGACGGCGCCGCGTTCTGCGCTCCGGGCGTCGCATCGACGCGTTTCTCGCTTCGGAAACGGCGCTGCCTGCGCGCCCCTCGGTCCGGCAGCGGTTCCCGCGCGGTCTCGGAGCGCGCCTTATGCGGTTGAGACTAGCCTGGCGCTCGAGGCCCTCAGCCTGGTGAGCTCGAACGCGGTTCCATCCCCGTGGGGTTCAGAACGTGCTCGGGGGGTCGCTCTCATCCCTCCGGGACTCGGAACACGCTGGGACAGGCCGGTCGGCGCCGCTCGAGCGCCAGACTAGTCTCCACGGGATGGCTGCGCGCCCAGGCTGGCCGAAGGCTGGAGACGGCCGACGCGCTGCGCACCCAGGCTGCGCACGCAGGCTGGCCGAAGGCAGGAGACGGCCGACGCGCTGCGCACCCAGGCTGGGCACGTGGGTTGCCCGAAGGTGCGGGACGGTCGCTCGTGCCGGGACATCTGGTACCCCGTCGTCGTTCAACCCTCGCGACGCGAGATCGCCAACGGCGGTTCGGCCTCGTCGACGACGATACGGCGCAGGCTCCCGGGATGGGGCAGGGGGCCCACGAGCACGCCTCCTCGTTCGAGGATGCGCTCGAGTGGAGGTCCCATCACGGTCGTGGCCACCGCCAGGCGATAGGCTTCGTCCGGCAGCCGTGGCACCTGGGCCTCCTCCACGACGTGCCAGCGGAACCCCTCGGGCAAGCCCTCCCCGGGCACGGTGCCGATCCACACGGCCGCCCCGCCCGGCGCCATGGCAGCGGCCTGCTCGACGAGGGCTTGCCAGCGTCGACGGGCGGCCTGCTCGACTTCGAGATCGGCACGTTCATGGTCATCGAGCGCGGCTCGCAGCGACTCGAGCACGGGAACCGTGGCGCCGTCGAGCAGGGCGATCGTTCGGGCACCGGCCTCCAGCCACGCGGTCGCGGACCCGGGATGGTCGGCCACGCCGCCCCAGGGGAGGGCGGCCTCCGTGGCAGGCAGCGCAGCGGGCAGCGGCGACGGCAGGAGCAACCGGGCCAGGCCGGTCGCTCCGGCCCATTCGAACCATGCCTCGAGGTCGCTCGTCGACAGCGCCGAGGGCGTCAGGGCGGCCCATACCGGCAGGCCGGTGTCGAGCGCAGAGGCCAGGGCGGTGCGCGCGTCGGCCTCGGACCGCTGGCCCTCGACGAGGATGAGGTCCGGCTCCGCGTCCGCGATGATCCCGGCCTGGTCGCGGTAGTCACGCTCGGTGGCGGTCTCTCGTGGCAGCAGTCGGCCGGTCGCGACCTCCGCTTCGTCGTCGAGTGCCGGCAGCGAGGCCGCCACGAGCGGTGCAGGACGGCCGCGGCGGACGTCGTCCAGCGAGACCTCGGGAGCGTCGGGAGCGTCGGGGACGTCGCCGAGGGCTCCTTGGCGTCGCTCCAGCCCCACCTCCACCGCTTCGCGCGCGAGGCGTACCGCGGCCGCGGTCCAGTCACCGGCACGGCGGGTCTCGCCCAGTGGCAACAGCGCCCGTCGGTGCGTCAGCCAGGTCGGGGCGACCACGACGTCGGCGCCGACCTCGATCTGGGTCGCGACCCGTGCGCGAGCGGCGGGCGCATCGCGCAGGTGCAGGGGCATGTACCAGTCAGCCGTGTCCGGGTCCGGACGGGCCGGGACTCGCTCGGGGCCGGCCGATCCAGCCAGCAGCCGGACGCGCGGGGCGCGCGGGGTCATGCCGTCCTCAGCGCTGGCGAGGGCGGCTAGAACTCGCCCTCGTCGGGTTCGGGCGCACCGCTGCTGGTGGGGAGGCCGGCCTGGTACCAAGCCATGATGCCGCCCTTCACGTTGGTCACGTTCGCGAAGCCATTGGCCGCGAGGAACTGCGTCGCGTTCTGGCTGCGTCCGCCGGTGCGGCACATGAGCAGGATCTCGCGATCGCGCGGGAGGTCCTTGACGCGGTTGTTCAGGCGACCCAGCGGCAGCAGCTTCGCGCCCTTGGCCCTGATCTGCGTGTACTCGTTGGCCTCGCGCACGTCGAGGATGAGGGCGCCGGTCTCGCCGCCCTGCAGCTCGGCGGCTTCCTGGACCGACACCGACGGCACGCCTGGGCCCATGAGGTTGCGAAGAAAGGACATCTCTACTCCAGTTCGATCAGGGGTTTGCGGCCAGCGATACCGGCGTCGAGCTCATGCCACCAGGCGATCTCGTCCTCGCCCAGCTTCCAGCAAAGCCAGATGGGCCGGCCGTTCGCGAGCGCGGGGATGTCGACCAGTCCGCTGCCGATGTCACGCAGGGTCACGCCCCAGTCGTCGATCTGCAGGACGGCTGCCTCCATGGTCCGCACCGTGGCCGTCATGGCCTGCTGCTCGCGCGCGATGCGTGCCCTGTCGGCTCCGTCGGTCGCGCTGAGCTGGGCCAGGCGCGCCTGGCCCGCGGCGATCTCGTCGCGGGCATCACGCAGGGCGGAGAGGATGGGTCGGAGCTCGTCCACGCGCGCGTTGGCGGCGTCGAGATCGTAGTAGCTGGTCACGAACGCGATTCTCGCACGCTTCGCCGCTTTGCCGGACGAACGACACACGGCCCTGTGCCGGCGCTACAGTCGGGCCCATGCGCACGGCTCGGCGGATGGAGCAGCTCGGTACCGAGAGTGCCTTCGCGGTGGGCGCCCAGGTGCGGGCCATGGCCGCTGCGGGACGAGACGTCGTGACGCTCCATATCGGCGAGCCCGACTTCGACACCCCGCCCAACGTCATCGAGGCGGCCTACCGCGCGCTCGTGGACGGTGCTACCCACTATCCACCACCACTGGGCATGCCGGTCTTGCGAGAGGCCATCGCGGCCGACTTCGGTCGTCGCCGGGGCGTCGAGATCTCGCCTTCACGCGTGGTGGTCACCCCCGGGGCCAAGCCCATCCTGACGTTCACGTTGATGGCGCTGGCCGATCCCGGCGACGAGGTCATCGTGCCCGACCCCGGTTTCCCCATCTACGCCTCGATGGCCCGCGCCCTCGAGCTGGTGCCGGTATCGCTGCCCCTGCGCGCGGAGAACGACTTCCGCCTCGATCTCGATGAGCTGCGAGCGTCGATCTCGTCTCGCACGCGAGTGCTCATCATCAACAGCCCGCACAACCCCACTGGCGCGATGCTGACCCCGGCGGACCTCGAAGGGGTCGCCTCGATCGCCATGGCCCACGACTTGGTCGTGCTCACCGACGAGATCTACAGCCGCCTGGTCTATGAGGGCGAGCATCACTCGGCCCTCGAAGTCGAGGGCATGGCCGACCGCACGATCGTGCTCGACGGTGTCTCCAAGACCTACGCCATGACCGGCTGGCGGCTGGGCTGGGGCATCGTGCCATCGCCGCTCGTCGAGCCCTTCGAGCGGCTCATCATCAACACCGTCTCGGGCACCGCCGCTCACGCGCAGGTGGCGGGTGCCGAGGCGCTCAGCGGGCCGCAACTGGCCGTTGACGAGATGGTGGCCGAGTTCCGGGCCCGCCGCGCCTTGATGATCGAGGGCCTGCGATCGCTGCCGGGCCTGGCGGTGCCGACCCCGCCGGGTGCCTTCTACGTCTTCCCCGACGTCAGCGGTGCGGGCCTGGACGGGGCCACCTTCACGCAACGCCTACTGACCGAGGCCGGCGTGAGCGTGCTGGCAGGCTCCGGGTTCGGCGACTTCGCCCGCGATCACGTCCGGGTGGCCTACGCCAACTCCCGGGCGAACCTGCGGCTCGCGCTCGAGCGCACCGCCGACTTCCTCGACGAGCTTGCGCGCTAGGCGGCACCGAGGCGGTTTGGGCGGGCTCGCGCGCGCAGGTAGACGACCGCCCCTGCCTGGCGCAGCCGTGACAGGGAAGCCGGGTCCATCACCACCCCGGCCGCGGCCGCCGCGATGAGCGGTGGGGTCAAAGACAGCGCGTGGCGCAAGGCTGCTGCCTCCGCTGGTCTTGCCGGCAGCCATCACCCCCATCAGCACGAGGACCCCCGCAGGGATGGCTTCAGGCATGGCCAGAGCGTACCCGTCGAGGCCCGGCCGGCGCCCGTACACTGGGGCGCGTGCTGCTGATCCGCCTAGCCGGGCTCTTCTTCGCTCTCGTGCAGATCACCTTGGTGCTGCGCCTGGCGCTGCCGTTCGTGGAGGTGCCCGAGGGGTTGACCGAGTACGTGCCGGCACTCATGGACCTGACCGACCTGTGGTTGCTGCCGGTGGAGACGATCCTCGATCGCTTCGAGATCACCGGCGTGGCCGAGGACCTCGTCGAGGTCGGTGATGCCAGCATCAGCGGACCCGAGGAGTTCGAGCCGGCGGTCATCGCAGCCATGCTCTTCTGGGGTCTCGCGGCCTGGTTCTCGCTCTTCGTGTTGCGCCTGATCCTGCGCCCGGCGCGCTGAGCCCGCGACCGTTCGAGCTGGTGAAGGTCTGCCCGCTGGCCGGGCAGCCGTACGCGTGCGCCGCGAGGCGCGGGCCGGGATGCACGTTGGCCGCGGCCGCTCGTCATGGTCGGAGCGGTACCTTCGGGTCCGGTCCAGTGCGGTCGCTCGTCCGTAGTCTCGGGCTCGATGGCCCCGCACCAGACGCCGGCCGTGCCTGACGGCGCCCGGCGCACCCAGCCCGACCGCCGCCGACCCTGCCGCTGATCCCGCCGGAGCCGAGCCCGACGTGCCCGGTGCTCGCGCCCCGCGCTGGGCCATCACGCGCGGTCGTCTCTTCGCCCTGCTGGCGGTGCTGCTGCCGGCGGTGGCGTCGCTGCTGGCGCCGGTGCTGACCGAGGACGTGGCCTATCAGATCCGCGCCGGCGGGTTGACGCTCGAACAGGGCCGGCTCCTCGAGACCGACCCCTTCACCTTCACCGTCGCGGGCGAACCCTGGCTCAACCAGCAGTGGGCCGCCGGTGTCGTCTTCGCAGCCGTCTACGAGGCGGCAGGCTGGCTCGGCCTGCTGCTCGTGCGGGCGATCGCCGTCGGGGCCACCTTCGGCTTCGTCTTCGCCGCCTGCCGCACGTACGAGGCCAACCGCATCGTGGCGTCGACCGTCACGCTCGTTGCTTTCGCGGTGGCCACCACCAACCTGGCCTTGCGCTCACAGGTGTTCGGTGTGGCTGCTTTCGCCGCGGTCCTGGCCATCCTCGCCTGGCGCCGCAAGCACCCGCTGCTGCTCTGGCTCATCCCGCTGGTGATGGTCGTCTGGGCCAACACCCACGGCTCCTTCTTCATGGGTTGGCTGGCCATCGGCCTGGCCCTGCTCGAGGACCTCGTGGCTCGACGGCGCCTTGCCCTGGTGACCCTGGCGGTCGGCGTGCTCTCGGTGGCTGCCACCCTGATCAACCCGTGGGGTCTCGAGATGTGGCGCTACGTGGTGGAGCTGTCGCGCGACCCGCTCATCACTTCGCTCGTGACCGAGTGGCAGGCGCCCACGCTGCGCACACCCACGGGCCTCTTCTTCTACGCCTCGCTGGCCGCGATGCTCGTGCTGCTGCTCGTCCGCGGACGAGTCCTCTCATGGCTGCAGCTCGCGTGGTTGGCGGGTCTCGCGCTGCTGAGCTTGATGGCCGTACGCAACGTGGTCTGGTGGGCCATCGGCGCCGCGCCCCTCGCGGCCGTGCTCGTGAGCGGCCTGCAGATCCGCGGCCGACGGCTGGGCGACCCCGCGTTCGATGAGCCGCGTGGCGTGGGCTACACCGCCATCGCCGGTCTGGCCGCGGTCGTGGCCCTGGTGGTGCTGCCGGTATGGAAGCCGATCGATGCGCTCTACGGTCCCGAGGGCATGGTCCGGCATGCGCCCCACGGAGTGACCGAGAGCCTGCTGGCCGAGGCTGTACCCGGCGAACACCTCTACGCTGCCCAGGAGTGGGCCTCGTGGTTCGAGTTGGCCCTGCCCGGGGTGCCGGTCATGGTCGACACCCGCATCGAGCTCTTCGGCGACGACGTCTGGGAGGACTACCTGCACGTCGCTGCCGCGCGTGCCGACTGGGCCGAGATCCTGGAGCGATGGGACGTGACCCTCGTCGCCATCGGCGCCGGCCAGGACCAGCTCGGGCCGTTCCTTGCGGCCGACCCGGCGTGGGAGCTGCGCTTCGAGGACTCCGAAGGCGCGGTCTACCGGCGAGTCGGAGAAGGCTGAAGCCGCGGACTCGCGCCGGTGGCTCGGGCTCAACCTGCCAGGGGTTGACGCGCCGTTCGAGGGTTCGCAGATGCGGTCCAGGGTCCACCCACGCAGGTGCGGCTCTGCCGCTGACCGTCCGCTGCTAGTTGCTGGTCTGGCTGAGGACCTGCCGCAGCTCGGCGGTGTAGGTCTTTCCGGCCATGGTGCGGCTCAGCCACTCGAGGTAGTTGCGATCGTAGGCGGCCACCTGCGACAGCGCCCAGCCGCGGTAGCGACCGAACGAGAGCACACTGCCCGACGCGGTCGGGAACCGCGGTGGGGGACCGGCTTCGCCGTACTGGGCCGAGGCCGGTGTGGGCTCGGTCTGGGGACGGACCGACCAGGCACCGCCGTCGTACTTGAGGTTGGTGGCGCCGGGCATCGATTGACGGCTGTGGCCGACGACTTCACCCACCTCCGACACCCCGATGATCTCGTCGTAGCGCGCTCGCTTCTCGGGGTTCGAGAGGATCGCGTAGGCCTCGTTGAGGTGGGCCATCTTCTCGGATCCTCGGGCCCGGCGTAATCGGGGTGGTACTGCTTGGCGAGCGCCCGATAGGCCGCGTTGATCACCTCGATCGTCGCGCTCGGGTGCAGCATCAGCACTTCATACAGGGTCCGCTCAGCCATCGTGGTGACAGTATCGCGCTATCCACCACTGTCGTACTGGTACTTTCGTCATGGACCCACCGTAGCCGACCGGAGTCGAGCGCACCGCAACCGGCGCGCAGGTCAGCTGAACGACGGCGTTGTCACCAGCATCTCGAGCCGGCCGCTGATGGTGGTCGGTGCCGTGGCGCCGAGGACGGCGAACGTGTCCCCGGCTGCGATCTCGAGCCCACCATGTGCGGTCTCGGCCACGCCCGAGCCGCCCGTCACGATGACCACCGCGTAGCGGCCGGCGTGTGGCCAGGCCACCTGTCCCTCGACGACGAGTCGGAAGGCCTTGACGAGTCGGAAGTCCTTGAAGTAGGGGTCGCTCTGCGCGCCCCACACGTCATCCTCGTACCAGCTCTCGGTCTCGTTGCCGGCCACGCGACGCGGCCGCCCGCACAGCACCGCCAGATTGTCGGCATCGACCGTGCCACGGTCGATGACCTCGATCATCGTGTCCCAGCCCTTGAACATGTGCACCCCATCGGGTGCGATGGGGTAACCGTCGTACTCGGCCACGATGCTGAAGTCGGTCGGCTCCTGTGCTTCCACGAGGAAGACACCGGCACCGGTGGCGTGCAGCAGCCCCGGTCGCACGAAGACGCCGTCGCCGGGCGCCACCTCGATCTCGTTCATGGCGCCGCGGATGGCCGCGGTGTCCTGGTCCGTGATCCAGGCCATCAGCTGTTCGCGCGAGACGTCCTCCTTGAAGCCGAGCCAGATGCGCGGAGAGGGTGCGCCTTCGATCTGGCGTGTGGCCACCACCGCCCACGCCTCGGCCTTGCCGAACTGCGAGTCGAAGATCTGGCGAGCCAGATCGCGTGAGGGGTGCACGTGAAGGGGCAGGCGTGACCCGGCATCGAGCAGCTTGACCAGCAGCGCGGTGGTGGGACCGTAGCGCTCGACGATCTCGCGGCCGGCGACGTCCTCCGGCCGATCGCGGAGCACGTCGGCGATGATCACGCGCTTCCCGCCGACCTCGACCCAGCTCTGGCCTTCGCCCTCGTAGGTGTGCTCGGGCGGGTTGAGGGCCGCCGTGGTCGAGCCGACCCAGTCCTCGGGCAAGACCGTGTCCCTGGGTTCCGGCGCGCCGCGGAACCGGTCGATCTGGTCACCGCCCCGGTAGAAGCGGTAGACGCGGTTGGGAGGCAGTCGAAGCGGGAGAGCCAGCAGCTCGTCCACGGCACAACGATGCCACCCTCGCGCGGTCGCGTCAGGTCTGCCGTGCAGCTGCGATCGAGTTGACGTACGGCGTCTCCACAACCTTCGACGCCGCTCTGCAGGCCAGCGATTTCAGGTACCGTCAGCGCGTGGCGGCCATCCTCACGCTCATGATCGTGCTGACGCTCTCGCTGGTGGTCACGCGTGCGGCGACCATCGCGCTGACCGCCACCGGCATGTCTCGCGAAGCCGCGCGCTTCCAGGCGCGCTCGGCCTTCAGTGGTGCCGGCTTCACGACCACCGAGTCGGAGAGCGTCGTGCGCCACCCGGTCCGGCGACGGATCATCATGTGGCTGATGCTCGCCGGCAGCGCCGGCGTCGTGGCAGTCATCGCATCGGTCGTGCTCGCGGCGACGGAGATGGGCGATGACGCCAATGGCCTCGCGCGTGTCGCGGTCGTCTGCCTCAGCATCTTCCTCATCTGGCGGGCGTCGCGGACGCGCTGGGTCGACGAACGCATCACACATCTGGCCACGGTCGCGCTGCGTCGCTGGACCGACCTCGAGGTCCACGACTACGCCGCGCTGTTGCACGTGGGGGGCGAATACATCGTCACGGAGCTAACCGTCGAGAGGGGCGGCTGGCTGGCGGGCCGCGACCTGGCCTCGCTCTCGCTGCGGGATGAGGGCATCGTCCTGCTCGGCATCGAGCGGGTGGACGGCAACTACTTCGGGGTTCCGCGCGGGGACACCCACATCGATGCTGGCGATGTGGTGGTCCTGTACGGCAGGGTCGAGAGCATCGCCGGGCTCGACCAGCGCCAGAGTGGACGGAGCGGTGATGCTGCCCACGAGGCCGCCGTGCACGAGCAAGCGGGCGTGCTCGAGGCAGGCGAGGCGGGTACGGAGGAGCTTCTGCTCGACGAGGAGCCGCCGGTTCAGCCACCAGCCGGCTGAGCGCGCCATCGCCGCGACCGCGTCCGAATCTTGCGGGAGGCAACGACGAGCACCTCGACGACGAGTCGACGCGCGTGGACATAGACTTGGACGTCACCACGGGCCGGTAGCTCAGCGGTCAGAGCAGGGGACTTTCAAGCATTTCGGGCTGAGCGCTGTGCTTCCGTGAGTGGAGGGGCGAGCGTAATGGGCATAGTTTTCGTCTGTGCCTGAGCGTGGACCATACCCAGACTCGCCTCAGGGATGGAGTTGGGCCAATGCTCGCCAGGAAGGGCGTCGCACGTACGCTACGCTGACTCGATGGAGATCACGGCGGACATCGTCGAACGAGCCGCGCGCGCGGGCCTCGGCGAGCCGTCTGCCCTGCTCGTCGACTGGTCCGTGGCGTCGATAGGTGGCGGGTCGACAGAGGAGGTCGGCATCGTCGGGGGTATCAGCCGAATCAAGGGCACCCTCGTCGGCCAAGCGGGGACATCTTCTTGGTCGGCCATCGTCAAGGTTCTGCGCCATTCACCAGCCGGCATCGGCCAGGTGACATTCGAGCGAGACATCCTGGATGGCTGGGACTACTGGCGACGGGAAGCTGATGTGTACGCCTCTGGCTTGCTCGACGATCTGGGCGATGGGCTCGTCGCTCCTCGATACCTCCACATCGAAGACAACGGCGGCATCGAGATCGAACTGTGGCTGGAGGATCTTCCCGATCAGGGTCCACCGGTGTGGCCGCTGGAGAGGTACGGTCTGGCAGCCCGGCACCTAGGACGCTTCAATGGCAGATATCTCGCGGACCGGCCCCTCCCGACGTATCCATGGTTGTCGCGCGGGCGCACCAGGGAGTGGCTCGAGATGGGAAGGTCCGGCGTCCGCGCGATGCGTGATGGTCGCCGTCCTGGATTGCTCGCGACTTGGCTGACGGACGAAAGTGTCAACCGGATTCAGCGGCTTTGGGACGAGCGCTTCCGACTGCTCGCGGCGCTCGAAGCGCTGCCACGAACCCTGTGTCATCACGACGCACACCGCCGCAACCTAGGGTCTCGATTCGTCGCTGATCATGAGCAGACGATCGCCATCGACTGGCAAGGGCTCGGCATCGGACACCTCGGCGAGGACATTGCCCCGCTGATCGCTGTCCCACCGCAGTACCTCGACGTACCCTTCGATCAGGTGCACGCACTCGAACGGGCGGCGCTCGACGGCTACATCGACGGTCTTCGCGACGCTGGCTGGAGCGGCGACGAGGAGGACGTCCGCTTGGGCTTTCTCATCACGGCTAGCCTGTTCCTCGGGGTGGGCGGTGCAGGTTTGTGGTTCGGGATGATCAGCGCCGACGAAAGTGTTGCCGCGCGGATGATCGGTCGGCCTGTCGACGAGATCGCCGCTCAGTGGTCGCAGTTGCATCCGTACTATCTCGACCTTGGAGACGAGGCCCTGCGTCTGATTGCTCAGCGAGCCTAATGGCACGCCTCACGGACTCACATGCACACCTACACTGACTGACATCAACGGGCCGGTAGCTCAGCGGTCAGAGCAGGGGACTTTTAATCCCTGTGTCCTGGGTTCGAATCCCAGCCGGCTCACCACTTCTACCTCGTATCCACGCTTGGATGCGAGGTAATCCCTCGCTCGTGCGGCCTTCTGTGTATGGCTGACAGCCACGTTGACAGCCACGTCAAACGTTCGGGGTACCTCCAGATTCACTCGAGACAGGCTATGCAAACGAATGTTGCGTATCGTATGCTTTCACCGACACCGATTGGGTGTCAGCCACGAGGCGGTGTTGATCGCGTCGCAATCATTGCCCCGATCACAACGGATCGGTTCTGAGTCTGAAGCGGTCGGTTCAAGGGCGTGGCGCAGACAGTTCGCCTCTATGTGCACTACTTGGTGGGTCGCATCCCGCCGCATTGGAGGAAGTGTCACGTGAGAAGGATCGATCGTTCGGCGCGGGCGGGCCTAGCTGCGACGGCCGCCGCCGCTCTTGTGTTCGGGAGCGCATTTGGAGTGCTGGCGCAGTCTGCCGAGCCCGACACCGCGATGGGTGTCGACGATGGCTCGACATTGACCATGTGGACACGTTCGGTGACCGCAGCACAGACACAAGCCCTCGTCGACGCCTACAACGCGACCCACGAGAACCAGATCGAACTCACCGTCGTCCCCTTCCAGGAGTACCTCCAGAAGGTCGGAGCCGCAGCCGGTGGCAACCAGCTGCCCGACCTGCTCGGCGGCAACGTCATCGACGGGCCCAACTACTCGTCTCTAGGCCTCTGGCAGGACATCACCGAACGAGTCGATGCACTCCCGTTCAAGGACCATCTCGCTCCTTCGCACATCCAGGTCGCGACGTGGGATGACGAAGTCTATGCCGTGCCCCACGTTATCGATGTCTCCGCTCTGTACTTCAACAAGAAGCTGTTCGAACAGGCGGGACTCGATCCAGACGACCCGCCGACCACCCTCGCGGAGGTGAACGAGGCAGCGCAGGCGATCGACGCGCTCGGTGATGAGTACGGCGGCCTGTACTTCCCTGGCAACTGCGCGGGTTGTCTCGTCTTCACTGTCTGGCCATCCATCTGGGCCGATGGTTCCACGGTGATGAATGAGGACGGCACCGCAGCCACGCTTGACACGGACACCGCCATCGCGGTCTACGAGCGGTACAACGACATGTTCCAGTCCGGGGCGATGCTCGAATTGTCGCGCAATGAGGGCGGGCCGACCCAGAACGAGGCGTTCGCCACAGGGAAGGTGGGTTTCGCCCTCCTCGGTTCGAAGGCGCTCGGGACCATTCCCGAGTCCGATGAACTCGAGATGGGCGTGACCCCCATCCCCGGACCCGATGGTGGAGTCTCCACGTTCGTGGGCGGCGACGTCATGGGCATCTCGGGTTCATCGGATAAGGCGGATCAAGCCTGGAACTTCCTGGCCTGGTCGCTGTCCGACGAGGTCCAACTGGATGAGTTTGCCAAGAAGCTGTTCATCCCTGCGCGTACCGATCTCGCTGAGAACGAGTACCAGAAGGACGATGCTCGCTTGACGCTCTTCAACGAGCTGGTCGCCCAGGGCGAGACCCCGTACTCGAAGAACTTCTTCCAGTGCTTCAACGATCCCAACGGCCCGTGGCTGCAGCTGATTCGCGGCGCGGTGTTCGGTGAGGACCCTGCCACCGCGGCGCAGGAAGGCAATCTGCAAGTGACGGAGTGCCTGGCCGACCAATGAACCGAGTCTAGGACCGACGGTCTGGGGAAACGATGCCAGCTGGGCTGACAGCGCCTCGTCCCAGAGCGCCCAAGTCGACGCACGCCGTGTCGTGGCCGGTGGCCGCGCGCGGCGTGCCCGTATCGAGTTGGCCGCCTGGACGTACGCAGCACCCACCGCTTTGGTCGTGGTGCTGCTCTTCGTCGTGCCGATCGGCTTGGCCATGTGGATGTCCATGAACGACTGGCCGCTGATCGGCACGCCAGAGTTCAACTTCCCGGACAACTACATCGCCATCCCCTCCGACAAGCTCTTCGTCCAGAGCGTCGTATTCACGCTCCAGTACACCATCATCATCACGGTCGTCCTCATCGGGCTCGGGCTCCTGCTGGCGCTCCTGGTCGAGGACTCGCGACGAGGCGTCGGCTTCCTGAGGACCGCCTATTTCGTCCCTGCGGTCGTCGGGATCACGTCGGCCGCCCTGCTCTTCTACGGGCTCTATTCATCAAGCATCGGGCCGCTCGATCCACTCCTCGATGGTCTAGGCCTGACCGACAAGCCCATTGACTGGCTCGGGACGCCGCTGAATGCACTCCTGTCCACGGTGATCATGATGACCTGGCGCTTCGCTGGCTTCTACATGCTCATCCTGCTGACCGGTCTCCATTCGATCCCGATCCAGGTCTACGAGGCCGCGAGGATCGACGGAGCGAGTCGCCTCCAGATCCTCCGCTACGTGACGCTCCCGTTGCTGAGGCCGGCCCTGGCGCTCTGTCTCGTGCTCATCATCACGGGCGCGATGCTCGCTTTCGAGCAGTTCTACGTGCTAACGCAAGGCGGTCCGGACAACTCGACGGTGACCATGGTCATGGCCATGTTCCGCCAGGCGTTCAGCCGCTTCGACCTCGGGCAGGCGGCGGCCATAGCCGTCGTCATCCTCGCAGGCCTCGTCGTCCTGAACGCGATCCAGCTGACGCTGCTCCGTCGGAGGAGTGCATGACTCGGTCACCCCGGGTACGGATTCCTCCCTTGGCTGGCCGGGCGCTCTATGTCGCGATCGCCGGCGTGCTCATGGTGGCGTTCCTGTTCCCACTCGCCTGGTCCGCGTTCAGTTCCATCTATGGGCGTGATAGCGACGGTGACGTCGGGTTCACCCTAGAGAACTACGAGCGCCTCTGGGCCTTCGGCGAAGGCTTGCCGACCTACCTCTTGAACACCGGGTTGGTCGTCCTCATGACGGTGGTCGGGACGCTATTCGTCTCCGTCCTCGGGGGCTACGTGTTCGGACGCTTCGATTTCCATGGCAAGAACCTGCTCTTCGGCGCCGCCTTGGCCATCCTGATGGTCCCCCATGCGACACTCCTCATCCCGCTGTATGTGCTGCTGGGGAAGGTGGGCCTCACGAACTCGCTGCTGGGACTGAGCCTCGTGCTCATCATGTTCCAGTTGCCGTTCTCGCTGTTCATGATGCGCAATTCGTTCGAGAGCATCCCCCGGGAGTTGGACGAAGCTGCCTTGGTGGATGGGTGCAACTCATTCAGTGCGCTCCGCAGGGTGCTCCTCCCGGCCGTGGTACCAGGCATCGTGACTGTCGCACTCTTCGCGTTCCTGACCGGCTGGAACGAGTTCATCGCAGCCCTGATCCTGCTGAATGACGGCAGCAAGTACACCTTGCCGGTTGCCCTCGTGAGCCTCCAACAAGGTGACTGGGGCACAGTCGATTTTGGGGGTCTCCAGGCGGGGATCATCGTCTCGGCGATCCCTTGTCTCCTGCTATTCCTGCTGCTCCAACGCGCCTACATGAGCGGCTTCACTGCTGGTGCGATCAAGGGTTGATCGAAGGATTGGAAGTGACGATGGATAGGAACGACGGACTCCGGGCGACGCCCGTGGCGCCCAACAACGGTCCACTGCGACCGCTCGCGATCGACGACATCCGGTTGACCCGCGGCTTCTGGGCCGAGCGACAGGAACTGAACCACCAGACCTTCCTGCCCCACTGCGGCACGTGGATCGACCGTATGGGCTGGATCGGCAACTTCGCCATCGCCGCGACCGGACGGGCGGCGACGGAGCGGCAGGGCAAGAACTTCACCGACTCGGATGTCTACAAGTACCTCGAGGCCATGGCCTGGGACCTGGCCGGTCATGGCGATGCCGAGGGTGAGACCCGCTTCGGCGCGATCTCGCAGGCGATCGCCTCGGCCCAAGAGTCCGATGGCTACGTGAACACGTTCTACGGACAGCAGGGCAAGGATGCGAGGTACCAGGATCTCTCCCACGGCCACGAGCTCTATTGCCTCGGCCACCTCTTCCAGGCGGCGGTCGCTCGGCTCAGGACTCACGGTGACGACGTACTCACCGACGTCGCGCGCCGGGCCGCGGACCGCATCTGCGAGGATTTCGGCCCTGGCGCAAACGCCGGCGTGGGGGGCCATCCCGAGATCGAGCTCGGCCTGGTCGAGCTCTACCGGGCAACGGGCGAGCACCGCTACCTCGACCAGGCGGCGCGCTTCATCGAGCGGCGCGGCCATCGAACGCTCGAACCCCATCCGATCGGATGGGAGTACTACCAGGACGACATGCCGATCCGCGAGGCGGAGGTATTCCGTGGCCACGTCGTTCGGTCACAGTACCTCGCAGCGGCCGCGGTCGACGTGGCGATCGAGACTGACGACCGGGAGCTACTCGACGCGGTCATCGCCCAGTGGGACGCGTCGGTCGCCCGCCGGACGTACATCACCGGCGGGCTGGGGGCTCGACATCTCGGCGAGTCCTTCGGGAACGACTACGAGCTGCCGCCGGACCGGGCGTACACCGAGACCTGCGGGGCCGTCGCATCGATCATGGTCGCCTGGCGCCTGCTGCTCGCGACCGGAGAGTCGCGGTTCGCCGATGCCATCGAGCGCACCCTGTACAACATGGTGGCCACGTCGCTTTCGGTCGATGGGCGACGGTTCTTCTACGTGAACCCGCTCCACCAGCGTCAGCCGGGCATCCCCGTGGGGGACGACGAGGTGCCGTTCCGCAAGGACACGCTCCGAGCGCCATGGTTCTGGGTCTCGTGTTGTCCGACCAACGTCTCCCGCTTGCTCGGATCGCTGGCCGCGTACATTGCCACGTCTGCACCCTGAGGGACTCGACATCCACCAGTACGCCACGGGAACGATCTCGGGTCGGCTCGACGACGGCACACCGACCCGGGTCAGCGTCGAGACGGACTACCCCTGGGATGGCATCGTGGATATCACGGTGGATGAGCCCGGCGACCGAGCCTGGGAGCTTGCGATCCGTGTACCGGCTTGGGCACGCGAGGGAGCCGAGGTCGAGGTCGACGGGAAGGCGCAGCCGGTGTCACCCGGGTACGTGCGCATCACCCGTACCTGGCATAGCGGTGACCGTGTCCAGCTCCGGCTCCCGCTCCAGCCTCGTCTCACTTGGCCCGACCCACGCGTGGACGCGCTGCGCGGGACCGTCGCGGTGGAGCGTGGCCCCCTCGTATATTGCCTCGAATCGGCCGACTTCGCCGACACTGACTGGAGGTTGGAGGAGCTCAGCCTCGAGGCTGACGGTCAGCTCAGCGAGGCGAAGGGTCCTCTCGGAGACGACGGGGTCGTCGCGATCATCGCGTCGGGCACACGCGCCCGGCTCTCACCGCCGGGCCCGTGGCCATTCGGCCAGAGGATGGACACGCTAGACCCCGAACCGGTCCACCTACGACTTGTCCCGTACTACCTGTGGTCAAACCGAAATCCGTCGACCATGCGGGTCTGGATCCCCGTCAGCGACGGAGCCTAGAAACAGCAGAAGTGGAGACCAGGAATGCCTGACACCAAGATCCCCGCAACTAAGGCCGCGATCGTTCTGATCGAGCCCCAGAACGACTTCCTGTCACCCGGCGGCACGATGTATGCCTTCATCAAGGATGAGCTCAAGCGCCGGAACGTCATCGAGAATCTCCAGGCACTCCTGAAGGGGGCGCGTGCCAAGGGCGTCAAGGTCATGTACGTGCCATTCCACCCCTTCGAGAAGGGCTTCCCCGAGCTCAAGGCCACTGGCCCTGCATGTGCCGGTCTGCGCGGGCTCGAGATGGACATGCCTGCCGACTGGGGCACCGGAGCGTGGCTCAAGGGAACCCCTGGCCCGGAGATCGATCACGCAGCTGACCCCACAGGAAGGCGACATCGTGGTGGAGGGCAAGAAGACGCTCGACGCCTTCCATTCGACCGCGCTCGACTACCTCCTGCGGGCCAACGAGATCGAGTACGTCGCTTTCACAGGCTTCCACACCAACTGGTGCGTGGAGTCCTCCGCCCGCTCGGCGTATGACAAGGGCTACCGAGTCATCGTCCTGTCGGACTGCACCGGGACCGATACGGCCGAGGAGCAGGCATACGCGGAGACGTTCATCTTCCCGAAGATCGGCCAGGTCATGACCTCGGACGAGTTCCTCGGGGCGGTGACGACGCCGGCCGATGCACCCTCGACGAGGTGACCGACCGAGTCCCATAGGGAGCTGCATCGAACCGAGGGTGCCGCCACCCCTGGCCGTGCGGTAGGTCAGTCGCACCGATGGCCTGGGACGGCCAGGGCCGGGCATCACCCGACGCTCGGAACGGGACCCGTTGACGCCCTTGCGATGAGCTGCGGCCGGAATGCCGTAGCAGACTGCCCTGTCTTGCGGCCGGTGCGAGCGTCGATCGCGATATCCACCGCCGCCTCGATGATTTCCTGGACGGGCATGCGAACCGTGGTGAGAGCGGGCACGAAATGTGCCGCGAGGGAAATGTCGTCGAATCCGACGACCGACACATCATCGGGTGTCCGCACGCCGCGCTCTCCGATCGAATGCAGAACTCCTAGCGCGAGTGTGTCGGTCGCGGTCATGATCGCTGTGGGGGGACACCGAAGACCATGTAGCGTGGCGAACGCTTCTTCGCCGGACTCGGGCGTGTTGCGACCATGGTGGACATATCCATCGGGAATGGGTAGGTGGCGCTCAGCCATCCACTCTCGATATGCATCCAGACGTTCGCCGATGGCTCCTATCTCGCGACCTGCCACGAACGCGATCCTCGTGTGGCCGAGCGAAGCTAGGTGTTCAAGGCCCAGCCTGATCCCGAAGCGGTTGTCGACGTTGACCGACGGGCGGATGGGCGATTCCTTGCCCTGCCACAGGCCCACCACAGGTATGTGCGTCTCGTCGAGATCAGCAGTCAGTTGCGGTTGGTCGCTGACATCCCCAAGGAGCAGCAAAGCGTCACATTGGCGGGCCTCAAGGACTGCCGCAAGCTCGATTACCTGGGTCGCCTCCCCATGGGCGCTTCCGAGAACGATGTTGTACCCACGCCGCCGAGCTTCTCCGGTCAGCACTTCGATTGCTCCGGAGAAGAAGGGGTCTGTGATGTCTCGAACCACGGCTCCCATGAGCATCGTGGGCGCTCCTCGGAGAGCACGTGCCATCGGGTTGGGTCGGTAGCCTAGGCGAAGCGCCGCTTCGGTCACTCGTTGGCGCGTTTGTTGGCTGAGGGGGACAGTACCGTCGGCATCATTCAGGATACGGGACACCGTGCTCTGTGCGACCTGGGCCTCTGTCGCGATATCGCGCATCGTGACTGGCTTGGGACTCGTGTTCCCAGCGCGCCGGAGCGAATCTTCGTCCGGACCAGAACCCACACCACTGATCCCCGGGCCTGTCGATCTTGTCCCGCTCATGCCTCCGTGTTCCCGCGCGACGCTCCTCGTACATGGTGCCCATCAGCCAGCGCACGGGTGCCGCCGGTCCACGCGGGCGTCGGTCCCTTCATGTGGGGGCATGCCGTCATGTCTGCGATAACCAGATCCCCCAGGAACTTGTGGTCGACGATCGTGGGCAAGTTTGCTATCACCGTGGCTGCGAAGGCGAGTGGGTAGTTCGCAGCATAGGTCTTGAGAATGAAAGGGATGCGTCTACTTGCCCGTATCTCAAGCCGCCAACGGCGGCGGGATGCGTGGCCGCATCGACGACCGCCACCTGCTGACGGCTTCACCGGACGGATGCTGACGTTGTGCCCTACAACGACGGCAGACCCCGTTCTCAGTGTCAAGCACGCGGTGGCGCGTTGACAGCCACGTTGACAGCCACGGCGATGCGACTCAAGTCCACGCCATGGACCCGGTGGACGTCACGCCCGCGTCAGGTGGACGCAGTAGCAGGGGAGCGGACCCCATGAACGCCGCTCCCACGGACTCTTGACCCCTGTGTCCTGGGTTCGAATCCCAGCCGGCTCACCAGCTTCCTCGCGTCCGGGTTCATGCGCTCATCCATGTGCGCTGACCTGGTCACGAGAGCGAGGGAGTCGGCCCGGATCCACCGGCTGACTTGGCCTCGACCCCGTGGAACCAGTGCCAGTAGAGCCACGTGCCCAGGCTGTAGAGGACGATGACCGTCACGAAGTTGACCGCGTAGCCGGCGTCGAATCCGAGCCTCGCTTGCAGCAGGCTGTACCAGGGGCCGGCCACGGCCCAGGCGAGCGACCACAGCAGGCTGGCGGCGGCCGCGTATGTCGCTCGCTCGGGCCCGGGTAGCCGTTCCATGGCGAAGGCGTTGGCTAGAGGGTGGCCGGCGTTCATCAGCGAGTTCCGCACCGTCATGGCCACGATCACCGTCCACAGGATCGGGCTGAAGCCCAGCACCAGCAGGAAGGGGATGCTCAGGCCCTGCACCAGGACCACCGTGCCCACCTTGCCGAAGCGCTTGGCCAGGGCCGGCTGGGCCATCATCGCCAGCACGGTTCCCAGGCCGGTGACCGCGAAGATCAGGTTGAGCGCGGTGAGGTCGAGCCCGAACTTGCCCTCGATGAAGACGTTGACGTAGGGGATGACCTGACCAGCGCCGAGGGCGATGAGGAAGTTCGGCACCAGCAGGCGCACGAAGGTCCCGGGGTCGGACAGGCGTGGGAGACGCGAGCGCGGACTGCGCGGGCCCGCAGCGGCCCTGTGCTCCGCGTCCCTGCGCCGCGGTCGGTCGTCGCGCAGGGCAGCGATGGCGATCGCGGCCAGCACGGCGGCGATGGTCATGACCGCCAGCAGCACCCGATAGACCGTCGGATCGCTCGACTCCACGCCCACGACCGTGCCGATGACCAGGGCCACGAGCCCGCCCAGGAGCGCCGCCCCGATGTTGGTCGCGGGCATGATGGCCGCCTGCAGCGAGAACAGTTCGTTGCGATGCTCCGGCCGGCTGTGCTCCATGAGCAGCGGCGACTGGAGCACGAAGAAGGTCTGGGCGGCGGCACCCATCGCGGCCGCGCCGGCGATGATGGCGGCCGGCCCCGTGAAGACGATGAGGCAGGCCGCCGAGGCCGCAGCCACCACCGCCCCCACGGCCATCACCAGCCGTCGTCCCAGCCGGTTGGAGGCCAGGCTCAACGGCAGCGCCACCAGCACGCCGGCCAGCGACCAGGCGGCGCCGGCGAGACCGATGAAGGCGGGCTCGTAGCCGAGGGCGGTGAGGTAGAGGTTGAAGTCGACCCACCACAGGCTGAAGACGATGCCGAAGGCGACCGAGGCCAGCAGGAAGATTCGCGCATCGCGCTCGAAGCCCGTGAACGTTCGGGCGTAGCGCAGCAGCGCCCGCATCGGCCTCACGCGAGCGCTGCCGCTCGGCCAGGGTCAGTAGGGCAGGCGCGGACAAGGTCAGAAGAACAGGGAGCCCCCACGTGGACATCGTAGCCTCGCCGTCGCCGACGTGACGGCTTCAAGTCGCCTCGGCGCCCTCCTCGACCAGCTCGCCTGCCGGGGGCGACGCCGTGTTCGGCTCCACCACCTCTGCCGGTTCGGCTGGACCCCGACGCTGGGCCAGGGTCACGAGGGCCACGCCGGTGAGGATCAGCGGCAGGGCGATGAAGACCTGGCCGGTCACGACCTCCGCACCCAGGGTCACGCCCAGCAGGATCGCCACTGCGGGGTTGACGTAGGCGTAGCTCGTGGCCAGCGCCGGTCGCGTGTTCTCGAGCAGGTAGACGTAGGCCGTGTAGGCGATGATCGAGCCAAAGACGATGAGATAGGCCAGTGCCAGCACCGAACCTGTCGTGGGCACCGCCTCGAACCGCTCGCCCCGAAGCAAGGCCAGGGCCAGGAGGATGACGCCGGCGCTGAACAACTCAGCCGCGGCTGCGGTCAACGGGCGAGGCAGGTCCAGCCGCGTGCCCCAGACCGAGCCGAGCGCCCACAGGATCGGTGCGATGAGCACCAACACCAGGCCCAGCGGGCTGCCCTGCAGGTCGCCCTCCTGCACGAGCACGAGCACGCCCGCGAGACCGACTGCCAGGCCGATCCATTCGAGCCGGCGCGGCCACGAGCCGAACAGACCCGAGACGAGCGCGGCCCACACCGGGATGACGGCCACTGCTGCGGCGGTGACCCCGGAACCGACGCCGACGTCCTGGGCGATGGTGACCATGCCCACGCCACCGACCAGCATCAGCGAGGCCACACGCCCCGTGTTCCACCACTGCCTGCGTGTGGGCCAGGCCACGCCCTGCCAACGCAGCACCAGCAGCATCGCCGTGCCGGCGATGAGGAAGCGGACCCCGCCCAGCATCAGGGGCGGGAACCCTTCCAGCCCGAAGCGCATCGCCAGATAGGTGGAGCCCCACACGAAGTAGACCGCGAGGAGCGCGAGCAGCGTGATGGTGAGGTTGGCGTCTCGGCGCATGGGGGCACGTCCCGATACGGGGTGTTCGAGGTCGATGGGGGTCGGTCGAGCCTCTACAGACTACGCGGGTGGCGTCGCGGTCGCTGCGTCGGTGACCGGATCGAGCAGGATGTCGATCGACCCGACCGGCTCGGCCTCCACTTCGCTCGTCTCGATGACTATGCCGAAGCCCGTGTCGTGGGCCCAGGCGCGCACCTCGTCGCGGACGTTGTCCTCGAAGAGGATGACGCACCCTCGCGGGGCATAGCCCTCGGCCTGTGTGGGCGCCGACGGCGGTCTGCTCGGCTGGGCCGGAGCGCCAAGGGCTACGAGTCGGTCACCATCTCGCCGCGGAGGCGGGCCGTCGTCGTCGGCGGGTCGGCGGCTCGTAGCGCCCAGCAGCAGGCCCATCAGGACCCGCGCGTCCTATCCATCACTGACCTCCCGCGCGAGATCCTCCACGACCTCCGCACCGAGCGCGGTCAGGATCGCTGGCGGCGCGTGCACCTTGCGCTCGCGGCTGCCACCGCCGAGGATGATGCGCTCGCGTGCCATGACGCGCGCGTCGACCCACAGTGGCAGTCCCTCGGGCAGGCCCACGGGGGTCACGCCGCCGATGGCCATGCCGGTGAGCGCCCTGGTCTGCTCGGCGCCGGCGAACGAGGCCTTGCGCGTGCCCAGCCGCTTGCGCACGGCCTTGTTGACGTCGAGGCGGGTGTCGGCCAGGACCACGCAGGCGGCGTAGCACGGGTGGGTCGGCCTTGCCCGCCACCACGATGGTGTTGGCCGAATCCTCGAGCGCGTAGCCATAGGCTCACAGAAGGCGGCCGTGTCGGCGAGCTCAGGGTCGCAGGGGATGATCTCGTACTCGATGCCGAGCGTGTCGAGTCGTTCGATGAAGGGGTCACTCATCCTCCGATGGTAGGCGCTGCGCGAGATCCGCGTGCAGCGGGCCAGTCACATCGTCGAGCGACCGCAGTGGAGCACTATGCCTCCGTCGCTGGCACGAAGCGCGCGACCTCAGCTCCGTCAGCGTCGAGGAACGTGACCGAGCCGCCGTCGGAGTCCCAGCCGTCGACGGACGCGAGCTGAGCGAAGAACGCGTGCTCGAGCTCCACGATCGGGTCCGGGCAGCCCTTCCACGTGCTCCTGACGGGGCCGAACGCCAGGGCCGCACCGTCGAGCTCGTGGGCCGCGGAGTAGCCATTGCAGCCACCGCTGCCGAAGGCAGTGCCGTCCTCGAGCGTGATCGTGGCCACGACCTCCGCCGGGACGAGGACGAGATCGCTCGTACCCACGGCCGCGAGGGTGTCGAGTCGCCAGGTCAGGCCCTCGATGCCGTCGGACGGGATGGGCTCCACGTCGACCGGCCCGGACTCCACTTCGACCGGCGCGAACTCCAGGATGGGGTTCGCGTCTGCTCCGTCCATGACCAGCGAACCTCCGGTGGAGAAGCCGCTGACCACGGCTTCGAGGTTGGCGAAGTAGGCCGCTTCGACCTCGTGCGCATCGACGCAGTACATCTCGGTGGCGCCGATGCCTCCGAAGGCGAGGGTGTCGCCGTCGCGTTCATAGGAGGCGAAGTAGTCGTTGCAGCCACCATTGCCGGTGGCGGTGCCGTCGGTCATCGACAAGGTGACGATGACGCCATTGGGCAACTCCGTGAGCTCTCCGTCGATCAGCTGACGCTGGAGGGACCAGTCCAGCCCTTCGATGATGTCGACTGGGATGGGCGTTTCAAGATCGGGTTCGCTGGTCGCCAGAGCAGGGAGGCCGATCGTGACAGCCATCGTCGCGGCGGCCAGGAGGCCAAGGGCAGTTCGCTTCGTCATGGTTGGTTCGTTGACTCCCCAAGAGCGCGGCGGTCAGGCAACCGCCGTGACATGCGTGGACGCTGATGAACGCGTCGACCACAGGACGCCGACACTCGGCCTTCGGTTCCCTGTGCCCGATGCGGCTCGCGTACCCAGCCCGCGGGTCAGCACTTGCATGGCGCCCTTACTGGTAACGTTATCAAGGAACGACACCAGCGCCCAGCGAGAGGAACAGCACCGATGCCCCAGGCCTTCAACGACACCATCCCCGGCACCGACGTCCAGCGGGGCATGAACGGGGACGATCTCATCGTCATCGCCGGTGCCGGCGGCTTCATCGCCGGCTCGCTCACCCGTTACTTCGCCGAGCAGGGCTACACCAACATCCGCGCCATCGACCGCAAGCCGCTGCCGGACTGGTATCTGCGCGTGCCCGGGAGTCGAGTCCATCTGCGCCGACCTCTCCGTCGAAGCCAACGCGGTCGAGGCGGTCAAGGGCGCCACAGAGGTCTACAACCTCGCCGCCGACATGGGCGGCATGGGCTTCATCGAGAACTTCCGCGTCGAGTGCCTGCGCAGCATCCTGGTCAACACGCACCTGACCGAGGCCTCCTATCGCGCCGGCGTCGAGCGCTACTTCTTCAGCTCCAGCGCCTGCGCCTACAACACCGACTTGCAGAAGAACCCGGAGGTCATCGCGCTCAAGGAGTCCGACGCCTACCCGGCCATGGCCGAGCGCGGCTACGGCTGGGAGAAGCTCGTGAGCGAGATGTTCTGCGAGGAGTACTGGGCCGAGCGCCAGCTCGAGACCCACATCGCCCGCTTCCACAACATCTACGGCCCCAACGGCACCTGGTTCGGCGGACGCGAGAAGGCGCCTGCGGCCATGTGTCGCAAGGTCCTCGAGGCACAGGACAGCGGTGACATGCGCATCGAGATCTGGGGCGACGGCGAACAGACGCGCTCGTTCTGCTACATCGACGACTGCCTCCACGGCATCGACCGCATCATGCACTGCGACGACCTCATCGCCACGCCCATCAACCTGGGCTCGAGCGAGCTGGTCTCGATCAACGCCCTCGTCGACATCGTCGAGGACATCGCAGGCGTCAAGCTCGAGCGCGAGTACAACCTCGACGCGCCCAAGGGCGTGGCCGGCCGCAACAGCGACAACACCTTCATCCAGGAGGTCCTCGGCTGGGAGCCGAACACGCCGCTGCGCGACGGCATGGCCAAGACCTACGCCTGGATCGCCGAGCAGTTCGCCGCGCGCAAGGCCGGGGCGCGCGTCGTCACCGGGTAGGGGAGCGATGACCGCATCCGCCACGGTGCCATCAGCTAGGTCGCTCCAACGCGCCATCGGCCGCCTCCCGTACCGGCTGCAGATGGCGGGTGGCTGGATCGACCAGCCGTTCGTGTCGGAGGCCAACCCCGAGCCGCCGGGCTCGATGGTCGTGGTCTCCATGCAACCCACCGCGCCATACATGGAGCGCAGCGGCATGGCCACCGGTACCCGCCGTGTGGCCGAGCAGCTGTGGGGTGACGAGATCCCGACCGACCGATCGCCCGAGGAGCTCGTGCGCGAGCTCTACCGGGCCGAGAACGAGGGCCTGGCCGATCCCTCGGGTTCGCAGGACATGTGCGGGCTCATCTACCCCGGCATCAGCCGGCTCGACTACGACGCCTCGGTCGAAGGCGGCTGGTTCCCCAGCCAGGTCGAGTCGACACGCGATGCCGAGGTCGTGGCCTGGCTTGAGCGCGTCATCCACCTGGTGCCCATCGGTGGTCGCCCCGATGGCTACGACCCACTCGAGACGAAGAACCTCGACCCCTCCTGGGTCGCACGGCTCGGCCGATGTGGCCGCGCCTGCTACGACGCCATCGTGGCCATGGACCTCGCGGCACTGGGTGAGTCGCTCAACGAGACCTCGCGCGCGTGGCGGGCCGTCCTGCCCAACATCTACGAGCACCGCACGATCAAGAGCGACCTGTGGGCGCTGTCGGCGGGCTACATGAAGGCCTACCCGGGTGCGATGCAGTCCGGTTGCGGCGGTGGCTACGTCATCGTCGCCTCGGAAGAGCCGCCGCCCGGCTCCGCGCGCATCTCGGTGCGGGTGTGATGGGCAGGCGCGCTGTGGCTGGTGGTCGCGCGGTCGTGGAGTTCGGACTCGACGACCTCCGTTCCGACGACGTCCGCTTCCTGGAAGAGGCGTCCAAGGTTGGCCCGCTGCACGTGCTGCGTGCCCACCGACCGGCTGCTGGCCGTGCAGATGGGCGCGTCGCCCAAGTTCCCGCAGGCCGAGCGGCTCTTCCTGGCCGAGTCGCTGCGCTGGGTCACGAGTGCCGAGCTGATCGACGTCTCGCTGGGCGACTCCTACGCGCCGCTCGAGCCGGGGGACACGCTCGTGTTCCGTGGTGAAGACGAGCCGCTGATGCGCGAGGGCGCCGACGCGGATGGCGGCCGGTCCGCGTGGTCGAGCCCGCGGACCGTGCTGGCTTCCCGGTGTACGAGCCGGAACCACTGCCCGATGGCGCCAGGACGGCGCTCGTCACCGGCTGCTTCGACTGGCTCCACTCGGGCCACATCCGTTTCTTCATGGATGCGGCCGAGTACGGGCCGCTGTACGTGGTCATCGGCTCCGACCGCAACGTGCGCCTGCTCAAGGGCCAGGGGCATCCGCTCCAGACCGAGGATGAGCGGCGCTACATGGTCGCCTCCATGCGGCCGGTCTACTGCTGCCTGGTCTCCACCGGCTCCGGCTGGATGGATGCCGAACCGGAGGTGAACCGCCTCAAGCCCACCTACTACGTGGTCAATGAGGACGGCGACAAGCCGGAGAAGCAGGAGTTCTGCGCGACGCACGGGCTGGAGTACACGATCCTGAAGCGGGTCCCGCACGAGGGCCTGCCCGCCCGTTCCAGCACCGATCTGCGCGGCTTCTAGGCCCGACGGCTCGCCACGCCGCGGCGGGCTGGTTACGTTACCATCGGGGCATGCCGACCGTCCTCGACGTCGCCAAGCGTGCAGGCGTCTCGCCCATGACCGTGTCCCGGGTCGTCAATGGCTCCGGGCCGGTCAGTCCCAAGCTGCGCGCGCGAGTGGAGAAGGCGCTCAAGGAAACGGGCTACGTGCCCAACAGCGTGGCCCGCAACCTGCGTACCAAGCGCAGCGACACGCTCGGCCTGGTCATGCCCGACATCACCAACCCCTTCTTCACCCTCGTCGTGCGGGGAGTGGAGGTGACCGCCCGTGATGCCGGCCTGCACCTGCTGCTGACCAACACCGACCAGCGCCCCGACGAAGAACACCGCGTGGTCTCCATGCTGCTGCAGCGCCAGGTCGACGGCATGCTGGCCATCCCCGCCGGCAGCTGCGCCGACACCGCGCGCATGTGTCACGAGGCCGGCGTCCCCCTGGTCATCGTCGACCGGCGCCCGGAGACCCCCGGCGTCGACGTCGTGCGGGCCGATGCCGAGGGCGGCGCCTATCGGCTCGGTCAGCTGCTGGCCGGCCTGGGCCACCGACATGCCGCGGTGCTCACCGGCCCCGAGTACGTGCCCACTGCGGTCGACCGTGCGGCTGGCTTCGCCAAGGCCGTCCGGGAAGCTGGATTGCCGGCACCGGTCGTCTTCCACGGGGACTTCTCACTCGAGGCCGGCCACGACATGTGCCTGGATGCGATGACGACGGAGCCGCGGCCGACAGCCATCTTCGCCGCCAACAACTTCCTCGCCATCGGCACCCAGCATGCACTCTCGGAGCTGGGCCTGAGCGTGCCCGAGGACGTGGCCCTCGTGGGGCTCGACGACCTGCCCGCAGAGATGGTCGCCTTCCCCTTCCTGACGGTCGCGGCCCAGCCGGCCGAGGAGATGGGCCGGCGCGCGGTCGAGCTGCTGCTGCAGCGCATCAAGGAGCCCGACGCCGAGCCGCAGGAGATCGTGCTGCCGACCGAGCTCATCGTGCGGCGCTCCAGCGGGGACCCCATCAGTACCTGAAGCTCATGCGTCGGCGCCGGCGGCAGCGGCGTCATGCGCGGGCGCCGGCAGCGGCGCCGGCAGCGTGCCAGCCCTCCTGCGGCGCCCTGCTCAGGCCACGAGCAATCTCGACCAGCCTGTGCCCGAACGCGCAAGTGTCGCTTATGCCGTGAGCAGCGGTGACACTCCTGCTCACCCCGCGAGCCGGAATAGCCCATGCGCCGCCCGACGCGTCGAGATCGCTCGCCCCACGAGCAATGGGTCCGATGCCGGGGCAGCCCACGAACGCGAGCCCACGAACGCGAGCCCACGAACGCGAGCCCGCCGCGAGCCCGCGGCGGTTGACGCGGCGACGCCGCGCGCGACACCGGCGATACTCACGCCATGCCCCACTTCGTGACCCACCTCGAGGCCGCCATCGACGGCACGGTGCTGCCTGCGGGGACCGTGCAGACGACCCACAGGGGTCGGCCACTGTGGGTGCGCTACGACCTCGACGCGATCAGGGCTGCGGTCGACCGCGATTCCTGGCGGGCACGCCCCGCGGGCATGTGGCGCTACGCGGAGCTGCTGCCGCTGAGCGACCAGCGCGCTGCCGTCTCCTTGGGCGAGACCATGACGCCACTGCTCGAAGCGCCACGCCTCGGCGCGCATCTCGGCCTGCGCAGCCTGTTCATCAAGGACGAATTGCGCCTGCCCACGGGTTCGTTCAAGGCGCGCGGCATGGCCGTGGCCGTGTCGATGGCGCGGGAGCTAGGCCTGGAGCGCCTGGCCGCGCCCACGGCCGGCAACGCCGGAGGTGCGCTCGCCGCCTACGCTGCCCGCGCCGGACTGGAGGCCTTCGTCTTCATGCCCGCCGACACGCCGGTGGTAAACCGCTACGAGGCCGCCCTCTACGGCGCCCACGCCTATCTCGTCGACGGGCTCATCACCGACTGCGGCGCCATCGTGCGCGAGGGCACCGAGGTCATGGGCTGGTTCGACATGAGCACGTTGAAGGAGCCGTACCGTATCGAGGGCAAGAAGACGATGGGCCTGGAGTTGGCCGACCAGCTCGACTGGCGCCTGCCCGACGTCATCCTCTATCCGACCGGGGGCGGAACCGGCTTCATCGGCATGTGGAAGGCGTTCGCCGAACTCGATGCGCTGGGCTGGCTCGAGCGCCCGATGAAGCCGCGCATGATCTCGGTGCAGTCGGACGGCTGCGCGCCCATCGCCGCGGCCTTCGCCGCCGGCGAGCGCTTCGCCGAACCGGTCACTGACCCTCACACCATCGCCAGCGGTATCCGTGTCCCGGCGGCGGTCGGCGACTTCATGATCCTCGACGCTGCACGGGAGTCGGGCGGAGCGGCCATAGCCGTTGACGAGGGCCGTCTGCCGGAGTGGATGCGCCTGGCCAACGCGCTGGAGGGCATCGCACTGTGTCCCGAGGCCGCCGCCTGCATCGGCGCCCTCGAGGGTCTCGTGCGTGACGGTGAGATCGACCCCGATGAGCGCGTCGTCGTCTTCAACACCGGCGCCGCCCAGAAGTACGTCGAGGCCATCAGCGTCGAGCTGCCGACCGTGGCGTCGCCGGTGGACTACGCGCGACTCTGACGCGTTGACGCGGCCCCGTGAGGGGTGCATCCTGCCCCGGTGGGGGCTTTCCGTTCTGCGATCGTCTCGGGTCTTGCCACGGGCACGACGGCCGTGCTGCTTGCTGGAGGCGCGCTGACGATCGACGCACCCGCGGTCGAGGCCAAGAAGTCGGACGGCCTCGTCGCCTGTCCGGCCAAGGTGGGTCCCTACAAGCTGGACGAGATAACGGTCCAGGGGGACAGCGGGCAGGTCTGCGACTACCACCACTCCAAGAAGCCCGGCTGGGCGTTCCTCATGATCACGTGGCACGTGGACGAACCCGGGGAGCGCAGTCGATGTGCTTCCCGCGACCCCCGGTTCACCGTCGATGACGACGGGTTGGGCGCTGAGTTCGACAGCGCGAGCCGCAAGGTCGACGGTCGCGTGTCGATCAGCGACCAGTCGAAGATGTCGGTCGCCCGCGCAGAGCAGCCGCTACGCCAACTGGTCGCTGCCACCGAGGCCTTGGCACACTCGTGCGTGCCGGCGGTTCCGGCCACGCCTGCCGCGGGGCTGGCGTGCCCACTACTACTACCTCACGACCTGGTGCGTACCGATTGGTATCACGGCGAGGAACAGGTCGTGGAGGTCCTGGGTGATGGCTCGGATGACCGCTACGGACTCAAGTGCCAGTACCAACCCGCGTACGTCGAAGACGGCGATGTCGTCGTGGTCAAGCTCGAGTGGAAGGAAGGTGACCCCGGCCATTCGACGCTTTGCGATGTGCGAGTGAAGGAGTACTACCACACGACCGAGCATCAGCTCGGCTACCACCCGGTCGCGGTCGACATCAGCAACGAGTTCGTCGAGCGTTGGGACGGGCAGGCGCTGGCGGATGCGCTCGTGGCCGCCGCTGCCGCACGGACGCAGCCATGTCCGGATGCTCCCGCTGGATCGCCACCGTATGCCTCGACCACGCTGCCGACCGTCGATCCGCCGCACCCGGCCGGCGGGCCTCGCGACCACCACGACCATCGTGCTCAGCGGCGAGCCCCGGAGAGGAGCCGCCCCTGATCGGCGCGACGGTGCCGGTGCCCGAGGACGAGCAGCACCGCATCGTCATCGGCGGCCTCGACGGCGAGGTCATCCGCGAGGAGTCCCTCGGCGAGGAGGCCACGATCGTCGGCTTCGGGCCGATGGCCACCGACGCCGAGGGCAACTGGTCGGTCTCGGTCGACGTCGAGGTCGGCACCGCACCCGCGCCAGCCAGCCCCGTGCCGTCGCCCGCGCCAGCCGGAGCCCCGGTGCCATCCGCCGCGCCACCGAGCCCGGAGCCATCCGGCGAGTGCCATCCGTCGCCCCGTCGTCCGCGCCGGCCGCCTCCCCGCTCGCGCCGCCGTCCGCGACACCGCCCGTCACGCCGTCGCCGGAGCCCGTCGTCGACACCCGGGCCCCTCGCGTCGGCCGCGCCTCGGTCCTCACCCACGCCGGTGCCGCCGCCCGAGATGGTCGGCCTGCCCGAGGCGCTCGCCGACTACGTCGCCGGCCTCGAGCCCGAGGCCGCCGGCGTCGTGCGCGACCTCACCGACTACCTCGGGTGGCTCGGCGACGACATCGTCGTCAGCGGCAGCGGGCGAGGTCACGATCCCGGCCTCGGCCATCGCCGCGCTGCGGGTGCTGGCGCCTGACCTCGTCGACGAGATCAGGCTCGTCTCCGGCGGCTTCATCGTCGAGGGCTACATCGACGTCCGCGTCACGCCCGTCATCGGCGAGGACGGCCTCATCGAGTTCCGCACCAGTCACCTGCAGGACAGGATCGGTTCGCACGAGATCGTCAAGGCCCTCGTCGTGGCGCTCAACAACTACGTGCTCGAGAGCGGCGGGCGCTTCCGCACCATCTCGATCACACCCGAGGGCCTGACCGTCACCGCGGAGGCACGCGCCGGCGGCTGAGGGTCGCTCTAGATCGAGCGATCCTCGCGCTGCGGATCCCAGAACCCTGCATGGACGGCCTCGGCCTCGGGCAGGTCGGCCGGACCCTCGACCGCGATGGTGCGCTGCCCCGCGGCCAGTACCGCACGCGCAGACAGGTGCATCGTGGGGTTCTCGGCATCGGCCCCGGTGAGCTCGCCCAAGCGGTTTTCAGGCAGGGCGTAGACGACGCGGCCGATGCCACTCCAGTAGATGCCCCCGGCACACATGGCGCAGGGCTCGGTGCTGGTGTAGAGCGTGCACTCCGCCAGCCTGTCCTCACCGAACGCGCGACTCGCTGCCCGCACGAGGTTCAGCTCCGCGTGCCCGGTCACATCCCGCTCGGTGGTGACCGTGTTCTCGGCCTCCAGCAGCACCTCGCCCTCGGCCGAGGCCAGTAGCGCGCCGAAGGGGTGGTTGCCCGCATCGCGGGCGCGCTGCGCGACCTCGACGGCACGTCGCAGCAGGAGCAGGTCGTCAGCGTCCATAGCCGCGATGGTAGCCCGGGTCGCCGTCCTCGCTATGCTTCGGGCGCAGAGGAGGGGACATGCCCACACGCACCATCGAGCTCGTCAAGCACCCCATGCGCGTGCGCACGCTCGAGGTGCGCGCCATCAAGCGGCCCGGCCCGCTGTACCAGCTGCTCACGCTCGGTGGGGACGACCTGGCCGACTTCGACTCGCCGGCCCCGACCGATCACGTGGGCCTGGTGCCGCCGGCTGCCGATGGCCGACTGGTCCTGCCCGCGGTGGCCGACGATCGGCTGCACTGGCCCGATGGCGAGCGCCCGCCCATGCGCGAGTACACCGTGCGCCGCTTCGACCCCGCCGCACGCGAGCTCGACCTGCGGGTCCTGCTCCACGGCGGCGGGCCCGTCGCGCGCTGGGCGGCCGGGGCGGCCGTCGGCGACCGCGTCGGCGTGACCGGCCCGCGCGTGTCGAAGATCATGCCCGACGGCTTCACCAACTACCTGCTCGCGGGCGACCTCACGGCCGTGCCTGCCATCGCCCGCTGGCTCTCGGTGCTGCCGGAAGGCGCCATGGCCCAGGTGCTCATCGCGGCCCGCAGCGAGGACGACGTCATCGAGCTGCGCTGTGCCCAACCCATCTGGGTGTTGTGGCTCACGGACCTGTCGACCCCCGAAGCCGACCACCTGCCGCTGGCGCTCGAGCGGCTCAAGCTCTACTCGCCCGACACCTTCGCCTGGGCCGCCGGCGAGGCCATGGCCATGAAGGAGGTCCGCCAGGTGCTGCTCGAGGACCACGGTCTGCCCGGCGAGAACGTGAAGGTCACCGGCTACTGGCGTCGAGAGCGGTCCGATTTCGACTACGAGGCACCGCTGGAGGGCTGACGCGCGTTCAGCCGCTCGTGGTGATGCGGTAGATGAACCCGGCCTTGTCGTCGGAGATGTAGAGGGCGCCGTCCGCGCCGGTCGTGACGCCGGCCGGCCGTCCGCTGGCCTCGCCGCTCGCGCGATCGAGGAATCCACCCACGAGCGTCGTCGGTGGACCGGCCGGTCCGTCGTCCCAGGGCAGCCACCAGACCTCGTAGCCCACCTTCTCCGAGTGGTTCCAGGAACCGTGGAAGGCGATGACCGCGCCACCCTCCCAGAAGTCGATGCCCAGCGGCGCCATGTGTGCCTGGAACTTCGCGTCGGGTGGGGTCACGCCGTCGCAGCCCACGCGGCCGGTGACCGGGTCGGGCTCGTCGCCGAAGTCGGGATCGGCCAGGTTCCCGGCGTGGCAGCGGGGCCAGCCGGCATCGGCCCCGTCGACCACCCGGTAGAGCGTCTCGGGCGGCAGGTCGTCGCCCAGCAGGTCCCGTCCGTTGTTCGTGGCCCAGGCCGTGCCGGTGGCCGGGTCGAAGGCCAACCCGACCGCGTTGCGCAGCCCGCGCATGAGCACGCGCCACTCGCCGCCCGCCGGCGGTGCGGTGATGACCGAGGCGCGCTCCTGGTCCGTCTCCCAGCAGACGTTGCAGCTCGAACCGTGACTCACCAGCAGCGAGCCGTCCGGGGCCACGGCCACGGTGCGCGTGGAGTGCTGGCCACCACCCGCGTAGTAGAGGATCTCCTCGCGCGCGGCCTCCCGCCGTCCCTCGTCGAGCTTCACCCGGTAGAGCGTGCCGCTGCCGGCCACGAGCAGCGAGCCGTCGGGCGCGAAGGCGAGCGAGTGGGCCACGTCGTAATCGCGGCCGACCTCGACCACCTCGTCGGCCCGCCCGTCGCCATCGGCGTCCGGCAGTGCCACCACCCGGTTCTCACCCGGCTCGGCGGCGAAGAGCGTGCCGTCAGGGGCCACGGCCATGAAGCGCGGGTGGTCGAGGCCTTCGGCGAAGACCCCTGCCGCGTAGCCATCAGGCAGGATCAGCTCCGTCTCCGCTGCCGCACCCTTGTCGAAGCCGATACCGACAGCCCGCAGCAGCGGCTCCTGGGCAAGCCAGGCACCGACCGCGAGGACCGCGACGACGGCGACCGCGAAGGCACTCAACCGGACGAGCCGCCGCATCTAGCGCCCCGGGCACTCCTTGAGCAGGGTCAGCAGCAGCGTCACCGGCGTCCGCGCCACCACGCTGTGCGGCACGTTCGCCCCCACGTGGACCCACGATCCGGTGCGCCCTTGGTGGGTCTCACCCTCGATGATGATGTCGGCCTCGCCCTCCACGACGACGACGGTGATGGGTACCGCCGCGGTGTGGTCGGAGAGTTGCTGGCCGGGCGCAAAGGAGAAGAGCACCACTCGTGCGGAGTCGTCGTTGTGGATGGTACGGCTGACGATGCCGTCGGCGGGGGTCTCGACCGGCGCTCGCAGGTCGATGATGGGGGAGTCGCTCATGGCCGTCCTTTCCTGGTTCGGCCCCGATCGTACATGGTCGGGGCGGCGATCCACAGCCGGGCAGGGCCGATGACCAGCGGTTCGCGACTCGGGTCGAGCAGGGTCTCCAGCCGGGGCGTCCGATTCACCGCAGCCGCTTCTCCATCCAGTGGGTGGCGAAGGGCTCGGCGTTGAAGGGCGGCACCTCGTGGTAGCCGCGGGCGCGGTACATGGCCACCGCGGCGCTGAGCCGGCCGTTGCTTTCGAGTCGTGTCGCGAAACAGCCCTCGGCGAAGGCCGCCGCCTCGAGCGCGTCGAGCAGGCGTCCACCGAGACCCCGGCCGCGCATCGGCGGCGCGATCCACATGCGCTTGATCTCGCCGACCCCGCTCTCGAGCAACTTCAGGCCGCCGCAGCCCACCGCGGTGCCGACCTCGCCTTCACGCACGACGAGCACCAGGCCCCGAGGACGTGCCAGGTCCTCGACCGCCAGCGGCAGGGCCTGGTCCGGCTGGTAGCCGAAGAGGGTGCCGAGCTCCGCGTAGTAGCGCCCGAAGCAGTCGCGCACGTCGTCGCTGTCGGCGGGTTCCTCGGCGATGGCGAACCTGGTCATCTCGTCCGCAGTATCGCTGTTCCGCGCCGTACCATCGAGAGATGACCGCTACACAGACCCTGCCCTATGGCTCCTGGCCGTCCCCCATCAGCGTCGACCTCGCGGTCGGCTCCTCGCGTGACCTCTCGGAACCACGACAGGACGGTGACGACATCTACGTCCTCGAGTCCCGTCCCGACGAAGCCGGACGGGTGACCTTGCTCCGCCGGACGCCCGACGGGGCCTTCGTCGAGGTGACTCCCGGGTTCAACGTGCGCTCCCGCGTCCACGAATACGGTGGGGGTGCCTACGCGGTCACCGACGGCGTGATCGTCTTCTGCGAGTTTGCCGAGGACCGGCTGCTGCTCATGGGCGCTCCCGAGGCGGCACCCGTGGAGCTCGTCACCGACCCTGCCCTGCGCTTCGCCGACATGACGCTCGACCTGGTCAGGGATCGCGTCTGTGCCGTGATGGAGGACCAGTCCGAGTCGGCCATCGAGGCGCGCAACCTGTTGGTGGCGGTGTCGCTCGCGGATGGCTCGATCACCGAGCTGGCATCGGGTCATGACTTCTACTCCGATCCGGTGCTCAGCGCCGATGGTTCCCGACTCGCCTGGCTCACGTGGGACTTCCCCCAGATGCCCTGGGACGGTACCGACCTGTGGGTCGCGCCGGTCGCAGCCGACGGCTCGTTGGGCGAGCCGGTCCACGTCGCCGGCGGGACCAGGGAGTCGGTCATCCAGCCCAAGTGGGCGCCCGATGGCTCGCTGCTCTACGTCTCGGACCGCAGCGACTGGTGGAACCTCTACCGTGCGAACGCGGGCACTGCCGGCTCGGCGGTGGCACCCATGGAGGCCGAGGTCGGCGGCCCGGCGTGGGTCTTCGGCCTGTCCGACTACGACATCGACGACGACGGCACGGTCATCGCCTTCGCCCACGGTCCCGATGGGGCGCGCTTGCTGGCGCTGGGCTCGGACGAGGCGCCGCGCGAGATCGGATTCGCCGAGAACGGGCTGGCCTACGTCCGCGTCGCCGACGGCGCGCTCACCGCTGTGGTCGAGTCCTTCACCCGACCGTCCGCGCTGGTGCGTCTCGACCTCGCGAGCGGTACCGAAGAGCGCTTGCGCGAGACGAGCACGCTCGCGGTGGATGCAGCCTACCTGTCCACACCGCGCCACATCTCGTTGCCCACATCAGGCGGTCGCACGGCCTGGGCCTGGTACTACCCGCCGACGAACCCGGACGCGGTCGCACCCGAAGGCGAGGTGCCGCCGCTGGTGGTGATGTCCCACGGCGGTCCCACCAGCGCGGCGCGGACCTCGCTGAGCCTGCAACGGCAAGCCTTCACCAGCCGCGGCTTCGCCGTGGTGGATGTCGACTACGGCGGCTCCACCGGCTACGGCCGCGCCTTCCGCGACCAACTGCGCGAGCAGTGGGGGGTCGTCGACGTGGATGACTGTACGGCCGCGGCCACATGGCTGGCCCAACAGGGCCTGGCCGATCCCGCGCGGCTGGCCATCCGCGGCGGCAGCGCCGGCGGCTACACCACGCTGGCCACCCTCTGTTTCAAGGATGTCTTCAGCGCGGGGACCTCGTTCTACGGGCTGGGCGACCTCGAAGCCTTCGCCGACATCACGCACAAGTTCGAGTCGCGCTACATGGACTACCTCGTCGGGCCCTACCCGCAGATGGCGCAGCGCTATCGCGAGCGCTCGCCCGACAACCACAGCGACCGCATCAGCTGTCCCGTGTTGGTGATGCAGGGTGCCGACGACAAGGTCGTGCCTCCATCACAGGCGGAAGGCATCGTGCGCGCTCTGCAGCGGAACGGGCTGCCACACGCCTACATCCTCTTCGAAGGGGAGGGACACGGATTCCGCATGGCCGTCAACCAGAAGCGGGCGTTGGAGGCGGAGCTGTCGTTCTACGCCCAGGTCTTCGGCTTCGATCTGGCCGACGACTTCGCGCCGCTGGCGATCAGCGGGCTGTCGGTGCCGGACACGACGAACGACCGCCGTAAGGGGACCGGCGGTCGTTCGTCGTGAGAGAGCGGAGTGTGCTGGCCTAGGCGTCGGCGGTGGCGGCGTCCTCGGTGACGGTCTCCTCGACTGCCTCGTCAGCCTCGGCCCCGGCGTCGGTCTCGTCGGCCGCGGCCTCGGCCTCGTCGGCGGGCACGACCACGACGCGGGAGGCGACGAAGTCGGCACCGTCCTCGGAGTCGGACCAGACGACGATCTCGGCACCTGCCTCGATCTCTGCGGCCTCGATCTCGGTCGGCGCCAAGCGGGTGCGGCTCCAACCGCGGACCGTCTGCTCGGTCTCCTCGAAGCCCACGACCTGCGTGTCGTCGTCGATCACGACCGTGACGGTCTCGCCGCTGCCGAGCGAGAAGGTGAGGGCATCGGCGGTCGCGCTGTCGACGGCGCCCTGCTCGACGCGCTTGACGCTGATGCCGTCGGCGGTCTGGAGGCTGGTCTCCCTGCGCTCGAAGTCGGGGTCGAGCCCGCGCATGCCGGCGCCGACACGCGGCCCCGCCTTCGCTGCTCCGCCCATCTGGGCGCCGATGCCGGCCTTGCCGCGATTCATGCCGCGATCGTCACGGTTGCCCCGGTCGCCGGGGGCCGCAGCGACGGCGGCGGTGCCGGCGATGACCAGGGCCATGGCCGTCCCGATGACGGCAGTGGCGCGGGTAGTGTTCTTCTTCATTCGTTCCTGACCTCGGGTTCTGCCCAACAGCGCTGAGGACGCGCCGGTCGACCTGAAGGTGCGACGTGATGCAGGCTGGATGTCGCGCGTATGGCTCGGCCAACCGACGTGTAAGGCACACGTAAGCCGCACCCGACACACGCCTCGTATCCTGCGTCGGGAATAGGCTGCAAGGGCTTCCAGCATCGGATCCTTCATGTGGGAGGGTGGCAGGGTCGGCTCGACGCAGCTCACGAGGTTCACGGAGCCAGCGTGTCGACGGTCACCTCCCAGGTGTAGACGTCGTTGTCCCCGCAGTAGCCGTAGGTCGCACCTGTCAGCGTCGTGCCGTCGAAGAGGAAGACGTCTCTGTCACAGCTGCTCTCGAGCGTGAACGCGAGCGGGTCCGTCGTGTACGACCCCCGGCCCAGGATGGCGCCGCCGGTGCCGCCGCCGCAGACGAACTTCGCGCCGTCGAGGCCGTGCCAGTCCTCGCCGGTATAGACGACGCTCCACATCCCGCCGTCCAGCGTGAGGGTCGCGCTGCCGTCATATGTGCACACGAGCTCCGACGCGCCCTGCTCGCCGGGGTCGAGGTTCGCGAGCGTGTGCACCAGCTGGGCCGTCCCGCCCGGGTCCGCCTCGAGCGGCTCGATCCTGGCCCGGAACGTGGCGCCGGCATCCTTGGCCACGGCCACGATCCTGATCTCACCGACGCCGGAGCCCTCGATGAAGGGTTCGATGACGAGCTCCGACCCGCCGGTGTGCTCCACGATGGGACCGCCATCGAGCCGGAACTTGAACGGCGGGCCCGGCTCGATGGTCACCTTCGCCGGTTTCGCCGGTGGATACGCGCCTTCCCAGTCGGCATAGCGCGAGCCGCTCAGGATCGTGAGGGCATAGACGCTGTTCGCCTGCATCACCGCCTCGACCGTCCCAGTCCCGCGGTCGATCTGTGGCTTGTGGTTGTTGCCCAGCAGGCGAAAGCCGTCGCCGGCCTTGCCGTTCTTCTCGGCGACCACGCCGATGAAGTCGCCGAACCAGACGCCCGAGGCGATGGGTCCGACGGTGCCGAAGCCCGGGAGCTCACCGGTCAGCAGGTACTCGGCGTACTCGTCGATGGCCGCGAGGAAGGCCTGCGGCCAGCCGTTCCGGTGGACGATGAACGTCCCCGCGTTCACCGCCTGCACGAACTCCGACGCCGTCATGGTCGGTGAAGAGGCGTACATCGAGGCGAGCAGGCGCTGGCCGTGCTGGTACAGCTCCTTGGTCGGCCACTGGTACGGTGCGAGCTGGCTGACGTTGCCCGCACCATGGGTCGAGCGGCCGTAGAGGCGAGCGTTGCGTGGAGCGCCCGCGGGGTCGACGAGGAACGTCGCGACCTCGGCCGAGGTCTCCATCCACCAGGTGTCACCGCCGGTGATGGCCGCGAGGCCCATGACATAGGCCTCGTCCTGGACCCAGTGGAACAGCTCGTGCCACAGCTCCATGCGGGCCGAGAGGGAGGCGCCGGCGTCGAGGCCGGCCAACGATGCGGCCGAGCCCTCGCTGATGTAGACGACGCCGCTCTTCCAGCTGTAGTACGGGAACCCATCACCGGGCTCGATGGCGATGATGAGCGGGTTCTTCTTGCTGATGGCCGCGGCGGTGAAGCCGAACGTGCGGTAGCGATGCATGCCCTCCCAGGCCGCGCGGATGATCTCGCGCACCTCGGCTTGCGTCGCCTTGGACTTGCCGAAGGAGACGCGCACCGAGCCGTCGGACGCCGGAGACAGTCCTTGCGCTTGCCCTTGCCCGACACCTTGGGACACCGCTTCGCGTCCCAGCCGGGGTTCTCGGGCGAGTAGCCGATCTCCGGTGCAGCCCTCCATCACGAGAGGCGCCGGGATCGGAGCCGGCGGATCGGCCGCGGAGACCGGCAGGCCGGTCGCGACCAGGGCCATGATGG
The DNA here is from genome assembly GCA_963716815.1 of uncultured Chloroflexia bacterium. Classification (GTDB taxonomy): domain Bacteria; phylum Chloroflexota; class Limnocylindria; order Limnocylindrales; family CSP1-4; genus JAFMJV01. The sequence continues at coordinate 277,207 of CAVQUM010000004.1, forward strand.
CGAGGAAGATGCCGGCGGCGTGGCTGCGATAGCGCATCTCGATGTGACCCCCTGTGGCATCCCGGCAAGGGGATGCGTCTGCTCGACACGAGCATCGGCCAGCTCCGACCATCGCGCAAGGCTTCAAGCAAGCGAGCGGCTCTGACGCCGCGCGCTTTGCGTCGGGAGAACGACGTAGCTCCGACACCTTCGGTGACGACGGTCCGGCCCCAGCCACCGAGTCGGTTGACCAGGGCGAAGAGCCACTTTGGGCAGATGCCCGGTCCACCGAACGGGAACCATCACGACCGGAACCTCTTTCGCGGGCTCGGGCGAGCGGCAATCGGCACCTCCTGCCCCCATCCGTAGCGGCTAGACAGCGGGTCAACGGCTGGGCGGCACAGCGGCACGACCGAGAAGTGTCCACGCGGTCCGTGGGAACTACGACCAGCCGCTGATCCGCATAGGACTCTCGTTGCTCGACGCATGGTGCGCGGCGTTCCGACACGCCCGGAAGCGGGGATTCGCCTTTCTGCAGAGCGTGTGCTACAGTTCTTCGGCGAGGTGGAGCAGTGGTAGCTCATCGGGCTCATAACCCGAAGGTCGGCGGTTCGAATCCGTCCCTCGCAACCAACGAATATTGACGTGAGAACCCCGGGTCCCGCCCCCGGGGTTTTCCTTTTCCCGAGACCTGCCAGCCGGTCTTCCTGTCGTCGAGACCTGCCCGACGACCCGTTTCCTGCGGTGTTCGGGCGGCTCTAATACCCTCTAGGCACGATGACATCACGAGCCAACCTGTTCCTGATCCTCTCCGCTCTGCTGCTGCTGCTCGCGACCCCGGTCGTGGCGCAGGATGAACCGCGTGGCGAGCCCACGCCGGAGCCGCTGCCGACACCCATGCCGGTCGGCGATGGCCCGCTCGTGCAGACGGTCCTCTTCTTCAGCCCGACCTGCGGCCACTGCCACGCGGTCATCACCGAGACGCTGCCCCCGATCTTCGCCGACAACGGCGGCACGCCGGTCACCTCCTACGACCAGTCGCTGCCGCCCGAGGACGTGGCCTTCTACCTCATGAGCAACGGCCAGATGCAGATCCTCTTCGTCGACACTTCCGTCTCGGACGGGCAGGCCATGTTCACGGCCGACGCGGTCCGCCTCGACATCGAGCAGTCCGGTGTGCCGCAGCTCGACATCGAGGACTTCTACCTCGTGGGCTCGGTCGATATCCCCGAGCAGTTCCCTGGCATCGTGGCCGACGCCCTGGCCGGCGATGGCATCACCTGGCCGGACGTCCCCGGCCTCGGAGTGGCGCTGGCGCCATTCGTCGAGATGGGTGTGGTGCCCGGGATCGAGATGGCCTCGGCCGAGGCACCCGAGGCCTAGCCCGCCCACCTGATGCCACGACGCGCTGACGTCCTGCTGGTCCTCTTCGCGCTGGCCCTGTGGCCCTGCTGGCGACGCCCGTCGTCGCCGCGGAGGCCACGACCGAACCTTCGAGTTCCGTGGCACAAGCGGCAGCGCCGGCCCCTGCGGCCTCTGCCGCCCCCGAGGCGACCGCAGCGCCGAGTGCCGTGCCGCTGCCGAGGGCGATGCCCCTGCGCGAGGGCCCGCTGGCCCAAGCCGTGCTCTTCTTCCGCCGACCTGCGGCCACTGCCACCTGGTCATCACCGAAACGCTGCCTCCGCTCTTCGCCGACAACGGTGGTGAGCCGGCAGTCACGTTCGACCAGTCGACGCCGGCGGGCGAGGTCGCCTTCTACCTCATGAGCAACGGCCGGGTGCAGGTCTTGCTGGTCGACGTCAGTGCGTCGGACGGTGCGGCTATGTTCACGGCCGATTCGGTGCGCCTGGACATCGACCAGGCCGGCGTACCCCGGCTCGACATCAAGGACTTCGTACCTCGTGGGCTCGGGCGAGATCCCCGACCAGTTCCCCGGCATGGTGGCCGACGCCCTGGCCGGCGACGGCATCGCCTGGCCGCCCGTACCCGGGCTCGATGCGGCGCTCGCACCCTTCGTCGCCGACGGCGCTGTACCTGACCCAGCCGCCGCGTCCGCAGCGGGTCTGACCGAGGCGCCCGCCGGCTCCGCCGCTCCTGCCAAGCCGGCGGCCGAGCACGATCCCTTCGCGGTCATCCCCGTCACGGGTGGCGACGAGGAGGACGATCCGATCGACAGGATCGCCCGCGACCCGGTGGGCAACGGCATCGCCATCGTGGTCCTGCTGCTGCTCGGTTTGAGCATCATCGCCGCGCCACTACTGGCGATGCGCGGCTCACTGCCCGATTTCCCGAGCCCGATCGTCATCGTGCTCGTGGTCGTGGGTATGGCCGTAGCGGCCTACCTGGCCACTGTCGAGACCAATGGCAGCGAGGCCGTCTGCGGTCCCGTGGGCGACTGCAATGCCGTGCAGGAGAGCGAGTACGCGCGGGTCTTCGGCGTGCACGTCGGCGTGCTCGGACTCGTCGGCTACGCACTCATCGGGCTCCTCTGGATCGTCTCGCGCCTGGCCCAGGGCGCCCTGGCCGACTGGGCCCTCGTGCTCATCGCGCTGGGCACGATGCTCGGAGTCGCGTTCTCCGCGTACCTCACCTTCCTCGAGCCGTTCGTCATCGGCGCTACCTGCATGTGGTGCATCACCTCGGCCCTGGTCATGCTGGCGCTGCTGTGGGTCAGTGTCGGACCCGGCTACCAGGCGTGGCGGCGTATCCGCGGTGCCTCTGACGGCGACGACGGCACCGTCGCCACCTGAGGCAGCCGCGGTTCACCAGCCAAGACCCCCGGCGGATCAGCGACCGGGGGTCTCTTGCGTGCTGGGGAGCCGGTGTCAGGTCTCCGACGCCGGCTCCTGGTCCGCGGCCAGCGTGGCCAGGTCCTGCTCGATCCTGGTCAGTTCGGCGCGGAGCGCCTCGGCCCGGGTCTGCAGCGACGCCGCAGTCACCGTTTCCACGGGTGAGTCGTCGTAGCGACGGCGGTTGCGGCGGCGCCGAGGCCGCTCCTCCTCCCACTCGTCGTCATCCTCTCGCAGTACGACGCCCTCGTCGCGATAGCGGCGCGGGCGATAGCCGTAGGCGTCGTACCACTCGGGTGGCGGCGTAGGCCAGTCTCCACAGCCGTGCGGGTAGTAGCGGTGATAGCAGCTCATGTCAGCCTCCTCGTTCCTTGGTGAGGGCCGCGCCGCGATCGAGGAAGTGCTCGATCAGGCGTTTGCGCTCAGCCATCACGTCCATCCAGTCTTCGAGTGCGCACGCGCCGTCTTCGGTCAGGCGGTATTCGCGCCGGGGCTGATCTCCTTCCAGGCCCCACTCCGTGGTCACCAGACCATCGGCGTCCATGCTCCTCAGCGTGCGATAGACCATGCCCGGGTCGATGCCCTCCGGCGCGGCCCCGAGCACATCGAGCGCGCCGATGATCTCGTAGCCGTACGTGGGGCCCTGGGCGACCAGCAGGAGCACGAACGGCTCCACCCAGCGCCCCCGTCGCGAGATGTGGTGCGCGCTGTGGTGATGGCCTCGAGTGCTCCAGCCGGTGCCGTTGCCTCTCCGGGTGTCGTGTGCATTCATGTGCTAATAGCATATAGGTGCTGTCAACACCCGCAAGGCGACGACGCGAGCACAGGTGACGATGCCAGGCGCTGGCGAACGTCGGCTGCGCGCGCCCGATCCAGGCGGCGAGCGGCCGTGAGTGGGTCGTCCTAGCGGCGCCAGAACTCGTAGGGATCCGCCTGGGGTCGGAAGCCGACCGCCTCGGCCAGAGCGGCCGCATCAGCGAAACCTCGTCCGACCACATCGGGCGTGTGGGCATCCGAGCCGAAGGAGACCGCCTCACCGCCGACCTCGTGCCACCAGCGCACGAGCAGCGGGTCCATGGGCAGCCGCGAGTTGATCTCCAGCACGCGGCCGCCCCGGGCCAGCGCCGTCAGCGTCGCGCGGTACTCCGCTTCGAAGTCGCGGGCATCGTGGTCGCGGCCGGCCGTGCGGATCTGGCGGATGAGGTAGTCGATGTGGGCGACGACCTCGAAGCCTCCGCCGGTCTCGGCCATGCGGGACAGTTCCTCGAGGTAGGCGCGGACGGTCGCGGCCTCGGCCGCACCCTCGATCCGATCGGCGTGGAACCACTCGTCCACCACGCGCGGGATGCCCTCGATCTCGAGGGAGTGGAGCGAGCCCAGTACCCGCTGAAACCGTCCGCTCGCGAGCAGGTCCGCGAGATCGTGCGCGTACCAGTGGGGCTCGCCGAACTCGATCCCGCTGAGGATGCGCAGCGAGGGAAACAGCGAGCGGCACCGCTCGATGGACTCGAAGTAGGCCTCGAAGTCGACCCGCGGTACGCGGTAGGTCGAGTCGCCCTCGCTGTAGCTGGCGCCCACGCGCGGGAACATCTCCAGCGAGTCCGGCGGCACGTACCAGGGCGTGAGGTCAACGTGCTCGGTGAAGGCGACCGAGGGCAGGCCCGACTCGATGGCCTCGCGACAGGCGGCCTCCATCGACGTCCGCCCGCCCGTGTCCCAGGAGAACTGGGAGTGGACGTGGTCGTCGGGCGGCAGCGGTCGTGGGGTCACACGACCTACTGTGACACGCGAGCGGTGCCGATGGCGGTGATGACCCGATCCAGCTCGCGCTCGCCGGTGGCGTTGATGTCGAGCACGAGGCCCCGTTGCGGGCGTGGCCGTTGCTGGTAGTAGCTCAGCGCCTCGCAGGCGACGCCGGCTGACTTCAATCGCTCGGCGAGTGCCTGGTCGTCGGGCACATCGAGACGGATGCACAGGGAGAGGCCGGCGTCGAGGCCGCTCACGTGCAGGTCGGGCCATGCCGCGGACAGCCGCTCGGCCAGACGGGCGCGCTGGCGTCGGTAGCGGGCGCGGCTGACCCGCAGATGCCGGTCGAAGCCACCGCTGCGCAGCAGCTCGGCGAAGGCGGCCTGGCTGAGCACCTGCGTGCCCAGGTCGAAGGCGGCCTTGAGCCGGACGGCCGCCTCGATGAGCGCCGGCGGCAGCACCAGCCAGCCCAGGCGCAGCCCGGGCGCGAGCGTCTTGGAGATGGACGAGCCGGTGATGACCCGCTCGGGGTCGAATGGCTGGAGCGACCCCACGGGGTTGCTGTCGTAGCGGTACTCGGCGTCGTAGTCGTCTTCGAGGATGAAGCGACCGTCCCCCGCGCGGACCCACGCCAGCAGCGCCCGGCGGCGCTCGGGTGCGAGGACCACGCCGGTGGGGTAGTGATGGGCCGGGGTCACGAGCACCGCCTCGGCGCCGCTGCGCTCGAGATCGGCCACGTCCAGCCCGTGTTCGTCGACCGTCACCGGCGGCGTGTTCATGCCCCAGTCGCGGAACTGCTCGCGTGCGCCCGTCGAGCCCGGCTCCTCGACGGCCATGGCCTCGACCCCATGGGCCGGCAGGATGCGCGCGAGCAGAGCGAAGCCCTGGGCGAAGCCGTTGACGATGAGGATGTCGTCCGCGGTCGCGCGCAGGCCGCGCACGCGCCCGAGATAGGCTGCCAGCTCCTCGCGCAGCGGGGCATGACCCTGTGGGTGGCCGTAGCCCAGGTCCGCGTCGGACAGCGTGGCGAGGGCCTGTCGGGTGGCCCGCAGCCAAGCCGCCCGCGGGAAGAGGCCCGTGTCGGGCAGGCCCGGGTTGTGCCGAACCGGTGAGGGCCGGCTGGCCCGCGCCCCGGCGTCCGCCTGACGATGGGTCCCGACGGCTGCCACGCGCGTGCCCGAGCCGCGACGGCCCACGAGGTAGCCCTCCGCGGTCAGCTGCTCGTAGACGCCCACGACCAGCCCGCGCGAGAGGCCCAGGTCGAGGGCCAGCGCACGAGAGGAGGGGAGCCGGATGCCCGGCTGCAAGGCACCGCCCCGGATCGCCGTCCGCAGCTGATCGGTGAGGGTCGCAGCCCAGGTTCCGCGCGCTGTGCCCCGCACCGAGACGAGCAGGTCTCTCCCAAAAGTGGTCCAGTCAGAACGTTCAGAAGTGGCTCTACGCACAAGGCCACTCTGCCACTACCGTGCTGGACATGCTGAGCTCTCGCGCATTCGGTGCCGCTGCCGCCTTCGGGGCCATGTTCGCGGTGGGCACGGGCGTGACCGTCTCGGCCGAGCTGACCGAGTACCCGATCTTCGCCGCGCAGTCGCTGCGCTACCTGGCCGCCGCGGCCATCCTCGTCGGCGCCGTGGCCGTGCTGCGGCGGCCGGTGCCTCGTCCGCGCGGCACCGACTGGCTGTGGCTGGCGGGCGTCGCAGCCACCGGCCTGGTCATCTTCAACGTGGCTGTCATCCGCTCGGTCGAGCACGCCGAGCCGGCCGCGGTGGCCATCCTCATCGGTGCTGTCCCACTGGTGTTGTTGCTGGCCGATGCGGTCCGCTTGCGGCAGCGCCCATCCCCGCTCCTGGTGCTGGGCGCGGTCCTGGTCGTCCTCGGCGCGGCTCTGGTGCAGGGCGGCGGGCGGACCACGATCGAAGGCCTGGCCTGGGCCTTCGTGGCCCTGCTGTGCGAGGCCGCCTTCACGCTGCTGGCGGTGCCGGTGCTGGGTCGACTGGGCCCGGTCGGTGTGTCCATCCACACCTGCTGGCTCGCCGCCCTCGCGCTGGGCCTGCTGGCGCTCCTGATCGACGGCGCGGAGGCGCTGCCACCGATGCACGCTGGTGCCGTCGGAGCGCTGGTGTACCTGGCCGTGGTCCAGACCGCCATCGCGTTCTCGCTCTGGTACAGCGGCGTGGGTATCCTCGGACCCGCCGTGGCCGGGCTCTTCGCCGGCGTCATGCCCATCGCCGCGGCCCTGACCGGTGTGGTTCCCGGGCTGACCACGGTGACACCGGCCGTCATCGGCGGCTCGGTCCTGGTCGGGGTCGGCATCGCCCTGGGCCTGGGCGCGCGCTTGATGCGGCGACCGGCGCAGGAGGTGCCTGGAGCCACGGACTCGAGCGCCACCGGCCAGGTCAGCCCCGCCGAGGGCTGAGGCGGGCCCCGGCGCTTCGCTACCATCTGGGTATGTCCGTTTCGCCGCCCGACCGTTACACCCACGGCCACCACGAGTCAGTGCTCTCCTCGCACCGCACGCGCTCGGCCGCCGACTCCGCGGCCTACCTCGTGCCGCACCTGCGCGCCGGCCAGCGGTTGCTCGATGTAGGCTGCGGACCGGGCACCATCACCGTCGACCTGGCCGCGCTGGTCGCTCCCGGCCAGACGGTCGCGCTCGAGCGTGAGGCGCACGTCCTCGCGGAGGTCGAGCGTCTCGCTGCCGAACGAGGCCTCTCTGACCTCGCGACCACGGTCGGCGATGTCTACGCGCTCGAGTTCGAGGGCGCCTCCTTCGACGTGGTCCACGCCCACCAGGTCCTGCAGCACCTCTCGGACCCGGTCGCGGCGCTGCGCGAGATGCGCCGCGTGACCAGGCCCCACGGGCTGGTCGCCGCGCGCGACGCCGACTACGAGACGTTCACGTGGTATCCGGCCGAGCCGCGCATGGACCGCTGGCTGCGGGTCTATCGTGCCGTGGCCCGCTCCAACGGCGCCGAGCCCGATGCCGGTCGGCGCCTGCTCTCCTGGGCCCGCGCCGCGGGCTTCAGCCGCGTGCAGCCGTCCGCCTCGGTCTGGCTCTACGCTGACGAGGAGCGACGTGGCTGGTGGTCCGAGACGTGGGCCGCCCGCACGCTCGAGTCGGGCGTCGCGAGCCGAGCCGTGGAGCTGGGGCTGGCCACCCGTGCCGAGCTGGCCGACATGGCCGACGCCTGGCGTGCCTGGGCGCGGCAGCCCGACGCCTGGTTCAGCGCCGTCCACGGCGAGATCCTCGCGACGCCGTAGCGCTTCGGGCAACGCCCTCGAGGCGAACGGCAGCGCCAAGGCGCGTGGCTGCGCCTGCCGTCGCTGCGGCTCAGTGGCTGCGGCTCAGTGGCTGCGGCTCAGTTGCTGATGGAGCGGTACTTGCGCACGCCCAGCGGCGCGAAGATGGCCAGCAGCACCACCATCCAGCCCATCGTGACCAGGACGGGGTAGTCGGCCGGCAGTCCATCTGAGGGGAAGGGGTTGGGGTTGCCCCACAGCTCACGCAGTGAGGCCGTGAGGGTGCTCACCGGGTTCCAGGCCGCGATCGGCTGGAGCCAATCGGGCAGGGTGCCGATGGGCACGAAGACGTTGGAGACGAAGGTCAGCGGGAAGATGACGATGAACACGACCTGCTGCGCGACCTCGACCGTGGGCAGGCGCAAGCCGAGCCAGATGCCGATCCACGACATGACGAAGGCGTAGGCGAGGCAGCCGCCGATGCCGAAGATGAGGGCCAGCACGCCGTTCGGGACCGACCAGCCGACGACGAAGCCCGAGAGCATCAGCACCAGGAGGATGCCACCGTTGTAGATGACGTCCGAGACCGACCGCCCGAAGAGCACGGCCGAGCGCGCCATGGGCAGCGAGCGGAAGCGGTCGATGATGCCCTTGTGCAGGTCCTCGGTCATGCCGATGGCGGTGGTGGCCGAGGCGAAGGTCAGCGTCTGCACGAAGATGCCGGGCATGAGGTAGGCGGAGTAGCTGGCGCCACCGGGCAGCGGGATGGCTCCGCCGAACACGACCGTGAAGAGCAGCACGAACATGATCGACTGCAGGATCGCGAAGATGGCCAGCTCCGGGATGCGCGGGATGCGCTTGAGGTAGCGCCACGTCAGCATCAGCCCGTCGTCGACGGCACCGCGCAGGCCGCGATCCGCGACCGGCAGGGGGGTGGTCACTGGATGGCCTCCCCGACCTGCTCCTGGTTCGCATCCACGAGCCCGGCCTCGTCGTCCACGCCCGCCTCGGCGACATGACCGGTGAGCGAGAGGAAGACATCGTCGAGTGTCGGCCGGCGCATGCCGATATCGTCCACCGCGATGCCGGCCTCGTCGAGCTCGCGGAAGACGCCGAACAGCTTCTCCGAGCCGCCGCCGGCGGCGACGCTGAGATGGCGCGTGGCGGCGTCGACGTTGACGTCGCCCGCGCCGTGACGCGCCAGCACATCCTCGACGAAGGCGATGTCCTCCGAACGGTTGATGTGCACCTCGATACGCTCCCCGCCGACCTGCCGCTTGAGCTCGTCGGCGGTGCCGTGGGCGATGATGCGGCCGTGGTCGATGACGACGATGCTCTGGGCCAGCTCGTCGGCCTCCTCGAGGTACTGCGTCGTGAGCAGCAACGTCGTGCCGTCGCGCACGAGCCCGCGGATGACGTCCCACATGCCCAGGCGGCTGCGCGGGTCGAGACCCGTCGTGGGCTCGTCGAGGATGAGCAGGCGCGGCCGACCGATGAGGGCGCTCGCGAGATCGAGGCGGCGACGCATGCCGCCGGAGTACGTCTTGACCACCCGGTCCGCGGCCTCGACGAGGTCGAACTGCTCGAGCAGTGCCGCCGCCCTCGCATGGGCCTCCTTCGAGCTCAGCTGGTAGAGCCGCCCGAAGAGCCACAGGTTCTCGCTGCCGGTGAGGTTCTCGTCGACCGCGGCGTACTGTCCGGAGAGGCCGATGACGTGCCGCAGCTGCTGCGCTTCGCGCACCACGTCGTAGCCCGCCACGCGGCAGGTGCCCTCGTCGGGACGCAGCAGCGTGGAGACGATGCGGACGGTCGTGGTCTTGCCCGCGCCGTTGGGGCCGAGCAGGCCGAGGACGGTGCCCTCGGGCACGATGAGGTCCAGCCCGTCGAGGGCTCGCACCTCGGTCTTGCGGGAGCGAAAGACCTTCACGAGGCCTTCGGCTTCGATGATCGCCATGTGCGTTGCACCCTGTGCGTGATCTGGCCAGCCCCCGTGAGCACGGAATGATAGCGGCTCCACCCGAACGGCTCCGATGCCCCCGCGAGCGATCCCTCGGCTGCCGCCGGGCTGCCGCCATCCCTGGGGCTGCCTGCCATCCCTGGGGCTCCTGCCATCCCTGGGGCTCCTGCCATCCCTGGGGCGCCTGCCATCCCTGGGGCTCCTGCTATCCCGCTGAGACTAGGCTGGCGCTCGAGCGACGCCGGCAGCCACGTTCGAACACACGCTGAGTCGCTGGAGGATGAGAACGGGCTGCCGGGCGCACCCTGAGTCCCCCAGGGGATAGGATCGCGTTCGAGGAGCGTGATCCTCGGGGTTCGAGCATCGAGCTAGTCCGGGTGGGATGAGCCTGCACGCACGGCCAGCCGGCGCGGATCAGAACGCACGGCCAGCCGGCGCGAGCCCGCACGCACGGCCAGCTGGCGCCGATCAGAACGCACGGCCAGCCGGCGCCGATCACGGCCGCGCCGCCATGGCACACCCCCAGATGCAGGGTTGACGGTCCGGGCGGACCACCATATGTTGTGTTCACGTCGGTCCACGCACTCAGAAGGGTACGTGGTCAAGAAAGGGAACCCGGTGCGAATCCGGGACTGCCCCGCAGCGGTGACCAGGAACGAACGCCGCACGACGCCACTGGGTCTCGGCCCGGGAAGGCGCGGCAAGTAGGCCCACGGCCGTCCATCGGCCGGATGCCCGGGAGTCCGAAGACCTGCCGGCGGCGTGGCGCGCGAGCGCCACGGGCATCGACCGAGGCTTCCGCGGGAAGGCCGGACGGCGCTGTGGCCGCGTCCGGCACCCTCGGCACCTCGGGCCGGAGGGATTGCGGATGGCGACACCACGAACACGACACCACACCATTGCGCCACAGCTGGAGGTCAGCGTCCACTGGGCGTCGAGCGCGACGCCGGTCGTGGCCCGACTGGACCTGGCCCAGGCTCGCGAGCTCATCGGCCGGCTCTCATTGCTCGATCCCGACGATGCGGGCGTGACCGCGGCCATGAAGGGGACTCACCCGTCGAGTCTGCTCCTGGGTTTGCAGGCCTTCTTCCGCATCGTGCTCGAGCGCGACGGCAGTATCGCGCTCGCCGACGTCGACGACGGGCTGTGGACGATCCCCGCCCGCAGTGTCGACGCCGTCCGCGTGCAACTGGTCGCGGGCGTGGCGCGGACCGGCAGCGATCCCGATCCGGTGACGCTGCAGCGCGCGTTCGCGCAGGCCGACGGGCGTTCGGGCCGCCACTGACGAGGCAGTCGCAGGACACGATAAGGTTTGTCCGTGGCACTCCCCATCGCGGTGGCGCTGGGCTTCGTCCTGGCGCTGCTCGTTCCGCTCGTCCGCCGCCTGCTGGGCCGCTTCGCCATCGTCGTCTTCGTGGCGACGCCGGCGGTCCTGGCGCTGCTGTTCGTCAGCCTCGCGCCGGGCGTGGTCGAGGGCGATCCGCTGCGCTGGTCGACCGCTTGGGTACCGCAGCTCTTCCTGTCCCTCTCGTTCTCGCTCGATGGGCTCTCGCTGCTCTTCTGCCTGCTCATCAGCGGTATCGGCGTGGCGGTCATCCTCTATGCCGAACGCTACCTCCACGGGCACCCTGAGGTCGACCGCTTCCATGCACTGGCCCTCGCCTTCATGGCCTCGATGCTGGGCCTGGTGCTGGCCGATGACCTGTTGCTAGTGCTCGTCTTCTGGGGCCTGACCGGCGTCACCTCGTACCTGCTCATCGGCTTCGAGCACACCATCGGCACGTCCCGCCTCGCGGCCCAGCAGGCGCTGCTCGTGACCGTCAGCGGCGAGCTGGCCATGATCGCGGGGCTGGTGCTGCTGGGCTTCGCCGGCGAGACCTTCAGCATCTCCGAGTTGCTCGGGCTTGGCTCGATGGTGCAGGCGGACCCACGCTATGGGCTGCTGACGTTCCTCATCCTGCTCGGTGCCCTGGCCAAGTCGGCTCAGTTCCCCTTCCACTTCTGGCTGCCCAATGCGATGGCGGCTCCGACGCCGGTCAGTGCCTACCTCCATTCGGCCACGATGGTCACGGCCGGCGTCTACCTCGTCTCGCGCCTGACCCCGGTCCTGGGCGGCACCGAGCTGTGGACGATCGTGCTCGTGGTCAGCGGCGGATCGACCATGCTCATCGGCAACATCCTGGCGCTGCGCCAGCACGACCTCAAGCTGGTGCTGGCCTACTCCACGGTCGGCGCCCTGGGCACGATGGTGCTGCTAGTGGGGCTCGGCTCCGACACCGCCTTCGTGGCGGCCATGGCGCTGCTGCTGGCACACGCGCTGTACAAGGCCGGTCTCTTCCTCGTCACCGGCATCATCGACCATGAGATGGGTACGCGCGAGCTCGACCGCTTCAGCGGCCTGGCCCGGATCATGCCGCTGACGGCTGTAGCCGCTGCGCTGGGCGCCGTCTCGATGGCCGGCATCCCGCCCATGATCGGCTTCGCGGCCAAGGAGCTGGGCCTCAAGTCCGCGCTGGCGGTGGAGGACTCGACGGTCGTCGTCACGGTCGCCCTGGTGATCGCGGGAGCGGCCACGGTCGGCGTGGCGGCCCTCGCCAGCGTGGGCCCGTTCGGCGGTCCCCTTCGCACCGCCCGTGACGGCGGCCACGATCCCGGCCCTGCGATGTGGCTGGGGCCGCTCACGCTGGGCGTCATCGGCGTCCTCGCCGCGCTGGTCCCAGCACTGGGCTTCGGCCGACTCGTGGGCGCCGCCGCGGACGCCATCGGCGGGGGCGCCGCCAAGTACGGCGTGGAGCCGTGGTACGGCGTCGACCTGGCCCTGGGCCTGAGCCTGCTCAGCATCGCCGCGGGTGCGCTCGTCTTCTGGCGGCGGTTCGAAGTACGGGTGGCGGTGGGCCGCGCCGACCTCGGCCACCGCATCGGACCCGAGAAGCTCTACGTACTGCTCGAGGTCTGGATGCTCCACTCGGTCAAGCGGCTCACCGCGGTCATGCAGAACGGCCGACTACGGCTCTACCTGCTGACGGTGGTGACCACGCTCGTGGCGCTGGTCTGGCTCATCGTGCTCTGGACCGCGGGCGAGATGCCTGCGCTCGGGCTGGAGCTCGACCTCTATCTGTGGGAAGCCATCATCGCCGGGCTCATCGTGGCCGGCGCCGCGGTGGCGGTGACCTCAAGTTCGCGCCTCGGCGCGGTGACCGCGCTGGGTGCGGTCGGCTACGGCATCGCCCTCGTGTACCTGCTCTTCGGCGCACCCGACCTGGCCATCGCCCAGATCCTCGTGGAGACGCTGACGGTGCTGCTCTTCGTGCTCGTCTTCTGGCACATGCCGCGCTTCGGGGTCGAGACGGCGCGCGCCTCGAAGGTGCGTGACGCGCTGGTGGCGGCCTCGGCGGGTGTGCTCATGACCTTCTTCGTGTTGGCCGCGGTGGGCAACACGACGATCCCCATCTCCGACTGGTTCCTCGAGAACAGCCAGCCCCTGGCCAAGGGCCAGAACGTGGTTAACACCATCATCGTCGACTTCCGTGCGCTCGATACCCTGGGCGAGGTCTTCGTCCTGGCCGTGGCCGGCTTCGGTGTCTTCGCGCTGCTCAAGCTGCGAGCGCGCCGGCGAGGGGAGGGTGAGCCATGAGAGGCCTGATCCTGCCCACGGCCACGACCTGGCTGATGCCGGTGCTGCTGCTCTTCAGCCTGTTCCTGCTGCTGCGCGGCCACAACGAGCCCGGTGGCGGCTTCGCCGGGGGCTTGGTCGCGGCCGCGGCCTTCGTGCTGCTCTCGATCGCTGCCGGCGTGAGCGACGCGCGGCGGGCGCTGCACTTCGACCCACGCACGTTCATCGGCGTGGGCCTCTGGCTGATGCTCGTCGGCGGCTTCATCACGCCACTGCTCTATGGCGAGCCCTTCCTGACCGCGCACTGGTGGCCGTTCCCGGTGGGTGACTACACCATCTCGCTGGGCACGCCGCTGGTCTTCGACATCGGCGTCTACTTCGCGGTAGCCGGCACGGTCCTGCTCATCGCCTTCTCGCTCGAGGAGGAGGACGACACATGACGGTGCTGCTGGCGATCGTGGCCGGGTTCCTCTTCGCCGCCGCGGTCTACCTCATGCTGCGCCGGTCCGTGCTGAAGCTGGCGCTGGGGCTGTCGCTGCTGGCCAACGCTGCCAACCTCGTCATCTTCGTGGCGGCGGGCATCACCCGCGGCGAGCCACCGCTGGTGCCCGATGGTGCCACCGCCCCGCCACCGGGCGCGGCCGATCCGCTGCCGCAGGCGATGGTGCTGACGGCTATCGTCATCGGCTTCGCCGTGCTCGCCTTCACGCTCACGCTCATGCATCGCGTGTACCAGGAGGGCGGCTCCGACGACGTCGACGACCTCTCCGAGGCGGACATCCAGTGAACGCGCTCGTGCTGGCTCCGCTGCTCGTGCCACTGGTCGCCGCGGCCCTGGGCCTGGTCGCCTGGCGTCACCCAGACCTGCAACGCCACGTGGCCGTCGGCGGTTCGCTGCTGCTGCTGGGCGCGGGCGTGGCCCTGCTGCTGACCGTCGAGCGCGACGGCATCCAGACGCTGCAGGTCGGCGGCTGGCCCGCACCCTTCGGCATCACCATGGTGGCCGACCTCTTCAGTGCCATCCTCATCGTGCTCACCGGCGTGCTCGCGACCGCCGGCGTGCTCTACTCGAGCGCCACCATCGATGTGGGCCGTGAGCGCTACGCCTACTACCCGCTGACGATGGTGCTGCTGGCCGGTGTGGCCGGCACCTTCCTCACCGGCGACCTCTTCAACCTCTACGTCTGGTTCGAGGTCCTGCTCATCGCCTCCTTCGTGCTGATGGCGCTCGGAGGCGAGCGGGCGCAGCTGGAGGGCGCGCTCAAGTACGTGGCGCTCAACCTGGTGGCTTCGGCGGTGCTGCTGGTGACCATCGGCGTGGTCTACGGCATGACCGGCACGCTCAACCTGGCCGACCTCTCGGGGCGCATGGCGCTGGTGGAGCCGGACGGCCTGGTGACCGCCGTCGCGGCCATGCTGCTCATCGCCTTCGGCATCAAGGCCGCGCTGGTGCCTCTCTTCTTCTGGCTGCCGGCCTCGTACCACACGCCGCCAGTGGCGGTCTCGGCCATCTTCAGCGGCCTGCTCACCAAGGTCGGCATCTATGCGCTGGTGCGCGTGTTCACGCTGCTCTTCGCCGACGAGGCGGCGGCCTTCCAGCCACTGTTGCTGACGGTGGCGGCGCTGACCATGATCATCGGCGTGGCCGGTGCGGTGGCCCAGCACGAGATGCGCCGGCTGCTCTCCTTCCACATCATCAGCCAGATCGGCTACCTGGTCATGGGCCTGGCCCTCTTCACGGTCAGCGCCATGGCCGGGCTCATCTACTTCCTGGTGCACGTGGCCCTGGCCAAGTCCACGCTCTTCCTCGTGGCCGGTGCCGTGAATCAGCTGACCGGCTCCTTCGAGCTGGCCAAGACCGGCGGCCTGTGGGTGCTCAAGCCGGGCTTGGCCGTCCTCTTCGGCGTGGCTGCCCTGAGCCTCGCGGGCGTGCCCCCCTTCAGCGGCTTCCTGGCCAAGCTGGCGCTGATCGAGGCCGGCCTGGAGGTCGATCACCTGCTCATCGTGCTCGTGGCGCTGGGGGTCAGCCTGTTGACGCTCTACTCCATGCTCAAGATCTGGAACGCGGCCTTCTGGAAGCCACTGCCGACCGACCTTGCGCCCTTTGCCGATGGCGCCGCCCTGGTCACACCCGAACAGGTGGCGAGCAGGCGCCTGGCGGTCCTGGTGGTGCTGCCCATCGTCTTGCTCGCGGCCTGCTCGGTGGCGCTGGCCGTGGCCGCCGGACCGGCCTTCGAGCTGGTGGAGACCGCGGCCACCCAGCTGATGGAACCGGCGGGCTACATCGAAGCCGTGCTCGGAGGTGCGCCGTGAGCCGGGAGCCCGCGATGAGCGGCGACGGTCGCGATCTGAGCGACGGCACCGGTGGTGGTATGGGCAGGGTGTCGGCGGCGGGGATGTTCGCGGTCAACCTCGTGCTGGCGCTGGTGTGGATGGCCATGACCGGCCACTTCGACGCGGCCAACCTGGTGCTCGGCTTCGCCTTCGGCTACCTCGTCCTCTTCCTGCTCCAGCGGGTCATGGGGCGCTCGAGCTACTTCGGCAAGTCGCTTATCCTGGTGCGCTTCTCGGCCTTCTACGCGCTGGAGGTGGTGCGTTCCAACATCCGTGTCGCGGCCGACGTGGTCACGCCTGTCTCGCGCTCCAAGCCCGCCATCGTGGCCGTACCCCTCGATGCCCGCACCGATGCCGAGATCACCCTGCTCTCCAGCCTCATCACCATGACCCCTGGCTCGCTCGCGGTCGACGTGGCGGACGACCGCTCGGTCATCTATGTCCACTCCATGTTCGTGGACGACCCCGACGCCTTCGCGCACGACATCAAGCATGACTTCGAGCGGCGCGTGCTGGAGCTGATGCGATGAGCGGGCTCATGGACGGTGTGCCCGACACCATCATCGAGCTGGCGTTGCTGACGCTCGCGATCGCGCTGGCCATCACCTTCTGGCGCATCGTGCGCGGGCCGAGCCTGATGGACCGGGTCGTGGCGCTGGAGCTGACGGCCAGCCTGGTGGCCGGCATCGTGGCCGTCTACGCCATCGGCACCGACGAGCCCGCACTCATCGATGTGGCCATCGCGCTGGCGCTGGTGGCGTTCATCAGCGCCGTCGCCTTCGCGCGCTACGCCGAACGGGCGAGGCAGCGATGAGCGACATCCTGGCCACGCTGGCGGTGATCCTCGGCACCGGCTTCGCCCTGCTCAGCGCGGTGGGCATCGTACGCATGCCCGACGTGTACATCCGGCTGCAGGTCGCGAGCAAGGCCTCGTCGCTGGGGGTTGCCCTGCTGATGCTGGGCGTAGCCGCCCACTTCGACGATGTCTCGGTCACGGTGCGGGCACTGCTGGTGGTGATCTTCCTCTTCCTCACCGCGCCCGTCGCGGCGCACGTCATCGGTCGCGCCGCCTACCTCGCCGGTGTGCCGCTGGCGCCAGGCTCCGAGCCCGACGAGCTGGCCGGCCGATACGACCCCGAGACGGGAAGCCTGGCCGGCATCAGGAGCGCGACGGTCGGTAGCCAGGCGGGGAGCGGTGAGGCGGCCGGGCCGGACGAGGCTGCGGCCGGCTGAGGCTGCCGCGCGCGCCGACACCCGACCCGCACAGCAACGCCAGCTTCCTGCCGCCCTGCTGGTCGACCCCCCTGTCGCGGCCATATCCGATCGCCTGCCTGGCTGCGACACACCACGGCCCCGTCCGTGCCCAGGCTGGCGACGGACATGACGACGCCCGGGGGTCTCTCCCTGTGACCCCCGGGCGTCGTCCCGAATGGTTCAGGTGGCTAGGCGGTGGCCCCCGCTCCGCCGTTGTCCTCGGCGCCGTCACGGTCGTGCGCCATGTGCATGAAGTGGTCGACGGCCCCGATGTCCTTGGTCAGGTAGCTGACCACGATGCCAGTCAGGAACGCCGCCGGGACGCCGTACAGCGCCGGGTTCACCAGCACCGGCAGTCCCAGGATGCTCTCCACGCCGGAGTACTTGGCGAAGGTGAACACCAGCGAGACCACGAGTCCGACGATGAAGGTCCAGATCACGCCCTGGCGGGTGAAGCGGGTCCACCACACCGTCATCAGCAGGACCGGTGCGAACGTGCTCGCGGCGATGCCGAAGGTCATGCCCACGAGCTGGGCCACGTTCTCCTCCTTGAGCCAGATCGACAACCCGACCGCGATGACGGTCAGGACGATGCCGGTGACGCGGGCCACCAGCACGCGCTGATGCTCCGAGGAGGCCGGCCGCAGCAGGACCGTATAGCCGTCGTGCGCGACGGTGGTGGTCATCTGGATGAGCAGACCCACAGCGGAGCTGAGGATGGCGGCCATGGCGCCTGCGAGCACGATGCCCAGGAGCACATCACCGCCTAGCAGGGAACCGAGCTCAGCCACCGCGGTGTTGGTGGCCTTGCCGACCTCCCCCGCGGCGATGAGGTCCGTGAGCAAGGGATAGAGCAGCATCATCGCGGCCAGGCCCACGAACAGGGTCATGGTGTAGAAGATGGCCAGGCTGACGATGGTGAACTCGGTCGACTTGCGAGCCGCAACTGCGTCCTTCACGGTGTAGAGCCGGATGAGCACGTGCGGCAGGCCCACGACGCCGAGGAAGAGGCCCAGGACCAGGCTGAGCTGGTTGAGCATGTCCGTGACGTTGACACCCGGCGTCAGCGCGCTGGGCTCGTCGGGCAGGATCTCCTCGGAGTACTTGGACGCAGCGATGGCTTCATCGCCAGAGCTGTCGACCGGGTACTCGGCCAGGATCTGGTCTGCGGCCCCAGCGTCGACGACCTGGGTCGGGGTGACCACGCTGTCGGATTCGGTGAGGACGTTGAGCGGGTTCCAGTTGAAGTACATGACCACCGCCAGCACCAGCAGCAGGACCATGGCACCGAAGATGATGATGCCCTGGAAGGCCTGGTTGTAGGAGGTGCCGCGCATGCCGCCGAGTACCACGATGGCGGCTGTGAAGCCGCCCGCGACAGCGACCCAGATGATGTAGTCGAACTGCGGGATGAGCAGCTGGAACAGGTGCCCCGCACCGACGAGCTGCGGCACCAGGTAGAGGGTGCCGATGATGAGGCCGGCGACGATGGTGAGGATGCGAATCTCCGGCCCGGAGAAGCGCTCCTGGAGCGCGTCAGCGACGGTGTACTTGCCCGACCGGCGCAAGGGGCTCGCGAGGATGAGCACGACCACCACCCAGGCCGCGAAGAAGCCCAGGGCCAGCCACCAGTTGTCGATGCCGAAGAGCGCGATGGCACCGGCCACGCCGAGGAAGCTGGCACCACTGGCGTAGTTGCTGAACATGGCCACGCCGTTGAGCTTCCAGGGGATCTGGCCGCCCGCGACGTAGAACTCGGCCGTGTTCTTGGTCCAGCGGCGGCTGTACCAGCCGATCGCGAAGAACGTGGCCATGCCCACCGCGAGGATGGAGAAGGCGACGATGTTGAAGTCTTCCATGGCCTAGCCCTCGACCTTGGCGAGGTAGATGCGCGTGATGACGAGGCCGGCGATGATCATGCCGATGCCGAGGAGGAACCCGAGCGGCAGGCCGAAGACCATCGTCGCTGCGAGCTCTGCGAACTCCTTGGAAGTCAGGATCGCGACCGACGAAGTAGATGACCGTGAAGATGGCCATGAGTCCCCACGCCCACTTCGCGCGGGTGGTGCTGAACGGCGACCAGTGCTCGGTGTCGGCCGACCCGGACTCATCGGCCCCCGGCGGCACTTGGCTTTTCTGCCCAGCAGGCTTCGCTGTCGGATCCACTCACATCTCCCTCTGCTTCGGAACGACGACTGTTCGGGGCTGTCCACACAATGTCCGGGCCATCGGGCATGGGTGCATGAGCCGTCCGGCCTTGAGCCCCGGGGCCGGAACGCCTGTATCTCGCAGCCCGATTCCTGCATCATCTGGGCATGACGCCCACGCCCTCCGCTCGCACCGCCCGCCGCACCAAGCTGGTGGCCACCATCGGGCCCGCCAGCATCGGCCTCGTGGACCGGCTCATCGAGGCTGGCCTTGACATCGCCCGCATCAACTTCTCGCACGGCTCCGACGCCGACCACCTGCACGCCGCCGAGGTCGTGCGCAGCGCAGCGGCAGCCGCCGGCCGAACCGTCGGCATCCTCGCGGACCTGCCTGGCCCCAAGCTTCGCCTGGCCCAGCTCCACGACGACCCGGTCCAGCTCGAGACCGGTACCAGCGTGGCGCTGACCGGGCCGGAGGTGGCGGCCAGCGCTGCCTCGCTGCCCCTTGCCGATGGCTCCGTGCCAGCGCTGCTGGAGCTCGCCGACCGGGTCCTGCTGGCCGACGGCGCAGCCGAGCTGCGTGTCACGGGCTCACGCCACGACGCTGCCATCTGCGAGGTCGTGCGCGGTGGCCCCGTGCGCTCCCGACAGGGCGTGAGCGTGCCCGCCGAGCGTATGGCCGCTGACGCGCTGGGCCAGGCCGACGAGGCCGCCATCCCGCACCTCCTCGAGGTGGCTCCCGATTTCGCCGGCCAGTCGTTCGTGCGCTCGGCCGCGGACGTGAAGCTGCTGCGAGCGCGCATCCCCGACGAGATGGGGATCGTGGCCAAGATCGAGACCCGTCCTGCGCTGGAAGGGATCGAGGAGATCCTCGAGGTGGCCGACGGCATCATGGTCGCGCGCGGCGACCTCGGCGTGGAGCTGCCCTTCGAACAGGTGCCGCTGGCCCAGAAGGACCTCGTCCGGGCCGCGCTGATGGCGGGGAAGCCGAGCATCGTGGCCACCCAGATGCTCGAGTCGATGATCAAGGCACCGCGGCCCACCCGTGCCGAGGCCAGTGACGTGGCCAACGCCATCATCGACGGAGCGGACGCGGTGATGCTCAGCGGCGAGACCGCGGTCGGTGACTTCCCGCTCGAGTCGCTGCGCGCCATGGCCGACATCGCGGAGCGCACCGACGCCTACAAGACACCCACACGACCGCCCGCGGGCACGCCCTCGTTCGGTCCCGACGTGGATGCGCGAGCCCTCGCCGTGGCCGCGGTGGCCATGGCCGATTTCGGATGCGGACGTGGTGGGCCTGGCCTGCTACACCCACTCGGGACGGACGCCGCGGCGGCTGGCCTCGCTGCGCCCGGGCGTGCCCATCGCTGCCTTCACGCCCACCGCATCGATCGCCCGAGCGCTGACGCTGCGCCGAGCCGTGCACCCGGTCGTGATGCAGGTGGAGCCAGAGGATCCGGTCACCATCAGCAACGCCGTCATCGCCGCGTTGCGCGAGGGCAAGGCCCAGTTCGGACTGCGCGATGACGATGCGGTCGTGTTCGTCCAGACGAGCGTGCGCGGTGGCCCCAACGCGCTCGAGCTCCTGCGAACCTAGGAGTAGACAAACATTCTACACACGCTATACTAACGGCATGATCGAGTACGTTGACCTGGGCGCCGGCGAGTACCGACCTGGCGTCTGCAACATCGGACCCGCCGAGATCCGGCGTCGTCGCCGGATCGGGTACCTCGGCCTCGCGGGCGCTTTGGCCCTTGGCGGCGTGTTGCTGGCCGTGGACGCCCCCGAAGTGGCACGCCTGACGATCGCCCTGCCCGTGGCCGGCGCGCTCTCGGGCTTCCTCCAGGCCCGGCTTCGCTTCTGTGCCGGCTTCGGCATGGCCGGCCTGCGGAACATGGGCGACCTTGGAGAGCAGGTCCTGGTGGAAGACACGGCAGCTCGGGCGGCCGACCGGCGCAAGGCGCTGCAGATCCAGGCCGCGTCCATCCTCGGTGGCGTGGCCGCCGGCATCGCCTTCGCCTTGCTGCCGCTGTAGCACACGCGAGCGTCAGCCCGACACACCACGACGCCCCGCTCGCTGATGAGCAGGGCGTCGCTGCTTGGCACGGGAAGGGGAGGCTAGCGTGCGCCGAGCATGTGCTCGATGGCCAGCTGGTCGATGCGGCCGAAGCTCATCGATCGCTTGCCTGCCGCGACCGCGTCGATCTCCTCGGCGCGTAGCGCGTCGATGGTCTCGCCGTCGGACATGGTCGGCTCGCTGAGCGCATCCACGCGAGCAGCCTCGAGCGCGGCCTGCACCTCGGGATCGGCCCGGAAGGCGGCTGCGCGCTCCTTGAGGATGAGGTACGTGCGCATGTTGGACTCGGCCGTGACCCAGACGTCCTCGCCGATCTCGGTGCGCAGCGGCTTGTAGTCGAAGTGGCGCGGGCCTTCGTAGCCGGCCCGCTCGAGCAGGTCGACGAGGTAGAAGGCGCCCTGCAGGTCACCGTGGCCGAAGACGAGGTCCTGGTCGTACTTGATGCCGTGCTGGCCGTTGAGGTCGATGTGGAAGAGCTTGCCCTGCCACAGCGCCTGGGCCACGCCGTGCACGAAGTTCAGACCGGCCATCTGCTCGTGGCCGACCTCCGGGTTGAGGCCCACCATCTCGGGGTGCTCGAGCGTCTCGATGAAGGCCATGGCGTGGCCGATGGTCGGCAGGAACATGTCGCCGCGGGGCTCGTTGGGCTTGGGCTCGAGCGCGAACCGCAGGCCGTAGCCCTGGTCGATGGAGTAGCCGCAGAGGATGTCGAAGGCTTCCTTGAAGCGATCGAGCGCTGCCATCAGGTCCTTGCTGCCGTCGACCTCGGCACCCTCGCGGCCGCCCCAGAAGACGTAGGTGTGGGCGCCCAGCTCGGCCGCGAGGTCCATGTTACGCATGACCTTGCGCAGGGCGAAGCGACGCACCTCGCGGTCGTTGGCGGTGAAGGCGCCGTCCTTGAAGATCGGATGGGTGAAGAGGTTGGTCGTGAGCATCGGCGCCTTCATGCCCGACTTGTCGAGCGCGTCCTTGAAGCGGCGGATGTGCTCTTCGCGGGCGGCCTCGTCGGAGCCGAAGGGGATGAGGTCGTCGTCGTGGAAGGTGACGCCCATGGCACCCAGGTCGGCGAGGCGGTAGACGGCCTCGACCGGATCGAGCGGCGCGCGCGTGGCGTCTCCGAAGGGATCGCGCGCCTGGTAGCCGACGGTCCACAGGCCGAACGTGAACTTGTCGGCTGGTGTCGCCTTGTAGTCGCCCATCTCGTGTTCTCCTCCTCGCCGGCGCGGTGCGTCCCGGCATGACTCAGCTGATCGTGGCCTCATCGTACCCCCGCCCGTAGGCGCCGACGAGGCCGTCGGTCAGGTTCGCGCGCGACTGCGTCCACGGACACCTGCAGTTCGACCAGATCCTCGATTCCGACGCCCGTGTCGTCTCGCTCAGGCCCGTGGGGCGTCCGCCTCGCTCTGCTCGATCGCGCGCTGCGCCTGGCGCGAGGCCAGTGCGATGAGGCCGCCGGTGACGACGCCGACGAGAGCGTAGACGGGGAACCAGTCCTCGAGCGCGTCCGGCGGCGATGCGACGAGTGCGGCCGCCAGCAGCAGCGGCGGTCCGGCCGCGACGATGAGGGCCCCACCGGCGGCGCGATGGCCGACCCGCCAGGCTTCGTCGTCCGCGCGCACTCCGCGCGTGCGCAGTCCGATCCAGCGGTTGCGCGGCAGCCGCCCGGTCCGTCCGGCAAGGCCGACGCCCGCGGTTGCCAGCGCGAGCAGCAGCAGGGCCAGGGCGACGAGGGTGAACTCCATGGGCTACCAGACTGCCACGACCCGGTCGGCCGGGTAGTCATGCCGCTGCCGGTCCCTGTGATCAGCGGCCAGCCGTGCTCGATCACGGTGGCGCAGATGACGCGGTCGAAGGGATGGCTCGGGAAGTCCGCTCCCAGCGCCACGGCCGTGGTCGCGATGGCTTCACGCCCACTACGCTGCGGTTTGGGGCGCACCTGGATAGGCTGGCGTCGATGACCACGCATGACCACCGCCCGCGCCACCGCCCGCATGTCGTCATCATCGGGGGGTTCCTGACCGAGGCGTTCATGTACGAGCCCATGCGCGCGCGACTGCTCGCGGCGGGGGCCGCGCGCGTATCGATCGCCCCGGTGCACATGCCCGACTGGGGTGCGCTGCTCTTCGGCAGCATGGGCCCGTTGCTGCTGCGTGGGGCGCGGGCCATCCGCGAGGCGCGCGCGGTCTCACCCGGGCCGGTCATCGTCGTGGGCCACTCGCTCGGCGGCATCATCGCCAGGCTGGCCACGTGCCCGGTGCCGCTCGACAGCCGGCACGCGGCGGTCGCGGGTGATATCGGCTGCCTGGTCACGCTGGGGACGCCGCATCGCTTCGACCCGCGCATCGACTGGCGGCATGCGGGTGTTCGCGCCACCGAGCACCTGTCGCGCCACTGTCCGGATGGCTACTTCGCGCCCGAGACGGGCTACCTCACGGTCGGTTCGGCCTCGGTGCGGCCGGCCGCCAAGGCCCCGGTCCGCTCGTGGGTGCAGGTGCTCGATCGCGCCCTCCGTGCCCTCGTCGGCGAGACGCCCCACGTCCCGGGCGATGGGCTCGTCGGCGCCGACCGCTGCCGCATGGATGGCGTCCGGCACATCGAGTTCGACGACATCCTCCACGGGCTTTTCTACGGGCCGTGGTACGGCGACGAGGTCGCCATCGAGCGCTGGTGGCCGGTCGCGATCGACGAGTGGCAACGGGCCCTGGCCGCCCGCACCGAGGCCGCTGAGCCCATGCCCGGAGCCGCGGCGAGGAGGGCTGCGTCTGTCGCGCCCCCGACCGGTCGGTCCGCAGTGCCCACCGACTGACCGCTCCTCGCGGCCGGCCCCACCACGAAGTGCGCAGCATCACACGCTGGTTGAACGCGGGGTCGAATCCGTGCACGCTTCACGCGGATCAGGCCGTCGAAGGTGGGCCGTGTGGGCGTGGATCACGCTCGATGAGGCCTACTCGAGCCCCGAGAGGCAGACCCAGCGCCAGCGGAGGCCCTGTTGCCCTGCGTCGGCGAGCGCGCTGTTCAGCCGTCGTGTGATTCGGTCAAGCAGCCGAAGCGACCCAGGCAGTCGAAGCGACCCAGGCGCATCGCCGGTCAGCCCTCGGGCAGGATCGTCGCGAGCTGGTACTCCAGTCCCTCTGCGCTGAACGGGCCCAGGCTGAAGGCGCGCACCACGCCCTCGGGATCGATGAAGAACGAGGTCGGCAGGCCCAGGCCGAGGTAGGCCTCCCAGACCGTAGCCTCGGCATCGAGCAGCATCGGCCAAATGGCTCCCTGTTCGGCAGCGAACGCCGCCGCCGCCTCGGCCTCATCGTCGTGGATGACCCCCAGGATCTCGAACCCGTCCCCGGCATGGGCCGCGTGGGCCTCGACCATCAGCGGGAACTCCTCGCGACAGGGCGGGCACCAGGTGGCCCAGAAGTTGACGAGCACCGGTCGGCCCCGTAGTTCGGACAGCGTCTGGTGCTGTCCGTCGAGCGTGACCAGGTCGATCTCCGGTGCCGGCTGGCCGTAGAGCGGGTGCCCGCCCACGGACGCAGGTCCCGAGTCAGTGCCGTTCCCGCCGCCGAAGGGTAGGAGCGTCAGGCTCAGGGCGAGGATGGCGATGACCGCGACTCCGAGGAGCACGATCGCGCGGAGCGGGCGACGCTCGGGCGCGTCAGGCTCCACTGCTTGGCAGCAGCGAGATCAGCCAGGGCAGCAGCGTCAGGATGATCGCGCCGCCGCCGACGATGAAGTAGACCGGCATGAGGCGGCTGGGCCAGGCCTTCTCGGGATCACGATCGGCCGGCGTGGGGTGACCGTGCTCCTCGATGTCGTCGAGCTCACGGCCGGCATCGATGAGCCAGCCGATGACGGCGATGACGGCCATGATGATGCCGCCGATGAACATGGCCGGCCCGAAGAGCAGGCCCGAGGCCAGGAAGAGCAGGCCGGCCGGTGCCAGCAGCGGCCACGCCGAAGGACCGGGCAGGTGCATGCCTTCGGGTGGCGTCAGCGACCAGCCCGGTGCCGCCGCGCCATCGGTTTCGGCGCCGTGGCCACCGGCCTCGACCGCGACGTACTCCGCTCCCGCGTCGAGATACCAGCCGACCAGGCCGACCACGGCCACGGCCACGCCGGCCAGCATCAGACCGATCGCCGCCAGCGACTCGAAGGGGCCCAGGGCCAGGCCGAAGACGATGAAGAGCAGGCCTACCGGGGCCACGAACGGCCACAGCGAGGGGCCGGGCAGGTGCATGTCCTCGGGCTTGCGGCCCGCGGGGATGGGCTTGGGTACGCGTGCCCGACTGTCGCTCGCGTGGCGCAGCCACAGGTAGGCGATGGCCCCGAGGATGCCTAGGAAGAGCAGGGCAGCCAGGAAGGGGATGAGCGCGATGAGGTCATTCCAGACCGGGATGACGATGCGGGCCGTCGTCTCGAGGATGCCGGTCCAGAGGTCGTTGATCATCTCGTCCGCCGTCCGCTACCTTCGCGCAATCGATGACATCGGTGACATCCTAGCCGTTCGGCTAGAGATCTCGCGCGCCTCGCAGGATGACCAGGAAGCCGAAGCCCATGGCCAGTCCCAGCGCGATCAGCAGCGTGGCACCAGCAGCATCGATGACGTCGACGTTGAAGATGTTCGGCAGCGCCCAGTAGAGGATGCCGATGACGATGGGGATGGCTCCGAGGAAGAGTGCCCCCTTGATCCCGCTCATTCGGCTCCTCCGCCAAGCATGGGCAGGATGTAGATGACGGTCACCAGCAGGATCCAGACCACGTCCACGAAGTGCCAGTAGTAGTGGACCGCCTCGACCGCCACGTGGTGCCGCCTGCTGAACTGCCCGGCCAGTCCTCGTGAGAGGATGACCGCCAGGCCGACGACACCGCCGATGACGTGTGCGCCGTGGAAGCCGGTGAGCGTGTAGAAGAGCGTGCCGTAGACGCCGCTGTCGATGCCGAAGTCATCCTGGGTGATGAGGATGGCGTAGTCGATCGCCCACAGCAGCAGGAAGAAGGCGCCGAGGGCGAACGTCAGCGCGATGGCCCGGTTCATGCCGGTGCGGTCGCCCTGGCGGATGCGCATCGTCGCGACCTGCATCGTCACCGAGCTGGTCAGCAGGACCGCGGTCATGATCAGCGGCAGGAAGGGGAACTTGAGGAGGTTGATGAACTCCTCGGTACCCTCCGGCGGGAAGACCGGCAGCGTCGCGGCGGCGTTGAAGTAGGCCGCGAACAGCGCTGCGAAGAACATCACCTCGCTGGCGATGAAGAGCATCATGCCCAGCAGCGCCGGGTCCATGCCGCCGCGCACTGGGTCGTGGCCCGAGACGATCTCCTCCTCGGCCATCTGCGGCTCGAGAGCTTCGGTGTTCACGGTCATGACGCGCCCCCCTCGGTCTCGGGCGTCGGTTCGGGCGTGGGCCCATGGCCGACACCCGGGTACTTCAGGTCGAACAGCGGCCGCTCCGAGTGGATCTCCGGCAACGAGTCGAAGTTCCACGGCGGCGGCGGGCTGCTGGTGGCCCACTCGAGCGCGTAGCCATCCCACGGGTCAGCCTCGTGTTCCATCGGCTTGCGCAGCGTGGCGAAGACGTTCCACAGGAACGGCAGCACGCTGAGCGCGATGGTGAAGGCGCCGATCGTGGAGAGGAGGTTCAGCTCTGTCCAGCCGGCGTTGCCCGAGTAGTCCGAGATGCGCCGGATCATGCCGTCGAGCCCGAGCATGTGCTGCGGGAAGAAGGCCAGGTTGGTGCCGATGAAGAGGAGCCAGAACTGGAGCTTGCCCAGGCGCTCGTCCAGCCGTCGCCCGGACATCTTGGGGAACCAGTAGAAGAGGGCCGAGAAGATGGCGAACACCGCGCCGGCCACGAGCACATAGTGGATGTGCGAGACGACCCAGTAGGTGTCCTGCACCATGAAGTCGAAGGGCACGACCGCGAGGAAGGCACCGTCGAGTCCGCCGATGAGGAAGAGCGCGATGAAGCCGACCGCGTACAGCATGGGTGTGTCGAAGCGCAGGTGGCCACCCCACATGGTGGCCAGCCAGTTGAAGAACTTCACGCCTGTGGGCACCGCGATGAGGAAGGTGAAGAAGCTGAAGAAGGGCAGATAGACCGCGCCAGTGGTGAACATGTGGTGCGCCCACACGGTGAAGCCGAGGGCGCCGATGGCCGCGGTGGCCATGACGAACGCCTTGTAGCCGAAGAGCGGCTTGCGGCTGAAGACCGGGATGACCTCACTGATCACGCCGAAGGCGGGCAGGATCAGGATGTAGACCTCCGGATGGCCGAAGAACCAGAAGATGTGCTGCCACAGCACCGGGCTGCCACCCATCGCCGGGTCGAAGAAGCCGCCACCGTAGTTGCGGTCGATGAAGATCATGATCAGGCCGGCAGCGATGACCGGCAGGCTGAAGAGCAGCAGGATGCTGGTCACCAGCGAGGTCCAGCAGAACATCGGCATGCGCAGCATGCCCATGCCGGGCGCGCGCATCTTGAAGATGGTGACGATGAAGTTGATGGCGCCGAAGATGGAGCTGAAGCCCAGGACCACGAGGCCCAACAGCAGCAGGTCCACGCCGGTCTCGGGGGTGAAGTCGGTGTTGCCCGCCAGCGGCACGTAGAGCGTCCAGCCCGTGGGCGCGCCACCGAAGGCGAAGGCGCTGACGATGAGGATGGCGCCGACCACCAGCATCCAGTAGGAGAGGGCGTTGATGCGCGGGAAGGCCATGTCGGCCGCACCCAGCTGCAGCGGCACAACGTAGTTCGCAAGGCCCGTGGTCATGGGCATGACGAAGAGGAAGATCATCATCACCGCGTGCATGCCGAAGAGCTGGTTGTAGGTGGCCTGGTCGAACATCTGCAGGCCAGGCACGGCCAGCTCGGTGCGGATGCCCAGGGCCAGCACGCCGCCGAGCATGAAGAACGCGAACGCCGTGACGATGTACATCACGCCGATCTTCTTGTGGTCGGTCGTGGTCAGCCACTCGAGCAGTGTCGAGCGGCGGTTGGGCGTGCCAGCGTGGGCGGTTGCGCTGCCCATCAGGCGGCCTCCTCGGTCTCGTCAGCGGTCGGTGCGTCCGTCTCATCGGTCCCGCCCGGAGCCTCGGGATCGGTGACGGTGCCGGCCTCCGGCTCACCCGCGGACGCAGCCTCCGCGTCGGCTCCCGGATCGACCCCGCCGGTCGGGGCGCCTCCGGTCTCGGCCAGCCAGGCCTCGTAGTCGGCCGGCTCGCGAGCATCGACGGCGAAGAACATGTCGCCGTGGGCCAGGCCGCAGAACTCGGCGCACTGCCCGCCGTAGACTCCGGGCTTCTCGATGGTCAGTTCGAACTCGTTGACGCGGCCGGGGATGGCGTCGCGCTTGAAGAAGAACGAGGGCACGTACCAGGAGTGGATGACGTCGGCCGCGGTGAGACGGATGAGCACCGGCTCGCCCACCGGCAGCACCATCGTGGGTGCGCCCTCGCGACCGCCGCCGCTGATGGAGGGGACGCCCAGGGGCTCGTAGTCCCCGGTCTCCGCATCGAGCGAGGCGGGGTCCTGGTAGTCGAAGATCCAGCCGAAGCGGAAGGCCTGCACGTCGACCACCGCGCCGTGTTCCTCCGACTTGGCCTCGACGTCGTTCATGAGCACGTTGGTGGAGACCAGGAAGAGGACGAAGACGGTGACCATGGGAATGGCCGTCCAGATGAGCTCGAGCTTGTTGTTGCCGTGTGTCTGCTCGGGCAGGTCGGTGCCGGCGCTGCGCTTGCGGTAGCGCAGGATGTTGAACAGCAGCCAGCCTTCGACGAAGACGAAGATGGCCACCGCGATGAGGAAGATGGGCAGGTACAGGCCCGCCGCGGCGATGCCCTCCGTGGTCACGACCTCGTGTGGGAAGCCGACGCTGCCGTTGGCCTCGCCGAAGAGGTTCGGCGCCGCGTTGTCGCCGGTCGGATTGGTGTTGGCTTGTTCGGTACAGGCTGCCAGGATGGCTCCGACCACCGGTACCGCCGCGAGCATGGCCAGCCGATCACGCCAGCCGCTCGTTGCCGGGATACGCAAGGACTCTCCCCCGTCTTGGTGTTCCTTCTGCAGGACCCCGATATAATAGCCACTAGATGCACATTTGCGTGCGCCATTACGCACCCCATCGAATCGGGCGCCTGGCGCACCGGGGGCCCCCCCGTCCCGGACCACTCGTTCTCGCGCCGCCCGTTGCCGCGCTGGCGCTCATGCTCGCCCGTCCCGCGGGTGTGTTCGCGCACGGCCAGGCGCCGATCGAACCGACGCCGACGATCCTCCTCGAGGGCTGGTCCTTCATGGTCGACGTCTGGCTGCCGGTCATCCTGGCCGCGCTGGCCTACTGGGGCATGCGCGCTGGGGTCAACCGACGACATCCGGGCAATCCGGTGCCGGCGTGGCGGTTGTGGTCGTGGCTGGCCGGCCTCGGCGCGATCGTCCTGGCGCTGGCCTCACCGGTCGAGTTCTACGACACCACGCTGTTCTCGATCCACATGGTCCAGCACCTGTTGCTCTCGTTCGTGGCCGCGCCGCTGCTGGTCCTGGCCGCACCCATCACGCTGCTGCTCCGCTGGGTCTCGCCCGCGGCGCGTCGGCGCTGGGTGCTGCCCGTGCTGGAGTCGCGCTTCGTGCGCTTCATCTCACGGCCGCTGGTGGCCTGGACCCTCTTCGCGGCCGTGATGTGGTTCAGCCACTTCTCGCCGCTCTTCGACGCCGCGCTCGACGACTTCGCGCTGCACCGCCTGGAGCATGCGCTCTTCCTCGGATCGGCACTGCTCTTCTGGTGGCCGGTCATCGGGGCCGATCCCAGCCCGCACCGCATGACCTACCCCGGCCGCATCCTCTACCTGGCGCTGGGCATGCCGCTCTCGTCGCTGCTGGGGCTGGTCATCTTCTCGGCGAGCCAGCCGCTCTATCCGCATTACGCGGACCTCGTGCGCGACTGGGGACCGTCGGTGATGGAGGACCAGGCTCTCGCCGGCGGCATCATGTGGGCCGGTGGCGACGGTGCCTTCGTGCTGGCGTTGGTGCTCACGGTCGGCGCCTGGTTGCGCCACGAGGAGCGCGAGAACGTGCGTGAGGACGCCCGACTGGCACGCGCGCGTGCCGCGAAGCTCGCCGCCGCCAGCTCGGCCGCGGCCGAGGCGGCTCCCCCGGGGGACTGACCAAGTAGAGCTCCCTGTTGGGGCGGGTGTGGCGACGCATCCGCGGCCGGCCCCGTGCGACCGCGCATCCGCGCTCGCTAGTGGTTCCGATCGTCCAGCTGGGTCACGACGAGTCGTGCCCCGTCGTGCTTGTAGGTGACGACGATGTCGTCGCCGATGACCTGGTGCTCGAAGAGGTGCGACGCGGGGAACTCGGAGCGGAAGCGCAGCTCGGACGTGTCGAAGGTGAGCGTCTCGCCTTCCTGGGTGAGCAGTTCGAACGCGTCCACCTGCCCCAGCGCAGGCGAGTCGACCGAGACGACGATGCCCGTCGCCTGCTTGAGTGTCGGTTCGCAGGCGGCGACGAGTGCGACCACGACCAGCATCACGGCCGCGATCGTGAGCGCGCGGGTCGCCCCCATCGGCCGAGCGCCTAGCCCAGCGGGATGAAGAAGGCGACGTCGAGGATGATCAGCGCGAAGAGCGCGGTCAGGTAGGTGATCGAGTACTTGTAGACGCGTACGGCGCGGGCGTCGGTGCCTTCCCGCGCCATGGCGAAGGCCTGGAACAGGAACATGCCGCCCAGCACCAGCGCGCCGGCGAGGAAGATCAGACCCATCTCCGCGACCGCGAAGAAGATCAGCGTCAGCGCCACCATGAGCACGGTGTAGAGCGCGATCTGGTGGGTCGTGCGGCGCACGCCGTGGGTCACCGGCAGCATCGGCACCGACGCGGCCTCGTAGTCGCCGCGGATGCGCAGCGCCAGGGCCCAGAAGTGCGGCGGCGTCCAGTAGAAGACGATGGCGAAGAGGAAGACCGCCGGTAGCGAGATGTCGCCGGTGACCGCGGCCCAGCCGATCATCGGCGGCAGCGCGCCGGCGGCTCCGCCGATGACGATGTTCTGCGGCGTGGCACGCTTCAACAGCAGCGTGTAGACGATGACGTAGAAGCCGATGGCCAAGCAGCGAGAGGAAGGCCGCCACGAGGTTGGTGGTGAGGGCCAGCCAGGCGAACGAGATCACCGTCAGGACCAGGCCGAAGAGCAGCGCGTCCTGCGGGGCGATCGAGTGTGCCGGCAGCGGCCGCCGCTGGGTGCGCACCATGAGCAGGTCGATGTCGCGGTCGAGGTAGTTGTTGATGGCGTTGGCCGCACCGGCCGCGAGCGTGCCGCCGATGAGCGTGGCCACCACCAGCCAGGTGAACTCGGCCGCGCCCAGGCCCTCGGTGAAGCGCCAGGCCAGCACCATCGCCGGCACGGTCGTGACCAGCAGGAGCTCGATGATGCGCGGCTTGGTCAGGGCCACGTAGGCCTTGATCGTGGCGCGACGCGAGACGGCATGGGAGCCCGGGGCGGCGGTCGGGCCCTGTGGCGCGGCGGCGGCATGCACCGCATCGATGGGCTCCTCGGCCGCGGCCGGCAGCTCCGCCGAGCGGGCGTCGTACCAGGCGAACAGTGCAGCTGCGGCCATCAGTCCCCAGATGGCGGCGCCCAGCGCGAGATGTGTGGAGACGGCCCAGGCCGCCAGCGTGGTCCAGATCTGGAAGGCGCCGACCACCACCTGCACCGCATATAGCGCGGCGGCGGTACCGACGAGGCCGAAGACGCGATTGGCTGCGGCCGCGCGCCCCTCGTCGTCGGCTGCCTCGCGCGCGGCGCGCCACGTGACGTAGGTGGTCGCGAGCATGATGACGCCGACGATGGCGGCCACGATGCGATGCGCGAAATGATGCATCTGCAGCAGCGCGGCGGCGGAATCCTCGTGCCACGTGGGGATGAGCTGGCCATCGAAGAGCGGCCAGTCGGGGAACACCAGCGAGGCGGCGTTGACGGTCACGTTGGAGCCGAACAGCATGAGCACGTAGACCGACGCCGCCGCGAACGCGACGATGACGGTGAGGCGCTGGCTGGCGCCGTGTGGCGGCAGCTGCGCTGGATAGCGGGAGCGGACGAAGACGAAGACGGTCGCGGCCAGGATCAGCATCGAGACCGCGAGGTGCGCGGTCACCGACTCGTCGGAGTTGCCCGACTCCACGGTCCACTTGCCCAGCCAGGCCTGGAAGCCGGTGAGCAGGACCGCCACGATGGCCGCGATGGGGATCGAGCGCACCGCCCGCTGGACACGCCACGCCTGGATCGCCAGGCCGAGCACGAGGAATCCGACGATGACGCCCCACCAGCGGTGGATCGATTCGATCCAGTCCGCACGGTCCCAGGCGTTCGGTCCGTCGAGGGCAGGGATGATGGCGCCGCGGCAAAGCGGCCAGTCGCCACAACCGAGCCCCGATCCGGTGCTACGCACGATGACGCCGATGACGATCATCACGTAGACCGCGACGATGGTGGTGAGCGCCAGCTTCTGGAAGCTGGTCAACCGGAGGTTCATGAACAGGCGCGATCGTACCAGTGCACAGGATCGATCGTGAGCAGCGCTCATCGGGCCGGCCGCCCGACGAGCGCGCACTTCGCCCGGGGGCGGTACCGTGACCGGCGATGACGACCCGTTCGATCCGCCTCTGCGCTCTCACTGCTGTGGCCCTGCTGGTGCTGACGGCCTGCACCTCGGACGAAGCCGCCGGGCCCAGCACCGAACCGACACTCGCCGCCGTCCTGGCCGCTCGTGGGAGCGATGCGCCGCCGGTGTGCGCGCCCGAGGCCGGTCCCGCCGGGGACCTGCCCGACTGGCCGCTGGCCGGTAGCGCGGACGCTGACTTCCTGCCCATCGTGATGTCCTCGCTCATCACCTACGGCCACAACCGCTTCCTCTACAACGTGCTCGATGGGTCCTACCGCCAGTTGGCGGCCGCGGAGGTGCCCAGCCGCGTCGACTTCTACGCCATCGAACGTGACCCGGCCGTGCCCCACGCGCGCGCCGGTGCGGCCTATCTCAGCTCCGGTCTGGGCCGCGGTCTCTATCGCACCGAGGTCGACTTCGACTGTGTGGGCGAGTGGGGCGCGGAGGTCTTCGTCGAGGGGCCCGACGGCGAGTGGGTCAGCGAGCGGCTGCGCTTCGCGGTGTACCCGCACGGCAGCACCCCGGCCATCGGTGAGGCTCCACCGCTGAGCGACAGCTACACCGCGGCCACGCTGGAGGAGGCCGGCACCATCTCTACCGACCAGCACCCCTACCTGCCGGCCTACGACAAGACCGTGGCCGAGACGGTCACCTCCGGCCGGCCCTCACTCGTCTTCTTCGCCACCCCGGCCTTCTGCCAGACCGGCTTCTGCGGGCCCACCGTGGAGCTGGTCAAGTCGGTCGCGCGCGAGCACGAGGGCGAGGTCGAGTTCGTCAACGTCGAGCCCTACGAACTGCACCTGACCGAGAACGGCCTGCAGCCACTGCTCTCCGAGGATGGGCAACTGCAGCCGGTGTCGGCGGCGCTCGAGTGGGGTATCCCCGTCGAGCCCTACCTCTTCCTGCTCGACGCCGAAGGCCGCGTCTTCGCCAAGTTCGAGGGCATCGTCGGCGGCGACGAGCTGCGCGCCGCGGTGGCGGACGTCCTCAGCGCCTGAACGGCCCCACGCGCAGGCTGCCGCGATCGCGACGGCGGGGCAGGGCGCGGCCGATGAGCTCACCCAAGCCGACCCCGTGTAGCCCGCACCAGGCCGCCAACTCCGCCCCCAGCCGACCCGGCAGCGACGGGTCGCCCAGCGCCGCGGTGGCCAGGCCCACGGCACTGGCGCCGGCGGCGAGGTAGTCGAGCACGTCATCGAGCGTGACCACGCCACCGACCCCGATGACCGGCACCTTCACGGCCTGCGCGATCTCGTAGGTCACCCGCAACCCGATGGGCTTGAGCGCCGGACCCGACAGCCCGCCGTAGGCGGTCCCCAGGAGCGCGCCGTCACGCGACCGCTCGAGTGCCAGCGCCGGCAGCGGCGCGGTGGCGCTGATGACGTCCGCGCCGGCGGCTGCGACGGCGCGAGCCACCGCCCGCACGTCAGGTGCGGCCGCGGTCAGCTTGACGATGAGCGGCAGGTCCGTGGCGGCGCGTGCAGCCACGGTGGCGGTCTCACTGGCCGCCACGTCCAGCCCGATGGGTTCGCCACCCCGACTGCGATCCCCGCAGGCGAGGTTCAACTCCAGCCCGGCCGCGTCGGGCTGGAGTCTCCAGCGTGCGCGCCATGGCCGCGATGTCCTCGGCGTTGTCGGCACAGACGCTGACGATCACCGGGACCTCATGCGCGGCCCAACGCGGCCCGTGGCGGCGCAGGGTCGCCTCGAGGCCGGGGTTGGGTGTGCCCACCGAGTGCAGCAACCCGTGCGCCAGCGGCACCATGCGCGGCGGCGGATGCCCGCGGTCGGGTCCGCGCGTGACGCTGCGTGTGATCAGCGCCCCCGGCGCGTCCGTGCCCACCGCGTCGAGCAGCTCGGCCCCGAAGCCGCCACCTCCGGCGGCGACGATGACCGGGTGGCGCAGCCGCAGGCCGCCGTGGCGCGCGGGTGCCAGATCGAGCGCCACGCTCATGGCCGTTCCCAGCGGAGTTCGGCCGAGGCGAAGGTGGGCCCCTCCCGGCATACGCGCACCGGTCCGGCCGTGCCCTCAGCGACGCAGCCGGCGCAGACGCCCAGGGCACAGCCAGCCTCCAGCGGCAGCCCCACCTGCAGCCAGGCCTTGCGCCGGGCGGCGGCCGCTCCCGGACCGGGCCGGCGCCCGCGGCGACGGCCCAGGCGGGCCACGCCCATGCGCCCATCCCGGCCCGCCGCCAGCGCTGCCACGCGTGTCAGCAGCGCGGGCGAACAGGCGGCGAAGCACCCGTCGGCCCAGGCCTCGTACTCGGGCAGCAGATCGGTGATGGCACCGTGGTGGCCCAGCGAGCCGTCGGCGGTGGCCACGACGTACTCGGCCTCATCGGGCAGCAGCGAGGAGGGGAACACCTCCGCCACCGAAGCGGCGCCCAGCAGCACCGTGACCGCGCGTCCGCTCGCGACGGCCTCGTCCACGACCGCGCGCACGCGAGCGAAGCCCGCGACATCAGCCACGACCAGCAGGTAGCGGCTGCGCGCGTCGATGACGAAGCCACGTCCCAGCGGTCCATCGAACAGGGCCGACCCCTCCGCGGGCAGGCGCGACAGCCCCGCGTCGATGCCCCGGTCGTCGAGCAGCAGCGTCAGCGAACCGGCCACGCGGTCGTAGCCCGCGACCGGCACGGCCGGCAGCAGCAGACCCGGCGTCCGTGGGCGCAGCAGGTGCAGGAACTGTCCCGGCTGCACGGCACGTGCCAGGCGCGGTGCGGCCCACCGCTGCAGGTGACGGCCCGGCAGGATCTCGCGCGTGTCGAGGAGGCGGCCCTCCTCGGCGGAGCTAGGTTTCGTCGCTCTCGCCGTCGCCGCCTTCCAGCTCGGGGGCGACGTGCGGGTACTGCTCGGCGAGGGCATCGGCAAGGTCGCCGAAGAGGTCGGTGGGATCGTAGAACTGGACGAAGTCGTCGGGGCTGGTGAGCGACTGCCACACCGGGTTGCCGTCTTCGTCCTCCTCGGGCACGACCTCGCCTTCGAAGGCGCCCGATGCGCGGAACCAGATGCGCTCGTCCTCGTCCTCGACGATCATGGCATCGCCGAGCATGGCTGCGAGCTGCTCCGAGGCGAGGCCGAAGTCGTCGAGCAGCTGCGCCTCACGCCACTGACTGCGCTCCTGGAAGGTCAGGGCGAGGTCGTACAGCAGTCGTGCTGCCTCCGCCTTGGTCGCCGGTGCCGGCACCGGGGTGCTCCAGTCCTCGTCGAGCACAGGCTCGTCGTCGAGGGCTTCGTCCTCTTCGTCCTCCTCGTCCTCGGCCGACGCTTCGAAGGCCTCGGCGTCGTCGTCCTCCTCGTCCTCGCCCTCGGCCGACGCGGCCTCTCCCGCGGCCTCGATCTCGGCGGCATCGGCGAACGCGGCGTACAGGTCGGCCGGGTTGAAGATCTCGACCAGCTCGGCCGCGTTCTTGATCTCCTCGGTTTCGGCCACCCACTCGCCATCGTCGTTCTGGTAGCGAGTGCGCGAGCGGAAGGTGCCGTCCTCGCTGACGAAGAGGTAGTCGGGCTCGTCATCGATGAGCACCAGCCCACCGAGCTGCCGCAAGCGCGACTTGTTGACGTCGAGGAAGCGCGTGAACGTACGGCCGGCGTCGGTGAGGAAGTCGTCGCGCCGCCGGTTCGCGTCGGTCGCGAGATCGTCGAGAAGCGAGGCGCGCTTCTGCTCATCCATGAAGATCTCCTTGGGGTGTTGGCGAGTTGGCTGGCGCTAGGGGATGAACTCGAGGTCCTCGGTCATCCGCTCGCGCAGGATCATCACGTGGTGGCGCTCGAACATCCACTCGCCGGCGCGATGGCCGATGGCACGGGAGCGAGGGTCGCCCTCGAGCTTGTCGATGGTCGCGTAGTCAGGCACCTGCAGGAGCATGACGTTGTCGAAGTCCCAGCCGTAGGCCACGTTGTACCAGCCCAGGAAGCGCATCCCGAACTCCTGCTCGTAGCGCTCCACCTGCCTGGGGAACAGCTTCTGCATGAAGAACTTGAAGAAGGGGTCGCGCCCACGGCGAACCGAGA
Organism: uncultured Chloroflexia bacterium; assembly: GCA_963716815.1. Lineage (GTDB taxonomy): Bacteria > Chloroflexota > Limnocylindria > Limnocylindrales > CSP1-4 > JAFMJV01. The sequence goes on from CAVQUM010000004.1 coordinate 314,001, forward strand.
AGAAGGTGGCCAGGACCGGCACGTTGTCTCCACTTACGAGTGGCGTGATTGTCGCACGCTGTGCCGGGCGGGCGGCCGCGAGGTATCTAGACCGCGAGCTTCTGCAGCAGGGTCTCGACCAGCTCGAACTGGGCCTGGTTCATGGCCACGCGTGCCTGGTCGGGGGTGAACCAGGCGAACTGGTCCAGCTCCGGCACCTCGATGGTGATGCCCGAGCGGGGCGGCCACTCCATCTGGAACGTGTTCGAGCGGGCCTGGGCCGGGTCGAGGTCGCCTTCGAGCCCCCAGGCGTAGACGGTCTTGCCGCCGCGTTGGCGGATACTGCCGAGCTCGATGAGCCGGCTGCTGGAGCCGACGACGTGGCCGGTCTCCTCGCCGAACTCGCGTTTCGCCACCGCCAGCAGCTGCTCGCCGTTCTGGGCCTGGCCCTTGGGGATGGACCAGACGCCTTCGTCGCGACCCTCGAAGTAGGGGCCACCGGGGTGGCCGAGCAGCACCTGCACCCCAGCGGGCGTGCGGCGATAGAGCAGGATGCCGGCGCTGGTACGGGAGCGTGAAGCTGCGTCAGCCACGGTCGTCTCCGGAGCGGGTCTCGGGCTCCGGCGCGTCCTCGCTCGGGCTCGGGCGCGCCCTCCTCGCGCGCGCTGCCGGCATCGTCCTCGGGCGCGGTGCCGACATCCTCCATCTGGCCGACCGTGGGCTTGGCCGAGGGATCCAGCGGCGTGCGGCGCGTGCGCCGGTCGGCGGCCACGAGGCGCAGCAGGAAGATGATCGTCTGGCCGCTGAAGAGCAGCAGGACCAGCGTGAGGATGAGCAGGATGGCGCTGATCGTCGGGTCCCAGCCCCAGGTCACCGTCAGGGGCGTGAAGATGAGGAAGAACGTGAGCAGCGCGATCTGGATCCAGAAGCAGCCCAGGCCCGGTCCGCGCTCGGCGTCGAGCGGCTCGCCCTTGTACTCGGGCATGGCCCTCCTGCGCGCGTCATGCTCGGCCTCGGTCTCACCGGGCAACCGTTCATCGGGATCGGCGGTCGCCTCGGCCTGGCTCGCCGACGGAGCCGCGGGCGGTTCGTCCGGGCCGGGCACGCCCGGACGCTCAGGCTCGGTCATGCGGAATCAGCGGAGAGGGACGCCACCGCGTCTGGGGTTCGTTCGGGCACTCGCTCATCCTACGCTGCGGACGCTGGTCCCGCCGCACTGCGGAGTGGTGGGTACATCGGCCCCCAGCAGGTGGCCCTCGGCACTTCCCAATCGTGTTATCGGCACCGATGATGGGCACAAGCCGCACCGGAGGGTACGCCTCATGCCATGCGACGGTCCCGTCCACTACCGCCGAGCCACCACCGCTGATGCGGAGGGTATCGCCCAAGTCCATGCCGATGGCTGGCAGCGAGCCCACGAGGGGCTCGTACCCGATGAGTACCTCCGCTGCAAGTCGTCACGCGGCCACGCCGACTTCTGGCGCAGCCAGCTCGAGATCGAAGCCGTGGATCGCAAGCCATGGGTCGCGCTCGATGAGGAGCGCATCATCGGGTTCGCCGACGGCGGCATCGCGCGCGACGACGACCTCGACAGTGGCGTCGGAGAGGTCTACACGCTCTTCGTCACGCCCGAGTGCTGGGAGAAGGGCATCCGCAGCAGGCTCGTGGAGCATGTCGCGCGCGACCTGCGCGAACACTCCTTCGAGCGAGCGGTCTTCTGGGTGCTCCAGGCTGACGAGATCATGCGCGCCTTCGCCGAGTTCACCGGCTGGCGGCCCGATGGCACGTCGCGCTACGAGTTGTGCGGTGACACCAAGGTGGCGGAGCTGCGCTACGCCCGCGACCTGGTCTAGCCCAGCAGCACCACCTCGTCCGCGGCCGCACCGTCTTCGCGCAGCCGGATCTGCACCCGCTCCTCGCGCGCGGTAGGCACGTTCTTGCCCACGTGATCGGGGCGGATGGGCAGTTCGCGGTGGCCTCGGTCGATGAGCACAGCCAGGCGCACGGCCGCCGGCCGGCCGTGATCCACGAGAGCGTCGAGTGCCGCGCGGGCGGTTCGGCCGGTGTAGAGCACGTCGTCCACCAGCACCACGGTGGTCACTGCCGGATCGAACGGGCGCAGCGCGGGGGAGGGGATGACCGCGGCCGCGTCAGGATCGAACGCGCCGTCTCGGTCGTCGCGATACGGCGTCACGTCCAGCGCCATCACCGGCAAGCGCACACCTTCGCGGCTCTCGATCGACGCGGCGATGCGCTCGGCCAGGGCCGGGCCGCGGTGCTCGATCCCGACCAGTGCCAGTCCCTGTGTGCCACCGTGCTTCTCCACGATCTCGTGGCTCATGCGTACGAGCGCGCGTCGCACCTCGTCGTCCGACATGATCTGGCGAGCGCTCATCGAAGGACTCCTCATCGTCAGCGGTTGAACTCGTCCCACGAGCGGCCCGCGTCCGGCTCGTCGTGGAGCGCCGTCTCGCCGGACGCCACGCGGGTCGCTGCGAGCAGCTCATCGACGGCGGCCTCCGGGCTGATGGGGTTGACGGGCAGGCCGGAGCCCAGCTCCAGGCCCGCGATATCGCGCAGCCGCGGATGGATCTCCCAGTGCCAGTGGTAGGTCTCGCGCACGTTCTCGTGGAGCGGCGCGGTATGGAGCACGAGGTTGTACGGCGGGCCGTCGAGGATGTCGAGCAGGCGGATGACCTTCCGCAGCGCTACAGCGTCGGCAGTCAGTTGCTCTTCGGTGGCCAGGCCGAAGTCCGGTTCGTGCTGGCGCGGTACGACCCACAGCTCGAACGGTGAGCGCGAGGCATAGGGCGCGAAGCAGACGCTGGCGGCGTCCTCGAAGACGAGCCGGTCGCGCCCGGCGACCTCGTCCTTCAGTAGCCGGCACCAGGGGCAGACGGCCTCGCGGATGACGTAGCGCGCAGCGCCGCCCAGCTCCTCGCCAACACGGTGCGGCAGGTGCGGCAGGTCGTAGACATCGAAGCAGAGGTGGTTGGTCATGGCGCCGGCCTGCTTGCCCCAGTTCTGCACCACTTGCACGTACTCGGTGCCGCCTTCCTCGCGTGCACGCACGACGCGGTCGCGTGTGAGGCGCAGCATCTCGATGACCACGGCCTCGCTCTCGCGGCCCAGCGGCGCGTGGTGCTCGAAGGGCGCCACGATCGTCTCCCACGAGCCGACGTCGCCGAGCAGGCCCATGCGCAGGGCCTCGTCAGCGGGCTCCTCGCGGCCCTCTTCGCGCCGCCGCCGGTCGAGCTCGGAGCCGACGACCGTGAAGGCGTCGGGCTTGAGCGTGCGCAGTCGGGTGCGGTCGTTGGGCCCAGGTTCGCAGTTCTGGCAGCGGCCGCCGAAGTCGTGCACCGGTTCTGCTGCGCGCGCGAAGCGGGCGCGGTTGAACTCGCGGTCGACGACCACCGCGACCCACCAGCCGGTGATGTCGTCGCGTCGCAGCTCGAAGAGCCCGCCGGGCATGGCTAGAGGCCCGCGCCGACCGCGCCCGTCGCCGCCACGGCGGGGGCAGGCGCGCTGCGCGCTTCGGCCGACTCGGCCTCGGCGGTCGCCAGACGGGATGCGAAGGCTTCGGCGAACCAGGCTCCGGCCTCGTGCACGCGCTCGGTCGACCGTCTTGCCACGGCATCGGCCCAGCCCAGCTCACGCCCGATCGAGGTCACGTCCAGTCCGGCCATGCCGCAGGGGTCGATGAGCAGGAAGTCGTCGAGGTCCGTGCTGATGTTGAGCGCGATGCCGTGGTACGTCACGCCGCGCTCGACCCGCAGTCCCAGTGCCCCGAGCTTGCGCGGGCGGGGACCGTGGCCCACGATCCAGACCCCGGGATAGCCGGGCCGCGGCGCTGCCGCCACGCCGTAGCGTGCAGCCACGTCGGCCATGCTCAGCTCCAGCGCGCGGACGAAGGGGCGCAGCAGGACCGGTCGCTCACGCAGGCGCACGATGGGGTAGGCCACCAGCTGGCCCGGACCGTGGTACGTGACCTCGCCGCCGCGCTCGACGCGGATGACCTCGATGCCCCGGCGCGCCAGCTCATCGGGCGGGGTGATGACGTGTTCGTCCCTCGCGTGGCGACCCAGCGTCAACACGGGCTCGTGCTCGACCAGCAGGAGCGTATCGGCGATCTCGCCCGCGTCGCGCGCGGCATGCCTGGCGCGCTGCGTCTGCCACGCCTCGCGGTAGCCCATGCGACCGAGCCATTCGACCTTCAGGTCCATGCTCGGACGGTAGCACGCAGCGCCTCGGCGAGGCTTCATCGCACAGCGCCTCGGCGAGGCTTCACGATGGCGCCTCGGTGCGACTCAGGGGATCAGCTGGCGCAGGGCGAAGATGACGTTGGCCGGCCGCTCGGCGAGCCGGCGCATGTACCAGCGATACCAGGCCGAACCGTAGGCCACGAGGCTGAAGGCCGGGTGGCCGGCGTCGCGCAGTCGCCGCAGCTCCCGCTCGCGAATGCCGTAGAGCATGTGCACCTCGAGCACCTCACGGGGGATGCCCTGGGCCTCGGTGATGGTGCGGATCTGGTCGATGAGCTCGATGTCGTGCGTGCCCAGGGCCAGCCGCGCCTGCCCGTCGGCCGCGGGGCCCGCGAGCATCAGCGCCAGGCCCAGGAAGCTGGCGTCGACCTCCGCGGCATCGCGATAGGCGATCGAGGCCGGCTCGTCGTAGGCGCCCTTGACCAGCCGGACCGCGGGACGCAGCGGCAGCAGGCGCGCCACGTCGGCGGCCGAGCGGCGCAGATAGGACTGGATGGCGACCCCCACGTTGTCGTGTTCGGCCATGAGCGTCTCGGCCAGGTCGAGCGTGCGATCGGTGTAGTCGGAGCCCTCCATGTCGATCCAGAGCCAGGTGCCGGCCCCGGCACAGTGTTCGGCCAGGTCGCGACAGTGGGCCAGACAGGCATCGGGGTCCTGGTCCAGGCCCAGCTGCGTGGGCTTGATCGACAGCTCGACGGGGCCGAGCACATGCGCCCGCGCGGCGTCCTGCTCGATGACGCCGCGGTAGTGGGCCGCGACCTCGTCGGCGTCGTCCAGCGAGGTGATGTTCTCGCCCAGGCGGGTGAGGAGCACGCGGACGCGCTCGTCGCGCAGGCGCTCGGCGGCCGCGAACGCATCCTGCACGCGCTCTCCGGGCATGAACCGGCGCGCGGCGCGCTGGGCGAAGCGCATCTTCGGGATGGACTCGGCCAGCCGGTCGTTGCGGGCCATCCAGAGCAGAGCGGAACGCATCGGTCGCATCTACCGATGGTGCCACGTCACGCGACGGCGATCGCGGTCGTGAGCCTGCCCGAGGGTCTGGCACCGCCGGGCGCGGGCCCGCCCGAGGTGGGGATCAGGCCGGCTTGGTGGCGCGGATGATGGCGCTGTGCATGCCATCGGCGACCGCATGCGTGGGCTCGACCGACACATCGGTGAGCCCAGCCGCCTCGAGTCCGCGGCGGAACTCGGAGATCGAGAGGGCACCGGCGATGCAGCCGGTGTACGAGCCGCGCTCTGCACGCTCGGCCTCGCTCAGGTGGTCCTCGGCCACGATGTCGGTGATGCCCACGCGCCCGCCCGGGCGCAGGACGCGCGCGACCTCGGCCAGCACGGCGCGCTTGTCCGCGGCGAGGTTGACCACGCAGTTGCTGATGACCACGTCCACCGAACGGTCGGGGAGGGGGATGGCCTCGATCGTGCCCTTCACGAACTCGACGTTGGTGGCACCCGCGTCGGCCGCGTTCCGGCGCGCGAGTCGCAGCATCTCGTCTGTCATGTCCACGCCGTAGACGTAGCCGCTCGGCCCCACGCGCCGGGCCGAGAGCAGCACGTCGATGCCGCCACCGGAGCCGAGGTCGAGCACGGTCTCACCTTCCTGCAGCTCGGCCACCGCGACCGGGTTGCCACAGCCGAGCGAGGCCAGCGAGGCGCTCGACGGGACCTCGTCCAGCTCGATGGCGCTGTAGAGCTGCCGGCCCAGGCCTTTCTCGAACTCCGCCGTCGGCGGGGCACAGCAGTCAGCTTCCGCCGCTGGACCACAGCAGCCCGCATCCACGTCCGACGCCTTGTGCCAACACCTCCAGCGCCGCGCTGGAGTAGCGCTCGCGTACCCGCTCGTGGACCTGCTCGCGCTCCTCGGTGGACGTGGCCATGGCTTCTGCCTCCTGTATGTTGATGGATATCGATATTAGGGCTGGCATACATCGATGTCAATCGATATAATGTGGCCATGAAGCGTATCGCCGACCCGGAGGTGTGCCTGTTACAGGCAGCGGCAGATTCGACGCGCCTGGCCATCCTGCGCCAACTCAGCGCCGACGGGCCCACTTGCGCTTGTGACTTGGGCGCGTGCTGCACCGGGCTCAGCCAGTCGACCGTGTCGCACCACCTCAAGGTCCTGCGCGAGGCGGGTTGGATCGAGGGTCAGCGCCGTGGGACCTGGATCTGGTACCGCATCCGCGAGGAAGCCGTGGCGCGGTTCGCTGCGCTCAGCGGCAGCATCCGGCCGGGTGCCTCGCAGCCGGCTGCCTCGTTCAGGCCGCCGACGGACCAGGCCCGTACGCTCAAGGTGGTGCAACCGGACTGGCGTGAGTGGTGAAGCGGTGGCGCCCTCAGCGTAGATCGCCCAGGGCCTCGACAACGACGCCGGCGGAGGGCACGATGCAGGGCCATTCGCAATCGATGGAGAGTTCCGCTGTGCGTACAGGCAAGCTTGCATCGGTGTCACTGGCCGTGGTGGCCGGGGCGCTCATCATGACCCTCGCTCCTGCTGCCGCGCAGGGCCAAGAGGAGTTCCCGGGCCCTGACCCAGAGGCGCCATTCACCGGCTTCACCCGTGGCGACGGCACGATCGTGCTCGAGGACGAATTCGTTCTGCCGCTACCTCATCAGCGCCGCTGTGGGCGATGAGCGCCTCACCTACGTGGCCCTGCTGGACAGGTCGAAGAAGCAGAAGAAGGCCCGCACGGCGGCGTTCGAGGCCGGCTCCGACGCGGCCGTGGTCGCCCGCTGTGTGGACGCCTTGACGGCCTCGCGCCCAGATACCGCCACCCCGGCAGAGGGCACCGCCACCCCGGCGGAAGGCGCTCTGCCCGGCTGGACGCGCCGCGCACCGGTGGTGCCGGCTGCGCTGGCCGGCCTGTTGCCCGAAGACTTCACGGCCAAGCCGTTGGCCCAGCCCGACCCGGTCGGGCCGGCCGCTCGTACCAGTGGCACGGGCGACCTGGTGTCCGCGCCCTTCTCGGTCTCGTCCGGACCGTGGCTGGCGGAACTCGACGCGGTCACCTGTGAGACCTGGGAGGGCGCGCTGCGCGACGCGACCGACCCCGAACGCGCCTTCCCCCTGGAGGGTACACGCGAGTATCTCTACGAGCTCGATGGCGGCCACTACTACTGGGACGTGACCGCGCCCGGCTGCGATTGGAGCGTGGACCTGGCGCCGGTGGTGCTGGGCCCGGAGCCCACACCCACACCCGATCCGCGCGTGATGGTGCCGCCGTTGTCCGGAGCCTCGTGGGACCGCAGCCCGAACGCGCCCAACCCCGAGTTCCTCGATGCCTACCAGGCCCGCCAGACCGTGCTCGCGGCCGGGCTGACCACGGGCGAGTGTACCGAGCAAGGCGGCGGCACGGGGGACCGTGTCTGGCAGCAGCAGCCCATCCCTGGTTCGCTCGTCGAGAAGGGGACCCCGGTCAACATCTGGATCCATCGCGACTGCGACATGTATCGCGGCGACCGCGTACCGGTGGAATAGGCCGAGCCGAGGCCGAGGGTCAGACCGTGCCGGCCTCCCACGCCTGCAGCGTCTCCCACGCGATCCGCTGCAGGAAGGCCGCCGTCTCCGGATCGACCTCGTACGTGTAGTCCGAGCCCACCGGGCTGCGGCCGAAGAGCGTGGCGTAGACGGTGGCCGCCGCGAGGTAGGCGCCTTCGGGTGTGGCATGCACCAGGTCGGGGCCGATGAGGGCCAGCTGGGGCCGCTCGCTGCGAGCGCGCGCGAAGGCCAGCGCGGCCGGCGCCACCGCTGCATCCAGCTCGGCCTCCAACTGCCGGTGCGCCGCGATCACGTCATAGAGGGTGGACCAGTCATCTCGACCGCGGGGCCAGGTCATGAAGAAGACGGTCTCCGCGCCGGATCCGGTGATGATGTCGTCGAACAGGCGGGCGTGCTCCAGGAACGGCTCGGCCGTACCGGTGCTCGAACCCGCGAGGTAGCCCTGCAGCACGACCATGTCGAAGTCCCCGTTCCGGATGCGGTCGGGGGCGCCGTTGCCCCAGTGGTATTCGAGCGTCACACCGGCTTCGGTCAGGACCTCGCCCTCGAAGTCGTCCGCGGCCGTCTCGGCCGTCTCGGCCGCCTCGGCCGCCACGAACTCCGCCACCAGCCGATCGAGCCCGCCATTGCGTCGCGTGTGGCTGTTGCCGATGAAGAGCACGTGCTCGGGCGCCGTAGCCTCGGTCTCCGCCTGCGCCGGTGACGCCGCCTGCGCCGCCGCCGGGATGGCGAGCAGGGACAGCATGAGAATGAAGCTGAGGCAGGCGTGACAGGCGGTCATGGCTCCGAATCCTGCCACGAGCGCCGTAGGATGCCACAGTACCTAAGAGGCAGTGAGGAGCGGATCGCATGCGCCTCGACCGCGTCGAGATCGAGGACTTCCGGGGCATCGACCGCCTGGGATTGGACCTCGATGAGCTGACCACGATCATCGGCGAGCCCGATTGCGGGAAGTCTTCGCTGCTGCGTGCGGTCGGCCGTGTGCTCGGGCCAGGTGATGCCTCGACCCTGCCGGCCTTCAGCGCGGCCGACTTCCACCGCCCCGGCGCTGACGAGGGGGACCGCGCCACGAGCCTCGCGGTCACCCTCTGGCTGCGCGCGAGCGAGGACGACGACCTGGCCGCGGGACTGCCGGGCGTGGAGGACGGTGGCGTGGCCCTGCGCGTGCTCGCGACCCGCGACCCCGAGCGCGAAGTCGACCCGGTCACGAACGTGGACGTCATCGATCGTGCCGGCGTGGTGCTCGAGAGCGTCGACGCGGTTGACCTGCTGGCTCGCCTCCGGCGCCGCCACCCGGCCGTCATCGTCGGAGGGCCTCGGCCGTCGATCGGCAAGCCCCCGCTCGACGCTCCGGCCGGCTCGGAGCGCTTGCGCTCGCTACTCCTTGGTGCGGCCGAGCCGCGCGCGCCACTGACCTGGGACCAGCTGGTCGACGTGCGCGAGGATCTGCTCGGGGTCGGCGGCCGGCTGGCCTTGCAGCTGGGCTCGGCTCCCGAGCGGCGACGCTCGGTGTACGACCTGACCGACACGCCGCGTGCGCTGTTCACCGACCTCGGTTCGGCCCTCGCGGAGGACGCTGGGTATCAGCGGCGGATCGCGGCGCTGTGGCTACTGGTGGCGGTCCTCGATGCCGTCCCCGCCGAGGGGCTCGGGACCGAGGCCGAGCCCATCCTGCTCTTCGACGACATCGAGTCGAACCTGCACCCGACCTGGCTGGCGGCGATGTGCGCGGTGGCCTTCAACCTGCCCTTCCAGCAGGTGGCCGCGACCCATTCGCCCGAGGTGCTCGCGTGGGTGCCGCTGAGCTCGCTGCGGCGTCTGGTTCGGCGCGCCGAGGGCATCGAGGCACGGGCTGTGCAGGCTGGACGCTACTCGACCGACGAGCTGCGACGCCTGACCTTCCACGTGCGACTCAACCGCGGTGGCTCGTTCTTCGCGCGTTGCTGGATCCTGGTGGAGGGCGAGACCGAGGCCTGGCTGGTGCCCGAGTTCGCCCGCCTGGCGCAGGTCGAGCTGCCGGTGGAGGGGATCCGTGTCATCGAGTTCGCACAGAGCGGCATCGAACCGCTCCTCAAGGTGGCCGACGACCTGGGCATCGGTTGGATCCTGTTGGCCGACGGCGACCCGGCGGGCATGCGCTACGCCCGTAAGGCCACGGCGTACATCGAGACAACCGGCCACGGAGGGTCCGTGGTCGTGCTGCCGGCGTACGACATCGAGCACTACCTCTTCAAGCACGGCTACGCCGGTGTCGTCAAGCGCGCGGCGGGGATCGGTGGCACGCGCTCGGCGAAGCGGCTCATCAAGGCCGCGACGGAGAAGGTGAGCAAGCCGGGTTTGGCGTTGCTCATCCTGGCCGAGGCGGACGAGCGTGGCCCTGACGGGGTGCCGCCGGTCATGCGTGAGTTGGTCGAAGAGGCCCGGCGCCTGGCGAGCGACCGGGGAGCGCCGGCGCTCCGCTAGGCCGAGTACTCGCGGCGCATCTGGGCGAGTGCCTGTCCGATGGCGGCCAGCGAGGTCGTGTCGGCCGGGCGATCGCCGTACGAAGCGGGTGGCTCCGAGACTTGGCGGCCGTCTCCACGCCCCAGGCCCATGGACGCAGCGGCTCGCTCGAGCCGAGCATCGGGCGTGAGCAGGGGCGCGTCGACAGCTTCGGCGGCCGCGAGGTACGTCGCATCGTACATCGAGAGCCCATGCATGCAGGCCAGCGTCAACGCGCGCAAGCCGGTCCCCCAGCTCGAGCCACAACAGGGAGGGCGCCAACAAGTGCACGTGCCCATCGCTGGGGTCGGCGATGGCGCTCGCGGGTCCAACATCAGTGCGCTGCGTTGTCGAGGACCCTCAGCTCGCCGTCGCCTCGTGGTCCCGCCGATCGCCATCCAACGACCGTCGTCACAAGAACGTCACGCGGCCGTCCGACATTGCCGGTCGCGGGCCCGCACGGGTCCAGGAGCAGGAGGCAGAGATGGCCAAGTTCGTGGTGATCTACTCGGGCGGCGCAGGCATGTCCGCGACCCCGGAGGAGCAGGAGCGCATCATGGGCGAGTGGGGCGCGTGGTACGGCAAGATGGGCGACTCCATCGTCGATGGCGGCAATCCCTTCGGCGCCTCCAAGCACGTCGCCTCGGCGGGCGCAAGCGTGGCCGATGGTCCGGGCGGCGTGCCGGCGACGGGCTACACCGTCATCGACGCGGCCTCGCTCGATGACGCCGCGGCCGCCTGTGCCGACCATCCCCACCTCGACCACGGAGGACAGGTGCACGTCTTCGAAGCCATCGACATGGGCTGACGCGGCCGGGCGGCAGGAAGGGTCAGCGCGATCCCGCGCCGCTAGCGGAGGCGGAAGACCGGCCCGTGGCCCGGCACGATGAAGTCGGCGACCTTCAGCACGCGGGCGCGGTGCTCGTCGACCGCCGAGGGATCGACGTCGAGGCCGCTGCCGGGCGAGCCCTCGTACAGCCACAGGTGCGTCAGCGCGGCCACGCCCTCGTCGGTCTCGACGAGGGTGGTGATGTCCTGGGGCGTGTGCCCGGGCGTCTCGAGGAGCGTGATGCCCGGTGCCAGCCGGACGCCCTCGGCAGCGCGTGAGGTCCACTGGTCGCGGTGGTACGTGGCCCAGTGGTCGTGGATCCTGATCTCACCGAAGAGCGCGATGTTGACGGTGTGGTCGGGGTGGTGGTGGGAGAGGATCACGTCGGTCACGTCCTGGGGAGACACGCCCAGGGCCGCGAGCGGGTCCAGGATGCGGGCGCGTGAGGGGACCATGCCCGGGTCGACGATGGCCACCACGTCGCCGTCGCGCAACAGGCTGACCGTGCCGGCCACCCCGTCCTCGTCCCCGTACCCCTCGAACAACACGTCAAGCCGCGCCACGTCGCCTCCGATCACCGCTGTCTCGATACCGTCCGAGCCTGGACGGACGTAGACCGTAGCAGTCGTGTGGGCGTGCACGGGTCCGCTGCTGTGAGACTGTCGAACCCACGCCGCTTGAGGCGCTCTGGCGCCGCTCGCGCGCACTCCCGAGCGGGAGTAACTCAGTTGGCAGGGTGTCTGCTTCCCAAGCGAAGCGTGACCCGCTGAGGCCCTCGAGGATCCCCCGCTCGTCGACCGGGTTGACGGTCTGAAGCGCCCTGGGTTCAGTGGAGTCGAGATAGTGGAGGTCTCGGTGGCGACCCGGGTCGTGGGCGACCTCGCGCCCGACCCGGGGCTGCGACAGCTGGGCGGCCTGCTGAGTGTCATCGCCATCGCGCTGTACGCCGCGGTGGTCGCCCTCGTGGTCATCACGGCACGTCGGTCATCCGCCCGGCGTGTGCGTGGAACCCGCGCCGCACCGGGCCCACAGCCCGCGCTCCTGCGAAACGAGCCCGACCTGCGCGTGCTCATCGCGGGGCTGGAGCTCGGTGGTCGCATCCCACCCCATTCCGGTCCGCTGGGCGTCTTCCACTTCCTCACGGCGACGGGGTCATGACCATCGACGGCGACGATCGCGAGGTGACCGCCGGGATGACCGCCATCGCCCCCGCCGGCGCGGTCCGCGGCGTCGCCGCCACGACCCGCGCCAGCATGGGGCCTGGGCCCGGCTGTCCACGCGCGTCGTCCGATCCGTCCTGCGCGGGCGTGGCAATGCCCGGTTCGCCACCCTGTCGATCGGCTTCCACGACCTCGCACCCGCTGCGGCCGATCCACGTGGGCCTGCTCGAGCTCGCCTGGTCGGTCGGGCTCGTGCTCTCGCGTTCGCGTTCCCGGCATGACCTGAGGCGCGCGTCGCGGTCCTGACGGGAGCGTCGATCAGTGGCGCTCGGACTCGCGCAGCGGCAGCCAGTAGAGCGCGAGGGTGACGAGCAGCGCGCCGAAGGCCAGGACGCCGGCCACGACGAGGTACTCGATCAGCGTCGGCACGTACCAGTAGGACATCGCGAAGCTGCTCGCCGCGGGTCCCTGGTCGACGCCGATGGGCAGGCCCGGGGGCAGGGCGATGGGCGGGTAGGAGAGGCCGTTGAGGATGAGGTTGAGCCGGTGGACGAAGATGCCAGCGATGGCAAGCACCGAGGCGAGCGCGACCCAGCCGGGTCGGATGCGCGTGCGACGGACGGCCAGGATGACGAACGGGACGAGCAGGCCCACCCCGATCTCGACGAGGAAGAGCGGTGCGTACGGTCCCACGAGCATGCGCTCGATGGCGCTGGACTCGCCGGTCCCACCGGGATAGCTGGCGGTCAGGTATTCGGCCAGCACGAGGAAGGCCTCGACCGCGATGAAGACCCCGAGCAGGCCACCGAGGAAGGCCACGAGGTCATCGCCGAAGCTCACCTTGCGCAGCCGGCGCGCGACGAGCGCGAGGAGGATGACCAGCGCGAGCCCCGACACGAGCGCCGACGCGATGAACATCGGCGCCATGATCGACGAATACCAGAAGCCGCGGCTGATCTGCAGGCCGAAGATCCAGGCGGTGATGGAGTGGAGCAGGATGGCCGCCGGCAGGGCGATCCAGGCCAGGGCCGTCTTCATGCGCTCGTCACGGCCGAGCTCCCGTTCGCTCGTGCCGGTCCGGAGCGCGAGCCAGCTGCCCCGCCGCGCCAGGTCCGCCCGGGTGTAGACCCACACGTAGAGCGCCGAGAGCAGCGTGTAGACGACGACGATGGCGATGTCCCACACCATCGGCGAGGTCAGGTTCGGGTGCAGCAGGATGTTGATGACGCGCTCGGGGCGGCCGAGATCGGGCAGGATGAAGACGCCCGCCAGCACCACCGCCACCGTCGCCTCCACGACCGCCAGGCGGGTGATGGGCTTGAACATCGAGGCCCCGAAGAGCCGCCCCGCGGAGGCCACGATGAGCCCGCCGGCCGAGAGGCCGATGAAGAACATGAAGAAGAGGATGTACTGGCCCCACATCACCGTGTTGCGCATGCCGGTGACGACGAGTCCGTTGGCGTACTGCCAGGCGAAGGCCAGCAAGCCGACCCCCATCACCGCGAGGAGGGCGATGAGCCAGGCGGTCAGCCATGGCTGATGGCGCATCGACCCGACGAGGCCATCGACCGACTCCGCCCTCAGCGGGCCGTCCGGCGATCGGCTGACCGGCGGCGGTGCTCATAGCCCGGCCTTCCGACGCGGCGGCAGGTAGCGGACCGAGGGCTTCGTGCCGAGCTCCTCGAGCAACTCGTAGCCTTCCCGGTCGCGGATGAGCGTGGCCACGCGGCTGTCGGGATCGTTGAGGTCGCCGAAGACGCGGGCGCCGGCCGGGCAGGACCAGACACAGGAGGGCACCTGGTCCTCCGCGAGGCGATGGACGCACATCGTGCACTTCTCCACCGTCCCCAACGGTCGGGCCTCGACCATGCCGGTCTCGTGCGGGGTGGGGCGAGAGGGCTCGCCCCAGTTGAACGTGCGTACGCCGTAGGGACAGGCGATCATGCAGTAGCGACAGCCGATGCAGCGGTCGTTGTCCATCATCACCAGGCCATCGTCGCGGTGGTACGTGGCCTCGACCGGGCAGACCTTGGTGCAGGGGGCGTTCTCGCAGTGCTGGCAGGCCAGCGGCATCCAGGCGGAGTAGGAGCCCGCCGATGTCCTCGTGCGGCTGGTCGAGCGAGTCGCCCTCGGTCATGATGCGGTTCCACCAGCCACCGAGGGGCAGGTCGTTCTCCGACTTGCAGATGACCGCGCAGCTCCAGCAGCCGATGCAGCGCTCCTGGTCGACGACCATGCCCCAGTGCGGCTTCTCCGAACGTGGACCGATCTCGCCGTACTCGCGCGAGGCGGGCGACAGGGCCTCGACCGGGGACACCTTCTCAGCCATCGGCAGCCTCGGTCACCTTGCGCACCTCGCAGCGGCAATCCTTCCAGCCGGTGCTCGGCGCCCACATGTTGCCCACGTAGTGGACCTCGTGGATGGGATTGACCTCCGACGAGGTCAGTTCATTGACGCCCTTGCCGGCCGCGAACTGGCGCGGCCACCAGCCCTCATAGAGGGTGACGCTGCCGGGCCGCTGCGCCTCGCTCACCTTGGCCCAGGCGCGGACCGCGCCGCGGGTGTTGCTGACCTCGATGACGTCGCCGGTGGTGATGCCGCGCGGGTCGGCGTCAGCGGCGCTGATGAAGACCTCCGGACGCTCGGCGTGGATCTCCGCCAGCCAGGCGTTGTTGGCATAGGAGGAGTGGATGCGCCACTTCGAGTGTGGCGACAGCAGCGCCAGCGGGAACTGCGCGGGGTCGTGGACGGTGTCGTCGAAGGGCGGCTTCCACGTGGGCACGGTCTCGCCCAGCTCGATGAAGCGGTCCTCCTCCTTGTAGAACTCGATGCGCCGGGTGGGGATGAACGACGCCATCTTCTCCAGCGGCGTGGGTAACGAGGCCGGCGGGAAGGGCACCCGGTCGCGGACCTGCTCCACGAAGGCGACGTCGGGGTCCGGGACGGGCAGCCGGACCGGTCCGGCCCGCAGATCGGCGAGGGTGATGCCCTCGGTCGGACCGCCCGGCTCGTCCCCGGCGGCGAGGATCTGCTCGATGGCCGCCTCCTCGTCGAGCTCGAACCACTCGGCCGCGAGGTCCGGCGCGACGCGGCGCATGATCTCGCGCCACATCCACAGCTCCGAGCGCGACTCGCCGACCGGGTCGATGGCCGCCTGCTGCAGCTGCAGGAAGGGGTGCAGGGGTGTGGCGGTGAGGTCGGTCTTCTCGTACCAGGTCGTGGCCGGGAGCACGACGTCGGCCCAGCGCACGGTCTCGGTCATCTGGTGATCGACGACCACGATGAGCTCGAGCCCCGCGAGCGTCTGGTGGAGCCGGTTGACGTCCATCGACTGCACGAACAGGTTGGCGAACGTGCACACGAGACCGTGCCAGCCTTGCGCGGGGTAGGGCACGTCGGGGTGGACGGTTCTCGGTGCGCCCGCGCACGAAGTAGACCGAGGGGCAGACCTTCGCCTTCTGGCCGCCGGGGCTCCACCAGGGCGAGGGGTCGACGCGGACCTTGTACTGGCCCACGTAGACGGAGAACCCCCCGCCGGAGCGTCCGACGTTGCCGGTGAGCGTGGCCAGGAGTGCGAAGGCGCGCCCGGTGAGGTCGCCGTGGTACCAGTGGTTGGAGCCCCCGCCCATGAGGATGGCCGCCGGGTGGGTGGAGCCGTAGGCGCGCGCCAGCTTCACGATGTCGGCAGCCGGGACCTCGGTGACCTCCTCGGCCCGCTCGGGCGTCCACGACTCCAGTTCACGCCGCACGTGGACGAAGCCGGGCACCGCCTCGACGGTCGAGCCGTCGGCGAGCGCCACCTCGAACGCGCCCTCGAGCGCGACCTCGACGTCGTCGGCGAAGCCGAGGCGGTCGGTGCCCGCGATGATCGGGCCGCCGCCGGCCTGGTCCCAGGCCACGAACGAGGGGTCGGGGGCGGACGGGTCGACGTCGACGCCGCGCAGCCGCCTGCCGGTGTCGGACCGCACGAGCAGCGGAGCGTCCGAGTAGGTACGCATGAACTCGGAGTCCCAGAGGTCGTCCGCGATGACCTGGCGACAGAGCGCAAGGCCGAGCGCGGCATCGGTCCCAGGCAGGATGCGCAGGTGGGCATCGGCCTTCGACGCGGTATGCGAGAACGTGGGGTCGACGACGACGAGCCTGGCGCCTTGCTCCACCGCGTCGAAGATGAAGTGGACGTCCGGGATGCGGGTCTCGACGGGGTTGCTGCCGATGAGCAGCAGGAAGCGGCTGTTGGCCCAGTCCTTGGCCTCGTGCTCGGCGTTCTGGACGCCGAAGGTGATGGGCATGCCCATGGGCAGGTCGCCGTTGAAGTCGAAGCTCGTCCCGTGGGTCATGCCCAGCAGCGCCGAGGCGCGGTAGTTGGCGCCCTTCTGGATGTAGCCCGAGCCCGGCACCTGGCCGAAGACATGGATGGAGTCCCAGCCCCAGCGTGCCCCGATGTCCTTCAGCCCATCGGCCACCCGGTCGAGGGCCTCCTCCCACGTGGCCTGGCGAAAGGTGCCCGCGCCGCGCTCGCCGTCGCGGATGAGCGGCGTCAGGATGCGGTCCGCACCGTAGATCTGGTTGACGTAGCTCAGGCCCTTCATGCAGCCGCGCGGCGAGTAGACCGAGTCGGGGTAGTCGGCCGCCTGCTGGACCTTCACGACCACGCCGTCGCGCACGAAGGCCAGCTGGCCGCAGCTGCCGGTGCAGTTGGGCGAGCAGGTGGTACGGACCACGCGGTCGACGGGCAGGCTCGGATCGACGTCGTAGTCGCGTCCGGCGCGGACCGACGGCGCGACGCCCGGCAGGCTGCCGGCCGCGACCGCGCCTGCCGCCGCAGCTGAGCCCTTCAGGAACGTGCGACGAGAGACCGGCATGTCAGCGCTGCTTCGTCCGCGGGAACATGGGTGCCGACGGACAGGACGGGTCGAGCATGGCGTGCTCGCCCGAGCCGCATCGGCCACAGCGCTCGTCGCTTCGACCAGCGGGTCGCGGCCGCGCCTGCGCCGCCACCGCGCGCGACACCCGGGCATAGGTCACGGCGGCTGGCGCGAGCGCTGCCACGAGCGGCAGGCTGGAGGCCAACACGAGCAGGCGGCGGCGGGTGAGGGTCATCGGCGGCCCTTCCTTCGACGTGGGCGGACGGTGCACGACTGCCGGCCATCGTCGCGGTCGGATATCGTGTCGCGGTAGGGCCGAACGGACCGGTCCGGTCGGGACAAGGGAGGACATGGCGTGGACCTGGAACGTTGCTACGAGCTGCTGGCCGACATCGCCGCCGGGCAGGACATCGGACCCGTGGAGCCGCTGAGCGAGGAGGAGACCATCGCGGTGCTCGACCTCGCGCGGGTCACCGCACACTCGGTCGAGCGCAAGGCTGCGCCGCTGGTCTGCTTCTCACTGGGTCGCGCGCTCGCGACCGCCGACGCGGAGACGCGTCTCGCATCGATCAGGGCCGCGATCGCGCGCATCGAGACGGCGGCGGGCGCGACGGGCTCCGACACCTGATCCGCTGCGGTGTCGCGCCCGCGAGACCGCGTGGCACTCCGCTAGGCTGGTCTTGACGTCCACCCCATCCCCCAGGAGTCACGACGTGAACGAACCGCTGACCACGCTGCCCCATGCCGGCGCCCACCCCGGCTGCACCTGTGCGGAGCCCGAAGGAGTCACCGACCCCGTGCTCGATGCCCGGGCCATCCCGCATGCCGTGCGGCACGCGGCCATCTTCGGAGCGCTCGACTCGCTCGCCGGCGGGTCGGCCCTCGTGCTGGTGGCTCCCCACGACCCCCTGCCGCTCCTCGCCAAGGCGCAGGAACGGTACGGGGAGGGCCTCACCACGGAGTACCTGCAGCGCGGGCCCGAGGCCTGGCGCATCCGACTCCGGCGCGCCTGAGCGGACGCGGTCAGCTGCCGGCGACCACTTCGCCGCCGACCTCTGGACGCGGTGTCGTCAGGGCTCGCTCCAGGCCATCGCGCCCCAGCCCATGACCGTGTGGCAGAGCGCCCATGGTCGACCAGCCGGCGGACATCCGGCGGACATCGAGATGGGCGTGTCGAGGGAGAGGGCCTTGTCCTCGTCAGCCCGAGCCCGACCTCGGCATAGACGCGCAGGCGCTCATCGCCGACCACCCCGTCGCCCACGACGTCTACCGTCGAGTGCGCTCGACGATCGAGGGCCTCGGTCCGTTCGACGTGCGCACGACGAAGACCCGGGTCGCCTTCCGCGCTCGACGGGGGTTCGCCTACCTCTGGTTCCCCGTCGAATGGGCACGCCGTCCCGGTGTGGAGGTCGTGCTCTCGGTGGCTCTCGGTGGCTCTCGGTCGGGTGGATGGCTCGACGCGCTGGAAGCGGGTCGAGCGTCCGGAGTCCCCGCATCGGGATGCACCACCTCGAGGTGTCCGGCCTCGACGACCTCGACGAGGAGGCGCGGGACTGCCTCGCCGAGGCCTGCGTTGTCGCGGACGACCTGGT
>CAVQUM010000005.1:0-102493 GCA_963716815.1 uncultured Chloroflexia bacterium
CCCCGAGGTCAAAGTCGACAAGGTTGACGGTGTCCCGGCTGTTCGTTGCCGCCGACAGCCCGGAATGGCTCGCTCTGGATCGCCCTAGGTCAAGGCCAGGCCGATTCCGGGGGCCGCCTGGGCCGTTTCCGGGGCCGCAGGGGTCAGCTATGGCCCCGATTCGGACCGGACCCCTGGTCATCGGTCGCCCGATCTCGTCCGACTCGTCGAGTTCGACCTCGTGGAGGTTGGCCGAGGCGCGAGCGTGACCCAGGGCCGCACGGGACTACCATCGCCTCACGCGCATCCGGGAGGCACGACATGCGGCGAGCGGTCGCGGGGCTGAGCGCCTCGCTGGCACTCGAACCTGACAGCGGCTGTGAGTCCCATCACAAGCACCACACCCGTCGAGCTTCGACGCGCTCATCGACGACATCGGGCGGACGATGCTGGCGCGCTACCCGGAGGACGCCACCGACCTCGGTCTGTCGCCGAGCTGGGGCTCGACGACACTCGACTCAACGACCTCTCTCCCGAGTACTTCGCCGAGACCGCCCCCTTGCGCGGGAGGCGCTCGACCGGCTGGCCGCGATCGACCCCGCGACGCTGTCGCCCGACGAGCGCATCACGCAGGCGGTGGCCGAGTGGTACCTCGAGGACATCGTGACCATGGCCGGCTACGCCGACCACGAGTACGCGGTCAACTTCATCACCGGCGCCCACGTCAACCTGCCGGAGTTCATGGCCGACGTCCACCCGCTCCAGATGTCGCCGATGCCGAGGCCTACGTCGATCGACTGCGCGCGGCCGCGGCGCAGCTGGGGCAGGTCTCGGCCAGCCTCGCTCTCGGAGGCGGCCGGAATCCTGCCCACCGACCGCGGCCTCGCCATCGCCGCCTGGCAGATGCGGAACCAGCTGAACCGGCCAGACCATCCCCTGGTCACCGACTTCGAGGGCCGCCTGGGCTCGCTCGACCTGCCCGAGGACGAGCGCGACCGCCTCGTGGACGCTGTCCGCGAGGCCGTCGATACGGAAGTCGTGCCGGCCTATCGGAACCTGCTCGAGGCGGTCGAGTCGGCCTCGACCCGGCCCGACAGCCAACCCGGCGTACTGCACCATCCTGACGGCGACGAGTACTACGCGGCGGCCCTGCGCACCACACCACGACCTCGCTGACGCCGGAAGAGGTGCACCAGATCGGTCTGGCCGAGGTCGAGCGGGTGCGGGCCGAGCTGACCGAGGCGATCGCCGCGGCCGGCTACGACGTGGAAGCGGCGGTTTCGGCGAGCCATCGAGCACGCGAGCCGGGATGCCTCGGCCGTGCCGCTGCGCTCCGACGCCGATCGTGAGGCCCTGCTGGCCGACACGGAGCGCTTCATCGCGGATTCCGAAGCGGCGTTCGGGGACATGTTCAGGACGCTGCCCTCCTCCGCCATCGAGGTGCAGCGCCCGCGACCCGGGCGCGAGGGTGACGCCGGGGCCTACTACCGCGCCCCCCCGGCCGTCGGCGAGCGGGCCGGCATCTACTACCTCACCCTCGGTGGCGACACCTTCCCGATGGACACGTATGCCACGACGAACTATCACGAGGCCGTGCCCGGCCACCACTTCCAGCTCGCGCTCCAGCGCGAAGCGGAGGACCTGCCGCTGCTGCAGCGGGCGACGACCTTCACCGGCTACGCCGAGGGCTGGGCGCTCTACGCCGAGCGACTGGCGGCCGAGGCCGGGCTGTACGAGAACGATCCGCTCGGCAACATCGGCCGGCTGCGCATGGAGCTGCTGCGGGCGGCACGCGCCGTGGCCGACACCGGCATCCACGCGCTCGGCTGGTCGCGCGACGAGGCGATCACGTACCTCATGGACCTGGGCTTCCCCCAGCCGTGGGCCGCGTCGGAGGTCGATCGCTACATCGTCTGGCCCGGGCAGGCGCCGGGCTACCTCGTCGGCATGCTCGAGATCCGCGGCTACGAGATGAGACAGAGGCGGCACTGGGTGACGATTTCGACATCGCCGGGTTCCACGACGCGGTCCTGCGCCACGGCTCGATCCCGCTCGAGGTCCTGCCGATGGCGGTGGGCGCCTACATCGACGAGGCATCGGTCGTGGCCACGCTCTCAGCGGGGATGAGGTAGAGCTTCGTCGTCACTGAGTCCTCGTTGTTCTTGCCGCCGGCGGTCAGCCACACGTCACCATCCGGCGTGACTGCCACTTGGCGCACGCAGCGGTCCGCGAGGAAGCGGTGCGTCTGGGTCGTGCCGACGTAGCGGTAGACGCCATCACACGAACGCCAGGGCCCGGCGTACTCGTTGCCCTTGAGGCCAGAGGCCGCCGTCCGGTGCCAGCGGCGTCGACGCCTCCAAAGAGGTCCGGTGTCCACGGCGGCGTCCAGTCGGACTCAGCCTCGGTCAGTTCGGCCCATTCATCGGACCCGGGAACGCCGAGGGCAATCCATCCCATTCGCTGCCGTCGTAGTAGTCGAGGCCCAACCGGCCAAGCCCACCGGGTCGCACCGTGTGGAGCCAGAGCGTGCCGTCGGGTCCCGCCCGCATGCCGAGAATGTTGCTGATGATGCGTTCCTCGTCCACGATGGGGTCGAGGCCGGCCGGTAACGCGACCTCCTCCCAGGTGCCGGCGCGATAGCGACGCAGCTTCAGCGGGTCGGACGTCGCCAGCCAGACACCATCGTCACTGGCCGCGAGGCCGATGAAGACCCACTCGTCGTCGACGTATCTGCCAGCGCGAGCTTCGAACGTGCCCATCGATCGCCAGCGGTCGTCGTCGAAGCGGAGGACCTCGACCTCGTCGGCCCCGGCGTCCAAGCTGGCCACCCAAACCGAGCCGTCGGGCGCGATCAGCGTCCGGTGAAGGCCGAGCCATCCTCGTCCTCGAAGACCGCCTCATCACCTTTGTATGGGCCGCCCCAACGCTCCTCCTCGGCGATCTTCTGGTGGACCGTCCAGGACTTGCCGTCGTATGAGATGACGCCCTTCTCCAGCCGTGCCCAGACCGTGCCGTCGGGCCCGACTTCGATGTCGCCTTCGTAGGGCTCCCAGTAGCGCTTCCACGGCACCGATCCGCGCTGCCCGTACCTGGTCAATACCACCTCCTGGCGGTCTGCCTCGTCGTCGTCCTCGATCCTGAACCGCCACAGGCTGCCGTCGAGGCCGACGATATCGGGCATCAGGTCGGCCGCCCCGTGCGCATCTCCCCCACCCTCGGGTCGGAGCAGCACGACGCCCGGTTCGGACTCCCTGGCCTCCAGGCCGAGGCCCGAGACGCTGTCCGGCACGACCACGGGTCGTGGTGCGGATCTCGATTGGCGTTGCGTCCGGTGAAGGCGACACCGCCGACCGTGGTGACTCCGTCGCTGTCGGCGCGGCCCCGATCTGCTCGTCGACCTGGGGCGAGGTCAGCACACCAGCGATCAGGAACCCGCCGAAGAGCGCGACGACGACGCTGGCGGTTACGACTGAGTGCGGAGAACATGGAACAGCCCCTTGCGGGCACCCGCCCGCTCGAAGCCGGACGCGAGGCCGCGTAGCGATGGCATCGGCGACCAGCGACTTCGCTGGTGGGCTCGGGAGTCGGGCCATGACCTGCGCCGCGCGCGGCGGACGTCGGCGGGAGCGATCTCGCGCCCCGCGGTCCAGCTCTCGAGCAGTGGCTGCATCGGGTGATCGTCATCGCAGGGCTCCTTGCCGGGCGGACGGGTTACGGTCGCTGCTCATCGGCCTCGAGGGCGGCGCGCGGCCTTGGTCGCCCGCTTCAGCCGCTGTACACGGTCCAGCGCGAGACGCCGAGGGTCTCGGCCACCTCATCGGGCGTCATGCCCAGCAGGAAGCGGAGCACGAGCACGACGATGGTCGACCGACAAGCGCCGGAACCTCGCAGTTGATCGCGGTCGGCCACGACGCCGAAGGGGTCGGTGGCAAGGGGTCTCGGCCGGGGGGCAGCTTTCGGTCGTCCGCCAGTCGGCCGCCGTTGGCCTCCTGTAGCAGACGTGCACGAGCAGCCGATACGCAACCCTTGAAGTGGGCAGGACCTTCATCGAGCGACGTCGCGCCAGACGTCGAAAAAGGCCTGCTGGGTCGCGTCCTCGGCGAGGTCACGATGCCCGGCACGCCATGGGCCACGCGGAACAGGCGCGGCAATCGGTGACGGTCAGCGCCTCGAACGCACGCTCGTCGCCACGTTGAACCCGCGACACGAGGTCCTGGTCCATGCCCTCGATCCCTTGAGCTCCGGTTCCCGGTTCGCCGCGGAGACCGAGCCATCACGGTCTCGACAGGGTACGGGGTGGCGATCAAGCCCCGATCGGCCAGATCGCCGGCGACGGCCAGGCCAAACAGCTACCAGGGCCGGTCGATCTCCGCGACGACGACCGGGATGGAGACCGGCGTGGCGCGCATGTTGCGTCAGTGACCGACCGCTGGCGTCCAGCAGGGCCGACTAGCGGCACTCGGGGCAGGTGAGCACGACGAAGGCGAAGCCGTCTCGTGGACGATCTTGGGGCCCCCGTCGGTGATGGCGAAGCCGGGCATGAACGACATCGTCGGCGCCAGCTCCAGTCGCCGTGGCCGGCGGGGCACGTGGCCTGGCCGTGCCAGGTTGGTCCAGCCAGCGTCCATCGTGGTCTTCTGCGGGTCGGTCATGGTCGTGGGACTTCTTGGCGGGGTGGATGGCGAGCGATCCGAACGCCCCCAGGCCTGGATGGGAGCGATGTCGGACGGGTCGTTGACCGCCTTATCGTCGCAGCAGTACCACCGCGATGAGGATGGCGATGGTGGCCTCGATCAGGACCTCAGGAGGCAGGGAGGCCACCTGGTCGACCGCATCCGAGATGGCGTCCATGACCTGACCGGTGATCGCCGGTTCTCGTGCCGTGACCCCCGCCGACCCCGGTGCTCTCACCGACGATCCGACCGTATTCCATGCGCGCATGGTGGCACCGCGCCGGCCAGAGGCAAGGAGCTCCAGACGGTAGTGGTGCCTTCGGTCACACCCCGCATCGGACCGCGGCACCCGTCGAGGGCAGGCAACCATGCCGGAGCGGGTCGTCATACTCCGCGCCCAGTCATGGAACACACCGCGACGACGAGGTTCGAGCCGACCGAGCCGGTGGAGCTGGGCCAGACCGGGGTGACGGTCACTCGCCTTGGCCTCGGCACCACCCCATCGGCAGCCTCTGCGGGAGCAGCGCAGCCACGAAGAGGCCATCGCAGTCGTCGAGGCGGCCTCGGATGCAGGCACGCGTTTCGTCGACATGGCCCCGCTCTACGGCTTCGGGTCGGTGGCGCTCGTGGTCGGAGAGGCACTTCGTCGCCACCCGCGCGACTCGTACGCGATCTCCACCAAGGTGGGTCGATTCTCCGCGACTCCGGTCCCGACGGGCGCGAGGACCGGACGATCCTCTACCGCGGGCAACAGCGCTACAAGACAGCGGGGGCGGTGCGGCTGCTGGCCGGCTTGTCCGGCTTCGACGACCTTCGGCTCGCCACCCTGGTCTCCCGCTCGTCGTACCGCTTCGCCGACGCGGCCGAGAGCGTCCTGCCGTTCCGGGACGGCATCGGGCGATCGGTCGTCTGGTCGCGGACAACTTGCACGAGTGGCGGGGGCTCCCGCCGGCCGACGTGGACTTCTATCCGAAGGGTTTCGTACCCTGGCTCCCGCGCCATCGAGACACCCCGCGTGTTGGCCTCGTCCACGATGCCATCCTCGTCTGGTACGCGGACCACTACCCTGAGACGCGATCCCGTCTGGCATGGAGCTACTGGCTTCGCAACCTGCGGCGGAGTCTCGGCCACCTCGACACCGTGCTCACCAACTCGGAGGTCTCGCGCGGCCAGCTGATGGCAGCGGCAGATAGGTACGGCCTCAAGCCACCGAGGATCGAGGTCATCCCGCTCGCGAGCCGATACGAGGACGCTGAGCCACAGCTCCAGGGATCCGGATACGTGGTGCATCTGGCCTCGAGCGAGCTGCACAAGCGGACGAGCTGGTTGCTTCAGACGTGGTCTGCGCTCCTACGCGAGGGCCACGACCTGCCCCAGCTCCGTCTCGTCGGCTCACTGCCGGACGGCGCAGCTGAATGGGTCGCGCCGCCGGAGATCATCCGCGAGCCGTTCCTCGACGAGGCCCAGTACCAGGGTTACATCGCGAACGCGTCTGCCCTCGTGCTCCCCTCGGAGATCGAGGGATTCGGCGGCCGCCTGCACTCGAGGCGTACCACCTTGGAACCCCAGTCTGCTTCGCCGGCGGTACGGCCATGGACGAGATCTTCGAGGCGCCGGCGGACCAGGCGGCGTTCTCATTCGAGCAGGATTCCCTGCTGGCCGCGATCGACACCGTCCTTCGCTTCACGCCGGAGGACGTGCTGGCGATCCGCGAACGGCTCCTCGAGCGCTTCCACTCGCGGAACATGGCCGAAGGGGTTCGGGAGGTCCTGACGACCCACCGGTGAAGCTGCCGCCCCAGTCGACCGCAGTGTCGACCGCCCGCGGTGCCGAGGGGTCACGGGCGGTTGCCGTCGCCCATCCGCCCGGGGTTCCATCGACCTCCTGGCTCCCCCGACCCGATGCGCGATAACCGGGGTGTCGATCCGTGTCGACAGCGCGCAAGAGAGAGGAGAACCTGTGGACCTGATGTCATTCCTTGCCCTCGGCGTGGCCGTGCTCATCGCGCTCAGCGGCCACTTCCTGTGCAACGACATGCCCACCCTCGGACGGATGCGGGCCGTCTATCTGCCCAGTTCACGCTCATATCTGGCGGAGAGGGTGGGATTCGAACCCACGAAGAGCTTGCACCCTTGACTGTTTTCAAGTTCGGCCTCGCAGGGGACTCAAGGGGACTGATTACCACCGTTTCACGCTCAGCCACGCTCACGACCGATATCGAACACGGGTCAGGTGTGGACAACCGTAGCCTTAACCCGTTGCCTTAAGTAATCGGCAGGCTTGCCGAAGCCCTGCCCTGCCACAACGCCGCAAATCTATACTTCTCGGTGGCCGCCACGGCCTCTGGGGTGATGACGGAGAGGCCGGGAGGCCTGTCTACTCGGCTGGCGGCATCGGCGGCGGGTACTCCGGCATGGGACCGGGGAAGATGACGCCCTCGAACGTCCACTCGGCTGGGGTGCCGTCCGGGCTCACCACGATGATGGCCGACAGACCTTCGTAGCCTCCCTCGCCGGAGAACAGCATCTGGTAGTGCCTCGCCGAGAGGCTGCTTGGAGCACCCGGCGGCGTGAAGCCCGTAAACGTGATGGACCACGAGCCACCATCGTTGACGAGCCGGGCAGTCCCGGCACGGACAGCCCCCGGGTCACCCTGGACGAACTGGTGGTAGTTCTGGGTTCCCGTCCATCGGCCCGACAGACGCGGGTCGTCGGCGGTCATCGTCACGACGCCGTTGTAGCCGGTCACCCGTACCTCCGGGAGTGTCTCGCTCGACTCGCTCTCACCCCCGCCCGAGGCAACACCCCGAGCCGAGCCGCTGACGGCGGCATACGGCAGAAGCGTCGTGGTGTCGGGTCCGTCACCGGGGTCGTCATCCTGAGCTGCCAGTCCCGTCGGTACCAGCAACATCGTCGAGAGAAGGACGCCTGTCAGGGTCGTCCTCATCGTGAACACCTCGCTCTCCTTCCTTCAGGCCCTACTCGGTGGCCGCTACTGCCTCTGGGGTGATGACGTAGAGATCGAACGCGTGGTCGTTGGCAGGGTCGGTCGACGCCAACGCCCATATCGAGCCATCCGGACCGATGTGCAGGTGGGCACCAACAGTGAACGGGTTGTAGAGGCAGGTGCCTTGCGCATAGCGTTGCCACCGCTCCCCGTCGAAGCGAAGGAGTCCTTGGCAGCCAGTCGCCTGCTCTGTCTGGACGACCCCGTCACCGACAAGCTCCGACCATTCGCCTCCCGGTACGACCCAGAGACTCCCGTCGGGAGCGACCCCGATGCCGACCAGATCTACCGCGCCCACGTCCACGAACTGATCGGCCCGCACCCCCAGGCCGAGGTCGTCCAAGCTCCACTGCTGCCATTCGCTGCCATCAAAGGATCTGATGCTCACGTCGACACCATCTGGAGCGCCACTATCGCCGAGGACCGCCTCTGTGTGCCGCAACCACATGGTGCCGTCCGGCCCGAGGGCCAGCAGGCGGACGGCCCATGGCTGACTGTCTTCCTTGCGGAACACGTCCTGCCACTCGCCGTCGACCCATCGTCGCATCACGCCCGTGCCCCAACTCCCTGTCGATTCCGGGAACCAACCCGCACGACTCATCCACGCCCAGAGGTCCTCTCCGTCGGTCGTGAGGAGTTCGACCCGTACCTCAGGCGTCTCCTCTGGCGCACCTGGCATCAGGAGCGGGTCGAGCAGACTCCACTCGGCTCCGTCCAGACGAGCCACGGCCCACTGCTGCGGCTGCTGTGGGTCTGGCCACATCGCCCAGATGGTCCCGCCGAGGTTGAACAGAAGCGAGCCGTCGAAGTCGGCCGTGGGCGCTGGATGTTCGGTCCACCGCTCGCCGTCGTAGGTGTGCAGCGATTCGGCCCACAGCGTGCCGTCGTTCGTCACAGACCAAGCCTCGTACGGCGCATCGATGATCTCGTCGCCGAGGCGGAACAGGCCGCGACCGTAGGGACCATCATGGTCCCGGATGGCCCACACGCTGCCGTCGTCGCCGACGACGATCCTGTCGGCCACCATGAGGTCCCGGACACCGTCGTTGATGACCCGAAAGACGCCGGGTCCGACCTCCTCGGTGACCATGCCTGAGAGCAACTCCTCGGCTGTCATCGGCGAGGGTGACTCGGTCACCGCCGCCGGGACCATCTCGTCACGCTGCGGTGTCGTGAGGACGCCAGCGAGTAGGAAGCTGCCGAACAGCGCCACGATGACGCCAGCGGCAATGAACTTGAGTGCGGAGAACATCGTGAACCCCCTTGCGGACGTACGCCCGATGGTCACTGGGATGGGGGCGGGACGGTCGAGCACCGGCAACGGCCACCAGCGGCTGCGCTGCCGGGTCTGGGGTAGTCGGGCCACGACCTGGGCGACACCATTCGGCACATCCGCTGGCCCGACCGATCGCGCCCGGAGCCATGTCCTGAGGAGAGGCCGCATCTGCTCGCTGTTCATCGAAGGGCCTCCTGCCGATGTGTGGTCGGAACCACAGCGCGAGCGTCTGCTTCAAGAGCGGCACGCATGGCCTTCGTGGCTGCCTCCAAGCGTGAGTAGACCGTCCAGCGGGAGATACCGAGGGCCTCGGCCATCTCTTCGGGCGTCAGGTCCATGAGGAAGTGCAGGACGAGCACCACACGGTGGTCCATCGAGAGGTGCCGGAAGCCTCGCTCCAGTTGGTCCCGATCGGCGACGACGCCATAGGCGTCGGCTGCGCTCGGCTCGTTGGCTCGCGAGGCCTCGTCGCGGTGGGTCCACTTCGGCTGTCGCTTCGCCTCGTCATAGCAGACTCGCACGAGCAGGCGGTAGGACCAGCCCTCGTACTTGGCCGGATCACGCAAGCGGCGGATATCACGCCAGATATCGAGAAGCGCCAGTTGGGTCGCGTCCTCGGCCAGGCTCCGGTCGCTTAGGACCGCATGCGCCACCTGGAACAACCGAGGGTAGTCAGCGGTCGCCAGCGCCTCGAAGGCGCGCCGGTCGCCGTGCTGAACCCGCACAACCAGGTCTTGGTCCATGCCCCCACATCCCTTGGACCGACGACCGCGCTGGTCGTCGGAGGGGACCGCATCTGTTCCGGTCCTCTACAGGGTACGGGTGGATACCAAGCGCCAGATTGGCGATCTTCGTAGGCCAATGGCCTCGAACCTGGCGGAGAGGGTGGGATTCGAACCCACGAAGAGCTTGCACCCTTGACGGTTTTCAAGACCGTTGCCTTCAACCACTCGGCCACCTCTCCCGCAGCGCGCAGGATAGCAGCGCTCGGTCGGCTCACCCGGTCGTGCGGACCGTGGTGGTCAGGCGCGATCCGCAGGCGGGATCGACCAACCCCACGACGCAGCCTGCGCCGCTCCGTCGACGTGGTCGATCAGTTGGCCGACCTGCGCGATGGGCACAGCGTCGCCGAGGTCCAGCGGCTCCTGGTCCTCCGGTTCCGGGTCCGGCGCCGGGATGGTCGGCACGGATAGCTGTCCAGATGGTGGACACGAAGATGCCGTCATCGTCGACACCGACCTCCGCACCGCCTGGCAGCTCCTGCAGCCAGAGGAAGAGCGTGACAGCCTCGCACGTCAGCATCAGCACCTCACGCTCCTCGAACGTGAGCTTGCGCTGAGGGACAGCCAGGGACACCCGCGACCTGCTCGAGCTTGGCCCTGGTCGCCGGTTCCCCCGTCGAGGTGAGCACGCTCACGATGTCGCCGTTCCTGGTGACGTAGCACTCCTGGGATCCGTTCGTGCCGTTCCGTGGGGTCGCCAGCACGCCGTCGCCGGCGAGGTCGCCGGCGATGTGCGTGAGAGCGGCGACGATGTCGGCACCGCAGACGTCGAGCCCGTCGGCCACGACGGTGCCACATGGTTCCATGCCATCACGCCCATCGACGGCCACCCGATTCGTGGCATGAGCTCGGGCCATGCCAACGGCAGCGGACGCCGTGTCGGCAGGCCGCACCCGTGGACTCGAGCGTGGCGCTGATGAAGTCCGCGTCGGGCGAGAGCCGGACCGACTTCGCGTCCGAAGCCCACGCCGGGAGCGAGAACACGCCCTGGTAGACGAAGACCCCCTGGTACGGCCCGGCCGGCGTATGCGAGCGCCAGTCCGTATCGACCTCGCCCAGAAGTCGGCCGTCCTGGTCAAAGACCTGGAGCTTGACCGTCTCACCGAGCACCGCGGCATCCATGGGCACGATCGACTGGACGCTCACTTCCACGAGGATGGTGCCGTCAGCCGCGGTCGTGCCGGTCGTGCGCACGCACGTCCCAAGGTCGTCTCCGGGCACGATGTCACGGGCGATGCGGTAGGCGCCGTTGTACCAGACGATGTGGTCGCGCTTCGTCGTCTCGGGGTCCTTCTGCGGCTTCAGCTCCTCGACCACGAGGTGAACGCTTGGCACATCGGCATCGGCCTCCGCATCGGCTCCGCCGTCACCTCCGGGTTCACCTCCGGCCGGCGGGTTCCCGCCACCGGGGGGCGGATTGCCCCCACGACCGCCGGCACCACCACCGCCACCGGGGGGTGGATTGCCCCCACCACCGCCGGCACCACCACCGCCACCGGGGGGGGATTGCCCCCACCACCGCCGGCAGCGCCCGTGTCCGTGGGCACCACGTTGGCCATGACCTTCTTCGAGACGCCACCAGCGCCGCGGAACTGCTGGTCATACCAGTTCACGCCGTCCGGGCCGACCGTCGATGCGGCACCCAGCGGATAGAAGCCACTCTCTTCACGCCACCAGATACCGAATGAAGCGACGGTGTCGTCGACCTCGAACGGATCGACCTCCGGTCCCTGGCGGACGACCTTCGACCCGTCGCCGAAGCCCTGGTGCACGACGATCGAGGCAGGCCCCTTCAGGCTCGGCTTCGCATTGAGGCCAATGAACGTGGCCCACACCGGTGCGCCCGCGGGCGGCAGTCGACCCCAGCCCATGGATCCGTTCACGAGTGGCTTGAACCAGTTGCGCAGGTTCTTGTTGAGCACGACCTCGCCCATCGCCGCCCACGAGGCCGGCGAGTCGGCGTCGGTTCCGAGCGTGACCTGCAGGTTCGGAATCTGCGCCTTCAACCCGGGCACACCGCGCAGATAGGCATAGACCTTGTCGAGCGGCGTCTGGGCCGAGACCGACGCCGCGGGCAGGATCGACAGCAGCAGGGTCGAGATGAGGACGACGGCGAGCACGGCCGTAGGCCTGCGCCTGGCCCGATTCACGAACATGGGGGACCTCGTGGGGCACGCTGGTGCGCGACAGCATGCCCATCACCGGCGTCGGCGTCAACGGGCGGGCGCCTGCGGCGATGGTGTGCGGCTATGCTCTAGGCGCCGTGAACCGCCGTACGTTGCCCCGTGCCCTCGCTGTCCTGCTCGCGCTGGCGGTACTGCTCGGCGCCAGCGGTGGCCCTGCCGCGGCCGCGCCGCCGGTGGACCCGGAGCTGGCGGCGAAGCTCCAGTGGCGGCTGGACAAGTGGCGCGTCAACCACCACGCGCCCGGTGTCGCGGCGGCGGTGCGCCTGCCCGACGGCTCACGCTGGATCGGCACGTCGGGGAGGGCCATCCGCGGGAAGAACGGCCGGGACGTGCTTTCGTGGACGCCCTTCGCGGTGGGCTCGCTGACCAAGACGTTCATGGCCGCGCTCATCCTGCAGTTGCGCGACGAGGGTCGCTTCTACCTGGGCGCGCCCATCTCGCGCTGGATCCCGTGGTATCCCCAGGCCGACAAGATCAACGTCAAGATGCTGCTCAACCACACCAGCGGCATCCGCGATTACTTCGCCCATCCGCAGTACGAGAAGCTGGTCTTCGGTCGACCCACGCACGTCTGGAAGACGAGTGAGATCCTGAAGCTCAAAGGGCCGCGCTACTGCGCGCCAGGGAAGTGCTACCGCTACTCCAACACCAACTACGTGCTGCTCGACACCATCGTGCGCAAGGTCACCGGCCGCAACAGCGCGCAGGAGATCCGCCGCCGCTTCCTCAAGCCGCTGGGCCTGACCGACACCTACTTCCAGGGCCGCGAGCGCATCGGCAAGATCCCGGCCAAGGGCTACTGGTGGCTGGGCGATCGCTACAAGGGTTTCGCCGACGGCACGCGCCGACGCCCGAACACGTCCGCGGCCACGGCGGCCCACGCAGCCGGCGGCATGGTCTCGTCGGTGCGTGACATCTCCGACTGGCAGGACGCACTGCTCGGGGGTCAGCTGCTGAAACCGCGGTCGATGGAGATGATGCTGACCTTCCCCAAGGGCAGCGGCTACGGCCTGGGCATGCGCCGCGCCTGGCTCGACGGCAAGCCCGGCGTCGGCCATGGCGGCTCGCTGCGCGGTTTCATCTCGGTCATGTACCGCCTGCCCCAGAAGGACCTCGACGTGGTCATCCTCACCAACCTCGGGCGCACCCACATCCAGGGGCTCGCGGACAAGCTCACGCACATATCGCTCAAGCACCTGGAACCCGAGCCCGAACCCGAGCCCGAGCCGAACCCGGAGCCGTAGGGCCTACTCTCGGAAGGGGTCGACGATCTCGAGGTTGGCGATGCGGCGACCGTGCTGGAGATCCTCACTCACCAGCCAGCCAGCCCCCAGGCGCGAGGCGGCGACGATGATGAGGGCGTCCCAGAAGGCCTGCCGGTGACGTTTCTCGAGTTCCGATGCCGCGAGGATGTCGGCCGGTTCGATCGAGTGGACCGTCCAGGTCGAGTACCGCTCGACGATCGAACGGGCCCGCGGAGCGGAAAGTGGGCGGGCCAGCCTCCGCGTGGCGGTGACGTAGAACTCCTGCAGCACTTGCGTGCTGAGTGCGCCGGTTCGGGTCCCCCACAGGTCTGCCAGTAGCGAACTGGCGACATCCCGCTTCGTGCCAGCCGTGCGGTCGTGTGCGTAGACGAGGACGTTCGTGTCGACGAAGGTCAGCTCAGCGGTCATGGATCGACTCGCGAGGCGGGAGTGAGCCGTCGCTCCCGAGGTCGAACCCGGATTCGAGGTCCGCCAGCGCCTCCACGCGCGCCTGCTCATAGGCCTCGTCCTCGCACACGAGGCGGTCGATCTCCTCAGCCACGAGCCTGCTTACCGAGGTCGCGCGCTTTGCGGCCAGGATCTTGGCCTTGCGGATGGTGCCACCCTCGAGGCGGACCGTCAGATTGCGGTACATGTGACCTGTGTGTTACGTGCTACACGCAATCTACGTGCAGCATGCGGTCGCGTCAATACCTGCCGTGGTACCCATCGGTCGGGTCACCGGATGGAGTCTGGCGCGCGACATGGCCGATGACCCCGTGCCGGTCACGCGTGCCGTGCGGGGCCAAACAACCGTGGCGGACGGACGCCGGCCCGCGCGTCCACGACCTGCCTCAGGTGAGGTCGTGGACGACCCACACGTTGGGGTCGTAGTAGGTGCCGCTGTCGGCCTCGCGGTCGATGGTCACGGGCGCGGCGGCACCGGGCACGATGTAGCGACCCGAGGCCGGGAAGGCCATGCCGGTCCATGCCTCCCATTCGGCGACCGAGCCGGTGATACGCATGGATCGCGGCTCCGGCCGGGAGAGCTGCCCACCCAGCCGCACATGGATACGGATCCACGGGTCGAAGGGCAGCCCGTCATCACGTGTCCACGTGGCGTACTCGTCGATGGCCGTGAGTGGGTAGCGCTCGAGCAGCGTCGGCCGAACACAGGCGATGAGCCAGCGCAGCCCACCGAGGCGCGCGGCCGCCTGGAGGGCCGCCACCATCACGCTCCCAAGGCCATCGCCGCGCCGCGCCGGGTCGGTCACGATCATGATCGCCCCCAGCGTGTCCGGGGTGGCCCCTCGCGCCAGCGCCTCGACGGACCGCGAGAACTGCGCGTCCCAGCCGCGCGGCAGGTCGTCGGGGGTGCCGTCCCAGGTCAACGGCGCACTGCGTGCCACCGCCGCGATGGCGCCATCGTGATCGAGCAGTGCCAGCTGCAAAGTCGGGGAAGTCATCCGCCAGTGCGGCCAGCAGGCGTGGGCGACCGGGTCGTGGTGCATGAGCTCCGGCCACACCGACGAGCCCAGCCGCTCCATCTCGGGCTGCCAGCTCCGGGCGCTCGGCGAGCGTGCAGAGGGCATGGCCGACGGGGGGCGCCACGTCGCGCTCGACCAAGGCAGCGGCGATCTGTGCGCCGGTCACGGACCTAGCCTCCGCGCTCAGTCGGCGGAGATGCGCTCCCCCAGCCGGTCACGCAAGGCCTCGGGCACGATGACCGAGCCGTCGGCCTGCTGGTAGACCTCGAGGATGGCAGCGACCACGCGCGCCAGCGCCAGGCCCGAGCCGTTGAGCGTGTGCAGGATCTCCGGCTTGGCGCCCGGCTCCGGCCGATAGCGGATGGCCATGCGCCGAGCCTGGTAGTCGCGGAAGTTGGAGACCGAGCTGACCTCCAGCCAGTCCTCGACGCCGGGCGCCCACACTTCGAGGTCGTACTTCTTGGCCTGGGTGAAGCCCATGTCGCCGGTGGCCATCAGCTTGACCCGGTACGGGAGGCCGAGGCGCTGCAGGCAGACCTCCGCGCGCTCGGTCATCCATTCGAGGGTGTCGTTGGAGTGCTCCGGCTCGACGAAGGCGACCATCTCGACCTTGTCGAACTGGTGCACGCGCAGGATGCCACGGGTCTTGGCCCCGGCCGCTCCGGCCTCGCGGCGGAAGCAAGGCGAGTAGGCCACGTAGTGGATGGGCAGGTCCTCGGCCTCGATGATCTCGTCGCGGTGGATGTTGGTGACCGGCACCTCCGCGGTGGGCACGAGGTAGAGCTCGTCGCGGGTGACCACGTACATCTGGTCTTCCTTGTCCGGGATCTGACCGGTGCCGCGGGCCGACTCCTCGTTGACCACCACCGGCGGCCAGACCTCGGTCATGCCGTGCTCGGTGGTAT
The DNA here is from genome assembly GCA_963716815.1 of uncultured Chloroflexia bacterium. Taxonomy (GTDB): domain Bacteria; phylum Chloroflexota; class Limnocylindria; order Limnocylindrales; family CSP1-4; genus JAFMJV01. Next base: position 15,539 of record CAVQUM010000005.1, read on the forward strand.
GCAGGTCCAGGAAGAAGTCGATGAGCGCGCGCTGCAGCTTGGAGCCGGCGCCCTTGTACAGCGGCCAGCCGGAGCCCGTGATCTTGGCCCCGGCCGCGAGGTCGATCATGCCCAGGCGCTCGGCGATCTCCCAGTGCGGCACGCGCTCCCAGGCGTCATCGTCGTCGCGAGCCGGCTCCTCGTGCGGCGTGACGGGCTCGCCCCACGTGCGCACGATCCGGCTGGCCTCCTCGCCCCCGACCGGCACGTCCGGATCGGGCGGGTTGGGGATGCGCAGCAGCAGCTCCTCGAGCTTGGCGTTGACCAGCGCGAGCCGTTCGTCGTGGCCGCTGATCTCCGCGCCCATCCAGTTCGACTGCTCCCGCATCTGGCTCACGCGCGCGCCGTTGGGCTGCTCGCCGGCATTGATGGCGATGCCGATGGACTCGGAAATCTGCTTGCGCTGGGCACGCATCGAATCGGCCTTGCCCAGCAGCTCGCGGCGCTGCTTATCGAGCGCGAGCGCCTCGTCCACGAGCGAGGGGTCCTCGCCCTTGGCGGTGCAGCCAGCGCGGATGGCCTCGGCGTCTTCCCGAAGGCGTGTCGCCCCGACGCTCATGCGTCCTCTCCTTGCGCTGCTTCCGCACCGGTGGTCGGCGGGGGTGGTGGTGGCGGCGGTGGCCGCTGCGGCGTTCAGACGCTCGACCACGAAGGACTCCTCGAGGCTGGCCAGCAGCCAGCCCGCACGCGGGCCGTTGCCGCGGCCGAGGAACGCGCCGTAGACCGCCGCGAAGGCATCACGCGACGAGACGCCGCGGGCCTGTCCGGCTGCGGTAGATGAGGTCCTGCCAGGCGTCGCCGCTGCGGGGATGCTCCGTGCCCGCGCCGGCGGCGAGGTCGGCCAGGAAGAGGCCCTGCACCTCGGTCAGCGCTGCCGCCTCGGGCGGCAGCTCGTCGCGCACCGAGACCTGATAGCGATCGGGCGCCCAGCCGTCGAGCCAGGTGCGGGCAACGCCGGCACGCTCTTCGAGGATGCCCAGCTCGACCTCGTCGAGGGGCGCGCCCTTCTCTGCGGACATGCGCGCGACCAGGTCCACGCCGGGCACCTGCACGAGCATCGTCAGGTGGCGGAAGGGTGGCCGGAAGCGGGCGGCCTCGATGGCCACGTCGGCATCAGGGTCGACCAGCGAAAGGCGGAAGATGCGCTCGTAGTCGGCCGGCAGCTCACCGCGCACAGGTCGTCCGTCGACGGCTGCGGCCAATCGGTCGAACTCGTCGAAGAGCCCGGGGATAGCGTCCCCGCCGGGGTCGAAGTCGAGTGCCTTCTTGGGCTTGTGGCGCAGGAAGAGGAAGCGGATGAGCTCCGGCGGTAGCAGGTCGGCCATCTCGTGAGCCGCCGCACCCGAACCCGTGGAGGTGGACATCTTGCGGCCGCCCACGTTGAGGAACTCGTAGACGATGTTCAGCGGTGGCTCGCGGTCGAAGACCTCGCGGCTGATGGCGTCGCTGCGGTCGCGGCTGCCGCCCTTGGTGCCCAGGTCCTTGCCGCAGCCCTCGATGGTGATGCCGAAGTGGCTCCACTTGGCGGCCCAGTCCACGTTGAACGGCAGCTTGGCTCGGCCGCCGGCGGGGACGACCCGGCCGCTGTGGCCACAGCCGGTGGCCCAGGTGACGTAGTCGGGCTTGCACTCGTAGGCCACGGTCTGGCCATCCCAATCGGTGGCGAGGGTGGTGCCGATGCGGCCACAGTTCTCGCAGATGACGCTCAACGGCAGCCAGCCGGGCGCGCGTTCGACGTTGCTCACGCGCAGGTAGATGTCGCGCACGACCTCCGCTCGGTCGAGCGCCTGCCGGATGAAGCGGTCCATGGAGCCATCACCGTAGAGCTGGCTCATCCAGTAGATCTCGGGGTGGACGCCCAGGCCCTCGAAGGTACCCATGAACAGCTCACCCACGAAGTAGCGCGCATAGCTCTCGGCCTCGCTGCCTTCGGGCGCGGGCACGTGCGAGAGCGGCACGCCCATGTAGCGGTCGACCGCGTCGGGCGTCAGCAGCGCCTGCGAGTCCATGGGGTCGAGGTCGTCGACGCCGTAGAGGTTGCGGCTGGGCAGGCCGGCCTGCAGCAATGCGCGATGGATGACGTCGTGGAGGACGACCCCACGCAGCGAGCCGATGTGGACCGTGCCCGAGGGCGTCTTGGAGTCGTTGACGATCTGCGGTCCGTCGAAGCGCGCGGCTAGCTCATCGGCCCAGAACATGTGCGGTCCCCTCTCTCCGCTGCGGCGGACTGGGACGACGCCGCCCGACGGCGCGGTGTCAGCGGATGCTGACGATGGTATACGTGGAAGTCCCCGGCCGGAACCGAGACGGTCACCGCTTCGCCCTTCTTCTTGCCCAGGAGGGCGCGACCGACGGGTGACTCGTTGGAGATGCGACCTTCGTCGGGGGCGGCTTCCGCGGCGCCGACGATGGTGTACTTCACCTTGCCGCCATCGCCCTCGATGGTCACGGTCGAGCCGATCTGGACGTGCGTGCGCGAGTGCTTCTCGTCGATGAGGACGGCGTTCTTGATGATCGCGGTCAGCGACTGGATGCGCCCTTCGACGAAGGCCTGCTCGTTCTTGGCATCCTCGTACTCAGCGTTCTCGGTCACGTCGCCGTATTCCTTGGCGTCGTGGATGCGCTGGGCGACCTCCGGCCGCTTCACGTTGGTGAGTTCGTCGAGCTCAGCCTTGAGCTTCTCCAGACCTTCGGCTGAGAGGTATTCGGGCTTGTTCGCGTTCAACGTGGATCCTCAAGATAGAAGCGCCCCGCAAGGAGGGCGCGATACATATGGGTCGAAGCGGCTGGTCAGGGTAGGGTCCTGACGGTCGGCCACGTCGCCCCACGAGAACAGGCGGATCGGGCGCCGTTCAGTCCGCGGATTGTACACCGTCAGGGCCTCAATCGAGGCCAGCCATCGGTCTTGATGGACTGCGGCGTCCAGGGCTCAGGCGACGCGGCCCTCGCTGTCCTTGACCACGGCCCCGTTCTGCAGCACGACGACCACGTTGTCGGGCTCGGCCAGGAGCGCGATGTCATCGAGCGGCTCGCCCTTGACCAGGATCAGGTCGGCTCGCTTGCCGGCCTCGACGGTGCCGATCTCCTCGTCGAGCATGAAGAGCTCGGCGTTGATGCGGGTGGCACTGATGATGGCGGCATGGGCTCCGAGCACCCGCGCCTTGTACATCAGCTCCTCGCCACGACGGCCCTGCCAGGGGCCGACCACGTCGGAGCCGCTGGCCAGCTTGACCCCGGCATCGCGGGCGACTTCGATGGAGCGGTAGGCCTTCTCGATGAAGCCACCCAGGAGGGCCAGCTTCTCGGGCGCCAGACCCATGCGGTCGGGATAGGCAATGAACGACTCCATCGTCTGCAGGGTGGGCACCATGAAGGCGCCCTCGGCGGCGATGCGCGCGGCGGTCTCGGGCTCGAGCATGGAGCCGTGCTCGATGGAGCGCACGCCCGCGTCGAGCGCCATCTCCACGCTGGGCGTGGTGTGGCAGTGGGCCATGACGTACGTGCCCCAGCTGCGTGCCACCTCCACGGCGACCGCGATCTCCGCCACCGACAACTGCAGCGAGTCGAGCGGATCGGTGGGACTGATCGACCCCGCCAGAGGCCATGAGCTTGATGTGGGTGGCTCCCCGGCGCAGCTGCTCCCGTGCGGCTCGGCGCACCTCGTCGACACCGTCGGCGATCTCCATGCCGGCGACCAGTCCCGGGACGGTGTGGCTGTGGTGGACCGCCTCGTGGCGCTGACGGTCGTCCGCGTGGCCGCCCGTCTGGCTGATGGGTGAACCAGCCGGCAGGATGCGCGGCCCGCTGAGGGCACCACGGCGCACCGCGTCGGCCCAGGCCGGCTCCAGGCCGCCCGCGTCGCGCACGGTGGTGAAGCCCTCCTGCAGCGCAGCTTCGATGAAGCGGGCCACGTCGAGCACGTGCATGATCCAGGTGTCGCTGCCGTGGTCGCCCTTGGTGCCGATGAGCGCGAAGTGGACGTGCGCGTCGGTCAGGCCGGGCAGCAGCGTCGTCCCGGCGCCATCGATGACGGCCACGTTCGCCGCGGTCGGGCCAACGTCCCCGAGCGCGCTGATGCGACCATCCTCGACGAGCACGTCAGCGCGCCCCTCCGGCTCACGTCCGGTGGCATCGATGATCGAGACGTCACGGACGACGAGGCGCTCGGGCTGTGCGGTGGTCATGTGGTCTCCCCTGGTGTTCGTGCCCTGATGGTGGCGGGGCCGGCACGGCTCCGCAGGCGGCGGTCGGAACAGCGTCCCAGCTTGTGGCCAGGGCAGCACGCCCGGGTCAACGGCCCAGGCGCAGCAGCCGCCGCCGCACACGACGCAGAGCAAGCTCATCGGCACATGCCACGAACAACGTGTCGTCGCCCGCGATGGTGCCGAGCACATCGCTCCATCGGGCCCGGTCCAGTGCTGCGGCGATGGCATGGGCGGTGCCCGGGACGGCGCGGATGACCAACATCGAGCCCGATTCGTGGACATCGATGGGCAGATCGCTCAGGAGCTGGCCGAGGCGTTGCTCACCGCCCAGCTCGACCGCCGCCTCGGCCGATGGCAGGGCGTAGACGAGCGCGCCATCGCGGCGCACCTTGACCAGGCCCATCTCCGCGATGTCACGGCTGACGGTAGCCTGCGTCACGCGGAAGCCCTTGTCCCCGAGCGCGGCGACCAACTCGCGCTGCGTGCGCAGGCGCCGATCGGCCACGACGTCGCCGATGGCCTGCTGGCGAGCGCGCTTGAGCAGCTCGCTGGTCCCGTTGCGCGCCACGGTCAGCCCTTGACCGCCAGCAGCAGCAGCAGGAACACCACGCCAGCCACGAGACGGTAGGCGATGAAGATGCCGGTGCTGTGGTTTCGCAGGTAGCGCAGCATGAAGCCGATCGCCACCCAGCCCGAGACGGCAGCAGCGATCACGCCCGCGGCCAGCACCGCGAGGTCGACGTCACCGGCCTCCCCTGTGACGATGTGGCGTGCTTTCCAGAGGCCGGCACCGGCGATGATGGGGATGCCCATGAGGAAGGCGAAGCGAGCCGCGGCATCGCGCTTGAGGCCACGCACCAGGCCGGCCGAGATGGTGATGCCGGAGCGGCTGATTCCGGGGAAGAGCGCGAACATCTGGGCCACGCCGATGACCGCGGCGTCGCCGTAGTCACTCTGCCGCAGGTCGCGCGTGCGCGTGCCGACACGCTCGGCGACCCACAGCACGACCGCCCCCCCAAAGAGGATGAAGGGGATGACCATGACCGCGTCGTAGAAGAAGCCCTCGATGCGATCCTCGAAGGCGAGACCGAAGAGCGCGGCCGGGATGATCGTCAGCAGCAGCACCAGTGAGAGCTTGCGATCGGGGTCCTCACCGAACGAGCGCTCGCGCAGCAGGGCCAGGAAGGCACGAGTCAAGTCGAGCACGTCGCGCCAGAAGAAGACGAGCAGCGCCGCCAGCGTGCCCATGTGCAGCATGACCACGAAGGTCGAGCTGTTGATGAGCTCGTCGTCCCAGCCGAGTGCGCGTGGCAGCACGATGAGGTGCGCCGACGAAGACACCGGCAGGAACTCGGTCAGCCCCTGCACGATGCCGATGATGATGGCCTGGACGATCTCTTCCAATCACTCCCTCCGCCGGCTGGCGTGCCCGTGGTCCGCCAGAGCCTACCCGCAGAAACGAACGACCGCCGGTGGCGGCACCGGCGGTCTGGTCGGAGCGTGGCGGTTCGGTGTTACTCGACGATCCAGGCGTCGATGGCACGCTCGTAGTCGAGCAGCTCGGAGGCGTCGAACCAGAGCGCCAGCTCGTTCGCGGCGTTCTCGAGGCTGTCAGAAGCGTGCACGATGTTCATGCCCGTCTCCAGTGCGAGGTCGCCGCGGATCGAGCCGGGCGCGGCCTCGTTGGGGCGGGTGGCGCCGTTGATGGCGCGGCAGACTTCGATGGCCTTGGGACCCTCGACGGCCATGGCCACCAGCGGACCCGACGTGATGAACTCGATGAGGCCCGCGAAGAAGGGCTTGTCCGAGTGGACCGCGTAGTGACGCTCGGCCAGGGTGCGGTCGGCCTGCATCAGCTTGAGGCCAGCGATACGCAGGCCGCGCGACTCGTAGCGGTCGATGACCCGGCCGATGAGGCCGCGCTGGACGCCGTCAGGCTTGATCAGGATGAGGGTTCGCTCGCTCACGTGGGCTCCTTCGATGACGACCCTGGTGACAGGGCCTGGTGGGCTGCCAGGTAGGCCGCCGCCGCCTCGGAGTCGCGGCCGAGGGTGCGGTAGGCGTCGCCTCTGACAAGATGGATGGCCGACAGGTCATGGCCGCCACCGGGGGCAGCGGCAGCGGCACGGTCGGCCGTCGAGAGGATGATCGGCGCCAGTGCCGGGTCCAGCCGCAAGAGCACACCCAGGCGCGCGGCGGCCGGGGCGATGTCGCCGGCGACGAGCACCCGGTCCACGATCTCGAGCTCCTCCCCTGCCGCGCGGCCGCTCATCACGAGCCCGGCCGTGCTGGTGGCACCGCCGGGCTGCATGAGGCCGCCTCGGCCGCCAGGCACTGGTGCGAGCGGCACGGGTGCCCCTGGCGCGACCGGTTCCAGCCGCCAGGTCGCCTCCGTGGGCGCGGCCGTCTCACTCCCGCCGACGAGCAGGCCGAAGCGGCCGGGGGCGGCGGCATCCACGTCCATCCAGCCTTCCTCGGCGACTGGCCAGATGTCGCTGCGCGGCTCGAAGGCGAAGAGCATGTCCACGGCACCGCCGACGCGCTCCGTCACGGAGCGCGCCACCGCGGCCGCCTCGGCGACATGGCCGCTGTGGGCCATGTCCTCGGCCACGATGAGCGCGGCGATCGGTTCTTCGCCCCCCGACGCCTGGTGGGCACGAGCCGCATCGGCCGCACCCTCGAGGTCCCCGCTGCGCCAGCGCACCTCGGCCAGGTCGGCCATGGCGTCGCGGTCGAGCGTGCCGGCTCCTGCCATGCCCTCGAGAGAGGCGCGGGCCAGCGACAGCAGCCCACCACGCAGGTGGACACGCGCCAAGCGCGCATCGGCTGATCGTTCGGTGGCGGTGGCCTGGTCATCGGTGGGGCCGGGCAGTGGCGCGTCGGAGGTGACCGTGGGCATGCTGATGGGCACCGAACCGCCCGGTCGAGGTCGCCGCATCGGCGGCGGCGGTGGCGGAGGCGACCCGGCCGCCGGGACCGAAGGTGGAGCGAGTGGCGGCAAGGGTCCGGCACTCGGTGGTGGACCACCGGGCGCACCGGGCGGTGGACCGACGGGCGCACGGGTGGTGGACCGGCGGGTTGTGGGCCCCGGCGGTGGAGGCGCAGGCGCCAGGCGGAGGAGGCGCCATGGCGCCGGGCGGTGGACGGGGCCGAGCCCCAGGCGGAGGGGGCGCCAGGCGCCGGGCGGTGGGCCAGAGGGCGCTGGGCCAGAGGGCGGCACGCCGCCCGGACGAGGACCGGCAGGCATAGCGCCCGGTGGCGGCACTGGCGCACCTGCGCGCGGGAAGCCACCGGGCGGCGGCTGGACACCCGGCGGGGCCATGGCGCCCGGGGGTCGAGCACCTGCCGGCGGCGGGCCTGGGGGCGCCGATGCCTGTGGCACGGGACCGTGGGGCGCTGGACCGTGGGGCGCTGGACCGTGGCCCTGGATCGGCCAGCCCGGGGCAGCGGGTGGAGGCGACGTCGGCGCTCCGTCCTGGAGGTCGCTCGAGGGCCACTCGTCGCCCGGCTCCGATCGAGACTGCTCGGCTCGTGGCTGGTCAGGTCGGGGCTGGTCACTCATGGCAGTCGGAGAGCTCCCTCGAGGCTCCGAGACTCGAGGTTCGGGCCGATCACCGCCGCACACAGGCGGTCGTCGCGGAACAGGCGCCCGGCCAGCGACTGGATGTCGTCCGCGGTCACCGCTCGCAGCGCTTCCATCACCTCGTCCATCGTCATCACCCGCTCGTGTAGCGCCTCCTGGCTGCCCAGGAACGACGCCATCGAGCGCGACTCCTCCAGTCGCAGTTCCAGTCGACCCAACGTGTAGTTGCGAGCCCGCTCCAGCTCAGCGGCCGGGACCGGTTCGTCCCGCAGCCGCGAGAGCTCGGCCAGCACGCCACGCATGGCGGACACGACGTCGTCGGCATCCACGCCCATGTAGACCTGCAGGATGCCGGTGTCAGCGTAATCGGTCTGGAACGAATGCACGTCGTAGGCCAGGCCATCCTCCTCGCGGATCTTCATGAAGAGGCGGGAAGAGGTGCCGTCGCCGAGGACGGTATTGAGCAGGTCCAGGGTCCACTGGTCTTCGTGGTCGCGCGGCAGCGCCGGCAGGCCCAGCGCTACGTGTGCCTGAGCGGTGTGCCGATGCTCCAGGCGCATGCGCTCGACCGGGCCGGGTGCCGCGGCCGCGTAGGACTGCGCCGCACCGTCACCTCGGCCGAAGGAATGCTCGACCAGGGCCACGGCCTCCTCGTGGCTGAGGTCACCGGCCAGAGACACGACCATGTTGGAGGGCCGGTAGCCCGCAGCCCAGAACGAACGGATGTCGTCGTCGGTCAACGAGCGCACCGATTCCTCGTCGCCCGCGATCTCCCACCCGAGGGGCGAATCGCCGAAGAAGGCCTCGTCCCAGATGTTGTAGATGTACTGCGCCGGTTCGTCGCGATAGGAGCGGATCTCGTCGATGATGATCTCGCGCTCGTGGGCGATGTCCGCGCTGCGCAGCCGGGGCCGCAGCGTCAGCTCGGCCAGGACGTCGACGCCCAACGCTGCCTCACGCACGGGCAGGCGCGTCCAGTAGACCGTGGTCTCGCGATCGGTGGCCGCGTTGGAACTGCCGCCGACCCCCTCGATGGCATCGGAGACCTCACGCGTCGTGGGCAGCTTCTGCGTGCCCTTGAAGGTGATGTGCTCCATGAAGTGGGCCAGGCCGGACTTGGCTCGTGTCTCGCCGCGTGAGCCGACCATGACGTAGACGGCCGCGGACAGCGAACGCATGCCGGGCAGGCGGGCGGAGATGACGCGAGGCCCGTCGGGCAACGCGGTACGGTCGAACATCGGGGCGTCATCGTACACGCGCGGCGGGAGGATGCCCCAACAGACGCCGACCCAGGGATGTGCGACGCCCTGCAGCCGGCGAGCGTCCCCCGAGTGGTGGGGTTCGAGCCTAGGTCCCGAGGCGCGTGGGCCTTGGCCCTGGATCCTGAATCCACGTCCTCTGGCGCGCGGCGGCTGCCGGCCCTGGCTTGCCGCAGCGCGGGCCAACACGACCGTGCGGACCGCTTTGATCGACTGGGAGCGGCTCCGGGTGGCGCACGACCCGACGACTGTCGCCGTGCATGCCCCGCCGTGGCAACGGCTGCCAAGGCCTGTCGCGTCTCGACAAGGACGCGTGTGCCGGCCGTTCGGATCACGCGGCGTCGACGCACGGGCAGACAAGCCGACGGGCAGGCTGGTCGCGTTCGCCCGCTGCGCGGCAAGGTCGCGGGCGCTCGGCCGTGCCACCGGCGCTCGGCCGTGCCACCGGCGCTCGGCCGTGCTACGGGGGTGAAGCCGGCCCGCTGTGACTCCACGTCGCGGGACCTGACCAGCAGCACGAATCCACCTGCCGCGGCGACCGGCGCCCTCGCCAGCCACGAGAGCAGCTCGCTTCGAGCCGTGCGAGCCGGTGGCTGCAGCCCGCCGCACGTTGGTCGTGCCTATGGCAGGGGGTCGAGCCTGCGCACGTGGTCGTGCCTACAGCAGGGGGTCGTGCCTACAGCAGGGGGGTCGTGCCTACAGCAGGATGATCGAGCTGCCGCCCGGGTCCTGGCCGGCACGCAGGCGCTCCAGTGCCAACCGACCTGGGACAGGGAAGTCGGCCAGGAAGCCTGCTCCCAGTGCTCGCACGAAGGCGCGATTGTGCCGGGTGTCGGACAGCAGCAGGACCACGTGGTCGACACCTCCGTCACGCCGCTTGAGGGCCAGTCGCCGCTGCAGCGCTTGCGCGTCGCGTCCACGGGTCTCCGCCTCGATGCCGATGCGGACCGACCGCATTCGCGCCAGTGCGTCCCATGCGCGTTTGTCGCCCGGGTTCGGCAGTGGTACCTCCGTGCCCCATGCGATGTCGGCGTGAAGTTCTGCACGCAGTCGCTCGAGGAGCTCAAGGTGGGCCTGATCGCGTAGCGGGCAGCCGCCAGGGAAGGCGCGAACGTTGACCTCCAGCCCGACCACCGCCGCGGCCCGCACGATGTCGACCAAGGGCAGCTTGGGCGCGACGCCTCGCTCCAGCCGGCTCCACGACGAGGCCGACTTGCCGAGCGCTGCGCTCGCCACGGTCTGGCTGAGATCGACATCGAGCCTCGCCTGGCGAATCTCACGCCCGATGTCCGTGAGCGCAGCTCGCGCGCTCCGTTTCGCTCGGTCATCCATCCGTTCGCGTCCAGCCATGAGGCGATGATGGGTGCTGGTGCTTCACGAGGACTTATCCCCGGGTTCGCGGGGGCCTGGCGCCGGCTTGGCGGACCCTTGCCGTTGCGCGGGCGAACACGACAACTCGGCAGTCGCATCGTCAGATCACGATGCTTCCGAGAGACTCTCTCGCCGGTCCTTGTCGACACCCGACATGAAGTGCCACCGACGTGCATCGTGCGGCAGGGAGAGTGCCTGGTGAAGCGGCAGCGTGGTTCCCAGGTCCCGTTCGCCCGCTGCGCGGCAAGGTCGTGAGCGCTTGAGCCCGACGTGAGCGCTTGAGCCGGTCGTAAGCGGTCGCGCCCGTCGCGAGCGGTCGTGCCCGTCTAGGCCTAGCCCTCCGAGGTCGCCTCCCCGCTGGTCTCGCCACCGCTCTCGTGCGTGCCGGGTACCTCGCCCTCTGGAGCCTCGGCCAGGTCAGTGCCGTCGAACGCGCCGAGCTCCATCTGGATGTAGCCCGGGGCCGTCTGGAAGGGCAGCGGCTCCTGCACCATCTCCTCCCCTTCGCCGCCCGGTGGCGGCACGAACTCGAGCACCACGCGCTCGTCACCCTGCACGAGGGTGTAGGAGATCAGTTGGTCCGGTCGGGTCTCGAACTCGAGGTGCTCCCACGAGGCCACCGAAAGGCAGATCGAGAGCGGCGTGAAGAAGGAGGAGACATCGGGCCGCTCGGCCACGATGCGCTCGACCCAGCCGGTGCCATGGGACACGACCTCGCGGCCGCGCAGGTAGCGGTAGGCCACCGTCTGGCGCAACAGCGGACGCAGCAGGTGATAGATGTCGACGGGGTTAGAGACGAGGCCGGCGTTGACGAAGAACTTCGCCGGTGGCTCGATCGACACGCACCCTCCCGCTGCCTGCGACCCGCGTCCGCTCGGGCCATGGACTGACGACGCGCCGATGGTATCGCAGCCCCCGGCCGCCGATGCGCCAGGGCCGCAGCAACCACGGCGCCAGGGCCGCGGCAGACGACGCGCCGGGGCCGCGCAACCGGTGGGGCAGTACTGCCGGGGCCTCGCAACCGGTGCACCTGCGCCTCGCATCCGCGGCCATCCGCGCCGGCGCACCAGCAGCCGCCCGCACGGGCCTATCATCGCAGCGTGTTCCTGGCCATCGACATCGGCAACAGCGCCGCCAAAGCCGCGACCGTGGAGGGTGAGACCATCTTCGAGTCGGGCCGACTGGACACGTCCGTGGCCACCGGGGACGACCTGCTCGACGGTCTGCGCGTGCTGGCCGGTGCGCACGACGAGGCACCCGCCGGCGTCATCGCCGTGAGCGTGGTCGATCGCTGGACCGAGCGCCTCGAGCTCGCCGCCGAGGCCCTGGGGCTGCCGCTCACGGTGGTGGCGGCCAGCCACATCCCCATCAGCACGGCCCTGGTGCGGCCTGACCAGACCGGGCCCGACCGGCTGCTCGCAGCCTGGGCTGCCTCGCGGCTGCACGGCTCACCCGTCATCGTCGTGGACCTGGGCACGGCCACCACGGTCGATGCCGTCGACGCCGACGGCTTCTTCCTCGGCGGTGCCATCGCACCCGGGCTCGGCCTCGCTGCCGACGCGCTGGCCGAGGGCACCGCGCGTCTGCCGCGCATCGAACTCGCGCTGCCGGACAGCGCCATCGGCACCGGTACCACGGCTGCCATCGAGGCCGGCGTGGTCATCGGGCACGTGGGCACGGTGCGTGAGTTGGCGCTGCGCATGCACGCTCTCATCGGCCGCGACGATCCTTCCACCGCCCCCACGAAGGTCGTGGTCACCGGCGGCCACGCCGCCGCGCCGTGGGCTGAAGCCGCCTGGCGCACGCCTGCCGGACCCGGCCTGCCCCCCATCGCCGACGAACTCGACCCCGACCTCGTACTGCGCGGCCTCGGCCTGCTCGCCGAGCACATGCACAGCCGACCAGCCCCAGGAGGCGCCCGATGACCGACCAGCCACTCCAGGGCCGCCTCATCCTGCTCGGCGTGACCGGCTCGATCGCGGCCTACAAGAGCGCCGAACTGCTTCGCGAGCTGACGCGTGCGGGAGCGGAGGTGCAGGTGATGATGAGCGAGGCTGCGACCCACTTCATCGGCCCGCTCACGATGGAGGCGCTGTCCGGCCGGGCGGTCATGCTCGACCCGCTGGAGCTGCAGGCCGACAGCCGCATCGGTCACATCGTGGCCGCTGACAGCGCGGACGCCATCCTCGTGGCACCGGCCACAGCACGCTGGCTGGCAGCCATGGCCACCGGCCTGGCCGACGACATCATCACCGCCACCTGTCTCGCCAGCTCGGCCCCGGTCGTGGTCGCGCCAGCCATGGACGGCGACATGTACGCACACCCGGCGACCGTGGCCAACGTGGCGCGGCTGCGCGAGTTCGGCTACACCGTGGTCGACCCCGACACCGGTTCGCTGGCCTCGGGCCAGGAGGGCGTGGGGCGTCTGGTCGAGCTGACCACCCTGGTCGAAGCCGTGGCCGCGGCGGTCGCAGACCGAGCCGTGCGCCAGCCCGACCCCGCCGCGCGCCCGCCCCGTGTCGACGTCCGTCGCGCCGACCTCGCCGACTGGCACATCGTGGTCAGCGCCGGCGGCAACGCAGAACCCATCGACCCGGTGCGCTTCGTGGGCAACCGCTCCAGCGGCAAGATGGGTATGGCCATCGCGCAGGCTGCCCTCGGGCGCGGTGCCCGCGTCACGCTCATCAAGGGCACCACCACCGTGACACCGCCCGACGGCGCGCACGTGGTGGAGGCCGAGACCGCCGCCGAGATGCGCACGGCCGTGCTGGATGCGCTGCCGGGCGCCGATGCCCTCATCATGGCCGCAGCGGTGGCCGACTTCCGCCCGGTGGCGCGGGCCACGACCAAGATCGCCCGCGAGGACGGGCTGAACCTGCGCCTGGAGCCGACCGCCGACATCCTCGCCGAAGCCTCAGCCCAGGCTCGCGCCGCCGGGACCGGCCCCACCGATCGCCCGGTCATCGTCGGCTTCGCGGCCGAGACCGGCTCACTCGAGCGTGCGCCGGAGAAGGCCGCGCGCAAGGGCGTGGACCTGCTCGTGGCCAACGACGTGACCGAGCCCGGTTCCGGCTTCGGCACGGACACCGATCGCGTGACCATCATCGTGCCCGGTGCCGCGCCAGAGCCATGGCCACTGCTGTCCAAGGCAGCGGTCGCCGAGCGCCTGCTCGACCGTGTGGCAGCACTGCGCAGCGGAACGGGTGCAGAATGAACACATGAGCGCCACCAAGCCCGTCCGTCGCATCACCATCTCCGATATCGCTCGTATGTACCAAGAGGGCGAGCGTTTCGCGACCATCACCGCCTACGACTTCCCCACGGCGCGCATCGTCGACGAGGCGGGCATCCCGCTCATCCTCGTGGGTGACTCACTGGGCATGGTCATGCTCGGCTACGACACCACCGTGCGCGTGAGCATGGATGAGATGCTGCACCACACGCGGGCCGTGGCTCGTGGCGCCAAGCGCGCCCTCGTCGTGGGCGACATGCCCTTCCTGACCTACGGCATCTCGACCGAGGAATCGGTCGAGCACGCCGGGCGCTTCCTGTCCGAGGCCTACGCCCAGGCGGTGAAGATCGAGGGTGGCGTGCGCTCGGCGCGGACGATGGAAGCCATCGTCGGCAGCGGCATCCCGGTCATGGGCCACATCGGCCTGACCCCGCAGGCGGTCAACCAGCTCGGTGGGTTCCGCGTCCAGGGGCGCTCCAAGGAAGAGGCGCGCGCGCTCATCGCCGACGCCCTCGCGGTGCAGGAGGCCGGCGCCTTCGCGGTCGTACTCGAGCTCGTGCCGGCCGAGCTGGCCGGCGCCATCACCGAGCGCCTGTCCATCCCCACCATCGGCATCGGCTCGGGCCCGCTCACCTCCGGCGAGATCCAGGTCGTGACCGACGTGGTCGGCCTGACCCAGGGCTTCACTCCGCGCCACGCTCGCCGCTTCGGCGAGGTGGGGCAGGCGCTGTCGGACGCGGTCAAGGCCTATCGAGATGCCGTGGTCAAGGCCGAGTTCCCCGCGGAGGCCGAGTCGAGTTCGATGGAGCAGGACGTGCTTGACGAGGTCCTCGGCCGCAGCCAGCTCGACCGGGCCGGTGTGCCCATGTCCATCCCGCTGGACAGCGACCTCTAGCCAGCCCGACGCGGCCGATGACCCCGACGGCGAATCGATGACTCGCGTCCTGCACACTCGCGCCGAGCTGCGCGCGGCACTGGCCGGGTCCGCCCGTCCAGTGGGCCTCGTGCCCACGATGGGCTGGCTGCATGAGGGCCATCGCTCGCTGATGCGGCGTGCCCGGGACGAGAACGCCACGACCGTGGCCACCATCTTCGTCAACCCGCGCCAGTTCAACGAGGCCTCCGACTACACCCGCTACCCGCGCGATACCGAGGCCGACCTCGCCATCTGCGAGGCCGAGGGCGTGGACATCGTCTGGGTCCCTGCGGTCGAGGAGGTCTATCCGCCCGGCTTCGACAGCGTCGTCAGCGTGGGCGCCGTGGCCGAGCCACTGGAGGGCGCCGCGCGGCCCGGGCACTTCGACGGCGTGGCCACGGTGGTGGCCATCCTCTTCGCGCTGGTCGGTGCCGAGCACGCCTACTTCGGCCAGAAGGACGCTCAGCAGGTCATGGTCATCACGCGCATGGCCCTCGACCTGGCGCTGCCGACCAAGGTCATCCCCTGCCCCACCGTGCGCGAACCCGATGGCCTGGCGCTGTCGTCGCGCAACGTCCATCTCACGCCCGAGGAGCGCACGGCCGCACCCGTTCTCCGGCGCGCCCTGAGCGCCGCGCGTGAGGCCTACGACGAGGGCGAACGCGATGGGCGCGTCCTGCGCGCGTTGATGGAGGAGGTGCTCGCCATCGAGCCGCTGGCGCAGGTCGAGTACGTCTCGGTCGCGGACGCCATGACCTTGCGTGAGCTGGGACGGATCGAGGGTCCGTCGCTGTTCTCCCTCGCGGTCGTCCTGGGCACGACCAGGCTGATCGACAACGAGTTGGTGGGGATGAAGGAGTAGCCATGCGCATCGCAGCCGCCAACGCCCACGGAGCGTGGGGCCGGCCGGACGAGGGCGCCCGACGCGTCGCCGAGTGGATCGCCCGGGCCGGCGCCGAGGGCGTGGACCTGCTGGCCTTCGGCGAGACGCACCTCGGCGGCTATCCCTTCTGGCTGGCCATGACCGATGGCGCTCGCTGGAATGCACCCGACCAGAAGCAGGCCTACGCCTACTACCTCGACGCCGCCGTCGAGCTCGAGGGCCCGCAGCTGCGGCTCATCGCCGAGGCCGCGGCCGAGCACCGCGTCTTCACCTATCTCGGCGTGGCCGAGCGGCGAGCCGACACCGCACGGGGCTCGGTCTACGCCACGCTCGTGGCCGTCGACCCCGAGCGCGGCATCGTCTCGGCGCATCGCAAGGTGCAGCCGACCTATGACGAGCGCATGGCCTGGGCCCAGGGCGATGGCAACGGCCTGCGGGTGCACACCTTCACCGGCCGCGAGGGCGAGACCGCTCGGGTGGGTGGGCTCAACTGCTGGGAGAACTGGCTGCCGCAGGCCCGCCTGGCCATGTACGCCGGGGGCGAGGACATCCACGTCAGCGCCTGGCCGGGTGCGGTACGCAACACGCAGGACATCACCCGCTTCATCGCGCTCGAGGGGCGGGTCTTCTCGCTGGCCGCGGGCACGATCATCTCGCGTGCCGACGTGGCCGACGACTTCCCCCTGGCCGCCCGGCTACCCGACGGCGAGTGGAACGACGGCGGCTCGGCGGTGGCGGCCCCCGACGGGGCCTGGCTGGCTGAGCCGGTCGCGAGCGAGGAGCGCCTCGTCACCGCCGAGATCGACCTGGCTCGGGTGCGCGAGGAGCGCCAGAACTTCGACCCCACGGGCCACTACGCGCGAGCGGATGTCTTCGAGCTGCGGGTCGATCGCCGGCGGTTGTCGGTGGCCGACCTCAGTGAGGATCCTCCGGCCCTCGACTGACCGAGCCCAAGCGCGAGGCGGCCTCGCCGGCGAGGCGCTGGAGACCACGGCGGACCAGGGTGCGCGAGCCGACGGTCTGGTCGGGCGCGCCATCGACCGACCCCAGCGGGACTCCGGACGGCAGCGTGGGTGCTTCCAGTCGCGCCAGCAGCCCATCGACGTCGAAGTGCTCCGAGACGACGTGCTTGATGGTCTCGATCTTGGCCCGGTCCTGCACGTGCGTCTTGATCAGCAGATGGTGCAGCTGGCTGGCCACGGGGTAGATCTCGTCGGGTACGAGCAAGGCGAAGATGCCCGCCCGCCGCAGGGCCTCGATGTCGCGGTCCATCGGCCGACGGTCGTTGGTGAAGACCAGGCCCGCCAGCAGTTGCGCCTCGGAGTCCTGCGGCACCCGGCCGAAGCGAGCACGGTTGCGCAGGCGGTCGAGCGGGCCCGGCTCCCGGTTCAGCTGCTTCTGCGTCTCGTTGGCGGCGATGACCGCGTGGATGGCGTCTTGGCGGTCACCCTGCACGATGAGCAGCGAGCCGGGGCCGATCTTCTCGAGCATGTGTCGCGCCTGGCCGGAGCCGATGGCGACGTGCTCGATGAGCCGGTCCATGTCCTCGCCCGAGCTGAGCAGCTCGCCATGCATCTGTTCGAGCACCATCGCCAGCGTGGGGTGAGCCAGCACCGGCCGATAGGGCAGGATACCCAGCAGGTCGATGCCGTGGAGCGCGAGGCCCTGCGCCAGCACCTCCGGCAGCGACGGGTCGGCATCCACGTCGACCTTGTTGATGACCGCTCCCACCAGCGGCACCCCGCGCCGGGCGAAGAGCGCCTGGTTGAGCACGATCTCATCGATCGGCCGGCCCACGCCGCCCTCGCTGACGATGACCACGGGCGCCCGCATGCGTGCCGCCACGTCCGCGTTGGACAGGCCCACCACCGCGCCCACACCGGCGTGGCCGGTGCCTTCGATGATGAGGGCATCGTGTTTGGCCACGAGGTGCTGGTGCGCCACGTCGATCTTGCTCGCGAGGTCCTCCACGACCTCGCCACGGATGAAGGACTTGGTGAAGCCGCGCGGGATGTGCACAGGGCTCATGTCGACGAGGGGGTCGTGGAGGTCGAAGAGCTCCTTCATGAGGATGGCGTCCTCATCGGCGGGGACCTCGTCGACCATGGCGTAGCGCTGGCCCACAGGCTTGGCGAAGGCAGTGTCCACGCCCCTGTCGATGAGCGCGGCGAGCAGCCCGAGGCACAGCGTCGTCTTGCCGCGGTTTCGTCCGGTGGCGGCGAGATAGACCTGTCGCATGCATCCAAGAGTACGGCGACACAGGCGCTAGCATCAGGGATGTGAACACCGTCGTCTTCGATCTGGGCGGGGTCCTCGTGGACTGGGACCCGCGCTACCTGCTGCGAAAGGTCATGCCCGGCCGTGAGGCCGAGATGGAGACCCTTCTCGCTGATGTCCTCAATCACGAGTGGAACCTCGAGCGCGATACGGGCGACTCCTGGCAGGAGGCCATGGAGCGAGCCAAGGCCGCCTACCCGCAGTGGGCCGAGATCCTCGACCTCTACTCCGAGCGCTGGGCCGAGACGCTGGGCGGCGCACACGAAGGAACCGTGGCCCTCCTGCGAGAGCTCAAGGAGACGGGCACGCCGCTCTACGCGCTGAGTAACTGGTCGGCCGAGATGTTCCCGCACGCAGAAGCGACCTACGACTGGCTGGAGCTGTTCGACGGGATCGTCGTCTCCGGCCGGGTGGGCCTGGTCAAGCCCGGCCGTGAGATCTTCGACCACCTCGTGGAGACCTATGACCTCCGCGCCGAGGACCTCTTCTTCATCGACGACCACGAGCCCAACGTGGTCGCGGCCCGCTCGTACGGCATCGCCGCCCACCACTTCACCGACTCCGAGGGTCTGCGTGCCGCACTCGTGGCCGAGGGCCTGCTGGACGCGGCCGACGCAGCCTGACCCGCTGGCCCCGGGTCGAACCCCGAGGCGCCCGGCGCCTGGTCCGGGCTGGTCCTAGCCGCGCCCCCCCACGGAGAGCCGGCGGTCGATGCGGTCGAGCGCCTCGTGCAGTCGCAGCAGCGTCTCCTCGTCGACCGTGTCCTCGCTGGTGTAGGGGCCCAGCTGCTCGAGGATATCGGCCATCAGGCCGTAGAAGACGTGCGCGTCGGCGAGGAAGAACTGCGGCTCGTTGTTGTAGCGCACCAACGTCAGCCGGCCCTGCAGCACGCGCCGCTCCTCCACGTTGGCCACCTGCGTCGCGAAGTCGTGCCCCTGGATGCCGTCGGGGTTGTTGAGGAAGTTGAGCGCGTTGTCGATGGCCAGACCGAAGCGGGCCCGCCAGGCCCGCAGCCGCTCGAGCGTCTCGGGCGTGATGCGCACTTCGGCCACCTGGTCGAAGACATCCGGACCCACCGTCAGCAGCCCCACCAGGGTCGTACCCGGGCGCGCGCCCAGCATCACCTGCAGTGAGCGCTCGAGGGTGAACACCTCCGAATCGAAGCGGGGGCTGGTGATGACGTCGGTGAGCAGGTCCTCCACGTTGTCGAGCGCGCCCGCATCGGACAACGCCTCGCCCAGCGCGAGGACCTCCTCCTTGAAGAGGAACTGCTCCTCGTGATCGAGATGGTCGACCATGTGCCCTCCAGTTCGGCTAGGGGTAGAGGCCGCGCAGGGCGGTGGCCGTGGCCACGCGGTCCACGGCCAGCAGGTAGGCCGCGGTGCGCATGTCGCATTCCTCCCGCTCGGCCATGGCCACGACCTCGCCGAAGGAGCGGACCATGATGGCGGTGAGCTTGCTGTTGACGACCTCCTCGGACCACTGGTCGCGGTTGAGGTCCTGCACCCACTCGAAGTAGGAGACGGTCACGCCGCCGGCGTTGCACAGGATGTCGGGGATCATGAACACGCCCTTGCGCGCGAGGATCCTGTCGGCGTCGGGGGTGGTGGGGCCGTTGGCGGCCTCGGCCACGATGCGGGCCTTGACCCGCTCGGCGTTGTCGGCGGTGATCTGGTTCTCCAGCGCGGCCGGGATGAGCACGTCGACCTCGAGCTCGAGCAGGTCGCTGTTGCTGATGTCCGCGGAGCCGGGGAAGCCCACGACCGTGCCGTGCTCGGCCTTCCAGGCCTTGACCGCCTTGATGTCCAACCCGTCAGCACGGTGGATGCCGCCCTGACTATCCGAGACGGCCACGACGTTGGCGCCCATCGAGTCGAGCAGGGTGCCGGCCACCGACCCCGCGTTGCCGAAGCCCTGGATCGCGACGGTGGCGCCGATGATGTCGAGCCCGATGTGGCGCGCGGCCTCGCTGATGGTCACGACCACCCCCCGGCCGGTGGCCTCCGCCCGGCCCTCCGAGCCGCCGAGCGCGATCGGCTTGCCGGTGACCACGCCGGGCACGGTGTAGCCCACGTGCATGGAGTAGGTGTCCATGATCCAGGCCATGACCTGGGGGTTGGTGCCCACGTCGGGCGCGGGGATGTCGCTCTGGGGACCGATGATGACGCTGATGTTGGTCGTGTAGCGGCGGGTCAGGCCCTCCAGCTCGCGCAGGCTCAGGCCCTTGGGGTCGACCGCCACGCCGCCCTTGCCGCCGCCGTAGGGGATGCCCACGACGGCGCACTTCCAGGTCATCCACATGGCCAGGGCGCGGACCTCGTTGAGGGTCACGTCCTCGTGGTAGCGCAGGCCGCCCTTGGACGGGCCGCGACCGAGGTTGTGCTGCACGCGGTAGCCGGTGAAGACCTGCACGCTGCCGTCGTCCATGTGCACCGGCACCGACACGATGAGCTCGCGCTCCGCCTCGCGCAGGACCGCGCGCAGGGCCGGGTCGAGGTCCAGCCGGTCCGCCGCGATGTCGAACTGGCGCTGCGCGACGGCCCACGCATCGAGCACCGGGGTGACCTCAGGAGCGGTCATCGGGACCTCCACCTCCTCATGCGAGCGCCGGGCCCATGAGCAGCGGGCGGGCTGGCTCGTGATAGCTTCGAAGCACAGCTAGCGTAGCGCGAGGCGGCGGTCAGCCGAAGGGCCATTCGGCCGAGTTCAGGCAGTCAGGATGAGCGAGGCGCCGACCATCCCGGGGCCGACGTGGGCTCCGGCCACGGGCCCGGCGACGCCGACCTCCAGCGCCTCGACGGGCGTGCCCACGGCATCGGCTACCTGTTGGCAGTAGACGTCCAGGTCCGGCACGCCCGTGTGCAGCACCGCCACCTCTTCGGTGTCGAACGCTGCCGATCAGCTCCAGCAGGCGGGCCCGGGCCTTGGCCGCGGTGCGCTTCTTGTCGACGGTGACGACAGCTCCGTCTTCCACGCCGAGGATGGGCTTGATGGACAGGACCGAACCGACCAGGGCGCTGGCGCGACCGATGCGCCCGCCCTTCTGCAGGTACTCGAGCGTCTCAGGGGTGAAGAGCAGTCGCACCCGGCCGACCAGATCCGCGACGAGATCGACCACCTCGGCCTGCTCGGCCCCGGTGGCTGCAAGGTCGGCCGCTCGCTTGACGATGAGGCCCTGTGCCTGGGTCACGGTGCGCGAGTCGATGACGCTCACCCACCCCGGCTCGAACTCCCCGGCGGCCGCGACCGCGGCCGAGTAGGTGGCCGACATCTCGGAGCTGATGGTGATGCAGACCACGCCGGTGGCATCTGCGTCGAGGGCATCCTGGAAAGCAGCCTGGAACTGCGCCGGATTGGGCGCGGCGGTGCGGGGGAACGGCGCTCCCGGTGCCGTCAGCCGCCGGTAGAACTCCTCGTTGGTCAGTTCGGTCACCGCCTCGAAGGTCTCGTCACCGAAGGTGACCGTCAGTGGCACAAGCCGAACGCCGGCTTGCTCCGCTTGCTGAGGGGTCAGGTCCGAGGAGGTGCAGGAGACGATCGCGATGTTGCCCATCGGTGCATCGTACGAGCATCGGCAACCGGCTTCAGGCCGTTCCTGCGTGCACGCGACCGATATCGCTGCAGGCTCCGCTACGATGCGCGACATGAGCGCACGCCCCCCTCGCCGGGCACTGGTCACCGGCGGCTCCTCCGGCATCGGTCGTGCTGCTGCCGCCCGCCTGGCCGCGGACGGCTGGGACGTGACCGCGCTGTCGCGCCGGCCGCTCGCGCCCGAGGGCGTGACCGCCATCGCCGGCGATGCCGCGGAGGTCGCCGACATCGAGCGCGCGCTCGAAGCAGCGACGCTCGAGGGCCGGCTCGATGGCCTCGTCTGCTCGGCAGGCGTGCCGCCCAGCGGCCCCTGGGACGACCCCGCGCACTGGGCCGAGGTGCTGCGCGTGGATCTCACCGCCGCCTGGCAGGCAGCCCGCCTGGCCTGGCCCGCGCTGCGCGCGGCCGGTGGCTCGGTGGTGCTGCTCGGCAGCATCGTCGGCGCCAGCGAGGGCTCGCTCCGCTCCCCGGCCTATGCCGCAGCCAAGGCCGGCGTGGAGGGACTGGGCCGGTCGCTCGCGCTCATCGGCGCCAAGGAGGGTGTGCGCGTGAACGTGCTCGCCCCGGGCGCGTTCGACACGCCCTTCGACGAGAAGCTGTTCCCGCCGGCCGCGCGGCCGGACATCCCCCTCGGGCGCATGGGCCGGCCCGAGGAGGCGGCCGGGATCATCGCCTTCCTGCTCTCGGGCGAGGCATCCTACGTGAGCGGCTCGGTCTGGACGGTGGACGGTGGCCGCTCGATCCTCTCCCCCGCCTCTGCCGCGGGCGTGGCCGCGCCCGACGAGCACACCGAGTTCTAGGCGCCGGTGAAGCTGCGTCGGGCGACGCCGGAAGAGGCCGGCTGGGGTGAGACGCGGATCGGTCCCTGGACTCGGCGCACCCGCCGGGTCGGCTACCGCAACCGCTGGCTCACGGTCTGGCACGACGAAGTCACCCGCCCCGACGGCGAGGCGGGCATCTACGGCGTGGTCCACTTCCGCAACTCCGCCGTGGGCGTGGTGGCCATCGACGACCAGGATCGCGTGGCCCTCGTGGGTCAGCACCGCTACGCCCTCGACGCCTACCACTGGGAGATCCCCGAAGGCGGCTCACCGCTCGACGAGGACTCGCTCGAGGGGGCCAAGCGCGAACTGCTGGAGGAGACCGGCCTCCGCGCGCGGACGTGGCGCGAGATCGGCCGTTGGGAGCTGTCCAACTCGGTCACCGACGAGGCCGCGGTGGCCTACCTCGCCACCGACCTCGTCCACGGCCCGGCCGAGCCCGACCCGGAGGAGCAGCTGACGTTCCGCTGGCTACCGTTCGACGAGGTCATGGCCATGATCGCGCGGGGCGAGATCAGCGATGCGCTGACGGTCTTGCCCATGCAGGCGGTGGCCCTGGAGCGGCACCGCCATCGGGGCTGACACTCCAGCGGCGCTTGCGGGTCCATCGGTGGTGCCTGCTCAGGCCGGGTGTCCGGGCACGTGGTGTTGGCCGTCCGCTGCTCGCGAGCGCGACCGCGTCGTCCCGACCGACTCGACTTCCGCGCCGACGAGTACTACGATCGAAGCCCAGGTCGCCCGAGCCTACCAACCCGGCGACCAGAAGCAGCGAGGGACGATCTCATGAGTGGTCTGCATCGCCGGATGGCGCTTGCCGGCGCGATGGTGCTCTGCCTGGCACTGGGTCCGTCGGCCGGCGCCCAGGATGGACCGCAGCCGGTGCCCTATCTCGATGACCAGGGGAACCAACTCGGGACCCTGCTCATCCGCGACTTCGCCGATCCGTATACCGAGTTCGATCCGGCATCGCCACCCGCCGAAGGCCTGCGCTACGCGATGCTGACCCTCACCTTCGAAGCCGCCGAGGACCAGGCCTTCCCGGCCGATCCCTATCAGGTGCAGCTGCTTGACACGGACGGCTACGTCCACAGCCAGCAGTGGGTAGCGCGTCCGGCAGATCCTGTGGTGCCCGACCTCCAGAGCCAGACGCTCGCGCCCTTCGACCGCATCAGCGGTGCCATCACCTACGCCCTGCCGGCCGAGGCCAAGGTGGCCAGCATCATCTACCGCGGCGACGGGCGCCGCATCATGCCCATCGCCGAGTTCGGCGAACCCGACACCGTGGCCATCGGAGAACCGAGGTCGATCACGGACCCTGCCGGTACGGTCTACGGCAGCGTCACGGTGCGCGAGGTCCTGGACCCGTTCACGGACTTCGATCCCAACGCGCCGCCGGCCGAGGGCCAGCGCTACGTCGTCCTCGACACCGCCTTTGAGGCAGCCCCCGACCAGGCCATCCAGGCCAGCCCCTCCAACGTCGGTCTCGTTGGCGCCGACGGCACGATCTATTGGCCGGGCTGGGTGCCGCGGCCGCAGCCCTTCCTGCTGCAGTACGCGGAGTCGCAGCCGCTGTCGCCGGGAGACCGCGTGTCGGGCGTGATCGGTTTCGTCATCCCCCAGGACACGGTCATCGATCGGGTCGTCTACAACCCCGAGGGCAACCGCTTCCTGCCCCTCGTGGACCTCTAGCGCGACGTCTTCGGGCGGTCGCCGGCCGCGGGCGGCGGGCACCGATTGACAGTGGTGCGCGCGGTCCGCTAGTGTCCGAGGCCACATGACCCAGTACTGGTACTTTAGCTAGCGGGTACGAGGCGGCCGGGTAGATCCCGGCGGCAGAGGCACTCGTGCCCGCGAACGCAGGACCCAAGAGGGCCTGCGTTTTTTGTTGCCTCACACGACGCGGACACCGAGCCGGACGGCGACCGAAGCGACCAGGACAGCGACAAGGGTGGTACCGAGATGATCATCGTGATGCGCACGGAGGCATCGACCGAGGAGATCGACGACGTCAGGAAGGTCGTCGCCGAGGAAGGCCTCGAGACCTACGTGATGGTGGGCGAGGAGCGCATCGTCATGGGCGTCGTGGGCGTGGGCGTGGAGCGCGTCCAGCACGTCGAGCTGATGCCCGGCGTGGAGCAGTGCATCCGCGTCTCCAAGCCGTACAAGCTGGCCTCGGTCGAACACCATCCCGACAGGTCGAGCATCCGTGTCGGCGACGTCGAGATCGGCGCCGGCGCACCCATCGCGGTCATCGCCGGTCCCTGCGCGGTCGAGTCGCGCGAGCAACTGCTGGCCACGGCGCACTGGGTCAAGCGCGAGGGCGCCACGCTGCTGCGCGGCGGCGCGTTCAAGCCGCGCTCCTCGCCCTACGCCTTCCAGGGCCTGGGCGTGGAGGGCCTGAAGCTGCTGGCCGAGGCCCGCGAGGAGACGGGACTGCCGGTGGTGAGCGAGATCACGGACCCTGCCGACGTGCCCGTCTTCGAGCAGTACGTGGACGTGCTCCAGGTCGGCGCACGCAACATGGCCAACTTCGTGCTGCTCAAGGCCGTCGGCGCTTCGCGCAAGCCCGTGCTGCTCAAGCGCGGCCTCTCCTCCACCATCGACGAGCTGCTCATGGCCGCGGAGTACGTCCTCAGCTCGGGCAACCCCAACGTGATCCTGTGCGAGCGCGGCATCCGCACCTTCGAGACGGCGACGCGCAACACGCTCGATCTCTCGGCCGTGCCCGTCATCCAGGAGCGGACGCACCTGCCGGTCGTGGTCGATCCCTCCCACGGCACGGGGCACCGGCCGCTGGTCCGTCCCCTCGCCGTGGCCGGAGCCGCGGTCGGCGCGGACGGCATCATCATCGAGGTCCACCCCGACCCGCCCACCGCCCGCTCCGACTCTGAACAGTCGCTCTCCTTCCCCGAGTTCGGCGACCTCATGGACGACCTGCGCCGCCACGAGTACCTGCGCACCCCGACCGCGCCACACGCACAGGTCCACATCGAGCCGCCGGTCGAGCGCAGGCGCCTGCGCGCCCGCATCGACGACGTCGATTCGCGCATCGCCGCTCTGCTCGAGGAGCGGGCGGAGCTGTCGGTAGCGGTGCAGCAGACGCGCGCGGCGGGCGACCACGGTCACGACGTCAGCCGCGAGCGCGAGCTCATCGAGAAGGCCGTCCAAGGCCCCGAGGGCGTGCTCACGCCCGAGGAGCGGGAGATGGTCTTCGGCGCCATCCTGCGTGTCTCGCGCGCGGCCCAGCGGCGCGTCGCGGCGGCCGATGCGGCCGTCGCCGGCGGGGCCACGCCCGAGGCCACTGCGGCCGCGACCAACGGGTCTGGCCAGTGACCCAGGGGGCGGACGCACGCGCGGAGCGCCGGACGGGGGTGGTGCGCCCGGCATCGTCGCTGGTCGGCGGGCTGCGCCTGCCCGCGGACAAGTCGGTGGCGCACCGGGCGCTGCTCTTCAACGCCATGGCGCAGGGCGAGGCAGAGGTCACCGTGGCTCGCGCCGGGGAAGACGTGCTCTCGATGGCCCGCGTGCTCGAGCGCCTCGGTGCGGTCATCTCGATGGAGACCATGGCGGACGACCTGACCCGGGTGCGCCTGCACGGTGGCGGCACGATGAAGGCCGCGACCCTTCCCGGCGAGGGCCGGGAGACCCTCGACTGCGGCAACGCCGGGACGGCCATGCGACTGCTCATCGGCGCCCTCGCGGGACGGCCGTTCCCGGCCACGCTGATCGGTGACGCATCGCTCTCGAGTCGCCCGATGGAGCGGGTGGCAGCTCCGCTGCGTTCGGTGGGGGCTCGCGTCACGACCGAGGACGGGCACGCGCCGGTGCTGGTCGAAGGCACGCGTCCGCTCGCGGCGATGGAGCACCAGCTCACCGTCGCGAGCGCCCAGGTCATCGGCGCGCTGACGCTGGCCGCACTGGCCGCGAGGGGCACCACCGTCATCAGCGTGCCCGGACCCACGCGCGACCACACCGAGCGCATGCTCGCGTGGATGGGCGCGCCCGTGCGACGAGAGGGTTACAGGACCACGATCGAGGGCCCCGCCGGGTTCGCTGCGCGCACGATCGACGTGCCCGGCGATATCTCGGGGGCAGCGGCCTGGCTGGTCGCGGGCGCCATGCACCCGGACGCGCACATCGTCATCGAGGACGTGGGCCTCAACCCGTCGCGCACGGGCATCATCGACGTGCTGCGCGACATGGGTGCAGACATCAAGGTCGCCTCTGACGGGCCGACCGAGTGGTGCCCCGAGCCGGTCGGCACCATCACCGTCTCTGGCGGGCGGCCGTTGCGAGCCATCGACCTCGCGGGCGACCGCGTGGCCGACGTCATCGATGAGCTGCCGCTCCTGGGGGTGGCCATGGCCGCGGCCGAGGGCACGTCCTCGCTGCGCGATGCGCGCGAGCTGCGGGTCAAGGAATCCGACCGTATCGCCCTCACGGTCGAGGGCCTGCGCGCGGTGGGAGCGAAGGCCGAGGAACGGGAGGATGGCTGGGTCATCTCGCGCGGCGTCCCGCGGGCGGCGTCGATCCGTACCGGCGGCGACCACCGCATCGCGATGTCGTTCGCCATCGCCGCGCTGACGGGTGTGGCGAGTACCGTTGACATCGACGACCCCGCCTGCGCGGCCGTCTCCTATCCCACGTTCTGGACGGACATGGAGCACCTGGCCTCATGACGCTGCGACGATTGCGCCTCCTCACCGCCGGCGAGTCCCACGGCCCGGGGCTCTCCGGCATCCTCGAAGGCCTGCCCGCGGACCTGCGGGTCTCCACGGCGGCGGTCGACAAGGAGCTGGCACGCCGTCAGCACGGCTACGGCTCCGGCCGGCGCATGCAGATCGAACGCGATCGCGTGCAGTGGACCGCGGGCCTGCGCTTCGGGCGCACGCTCGGCTCGCCCCTCGCCTTCTCCATCCCCAACCGCGACTGGGCCAGCTGGGCGGAGCGCATGTCGGTGGAGCCGACGGCGCCCTCGCGCCGGCCCAAGCCCATCACGCTCGCCCGTCCCGGCCACGCCGACCTCGCGGGTGCGATCAAGTACGACACCGGCGACATGCGCAACGTGCTCGAGCGCGCTTCGGCCCGTTCCACGGCTCCGCGCGTGGCTGCCGGTGCGGTCTGCCGCCAACTGCTCGAGACCTGCGGCGTACGCATCTGGTCGTTCGTCGATCAGCTCGGGCCGGTACGCGCCTTCGGCGGCGTCGACGAGCCCGCAGCGCTGGTGCCCGACGGCTGGGTCGACCGCGATCGGCGGACGCCGACGCCGCTGCGCTGCCCGGACCCGGAGGCGGAAGCGGCCATGATGGCCGAGGTCGATGCGGCCGTGGCAGCCGGCGACTCGGTCGGTGGCTCGTTCGTGGTCGTGGCCGAAGGCATGCCCATCGGGGTCGGCTCCAACGCGGAGTGGGACACGCGCATCGACACGGCCGTGGCCGCCGCGCTCATGGGCATCCAGGCGGTGAAGGGCGTGGAGATCGGGCTCGGCTTCGGGTTCGTGGGGCGGCGCGGGAGCGAGGTCCACGATGAGGTCGAGCCCGGCGCTCCGGCGTGGTCGCGCAAGACCAACCGTGCCGGCGGCACCGAAGGCGGCATGACCAACGGTGCCGCGGTCGTCGCTCGCGTCGGCGTCAAGCCCGTGGCCACGCTGCGGGTGCCGCTCGACTCGGTCGACCTCGTGACCGGCGAGGTGCAGCGCGCTCACATCGAGCGCAGCGACGTGGCCATCATCCCGCGGGCTGCGGTGGTGGGCGAGGCCATGCTGGCGCTGGCCTTGGCGGACATGCTCCTGGTCGACCTCGGCGGCGACACCATCGGTGACCTCCGCGCTGCCGTGCGCCGGCGCCGCCGGCGCTCTCAGGGTCCCCGCGGTCGCGGCACGGCCGGGACGCTCGAGGCGCTGCCGGAGGATGCCGCGGGCGATGCCACGGTCGTGGGCGGTACCGACGCCTGATGCCTGACGCGCTCACGTTCCGCCTCATCGGGCACGGCATCGCCTACTCGGCTTCGCCGGCGATGATGAACGCGGCCTTCGACGCGCTCGGGCTGGAGCACCGCTACGTGCTGGCCGACGTGCCGCGCGAGGCCGTGGGCGACGCGGTCGAGGGCCTGCGCGCCGCGGATGTCGGTGGGGCCAACGTGACCGTGCCCCACAAGGCCGCGGTGGCCGCGCTGGTCGACGAGGTCAGCGACGTGGCGCGTGAGGCGGAGGCGGTCAACACGGTCGTGCGCGACGGCGAACGACTCATCGGCCACAACACGGACATGCCCGCCACCGTCGAGGCCATCGAGCGACTCTGCCCCGGGCGGGGTGGGGCGCGTGCTGGTACTGGGCGCGGGCGGCGTGGGTCGCGCTGTGCGACTGGCCCTGACCAAGGCGGGTGCGGAGCGGATCGCCGTGCTGCGACGGTCCGACGGGTCCATCGGACGGCTGGCCGAGGAGATCGCCGACGGCAGACCTGCTCGTCAACGCCACTCCGGTCGGCACCGGCTGCGACGACTCGCTCGTGCCGGCCGAGCTGCTGCGGCCGGACCTGGCCGTGCTCGACCTGGTCTACCGACCCAGTCCCACGCGGCTGGTGCGCGAGGCCCTCGCCGCCGGCGCCCGCGCCGAGGCGGGGGCGGAGGTGCTGCTGGGCCAGGCCTGGCGATCGCTGGAGCTGTGGCTGGGCCGGCCAGCACCGCTGGAGGCCATGCGCGCCGCGCTCGAGGCCGAGCTGGGAGGGTCCGCCGGTGCCTGACGCCATCGTCCTCGTGGGCCTCTCGGGCAGCGGCAAGTCCACGGTCGCCGCAGCCGTGGCCGAACGCCTCGACCGGCCGCTCATCGACCTTGACCAGGACATCGAGGAACGCGCCGGCGCCCATCCCGCGGAGATCATCGAATCGCGCGGCGAGGCCGACTTCCGAGCCCACGAAGCGGCGGTCGTCGCACGTGCCTGCGCGGTCGACGGCGCGGTCATCGCCAGCGGCGGCGGGGCCGTCATCGACCCGCTCAACCGCTGGGCGCTGTGGAACGCCGGGGTCGTCGTCTGGCTCGACGCACCCGACGAGGTCCTGCTGGCCCGACTGGCCGCCCACGACGAATCGCGGCCGCTGCTGGCTGGCGACTGCGGGCGAGCGCATGGCGGCGC
Source organism: uncultured Chloroflexia bacterium (assembly GCA_963716815.1). Taxonomy (GTDB): domain Bacteria; phylum Chloroflexota; class Limnocylindria; order Limnocylindrales; family CSP1-4; genus JAFMJV01. Next base: position 44,846 of record CAVQUM010000005.1, read on the forward strand.
TGCGGGCCCAGCGCGAACGGTTCTACCGGGCAGCCGACGCGCAGGTCGATGCCTCAGCCCCCACCGGCGCAGGTGGTCGAGGCCGTCGTCGCCGCGGCCGCGTGCGGCCGGCCGCGTGCCCGGCGTCTCTTCGACGCGGTGGTCCGGCGCGACCACCTCATGGGCCCCCCGACCGCGCGCGTGGTGCTGGGCATGGAGCTCGACGCGGCCACGCTCGACGACATCATCGCGCCCACCAGCCAGGGCGTGCCCGTGGTGGTGGCCGACCGCCGCGCGGCGGCGGCGCTGCCCGAGCTGATGGCCGCCCTGCCGGGAGAACGGCTGATCGACGTTCCCCTCGGGCGAGCGCCAGAAGCGGCTACGCACCGTGGACAAGCTGCTCGAGACGGCCAGTGCCATGGGCGCCGAACGCGGCGATGCCTGGGTCGGCGTGGGCGGCGGTGTGACCACCGACATGGTCGGCGCGGCGGCGGCCCTCTACGTCCGCGGCGTCAACTTCGTGGCCGTGACCACGACCTGGCTGGGCATGACCGACGCGGCGGTCGGCGGCAAGGTCGCGGTCGACCTCTCGGGCGCCAAGAACGCGGCCGGTGCCTTCTGGCCGCCCGCCGCCATCGTCGGCGACGTGGCCACCCAGCGCACCCTGCCGCGCTCGCGCCGACTCGACGGCATGGCCGAATCGCTCAAGAGCGGCATCATCGGCGACCCTGCCCTGTGGGAGCTCGTCGAGACGCGCGGGCAGGCGGCGCTGCGTAACGACGAGGCCGCGCGCTACGCGGTCATCGACCGCTCCGTCGCGCTCAAGCTCGATGTCGTCGACCGCGACCCCTTCGAACGGGGCGAGCGGCGCACGCTCAACCTGGGCCATACGCTGGGCCACGCCCTTGAGATCGAGAGCGGCTACCGCTTGCCCCACGGGCAGGCGGTCGTGCTCGGCTTGCGCGCGGTGGCGCACATGGCCGCCGGGCGTGGCGCGGTCCCCGGTCTGGCCGAGCGCATCGACGACGTCGTACGTGACCTCGGCTACGAGCTCAAGCGCGCCTTCGACCCGGCGGTCGTGAGAGCCGCCCTCACCACCGACAAGAAGCGCGTCAGGGGCCGCCAGCGCTGGATCCTGCCCATGGACATCGGCAGCGTCGTCGACGTGGACGACGTCACCGAGGCCGAGCTCGATGCGGCCATCGCCCACATCAGCGCGGAGGGGACACGATGAGGATCCTGCTGCTCAACGGCCCCAACCTGGGCCGCCTGGGCCAACGCCAACCGGAGATCTACGGCCGCACGACGCTGGCCGATGTGGAGGCCGCGGCGGCGGCCCACGCGGAGGAGCTCGGGCACGAGCTCGTGGCCTTCCAGTCGAACCACGAGGGCGCGCTCATCGACCGCCTCGAACAGCGTGACTACGACGCGGTGGTCATCAATCCCGGCGCCTTGACCCACTACGCCTGGTCGCTCCACGATGCGCTGCTCGGGGCCGAACGTCCGGCGGTGGAGGTGCACATCAGCGACATCGACGCACGCGAGGCGTGGCGCCACATCTCGGTCATCGAACCGGTCGTCAGCCACCGGGTCCTGGGTCACGGCTGGCGTGGGTATCTCGAAGCCATCGACTACCTCCACGAGCACGAGACACCGCAAAGGACCCCTGCATGACGAACCAGCTTCCCCGCCCTGGTCTGGCTGGCGTCGCCGCCGTCGAGATCAGCGCGGACACCATCAGCCCGGTCACCGCGGCCCTGCGGCTGCACGTCCAGGACCGGCTCGCGTTCATCCTCGAATCGGTCGAGGGCGGCGCCCGCTACGGGCGCTACTCGATGGTCGGCGTGCGCGGCCGCATCATCTCGCTCGAGGGCGAGCAGGCCGTGGTGCGCACCCACGACTACGCCGAGCTCGACCGCTTCCCCGCGACCGATCCGCTCGAGGCCCTGCGCCGGCTGCTGCCGGACGCGCTCGAGCACGGTGACCTGCCGGTCTCGCTGGCCTCGGGCGTGGGCTACCTCTCGTACGAGGCGGCTGCTCGCTTCGAGCCGGTGCTGCCCGTGCCCGAGGCCGATCCGCTCGGCTTGCCGCTGGCGCTCTTCCACCTGCCCGACGTCACTGGTCGTCTTCGACCACCTCAAACAGACCGCGACGGTCTCCACCATCGACGGACCCGCGGCGCAGGACCGCCTCGACGAGGCTCTCGAGATGCTCTCGCAGCCAGCATCGATCGAGGGCGCGGTGGCCATCCCGGCCGAGGCTGCGAGGCACACGCCTCCGGCCGCCGACGCGCGCTACGAGGAGATCGTGGCCACGCTGGTCGAGGACATCCACGCGGGCGAGATGCTCCAGACGGTGCCCGCGCGGCGCTTCGAGCTGCCCTGCTCGGTCGGCCCACTGGAGATCTACCGCTCGCTGCGGCGCATCAACCCTAGCCCGCACCTCTTCGCGGTCGACCTGGGCCCGAACCGCTCGATGCTCGGCGCCTCCCCGGAGCTGCTCGTGCGGGTGCGCGACGGCGTGGTCGTCGACCCGGCCCATCGCGGGCACCCGTCCCCGCTCCGCCGACCCGCTCGAGGACCAGGCCCTCGAGGCCGACCTGCTTGGGCGACGAGAAGGAGTTGGCCGAGCACGCCATGCTCGTGGACCTCGCGCGCAACGACGTCGGGCGCGTGGCCACGCCGGGCAGCGTGCGCGTGCCGGCGCTCCACAGCATCGAGCGCTACTCGCACGTGATGCACATCGTGTCCGAGGTCGAGGGTGACCTGCGCGACGACCGCGACGCCTTCGACGCGGTGCGCTCGGTCTTCCCTGCGGGCACGCTCAGCGGCGCGCCCAAGGTGCGAGCCATGCAGGCCATCGCGGAGCTGGAGGGCGAGCAACGCGGCCCCTACGGCGGCGCGGTCGGCTTCTTCGCGCCCGACGACGTGGAGGCGGCCATCACCATCCGCTCGATGGTGCTCAAGGACGGCACCGCCTTCGTCCACGCGGGCGCGGGCATCGTGGCCGACTCGGTGCCGGAACGCGAGTCGGCGGAGGTCGCAGCCAAGGCCGGCGCCGTCCTCAGCGCCCTGGCCGAAGCCGAGGCCATCTACGGGACGCATGAGCAGGAGACCAAGTGATGACCACCAGCACGACCGAGCTGCCGGGCGCGGGCCGGCGGATCCTGCTCATCGACAACTACGACAGCTTCACCTACAACCTCTACCAGTACCTGCGTGAGCTCGGGGCCGAGGTCGAGGTCGTGCGCAACGACGAGATCACGGTCGAGCAGATCGCAGGCCATGGCGCTCGACGGCATCGTCATCAGCCCCGGCCCGTCGCGACCGGAGAACGCGGGCGTCTCGATCGACGTCATCGAGCGTTTCGGGCCGGAGGTGCCCATCCTCGGCGTGTGCCTGGGGCACCAGTCCATCGGCCTGGTCTACGGCGGCGAGGTCGTCACGGTGGAGCCGGTGCACGGCAAGCGCTCGGCCGTGGACCATCGGGGCCAGGGCGTCTTCGCGGGGCTGCCCACGCCGGTCGACGCCGGTCGCTACCACTCGCTGGCGGTGGCGCGCGAGTCGATGCCGGACGTGCTGGAGGTGACGGCCACCTCCCCCGACGGACTGGTCATGGGGCTGCGCCACCGGGAGTACCCCGTCGAGGGCATCCAGTTCCATCCCGAGTCGATCCTGACCGAGGACGGCATGACCATGCTCGGGACCTGGCTGCGCTCGCTGCGCGGCTGACGGTCAACGAGGGCTGAGGGTGGCGATCTCGTTCGCCCGAGCAGCCTCCGCCAGCCGCTCGTCGTACGTCACGATCGCCTCGAGCTCATCGCCCGAGGCCATGGCAGACGCCAGGTGCAGGGCGTCGAGACTGCGAAGGTAAGTGGCTCCATTCCTACGGCCTTGCGGATGATGTCCGTCGACAACCGCATCACCAGCATGGACCCCGATAGCTCGCGTGCCAGCGACTCGCGATCGGGGACCGAGCGTCGCACCGAACGGAGGAGCTCGGTGCGCAGCAGATCGGAGCTGACGACGCGGCCGGATGCACTTGTCCATCCATTGGCGCATCGCTTCGGATTCGCGCTCGGCAACGATGAGCTTCATCACTGCCGATGTGTCGATGTAGTACACGCCTAGTGGCGCTCATCCTCCCGCATTCGCCGCAGCTCCTCGGACGGAGAGGTCTCGCCCGGGCGGAGCAGCTCAGGAGGTGGCAGGTCTCGGATCGAGCGCGTCGGTGGAGTGGCCAGACCAGCGTCGATGAGCGCCTGGGCGCGGCTCTTCTGGCAGGGCACGAGCATGGCCACCGGCAGGCCGCGATGGGTGATGACCACGATGTCAGCGGCGGCGGCCTCAGCTACGACCGCCGAGGCGTTCCGCTTGAGCGCCCGAATGCCGACCGTGCTCATGTGCTACAAGGTTGCACACGGCAGCCTAGAGCTCTCGCAGCAGGCGGTCGGCGGCAGCGTAGGGGTCGAGCTCGTGGGTGGCCACGCGTTCCATGAGGGCGTCGGTCTCGGCGCGGCGGTGCGCCGACCACAACGCCTCACGCGTGCGATCGGCGAGGATGCCCTCGATCTGGGCGCGAGCGCGGGCGAGGCGAGCGGCGTGTGGGCGGTCGTCACCGGCTCGCGCCGCATGGGCGCGGTCGAGCGCGGCCAGCAGCTCGGGCACACCCTCGGCCGTGAGGCCGGAGACGAGCATCACCGCTGGTCGCTTGGGCCGTGGCCGGTCGGTCGAGCCGGCCACCTCGTCGCCCAGCGTCAGCATCGCCCGTAGCTGCACGGCGGCGCGGTCGGCGCCGGGGCGGTCGGCCTTGTTGACCACGACCACGTCGGCCACCTCCAGCAAGCCCGCCTTCATGGCCTGGATCTCGTCACCCATCTCCGGCGCCTGCACCACCACCGTGGTGTCGGCGATCGAGGCCACCTCGACCTCGCTCTGACCGGTGCCCACGGTCTCGATGAAGACCAGCCCAAAGCCGCAGGCATCGAGCACGGCCGCCGACTCGGCGGTGGTGCCGGCGAGGCCGCCCACGTGTCCGCGTGAGGCCATCGAGCGGATGAAGACATCGTGGTCGCCGGCATGGCCCTGCATGCGGATGCGATCGCCGAGGATGGCCCCGCCGGTGACCGGGCTGGAGGGATCGATGGCGAGCACAGCCACGGGACGTCCGAGCCGCCCGCGCAACGGCCACCAGCGCTGCCACCAGCGTCGACTTGCCGCCACCGGGCGGACCGGTGATGCCCACGACGTGCGCACCGCCCGCCTGCGGGTAGAGCACGCGCAGGGCCTCCTCGCCCACGGACGTGCGCGATTCGATGGCCGTCAGCAGGCGCGAGAGCGCACGGCGCGAACCCCCCCGGGCCTCTGCGGCGAGGCGTAGCCCGGCCCCGCTGCTCGCGGGCACCCCCATCAGTCGCGCGGCTGCGCGTGCTCGCGCATGAAGGCCGCGATCTCGCCGATGGGCGTGCCGGGCCCGAAGATGGCGGAGACGCCGGCGTCGGTGAGCGCAGGGACGTCCTCCTCGGGGATGATGCCGCCGGCGGTGACGAGCACATCGTCCATGCCCTCGGCGCGCAGCAGCTCGCAGATCTTGGGCAGCAGCGTCATGTGCGCACCCGAGAGGATCGAGAGGCCGACCACGTCCACGTCCTCCTGCAGCGCGGCTGTGGCGACCATCTCCGGCGTCTGGCGCAAGCCCGTGTAGACGACCTCGAAGCCTTCGTCCCGCAGGCCCCGTGCGAGCACCTTGGCGCCGCGGTCGTGGCCATCGAGGCCGGGCTTGGCGATGAGCACCTTCAGCGGTCGGTCTGTCATAGCCCCGATCGTAGCGCGCACAAGCCTCGATCGGCGCGTCAGCCCGACGAACTCAACCTTCGTCCAGCTCTTCGTCGAGAGACTCGCCGAGGTCGTCGTCGATGTCCTTTCCGGTGGCCTGGTCCTCAGCCAGCATGCTGACGCCGAGGCCGTAGTCGGAGAAGGCCACGCGGATCTCGTCACAGCCGTTGGCCATGAGGTAGTCGCTCAGCGGGCCCAGGCCGGCGGCCACGCCGTGGAACAAGCCCAGCGACAAGGTCAATTCGTCATAGCCCAGGCCGGCGTAGGTGCGGGCCTCGCCCATGATCCAGGGCATGGGGTGCTCGTGCGCCCCGTAGCGGAAGGCGGCGAACTGCCCTGACGCGACGTTCGCCGGCCGCGTCTCGTGTCCTGCCAGCACCTGCAGCGTGGCACGGCGGGCGAGCTCGCTCGCGGCGGTCTCGACCACGACCGGGTCGAGGTACTCGGCGAGGGGCTCGAGATCGGGGCGGGTGGCCACGATCCAGTTCTCGATGTACGCCTGCAGGTCCACGAAGGCCTCGTCCGTGGCGGTGGAGCCACGGTCGCCCGCGTCGCGCAGCACTTGCGCTCGCTCCTGGAAGGCGATATCCGCGGGCAGCGAGGCCAGCACCGCGCTGGCGTAGACGTCGATCAGGCGCAGCGTCCGTCGGGCACGACGCTGGTCCTCGTCGATGCCGGGCTCGAGCCAGATCGGCTGCATGTCGTAGAGCTCGCCGTTGTCGGCAAGGTCCTGCTGCAACGTGAGCAAGGTCGCCGGGTCGCCGCTGCAGGCGAGATCGAAGGCCACGTACTTGTCGGCTGAGGCCGACTCTTCCACGATGAGCTGGACCGCCTGCTTGTGCAGGGCCAGGGCCAGTGGCGAGGCGTAGCGCGCACTCAGCTCCACCTCCGGTCCCGGATCGTACCGGGCACGATAGGCCAGCTCGCTGACGATGAGCCAGCGGTCGATGACGTCCACGAACGGCGTCGTGGCAGCGGCGCTGCCCAGCCAGTCGAAGCCGGCCTCGCCGTCCCGTCCCGCCGCCTCCAGCCAGGCTGCCTCCGCCTCGGGATCGCCCACGGCCTCGGCCAGGGCCTGACCCACGCGCCGGGCCTCCTCATGGTCGGTGAACTCGGCGAGGAGCGTGACTCGGCCCGCGCCGGGGTCCACGGCTGAGGACCCGGGCGTCTCGGAGGTGAAGCGCAAGGCCGGGTCGAGCGGCATCGACGGCGGCTCGACCCACCACCACGGCCCGTTCTCAGCCTCGGGCACGATGGGCAAGCCGGTCGCGGGGTCGATGGCGAAGCCGCCCACCTCGTCGGGCCAGTCCGGGCGTGGGGTCGGCGTGGGGGTCGGGGTCGGGGTCGGCGTGGGGGTCGGGGTCGGGGTGGGGGGGTCGGGGTCGGGGTCGGGGTGACGGTGGGCGTGGGCGTGGGGGTGGGCGTGGGGCTCGGCACCGGGGTGGGCGATGGTGCGGCTGTGGGAGTGGGGACTGCGGTGGGGGTGACGGTGGGCGTGGGCGTGGGGTGACGGTGGGCGTGGGCGTGGGTGGGCGTGGGGGTGGGCGTGGGCGTGGGCGAGCAGGCGGCCAGGGCGAGAGCGGATGCCATGACCAGGGTGGCACCGGTGAGGGCCGCCCGCAGCGACGGCAGACTACCAGTCGCGTTCGTGCGCATCACCGTGCTCCCTTCCCGTTCACGCCTGCTGCTACGGCGCGCCTGCCGAGGGGCGCGCGAGATGGCTGAAGAACTCCGCACGCGTCTTGTCGCTGGCGCGGAAGAGACCCAACAACGCGGACGTGGTCATGACCATGCCCGGCTTGCGCACACCGCGCATGCTGGCGCAGAGGTGGGTGGCTTCGACCACCACGCCCACGCCCTTGGGTGCGAGCTGCTCCATCAGGAAGTCGGCGACCTGCTGCGTCAGGCGCTCCTGGATCTGCAGCCGGCGAGCGTACATGTCCACGACCCGCGGGATCTTGGAGAGGCCGATGACGCGGCCATCGGGGATGTAGGCCACGGCGGCGGTGCCGGCGAAGGGCAGCAGATGGTGTTCGCAGAGCGAGTGGAAGGGGATGTTCTTGACCACCACCATCTCCGAGTAGTCCACCTCGAAGACGGCCTCGTTGAGCACATCGGCCGGCTGCAGCGCGTAGCCCGCGGTCAGCTCCGAGTACATGCGCTCGACGCGTGCCGGGGTGTCCGCCAGGCCCGGGCGCCCGGGATCCTCCCCGACCGCGGAGAGGATGTCACGGATAGCTGTGGAGATCGTAGGGTCGCTCACCGTGCGCTACTGGCCGCGCGTCTGGCTGTCGTCGTCGGCCTCGGCCGGCAGCGGGGTCTTCGGCCGTGGTTGCGGGCTGGTCGGCCTTGGCAGCGGGGTCGTCGGCCGGTTCAGCGTCACGGTCCATCGTGTCGCGCGCGCCCTTGACGGCCTTGCCCAGGGCCTCGCCGAACTGGGGCAGCATCTGCGGCCCGCGCCAGATGAGGACGATGATGAGGATGACGATGAGCACAAGCAGGATGTCCACGGGCGACATGGTACCCCTGCCGCGCCGGGTTCAGCGTGCTGCCAGCACCTCCAGCTCGCGAGTGAGCTCGAGGGGGCGGTAGCGCATGAGGTCGTGACCGGCGCCCTCGAAGACGTGCACGACCATCGGCGCGAGGCCGGCCGCGGCGCGGGCGGCTTGCGCATCGTCGATCGCCAGGCGCCGTTCCCGCTCATCCTCGTCGTCGGCCGTCGTGGCACCGGCCACCAGCACCGTCAGCGGGCAGCGGACCTGCGTGAGGGCCTCGAGCGGGTCGTACCCGTACATGGCCGCGACACAGCGGCGCACGACCGAGCCCTTGGTCACCGGCCCGACATGTCCGGCGTGTCGCTCACTGACCTGGGCGCGGGCGGCCCGCTCCTGATCGAGATCCCAGCTGGCGGGGTCGAAGTCGCGCCGGTCGGCCAGGTACGTGGCCATGGAAGCAAGCACTTCCGGCGGCTCGGCCATGGCCTCGACAAGCTGGTCGGGCAACAGGCGTGTCGCCTCCACCATCTCCTCCCAGCCGCCATCGACGAGGGCCACAGCGGCCACCGAGGCCGGCTGCAAGCGGGCCGTCTCGGCCGCGACCATGGCGCCCAGCCCGTGCCCGGCGACTACGACCGGCGGACCCTCGACGACTTCGCCCCAGCCGGCGCCGGCAGCCACGGTGAGAGCATCCAGCGCCAGCGACTCGAGCTCGTAGCCCTGCAGGGGTGCGTCGCTGGCCCCGTGGCCTCGCAGGTCCGGGGCGATGACGGCATGGCCTGCGGCTGCCAGCCGGCGCCCGATCGGCAGCCAGGTCCAGGCCGTGCGGGTCAGACCATGGATGAGCAGGAACCGCTCTGGCGTGGCGTGCGCGGCCGGCCAGTGCAGGTAGTGGAGCCGCTCGCCGCCCTGGAGTGGCACGACCATCGACTCCGGCTCAGGGCCGATGCCGGCAGGGGTGGCGGGCTGGCTGCTACTCACCGCCTGAGCATACGTTCGGTCGGGCCTCTGATGGGGACGTGCGACCACGAGGCGTGCCATGCTCTGCTCATGCCCCTGCGACGACGCGGTCAGCTCGCCCGGCAGCATCCCGGACGCCGGCTGGCGCCGCCACCCCGCCGCCACGAGCCCTTCGAGGTCCTCGTCGAACGCGCGCTCGACAGCCTGCCGCCGCAGTTCGCCGTGCTGCTCGAGGACGTGGCCGTGGTCATCGAGGACTCCCCCACCGCTGAGCAGGCCGAGCTCGGCGGCGCGGGCGCCGACGGCTGGCTCTACGGCCTGTACGAGGGCGTGCCGGCCACCGAGTGGGGCGCGGACTACGTGGCGCTGCCAAACAAGATCACGCTCTTCCGCCTGCCGCTCGAGACCGACTTCGCGGACCCGGCGCAGCTGGAGGATGAGGTCCGCGTCACCGTCATCCACGAGCTGGCGCATCACGCGGGTATCGACGACGAGCGGCTACACGAGCTCGACCTCGACTAACGTTCGGTGAACCCGTGGCGGCTGCGGCCCGCTGGCGCACTCGGCCCGCGGCGGCCGATCCACCCCTCGCCCAGCTTTGTGTGGCAGATGTCAAGCCCGATGGCGATAGGCCCACTATCGGCTGGCTCATCGCCTGCGGGCCCGGTCATGCCAGGTCGCGATCAATGCCCACTATGGGCATGGATACGCTTATTCGTGGTCGCCCGGAGGGCCGATCCGTACCGACTGACAGCCGCGCCGACACCCTCGTCACATGCCCGTCACAGGACTATTTGCGTATTTGCGCAAATGGTGAGAACATGCGTGCGCATGACGACAGCACCCGAGACCGGCGCCATCCAGGTGGAGCGCGAAGGACTCACGACCGAGGACGAGCGTCAGCGCTATGCGGCGGTCAGTCGCGCGCTGGCTGATGCCAAGCGGCTCTGTGTGCTGGAGTGCCTCTCCAAGGGCGAGCGCTCGGTCAGCGATCTCTCGCGCGAGGCCGCCTGCCAGGTGCCCAACATGAGCCAGCACCTCGCCGTCCTGCGGGCGGCGGGCCTGGTGGAGTCACGGCGGGAAGGCAACACCGTCCTCTACCGTCTCACCGATCCCCGGATCCTCGAGGCGTATCAGCTGATCAAGTCCGTAGCCGACTGACATCGAAAGGAACCACTCATGGCCATCAAAGAAGCGACCGACCAGACCTTCGAGGAACTGGTGCTGAAGAATGACAAGCCCGTCGTCGTGGACTTCTGGGCGGTCTGGTGCGGCCCCTGCAAGCTGGTCGCGCCCGAGATGGAGAAGCTGGCCGAGAAGTACGAGGGCGTGGTCGACGTGGTCAAGGTCGACGTCGACAGCAACCCCGGTCTCTCGCAGGCCTACCAGATCATGAGCATCCCCACCATCGCCTACTTCAAGCCGGGCGACCAGCCCAAGGGCGTGGTCGGCTTCCAGCCGTTGGAGCAGCTCGAGAAGAAGTTCAGCCTCGACGAGCTGGCACCCGCGAGCGACGCGGCCATCAACTGACACACGCGGTGCCGTGACTGGCGCCCGCCCAGAGCACCGACACCCCGGGTCAGCCCCCGGGGTGTCTTGCTGTGCCGGGACTGCGCGGCTAGTGGTCGGTCGCGTGCCTCTCAGCGAGGCGGAACCAGGCCGTGGCCCGGTCGATCACGTGCCGCTCGCCATCAGCAGGTGTGAACACCAGCCACCCGCGGTCGGCAGGATCGAGCTTCGTGTCGGGCGTGTTCAGGGCAGCTTCGGCGATGTCCAGCGGCAGCCGCACACGCAGTTCGGCCGCCCGGGCCCGAGCGAACTCGGCCCCGCCACGTGCGTAGGCGGTGGCGTCACCCTCGGCCGAACTGGTGACCTCGTCCGACTCGGCGGCGAGGTCGTCACAGAGGCCCGCGAGGTCGGGCGCGGAGTCGTTCGTCATGGCTGGAGGTTAGCGCCTGCCGCCCTCTCCGACCGCGTTCACGACCTCACGAGCCTCGACGGCTAGCGCTCGAAGCGCCGCTGCAGCACCGCGTGGATCGAGACGGCGATGAGGATGACGGCGCCGTAGATGAACTGTTCCAGGTAGTTGGTGAGGCCCGCAGCCACGATCCCTGCCTGGATCCCGCCGATCATGAAGGCGCCGATGAATGTGCCGTAGATGGTGCCCCGCCCACCGAAGACCGAGGTGCCTCCCACGAAGACGGCGGCCAGCGTCGGCAACAGGTAGCCCGCCCCCATCCCCGGGTAGAAGTTCACGATCTGGAGGCTGTTCAGCATCCCCGCCAGGGCCGCCGCAACGCCCGTCAGCGTGAAGAGGATGATGCGGGTGCGCCGGATCGGGATGCCCATCAGCCCGGCGGCCTGCTTGTTGTCGCCGACGACATAGGTGTTCTGGCCCAGGCGATGCCGGTTGAGCAGGAACCAGGCGATGGCCGTGACGAGCAACAGCCACCAGAACTCCATGGGGATGCCCAGGAATGGCTTCCCCACCAGGAGCTCGCGGGTTGGGTCTTCACGGGTTGCTGCGAGGGCGAAGGACTTGCCGCCCACGAGCACGAGCACGAGGCCGCGGAAGAGGAACTGCGTGCCGATGGTCACCACCAGCGACGGCAAGCCGATGATGGTGATGACGAGGCCGTTGAACAGGCCGGCGCCGGCACCCACGCCAAGGGCTACGATCGCCCCCAGGGCCACGTTGGCGGTGGCATCCCAGGTCCACACGAAGCCGACCATGCCCAGGGCCATGACCGACGGGAAGGACAGGTCGATGTCTCCGGCCACGATGACCATCGTGAGCGTCATGGCCACGATGGCGAAGTAGGGCACGGTCTGCGCGTACGAGAGGTAGATGCGCTCGGAGCCGAAGGTGCCCGGCGCCATGAAGAAGAAGATCAGCCACAACAGCAGGAAGGCGACGGTGATGCCGATCTGGGACGGCCAGCGGCGCACGAAGGCACCGATCGAGGCTCGCGCGGAGGTGTCCCCGGCGGAAGCAGCCTCGACGCCGCTCATGCCTGTGCCTCCGGCTGGTTCGGCGTGGACGCGGCTCGGTCGGAGTGGAAGCTCCCCGTGGACGCGATCTCGCGCATGATGTCCATGAGCTCGTTGAGGCTGTAGCGAGAGGTCGGGAACTCCCCGGCTACGCGACCGCGATCGAGGATGACGATGCGGTCTGCTACCGAGTACACGTGGAAGATGTTGTGGTCGATGAAGATGGCCGACTTGCCCTGGTCGCGAATGCCGTCGACGAAGTGCAGCAGCTTCTCTGTCTCCTTCAGGGAGAGGCCCATGGTGGGCTCGTCGAGGATGATGATGTCAGCTTCGAAATGCAGGGCGCGCACGATGGCCAGACCCTGACGCTCGCCTCCGGAGAGGCCGGTCACGGTCGTGTCGGGGGTCAACACGGCGGACGTGAAGCCCATCGACTCGCTCATGAGCTCCTCGGTGATCCGCCGCATCTCACCGACTCTCAGGAACCCAAATCGGCCCGCGATCGGGCGGCCCATGAAGATGTTTCGCCAGAGCGGCAGTTGCTCGGCCAGAGCTCGCTCCTGGAAGACGGTCTCCACACCGAGCGCCCGGGCCTGCTGTACGTCGAGGTCGCGGACCCGCTGACCGCTGAACCAGATCTCGCCCTGGTCAGGCTGGTGTACGCCGGTGATGACCTTGATGAGCGTGGACTTCCCAGCGCCATTGTCGCCGAGCAAGCCCACGACCTCCCCGCCGGTCAGTTGGATAGCTGACGTCCTTGAGGACCTCCACGCCACCGAATGACTTGTAGACGTTGCGCAGCTCCAACCGTGGCGAATCTGGCTGGCGAGGACCGGAGTCCTCGCCAGCCTTCACGCCGTCACGATCGGCGTGCTTGTCGATCACTAGCGAATCTGCTGCTCGACGAGCGGTGCCACGATGTCGATGTTGCTGGCATCGACGAACCCACCACCGGTGTCGATGAACAGGCCGCTGAAGCCATAGTTGTGGGTCAGGCAGATCTGGGCGATCGCCTCGAAGCCCTGCAGCCACTGCTGCTGGTCGATGGCCAGGTCGACGTAGCCGGTCTGGATGCCCTCGATGGTGGCCGGTGCCAGGTCGAAGCCGGCAACGTAGAGGTCCTCGGGAGCGATGCCCGCAGCCTCCAGGTACGCCCTCGCCGTCGAGGTCACGTTGCCGTGATCGAGGAATGCGGCCTGCAGATCGGGATTGGCCGACGCCATGCCCGTGAAGGTCGAGATGCCAGCCGACGGATCGGCGTTCGTGGCGTCGTCGATCTCGAGGTAGATGACGTCCATGCCGGCCTCGTCGAGGGCGTCATGGATGCCCAGGGTGCGCTCGCCGCGGCCAGGCTGAGCCTCAAGGCCCCACAGGAAGACCTTGTCGCCGGCCTCGAGCCCGCCACGCTTGATGGCCTCGCGGGCCAGGTCCCCGCCGGCCTTGTAGAGGACGGCACCGACGTAGCCGGTGCCCGTCTGTCATGTGGGCTGCCTGGGACTCCGCCAGCTCGGTGTTCATGACCGTGACCACGATGCCGTTGGCAACGGCATCGTCGATGAGCGGCTTGAATGCGTCATCACCAGGGTGACCCATGACCGCGATGCCGTCCGGGTTGGTGGCCACGGCCTCACCGAACTGGGTGATCATGTTCTCAGGCAGCCAGTCGGACCAGACGTACTGCACGCTCGGTCCGAACGCCAGCTCGGCGGCCTTGGCCCCGTTGGCCACGACCGTTTCGAACGGGCCACCCTGGGTGCCGCCGGGGAAGAAGATGATGTTGGTGCCTTCGCAGAACTTGCCATCGTCCTGCGCGGCGACCGCAGCGGATGTGCCGACCGCGGCCGGGACCGCCAACGCCAGCGCTGTGATCAGCGCGACGGAGCGGCGAGTTCGAGTGTTCACCTGTTCGAATCCTCCTTTCGCGTGAACCGTGTGGCCCACGCTCCTCCTTGTTGCCTGCGATCCACGAAGGGTCGTCAGACCTCCCGCGGACCTTGCCCTGCCCCGGACGAGGGGGCACGGGCTATCCGGCCCACCGGTCGGGGGGCCGCAGACATGTCACCTGTCGCGTTGATGCGACACCGACGCGACCCACGGTACCTGACCGGCGGGCCTGAGTGCCTACTCCTCGGGGACGGTCGGCTCGCCGTTGTCGAGCTCGGGCGCGCCGGCGACCGGCTCCGTCCACAGCTCACCGGCGAGGTAGGCGTCGAGGTTCTCGGGCGTCACCACGACCGACGGGGTCAGGGTCGATCTGGGGCACCTCTTCACCAGCGAAGATCTTCTCCAGCGTCTTCATGGTCGTGACGCCCATGTTGTACGGGTCCACGCCGAGCGTGGCGCTGAAGTTGCCCTCGCCGAGCAGGTCGAGCGTGGGCGGGTTGCCGTCGATACCGACCGCGAAGAAGTCCTCGTTGATCTCTTGCCCAGCTGCTCCCCCGCGAGCGCGGCGCCGATGGCCATCTCGTCGCTGTTGCCGTAGAAGACGTCGATCTCCGGATCCTGCTGCCAGGCGATCGAGGCCACGGCCTGGCCCTCCTGGCGGACCCACATCGCGGTCTGCTCGCCGACGACCTCGACGTTGGGGCAGGCCTTGGCGAGGCCAGCCTTGAAGCCGCCCGTGCGTCGGTGGCTGAAGATGGAGTCGATGCCCAGCAGGATGTAGACCTTGCCGGGGGTCTCGGCCGCAGTCGTGCCGTACTTGCCAGCCAGCAGCTCGCAGGTGTGCATGGCCAGCTTCTCGGCGCCGCCCCACTGGTCGTACCCGATGTACGAGAGCACCTCGCCCTCGGAGAAGGGGGTGATGAAGTTGTGGGCGATGATGGGCACGCCCTTCTCATTGGCGGACTTGACCGCGGTCACCGCGGAGTCGGTGCCGATGGGGTTGATGCTGAGCCCGTCGACGCCCTTCTCGAGCAGCTGCTGGACGGTCGTCACGAAGGCCGCGAAATCACCCTCGGCCGTAGGCGCCTGGACGTCCACGTTCCAGCCCAGGTCTGCACCGGCGTCGCTGGCGCCCTCACTCATGGACACATGGAACGGGCTGGTCAGCGCCGGCGGCACGAACCCGACGTTCTTGGCTTCCTCGTCCTGTGCTGCGACGGCTGCGCCACTGGCGGTGATGGCCAGGGCTGCACCGATGGCAGCGAACTTGAGATGGGACCGCATGGACACTCCTCCTGCTTCCTATTCGCCGGCCGCTTGGCTGGCCAGCGTCACCGTCGTGTGTCGCTGGACACACGCCTCCTATGTCTTGTCCCCGGAGTCACCTCCCCTCAATCTGAAGGTCAACCACGGGATCTGCCCGCGGCGCCACGTATCGATGAGCACGGCCAGCACGATGATCGCGCCGATCGATCGATCTCCTTGGCCTGGGACGGGAAGCTCATGTAGACGAGGCCGGCGTCGACGAGACGGATCATGAAGACGCCGATGAGGGTGCCCCAGATGCCGCCGATGCCGCCGGTGAGGGCGGTGCCGCCGATGACCACGGCCGCGACCGACATGAGCGTGAGGTTGGTGCCGTTCTGGTACGCGCCCGACTCGAGCCGGCCCATGACGAGGATGCCGGCCATGGCTGCCAGCAGGCCGCTGATGCCGTAGATCGCGACCTTGGTCAAGTGAGTGCGGACACCTGAGAGCCGGGCTGCCGTCTCATTGCCACCGATGGCGTAGGTGTAGCGCCCGAACTTGGTCCGCCTGAGCACGATCCAGCAGATGAAGTAGATGACGAGGGTGAGGACGAGCGGGATGGGGATGTTGACCCCGAAGAGTTCGAAGCGTCCGGTGATGAAGCCGAGCAGATCGTCCTTCTTGATGTAGATACCCGACCCACGCGAGAGGACCAGCGCGAATCCGAGCAGGATCGATCTGACCCCGAGCGTCACGATCAGTGGATTCATCCGGAAGGCCGTGATCAGCACACCCTGCCCGGCACCGATGGCCAGACCGGCAGCCAGGGCCACGGGAATGGCGATCCAGGAGGGGAAGCCGCCGGCGATCTGTCCGCCGCTGACGTTGGTGCCGGCGATCAGGATGGCCGCGATGACGCCCGCGAACGAGACCATCGCCTCCACCGAGAGGTCGATGCCACCGGTGAGGATGACGAAGGTCTGCCCCGCTGCCACCAGGCCCAGGGCGGCGGCCTCCAGGCCGATGAGCATCAGGCTCGTGGGCGAGCGGAAGGCCGGCGACATGATCCACAGCCCGATGGCCATGACGATGAGCACCAGCGCCGGCCCTGCCCCTGAGATGACGCTGCGTACGAGCGCGTTGGACCGGCTGACCGCGGTCTGGGCCTCAGTCACCGGCGAGCTCCGCTGCCTCAGCCTCGCCGACGTTGGAGGCAGTGGCGAAGTGCATGATGGCTTCCTGCGTGGCCTCGTCGCGCGAGAGCTCACCGCGGATGCGACCGCCCTGCATGACCAGCACACGGTCGCTCATGGCCAGGATCTCGGGCAGCTCTGAGCTGACCATGAGGATGGTGTCGCCCTGGGCCACGAGCTCATTCATGATCTGGTAGATCTCGGCCTTGGCGCCCACGTCGATGCCGCGGGTGGGCTCGTCAAAGATGATCACCCGCGCTTCGGCTGCCAGCCACTTGCTGAGCACTACCTTCTGCTGGGTCCCGCCAGAGAGGTTCATGGCCTCCTGCTCCTGGCTGGAGGCCTTGATGGCCAGGCGGTCGATGAAGCCGGCGGCGATCTCTCGCTCGCGGGCCTTGTCAGTGAACTGGGTGCGCGTGAGCCGGTCGAGCACGGGCAGGGTGATGTTCTCGCGCACGTCAAAGAGGAGCACCAGCCCCTGGTTCTTGCGATCCTCGGTCAGCAGCGCGATGCCGTGGTCGATGGCGTCGCGCGGGCTCTTGATGTTGACCTCCTCGCCGTTGATGAGAACGCGGCCCCGGTCGATCGGGTCGGCTCCGAAGATGCCACGCACGACCTCGGTACGGCCGGCACCCACGAGCCCGGCCAGGCCCACGATCTCACCGGCCCTGGCGCTGAACGAGATGTCCTCGAAGACGCCGTGGCGGGTCAGGCCCTCGACCCGCAGGGTCTCGTCGCCGATCTCGACCGGCCTCTTGGGGTCATGCTCGGCCAGGTCGCGACCGACCATCAGCTGGATCAGCGACTGGGTGTTGAGCTCGCTCGTGGGCTGGGTCGCGACGAGCTGCCCGTCGCGCAACACGGTGGTGCGGTCGGACAGCACGAAGGCCTCATCGAGGTGATGGCTGATGAAGATGGTCGAGACCCGATGCTCCTTGAGCTCGTGGACGATGGCGAAGAGGTCGGCGATCTCGCGCGGGCTCAGCGAGGCCGTGGGCTCGTCCATGATGATGATGTCGGCCTCGTGCAGCAGGGCCTTGGCCACCTCCACCATCTGCTGCTGGCCCACGCCGAGCTTGCCCACCGCGATGCCCGGGTCGACATCGAGGTGCAGGCGTGCCGAGAGCAGCTCGCGTGAACGCTTGTGCATCGTGCGCCAGTCGAGGAAGGGGCCGCGCGCGAGTTCCATGCCCAGGTACATGTTCTCGGCCACGGACATCTCGGGCACGAGGTTGAGCTCCTGGTAGATGGTGATGATGCCTGCGTCGCGGGCGTCGCCCGGCGTGCGCGGTGTGTAGGGCTGACCCTTGTACACAATCTCGCCACCGTCGGGCGTGTAGACCCCCGCGAGGATCTTCATCAGCGTGGACTTGCCAGCCCCATTCTCGCCCACGAGCGCGTGGACCTCACCCGGGAACACGTCCATGGACACCCTGTCCAGGGCATGCACACCCGGGAAGCGCTTGTCGATGGCACGCATCTCCAGGATCGGCTCGGCCGTCGTCAGCGTCGGCTCCGCCCCCGGCGCGGTGGCAAGCATCGTCCTCCTCGTCCCTCAGCCGTCTCGCAGCAAGCTCCGCGCAGCGGAGTGCAAACGAGTGTATGCACTCGATTGCACCCCGTCAATCCGGTGTACCCTAGCGGGCATCAGGCGAGGAGCGGAGACCCGATGAGCAGCACCGACGAGGAAACACGCGCGGACGGTATTTCCGCGCGTGGCAGTGGCCGCAAGACCACCGACGCGCCCACGATGCGCGACATCGCCGAGGCCACCGGTGTCTCCCAGTCGACCGTCTCGCGCGTGCTCAGCGGCACGCCCACGGCCGTGCCCATCGCCGAGGCCACGCGGGTGCGCGTGATGGAGACTGCCCGGGCCCTGGGGTACCGGCCCAACCCGCTGGCGCGCGGCCTGCGTGGGGCACCGACGATGTTGCTCGGCGTCATCGTGCGCGATATCACCGACCCCTTCTTCGCCGGCGCCATCGAGGCTGCCTCGCTGGAGGCCAACAAACGGGGCTACAACGTCGTCCTCGGCCACGCTCACGAGAGCGCCGACGAGGCCCAGGCCCTGACGGGCATCCTCGAGGCGCGCCACTGCGACGCCCTCCTCTTCCTGGGCGACCTGCGCGACCGGCCCGGCCTCATCGAGGAGCTGCAGGATTGCCGCATCCCGGTCGTGGCCCTGTGGCACGGCTCGCGTGACTCCGGCATCCCCACCGTCAGCGTGGACAACAAGAGCGGGATCGCCGCGGTCGTGGATCACCTCGCGGCGCTGGGCCACGTGCGCATCGGGTTCGCCGGCCCACGCGGCCGCCTCGGTGACATCACCGAGCGCGAGGAGGCCTTCGTGGCCACGGCCCACGGCCATGGCCTGCCCACGCCCGAGGACTACCGCGTGGACGCGCTCAACACCTACCAGGGCGGGACGGAAGCGCTCGCTCGCCTGATGAGCCTGCCCCAGCCGCCGACCGCCATCGTGGCCCCCACCGACGTGCTGGCCATGGGCATGCTCTACGGTGCCCACCGGCGCGGCCTGCGTGTGCCGGGCGACCTTTCGGTCACCGGCTTCGACGATATCCCCGAAGCCGCCTACAGCGTGCCGGCCCTCACCACCGTGCGCATGCCCACCGAGGCCATGGTCCTCGCAGCCGTCGACCTCGCCATCGGCCGGGACGAGATCTTGGGCGATCTCCACCCCACCCTCGAGCCGGACCTGGTGGTGCGTGATTCCACGGGTCCAGCCCCGCAGGGATAACCGAACCAGCAGGACGAAAAGGAGTCTCAACGTGGCCAGCTACGTCATCGGCGTCGATTTCGGGACCGAATCCGGCCGCGCCGTGGTCATCGATGCCAGCGACGGTCGTGAGCTCGGCAGCTCGGTCTACCCCTATGCCAACGGCGTCATCGACGAAGCGCTGCCCGCACCCGATGACGACGTGCGCCTGGCGCCCGAGTGGGCCCTGCAGGACCCTGACGACTACCTGCGCACGTTCCAGGAGGCGGTCCCGGCGGCGATCGCCGCCGCCGGCGTGGACGCGGCCGACGTCATCGGCGTAGGCATCGACTTCACCGCCTGCACCATGATGCCGACCAGGGCGGACGGCACGCCCCTGGCCACCGATCCTGCGTTCCGCCGCAACCCGCACGCCTGGGTCAAGCTGTGGAAGCACCACGCGGCGCAGCCGGAGGCCGACCTCATCAACGCCACCGCCCGCGAGCGGGGCGAGGAGTGGCTGCCACGCTACGGCGGCAAGATCAGCTCGGAGTGGTTCTACTCCAAGGCCCTGCAGATCCTCGACGAGGCGCCCGAGGTGTACGACGCCGCTGACCGGCTCATCGAGGCAGCCGACTGGGTCATCTGGCGCCTGACCGGACGCGAGACGCGCAACAGCTGCACCGCCGGCTACAAGGCCATCTGGTCCAAGGCCGAGGGCTTCCCCGGCGAGGACTATTTCGCCGCGCTCGATCCCCGCCTGGCCACGATCGTGGACGACAAGATGTCACGCGAGGTCGACTCCATCGGCGAGAAGGCCGGCGAGCTGACCGAGGAGGCCGCCGCCTGGACCGGCCTGCGCCCGGGCACCGCCGTGGCCGTGGCCAACGTCGACGCCCACGTTTCGGTGCCGGCGGTCACGGTCACCGAACCAGGCCGCATGGTCATGGTCATGGGCACCAGCACCTGCCACATGGTGCTCGGTGAGAAACAGGCCAACGTCGAGGGCATGTGCGGCGTGGTCGAGGACGGCATCCTGCCCGGGCTCTTCGGCTACGAGGCCGGCCAGTCGGGCGTGGGCGACATCTTCGCCTGGTTCGTGGACAACCTCGTGCCCGCCGGAGTACTTCGAGACGGCCGAGCGCGACGGGCTGGATGTGCACCAGGTGCTCGAGCGCGAGGCGGCCAAGCTGGCGCCGGGCCAGTCGGGCCTGGTGGCGCTCGACTGGGTCAACGGCAACCGCTCGATCCTCGTCGACGTCGACCTCTCCGGCCTCATCCTCGGCGCGACCATGGCCACCAAGGCGCACGAGGTCTACCGCGCGCTCATCGAGGCCACCGCCTTCGGCACGCGCACGATCATCGAGTCGTTCGAGGCCTCGGGCGTGCCCGTCCACGACATCGTGGCCTGCGGCGGCCTGCCCGACAGGAACAAGCTGCTGATGCAGATCTACGCCGACGTCACCAAGCGCGAGTTCTCCGTCGCGGCATCCACCCAGGCGCCGGCGCTGGGCTCGTCGATGTGGGCGGCTGTGGCAGCCGGAGCCGCGAACGGCGGCTACGACACGATCGAGGATGCGACCGCGGCCATGGCCCGGCTGCGCGACGAGCACTACGTGCCCGATCCAGCGGCGGCAGCCGTCTACGACGAGCTCTACGCCGAGTACAAGCTGCTCCACGACTACTTCGGCCGCGGTGCCAACGACGCCATGAAGCGCCTGCGCGCCATCCGCGACCGAGCTCTGGAGGGCTGAGCGGACTCGGCGCAGCCTGCGCCCGCGGCTGCGGCTCAGGCTCCCGCGCGCCCGCGGCTGAGGCTGGGGCTCGAGGGCTCCCGCGCGCCCGCGGCTGAGGCTCCCGCGCGCCCGCTATCCCGTGGAGACTAGCCTGACGCTCGACCCGGGCCAGCCGGCCCGTTCGAGAGTGTTCTGAGTCTCCATGGGGTGAGAGCGAGCCGCTAGACGCAGCCTGAGTCCGTGGGGGATGTGACCGTGCTCGAGCGTATCGATCCGAGGGGCTCGAGCGCCAGACTAGTCCTCGTGGGATGAGGTGTGAACGATGGCCCAGGGGTCAACGGCGCCGCAGGCTGCTCGGCCGCCTTGCGACTATCGCCAGGGCTGTGAGGACCGAGGTGGTGGGTCCTCGGGCTGGCCGATGCGTCCGATGGGGTGGAGCCCGGCCACGCGCGTGCTTGGCCAACGGATAGGGGCAGCAGCCGGGCACGATCAGGTACGAGTGCGTCGAGGCGATGTTCACGATGGCACCGCCGCGATCGATCATGTGCGGCAGGACCGCGCGGGTGAGCCACCATACCGCCTCGAGGTCGACGCTCATGCAGCGCTGCCACTCGTCATCGGTCAGCTCGAGCGAGTCGGCAGCGACGAAGATACCGGCGTTGTTGACGAGGATGTCGGGCGGCCCGAAGTGCTCCACGGTGCGAGCCACGAGCGCCTCCAGTTGCGATCACCGGTCTCGTCTCTGCCGCTGGATCCCGATCACCGGTCAGAGCCAGGGGTCGGGGGCCGGCATCCAGAAGCGACGGCCATCTGCCGGATAGCGGCGTACCGATCTCCCGTGCGGTCGGACCCATCATCGACCCGGCCCGCAACAAAGGTCGTGAATGACCGCGCGGGCGTGGAAGCGGCTACACGCCCGTGCGCAGCGTGCGGTAGGCCGCGGTCCAGCCGAGCTCCTGCTTGAAGGCGCGCACCGTGGTGTCGGCGTCGATGGCCAGCAGCTCCACGTCGAGCATCTCGGCGAAGTCCTCGATGACGTCGAGACCGACCGCCTGCGAGTAGGCGGTGTGGTGCGGGCCACCCGCCATCAGCCAGGTCTCGGCGGCGGTGGTGAAGTCCGGCCGTGGCACCCACAGGGCGCGGGCGGTGGGTAGCGCCGGCAGGTCGGTGGGTGGGGACACGGCATCGACCTCGTTGGCCACCAGGCGCAGGTGCGTGCCCATGTCGACCATGCCGACCACGACGCCCGGGCCGGGGGCGCCGGTGAAGACCAGGCGCACCGGGTCCTCGCGCTCACCCACGAAGAGCGGATGGATCTCGCAGCTGGGCTTGGCCGCCGGCGATGGTGGGGCAGACCTCCAGCATGTGCGCGCCGAGCACGGACGTAGCGTCGGCCCCGAAGTCGTAGGTGTAGTCCTCCATCAGCGAGGTGCCGCCGTCGCAGGCCCTCGCTCATGGTCTTGACGAGGCGCACGAGGATCGACGTCTTCCAGTCGCCCTCGGGACCGAAGCCGTAGCCGTCGGCCATCAGCCGCTGGGCCCCGATGCCCGGCAGCTGCTTCAAGCCCACCGAGGTCCTGGAAGGTGTCCACGAAGGCCATCGACCCCGTGCTCACCGAGGAAGGCCCGCAGGCCCAGCTCGATGCGCGCGGCGTCACGCAGCGACTCGCGTCGCTCACCGCCCGCCCGCAGCTCGGGCACGACGTCGTAGAGCCTCGTCGTACTCGGCACAGAGGCGGTCGACCTCGGCATCGGCGACCTGGTCCACGACCGCGGCCAGCTCGTTGACCGGGTAGGTGTTGCAGGCGCTGCCCAAGCGGGCCTGCACCTCGACCTTGTCGCCGTCGGTGTCGGCCACCTCGCGCATGTTGTCGCCGAAGCGGATGCAGCGCAGGTGCCGTGCCTCGTGCACGCCCGCGGCCGCGCGCATCCAGCTGCCGATGCGTGACTGCACCGCGGGGTCCTGCCAGTGGCCGGCGACGGTCTTGCGCGGCAGGCGCAGGCGGGACACGATGTAGGCGAACTCGCGGTCGCCGTGGGCCGACTGGTTGAGGTTCATGAAGGCCATGTCGATGGCGCCGTAGGGCAGCTCCGCGTTGTGCTGCGTGTGCAGGTGCAGGAAGGGCTTCTGCAGGGCCTGCAGCCCGGCGATCCACATCTTGGCCGGGCTGAAGGTGTGCATCCAGCCGATGACGCCGATGACGCTGTCGTCGGCAGAGGCCTCGATGCAGGCGCGGCGGATGCCGTCGGGCGTGGTCACGGTCGGCCGATGCACGATCTCGACCGGCAGCGTCGCCGAAGCGTTGAGCCCGGCCACCATCTCGGCCGAGTTCGCCTTGACCTGTCCCAGGATGACCTCACCGTAGAGGTCCTGACTGCCGGTCAGGAACCAGATCTTCAGCCCATCGAATGCCATCTCTCGTCGCCTCCACGCGCGGGTCCCGGACACGCCGTGCTCCGGTTGGTGCAAACGAGTGTATGCAATCGTTTTCTCCCGGTCAAACACGAACCCTTCGGCTACGATGGCGCCATGATCGACATGGCTCTTCGGGAACAGGTCGCCCAGGCCAACGCGGATCTGGTCAAGGCCGGCCTCGTGACCCTCTCCTTCGGCAACGTCAGCGGCGTGGACCGTGAGGCCAACGCCCTCGTCATCAAGCCCAGCGGTGTGGCCTGCGACAAGGTCCAGCCGGAGGACCTCGTGGTCGTCTCGCTCGAGGACGGCCGCGTGCTGGAGGGGGCCATGCGGCCATCGTCGGACACGCCCACCCACCTGCGCCTGTACCAGGCCTATCCGAACCTGGGCGGCGTGGTCCACACGCACTCCAGCTTCGCCGCCGCCTTCGCCCAGGCCGGCCGCGACATCCCCGCCCTGGGCACCACCCATGCCGACCACTTTCGGGGGCCCGTGCCCACCTCGCGCCTGATGACCGAGGCGGAGATCGGGGGTGAGTACGAGCTGGAGACCGGCAACGTCATCATCGAGACCATCGATGGTCGTACGGACGATGCCCTGCGCATGCCGGCGGTGCTGGTGCGCTCGCACGGGCCGTTCACGTGGGGGAAGGACGCCGACACGGCCGTGGTCAACGCCATCGCTCTCGAGGCCGTGGCGGCCATGGCCGAGCGCACGCTCTCGATCGACTCCGGGGCACCCGACGTGCAGGAGGCGTTGCTGCGGCGTCACTTCGACCGCAAGCATGGCCCCGGTGCCTACTATGGACAGCCGGGAGACGAGCACTAACCGCCTCCCCACGTTCCACATCCGCATACGCGCCAGAGGAGGCCCACCGTGTTCGTCGCGGCAGTCCACGTCTTCGTCAAGCCCGAAGCGATCGACGACTTCATGGCGTTGATCCGCATGGACCAGGAGGGCTCGCTGGCCGAGCCGGGCTGCCTGCGCTTCGACGTGGTCCGCTCGGTGGAGGACCCGGCCGAGTTCCTCATCTGGGAGGTCTACGCCGACGAGGACGCGGCCGCCTTCCACCGCACCACGCCCCACTACCTCACCTTCAAGGAGCAGATGCCGGCGCTGGCCTCGAAGGACCGCTATGCCGACCGCTACGAAGGCGTCTCGGTGCCGACGGACGGGCGCTGATGACCGAACCTGTGCCCGCCTTCGGCCTGGGGCGCCTGCCGCGCATCACCTTCGGGTCCGGCGTCTTCGCGCAGGTCCCCACGATCGTCGCCCGCCATGGCTCGCGGGCCCTGCTCGTTACCGGCGGCCGATCGTTCAACGAGTCACCCTGGCGTGCGCAGCTGGAAGCCGGACTGCGCGAGGCGGGCGTGACCCTCGTCGGTGCGACCACCGTCAGCGGCGAGCCTTCGCCGGCGGCGGTCGAGACTCCGGTGGCGGAGTACCGCGGGCGCGATATCGAGGTCGTCCTTGGGGTCGGCGGTGGCGCCGCGCTCGACACGGCCAAGGCCATCGCCGGCCTGCTGCCGGTCGAGACGGAGCTGATGGACCACCTCGAAGGTGTTGGTCGTGGAATCCCATACCCCGGCACAGCGACCCCCGTGGTGGCCGTCCCGACGACGGCAGGCACCGGCTCCGAGGCCACGCGCAACGCGGTCATCAGCGAGCGCGGCCCGGGTGGCTACAAGCGCTCGTTCCGTGATGAGTCGATGGTGCCGGCCGACGCGGTGATCGACCCGGACCTGCTGGCCACGGCACCGCGTGCGCTCATCGCGGCCAATGGCCTCGATGCGTTGACGCAGTTGCTCGAGTCGTACACCTCGCAGAAGGCGACGCCGTTCACCGACGCCCTCGCGCTCGACGGCCTGGCCGCCTGTCGCGACGGCCTGCTGGCCTGGCACGCCGACCCCGACGGGCCGGACGCGCCGGACAACGCGCAGCCGCATGGCCTACGCCGCGCTGCTGTCGGGCGTGTGCCTGGCCAACGCCGGGCTCGGTGCCGTGCACGGCTTCGCCAGCCCGCTGGGCGCACAGCTGCCCATCCCTCACGGCATGGCCTGCGGCGCGGTGCTGTGGCAGACCACCAGGGCCAACATCGCCGCGCTCACCGAGCGCGCTCCCGGTTCGCCGGCTCTGCCCAAGTACGCCCGGGCCGGACGCGTGCTCGCGACACCTGCCCTCGACGGTGCGCGACGGTGCCGCGCGCGTGCAGTTGGTCGATGCGCTCCACGACTGGTCGAGGCGCTCGCGGTGCCGCGGCTGTCGGCCTTCGAGATGCGCGCCGAGCACATCCCGCTGATCGTGGCCGATTCACCCGGCAGCTCGATGCGCACGAACCCGGTCGCGCTGACCGACGAGGAACTGACCGCGATCCTGCAGCTCGCGTTGTAGCACGCCCGGACGCGGACCGTGGGGCCGCACCTGTAAGAAACGGCAAGTCGATGGTCATGGGCGCATCAGAACAAGTCGTCATTGCCTGCGCCCCCGGGTCACCTCTACCGTTGGTCTCGCCGTCGTCCCTTGACGCTGGCACGGGCCCTGAAGGCGTCGACCACCGGGCTCGGAGCGATACACGATCCAAATCGGTCAACGTGGTGGTGCAAGCGACACCGTGCATCGACTGTCAGCTCCACACGACGAGGATCGCCGTCTCCGGGTCACGAGTCGAGTAACAGGTGTACCGGCTGGCTCCGGGCCTTGCCAGTGGTGAGGTTGGCGGCGGCGAGGTCATCTATCCGGCGCTTCGATCACCTCGAGTCGCCAGGCCGGCGGACAGGCTTGGCGACTCGAACGATCCCCTCCTCCACCCTGTGGTGCGGGGCTGCCCCGGTCCATGGCCGCCTGCGACGCTAGGCGTGCGCCACTTACCGTGCCCATCGAGAGCGCCGGGGCATGCGCGCGGGATGGGCACGTCGGCTGCCCCGTGCGGATGCGGTCGCCCGGACCTGGGCCGTCTAGACCTCGGCAGGCCGTGGCCGACGCTCGATCCCGCGCGCATCGAGGTCACCGGCGATGACGCGCGCGCGCATGACGAGATCGCGGTCACGCGTGATGGTCGAGGCGATCCAGTCGATGTACGTGGGCTCGCGTTCGGCCACCTCACCCAGCGTCAGGCCGTGGAAGCGGCCGAAGCCGAGGACGGTCGAACGCGCCTCCTCCAGGCTGGGCAACTGGACCCGCGAGGGATCGACGCTCCGATGGACCGGCCCGTTGGGCGCGCTGGCACGCAGATCGGGTCCGGTGTGCCCGTGACGCCAGTCGGTCGGTGGCTGCCCGGCGAGGGATCCGGTCCGCCAGCCCCGCTGCCGGCGCACGGTACTGTTTCGCGGCTGGAACGATGATGAGAAGTCGAAGCGCGCGGTGACCGGAGGTGTCGGCGGCGGCGGAGGCGGCCCGACCCCCTCCACATCCGGCGATCGCCCTTCCGCGTATCGTTCGCGGCGGGCATGGGGCGTGGAGTCGTAGCGTGCCCGCCGGACCGGATCCCTGAGCACGTCGTAGGCAGCGTTGATGCGCGCCATGCGCGTCGTGAGCCGCTCCCGCTCGGCGCTGTCGGCACCAGCCCGGTCCGGGTGGTGCTCGCGCGCGAGGTCGCGCCAGCGCTGCTTGATCTCGCCGGCAGACGCGTCATGGCGCACGTCGAGCACACGATAGGGATCGCCTCGGAAGTTGGGGCCGGACACGATTCCGAGGCTACCACGCGGAGCCTGCCCCGCCGGGTCGGGCGGCATTATCGGGGCCGCGCAAGACGGGGTATCGTGCCGCGCATGCGATTGCCATTGACGCCGCCGATCGAGCCGATGCTGGCCAAGGCGGCAGCCCAGCTGCCCCAGGGCGAGGGCTGGCTGTACGAGCCCAAGTGGGATGGCTTTCGCGCGCTGGTCTTTCGCGACGGCGACGAGGTCTACCTCCAGAGTCGCGACAAGAAGCCGCTCGTGCGTTACTTCCCCGAGCTGTCCGCACCCCTCCGTGCGAACACGCCAGAGCGCTGCGTCCTCGACGGCGAGATCGTCATCGCCGCGGCCGGCGCGCTCGACTTCGAGGCGTTGCTCTTGCGCATCCACCCGGCGGCCTCGCGCGTGGCGACCCTGGCCGAGCAGTCGCCCGCCTCGTTCGTGGCCTGGGACCTGCTGGCGCTCGGCGACGAATCGCTGCTGGACGTGCCCCAGTCCGAGCGGCGCCGACGGCTCGAGGTGGTCCTCGCGAGAGCGCAGGCGCCGGTCCACCTGACCCCGCTCACGCGGGACCGCGAACAGGCGGCCGACTGGTTCGCACGCTTCGAGGGCGCCGGCCTCGACGGCGTCATCGCCAAGGATGCGGCCGCGGGCTACGAGCCCGGCGCCCGGCGCATGCTCAAGATCAAGCACCGACGCACGGCTGATTGCGTGGTGGCCGGATTCCGCTGGCACAAGAACGGCCGCGGCACCCACGTCGGCTCGCTCGTCCTGGGGCTCTTCGACGAGGCCGACACGCTCCACCACGTGGGGGTGACCTCGTCGTTCACGTGGGAGCGCCGATCCGAGCTGGCCGCGGAGCTGGCACCGCTGCGTGAGGGCGCCATCGACGATCACCCGTGGCGCGAGTGGGCCGCGTGGTCCGCCGAAGCCGCCGCCGCGGGCCAGCGCATGCCCGGCGCCACCTCGCGTTGGAACCGCGGGAAGGACCTCTCATGGGAGCCGCTGCGCATCGAGCGCGTGGCCGAGGTCGCCTACGATCACCTGCAGGGTGACCGGTTCCGCCACGCCACCACGTTCCGCCGCTGGCGGCCCGACAAGCAGCCGGTCGATTGCCGCTATGACCAACTGGAGACCAGCGCACCCTACGAACTGCGTGACATCTTTGCGGAGCGGTGACATGTGGCCTATTCGGCAAAGGCCGCGAGGCGGTTACACTTGCGCGTGCCTACCAGGGAGGAGCTCATGGATCAGAACAACCCGCGCGACGAAGTGACCGGCGCGCAGCCACCGGCAGATGCCGGCGGCGCAGACACCTCGGCCTGGAACCAGGCCCCGGGGCAGGATCAGTCGCAGCCAGCCGCCGGCGGCGGTCAGGAGGCCGCAGCGGAGTACGCTGCCTGGTCCGCCGATGCCTCGTATCAGCAGCAGCCGGCACCGCCCGCGCAGCAGGCTGACACGCAGGCCTACGCGGCTCCGCCACCGCAGTCGGCCACGTACAGCGACCCACAGCAGGCCTACCAGCAGCCGCAGGCGTACGACCAGTCGGCCTACGGCCAGCAGCCGGGCTACTACGACCAGTCGGCCTACGGCCAGCAGCCGCAGCAGCCGCCGCAGCCGCCGCAGCAAGGCTATCAGCAGCCGGGGTACTACGACCAGTCGGCCTACGGCCAGCAGCCGCCGCAGCCGCCGCAGCAGGGCTATGAGCAGCCGGGGTACTACGACCAGTCGGCCTACGGCCAGCAGCCGGGGTACTACGACCAGAACGCATACCAGCAGCAGTACGCCCAGCAGGGCTACCAGCAGCCGACGCAGCCCTACGCCTACGCACAGCCGGGTCAGGGCCAGTGGGCACAGGCGGAGCCGGCCGGCTATGGCCGCTCCTTCATCGCCGTGCTCGCAGGCTGGGTCCTGCTCACGTGGGGCTTCGTCTGGGGCATCGCGGGCGCGCTGGTGATCTACGCGCAGAGCATCACCGACTGGCTCGGCGACATCGCGCTGAGCCCCGACGTCCAGGAGCTCATCAACGACGTGGAGGAGACCGCCGACAGCATCTTCGCCTTCGGTGCGATCCTGCTGATCATCGGCATCATCCAACTCATCGGCGCGGTCGGCATCTTCGCCCATCGTCGATGGGGCCGGGCCTTCGGCATCGTGATCGGCCTGTTGGGCATCCTCGGTGCCCTTGGTATCTTCACCGTCTCGGCCGGGTTCGAGGCCATGGACGTGGGCCTGAACGAAGCCATCAAGGGTGAGGAGGGCTCCGTCGCAGCGAGCATCTTCGTGCTGGGCTGCTACGGCCTCGTCTTCCTGGGCATGTTCGTGGGCCGCCGTCACTTCAGGAAGAAGGGCGTCGAGGGCTGACGGCCTCCCTCCCGACGGCAAGACGAACGACCCCCGGGACTCGACCGGGGGTCGTTCTTCATGGGCGCCGCGCGGTCGCGGCAGGGAAGCCTATCGCGCCGTCAGCCACTCCGCGATATCGCCCGCGGACGGAACGCGCCCGGCCGATCGGACCACGCCATCGATGACGAGGCCGGGCGTGGTCATCACACCGCGGACGGCGATCTCGGCATCTTCGGTGACCTTCACCACCTCCGCCTCGACGCCGGCCATGGCGACCGCGTCACGGGCGTTGGCCTCCAGCTTCTGGCAGTTGGCACAGCCATGCCCGAGCACTTCGATCTTCACCATGGACGTTTCTCCTTTCGATGCCACGGGCATCAGGTCGCGAGGGCGTTGAAGAGGTAGCCGACGACGAGGATCCCGCTGACGACGACTCCCAGGAAGATGGCCAGCAGCGCCGGACGAGCGACGCGCCGGAGGATGAGGAACTCGGGCAGGCTGATGGCCACGGTGGCCATCATGAACGCCAGCACCGTGCCCAAGGGCAGGCCCTTGTCGAGCAGGGCTTCCACGATGGGGATGACGCCAGCCGCCCCTGCGTAGAGTGGCACCGCCAGCACCGTCACGAGCGGCACGGCCCAGGGGTTGTCGGCCCCACCGATATCGACGATGACATCGGTGGGCACATAGCCGTGGATGAACGCGCCCACGCCGATGCCCACCACGACCCAGGGCCAGACCTTGCGCACGAGGTCGCGCGTCGACGTCCAGGCGTCGCGCAGACGCTGCTCGGTGCTGGGGTCGACCTCCGCTCCCGCCGGCGAGCCGCCGGCTGCACGCACCTCCAGGACCCACGGCTCGAGGAAGCGCTCCAGTGGCAGCCGGCCGAGGATGAGCCCGCCGACGATGGCGATCGACAGTCCTGCGACCATGTAGACGACCGCCACCTGTGGACCGAACAGGCCCCACAGCAGGACCAGCGCGACCTCGTTCACGAGGGGCGAGCTGATGAGGAACGCGAGCGTCACCCCGAGCGGCACTCCCGCCTGCAGGAAGCCGATGAACAACGGCACGGCCGAGCACGAGCAGAAGGGCGTGACGACCCCGAAGAGCGCAGCCGCCACGGTGCCCGCCACGACGCCGCGGCCGGTGAGCGCCGCGCGCACGCGCTCCGGCGGCACGTACGAGCGCAGGAAGCTGACGATGGTGACGATGCCCAGCAGGAGCAGCAGCACCTTGGGCACGTCGTAGACGAAGAACGCGACGGCCTCGCCCAGCGGGCTGCCTTGTGCGAGGCCGAGCAGCTCGAATGCGAACCACTGGCTGAAGGGCCAGGCCGCGAACCAGGCCAGGAGCCAGGCGATGACGGCGAGGACGACGGCCGGCCAGAACGGGAGGTGGTCCCGCCGGAGGGCGAGCGTGTTCATCAGAGGACTCCGGCCGAGCGCCTCCGTGGCGGCCGTCACCGCCTCCTCGTCGCGCTCGTAGTAGACCCAGCGCGCATCGACCTTGTGCCGGCTGGCGCGAACCAGGCCAGCCTCACGCAGCCTGGCGAGGTGGTTGCTCAGGTTGTTCTGGCGCACGTCCAGCGCGGCTGCCATCTCACAGACGCAATGTGGGCCATCCTGCAGGATGGCGAGGATGCCGGCCCGCACCGGGTCGGCGACGAGCGCCGCGATGGCCACCGCCTCCGCCGTCTCTGGTGATCGATGCTGTCGCAGGCTGGGCCGCAGCTCGAGTTCTGCGGTGTCGACGATCGTGTCACGCTCGACACACGTGGTGCAGCCCATCTCAGCGCTCCCCTGCGGATATCTCAGCCTCTAATGTCTCATCCAGGCCTGATACATAGACAGGGCTGTAGTTCCCGCTCCCGGGGGGCCACCCGACCTAGCTATGCTTTGGCACATGCCCACTGTTCCGATCATCGCGCTCAACGATGGCCAGGCCATCCCGCAACTCGGCTATGGCACCTACCTGGTGCCGGCGGAGGAGACCGCTGAGGCCGTACGCGCTGCCATCGAGGCCGGCTACCGCCACATCGACACCGCCGAGATGTATCACAACGAGCGCGGCGTCGGCGATGGGATACGGTCGTCCGGGCTTGCCCGCGAGGACGTGTTCGTCACGAGCAAGTTGAGCAACGCCTGCCATCGGCCCGACGACGCACGCCGCGCCTTCGACGAGACGCTCGAGGCCCTCGGCTTCGACTACGTCGACCTCTTCCTCATCCACTGGCCGCTGCCCACGCGCTACGACGGAGACTTCGTCTCGACCTGGCGGACGATGGAGGAGTTCCACGCCGACGGGCGGTCGCGCTCGATCGGCGTGTCCAACTTCACCGTCTCTCAGCTCCAGCGCCTCGCGGCCGAGACGACCACGGTGCCGGCCGTGAACCAGATCGAGGTTCACCCCTACCTCCACAACGAGGAGGTCCGAGCCTACGGCGCCACCCACGGCATCGCCACCGAAGCATGGTCCCCGCTTGCGCAAGGCAAGGCCTTGGTGGACCCTGTGGTGACCGAGATCGCGCAGCAGCTCGGTCGCACGCCGGCCCAAGTGGTGATTCGCTGGCATCTCGGCCGAGGCGACATCGTCTTTCCCAAGTCGAGCTCGCCCGCGCGCATGCAAGAGAACCTTGACGTCTTCGGGTTCGAGCTGAGCGAAACGCAGCTGACAGCGCTGGCCGCCCTCGACCGCGGTCCGGCGGGCCGCATCGGCCCCGACCCGGACACGTTCGACTGGCTACCGACGTAGCAGGCCCGAGCACGAGGTGGCATCGATGACCGACACGCCCGCAGACGACCCGCAGACCACAGCGACGGCAGGCGGTTCGCCGCGACTGGTCCCGACCTGGCTCGCGAACCTCGCCGCCCTCGGCTGGCGGGTGCTGGTGATCGTGGGCTTCGTGGTCCTGTTGGCCTACCTGGGCGGGCTCGATCTGGAACGTGGTCGCGGCCATCATCCTCGCCATCATCGTGTCCGTCATCCTCGCGCCGCTGGTGCTCGCACTGCGTTCGCGCGGCAAGTCGCGGAATGCGGCCGCCGGGATCGTCTGGGTCGTCGCCATCGGTGCCGTGCTGGGTCTGGCCATGCTACTGGTGGTGGCCTTCCTGCCGTACATCGGGGAGCTGCTCGATCGGTTGCAGCAGGGCCATGAGGAAATGGAACAGCTCACGGCGGATGCGCAGCTGCCGGCCTGGATCGACGACCTCATGGCGCAGGCCCTGGCCACGCTCAAGGATGCCGGGAGCGGCGCCATCTCGGACCTCATCGGCCGCATCGCCAACCTCGCGGGCATCCTGCTCCTGGGCTCGTTCCTGCTCTTCTTCTTCCTGCGCGATGGCGACAAGGCCTGGATGTGGCTGTTCCAGTCGATGCCGGAGGAGAAGCGCGAGCACGTCACCAGCACCGGCGATGATGCCCTCCGCCGGGTCGGCGACTACGTGCGGGCGACCAGCGTGTTGGCAGCCATTGCCGCCGTCACGAACTGGGCCTTCATGCTGCTCCTGGGGACCCCTCTCGCCTTGCCGCTGGCGGTCTTCACCTTCGTCACCGCCTACATCCCGTACTTCGGCGGCGCCATCTCAGCGCTGGTGGTGCTGGGCGTCACGTTAGGCGCCGTCGACACCGAAGCGGCGATGCTGATGGCCGCACTCATCGCTGCTCGCTGGCTATCGGTCCGCATGCTGCTGCAGGGCCGCATGTATGACCAGGCGCTCACCTTGCATCCGGTCGTCATCCTCATCGTGCTGCCGATCGGCTTCCAGCTCGGTGGCCTGATCGGCTTGATCCTGGCCGTGCCCATCACCGCCGTGGGCTTCTCCGTCGGCCAGGCAGCGATCGACATCATCGAGCCCGAGGCGCCAGCCGACCTGCCTGAGCTGGTGCCCGGCTGGCTCGACCGTGCCGCACAGTGGAGCTGGCGCGCCATCGTCGCGCTCATCTTCGTGGCCGTACTGATCGTGGTCCTGATGACCCTCCCGCTGGTGGTGCTGCCCGTCATCCTGGCACTCATCCTGGCGGCAACGGTAATCCCCCTGGTCAACGCCCTCGTCGCCCGCGGACAGACACGCAGCCTGGCTGCGGCGGTTTCGGTGGGCGGGAGTGCGCTTGCCATCATCGGAGTGCTCGCCCTCGCGCTGGGCTCCCTGGTGAACCAGATCGGTGAGGTGGGCGAGACCGCCACGAGTGGCGCGCAGTCGGTCAACGATGCCGCAGGCGGTTATCTCGGCCTTGGTTCCGATGCGGTGAGTGCGGGCGTCGAGGCCGGGTCCCAGCTCATCTCGGGCTGGAATGACGAGCTGGTCGGCCTGGCGGTGATGGTCATCCTGGCCGTGTTGCTCACGTTCTACTTCCTGCGTGATGGCGCCGGCCTGTGGGAGGCGTTGATGTCACACGTGCCCGCGGATGCCGCGGCAGAGCTGAGCGCGGCGGGCGGTCGCGCGTTCGGCGTCCTCGGCGGCTACATGCTGGGCACGGGCGCCATCTCCCTGGTCGGTGCCGCCAGCCAGGCGGTGATCATGTGGGTCCTGGGCATGCCGCTGGTGATGCCCATCTTCGTGCTCTCGCTCTTCGGCGGCTTCATCCCCTACATCGGCAGCGCGCTCACGACCGCACTGGCCTTCCTCGTCGCAGTGTCGACGGGCGATTCGGTCGACATCATCGTGATGGGTATCTGGACCTTGGTCTTCAACGTGGTGCAGGGCAACGTGGTGGCACCGCTCGTCTATAACCGGACCACGCACATCCATCCGGCCATCGTGCTCGCGGCCATCCCGGCGGGCTCGGCCGTGGCCGGCATCCTGGGCATGTTCCTGGTCGTGCCCGTGCTCGGGGTGGTCGGCACCACCTGGCGTTCGCTCCTGCGGATCATGGGCGGGGACGAGGACGAGCTCCCCAGGCCACCCGCAGACGAGAGGGCTCGTGGCGATGCCGGCGAGGACGTGACGGCCGACCACGACACCGGCCCGCCGGCTGTCGAGCCCGCAGCGGACGGGGCCTGATGGCGAGTCGGTGATGGGGCGGACGACCCCGCGCGACGACGGGACCAAGGCCATCGGTCACGTCAGCGGCGAGCATGCCCACGGGGTGGTCGCTTGCGCCATGGAGCGCAGCGCGGACCAGTGAAGCCCGACCAGACGAGAGGAGACATGTCGTGAAAGCCATCATCCAGGATGCATACGGTCCGCTGGAGCAGGTACTTCAGATCGGCGAGGTAGACGTTCCTGTACCTGCCGAAGGCGAGGTGCTCGTGCGTGTCCACGCGGCCTCCATCCACATCGGGGACTGTCACGGCATGCGTGGGGTGCCCTACGTCATGCGACCCATCTTCGGCCTGCGCAAACCCAAGGCTCGCGTGCCCGGCACGGACTTCGCAGGCGTCGTCGAGTCCGTGGGCACCGGCGTGACGAAGTTCAAGGCGGGTGACGAGGTGTTCGGCTGGGGCGGTGGCGCCTTCGCCGAGTACGCGGTCGCGCGCGAGGGCCAGCTCCTGTCCAGGCCGGACGGCTTCACCTTCGAGCAGGCGTCGGCGCTCGGCGTGTCGGCGACCACCGCGCTCATGGCCATTCGCGACGAAGGGAAGGTGAAGGCCGGCCAGCAGGTGCTGGTCAACGGTGCCTCGGGTGGTGTGGGCTCCTTCGCGGTACAGGTAGCCAAGTCCCTTGGGGCTGAGGTGACCGGCGTGTGCAGTGGTCGCAACGCTGAGCGTGTGACCTCGATCGGCGCCGACCACGTCATCGACTACACCCAGGAGGACTTCACCACGGGCGAGCCGCGCTACGACCTCATCCTCGACAACGTGGGCAACCACTCGCTCAAGGACACCCGCCGAGCGCTCGCTCCGACTGGCACGCTGCTGTCCAACGGGGCACCGGTGAGCGGCTGGATCGGCGGCCTCGACCACGTGGTCGCGGCCATGGCCCAATCGCTCTTCGTCAAGCAGCAGGGACGACCGTTCGTCGCCACGAGCAGCCTCGAGCGGCTGGTGTCTGTGAAGGAGATGGCAGAGGCCGGCGATATCACGCCGCTCATCGACGACGTCTATCCGCTCAATCGCGCTACCGAGGCCATCCTCCACGTCGTAGGCGGCCACGCCAGCGGAACGGTCGTGATCGGCCTGGCGGGCGAGTGACCCGATGGGGCTGAGATGGCTACCGGAGAGACACCCCGACTGAACCACCGCGTGGCGGTGACCCGGCCCGGAGGTGCTGGAGCTGATGGAGGAACCGCTGCCGGCTCCGGTGGGTGACGAGGTGCGCGTGCGGGTCCGGGCGGCCGGCGTGTCCGCCTATGACCTGATGCACCGACGATCGGGACGGCTGCCGGGAACGCCCAAGGTGCCGTCCACGCTGGCCGAGGCAGCCCGGGCGCACGAGCTCCACGAACGGAGTGGTCACCGGGGCAAGGTCGTGCTCGTCACCGCGGCCTGACGGCGAGGGCAGGCCACCCGTCCTACTGCAGTGACACCGCCCAGAGCTCACGACCGTGGACGCCATCGGCGGCGGTGAAGATGATGGACGAACCAAGCTTGACGAATTCGCGCGGAAAGGCTGAGCCATCAGGGTTGATATCGACAGCCTCCAGGGTCCCGTCGACTGTGCCGTCGCTCGTCCACACCTCGGCATCGGTGGCCTCGGACTGGTCCCCCACGACGGCGACGGGCGTGGCGGCGAACCACAGGCGTCCGGCCATCCCCGCGTGGCTACCACCCCCCCAGTCGTAGACGAACCACTTCTCGCGGCCGTTGCGGAGCAGCGTCGTACCGTCCGCCGTGCCGTCGCTGACCCACAGCTGGTCGGACCCGAACTGCCCCGCTGAGGCACCGGGGGCCCACAGTCGCCCAGCCACCGGGACCTGCTCCCAGAGCGGCCGCACCCGTGGGCTGACCGGCACCGTCCCGCTCACCGTGCCATCCCCGTGATACAGCCGCGACGGCTGTATCACCGAGCGGCGGGCGTTGAAGTAGAGCCGGCCGCCGAGCACGGTCAGATAGCTCGGGTCTTGCATGCTGCCCAGTCGCTTGGTCCCGGCCCTGGACCCATCACTCCACCACAGCTCCGGCACTCCCCCGTAGGGGGCCAGCGGCGGGGCCGCCCTGAAGTAGATGTGCTTCCGGAACACGGTGATGCTGTCGAGACCCCAGAACGCAGGTGTCAGTCGCTTCGTTCCGGCCGCGGCGCCGTCGGTCTTCCACAGCGCGTTGTCGGCGGAGAAGTACAGCCGCCCGCTCATCCAGCGGGCGGTCCCGGCATCCACGCCGAGGAAGTCGCGGATCGGGCCGGTACCCATGGCCGTGCCATCGGTGCGCCACAGCTGACGGTAGTCGAGGCCGAAGTAGGCGGTGCCGGCGCCGTCCGCGATACCGCTGATGCCCGAGCCGGCGGAGCCCTTGGTCAGGTCCTTCACCATGTGCGTGCCCGCCCTGGTACCGTCGCTGACCCAGAGCTCGCGGCCATGGACGCCGTCGGCGGCGGTGAAGAAGACACGCGAGCCGACACGAGTGAGCAGCGTCGGGCCGGACCCGGCTTCGCCCGGACGGATATCTCGCACGAGCCGAGTCCCCTGCGCGGTGCCGTCGGTGGCCCAGAGCTCGGCACCATGGACGCCATCGTTGGCCCGGAAGTAGACCCGAGCCGCGGCTCGGGTCAGGAAGCGCGGGGCGGAACCGCCGTCGCTCCTGAGGTCACCGACGAGGCGGGCCTGCGCGTCCGGTTCCTCGGCCGCGACGGGCGCAATGAGCGAGGCCACAGCCAGGACGGCCACGGCCACAGCAGAGAGGATGCGCATCAGTCGATGCCTCCGGCGGATCCTCACGTTGACCCGGCAAGGGCTGCTATCGCGGAGGGTCCCGACTCACGAGCGTACTCCTTCGTGGGTCGGCCGGACGTGCCGTCCGGCCCAATTCCGGCACGGGCGGTGCCGTCAGTCCTCGCGCTCTCGATACTCGGCCTCCGGGCCGTAGTCGGGGTCGCAGCACTCAAGGCAGAGGAAGCCAGCACAGGGCTCGTCGTGCTACTCCTGAACGTTGTTGCCCTCGCTTGACCGGCGTTTGACCTCGGCATCCTCGTACCGGCAGTAGACCGTCACAGAAGTCGAGGTGCCGTTCTCGTCATAGGTGTCGAGATCCAGGCCCTGGAGATCGAAGTGCTCGCCGTTGCGGGCGGTGCCCGAGGCAGCCGGGTCGGCGATGATGTCGAAGACCAGTTGCTGCGTGGCTGCTGAGTAGCATCGGCAAGAATGCCACCGTGATAGCCAATGCGCCGTTCCTGGTGGTCACAGCGACTCTCCTTCTTCAGTCGCTGATCGCCAGCGCTCCCGACCTCAGGTCGATGACGTAGAGGCTCACGGGACCGGTGATGTCCCTGTCGTTGTCCGAGTCCCGGCGGTAGGCATTGGCCCGCACCCAGACGCTGCCATCGGGGGCGATGGCGAGATCGTGGACGCAGGACTCCACCAGATACGAGTCCCATGTCGTGCCGTCGTAGTGGGCCACGCCACCGCAGCCGTCACCGTCGGGAGCGCCGTTCATCCAGAGACTGCCGTCCGAGGCCACCGCGAGCAGGTCGGTGGCGATGAAGCCTTGCGCGCCCCAGTCCTGCACACCATCGGCCTCGGTGAAGGCGGTCCAGCCCGAGCCGTCGAAGCGGGCAAGGCCTCCGACGCCATCCGCCCCCGAGTAGCCGTTGCTGGTGTTCACCCACAACGTGCCATCGGGTCCGACGTCGAGCGAGTTGCCAAGGGGGTGGTTCAGGAAGCTCTCCGGACCCGGGATGACTTCCCATTCGCTGCCATCGAAGCGCAGCAGCGCCTCGGCATCCGGGCCGTCCCCACGGACCATGCCGACGAGCCAGACGTCACCATCGGGCGACACTGCCAGCTCGTCCGGGGACACCACCCCGGCGTAGACATCGGCCCAGGCCTCGATGGTCGTCAGGGTGCCGTCGTCCTCGAGCCGCAGGAGGAGCATGCCGGTCCAGTCGGTCGCCCAGACGGTGCCGTCGGGTCCGATAGCCAGCGAACCGAAGCGGAGCGCGCTGTCGTTCGTGGTCGCTCGCGGCGTCCATCCCTCGCCATCGAACGAGAGGATCGAGTCCTCGCTCAGGGCCCAGAGTGAGCCATCGGGCGCGACCTCCATGTACGGCGGCCATGCTGCGACGGTGTCGAACGTGGGTTCCTCGCCAAGGCGGAACAAACCGTGCCTGCCCTCTACGGCCGAGAGCCAGACGCCGCCATCGGGTGTGACATCCACCGAGTAGCCGGGATAGCCGAAGTCCGCGGACGAGAGGCCCCGCACGCCGTCGTTGACGACCCGGAGGACCCCCGGCTCGACTTCCTCGGTGACCATGCCCGAGAGCAACTCCCCGGTCGTCACGGGCGAGGGTGTCTCGGTCACCGCCGCCGGGGCCATCTCGTCCCCTCGCTGCGTGGTGAGGATGCCTGCGAGCAGGAAGCCGCTGAACGGGGCCACGATGGCAGCGGCGACCACGAGCCTGGTGGCGGTGAACATCGTTCCGAGCCGCCTGTTGTCCCTAGCGGCCTGCGTGCGCGCAACTCGACGCTGGAACGGCCACCAGCGGCGGCGCTGCTGAGGTGTCTCATGGACGTCCTTGAGCACGGCTCGGGTCACGCGGTCGAGATCGGCCCCCGGCTCTGGTTCGGCGCGGTAGTGCTCACGAAGCGCGGACGCCTGCTGCTGGTCGCTCGTCATCTCGTGGCCTCCGTCGGCAGCGGTATCGTCGCTGTGCGAGCGTCAGCCTCGAGCGCGCCGCGCAAGCTGCGATGGGCTCGATGCAAACGCGAGTAGATGGTCCCGACCGGAACGTCGAGGACCTCCGCCACCTGAGCCAATGGCATGTCTGCGTAGTAGTGCAGGACGAGCACAGCACGGTGATCGACCGAGATGCCCTGAAGACCACGCTCGAGCTGGTCGCGGTCGACGATGCGAGAGGTGCTGTCTGGTGTCGTGGGCGCGTCGGTCGGCAGCAGCGCAACGTCGGCGCTGCTGCGGCGTCGTCGGTCGCTCTCGGTGTAGCAGGCCCGTACGAGCAGCTGGTGTGACCAGGCCTCGAACCGAGCCGGTTCGCGCAGTGTCGGCAAGAACCGCCAGCACTTCACGAGCGCCTGCTGTGTCGCATCCTCCGCAAGGCTTGCATCATGCAGGATCCGCTCCGCAATGCCCAAGAACCGGGCTCCGACAGCCTCCACGATACCCGCGAAGGCTACCTCGTCTCCCTGTTGTGCCCTGTGGACGAGGTCGGCGTCCATCCCCCGACACACCTCTCTGCGGGTCTATCGACAGGGTATGACCAGCGTGGTAGCGAGAACCTTCCAAGTCCGCGCCAGACCTAGTCGCTACGAGCCTCCCGGTACTCGGCCCACGGGTCGTAGTCGGGGTCGAGAGGCTCCTGTGGCGGCCGCTCGGCCTCCGGCACGTGCTCGAGGTTGACCCGGATGCGCGTCCACGTGGTCGAGCGACCGCGCATGGCGTCGACCAGCACGTCGGCCGGCTCCAGCCTGGCGGCGGCTTCCGGATGCCGCGACTTCCAGCGCTCCAGGCCGGCCAGCGCGTCGTCCTTCCTGGCCGCACGCGCGATCTCGATGAGGGGCTTGGTCGACATGCGCCGGCCGGTCGGCGACGGCGAGACGTCCTGTTTCCGCTTCGAAGGCTGCACCCGCGGCGGCTCCCCATCCTGCTTGCGGTAGTGCGGCGGCCAGGGTGCGTCACCCAAGCCCTCGGCCTCGTGCCTGGCCGACAGCTCCAGCAAGGCCTCCAGTGACCCGGCCGCCAGATCGATACCCTCGTGGCGGTCGCCCTGCGCCTCGAACAGCGCCGGCACCGTGGCCAGGGTGAAGTCCTCGGCGGCCACATCGGGCACCTCGTCCCACGTCAGGGGCATGGAGACACGCGCATCGGGCGTCGGCCGCACGGAGTAGGCCGAGGCCACGGTGCGGTCCTTGGCGTTCTGGTTGTAGTCGAGGAAGACGCCGTGGCGCTCCTCCTTCCACCACTTGCTGGTGGCCAGCGCCGGCGCCCGTGCCTCGACGTCGCGAGCCAGCGCCAGGGCCGCGCGTCGCACCTCACCGAACGACCAGCGTGGCTCGATGCGGACGTTGATGTGGATGCCCCGCGATCCGGACGTCTTGGGCCAGCCGACCAGCCCCACCTCGTGGAGGGCCTCGCGCGTCACCAGCGCCACGGTGCGGATGTCGGCCCAGGGCACCCCGGGCACCGGGTCGAGGTCGACGCGCAGCTCGTCGGGGTGCTCCAGGTCGTCGGCGCGTACCGGGTGCGGGTTGAGGTCGAGACAGCCGAGGTTGGCCACCCACGCCAGCGAGGCTGCGTCACGCAGCACGACCTCCTCTGCGGTGCGACCGGAGGGGAATGAG
This sequence comes from uncultured Chloroflexia bacterium, assembly GCA_963716815.1. Taxonomy (GTDB): domain Bacteria; phylum Chloroflexota; class Limnocylindria; order Limnocylindrales; family CSP1-4; genus JAFMJV01. Next base: position 85,703 of record CAVQUM010000005.1, read on the forward strand.
AGCGAGACCGTGTCGATCCACTCCGGCCGCTTCTCCGGCGCTCGCTTCTGGAAGAAGAACTCGCCGGCGGCACCGTCGACGAAACGCTTGAGCGCCATGGGCCGACCACCGGCGCCGCGCAGGGCACCGTCGGCCACCGCCAGGTAGTAGCGCACGAGGTCCAGCTTGGTGTGGCCCGGCGCATCCCAGTAGACCTTGTCGGGGTTGGTGACCTTGACCTCGCGACCCCCGACGTCGAGCAGCTCGAACTTGGTGACCATGGAGCTACGCCGGCTCGGCGTCCTCCTCGCTCGCCAGCTGGCTATCCTCGAGCGCCGCCCGCTCGGCTAGCCAGCGCCCCCGGTCCGTGCGCAGGATCTCGAGCGTCTCGGCCACGCCGGCCCAGGCGTCGATCACGACCGACTTGTCCTCGAGGTTCTTGTAGGTGTGGAAGAACTGCTCGATCTCGCGCAGCTTGTGGGGCGAGACCTGGCGAAGCGCCTCGAGATGGGCGTACATGGGGTCGGCAAGGGCCACGCACAGGACTTTGTAGTCCACGCCCATCTCGTCGGCCATCTTGAGCACGCCCACCGGCCGTGCCCAGACGTGGCAGCCGGGGAAGGTGGGCTCGTCGATGAGCAGCATGGCGTCGGTGTGATCACCGTCATCGGCACGCGTACCCTCGATGAAGCCGTAGTCGAAGTTGTAGAAGACCGCGGAACTGAGCACCCGGTCGAGACGGATGACCTTGGCCTCTTCGTCGTACTCGTACTTGTTGCGGCTCCCGGCCGGAATCTCGACCACGACCTCGATGACGGCGGGGAACCCGGGTGTGGTGGACATCCGCGCAGTCTACGGCCCCGCGACGGGGGCGTCATCGGGTTCTGCGCCCGATAGACTCAGCAGATGGACACCATCACCGCGATCCGCACACTCAGGGTCGTGCGCAAGTACGCGCCGCAGCCGCTGACAGAGGATGAGGTCAGCGCCATCGCCGACGCCGCTCGCAAGACCGGCTCCTCCAAGAACACCCAGCGCTGGGACTTCGTCACCGTGCGCGACCCCGAAGCGCTGCGGCGCCTCGGCGGGGTGACCATCTACGCCAAGCACCTGCCATACGCGGGGGCAGCCGTCGCGCTCATCGTCGACAAGCCCGACCCAGACTACCCGCGTTCGGTGCTGTGGGACTTGGGCCGCGCCGCGCAGAACATCACACTGGCCGCGTGGGGGATGGGCATCGGCTCCTGCCCCATCACCGTGCAGGACTTCGCCCTCGCGGCGGAGGTGCTGGGCCTACCCGAGCACAAGGAGTGCCAGTACATCATCGCCCTCGGCTGGCCGGCCGATCCTGCGGAGCTGACCCGGCCACCGAAGACCGGCGGACGGAAGGCCTACGACGAGGTCGTGCACCACGAACGCTGGGGAGAGCGCTAGCCAGGGACCAAGGACCGGAAGCGAGGAGAAGAGCATGCGGGGAAAGATCGGAGCACTGGTCGCCGCGGTAGCAGCAGCGGCTGGGGCAGCTGGGGCGGCCGGCTGGGCCAAGCGACGCCAGGACCAGAAGGAGCTCGACCTGGAGGTGACCGGACCCGGGGCGGAAGCGGCCGGGTCGGACGCGGCCGGGGCCACGGCGACCTCGCTCGACGCCGAGCCGCCCGCGCCGGCGGAGGGCGCCGGGCCATCCCCCGGAGCCACCTTCACGGCGACCGCGGCCGATGACCTCACCGCCATCAAGGGCCTGGGCAAGGTCAAGGCCGCCAAGCTGGTCGAGGCCGGGATCACCACCTATGCCCAGATCGCCGCCTGGTCAGACGACGACATCGCCGAGGTCGGGCTCAGGGTCAACACCAGCCCGGGGCAGATCAAGCGCGAGGACTGGGTCGGCCAGGCCAAGGCGCTCGCGGACGGGTCGACCTCGGTCGGCGGCTGACGGGAGCTGACGGCTGACGCTAGCGTTCGTCGTCGAGCGCGATGACGAACGGTCCCCACGGCCATTCGTGGGGCAGCAGCCAACCGCGACGGCCGAACGGCGTACGCACTGGTCGCGGTGGTCGCTGCGACGCATGCGACGGCGGCAGGAAGCGGGGCCGCTCGAGATAGAGTGCGACCACGCCCTCGCCATAGTGCGAGAGGTAGGCCGCGATCCTGCCCTGCTCCGGCTGATGTGGTGACTCGAGCAGCAGCCACACCGCCCCGTAGCGGACGGCCGCGGTCTGGCCGTCGAGCAGCCGGTCGCGCGCGGTACGCTTGAAGGGCAGGGGCACGCGGCCGAGCGTCGGGTCGAGCTGGGTCGTGGCCCAGGCGACGGCGACGACCCGGTCGGTGGCGCCGGTCTGACCGGGCACCACATCCTGGGCCAGCGCGGCCAAGCCGGCGGCTGCGTTCGGCGTGCGCAGCCGGGCGGTCAGCTCCTCGAGTCGGGACGGTCCGGGCATCGGGCCCATGCTACGCGGGTCGGACATGCCGACGCCGCCGGTCGATGGCACCGGCGGCGCGGAGGCGGCGGGGTCAGCCGATGTGGCCGAGCGGGTGTGTGTCCTAGCGGTTGCGCGCGAGGAAGGCCATCACGTCTTCCAGGCGAAAACGGCGGTCCCCCCGCTTGCAGACACGATAGAAGGGCAGTTCACCACGATCGCCGAGGCGCTTGACCGTGTTGACATGCAGATGCAAGAGCTCAGCCACCTCGCTCGCGGTGAGCATCGGGCCGAGGTCGTTCGCTGCCATGGACGCCATCTAACGTTCCTTATCTCGCGTTCAGTGGGCTGCTTGACGTTGCTCGGTGCTCGGCTTGCCCGGCGCCACTGGAGGCCGGGCCACCCAGACCTTTGCGGACCGTTGTGATGAGGTCCATCGAGGTGTTGGTCAGGATGGTGCCGTCCGCACCCTTCCGGAACAACCCGTACTCTGGTCAGCCCCACCGGTACCGAATGGGGCGGTGCACGCTGTCAACGACGCGCCGCTGCGAGGCTCGACAGGTCCAAGCCGGGCGGTGCACGGCGGCCGAGATCGGGACGCCCTCAGCGGCCCAGGGCGGCACGCCGCTCGGCGAGGGCGGCCTCGATGAGCGAACGCAGCGCCGGGTTCTCGCTGGCCTCGAGCGAACGGACCCCGACGTGGCGGAGCTTGGCCCCGGTGCCCTCGAGCAGGCCCTCGGGATCGGGCAACCCCGCACCTTGGAGGAAACCCAGGTTGACCCAGCTGGTGTAGGGCAGCACGTAGCAGTAGCCCTCGCTCATCTTCTTCGATCCCAGGCCGTAGGTCGCGGCGCGCTCACCGAGACGCACGACCTCGACGGCGTCGGGGTGCACCTCCAGGATGATCTCCCGCAGGCGGGTAGCGACTGGCCGGAGTACCTGGGCGCTCTGCGCGAGAAGTTCATCGAACGTGCCGAAGCGGGTCTCAGCCATGCCGGCACGGTAGCACTCCCCTCCCCCGTGACGCCGCAGCGATCCCCCAGCGGGGCTCGACGAGCGGCGGCGGCGTTCAGGCAGCGGTGCGCTCGGCGGCGAACGCCTCCGCCGCCTTGAGGTCGGCATCGCGCAGGTAGCGCAGGAACCAGATCGCCCCGAGCGTCGCCACCGAGGCCAGCAGGAAGACCGCACGGAGGCCCAGCAACTCCGCGATGAGCCCGCCCAGAAGGGCCCCGATGGGCATGACGCCCCAGGCGAAGAGGCGATAGGTCGCGTTCACCCGGCCCAGCAGGTGGTCGGGCGTGATGCGCTGCCGCAGCGACACCGTGATGATGTTCCACATCATGGAGCTCGCACCCAAGGCGATCATGCTGGCGGCGATGATCAGCGGCTGGGTCGTGAGCGCGGGAACCAGCGTCATCGAGCCTGACAGCACCACGGTCACGAGGAGCACGCGGGAGCGGCCGATGCGCCCTTCCACCCGCTCCTCGATGAGCGAGCCGAGGATGCCACCGACCGCGAAGGCCGTGATGAGCAGCCCGTAGCCGACCTCGTCGAGGCCCATCGGTCCCGGCGCTACCGCGAAGAGAACGAAGACGGCCACGACCGCGGAGCTGGTGAGATTGGAGATGGCCACCATGACCGCCAGCATGCGCAGCACGCGCACGCGCCAGAGGAAGTCGAAGCCCTCGCGCACCTCATGCAGCATCGACGCCCGCGGACCGTCCGGCGTGGGCTTGAACGAGCCGACGATGAGCGCGAGACCGACCGCGGCGAGGCCGTAGCCGAGTGACGCTGCCACCGAGCGCCACCGGTACCGAGAGGGCCACGAGGAAGCCGCCCAGCGGCGGACCGACGAACATGTTCATCGTCAGCTCGACCGCGTACAGCCGGCTGTTGGCCCGGCTCAAGAGGTCCGCCCCCACGATGTTGGGCATGATCGACTGGGCCGCGGTGTCGAAGAGGGTCTCGCCCACGCCCAACGCGAACGCGGCCACGTAGAGCACCGGCAGCGAGAGCGTGTCGGTCAGGGCCATGGCCGCCATCAACCCCACCACGGCCACGCGCATGAGCTGGACGTTGCGCATCGTCACCCGGCGGTCGAGGCGGTCGGCCAGTGCGCCCGCGACGAGCACGAAGACGAGCCAGGGCAGCCGGCCCGCGAGGGACACGCCCGCGACCAGCATGGGTGAGCTGGTGAGCTGCACCGCGATCAGCGGCAGCGCCACCACGAAGATGCCGTCGGCGAGGTTGGAGACCGCCGAAGACGACCACAGCCTGAGGTAGTTGGGACCGAGCGCGCCGGCACCGGTGGCGCTCATGCTCACGCCGCTCTCCGCGGCCGGCGCGGCGGCCATCTCGGCCGCCTCGAGCGCGGGGTCGGTCAGGCTGCGACGGACCCAGATCATGGCCAGGCTGATGATGACCGCGAGCAGGAAGACGGCCGGGATGCCAAAGATCTCCGCGATGAGGCCACCGGCCAGCGCCCCCAGCGGACCCGCACCCCAGCCGAAGAAGCGGTAGGCCGCGTTGAGCCGGCCCAGCAGGTGATCGGGCGTGATGCGCTGGCGCAGCGAGACGGTGACCACGTTCCACCACATGATCACGACCCCCATGAGCACGAGTGCGAAGGCGATAGGCGATCGGCTCCGAGGTCACGAGCGGAAGGCCGAAGACCGGGACAGAGGCCACGGTCACGAGCAGGATCACCCGTGACCGGCCGAGCCGACGCTCGACGGCTTCGACCACGAACGAACCGAGGATGCCGCCGACCGCGAAGGAGGCCATCAACAGCCCGTAGCCGAACTCATCGAGACCCATCGGCCCGGGGGCGACCGCGAAGAGCACGACGACCGCGAAGACCGCCGCGTCGGCGAAGTGGAAGCCCGCGACCATGATCGCCATCGTGCGCAGGACCGGCGTCCTCCACAGGAAGGCCATGCCCTCCCGGATGTCGCCGAGCATGGAGCCCTGTCCGACCTTGCGGCTGAGGCTTGAAGCGACCGGCCACCAGCGTCAGACCCAGCGCAGCCAGGACGTAGCCGAGCGCGCTGCCGGCGAGCGCGACCGGGATGGCTGCGGCCACCAGCAGGCCGCCGAGCGGCGGGCCGACCAGCTCGTTCGCGGCCATCTCCACCGCGTACAGCCGGCTGTTGGCCCGGCTGAGGAGCTCACGTGGGACGAGGGCCGGCATCGATCGACATGCCGGCGGTGTCGTAGAAGGTCTCGCCGATGCCGAGGGCGAGAGCGCAGCGCGTAGAGGACCGGCAGCGAGAGCGAGTCGCCCACCGCCAGGAGCAGCAGCAGCGTCACCACCGCCACGCGCAGCAGCTGCACGTTGCGCATCGTGGCTCGCCGGTCGACGCGGTCGGCGATGGCGCCGGCGAAGAGGACGAAGAAGAGCCACGGCAGGCGGGCTGCGATGGCCACGCCGGCGACGAGCGCGGGCGACGTGGTGAGCGTGATGGCGATGAGCGGCAGAGCCACCCAGAAGATGCCGTCGGCGAGGTTCGAAGCGGCCGCCGAGGCCCAGACCTTGCGGTAGTCGGGACCGAGCGACAGGGACGGCGGCCCGTCGTAGGCTGTGCTCACCAGCCGACACTAGCCCAACGTGCGCGACGCGGGAGCACGGCCACGCAGGAGGAGACACACATGATCCTGTCCACGTCCGACAAGATCGAGGGCCGCGAGATCAGCCAGACCATCGGCATCGTCCGGGGCAACGCTGCACGCGCTCGCGGCCTGGGCTACGACATCACGGCGGGGTTCCGCAACATCCTCGGCGGCGCCGTGCCCGAGTACTCCAAGCTCATGACCGAGACGCGTGACGAGGCCACGGCCCAGATGATCGCGGCCGCCGAGGCCGCGGGCGCCGATGCCATCGTGGCCGTGCGCTACACGACCTCGATGATCGCCACCGGCGTGAGCGAGATCCTCGCCTTCGGCACGGCCGTCAAGCTGCGCTGAGGGCGCGGGCGCGCGCCCGTGTGCGTAGCGCAGCTGTGACATCGGTGAACGGAGAGCCGCCTCCTGCGGCGGGACAGGAGGCGGTGATGTTGCTGGGTCTGTGCGCTGCGCGACCCTGCCGCGCAGGCGTCACGCGTTCTGGCGCCGGCGCAGGATGTCGAGGTAGACCGCGAGGATGACGATGATGCCGGTGATGGTGATCTGCCACTCCTGTGGCACCGACATCAGGCGCAGGCCGTTGGTCAGGGTGCTGATGATGAAGGCGCCGATGACGGTGCCGAAGATCGAGCCCTCGCCACCGCTGAGCGAGGTGCCGCCGATGACGGCGGCGGCGATGGCATCGAGCTCCATGCCGAAGCCCTCGGAGGGCTGACCGGAGTTGAGGCGCGCAGCGAGCATCACGCCGGCCAAGCCCGCGAAGAGGCCGCTGAGCACGTAAGCCGAGGCCTTGTAGCGCACTGGCCCGGAGCGCGCGCGCTCCTACGTGGTAGGCAACCAGAGCAGGCTCACGTCGTCGATGGTGATGTCGTTCTTCTCAAGACTGATCTCGATCGGCTCGATCGCCCCGGCCTTGGCGTCCCATTCCTCGTCGATCGCGGCCACGGCCTCGCTGCAGGTCGTCCTCGAGGTCCTCGAGCGCGAGGTTCTTCTCCTCGATGCGGTTCTCGATGGTGCGGATGCGCTGGGCGGACGACTGCCCCCGAGTGGCGGCGCGTCCGGCGGAGCGCGCGATGGTGCTGGTGCTGGCGCGTCCGCCGAGGATGCTGCCGAGCACCGAACTGCCGATGGAGATGAGGTCCTGGTTGCGCCGGTTGCGCACGTCGGCCTGCAGCTCGTCGATGCGGTCCTGGTACGTGGCGATGGCTACTTCGATCTTGTCGATCTTGGCCTCCATGCGGTCGCGGATGGTGGCGACCTCCTCGTCCTTGGCCTCGTCGGCGGCCGCACGGCAGCGTTCGGCGAAGGCCGCTTCCGGCTCATCGATGCGGGAGTAGAGCTTCAGCTCGCGGTTGGCCAGGAGCGTCACCGTCTGGGTGCGGTGGAGATGGCTCTTGAGGTCGGCCGCGACCGTGCGGAACCAGCTCTTGCTGTCGATAGGCGCATCCGGGAGCACGTACGTGGCGTCGGCGGGCGGGTCTCGCCGCAGGTCGCGCGTGTCGTAGTCGACGCTGACCGCCGCCGACCAGTCCACATCTCCCGCGTCGACCGGAGCCACGGCCTCCCACTCCACGGTCTCGCGCAGGTCGGCCGTGGTGTCGTCGAAGAGCATCGTCACGCGGGTCACCAGGGCCGGAACCAGGCGCGTGCCACCGGGCACGGCTCCGACATCGGCGACCCAGGGCGCGGCGGCGTCGAGGTAGCAGGTGTCGGCGGCGACCTCGGGGGCCACTTGCGTCTCATCCTCGGCGAGGGCAGGTCCTGGTGCCGCTGCAGGGGTGCCGTCAGAGGCGTCGATGTCGACCGCGTGCTCCTCCATCAGCGACTTGATCTGGTCGCGGGTGAGCGGGCCGGCGAGGTAGGACATGGCCCAGCGTGTGGCAAAGCGCTCGGGCTCGTCGGCGCGGGTGCTGTGGAGCAGGAACTGGCGCTTGTCGAGCCCGGAGATGACCGCGTCGAGCGCGCGCTTGTCGACCTCCCCCGCGGCCGAGGTCATGCCGTCGAGCAGACGGGCCTTGTCGCGTTCCGTCTGCAGCCGGCCGATGAGCCAGGTGCCGGCGTTGCTGATGGCCTTGTAGTCGAGGTCGACCGGGTTCTGGGTCGAGAGCACCATGCCCACGCCGTGGGCGCGCGCCTGCTTGAGGATGGTGAGGACCGGCTTCTTGGCCGGCGGGGCCGCGGTCGGTGGCACGTAGCCGAAGACCTCGTCCATGTAGATGAGCGCGCGCAGCTCGCCGGTGCCCGACTGGCGACGGATCCAGGTGACCATCTTGGAGAGGATCAGCGTGACCACGAACATGCGCTCGGCCTCGGAGAGGTGCGAGAGGCTGATGATGGCCGCCTGCGGTCGCCCGTCGACGTGAGAGCATGGACTCGATGTCGAGCGCGCGCCCCTGGTTCCACGACGCGAACGAGGGCGAGGCCAGCAGGCCATTGAGCCGGAGTGCCAGGGCGGCGCGGTCCTTGGGCGGGTAGAAGGTATCGAGGTCGAGCACGCCCAGCTTGCGCATGGGCGGGTCTCCGATCTGCCCCAGCAGCGCCGCCAGATCGAGGTCCTCGCCCTCACGCCAGGCGCGCTCCACGAGGTTGGCGATGAGGATGTGCTCGGGACTCGAGAGCGGGTCGGCCTCGATCCCGACCAGTCCGAGCAGACCGGCGGTGAAGCCCTCGACCTCGTCCCGCAGGGACTCCACGTCGTCGGCCGAGTCGGGCGCCTCCAGCGAACCGACGAGGTTCAGGGGCACGCCGGCGGTGGAGCCGGGGGTGTAGATGGTGAAGCCGGCGACCTCGCGCAGGCGAGCGATGCGCGCGGGCTCGATGCCGCTGCGAGCGAGGCCGTCACGCCAGGTCTGGGCCGTGTCGGCAGCCAGCTGGTCGGGCGTGACCCCCTCGCGGGCGGCCGCGGCCTCCTCGATCCAGGGCCGGAAGTCCTGCGGGCGCAGCTCGGGAAACGTCAGCAGGAGGTTGCCCATGTCGCCCTTGGGGTCGATGACCAGGCAGGGGACACCTTGCAGCAGCGCGTCCTCGAGCAGGTCGATGCCCAGGCCGGTCTTGCCCGAGCCGGTCATGCCCACGATCACGCCGTGGGTGGTGAGGTCCGCGGGGTCGACGGTCAGCGGGCCATCGACGTCGGACCGATGGCCGATGAAGAGCTCAGTAGGGTCGATGCCGGTCATGTTTCCCTCACCTGCTGCCTCGCCCGGCACGTGGGGTGCGTCGAGCCCGCCCAAGCTACCCGATTCCGGGCACCACGGTGCGCATGCGCGAACGGGTGCGAGGAGTCCCGGTCGCCCGGCCGGACAACCTACTGCGCGGTCGTCTTCTCCGTCTCGGACGGCGTCGCGGCGTCCGCTGGCGGCGTCCCGGTCCCCTCGGGGACCGTGGCCCCTCCCGTGCGCGCGACGGAGATGACCGCGGGGATGCGGGCCGTCGCTTCGCCCGTACCCATGGGTGCGGCCGCGGTGGCAGCGATGACACCGACCGAGACGCGGAAGCCTGCGCGCCGGTGCGAGAGCGGCATGAGCGTGCCCTGCCCCACCGGAGCCTCGCCTGGGAACCAGCGCAGCCATTCCTCGTAGAACTTGTCGAACTCGGAGCCCTCGCGCAGCGACCAGTTGGCCCACACGATCTCCTCGAGCGAGCTGCCGTGCTCCTCGAGGGCCGCCTTGAGGTTGACCATGCACTGGCGCGACTGTGACTTGATCTCGCCGCTGACGACTTCGCCCGTCTCGGGGTCGACGGGGCCGACCGATGAGATGTAGGCCATGCCGCCGGCGACGACGGCTCGGCCGTGGCCGACCTCGCGAAGCGGACTGCGTGGGTGACTCGGAGACGCCCGCGATGCCCCAGCGCGACTTGCCACGGCGAGCCGGCTTCTTGGGGTCGGCGGGTGGGATGCCGTAGTCGCCCTCGGGCAGCGTGATGCCACGCAGTGCGAAGGTGGGCATGAAGGTCGGGCGGATGCCAGTGGGCTTGAGGCGACCCTGGATCTTGCCGTCGACCATGCCGGTCTGCTCGAAGGTGAAGATCTCCTGGGTCAGGATGTCGTCGTCCTCGATGCCGTAGACCTCGGTGATGCTGACGATCTTGCGCGAGCCGTCGCGCACGCGTGCGGTGTGCACGATGACGTCGACCGCGGAAGCGATCTGCTCGCGGATGGCGCGCATGGGCAGCTCGTAGCCGGTCATCAGGATCATCGTCTCGAGACGTCGCAGCATGTCCGGCGGCGTGTTGGCGTGGCCGGTGGAGAGCGAGCCTTCCTGGCCGGTCGTCATGGCCTGGATCATGTCGAGCGCCTCACCGGCGCGACACTCGCCCACCACGATGCGGTCGGGACGCATGTGCAGGGCGTTGCGCAGCAGGTCGCGGATGGTGATCTCACCGGTGCCCTCGAGGTTGGCCGGGCGGGCTTCCAGCGTGACCACGTGCTTCTGGCTCAGCTGCAGCTCGGCGGCGTCCTCGATGGTGATGATGCGCTCCTCCTCGGGGATGAACGAGGAGAGCACGTTGAGCGTGGTCGTCTTGCCCGAACCGGTGCCGCCGCTGAGGAAGACGTTGAGGCGCGCCTCCACGCAGGACCTGAGGAACTCGAACATGTCCGGCGTGGCCGTGCCGAAGCTGATCAGGTCCTCGACGGTGAAGCGCGTGGCGAACTTGCGCACGGTGATGACCGGGCCGATGAGCGAGAGCGGCTTGATGATGGCGTTGACGCGGGAACCGTCGGGCAGGCGAGCGTCGACGCGGGGGCTGGTCTCGTCGATGTGGCGGCCGAGCGGAGTGATGATGCGGTCGATGATGTTGAGCACGTGCTCGTCGTCGCGGAACGTGACGGCGACCTTCTCGATGCGGCCCGCGCGCTCGATGTAGACCTGGTATGGGCCGTTGACCATGACCTCGGTGATGGTCGGGTCGGCCAGCAGCGGCTCGATGGGGCCGAAGCCGGCGACCTCGTCGATCACGCCCTGGACCAGCCGCTTGCGCTCATCGCGGGTCAGGCTGATGTCATGGTCCGCGACGTACTCGCCGACGAACTCGTCGATGTCGCGGGCCAGCTTCGTGCGCACGCCCTCGGGGTCGGAGAGGTCGATGAGATGTGACAGCGAGTCCGCCACCGCGACCTCGATGCGGGCACGGATGCGTCGGAAGTTCTCCTCGCGAGCGGAGACGCGGAAGGTCGGCTGCGGGTCCGTCCTCTCGGGCGGTGACGGCGGGGTCGCCGGCACCACCGCGCCTGGCGCGGGTGCGCCCGGGGTCGCCGGGGCAGCCTGGCCCTTCTTGGCCGCTTCTACGCGTTCGAGCAACGACATGTGCGATTCCCTTTGGTCCCCGGAGAACGGGACGACTGGCGCGCAGCATACGCCCCGAGCCGAAGCCCGACTACCGCTCGACCGCCCCGGACCGCACCAATCGGGCGTGCTCGTTGCTGTTCGGCAACAAATCGGACGTCCGGGTGGGTTGACGCAGGGCCGGCCCGCGCACACGCGCGCGTCTTGCATGCGCACGGGCACCACTTGATGCGCACGGGCACCACGCGACGGCAGTCGGCCACGACGGCCACCGACGAGTCGGCGAGGTCGGGCACCGAATCGAAGAGCGCCGGCCTGGGGACCGGCGCTCTTCGGCAGTGAGGGTTGGGAGGATGCTACGGCGCGGGCGCGGGCCGCACCCGTACGACACGCTCGCAGTCGCGCGCGACACGGTCACGCTTGTCGGCCTTGACCGCGTCCTTGCCGGGTCCACAGCGGATGTAGTCGCGGGCCCCGTCGTTGGCGATGATCAGATCGGCGCCCCGACCGGCGAGGATGACGTCGCGACCGGCCTGACCGTTGATGGCATCGGCACCGGGGCCGCCGATGATCTTGTCGGGCTGGTCGCCACCGGCCAGTCGGTCGTCGCCGCGACCGCCGAAGATCAGGTCGCTGCCGGCGCCGCCGTCGATCGCGTCATCCCCGGTGTTGCCGCGCACGAGGTCGCGCTTGTCCTTGGCGAACAGCACGTCGTTCCCGGCAAGGCCGATGATCTTGTCGCGGCTCCCGTCCGGTGCCTCGTAGGCGTCTTCGCCCTCGGTGTCGATCCAGACGTTATCGAAGACGTGCGGCCCGAAGTGCCGATGGCCGGGGTGGGCGGCCGCGACCGATGAGATGACCATGACTCCGGCGGCCACGATGGCGGTGGCGGCGCCGAGGGTTCGGATCTGGGGCATCCTTCCTCCTTCTGCTGCGCGGAGCACCCTCCCGGCACGGCTCTCATCCCGGGGACCGGTCACTCCATCTCGTTGAGGCCGCCTACTATACGACATCTTGTCGTACCTGTACGACTCATCGTCGTATCAGCTACCATGCGGCCATGTCCAGCCGTGAGGATCCCGCGCCCGTGCGGCCGCCCCTGGCCAACGCCGAGCTGGCGGTGATGGAGGTGCTCTGGGACTCCGGACGCGTCACCGCTCGCCAGGTCCGCGAGACCATCTACCCGGGGCAGAAGAACCAGCACGGCACCGTCCAGCGCCTGCTGCAGCGCCTCGAGCAGAAGGGCTACGTGGAGCGGGATGACGACCTGCCCGTCCACCTCTTCAGCGCCACCCTCCGCCGTGAGGCCTACGCCTCCGGCCTGCTGGAATCGCTGGCACGGCGACTGACCGGAGGATCGATCGCGCCGATCATGACCCAGCTGGTCGAGCAGAAGCGTATCTCCCACGACGAGATCGACCGCCTGCGCCGCATCCTCGACGAGAGCGAAGGCGCGTGAACGAGGGCCTGCTCCAGCTCGCGTTCGGCAACCTCGTGCTCTCGGGTGCCATCGGAGCACTGGCCTACGGCGTCCATCGAACCGGCCGCTATCCGGCCCTGGCCCACTTCCTGTGGGCGCTGGTGCTCATCAAGGCCATCACGCCGCCGCTGCTGGTCGTGCCCGTGCCGCTGCTCGATACTGCACCTGCAGCCGCGTCGAGCGTGCTCGGTTCGTGGCCACCGGCCGGCGTGCCGGCCGGTGGATCGCTCATCGGGAGCGTGGCTGGTGCAGCCGGCCAGTACGCCGGAACGGCCGTGGTCCTCGCCTGGGCGATGGGCAGCGTGCTCGTCCTGCTCGCGAGCGTCCGGCGCATCCGTCGCTTCGGGACCCTGCTGCGCGAGACCTCGGGGCCGGCCCCGCCGGAGATCGAGCGACTGGCGGCCGCGGTCGGCTACGAGTTGGGCCTGCGCTCCGTGCCGCCCATCTCGGTCACGACCGCACGCATCTCGCCCATGACGTGGTGGACCCGTGGTCGCGTGCGGTTGGTCCTGCCGGCGACGCTGCTGCAGCGGGTGGATCCACAGGGGTTGCGCTGGGTCCTGGCCCACGAGCTGGCGCACATCGAGCGGCGCGACCATCTCCTGCGCTGGCTCGAGTGGGTCGCCTGTGTCGCCGCATGGTGGAACCCGGTCGTGTGGTGGGCGCGACACAACCTGCGCCTCGATGAGGAGGACGCGTGCGACGCCCGCGTGATCGAGCGCGTACAGGGCATGCCGCACGCCTATGCGAGCACGTTGCTGAACGTGGTGGAGGTGCTGGCCGCGCCGGTCAGCCCGGCGCCGGCGATGGCCACGGGCATCGACGCGGCACGCTCGCTCGAGCGCCGGCTGTCGGCGATCGTCTCCGGCAGCCCACCCAGGACGGCGCCGCGGCCCCTCGCCATCGGAGCCGGATCCGCGGCCATGTCCCTGCTGGTCATGGGCATCGGTGCTCCGGCCGCCCCGGCGGTCGAGGTGCCGGCACCGCTGCTCCCGGAGGTGGCCATCGCGGGACCACTCGCGTCCGAGGGGGTCGTCGGCGTGCCCGAGGTGGGCGTACGCCTGTCCCAGGGGTCGGCAGCCGCGAGCGACACCGAAGCGGCCGTGACCGACTACACCGCTGTGAGCACCGTGGGCTCGGCCGTCCCGGCGCAGAACGATCGCGGATACGAAGGTACCGAGCGGGCCGACAGCATCACCGGCAGCGCCGGCGCCGACACCATCCGCGGGCATCTCGGCGCCGACAAGCTCTACGGGCTGGCCGGGAGTGACGTCATCCATGGCGGCGACGGCGCGGACAAGCTCGCCGGCGGCGCCGGGCCGGACGTGCTCGGCGGAGGCCCCGGGCGCGACACCATCAGCGGTGGCGCGGGCGATGACACCATCCACGGTGGCGCCGGCGCCGACGTCATCGAGGGCGGACCCGGCAGCGATACCATCGACGGCGGAGCCGGCGACGACGTCGTACGCACCTGGGCGGACGGTGTACCTGACACCATCGACTGCGGCAGCGGCGACGACCGCGCGGTGATCGGCCGGAACGACAGCGTCGAGCGCTGCGAGACCGTCGTCGTGCGCGACCCGTCCTAGGCGCTCGGCCTCAGTCCGCTCGCGGCTCGAGGACGACGACGGCCGTCTCGGTCGGACGCAACTTCGCGTAGCCGTCGATGTCGTCGTCGCCGAACTCTCGCCACTTGGCCCAGAGCCGTTCTCGCTCCTCGCCTTGCGCGGCACGGCCGTGCACCTGGCGGATTCCGTCCTTCAGCTCGACCGTGGTGTCCGGATGCGCCTGCAGATTGAGCCACCAGGCGGGTTCACCCGCCCCCCACCCGTTCATGGCCAGGGTGACGAGGTCTGGCCCGTCCTCGTAGTAACCCAAGATCGCGACGCGCTGGGCGCCCGACTTGCGGCCGACGGTCGTGAGGCGCATCGTGCCCCACTTGCCGGGCCTGGGGGCCCAGAGCCCGCGCCGGCCGCCGGTCAGGCGGTAGTACGCGCGGTGCACGAACCAGGCGATGCGCACGAACCATCGCGGCGGCATCCGCGGCGGCTTGCCCTCGGCTGGGGTATCGGGTTCCTTCGTCATCGGTATGCCCTCCTCTGGTGATGCGACTGGCGGCGGATCGACCGCTGTCAACCGGGCGTCGGTTCGGTCATCCGGACCAGCTCATCCCACAACCGCTGGCCCGATGCTGTGTCACTCATGGCCCTGTCCGGCTTCGTCACTCGCTGGCCCAGCTTGAACAGGGCGCCGTTGATGGCCTCACGGTCGGAAGTCGAGAGCATCAGGTCCGCCATCGGCTCCCCGGCGACCCGTGGTGGCTTCGCTGCGAGCGCGGACAGGACGCGCCAGTAGAGGCCCGTGAACCCAGTCGGCCAGCGGTCCTTCAGGGCCGGGTCACCCTTGTCGATGATGAACCCGGGGTCAAAGGCGACGGACGAGATCCGCCCTGCATACCTTCGCGCCAACTCCGCGGCGATGATCCGGTTCATCGTCTTGGTCCGGTGGTAGGCAGGTTCGTCCTCGTAGTGCGCGATGCTTTCGAGGTCGTCCCAATCGATGTCCTCGTAGAAGGGCGCGACCACATGGAGGACGAGGGCGCCAGATCGCTCCAAACGATCCATGAGCAATCGGGTGAACAGGAACGGCCCCATGACGTTCGTGGCGAACATCGACTCGTGACCATCCGGGAGGATGGTCGGGCCATGTTGCCCAAGGTTGACGACCGAGAGGACGAGTCCGTCGATGACCGGGAACCGATCGAGGGCATCGGCGGCGGTGAGTCGCACCGAGTCCATGTCCGCCATGTCCAGGCTCAGCGCCTCGATGGCCGTGTCCTCGATCCCGCGCTCGGATAGCGCAGCGCGGATGGCGGTGGCCCTCGCTTCCAGCGGGTCCGGCTTGCGCCCGAGCAACACGACCCGAGCGCCGCGTCGCGCAAGCGCGACGGCTGCCCCGCCCCCGACGTTCCCGTTGCCGCCCGCGACAAGGACGGTCGGTCTATCAGCCACGGCCTCATTCCCTTCTGCGGTGCGATGGGTCACGCGTGTTCGCCGGACCTCGGTCGAAGCGATCACGGGTATTGCGCCCGCCGCCCGAGGATAGTCGTCGCGGCAACCCTCCGAGCAGCGCCCGGCGAGATCGTGCGGTCAGAAGGACCGCTCACGTCGATCGGCCAGGCCACGGTGCAGTCGGACCATGCCCATGGACCTCATGACCCTGGCGCCGAAGCCTGGGAGGAGCTCGCCGAGCGCGAGCAGGGGTCGGGTCGGGCCGGAGCGAACGATCGATCTCGGACCGATCGCGGCGCACGGCCTCGACGATCGCCCCCGCGACCCGGTCCGGAGAGACGGGCCCCGACAATCGAGGCATGTCACCCACGTGGTCAGCCGCCTGGCCGACCTCGGTGATGTAGCTCGGCAGGACGGAGGTCACACCGACACCGGTGCCCGCGAGCTCCTGTCGCAGCGCCATGGACCACTGCTGCAGGCCGCCCTTGCTGGCGTCGTACACGGATTCGTAGGGGATGGCGATCTTGCCGGCCAACGAACCGAGGTTGACGATGTGTCCCGAGCGCCGTCTCAGCATCTCGGGCAGGACCAGCCAGGTCAGCAGGAGCGGCGCCACCAGGTTGGTCTCGATGATGCGGCGGATGTCGTCGGGCTCCTCCTGCTCGAATCGGGACCACTCGATGATGGCCGCGTTGTTGACGAGGATGTCGATGCCGCCAAGCTGCTCCTCGGCAGCGGCCACGATGGCAGCGCGGTCGGCCGCCACGGTGACATCGGCCGGGACATCCACGGCGCGCACTCCCTGTGCGCGGATCCGTTCCGCCACCGCGGCGAGCTGGTCGCCGGTCCGCGAAGCGAGGACCAGGTTCACCCCTTCCGACGCGAGCGCACGGGCGATGTACACGCCGACGCCGCGGGATGCCCCGGTGACGATGGCGTTCCTGCCACGCAAGTCCTTCATGCCGCTCGTCCCCCTTCGATGCTGGGTGGGTGTCCAACCG